>DBCO01000006.1 GCA_002293145.1 Akkermansiaceae bacterium UBA956 | reverse complement strand
AGTTTAGAAATTAGTTGGTCTGCACTCATCACATTTTGGTGCATGAATCATTCCCATTATACTCAACCTTTCGTGTGTTTTGAGTATTACGTGGTTCCTACTTCGGATTCTGGGTTTTATAACCAGCGAAATCACTAGTGAAAAATCTTCACCTACAGATTCCATCTTTCCTGTTGGAATCAAGGAGTCACCACGGCTGGCGCTGTGGCACTAGGCGGTGAGATGTCGCGGAAACCACGCAACTCGATCAATTTCGTCTGAGGATTTTCAAAGAAAAACTGCACATCGCGCTTGATCCCGGGATGCGGCCACAGGCCTGAACCGATGCGCTCCCACTTGCCGCTGATTTGCGCGAAGCAATACATACCGCTGTGATTGTTGTCCTTGACGGGTGGATCCTCGATGATGATTTCCTTGCCAGGAGTGAAATCGTAGTTGGTCGTTTCTAGGGTAAGTCTCACATTGCTGTGTGCCAAATTCATGACGCGAAAGGAACCTAACGGAAATGCCTTGCGACTGTCATCGAGCGCCATCACGCGGAAGGAGCCTTTTGTTTCACCAGGAAAAAACACCAGCATGAACTGAGTGCCTTTCCTGGGCAAGGTCACCTTCGCAAACACTTCATCTGCCTTCGGCGCTTGCGCACTGGCTGTGAACAATATCGAATCGCTGTTCAAACTCACGGTCACCGATTCGTGGTTGAGGTAATTTTTCAGCGGAGTCAACATACCAACTCCTTTTTCAGGGTTTTGGGCATTGTGAGCATAAAGCTCCGGCATAGCGGATTCGGAGTAAAACGATAGCAAGCGCAACTGCACTTGACGCGCGCCCGGCACGGCATTTGGGGCACTCACCAAAGAGAGAGGAAGAAGAGCGATTGAGAAAAGGGAGAAAAAGAAATTACGCATAAAAGTTTCTGTTAGATTTCCGCAGCGTTCAGCCAGCGGTATGTGGTAATCACCAAACGGCGGCCAAAGACCTTATTGGTGAGACTGAGATCTTTCAAGCCTGTCTTACCAATATTGGTCAGACTGAGGTCACGATCGACGGGAGCATTGGTGCGATCGACATACTCGACCGTGCGTTGCACCGTCGCCTCACACCATGCACGAGCTAGCACGGTATTGCCATCCACCGAACGAGATTCGCCATAGGCGCGGACGGTGAAGGTGTCGCCACGCACCGTGATGATCGGCGCCAATGCCGTCATCAAATCTCCTTGCGTGAGGATCGAGGGAGCACCATCGGCACTGTTGCCGCGCAGTGCGGCACGATTGGCCACTGCTGTGCCACGATTGCCCACGGGATCGGCGAGATTGATCGAATCCAAGTTGTGGTTTTGATTGTTGATGTCTGTGAGATCAATTGCCGTTTGCAAGATTCCTTTCAAGGCATGCAGATCGTTATCGCTGCCGATGCGACGATTGACAAAATCACCTAGTGACAAAGATGGAGCCTTATCAGCCTTGGCACGTTCACGGATTTGCAAAACGATCTGCTGGCCCAATTCTTCAATCTGCTTGTCGGTGAGTGCACGATATCCAGCCCAGCGCAACTGACCTTGCGCATTCACAGAATTGTTCGGATTCGGGTCATCAGAAGAACCAGCCACGGGCACGCCCACTCGCGAAAATGCCGTTTTTTCAGGCGAAGAAAATGTGCTATTGTTCCAGCCCATCACGTCGTGATCGCGCAAGGAAGAGAGAACTCCGCGCCATGCATCAATCGAGTCGCTATTGACGTTAAAAGGATTTTTGATCATCGCAAATTGAGCGAATTGCTGCGCCTGGGTCTTCGAGTCCATCGCAGCCACCCGTGATGCTAGATTTTCTGCCGACTCATCACCACATACTGCCACCAAGCGATTGTTCAACATCGGTTTTGTCTGTGTAAAGAAATCGTTCAACACCACGCTACGCGTACGTTTATCAGCAAACATCACACTGTTGTTGTCGGTGGCACTTGAGAAAAAGTAGCGATCCCACAAGCTTGCATTCATGAGATAGCTGTGATCTAACAATTTCTGACTACCTCCCATGGGTGATGATTGAGTAATCGCGCCCGAAGGTAACATCGGATGCGCGAACGAATTTCCTAACGGATAATTGACGCGCGGAAACAGCGAGCTGGTCACTAAGTTTCCGGCAATCCACGCGCCCAACGAAGCAGCAGGCTGAACAGGAACACGATACATCGGCACAACGGAGACACCATCGCGCGAGGTAGGACGAGCACCATAAAATCCGCGATCCGTGCTCGGGTCGATCTCAACGCCGGGAAACTGATTGTAGCTGGTCACTTCCTGCAAGCGAACATCGTAACTTTGCACCGCTGCGCCCACTTTGGTTGTTTGCTGAGATGCGCCTTCCGTGGCAAAATTGTTTTGCAACCATGCTTTGCTATCGTCTCGAACATCGCGAGTGGTCTTCGCCGACATCGTCAAGATTGCAAAAGGACTTTTACCGCCTGGTGTTTTGTCAGCGGGACTTTGTAAGATATCTGCATTGCGAAAACGCCTAGTGATGGTGGTAGTCAAGCCGAGCTCGGTTGCAGGATTGGCAAAACGAAAATCATAGGTGCGGAGAATATCGCCAGTAGCGGCTGTATTCACACCGGCCAACAAATCAACTCGGAAATCAGGAAGAGAAGCATCTGTGACGCAGCGTTGCGCACGCGCATTCACCGTGACTTCATCCGTGAGCTTCATCGAAAGGAAACCACCGCCCCAGTTGTTAGCAACCTCAAAATCGTAGCGCGAATCCGCAGGACGGCCGCCACCATAGCTCATGTGATCGGTTTGCAATCCAGCACGGAAGTCGACGCCAGGAATGGCATCCAAGCCAAACTGGTTGCTACTGCGGCGGTCGATATTGCCCAAGTCATCACCTGCGTTCCAGTCAAAGAATGAGCGCGGTGTGTAACCACCCGATGTCTCCATGCCCCATGTCCAATTTTTCTCGACGTAGGCTGAAAAAACGCGAACTTCACCCGGTAGCAACTTCAAGGTACCGCCCGGAGTTCCCGAAGTACTTTTGTTTTTCAAGTGATAGGTAAAAAATTTTCGTGCGGAATTATTCTTCTCATTGGCGATCTGAAAGCGCGCGAGACTGTGGTATTCACCGTTCGCAAATTCTTGACGATACCATGGATTATTACCCTTTGCGATATCGTGCTTTTGAAATTGAAAACCCACGGGGGGATCGGATATGCGCACGCGCAAGGAAGTAAACTCGAGAGAGACATCATACGGATTATAGAGCGTGATGATCGGCTCATAAACGAGGTGAGGTACAGCGTGATTGGTATTGCCTCGCGGCATAGCTTTTTCATTGTGAAATTGGATACGTTCGCCAATGTGGTGATGGTGTGAAACCATCGAGAACATGATCTGAAGCTTGGCAATCACAGGCAGCAATGAGGCCGTGGCTGGGGATGGCTTTAGCCCAACCGAACTGGGGCGCAATTCATTGGCGGTTGTAAGACGCACGCTCGGTGCGCCTGGGGTGATGGTGCGTTTATAGAGTTGGTAGTAGCTGCGCAAGTAGTCCCAAGTAGGCGCGCCATCTGTAACGCTGTAGTACGGAGTGGTTGAACCAGTGACACTTGTGATATTCGCGCCAGCCGTGCCTTCCATCAACGGTGTAAGATCAATTTTGAGACCACCACTCACGGGATCGGTCAACAGCCCGTAGGAGCCGATGCTGAGATCCTGCTGGCGTGCTGCAAAGGATTCAGACTTTTTCGCTAAGGCCAAAGATGCTGTGGGTAGTGAGATCAGCCCCTCGGGATTTTTCCATGTAAAATCAGGATCGATCACTTCGGGTCTCGTCGAGGGAGGCACTAAGCGATGTGCGTAATTATCCATGGCATTTCCCGCCTCTTGATCTTCCATGTTGATGGGTAGTTTCATGGTCTCATCCATCACACCATAAGCCAAGCCACCGATTTGATTGCCCACCCGCAACGGGAGTCGCTCCGCTTTCCATTCCGGATTCCTGTTAGGCAAGGTGCCACTCGTCTGAGAATTGATCAGAAACACTTCATCCGCAGCAGAGCCAGTGCTGCCGTAGTTGATGTCATAGCGCGCGGTTTGATCGCTGACAGAGGTAAGCCAACGCGAAAAATTTTGTTGTTTCTCGCTAGGGGCGGGCGCTAGGCCACTCGGCGCTTGCCAGCCAAAACCCTGCCATGCGCCCAACAAATGCTGTCGTGGACTATCGGGAAACAATGAACCAGCTTTTCCCGTGGCAGCTCGGTCAGGGCCCATCGTCACTTGCAAATCACCAATCGCGAGCATCAACGCCAGTCGTGCATTTGCCCGTGCGACAGCGCTGGCATAGCCTTGATTCGAAGCACGCAAGGTCACGGAAGAAAGCGATAAGACGCCCACTGCTACCATCGTCAACAAGACCAGCAAGCTGATGGTAATGATGAGAGTGAACCCTCGTTTCGAGGTTTGAACCAACTGCGGATTTTTCATTTTCGTGGACGATGGGTTCGGAAACGTGTGCGGTCGATGGAGCTTGTTGCGCTTCCATTTAGGCAAAGCCCTCGTTTTGGCATTATCGCGTAAATCCCATCAAAAATGGCATTTTTCACAGATCATGTTTGGGGTTTTGCTCGGAATGGAAGCCTCGAAGAAGCCTTTCTCACATACGAATACGAAGTATATACCACTTTTTGGAGAAATAGAATTTGATTTTGCGTATTAAAATTGTGTTTTTGCGCACACTGCAACTTGAGGCAATCATTAGCACAGAATTCATCTAAAGGCTCGACTTGGAAGAAAATGCTCTAGTTTTTGCATACAATAAGCCAAACAACTAGGGAAGCGCCAAACCACATCGCTCGTTTACCAGCTGGTTTGCAATCTCCAAAACCTCGGCGCGTCAAGGATAGGAATCGTTATACGAATGTCATCAGGTTCCGTGCCATTTTCTTCGATGGTATAACTGATCCCATGAGCCAACTCGCCCGCCGCAACCGAGGATGAACCAAGCAAAACCTCACTGGCAAGTGGCCATGAGGAGAGATTCGAGCTGCTCTGGAGCATCAGCATTTCACCCCATTCAGCTCCATCTCGCCGCTGAAACTCTAAAACAAGATTCGCACCTTGCCGCGATGGTTTAGGCAAAATGCTCACATCGTTATCTGAGGGATCGCCGCCGAGGATGTATTCGAGTCGATTGGCCACAGCATCGCAATCAGGATCACCTGCGGGGTCACTGAGAGTCCAATGAGCAGCCCACTCCGCGTAGGATGTGAACTCACTACTGCCAGGTGTGCCTTTGATCACATAGCTTGCGCGCCAGTTGATGCCAATTCCGTGGTTGGGTGCACTCATGGGATCAAACAACACTAACGAATAAAATCCTGTATCCGCAGCGGTCGGCCAAGGTGCCAAGTCATCATAGACAAAATCGTTGATCGCTACGCCAGCACCATAAGATAACTTCAGCTGCTCGCCGTTGTTCGACAAACTATCTAACAAATCCCACTCGCCAACGATCGGGACTGAAGCCACTCCGTATCGCATCACGAATGCCGCTTGTTTTTTCACGATCAAAACACGCTGACCCGGAGCGAGTGAAGTGCTCGAGGCAAAGGCCCAATCAAAATCAATACCCTTGGTGAAGCGCACATTGGTGAGATCGAGCGTGAGGCTCGGCGATATGTTGAGCAGCTCGATGTATTCAAAATCCGACTCAACAAATCCCGCCGCGGCCTCAGCTGCACTGGGCACATCGGGATGATACATGATTTCTGAAATCATCAAATTCTGTTTGAGAATCTCGACGTAATTCGAAATCGTGGTCGTAAACGAAACCGGCGCGCTCCAGTGACTCCAGCGGCCCGAGCTATCTTGATGACGGACTCGTGCACGATAGCTATGGCCTACGCGCAATGCCGCCCCGGGGATCAATTGAGTGCTCGCAAAACTGGTACGTGTGCCACTTTCCCACACGGGTGTAACTTCGTAGATCCGATCCGCAAGAGGATCGTATGCGGGAGCATTGGCATCGGTCACTTCGCCGATGCGCCATTGCATCGCCTGAAATGTGTTAGACCCTTGGGGATCGGCAAATGCAGAGCTCGCGAAAGCAAGTCCATCGACAGGAAAACTTGGTGCTCCATTATAAGTGATCGTCGGAGTGGCTGGTAACAAGCCGCTATCAATCGCATCGCTGATGGCATCCAAGTGCGCCGCACGACCACCAGCACCCACAGCTGGATCGCCACCAAAGGGATCAGACCAACTCACGAATGAGAAATTTTTCATGTCCTGGACTTTCGCCGGAGCACCACCGGGCCAATACCCCGCAGCGCCCGCATTATTCGGCCAGCGCGCCATGTCGGCTTGGTAGAACTGCGCGATCGGTGCCATCGCATCATCGATGATGTCGTCAAAAGGCCCACGCCCGGTCGAAGGTTCTCGATACCACACGAGATCACGAAACTCACGGATCGCATTGCGGTGAGCGATTTTCATCGGATCGCGATTAGCCATCGGCAATTGCCAAGTTGGCGAATCGGTAATGGTATCGTGATTGTAAATCGCATTGTGCGTATTATCCCAACCGTTATTCCAGTTCGGACCGAACGATGCATCCCAATCGTAGGGCATATACCAAAGTTGGCCGAGTCCGTTCGAATTTTCCGTTGGATGAAAGTACCAGATCAAATTTTTCACCCGATGCCGACCTGTCGGTTCCGTAAAAATATCGTAGTGCCGGATCGCTTCCTGAACCGCATTGTATTTATACCAAAGCGGCATGTTGATGTAGCGTTCGATGTCACTTTGCGCGGTGGTTTGGTGAATGTTGTAGCGGATGTTGTCGAAATCTTCCGCAAACTCTGGCGCGCCCGGCGCTTGGTAGCGTTGGTCCATTTCACCATTTTGCTGCCAGTCGGTGGTCTTATAAAAATTCCCCTTGGGCAAATTGCGAGCATCGAGGAAATTTTTTCCCTCGGGCAATTCGAGCGCTTGGTAGAGCCCCCAAAAGTCACCGTTGGTAGCGTGATTTTCATCGGCATCACGCACCACTCGAAAGTGCACATAGGTGGCCTCAGGCATCGGCACACCTTGCAATCCCCAGAGCTTGGTGCCCACTTCATAAGGAAGTCCAAAGTCATACGCGCCCTTGTTTCCGAACAATTTATTGAACAACAAGGACTCCCACTTTGCGCCGTAATTGTTGCCTTTCTCGTCGTAGGCTTGAAGCATGTGACCTTTCGGAAAATTGAAACGGAAATGGCGTTTGCCCTCTCCCATGTAGCGCGAGTTACCACCGCGCAGGCGCATCGCGGTGTGATCCATCACTTGATCTCCTACGATCATAGTACCAAGAAAGTTTTCATAATGCCGAGCATTCAACACGTTCAAGGCACTGCTGTTCGCATATTGATCTCCACCATTGTAGGCTAACAACGAAGTAAAATCTGCAGGACGCATCAACAATTGATAGACGGGAATGTCGTCCAGAGTGTCGGCAGTGTATGTCGTACCACCCGCTGTGAAATTCGGCACACAATGATAAGAATACGCCGCGAAATTTCTCCGCGGGTCATTGGCAGCGGGTATCGTGCGGATATTTCCCGTGAGATCGGTTGCGACGATGCGATAACGAATCAGCGTGCGATGAGCTTGTGCGGGAATGACCGCAGTGAAAATGCCATCGCCCGCTTGATCGTTGACTCCGCCAGCATCGGTCATCGGGATCACTGTCCAATTCGTGGGTTCCTCAAACGCTGGATTCGCAGGAGGCGGAATACTCGCATCGGCTAACACTTGCGCTGTCGTTCGTGGCAAAGTCGCGGGAATATAATTGCCCGCCGTGCAAACCTGATAGACCAACTGCACACTGCCCAGACCTTGCGCATCACTGACGCGTGCGGTGATTTTGATCGACTCCCAAGGTTTCGGCGCAGATGGGCTGTGGTCGACATTGCGCACAGGGGGTGCGGCATTGGTCACTGCCGATGAGTTTGCCGCACCGGGTGTACCGATCATTTCTGCAGGTGTGCGGAGGTCGGCATCGACACAAAAATCAAAAATCTGATAGACTCCTACGTCTTCTTGATTGGCACGCAATTGCGGTGGTTTCGCATACGCATGAATCGCCATGGTATTGGTTCCTTGATGCAATAAAGTGCCTGAATTGAGCCATAGAATATCGCTCCAAGGATCGTTTGCCCGCTCATAGATCGCGGTGGAATTGTAGGCGGGTTCGGCGGGAGCATCAGGAGAAAACCCAAAGCGCGCGACTTCCGTGCCATTGATGTAAACGATCGCCGCATCATTGCGCATCACACGCAATACCAAGGCTCGCGGGATCGCACCACTGACGGTGAAATTTTTTCGCAAAAAGACGGAGTTATAGGCGGTAGTGAAAGACGAACCATTGAACGTCGCCATGTCATTGATCTGCGTCGCCAATGTCACACCCGTTTCGGCATTGAACGAAGAAGGCGTATCGCTATTAATTTTAAATATCCCTAGCGGCATGGTAGCACTCGTCCAAGCACTGTCGTTGAAACTCTCCGCACGCCAAGCCGTCATCGGAGTTGAAGCCTCGCTGGTTCCTTTGAAATACTGCCATCCCGCTGATCCAGCACTGAGATACGTTTGACTCGCGATTACCGAAGTCGAAGCGCTCCACGCTCCGCCCACGTTGTTATCGAAGGTTCCATTGACTAACTCTAGCGAGGCACCGTCGCCATTCGGCGCCGTCGGCCATGGTGCGGAATTTCCATAATCCACGCTATCCACTACATTGCCCACGGCATTCCTCAGCTCGATCGATTCCCCTTGCGAACTCAATCCGCCAGTCCACGGACCTAACGAGGCTACCACATACATGCTCTGGATCACTGCTGGATTTTCTGCAATCACCAGATAGCCATTGGCAGGAATGGTGGTGCCAACGGGGAATAAATAATCCACCCCATTTGCTAAACGCCAACTACTGAGGTCGATCGCTGCTGACGTAGGATTGAACAATTCAATGAACTCGCTTGCTTGAGTATTACGCGAGGGATTGTAGTTGATTTCATGGATCATCACCGTCTGCGGTCGCGAGCTAACAGGAAATGTTAGCACTTGCTCAAAGCTGTTCGCCGCAGAATCTGTTACCCGCACACGAATCGAAACCGCGACACCACTATCTGACAAAAAAATGCGAGCACTCAGCAATTGATGCTGATTGAGTGTAAACCAAGCATTGTGCGTATCACCCACGCCGTTCACCAACGCATAACTAAACACATCATCGGGATTGCCATCGGTGGCGCGCAACCGGGCAATGAACGAACCATTCACCGCATCCGTGTAGATCACCGACTCGCTCGCCGTGATCGCCGTCGGCGCTACCGGTGCAGGTAACACCGTGAGCGTAACTGTGGCCGTATTTGAGTCGAGCCCACCATCGTTCGCCTTGTAAGTAAAGCTATCAACTCCCGCAAATCCCGCATTCGGCGTGTAAAAATAAAATGGTGCCGTTCCCGAAAGCACACCATTGGCAGGTGGCGTGACGATGCTATAGCTGAGCGAATTCGTTTGATAATCATTGGCCACCACACGTGCGGCCGTCGTTGTGTTATGCGGAATTTGATAACTCAGATTTTCCGACACAGGATTCGATCCCGGAGTCACTGTCACCGTGACATTTGCCGTGCGTGTGATCGCACCCGCTGTGACGCTAAGCGTGTAAGTTGTCGTTGCAGTTGGAGTGACGGAGACAAATCCTTCCGTGCCCGTGACCGCGCCGACGCCTTGATTGATCGATGCCGTAAAACTCCCACCCGAGGGATTCGCGATCACATACGAAAGACGAGCCGTTTGTCCCGATTCGATCGTGAGTGCAGGAAAGGCCGTCAAGGAATCGATGCTAACAGATGAGGGAAAAGCATCAGCTCCCGCCGCGGCATTGTCAGCCACACGCTCCGCGCTCATCGAACGATTCCAGATCCGCAACTCGTTGTAGCTTGCCTGCGTATTCGAGTCAGCAGACCAATTCGATCGCCCCAACCACACATTGTCAAAAGGGATGCCCGTGAGTAAATGTGGCGTGTTGAGCGAAGTCATTAAGACACCATTTTTATAATAGCGGATCTGTGGTGATCCCGCATTGCCATCGAGATCATAGACATAGGCGAAATGAAATTCTGCACCATAGCCAATCGCATCAGCGATCGAAATGTTCTGCTCCGTCCCATCATCACGAATACCAGGCACTTTCACTCCCGTGTTTGTGCCATTTTGCAACGCGAGAAAAAGATACGATACTCCGCTAAATGTCCCGCCGCGTGAGGTCACCTCCGCTGCGGTTCCCGTACCAAAATCAAAAACTCGCTGCCATATTCGCGTATTCGTTCCACTGGGCTGAATCGGCGTCATCCATCCCTCGATAGTGACTTCTTCAAGACCAGACATACTCGTATTCGGCAAATCAATATAGGGGCATGTTCCCGAGCTTCCACCGGGCAATGTCACCATCGATGCCGAGCGCGAATGCTGATTCGCTGGAGTAGTAGACGATGACGGAACGATCACGCCATTTACTGCTGCGACGGAATCGATTACTGTATTTCCCGATCCCTCATTGAAGGACCAACGATGTTTTAACGTTGCAGCTTTGAGCATGCTCAACGATACCGAAGCTGTTGTGCCACTGGTGGCATTCGTCAACAAGTAGGTGGTATCTGCCGTCGGCACCACCGTCACCGATCCTGTTGTGCCCGATACCGTTCCTACGCTAGGACTGATCGAAATGGCATCTCCCGCGGTTACATCCCAAGACAAGACCACCTGTTGCCCCGGTAAAAACGTCTCGCGCGAGGCAGTAAACGAGACGATGCCCGCGTGAAGAAAACAGGTCGATACATACCACAATAAAACCGCCCACAAAAGCCGGCTCTTCCTCACATAGCATAACAACATCAGAAAAATAGGTTGAAAGGGTTTTTATAACCGTAGATACACAATAACCATACATAGCTGAAAATAGATCCCCACAAAAAGCGGATACCGAGTTTCCACGTCGGCTTGGCGATCGCAAAAAACGTTTTTCGTTTGATGCCCAGATAATCAAACATGTGCGCGGGGAAATTCGGCGTAGTCCCCTCTCCCACACCAATGATTCCAATGTCCGAACTGCGCAACAAAGTCACGTTCACATGAGGAATTTTTCGCTTCAGCGAGATCGCAGCAATCAGGCCTGCACTGCCACCACCCAAAACCAAGATACTCTGAATCTGTTCACTCATACGTCACGTTGCTCACTCCTGTACATAAACCTGCCACAACGCGCAAGAAGGCATTGTGGCAGGTGCGTTTGTTTTTGGTTTCTCAGAAAAATCAATCTTCCACCGAAATGCGTCCGAACATTGTGGTGCTTGCTCCCTTCGGCACGCTTACGGTAATGTCATCCGGATCTGCGCCATTGGCCGCTACCGTGATTGTCACAGCGCCTATATTGTAAGTTCCAGCGGTGGCGGGAATCGACAAATCACTCCAAGTTGTTAGGTCGGAACCATACTGGAATTTTTGCACAGTCACATCACCATTGGCATCATCACGACGCTTGAATTTCATCACGAAATCCGTCGCAGTGCTGTCTGCCGCAGACGGCAATACCGCAGCATCCGAGAACTTCGGATCTCCATCGAGGAAATACTCCAGCAAGTTGGCGATACCGTCAGCATCAGGATCGGCACCTAAGCCATTGTTGCTATTATCCAAGGCCTTGCCCTCTGCCCAATCAACGTATGGCAGAGCGGCACCCACGCGCAATCTTCCACTGCCTGTAAGCGAGGCGGACTCATTCTGTGCACCAGAACCAACCGCACCCCATTCACCAGTGACTGCAGTTCCATCGATCATCAATGATTCCACCACATCAGCCTGATTGTGTGTCAGCTCCAGGGTTGCGCCCGAAGCAATCACCACTTCAGAGGCATTGTCCAAGTAATCCTGACTCAGCGACAATGTTCCTGCAGAAACAATCGTGTCACCCGTGTAGGAATGGAAAGCCGACAGCGTCAATTTACCATTACCCTGCTTCGTGAGATTACCCTCGCCCGAGAATGCTTGTGCAGCAACAATATCAAAACCATTGCTATCAATGAAAGCACCACCCGACAAAATGACGGCATTATCAATGTTGCGGAAGAAGTTCACTTCATTGCGCTTCGCTTCCAGTTCACCACCATTGAAGTTGAACGTACTCGTAGATCCGGTATTCCCCGAATCCACTTGGTTCACCATAAGCTTGCCACCGTTCAGATTGACAACACCCGTTCCTGAGCCAGCTTGACCGATGCTGAAGAATCCTCTCGAATCGACAACACCTGTATTCGAAACATTCAGCGTTCCATTGCCTTCCTCCCCGACCATAAAGTTGCGATCCGTAGAGTTTTGGGTAAATGTTCCACCTGAGACATTCAGAACACCCACGCCAGCAATGTAACGCCCCATCGCAAGCCAGCCATTGGTGACCATTGTGCCACCGCTGAGAGTATAGGTCCCTGAACCGTTAGCGCCGATGAATACTTCACCCGTTCCACCCATCGTGGAGGAACCACCTGTTTGCGTCGCAGTTCCTGTCGATGTAGCTTCGCGAGCCAAATAGAAGTTTGCTGTCACATTGAGAGTTCCGCTCGATAGATTCAGCGTGCCCGTAGTACCACCATTTTTCCCGATGAACATCGGACCCGAGCTATTGACGGTTCCAGCACCTTCGATCGTGAGGGTGCCTGACGAGGTTCCTACATCGCTGACGTTGAAGTCGCCATTGGAGTTATTCACCACGCCATTGTCCTTCACTGTCATGAAGCCTGCAGCATTGCTGCTGTTGCCCACAGACAACCAGCCAGCGACTTTGTTGAGCGTGCCGCTACCTTCGACGATCACATTCGCTACGGAATTCGCGCCATAACCGACGTTGAAACGTCCATTGGCTTGATAGACAGCAGTTCCACCGATCGTGATCGTTGAAATCGTATCATCGCCCAGTGACGCCATCGACGGGCCGTTCACGGTGAGTGTGCTGCTATCCAAGGTCAGCGCTGTGGTGTTGCTAGCAGTGGTGCCCAAACGGAACTGACCAGTGATGGCATTCGTTTGCGTGCCAGAGCCTGCGAGCACTAGGCCACCTTGCGAGATCACATAACCAGGGGTAGCATCATTGTCACCAGTCATTGCCAACACGTTTGCACCGGGGTTAGTCAAGGTGAGCACGCCAGCGCCAGTTTTTTGAAAACGACCTAAGGAAGTCATTGTGACCTGACCACTAAGAGTGAGATCATTGTCAATGCTGAGGGTGCTCAGAATCAGGTCCGTGGCAGCATCCACGGTGTAGCCACGATTGATCGAAGTAGCAGGACCAGTATAGTCCAAGGTGCCACCCGCAAAAACCAGATTGTTAGAGCTTGCCGAGGAAGCTCCGATCGCGCTGGCGATGCCGCCATTGGCAAGTGCATCGACGGTCAAGGTGCCGCCTTCCAAGATGGTTGCTCCCGTGTAGGTGTTGGCGAGCCCCATGGTCAGAGTGCCATCACCTTGCTTTCTCAAACTACCGATTCCGCCAATCGAGCCAGTACCGGTCAAAGAATACGAGTTGATAGCATCATGATTGAATACCGTCGACGAAGGGGCTATAGCCACATTCAGCACGGGATCATAGCCTGTCGCGGTATTGTTGAATGTGACTAAGCCTCCATCCACATACACTTGAGCTGTAGCGGCTGTCACAGCATTATACCAGTTGGCCGTCGTATTGACATCCCATACTTGGCCCGCAACCGTGCCCTCCCATTCATAGCTGGAGGCACTGGTGATGTTGAGATCGATCGAAGTACCCGTGTCAACAATCGTTGCGACTACGCCCGGAGGCAAGGTGCCGAGTTGGAACGAACCACTGCCTGTCTTACTGCCATAAGCAATGAGCGGAAATTGTCCCACTGTCAGACCTGTCGCCGCAACATTGATCGTCGTCACACCACTCACATCGAGAGCTCCCGTCGTGCGGATCGGAGCTCCCGTACTTGATGGATTACCGCCAGTAGCCAACGATAAGTTGATGGTCTTCGGATCAGCAGAAGATAAGGTCACTGCGCTGGGGACGATGCCTTCATCGAGAGAATTAACCTTCACTCCAAGAGTTGTATTGCCACTCACAGAGAGAGCACCACCACCAGTGAACGCAGTGGTCAAATTCAAAGTGCCAGCACTAAGAACATTGTCGCCGGCATAGGAACTTGCTCCAGTTAAACTCAAAACGCCTGCACCTGTTTTGGTGACTCCGCCCGTTCCAGAAAAGGCTTGGGCTGATGCTAAGTTGAAACCAGCGCTATCGATCTTCAAGCCGCCCGCATCAACCACCGCCGTATCGAGGTCCGAAATGAAGGGCAGGGCCGTAGCTGTGGCAATTACCTGTGTGCCATTGAAAGTAACATTTGCCGTTCCATCACCCCCATCGATCAAACCTGTTTTCAATGTACCACCACTGAGATTAACGTTCGCATTGCCGCCACCATAGGTGCCGATGACAAATTGTGCCGTGCGCACTTCTGCGTTGCTGCCCGCACTCATGGTGAATGTAGCTGCATTGTTTTCTCCAATCCAAGTGATGCCACCAGTCACATTGAGCAAGCTGTTTCCAGACATTGTCATCGTGCCAGGTCCACTTGCGCCTACGATGAAATTGGAGCCACCCGTTTTGTTGAAGGTGCCACCCGTCATGTTATAGACACCTGTGCCACCGTCGCAGCCGATGGCTACCCAACTGTTGCACGAAATCGTGCCACCCGACTGCGTAACGATTCCATTTGAAGAGCTTCCTTGACCCACCCAGAATTCATCATTCACCGAGACTGTGCCGGCACTCATGTTCATCGCTCCCGTTGCATTATCTGCCACGACGAAGCGGCCACCACCGTTTTTGGTCAAGGTGCCCCCCGTCATGTTCAATGTGCCATTGCCGCTATCACGACCAATGATCGTCCAGTTGTTAGTGACAATCGCACCGCCACTGATGGAGGTAATTCCTGTTGCGGAAGCGCCTTGACCGATCCATAACTCGTTGCAGGAAAAAGTTCCTGAGTCGATCAGCATCGTTCCTTCTCCATTGCGAGCAATGTTTACAAGGCCCGTTGCCGCCAAGCTACCCGTCGTATTGAGGCGGAGAGTGCCGACACCACGATTCGCTGGATTTGTGTTAGCTGCCCAAGGGTATCCACCCACACCCACATACATATCACCGCAGGTAGCACTGCCAGTGCCTTGCCCCATTCCCGTCAGAGTGCCGCCGGAAGCGGAACTGTTAGCAAGGTTGTAGGTTCCATTTGCACCATCAGTGCCAAGGAAAATCCATGAACCATTGGCCGTAGAAATTGTGCCCGCATTTTGATCCAAGCGACCGGCATTTCCAGGTCCCATGCCGATTTTCCAGTCGCGGTTCGCGAACGATTCGCCAGCAGTCACAGAAGGGAAATTACCAGTTGCGACATTAACAAATGCATCACCATCGGCAGGAGCGCCTGCTCCCGGTGGGACGATTCCACCATTCCAGTTGCCGCCAACATTGATGTCCTGGCTTATCGAACCGTTCCACACGATATCAACCGCAGTTGCGGAATATTGCAAAGTCACGGCCGAGGCCACGAACGAATAAATGAGAGATTTTTTGAGTTTCATGATTGTATTTGTGTTATATTCTATGGGTTTTGTATCAGTTATCTAATGTTGACGGGAGAGATTGGCTTGCGAAAAATTTCATTTGGAGATCAGAGGCTGTGCATCGGAAGTCCATTGCCATCCAGGATGGTGGACAAAGTAGAGGGCTTCTTTGACAGTCATCGCCTGTGAGGCGATGGCGCGATTTTGTGCCTGCGCGCTGCGCCAAATGTTCCACTCTGCCTCGGTTGGAGTGCTACGGTTTTGGTAGGGAACTTTATTGCCGACCATCATGACAAGATAGCCTTCCATGCCAAAGTCCGTTCCCGTATGCGGCAAAGTATGACGACCGAATCCCGTCGGACCATTTTCGCGATAAAATGCCAGCAGTTCCTGCAATCCAGAGATATCCGTTTCCTCACGACAAGCTTTCCAATACGGCGTATCCATGCGCGTGTTCGCATAGTAGTGCAGCGCGAGGAAATTGCGGATCTCCTCCCATGTATTCCATAGCGCTTTGTTAAACAAGTTGCGGAACGTGTCGGTTGGCTTGAGGTTCGAATGCAGCAAAAATTCCACCAAGGTCTGTGACTCCGAGCAGACAATCATCAAGGCCGTAGCTTCGAGCGGCTCCACAAATCCACCGGCATTGCCAATGGCAACCACATTCTCCACCCACATACGCTTGTAGCAACCCGAGCGGAATTTTACCACCCGCGGTGACTTCGGCGCTTTCGGGTTTTTGCGGGTAAACTCCTCGGCCGCTTGATCATCCGAGATGAAATGCGACGAATACACATAGCCACGGTTGACGTGGTGCTCGTGCTCGATCTGCCAAGCCCAGCCCGAATCCATGGTTTCCGCCGTCGTGTAGGGCAAAATTGGTTCGTCCGCCCCGCGCTCCCAACCACCGACCACGGCCCGATCACAGAACAATGATTTATCAAAGCTCACAAATGGCTCTTCCAATGTTTTGCCTAACAACTCGCTATGGAAGCCGCTGGAATCGACATAAAAATCCGCTTCAAACTTTCTGCCATCTTCCGTGAAAACTGCCGAAATTCCCTTTGGCCCGCGCTCTGCCCCGACGACTTTGCCATCGATGATTTCCACGCCAATCGCCCGAGCGTAGCGCTCCAAGCATTCCACCAAATTCACATTCTCAATGTGAAAAGCGTGCCACGGCTGCACATCGGGAGCGCCATTCGCTTGGCGAGCAAATACTTTGCCTTGCTCCATCATTGCCACAGGAAGATCCACAGCAGAAAAATCATCGTCGCAGTAGTAGCCGTTAGGCTTTGGCAACGCACTCCATTGTGCATCTAACTGTTGGGAAAACCCATAGTAAAACTCCTTGCGCTCGCCCCAGAGAAAACGGATGCCCAACTTCCATGTGGGTTTGGCAATCGCGTAAAACTCCTTGCGACTGATGCCTAAGTAGTCAAACAAATGACGCGGAAAATTCGGCGTCGTGCCCTCGCCCACACCAATGATCCCAATCTCAGGACTGCGCACAATCGTGACCCGCACCTGCGGGATCTTTCTCTTGATCGTTAGTGCCGCGATTAAGCCAGCACTGCCCGATCCTAACACAAGGATAGACTGAATCATGGGTTTGAGTTTGGGTTTGGTGAAGCGTTACTAGCATGACTGCTTTGAACTAACATTCACTAAACGACCAATCTACCACACCAGAAATTACAGGTCAATGAGATTTCGCGCACAATACTTGTGTTTTTGCGCAATAATTACCGCAAGGATGTCTACTGGAAAAGTTCTGATCGCTAGGCTAAAAAAGATGTCCTCTCGACGAAAAATCACTTAGGCCACTGGAAACGCTCACGCCAAGAGGGACCGAGTTGCGCGCGCGGTATGCGGCTCATGCCATCTTTGTGCGTGATTTCAAGGTGGTGGGCGGTGACTTTTTTGATCACCACATCAGCGTATTTCTTGCCGCCAATGGTTTCGAGGCGCGGCATTGCCTCGCCGATGGCTTGGTTCCACACAGCAAGCTGATAGTTTTTGCGGTATTGCGCAATCTCAGACTCCAGCTTCGAAATGCCCGCCATCAAACCGGAAATCACCGTGCGCTTTTCTGCGATGATTTCCTGATTGAGTTGAACTTCCTTGAGCAAACGAGCTTGTGTGGAATCATACGATTCCACTTGCTTGCGTTGATCAGTATAGCGTTGCTCCAGTAATTCCTTGCGATCTTCCAGATCAGCAATCTGCTCGGCTTGGTAGGCGATATCTTGAATCAAATCCGTCTTGCGTGAGGAAAATCCCATCCGTTTGTCCGCCATCACTCCCATGGCGACAGTGAAAAGCACGAGCATGACGATCCCAAACAGGATGCCAAAAACTCCGGCCTCATTATCACTTCCCAACATGCAATTTCCTCATTGAGCCAGCTCGATTATTTCGGCTTTTTCTGCGCTTCCATCTCTAAAGTGCGCAAGCGCAACTGCAAGGCTTTCACCTCGGCCTCACGTTTGGTGCGCTCTGCCCGATACTGGGTTTGGTATTCAGGAAAGCTTCGTATTTTGGCACCTTCCGCCTCGATTGCATCTTGGCAATCTTGGATCTGCGAGCGGTATCGCGGTGTCTGCCGCAGACCCGCTTTGTTGACCTCAGCAGCGATTGCATTTTGCAGGCCTTGGATTTTGTTTTCCAATCCCTGAATACGAGCCTGTGCTTGGCTATGGTCTTGCGCTTTGCTGTTGTAGAAACCCTCTGATTCACGGATTTTCGAATTGATGAAATCAATGCTGCCGCGGATTTCTGTCATGTCTGCGGCGGCGCCTAATCCCGCAACAACTGTGTGCTCTTGTTTGTAAAGCGCATCTGCCAATTCCTTCGTGAACTGAAAACGATCGGCGAGATCGTTGGGCATTTCATTCCAAGCGATGGCTTTGCTCCCGTCTGCGTGCCCGATGTTAATACGCAGGTCATCGATTTTGTTGATTTTCACGCCTTTGTAGGTGACGCCTGATTTCGTGGTTAATTCCGGAAGCTTCTCGCCAATGGCACGAGCGCGTTCTGCTTTGCGATACGCCGCTTTGTATATTTCCCACTCACTCTGCATCGTTGCGATGCTCGTATCGGCCTCCGAAATTTCAGTTTTCATTTCATCAATGCGAGTTTGGCGCAGAGCGATTTGGCGCTCAAGGCCGACGACTTCATCGGAGAGCTTCACTCGCTCTTTGCTTTTCTCGATGGTGTCCTTTTGCATGATGATGGACTTTTCATAACTCTCGATCTGACCGCCTTGATCGCGGATGATCGACTCAATGGTCTTGTCGCCACCTTGCATTTCCTCATCAAAAACCAGCAAGTAGAGCGAGCCAAAGCCGACGAGCACAACGAGAGCAAGGCCGGTGCCAATCACTCCCGGCCCTCGGGAGCTAGAAAACATGTCATCAAACATTCCCATAATCGTGAATCAGGTAAAAAAGTAACTAGCAAAAGTGTTAGGGTGAAAATTCGCTTCGCGATTAGCGATTTACCGGATATTTGCGCTGGTATTGGGCAAATTCATCTTCCAGACCACGCTTTTTCGCCTGAAGTGTGGTAATATCCTTTTCTAGCTTAGCCATATCTTCGTACTGAAGCTCGACTTTTTTCTTAGTATCGGCCAGCTCATCGCTGCGATCCGCTGGCAAAGCATTGATTTTCTCGCTTAGAATGTTCATTTCCCCTTCGAGGCGAGCGATTTCCGCTTTCTGTTCCTCGCGCTGCTTGACCAAAGCGGGATCATCTTTACAAGAGTTGAGCGAGAACGCACACAGCACCATGAGTAGGCAAATCGGACGGTATTTCATGTTGGTAAATCGAGAAAAAAATGGATCAGTAAAAGTTCTGAATTGGAAGGCTTAAGGGCAGATCGTAGGCGAAATTGACTGTGGTGTGCTCCGTGGTGGAATGAAGGTCTGCGGCGTGACACGTTGATAGAAACCCGAACTGTAGCTAGAGTAATTGCTGCTAGTTCCGCTGTTTCCGGCATTGTAGTAATAAATCGTCGGCCCAGTGTAATGAGAACTGCGGTAGCGGCGCGTGCGGCTGCTCGTTCCGTAGCTAGTATGGCTCGATGACATTTTGCCAAAATTTGACGGGCGCGAATTGCGTGAGGTAGATGCAACCACAGGGGTGGAAACCGAGGGTGCGTACGCCGCAGCGATGCGCTCCTGCGCCTTGCGCTTAGCAAGTTCTGTATCGACCATTTCATTGTAAGCGGCGATTTGCTTAGCTTCATCAAGCTGCGCTTGGTGGGCAATTTCCGGATCAATCCCAAAGTCCTTCATTTGATCCAAAGTCAATTTGCTCGCGGTAACCCGAGACAAACCATCCTTGTGGCGGATTTGGATTCCCATGTTATCAACTTCAACCACCGTTACGTCTTCGTAGACGCGGTGTTTGGCTGCAAATTTTGGATACTCCTTGCCGATCGATGTCATGCGCAGATGGTTTTTGTGCCTTTGCTCCGCAAGCGCGAGGTCCTTTTCGAGCTTAGCAATGTCCACGGTAAGCTGCTCGCGCTCCAAACGCATATCCGTCAACAATTGAGTGGATTTCTCCACATTAGCAGATGCGAGTTCCGCTAGCTCGTGGCTGGGGCCAAGACGCTCCCAACGCATTTCAAGAAGGCGCACTTTTTGGCTCAACTCCACGCTGCGAGCCTTACCGCGCAAGATTTCAATCTCAAGCGCGGTTTGATCTTTTTTGCATGACGACAAACTCGCTAACAAAATTAAGCCAATCGCGGGGAGAATTTTAAATATCATAACACCGAAAATTATAGCAATTGCCCAGCAGTCTGACAAGAAAAATCAGCGGAAAATTTCACCTCAGATTTGCTGATTTTTTGATCTAGCATCATCGTGTGAAACTAGGACTGAACCTGAGCATTTTGCTAATTTCTGCTTTTTTCACTCGTGCTGATGAATCTGGTACTGGCAGTTCCGAGCTTCGCAAAATCATAGCCTCGGCGATCGAAGCACCGACTCCCGCAGGCCAGCAGGAAACCTAACGTCAAAGCACAGGCACAGATAGGACTGAGAGGGCACGTTGAATCGGGAGCCAACGTGCCCCATTTCGTGCGACTAATTCGGCACGACCGCCCCTTCTGTTGGGTGCAGCGCCTTCTTCTGCTCTTCGATATTCTTTAGTAAGCGTCCTAAAATCCACCTCCTAGCGCGCCGCGTGAAATCAGCTACGATCCGCGCATGTCCAAACCATCAACCAAACCGCGGCTTCGATGCACCAGCGTCGATTTTCTTGAAATTGAATTTCCACGCACCATCACACCACGTCTCGATCTATGCCGCAGGCTCCATGACCAAACTCTGGCCCGCCACCAAGCTCGATGCACTTTCCTCCGACGACATCAGCCTCGGCCACGGCGCGCTACGCGGCGGTGTCTACGTCATCCGCGCCCTCTGCCGCGATGGCATGAGCGCTCGTAAATTAATCGAAAATCTCCGCCAACTCCTCTACACCCACGCAGAGCTCACAACTCCTTCGTTGGGTCGAGTGCCGAGTTGAAGCCCCTTTTGCGCCATTCAAATGGCGAAATATCGAATTCTCATGGCAAATGTAAGGGGTGTCCAGTTGGTAACGTCAAAGAGTACACGGACCCCTATCAGCTAGCGCGAACATCTATTACGGTATTGAAATTAAAGCTAGATAAGAGCAAGTAGCCAAGGCATCTTATAGGGTCTGCGATGTCTCGGCTTATAAGCCTCTTCTATTTTTGCACTAAAAGCTTTAGCCAATCAGTTAGTAGGTTGGCGCAGACAGAGTTTGCAGTCACGCCTGCAATGCCAAGAAACACTTGTCCAACCTTGAGAATATTGCGATTCCTGTATCGAACGATCAAGCGCTCATCTCCCTTGTTCAATTTGATCGCGCTCAAAGTAAGAATCTGATCAATTCCAGACTCGACCAATGATCCGAGTCGACGAGCGAGTAAGGCTGCAAGAGTAATCACTGTACCGGCGAGAATGAGCCATCGACCAACCAAGGGCGGCGTTGAGGTAGCAGTAATTACAGTGGATGTCGCGGCAAAAAGAGAGAATCCAATAAATGCGATCGCCAAAAACTGAGCAATCGGCGGAATCCAATGAGTAAATCTCTGAACATAGCGAATCCACGAGAGCTTGGAATGACTCTCGATCTCATCTGTCCAAGAATCGATCATCCCGAGAATATTCCTCGCGACAACATAATCAACATACTCGATCTCGACAACAATGGAACTACCTCCAAAAAGCCTGAGAAATGGAGGGGGCGCCATATCTTGCTCCATTCGGCGGATCATGGCTGCTCGAGAAAGGGCTCTAACAGTAACCTTGTAATGCTGCGGCTTTTCAAGATTAGGCAGTTGGAGAAGCAGGTTGAATTCATAAACAATGCTCTCCGTAGGCGATGTACGCGACAAATCGTAGATTGAAAATCTATCAAATGAACTAAAAGTCTCTGTATTGTCGTCAAGATGATGAACGGTAATGCTCTCGCTCTTGTTAAGCACTGTCCACTGCCCACAAGCCTGCTGGCACTTCATGTGCAACTGACGAATATCATCTAGTCCAATTAGGTAATCCTTTGAGTATGTGCGTGTGAGCTTCTCTGTCTTGCCGGTAACGGAGTTATAGATTGCCTGTGCAATCTTGAAACGATCGCTTTCATCTATAATTACACTGCTCGAAGAAGGTGGCATGCTGATCTGGGTCATATTTCTTGGATAATATTATTTATTTACAACCTCCCGCAGTGAGACATCACACGGGTTTGACAAAGTGCAAAAACAGGTTTTTCCACAGCCATCCCACAGGATTTTTT
>DBCO01000038.1 GCA_002293145.1 Akkermansiaceae bacterium UBA956 | reverse complement strand
GCTTTCGCAGCGGGCTTGGCAGGAGCTTTCGCTGCGGGCTTAGCAGGGGCTTTCGCAGCGGGCTTAGCAGGGGCTTTTGCTGCTGCAGCTTTTTTCACGAGAGCAGGAGCTTTCGCCGCGGGCTTAGCAGGAGCTTTTGCGGCGGGCTTGGCAGGAGCTTTCTTTGCTTCCGGTTTTTTAGCGGTAGAAGTTTTTGACGCGGGTTTTGCGACCGGTTTCTTTGCAGCTTTTTTCGCAGCCATGATTTGTTGTTTCTATTATGTGATTGATCCGATGGGGGAAATTCCGCGATTGCGCAAATCGCAAGCGGGCGTGGTTGATTAGCGGTGCAAATCACTGGCGGCAAGGGAAAAAGTGATTTTGTAAGAAAATAATTTGTCACAAGAATTTTTCATGAATGGTTTTGCAGGCTTGCACGATGCGCGGAAGCTTCTTAGTCTGCGTGCGCACCATGGAATTATCGTTGATCATAGAAGCCCTTCTGATTGCCTCAAGTGAGCCCCTGTCGGTAGATGAGCTAGCGCGGCTAATTCGCAGCCGCGTGGCGGAAGCGGAGGATGTGCATCAGCGGGAAGCCGATGATGGCGCAGAGCCTGCGGACCTTCCTGATTGGCTGAAAGGCTATGCGGCGGTGGGCCGTGCCGAGGTTCTGGTGGCGATTGCGGCCCTGAATGAATCTTATCAACAAGCAGGTCATTCGTTTTCGCTTTTGGAGCGGGCGAAAGGGTGGAAGTTTTATACGCAGCCGCAGTATGGTGATTTTGTCCGGCAGTTATTCCCTGGTCGCAAGCCGGAGCGCCTGAGTGGTCCGGCGATGGAGACTTTGGCGATCGTAGCGTATCGCCAGCCGATTACGAAGGCGGCGATCGAAGCGGTGCGCGGGGTCTCGTGCGATGGGATGTTGCAGAAGTTGCTGGATCGCGATCTGGTGCGGATTGGTGGACGTGCCGACTTGCCGGGGCGGCCTATGCTTTACGAGACGACGGATCTTTTTTACGAGCATTTTGGCATCCGTAGCATCGATGATCTGCCGAATGCGGCTGAGCTGCGCAAGGTGAAGCTCCCGGAGCCAGCGTTGGAAGCTGTGCCTGAGGGCGAGCAATTGTATTTTACTGATGTGGCCTCTGATGGGCCTGCTAGTGAGCAAGACGCAACCGTTTCTGACGACAATCAACCTTACAACGACGAAAACAAGTGAGCCTCGACGACATTCGGAAAAAAATTGACCATGTGGATTCGCGATTGATGGATCTGCTCTCGGAGCGTGCTGAATTGGTGCATGAGGTGGGAGTGATTAAGAAAAAGGAGGGGTTACAAATCTACGCTCCTGAGCGTGAAGATGCGTTGTTGAAGAAGCTTTTGGAGAAAAACGCTGGGCGCTTGCCGGATAAGTCGATCTTGGCAATTTATCGTGAGATCATGTCGGCGGCGCTGGCTTTGGAGGATGATTTGAAAATTGCCTATCTTGGGCCTGAGGGCACGTGGACACATCAGGCCGCGATCAAAAAATTCGGCAACTCGGTGGGCTACGCATCGCAGCCGAACTTTGCGGATGTGTTCGATCAAGTGGCGCGTCGCAAGGCGGACTACGGCGTGGTGCCGATTGAAAACTCGACGGAAGGGGCGGTTTCGCACACGCTCGATTTATTTGTGGATTCGCCGTTGCACATTTGCGCGCAGATCTTATTGCGCATCGAGAATAACTTGATGGCGGCAATTCCGCGTGAGAAAATCAAGACCTTGTATTCTCATCCGCAGGTATTTGGTCAGTGCCGCAATTGGATTTTGAAACATTTCCCCGAAGCGGACTTGGTGGAAGTTTCTTCTACGACGAAGGCCGCCAAGTTGGCCAAAGAATATGCGAATCAAGGCGCGGCAGCGATGGGCGGTGCTCTTGCAGCCGAGCTGCATGGATTGGAAATTCTCGATCACTCGATCCAAGATCGGGCGACGAACACCACTCGCTTTTTGGTGATCGGTGAGAAAACTTGTCCCCCGACGGGCAATGATCGCACCTCGATACTATTCTCCATTCAGGATAAACCCGGAGCGCTGGTAAGTGCATTGCAAGCGTTTGATCAATTCGAGATCAATATGTCCAAGATCGAGTCGCGTCCCTCCAAGCAGAAAGACTGGGAGTATATTTTCTACGTCGATCTGGGCGGACATTGTGAGGACAAAAAAGTCAGCGACGCTCTTGATGAGCTGCGTAGCCATTGCTCGTTCGTGAAATTGCTCGGGTCGTATCCGGATGCGAGCGAGTGATTTTTCAGAAGTTGCTCGGGCGGATCATGGCGATTTGGTAGATCAGACGGTTCTTACGATTTAAAACTCCCCGCGGAAGGAGCAACTCGCCGTAGGTGTCTCGTAGATGCAGATCTCGAAAAGCCCGGGCAACTGGGATTCGATTTTTTTCCAGAACCAGGCACACATTTTCTCGATGGTCGGACTTTCGAGGCCTTCGATGTCATTGAGATAGCCGTGGTCGAGCAGTTCGAGCAGCGGATTCATGGCATCGGATATGCGCTTATGATCATAGATCCAGCCGATGGATTCATCGACTTCGCCTTCGACGGTGATGGTGACCTTAAAGCTGTGACCGTGCATGTTCCGGCATTTGTGGCCATCGGGCAAACTTGGCAAGGTGTGTGCAGCTTCAAAGCGAAATTCTTTGGTCAAACGAGCTCTCATGAGTCGATCAAAGCATGGAGCTTACTTCGGTGCAAACTTTTTCAGTCCGGGAATGTGTCGCAGCACCATGCCGATGCAATCACGGGCTTCGCGCACGCCGAGGACGTAGCACAGGCCGAAATAGACAATGGCTACCACGCTGATCACGGCACCGACGAGGAGCCAGCGCAAGATCAATATTATTGATGAGAGATCTTGGAGCAAGAATTTGTTGGCAAGGTAGCAGAGAGAGCCCATGACCAATGCCGCAATCGCACAACGCCAGAGGGTATTGAGGATGGCAGGTGTACCAAGACCACCCGTAAGCTTGCGCAAGCTGGCAAACAGCAAGGAAAAATTGAGGACTGCAAGTAAGCTCGTAGTGAGTGCGAGTGACTCGTGACCCCAACCCTTGACTCTGACAAAATACCAGTTGAGTCCAAAGTTTAATACGATCGAAAGAAAGCTCACCAGCATCGGAATCCAACGCTTATCGATGGCGTAAAATGCTGGCTGCACCACTTTCATCCAACTGTAGAAAAGCAAACCGTAGGCATATGCTTGGAGCGCGCCTGCGATCATCATTGTGCCCTGCATATCACTTGGCCCTTTGTTGAATAGTAAGGTCACCAGCGGCACGGCGAGGAAGGAGAGTCCGATGCAACTAGGCAACACGAGAATCGTGATCATGTTCATGCCGCGTCTGAGCGTGGGCGCGAAGTCCTTGCCAATCGAGCCGATTGCGGCACGCGATAAGGCGGGCAGGGTGATTGTAGCAACAGCTACGCCGAACATGCCAATGGGCAATTGCATCAAGCGAAAAGCGTAGTTCAGTGCGGAGACCCCGCCTGCACCTGTGCTGGTGGCGAACATTGCATTGACCATAACATTCACCTGCACCGCGCTTGCTGCAATCACGGCAGGGAGCATGAGTGAGAGAATTTTTTTGACGCCGCCATCACGCCAAGCACCGTCCCAGCGCGGGCGGAAGCCGATTTTCCAAAGTGAGGGAAACTGAACCACCAGTTGCGCCATGCCGCCGATGAGCACACCGATGCTGATGCCGATGAGGCTTTTTTCACCCCACTGAGGATCGAGACAGTAGCCGATGAGTCCGCCGCCGATGATGCAACCGAGATTGAAAAAACACGAGGCAAGCGCGGGCATGCCGAAGACATTGCGTGCATTGAGCATGCCCATGACCAGTGCGGAGAGACTGACGATGAGGATGAATGGATACATGATCCGTGTCAGCAGCACGATGAGATTGCGCTCGTTAGGTCCGAAGGATTTATCAGCGAAAGAGAGCAGTAGGTCAACAATCCATGGCGCTACGAGCACACCAAGGATGGTGATGAGGCTCATGATAACCACGGCAAGTGAGAGAACTTTGTTTGCGAGTTGCCAGGCGGATTTTTCACCTTCTTCTTTGAGTCGCTTGCTAAAAGTAGTAACAAAGGACTGCGATAGAGCGCCCTCGGCAAAAAGATCGCGCAGCAAGTTGGGAATCTTAAAGGCAAGATTGAAGCAGTCGGCAAAAGCGCTAGTACCAAAAAGCCGATACATGAACATATCTCGCGCCAGCCCCAAAATCCGGCTGAGCATCACGGCGCTGCCGATGATGCCAGTAGCTTTGGCAGTGCTGCGGTTTTCTGCGGCGGTACTTGTTTTTTCTTCTGCCATGGAGGTCTGCGCTGCTGATCAGCGACGGCATTTTTCGAGCAAGCCACCGAGGAAGCGCGCGATTTGATGCAGCGCTTGGGTGCTTTCGTTGTCGGGCAGAACGGAGAGGTCATCGTAGCACTTGCAGAGCAAGTCTTTGGCGGTATCGATGGCACTCTCTACCGCACCATCGTATTCGGCAATGCCTACCAGAACAGGCAGATCGAGCGGTTGCTGATTGATGATGCGTGCGGTGAGCTTCATGCGCTGGGAATCGCTGGCGGATTCAAGCAAATTCAGGATCGGCAAGGTTAACTTGCCTTTTTCAAGGTCGGTGCGCAAGGTCTTGCCCACAGTTTCTTCGACGCCAACGAGATCGAGGCAATCGTCATAAATTTGATACACCGCACCGAGACGCAGACCGTAATCATACATGCGTTTTTCGGTGTTTTCGTCGGCTCCCGAGAGCTTTGCAGAGAGACCACTAGCAGCCGCAAAAAGCGCGCCGGTTTTCATTTCCATGATTTGGAAATACTCGTCCTTAGTGAGGGTGAGATCGAAACGGCGCTGTGTTTGCATGATTTCGCCCTGGCAAACTTCGCGGGCGGCGTGTCCGACCTTGCGGCAGATATCGATCGAATTGAAATCTGTCGCCAAGGTCAAGGCATGCGAAAATAAGGCATCGCCGAGCAAAACGGAGAGTCCACTGCCCCACTTGGCATTGGCAGTAGGAACCATGCGGCGAGTGGTGGCACCATCGATGATGTCATCGTGTACCAAAGTCGCCATGTGGATGAGCTCCAAAATCACGCCCATCTTGCGGTGATCATCATTGGCCGCGCCGAGAGCACCGCCCGTGAGTACGCAGAGTGCAGGGCGAATGCGTTTGCCAGAGGTATTACAAACGTAGGAAACGTAGGGCTCGACCATGGGATCGAAGGCACGAACTTGCTCGCGGATGGCTACCTCGACCAATTCCAAGTGAGGTCGGACAAGTTCAAAGGGGAAGGCATCACTGCGACCTTGATGTTGTGTAATGGCTGGCATATCGTAGAAGATCTTGTGAAATGTTTCACAAAGTCGGCAACTAAGCAAGCGGGAGGTGAAAGTATTTATCGGCATGGGTTGCCCTCGGATTGGGACGGGTTTTTGCCCAGTTTTTCTCTTGCAGCTGAGGGCCTTTGGTTCTTTCTTGTTGGCGCAGAATCACTTTTATTGACTCTGTTGGAGACACTTTTATGAAAAACTTGACCCTTTTCTATACGATGATTTTTTCGATATCGACTGTGCAGGCGGGTGATGAGTTGAGGGTGATGAGTTTCAATCTGCGCTACATCAATCCGGGGGATCGGGCAGAGAAAACGTGGGTCGCGCGGCGTGATCAAGTGGCGGCGGTGATGAAAGCGGATCGCGCGGATTTTATCGGGGTGCAGGAGGCATTTCGCTCGATGCTGGATGATGTGAAGGCGCGATTGCCGGAATTTTCGGAAGTGGGTGTGGGGCGCGAAAATGGCAAAGAGCAGGGCGAATACTCGGCGATTTTGTATCGGAGTAGCGTGTGGCAGCGGCTTGATGGCGGCACGTTTTGGCTATCGGACACGCCAGATGTGCCGAACTCGGCGCACTGGGGGAACTCGGTGGTGCGGATTTGCACGTGGGGGAAATTCCGCCACAAGATGGATCGCCGCGAGATTTTGTTCTACAATACCCATTTTGATCACGAGTCTCAGCCATGCCGAGAAAAGGGTGCTACATTGATTGTGCGGAAAATTTCTGATCAGCAGGGATCGTTGCCGGTGGTGGTGGTGGGAGATTTGAATGCGGCTCCCGATAATCCTGCGATTGCTTGCTTCACGGTTGCTCGGCCGAAGTTGATCGATGTCTGGGCGGCGCTGCGTCCGCATGTGTCCGTGCAGGAATCTGGGACCTTCCACGGGTTTCATGGAAACACGGATGGGGCGCGTATCGACTACATTTTCTCCTCGGAGCAATTGAGGGCAAAGGATGTGGAAATTGTTCGTGCGAACGAAAATGGCGTTTATCCCTCGGATCATTATCCCGTGCGTGCGAGCTTTGTGTGGAAAGACTGAGCGCGGGGTTTTTCGCTTGCATGTGGGGGATTCCATGGTTTGCTGCAGGCGTGAGCTTTGTGCGGATCATGCGTGTGCCAGAATTGGAAGGTTTGTCGCCAGTGGAAGTGGCTTCACGCTTGCAGCAGTGTGAGGGTTTGGTGTTTTTTGATAGCGCGGGGAATTTTCCCAGCTCCGTAGGGGCTGTGTTTTCGATTATTGCAGCGCAGCCGGAGCAGTTATTACGCGGCAATTTGAGCGATGCGGAGGATCTGGCGCGGCTGAAAAGAGTCTGGTCG
The DNA here is from genome assembly GCA_002293145.1 of Akkermansiaceae bacterium UBA956. GTDB lineage: Bacteria > Verrucomicrobiota > Verrucomicrobiia > Verrucomicrobiales > Akkermansiaceae > UBA956. The sequence continues at coordinate 47,778 of DBCO01000038.1, read as the reverse complement.
GAGCGATGCGGCGATGCCGTGGATTGTGGTTTTCCGCTCGGCGGGCTTTGCGGGTGGGTGGAGTATCAGGGCGATTTTGTTTTTGGTGTCTATCCGCAAATGTTGGTATATCATCATGAGACGGGCCAGTGGTCGGAGTCGGGAAATTTATCAGCGCAGCTGGCGGACGAGGATGATGGGGAAAATGTGCCGATTGCTGAAGTCGGCGAATTTTTTCCCGAGATGTCGCGCGAGGAGTTTTTGGCAGCGGTGGAGCGGGTCCGCGAGTGGATCGTGGCAGGTGACATTTATCAGGTAAATGTGACGCAGCAGTTTTTGGCAGCCTGCTCGGAGGAGGGGACTTTGTGGAGTTTGTATGAACGACTGCGCGATCGCTCGCCGGCCCCGATGGCGAGCTGGATGAATTTGGCTGGGCGCGAGGTATTGAGCTCGTCGCCCGAGACGTTTTTGCGCGTGAGCGGCAATCAGATCGAGACCCGACCGATCAAGGGCACGCGTCCGCGATTTCGCGATCCCGATGAGGATCGGCGCTCGGCCTATGAGTTACAGACCTCGGCGAAGGAGATTGCGGAGTTGGTGATGATCACTGATTTGTTACGCAATGACCTCGGGCAAGTGTGTGAATTTGGCACGGTGCGGGTGGATGAAATGCTGCATTTGCAGACCTTGGAGCAAGTATTTCATTTGGTGTCGACGGTACGAGGCGAGTTGTGTGATGACAAGGATGTGGTGGATGCCCTGGCAGCTTGTTTTCCTGGCGGAAGCATCACGGGCGCGCCGAAAAAACGGGCCTGCGAGATCATTAAAGAGGTCGAAAAAGTGCCGCGTGGATTGTATTGTGGCGTAATGGGCTACCTTGGATTCCATGGCGAAAGTGCTTTCAACATTGTGATCAGAACCTTGGTAAGAGAGCAGGGGCGGCTGCATTATCATGTGGGTGCAGGGATTGTGGCGGATTCGGAGGCTGCCGCAGAATATGAAGAAACCTTGCACAAGGCGCGGGGATTGCGCGAGGCCGTGGCCGATTGGCAGAATTTTTGTTCAAAAAGAATTGAACAAACTACACGAATTGAGTAATCAATGGTTGTGAAATTGAAACTCGAACAGGAGGAAGGCGTGACAGGGGAATTGAGCGCGCTGGAACGCCAAGTGGTGGATGTTTTCGTGGATGGAGTGAAGGTGATCGGGCTGCCGAAATCGCTAGGTGAGATCTATGGCTTGCTGTTTTTATCACCCGAACCGCTTGCCCTTGACGATGTCGTAAAGAAGCTCGGATTAAGCAAGGGTTCAGCGAGCCAGGGCTTGCGCATGTTGCGTGAGTTGGGAGCGGTGAAGGAGGCAGAGGGAAATGGCGGACGGCGCACGCTATACACGCCGGATGTGGATTTGAAACGCTTAGTGGGTGGATTCATTCGTGAGCAAGTGCGGCCGCATTTGGAGAGCGGAAAAGGGAAGGTCAGTGGGCTGATCAAGGCTACGGCTTCGGAGGAGGATAGAGAACTGCGGAAATTTTATCGCGCGCGATTGCAGAAACTGGACGCATGGATGGGACGGGGGAGAATTGTCTTGCCATTGATTCAGCGAATGCTGGGAGAATGATATTGATTGCTAATGGACGACGAGAGAAAATGGTATTGTGTGAGAACGCAGACGAAGCGCGAGCGGGTGGCTTCGGAGAACTTACGCGAGCTCGCCGCGGTGGAGGTTTTTTGTCCTGTATTGCGCTATCGCAAGGCGACACGGCGCGGCAAAATCTGGTGGGAGGAGGCCTTGTTTCCGGGTTATGTGCTGGCGCGCTTTCACATGCAAGAGAATGAGCGCGCGGTGTCGTTTTGCCAAGGCGTGCGGGGATTTGTGAAATTTGGTAGTGTAATTCCCGATGTTCCCGAGTGGTTCATTCGCGAAATGCGTGAGGCATGGCAAACGCATGCGGTGGAGGAAATTGTCACGGTGATGCCAGCGCTAGAAAAGGGCGATGAAGTCGAACTTGCAGTCGGTCCACTCAAGGGATTGAAAGGGCAAATTGTCGATATCTTACCAAGCGTCGAGCGGGTCAAGGTGTTGCTTGAATTTCTCGGTCAAGCGCAGGCGGTGGACGTTGATTTGTTTTCGATTTTGCTACCGCGTAAGCCGATGCCGATTGATTTTACTCCTTGAATACTTGCTGTTTTTTTGTGATTGTATCAGTGCAAGATTTCCCGTTTACTTCAGAGAAGATTTGTGCAATTTATGAATACGACAACTTGTTTGATCACCCTAGCAGTGGGAACTTTGGTAGCATTGCTCGCGAGTTGGCGTTTTTCAAGGAGTGGCTCGCATCCGCGCTTTCGGCCGGCAATTGGCCTAGTGTTGATGGTTTTCATGGCGATCATGGGCGTTGTGGGATTTCTCGCGGTGCTATTTGGCATGATGGTTGGAAATAAAATACCACCCGTGATGACTCCGGAAGAGCGCAAGGTCTGGGAGGCTCAACAAAAATCTCTGGTTCCGAGAATTACTACTGAGCCTGTGTTGCCGTTAGTAGCTCCTGCCACGGAGAGCGCTTTACCATTTCCGACAAGCGAGTTGCCCGCAGCTGAAGAAGAGTTGCCCGCACCTGCGGCTGAGCCAGCGCTTCCCATTGTTGAACCGCGAGCAACATCAGAGGAGTTACCTGAGCCAGCGCCTGCGCTACCTGAGCCAGCGCCTCCGCTACCTGAGCCTTCTACACCTGAGCCGTAAGGATTTTATCTTGCGGCTACTTTTGTTGATTCGCTGTTTCGGCTTTACTTTCTTCTCTAGCAGGTGCATATAGGTCGGACTATGAAAGCGAACATCCACACCGAGTTTCATCGATTTCTCCATCGCCAAGACAAGGAGCATAAGCTCGGGCAGCGCGGCATGGTGATCTGGATGTGCGGACTCTCGGGTTCGGGCAAATCGACCATCGCGAATGCCGCCGAGCGCGTTCTGCATCAACGCGGGCGCACCACCGCGATTCTTGATGGCGATAACATCCGCGCCGGCCTCAATGCCAATCTCGGCTTCGGCGATGATGATCGATTGGAAAACATCCGCCGCATTGCTGAGGTGGCGAAACTTTTCGCGCAGCAGGGGATCGTGACTTTTGTCTCGGCGATCACCCCGCGCGGCGAATTGCGCGATGTCGCGCGCGGCATTCTCGGCGATGATTTTTTCGAGGTCTATGTTAAGGCGAGCTTCGAGGCTTGTGCGCAACGCGATGTCAAGGGGCTCTACGCCAAAGCCGCCAAAGGTGAGATCGCCCATTTCACCGGAAAGGACTCTTCGTTCGAGGAACCGATGCAGGCGGATTTGGTGCTTGATACCGAGGAAAACGAGCTGGAAGACTGCGTGGATCTGTTATTGGAGTCAGTGAAAAATCGCGTGATTCATTGACTTTAAAACGATTTATTGAATCATTAGTAAATTGCACAACAAACTAATATTTTTTATTGACGGATGGGATGCATGATGGCAGACTGCACCTGCGCCGCGTGCGTTACGACACTTTTCATCATGCCCAACTATCACCTCAGTCACTTGGATCAACTGGAAGCGGAAGCGATTTTCGTGCTTCGCGAAACCGCTGCCCAGTTTGAAAACCCCGCGCTGCTTTTTTCTGGCGGCAAGGATTCGATTGTCATGGCCTGGCTCGCCCGCAAGGCGTTCTGGCCCGCCAAAATGCCCTTTCCTTTGGTTCACGTCGACACAGGCCACAATTTCCCCGAGACCATGGTCTATCGCGATGAGTTTGTCGAAAAAATCGGCGCTCGCTTGGTGATTGGCTTGGTGCAGGAATCGATCGACAGCGGTCGTGTGGTCGAAGAAAAAGGCCCGCATGCTTCACGCAACAAATTGCAGACCGTGACCTTGCTCGATACTATCGAAAAGCATCAATACGATTGCTGCCTCGGAGGTGGTCGCCGTGATGAAGAAAAAGCCCGCGCCAAGGAGCGCTTTTTCTCCCACCGCGATGACTTCGGTCAGTGGGACCCAAAAAATCAGCGCCCTGAGCTGTGGAATCTTTTCAATGGTCGCAAGAATCCCGGCGAACACTTCCGCGTATTCCCGCTCTCGAATTTCACCGAGATGGACATTTGGATGTATATCCAGCGCGAGGAAATTCCTCTGCCCTCGATCTACTTCTCGCATGAACGCGAAATTTTCGAGCGCAATGGCTCGCTCCTCGCCGTCACCGATTTCCTCAAGCCGCAAGATCACGAAACCGTTGAAAAACGCATCGTGCGTTTCCGCACCATCGGTGATGCCACCTGCACCGGAGCCGTAGAATCCCACGCCTCGAACCTCGATGAAGTGATTGCCGAAGTCGCCGCCGCCCGCCAAACCGAACGCGGCACCCGCGCTGACGACAAACGCTCCGAAACAGCAATGGAAGACAGGAAAAAAGAAGGATATTTTTAACTTTGTTAAAAATATCCTTCTTTCGGTCTTAAAGTCGAAGGTCATAAAGTCTGAATGTCGGAACCCAATCACTTTTTTACTCACTCATGAACGCACAACGATTTGAAGAACTTCGCATCTGGCAGAGTGCTCGTGAGCAGTGCAAAGTGATCTATCAGACATTCAGTAAGAACAAAGACTTCGGCTTCAAAGACCAAATCCAACGTGCAGCTGTATCCGTAATGAACAACATTGCTGAGCGATTTGAAAAACGCACCGATGCGGATTTCGCCAACTTTCTCGACATTGCCAAAGGTTCCAATGGTGAACTGCGCAGCATGCTCTATCTCTCGGAAGACCTCGACTACACTGACCACGAGACTTCCGAAAACCTTCGCCAATTTTCCGAACAGCTCAGCCGAGCCATTCAGACACTCAACAACTATCTTCGCAAAAACACGAAGCCCTAACCAACCTTAGACTTTCAGACCTTAGACCTTTAGACTTATATGGACCTCCTACGTTTCTCCACTGCCGGTTCCGTTGACGACGGCAAATCTACTCTCATCGGCCGCTTGCTGTATGATTCCAAATCGATCTTCGAGGACCAACTCGAGGCGATGGAAGAATCATCCCGCAAGCGTGGTGACGAGCATGTGAACCTCGCTTTGCTGACCGATGGTCTGAAAGCCGAGCGCGAGCAAGGCATCACCATCGATGTCGCCTATCGCTACTTCGCCACGCCGAAGCGCAAGTTCATCATTGCCGACACACCCGGTCACATTCAATACACCCGCAACATGGTGACCGGTGCTTCCACATCCAATCTTTCCATCATCCTCATCGATGCTCGCAAAGGTGTGATCGAGCAAACCAAACGCCACAGTTTCATCGCCAACTTGCTGCGCATCCAGCACCTTGTGGTTGCCGTCAACAAAATGGACCTCGTGGATTACAGTGAAGAAGTGTACAATCAAATTGTAGCCGACTACCAATCACTCGCCTCACGTCTTGGCAACATCGTTGACATCACCTTCATCCCGATCTCGGCGCTCAATGGTGATAACGTTGTCGATAAATCCACCAACATGCCGTGGTATCAAGGCCCTGCTTTGCTCTATCATTTGGAGCACGTCTATATCGGCGGTGAGGAAAATCACGTCGATGCCCGCTTCCCGGTGCAATGGGTGGTGCGTCCGATGAGCGACGAATGGCACGACTTCCGCGGCTACGCAGGCCGCGTGGCTGGTGGTGTGTTCAAGCCTGGTGATAAAGTGACCATCTTGCCATCCGGTTTCACCACACGCGTCAAAGCGATCCATTCACCCGATGGCGAAAAGGAAGAAGCCTTCGCGCCACAGTCGGTATGCATCACCTTGGATGATGAGATCGATATCTCACGCGGCGACATGATTGTGAAGGAAAACAACCCGCCACAAGTCGAGCAGGACATCGAAGCGATGATCTGCTGGTTCTCCGCCAAGCCGATGCCACACAAAGCCAAGCTCGTGCTGCGCCACACCACCCGCGAAACCAAAGCTGTGGTGCAAGAAGTGAAATATCACGTCGACATCGATACATTGCATAAAGTCGAAGGCCTCGAAACCTTTGCCATGAACGACATCGGCCGCATCACCCTCCGCACCGCCGTGCCCTTGATTTTCGACAGCTACAGCCGCAACCGCCAAACTGGCAGCTTCATCCTCATCGACCCCGGCACCAACGAAACCGTCGGCGCAGGCATGATCATCTAACGAATTTTTTTCATTGTAGATTATAACAACAGCGTCCACGCAGTGGTGGGCGCGGTTTTTCTTTGCCTATGTGGAAACATAGAAAAATGGGCTAGAACAGTCGAGTGGGGGGATAGCATGCTATGAGTACTACGATGCGATATGTGATTGATTGGCGTCCTGTGCCTGATGGTTGTGCTCGCATGTGACATACCTCAAATGGGGGCTGTTCAAAATGGGCCCTCGGGATAGAATGGAGGGCATGAAGTGGTTGCATCGATCGTTGCTATGTTTGTTGTGTTTTTCGGTTGTTGCTCAGGAGTCATTGACGTGGCCGCAGGCGACGATGACGAGTAAGCCGTGGACGCGTTGGTGGTGGCTGGGCTCGGCGGTGGATGAGGCGAGCATCACGCAGCAGTTGCAGCAGTTTTCGCAAGCGGGTATGGGTGGGGTGGAGATTTGTCCGATCTATGGGGTGACGGGTTTTGATGCGCGGGAGAAGGAGTTTTTGTCGAAGGACTGGATGAAGTTGTTAGATCATACGGGCAAGGAAACAAAGCGTTTGCAGATGGGCCTGGATCTGACGACGGGCACGGGTTGGCCGTTTGGCGGGCCGTGGGTGAAGCGTGAGGACTCGCTGATGTCGATCGCGTGGAAGGATGCGAAGTCGGCATCGATGCAGAATGCGGAGATTCGTGAGCGCTTGATGTTGGTGAAGCGGGCGGCACCAGGAGGAGCGGGCAATGTAGTCGATCCTTTTTCGGTGGCGGTGTTGGATCGCTACTTGCAACCGTTTGATGCGGCGTGGAAGAGTGCGCCGCCGCAGGGGATTCGCGCGCAGTTTCATGACTCGTTCGAGTATTTTGGCGCGAACTGGACGCGGACGATGCAGGAGGATTTTTTGCGTCTGCGTGGGTATGATTTGTTGGAGCATTTGCCCGCATTGGCAGGGCATGGTGAGGCTGATTATGTGGCGCGGATCAAGCATGACTATCGCATGACCTTGAATGAGTTGCACTTGACTTTTATGCGGCGGTGGAATGCGTGGTCGAAGGACAAGGGCTACGTGACGCGGAATCAAGGGCATGGTGCGCCGTGCAATTTGATCGATCTGTATGCGGCATCGGACATTCCTGAAACAGAGGCTTTTGGGGGCTTGCCCGATGAGCATATGCCGATGTTGCAGATGGCGTCATCATCGGCGCATGTGAAAGGCAGCACGCTGAGTTCGGCGGAGTCGTTCACGTGGTTGGGCGAGCATTTTCAGACGGCGCATGCGGACTTAAAAGCGGCGGCGGATTATTTGTGGTTGTGTGGGGTGAATCACATTATTTTCCATGGCATTCCTTTTTCGCCAAGCGATGCTCCGTGGCCGGGTTGGCAATTTTATGCGAGTGTGAACATGGGGCCGAATGGGGGACTGTGGCACTCGATGCCGGCGTTCAATGCCTACATCACGCGTGTGCAATCGGTGTTGCAACGAGGTCAATCCGATGGTGATGCGTTGGTGTATTTTCCGATGGCAGATTTGTTTCAATCTGAGGAAGGAAATCTGATGGCATTTACGATGCACAATGTGGAGCAGTATTTTTCGAAGCATGCATTCTATCAAGCGGCACTGGCGCTGCGGCAACAGGGCGTGCAGTATGATTTTCTCTCGGATGCATTCGTGGAGAAAGCGGTGGTGAAGGATGGGAAGATTTTGTTAGGTGGTAATGAATGGCAGTGTCTGTATCTGGCAGGTGCGCGGGTGATACCTGTGGCGACGATGGAAAAATTGTTAGTCTTGGCGCGCGATGGTGCGACGATTTGTTTTGAGAAGGAGTTACCGCAAACAGTGGTGGGATTTCATCAGCATGCGGAGCGTGAGCAGCGTTTGCACAAGATGTTAGATTTGCTCGAATTCATCGATCAAGGTGTGACGAAAGTGGCGCTTCTGGGCAAGGGTAAGATTGTGGTATCGGCTGATCGTGCGGCATTGGTGCAAGCAGCAGCGATTCGGCCTGAGCAGTTTTTGCATGCAGGCTTGCAGGGGATTCGGCGCAAGGATCAGGGAGGGCATTGGTATTTTCTGGTGAATCGCGGGAAGACTGCGGTGGATGCCTATCTGCCCTTGCGTGGGAAAAATTTCCTACTGATGAATCCGATGGCGGAGCACGAGATCGGCAGGCCGCAGATGAAGCAAGTGGGTGATGAGACGCAGGTGCGGATCGAGCTGGCGGCGGGGGAATCGATGATCGTGCGTGAAATTCCGTTAGATCAAAAGGCGGCAGACTGGGTCTATCATGAGAAAGCGGGTGAGCCCATCGCGTGGGGTCAAGAATGGCGTGTGGAGTTTGGGCAAGGTGGACCTAAATCGCCCGCCACATTTTCTCTCACAGAATTGCGGCCTTGGACGGAGCAAGTGGGCGAGGACTATCGGAACTTTTCTGGATCAGCACGCTACACAACGACGATCAAACTTGGCGAAACGGCGGCTGCGGCCTACATGCTCGATTTGGGCGAGGTGGCAGACAGTGCCGATGTTCGAGTCAATGGGAAGTCGGTCGCACGACTGTGGGCGCGTCCTTTCACGGTGGTATTGAAGGATGTTTTCCGAGCGGGCGAGAATGTGATCGAGATCGAGGTGACAAACGTGGCGGCTAATCGCATCGCTTACATGGATCGGACTCAGCAGAAGTGGAAAATTTTCAAAGAGATCAACATCGTGAATCGCGATTACAAACCGCTTGATGCCTCGACATGGCCGGTGCGTCCTGCGGGCTTGATTGGTCCGGTGAGCTTGACGCCGCTGAAGGCGAAGTGATTTCCTGAATATTTCAGTCTTTGCCTTGGGAGAGGAGCGATTTTTTGATGGCATTGGCGCGTGCGAGAGCATCATCACCGAGGAAGGTGATGTGGCCCATTTTGCGGCGCTCGATGGCGCGCTTTTTGCCATACAAATGCAGGGCGGCAGAGCCATCGGCGAGGAGAGGTATCCAGTTCGGCGCTTGCTCGATGGCAGGCCACATGTCGCCTAATAGATTCAGCATCACTGCAGGGCTGAGAAGGCGCGTGCAGCCGAGTGGCACGTTGCAGACGGCGCGCAGTTGTTGCTCGAACTGCGAGGTGGCGCAGGCATCGATGGTGTGGTGACCAGAGTTGTGTGGGCGAGGTGCCATTTCATTCACCAGCAAGGTCTGGTCTGCAGTCAGGAAAAACTCGACGCCCATGATGCCGATGTAGTCGAAGGCATTGGCGATTTTTGTGGCGATGTCTTGGGCTTGCTGGCGCACCGATTCAGCGAAAGGTGCAGGCGCGATGGTGAGATCGAGAATGTGGTGGCGGTGATGATTTTCGACGACATCGAAGCAGCGAACTTCACCATTGGCATTGCGTGCGATCATCACCGAGAGCTCGGCTTGGAAGGTAATGAAGCCTTCGAGGATGGCGCGTGGGGCTTGAAATGCTTGCCAGACTTCTTGCGGATTTTCGTCGCCTTGGAGTTTGCGCTGGCCCTTACCATCGTAGCCGAAGGCGGAGGTCTTGAGTACACCAGGGCCTGCGAGTTCGGCCATGGCGGCGGCGAGTTCTTCTGCGTTCGAGATGATCCAAAAGGGCGCACAAGGCACGCCTTGCGAGCGGAGGAAATTTTTCTCCAACTCGCGATTGGCGCAGGTGGCAATGGCATGAGCCGAGGGGCGAAGGGCCACGGCAGCCTCTACAGCATCGAGCGTGGCGCGAGGGATGTTTTCGAATTCGGCGGTGGCGACATCGGCGAGTTCGTTGAATTGTTGCAAAGCGTTGAGGTCATCGAATGGAAGCTCGATGACTTGATCGCAGAGGGCGGATGCAGGAGCCTCGAGGCCACCCGTCCAGACAAGGGTTTTGTAGCCCATGCGCTTGGCCTCCATGCAGAGCATGCGGGCGAGTTGTCCACCGCCGAGAATGCCGATGGTGCTGCCGGGAGAAAAGGATGAGGCGCTCATGGTAGATTCAGTTCAAGCGAGGGGAGGGAGCTCGGCATCGAGCACGGTTTGTGTCTGCTTCGCACGGAAGGTGTCGAGCTTTTGAGCAAGTACGATGTCTGTAGTAGCAAGTTGCGCGATGGCGAAGAGTGCGGCATTGATGGCGCCAGCCTTACCAATGGCAAAAGTGGCAGCAGGGATGCCGGCGGGCATTTGGACAATGGAGAGCAGTGAATCGATGCCCTTGAGTGTTTTGGATTCAACAGGTACGCCCAGAACGGGAAGGGGTGTCATAGCGGCGCACATACCGGGAAGGTGGGCGGCACCACCGGCGCCGGCGATGATAACCTTGAGCCCGCGCTCTTTGGCGGAACTAGCAAAATCATAAAGTTTCTGTGGAGTGCGATGAGCGCTCACAACTTGAGCCTCCCAGGCGACACCGAAGTCTTCGAGAGTTTTGGCTGCATGCTCCATGGTGGGCCAGTCTGAGGTGCTGCCCATGATAATGCCGACGATTGCTGTATTGCTCATGTGGGAAAGGGTGATCAGATCACAGCTTGCGTGGGCAATCAAGACAGAAATGCTGAAATCGGAAATGGGAAAGAAGTGTGCTCCTAAATTATTTGATGATGTTGAAACCAATGCTCCGTGATGGCTTCCATTAGGTACCGAACAATCGATCACCGGCATCGCCGAGACCAGGAAGGATGTAGCCGTGTTCGTTGAGGCAACGATCAAGCGCGGCTGCGTAGATGGGCACATCGGGCCAGGCTTTTTCGAAAAGTTCTACGCCTTCGGGTGCGGCGACGAGGCAGGCAAAGCGAATGTTTTTCGCGCCAGCATCACGAAGTTGTCTAACGGCCTCAATGGCTGATCCGCCGGTGGCGAGCATGGGGTCGAGTAAAATGATTTCACTTTCTGCTAGAGAATCGGGTAGGTTGGAGTAATAGGTTTTAGGCCGCAATGTTTCTTCATCGCGCTTGAGTCCGATGTGAGCGACGCAGGCTTTGGGTATGACATCGAGAAAGCCATCAAGAAAGCCGAGGCCTGCGCGGAGGATCGGCACGAGTATGACGGGGGATTGGAGCCGCTGTGCGGAAATTGTTTCGAGCGGAGTCTCGACGGAATAATACTCGGTGGCAAATGTTTCGCACAAGTAAGGGGTCATCAGTGTGGCGACGCGGCGTACGCTTTGGCGAAACAGATGTGGCGGGCAGTCTTTTTGGCGCAGGATTCCCAATTCGTTGGCAATGAGCGGATGCTTAAGTTCCAGAAACATGATGTTGATTAGGGCGCGAGACGTTTTTTGAGTTCCTCTTGGCTAATGCCGAGATTGTTCGAGGCTTTCTTGATGTCGTTATCGGCAAGCTCTACGGCGCGTTGGGCGAGCTGCGAAACGACCCAATCGATGATGTTTCCTGAGGGCGCTGAATTGATCATTCGATCGAGTGCGTCATCGAGCTTGATGCGTGACGTAATGGGTGCCGAGGCTAACGGAATATCGGAAGGTAATAGTACTGAGGAAGACGCCAGAGCGCAGGCACGAGCGATGGTGTTTTCGAGTTCTCGCACATTTCCTGGCCAATGGTGAGTTTGCAAGGCGCTGATCGCTTCTTGAGAGAGGCGGATGCGAGCCATGCCGTTCTTACGCGTGATGCGTTGGAGGAAATATTCGGCGAGCAGAGGGATGTCGTCTTTGCGATCGCGCAGGGGAGGGATGCGCACCTCTACGACGTTGAGTCGATAGTATAGGTCCTCGCGAAAACGTCCGGCGCTGACCTCTGCGGCGAGGTCTTTGTGGGTGGCAGTAATGATGCGTACATCGCTGGTTTGCGTATCGTTAGAACCGACGCGGGAAAACGTTCCGTCTTGAAGGACGCGCAACAATTTCACTTGAATCGATAGCGGCATATCGCCGATTTCGTCTAGAAATAATGTGCCACCATCGGCTTGTTCAAAGCGACCTGCACGGCGAGCAATGGCTCCGGTGAACGAGCCTTTTTCATGGCCGAAAAGTTCGGATTCTAACAAGTTTTCAGGTATCGCACCGCAGTTGAGTGGGATCATCTCCTTGAGACGACGTGGTGAATACTCGTGAATGGCTTTGGCGATCAGTTCTTTGCCTGATCCGCTTTCTCCGGAAACTAAAACAGGTGCGTCAGAGCGTGCAACACGCCCGACGATTTTAAAAACATCCTGCAGAGCGCGGGATACACCGATGATCTTGACTCGCCCGTCTTGAGCGGGTGATGCGGCCGATGTGGTATCGGCAGAGCGACGATCCTCGGCGAGTTGCAATGCGGATTCGAGAACGGAGCGCAATTCGAAAGCGAGAGATTCTTTTCGCAACACATCGTGTGCGCCTCGTTGCGTGGCCTCGATGACCTGCCCAGTCGTCGGGAAACCTGCGATTAGGATCACGAGGGTAGCTGGTGATTGCGCTTTGATTTTTCCAAGCAATTCCATGCCGTCGAACGGTTGAAGATCAATGGAGGAAAGAACGACATCGACATGAGTTTTACTGACGACTTTGATGGCCTTGTCGGCGTTATCGGTGCGTAAAATTTTAAGATCTTTGGCGGCAAGGTGCTTAGTCGCCCAATCGAGAAATTCAATTTCTTGATCGACGATGAGAACAGTCTGCGCTGTGGGTGTTTCCGACATGGGGCGGGGACATAAAAGCAGATTTCTAGATTTTAGCACGCACAAAGAGTGCCATGTGAGCATTTAAACCATGCAAATGAAAGGATTTCATGGGATGAGTGTGTGTCACTACATACGCAAAAAAATAAAATGAAGCAGTGATGCCCCGTAGTATTTACGAGAAAAAATAGAGGACAACTGGGTGATGCTCAATCTCTCAAGACCACTGTGAGGCTCAGTGCCACAGGACAGGCAATGTTGTGGATGAAGCCGTATCGAAAACTGAATTCGTTTATCGGTGGCATCATCTCGCTACGGGATTCCGGTGTCCTTTCGCAAACCCCTTTCACCGCCATCCTAAACGGTCTTCTATGGCGTCGTGTGGCGGACAGTGCCGAGTTGTCGTATAGCAATGGCTTCGGTCTGATCGCTGCGGATGCCACGGTAAATCCTCACCTCAAGCCGACAACAGCGGTGGCTCTGGCAATGAGTTTGGCACTCACCAACAATCAGTTCAGAAACGTGACTGGGTGTAACTGAAACTAGTGGTCAAGCGGCAGGCTTGCAAAAATTTTAAGTTAGCCTAGATCTCAGAGTATGGGGAAATTAGTAGTGATGGAGGCAAATTGAAACAGAATTTCAGAATTTTCTAAATCCCCACGACAGGCATACAAGGCAGCTTCCTCACTGGGGCGTTTTTGATGGATCGTTGAGGTCTTCATTCACTGAGTGATCCATTAGCCCCGTAGTTTTGCATTCTTCACCCTCTCTCGGGAAACTGGGAGGGGGTGATTTGTTTGAAATCTGCGCTACAGGTAAATCTTAATTTGACCTAAGGAGCAAATCTCAAACATTTACCTTGAGTTTGACCGCAGTTTGTGCCAATATCCAAGCCGGATGGCTGACAGAAATCTTATCAAAAAACTCCAGGTGACCGCTCCACGCGGAGCTCCATTGGATTCTCAGAAACTTGAGAGTCTAGGAGTTTCTCGTGCGTTGGCACATGAATACGTGAAGGCCGGTTGGTTGGAAAAACTCGGACGTGGCGTGTTCATGTTCGCCGGTGATCAACTCAGCCGAGATGCCTGTGTAATATATCTCGCGACCAAAATCCCCGACTTACACGTAGCCGCCAAGTCGGCATTAGCCTTGCATGGGTTCCGGCAAAACGTAGCATTTCAGGAAACTACTATCCTTTGGGGAAACCAGAGGGCCATCCTGCCGGAATGGTTTCAGGTGCGTTTCCCATCACGCTACAGTAATTCGCCTTTGTTTGACGAGGGACTGCCATCAGGAAATGGGCTAGCTCGATTGCCCGAATCTCCGAATGGCCCTTTGGTATCATCTCCCGAGAGAGCATTGCTGGAGATGCTGAGCGAAATCGACGTGCACCAGGAATTGGATGAAGCACGTGCGATCATGGAAAGCGTTAGGCAGCTCCATAGCCGCCATCTGCAAGTGCTATTGACCCACTGTCGCATGGTGAAAGCGGTTCGACTCTGCGTGGGCTGGGCGACGGAGCTTGATCTCCCTTGGGCCGCGCAAGCCCGGGATGCTGCAGCCAACAACATGGGGACCGGTCGTTGGGTTGCCCGCTTCAAAAACGGCCGGACCTTGATCCTCAATCCATCATGAACCAAGCATATTTGGATGCAGTAAGACTGCTACTTGCCGTGGCTCCGATCATTTTTCGGAGACCCACTTTTGCCCTCAAAGGAGGAACAGCCATCAACCTCTTTGTGCAGGACATGCCACGGCTATCGGTTGATCTCGATCTCGTCTATGTGAATCATCGCGCGGAGAGAGACACCGCGTTGGCTGCGATATCATCCGAGTTGCTGACTCTCCAAAGTGAACTCAACGAGCTTGGATTCCTCTGTGAAATGGGCTCGATGTCCGAGGGAAGCGAAGTAAAACTCTTTGTTCAGAGAGACCGGACGCGAGTAAAAATCGAGGTCAATCACGTCTTTCGAGGTACAATCCTACCGGTGCAATCTCGCCCCCTGGCATTGAATGCGCAGGACATTTTTTTCACTGATCTGGAAATCCCCGTGCTTCATGAAGATGAACTCTATGGCAGCAAGTTGGTCGCAGCCATGGACAGGCAACATCCCCGAGACCTGTTCGACGTGTGGAAACTGTTTGCTCACGGCTGACTAACGCCAGGGATTGTCGAATGTTTCGTCGGCTATCTTGCCGGACATAATCGACCGATTCACGAGGTTTTGTTTGCGAATGAAATCGACATCTCATCAGCATTTTCCAATGAGTTCGTGGGAATGACCCGGGAAACTGTTAGCCTCGATGTGCTGGTCGAAACCCGACAACGACTGTTTACCGAACTACCCATCTTGCTCACAGAAAAACAACGCCAATTCCTGGTTGGGTTGGTAAACGGCCAACCGGATTGGAACTTGGTTTCATGCCCGCACTTGCATGAGATGCCTGCCATTCGTTGGAAGGTAGAAAACCTTTCCCGCTTAAGAAAATCGAATCCAGCAAAGTTCGCGCGACAGGCTGACGAGTTGCGAGTCCGACTAGAAGTTTGAGAATCCAGTCGGATTGACATGCCCTCCACAGCATGTCCCTCGAATCCGATATCCTCAGCGACCTACAGCAACTTCTCGACGAGCACGGAGTTCAGGCGCGATGGAAAGGACCTCAAAGCACTTGAAAGCCCTTTCTTTTAAGCGCTCAAAGCGGAAGGCTCCACATGAGTGAAACCCAAGCAGCAGAGCCACTACCTTGGGTGGTTCCGTTCACACGGAGATTTACGACCCCTGCATCTGTATCGGCTCTGATGCCGAACGAACCTATTGCCCAAGTGTCATGATCATCTGGCATGATCAGACGAAATCCGGTTCCTGATGCTTGACCTGTAACGGCGGAATTTTTATCACTCACTCGGTGAGCGAGACTCGTTTCTGCGATGAGGGCAAGCGATTTGTTGATTTCGTAGCACATGTTCACTCCTGCACGCGCTTCCAAGGCATGATCCGTGCGCGATGCAAAAACCGCCGGAGCTGCACCACCCGCTTCGCTGTATCCGTCGACGTCAGCATTGATGAAAGCTAAATCCAAAAAAGGTGAAAACGCAACGCCTGCAAATTTGGTCATATTCTCCCAATCAATGCGTGCCCGAAAAGCCCATGTGTCGATATCTGTCTCGCCATAGGATGTATCGATGAGCGGCCCATTTGTATAGGCACGAAGAATATCAGCATCGGTCTGATGATAATATGCTGTGAGGGTCATCCACGCTGTGGGGCCAGCTATTTCGATGGGCAAGATGAGTTCACTAAGGAGATATTGACCGCGTATGTTTTGATTGCCTCCGAGGTAGGTGTCGTGATCACTCCATGATTGACCAATTGCGCCGCCCAATTGTATGCCGGATGAACCGAGAGACCTGGCCGCGCCGAACTCGGCAATACCAATATCGCCATCGCTAAGGTCATGCTGATCCATGCCCCAATCTCCACCCATCCACACCGCATGATCCTTGCCAGGCATGATCCGAAAATCCATGGGATGCCCGTGTAAGCCATGCAACACCATCCCCGCCGTGCGCATCGTTGTGCGAGTAAGTTGCGCTTGTTCCGCCACACTCGATTCATCCAGCAGAATGCGCAGCACCAAATGCAATGTGGACTCCTTCTGGATATTGTAATCCGATAAAGTACGCCCATCCTCAAGTTGCTTCCCAGCAAAGATTAACTTCTGCTGCTCAGGTGGAATTCCTTCCTTGTCCTGAATTTTTGCCTTCACATTTTCAATCGTGTCACTGGGCTCAACGTCGAGAGTGAGCGTTTTTCCCGTCAGCGTTTTTACAAAAACCTGCATCGCGGGAGCCACGGAAAGCGATAAAATCCACAACAGCGAAATCATCCATAGTTTCATGATAGGGCTGAAAAGTTTTGAGTTAGAAATAAGTTGTTGGTGCCAGCGGTAGTAGCGTGATGAAGAGATAGCACTGCACACGCAGTGCGCCGCGAAAATAGCCCTCCGTACCGCTTTTTCAAGATTTTTTTCAAGGATGAAGAACATCGCGAAGAAGCGAAGGCGTTCCCGATACGGATGTAACACGGGAGCAGGGCCTATGATTCATCCATCCGTAAATCCGTCTCATCCGTCGTATATCCATCGCCAGCACTGGACTCATGCCTCGCGTATTGCACTACCCGTCTGTTTCCCTAACTTGGTCGCCTGCTGGGTCGTCGTGCCGGATAATGCTTGATTTTCTCAAGAAAGTTGCCATATTCGCAACGTTCCCGTTGAAATCATGCAGAAGATGATCCTAAGTGAGCCGATTTACGATATCACCTCGATAAATGGGGTCGGTCCTTGGAAATGCGCATTTTCTCTGTTAGGATCAGGCGGCCGCAGAATAAACAACAACTTCATCTGTCTCAGCATTTTGAAAAACACAACCTAAAGTGGAATCTTTTCACGCGGATTGAAGTTGCAGGATGCGATTGTTTCGGGCTTTCAGCCCTCATTCGATTGTTGGGCAGTAGAGTCCAGCCATTTGCTCAAAACCGATGTCCTTAGCCGCACGCCCATGTGTAGCATACGATTTAACTGTCAACAGTGAGACGGCGTCTCAGCTGAAACGGCGGCACGAAGGCACCGTAATCTTTGTGGAGGGGGATGCCTGGGATCGGGATTAGGGAGTGAATGAACTGTCGGCAGAGGCGGAAGGCTTTCGAGACGCGTTCGTAGCTGGGTGAATCGCGTGGTTGGTTTTGCCATTGCGATGAGATGGGTAGCTATGTCTTTGATTCCGAAATCAGGCGCTTGCGGGCGAATGCCTTGCCCGACGCAGTCTAAAGATATCGCTCGAAATCGAGTGCTGGTTGTTTCGATGGAAATCAGGCATAACATGCAAGTTCCCATGGTCGAAATGGTTTTGAGGAAACATTGCCTCCTGCATTGTGAACCGAAAATCCGGCCTTTAGATCCGAAGTGCTTCCGTAGTATAGCTTGTCAGGAACGGACAAGGAACGAATAATGTATGCGTAGTGGATGTTGCGGAAGACGGTTCGGGATCGGAGCTTGGAGAGTTATACTAGCAGCCCTACTTCGCTCTGCGAGCTACGAAGGGCATTCTTCGCATCCTTCTCCAGCTACCAATGGCTTGCAATTCGTAGCTTCCGCAGGAAGCGAAGAATGGCGGAGCGAGAGGGATTCGAACCCTCGGTGAGGTCACCCCCACGCTCCCTTAGCAAGGGAGTACTTTCGACCACTCAGCCATCGCTCCACGATAGTGTTTTCGGTCGCGCGTTTGATACACAGAATTCATGCAGCTCGTCAACCATTAGCGGAATTTTTTTGATTATTTTTTTCCTCGCCGGTGTCGGGTTGTTTCCTTGCCTAATTTTTTTTGTGTGCTTGAATGAATCCGTGACGCAAAATCTTACCCTGGCAGCCCTACTCGTGCTACTTGCCTCTTGTGCAAAGGATCTGAAAAAAGATGAAGAGCTCAAGAAACAAGTCAAGCAAGCCAAGGTCGAGACGACTCGATTGGTGGCGCGAGTGCAATCCCGCCCTGGGAGCAAAAACTTCATCTTGTTAGAAGCGTATGGGAAATGGACTTTCGCGGATGGAGTTGCACTTTATAGCTATGGTGACGGGGGTAGGACGGCGGCATTGGTGACGAGTGGTGAAAAGTTGGGCCAGTTTGTGGCGGCAGATATCAAATCTGGATCGGTGGAAATTGGCGATGCCGTTTATCATTTTCCGCAACGCATCAACGAGGAAAATCCTCAAGTTGATGATATGACTGTGGCACCTGCTACGCAAGCTGAGCAGGCAAACACGAGCAATCAGCAGGAAGGCGCGCCCGTTCCGGAAATGCTCAAGCCCGTTGATGGTAGCCGCGGAAACCCGAGTAAGCCGGCTTTGCCCAAATGGTAAAGTGGGGATTTTTCGCGCTTCAGAGCTTCGCGCGTCAAGGCAACAAGCGTTTGATCAATTCGGGATCAGCAAGGTCGCAGTTATCTGCTTTGCCAAACCAGCGCATGCGGTTGCGGGCCACGGTACGATAGAGATATTCGCGGACACATCGTGGTAAAATTTTGCTGAAGAGTAAAAGTTTCCACGGCCCGCCTAGTGCGTGAAGTAATTCGAGAAGGGCATCGAAGCGATAAAACAATTGTCCGTCAGATTCCCTGAGTACTACCACGGAGCCATCATCGCTGTCGGCATACTTTTGTAGGTCTTGTGCACTCGCCGTTTCGCCTTGGAGTGGTGCAAAGCGCAGCTGATCGCGGCTGTCAGAATTTGCAAAAAAACGCACGGAGCGTGAGCAAAGTCCGCAATGACCATCGAAAAATATGATCCATTTCATGCACAGAAGTCAGCCGACTTGTGGTTGGAAAAACGTTTGCATACGGCGGTGGAGATCATCGTAGAAGCTTTTTTTCATTGCTGCCAATACGGCAATTTGTTCCGCGGATGAGTTCTCGCGCATGCTCTCTTGTTGGCGCATTTTTTCGGCAAAAGCCTGTTCCATTTCGATCATGGAGTCGATAAACTCACGCGCTGCCCGCGAGTGCTCCACGCCATCGATCAGTGCCGCCTCGAGTCGTTTGTTTCGAGTCACTGCGATCAAATTGCTGTTTGCCATTTGCGTCATGTAACGCTTCTGGCTTTGCAAAAATGCTTTGTGCTCGCTCTCGAAGCACACTTCATCGCGGTCTAACAAAGTGTCGTAGGGGCCGGACTTGGTGAAAAATTTCACGATCAGGGGAATGGTGTCAACTAGCATGAACAGAGCGGTGAGAATCATGTAGGTGTAGTAGGCGAACTTGCCTCCCGCGCTGCCAGCCTCGAATAACTTGTTAAGCGCCAAGGTCTGTGTGAGAACATCCTTACGTGGTTCGGCGCGGATGGCATCGATGGCGGCACGTTCGTCAGCAGCTACGCGAGACAGTTCTTCTTGCACACGCTTGAGTTCTTCAAGTCGCGTATCGATCTGCTGTTTGATTGTTTGACGCAAGTCATTTTGTTGAGTGGTAAAAGAAGCGGCTTGATCGTTTTCAACCTTACGCTTCAGATCTGCCACACGGTCTGCCTCGGCCTTGTTGGCTAGTTCGATTTCTTTCAGCTTTACTTCAAAGGCTGCAATCGCACCAGACTCTGCCGCGCGGATTTGTGTCTCTAATGCTTTTTTTTCTGCGGTGAGGTGTTCGAGTAGTCCACCCATGCGTTTCGATTCCTCGCGGCGTGGTTCAAGCTGATCCGAGCGGATTGAGCGCGCGCGCGGGCCCTCTCCAGAAAGCCCAGAGCGTTGGCCATTGAGCTCTCGTTCAAATTCAGCCTGCCAAAAGCCGAGTTCGGTTTGGAGCTTAGTGTATTGTGGCGTCAATTCCGTGGACTGCGCTTCGATGGCGGTGAGTCGATCGGTAAACGGTTTAGTCGCTTCTTCGGTGGCAGCCTTGAGTTCTTTTTGCTGGTCTGCCGTCAGGCCTGGGATTGCCGAATCCGCGTCCTCTTTTTCTTGAATGATGAATTTCGCTTGGAACGATTCATTCCACTTGAGTCGCTGCTCGGCGATGGATTCTTCAAGCTGCGTGATATTGCTACGAACTTTTTCTTTGGATACATCAAATTTGTCACGTGTCGTTTCGATCAGGGCTGCGCGCTCAGACTCGATCACCGAGGAAATGGTATCGCGGAAAAGCAACAGAACCAAAGGGTGAGCAATGGTGATGCCCATGAGTATGGCAACGACAAAGCGTAGTGCGAATTGCCCCAACTTACGGATCGGTGACATGAAGGGGCGGTAGGACGCGAGCAATGCGCGGTCGATCGTCAAAATGATGAAGGCCCAGACAGCGGCGACACTGAAGATCACCCAATTGTTTGCGGTAAGAGTCGAGAGCGCATAGGCGCAGGCAATAAACGCAAAGGCGCAAGGTACTAGCACCGTGCAGCCAAAAGCAACATACTTGCGTTGCTCCCAATTCGGGCATTGCTCCAATGTCTCGGTTCCTGCTCCAGAGAGCCAGAAAAATGCCCGTTTGAGGGTGGTGGTAATCATGGTATTTTCTTTGAGTCCGAGTTACGCGCAAAATCCAACAAATTATACAAAAAAAGGACGAATGGAGAAAAAATCTCCATCAGCGAGTAGATACGAGTATTCAAAATCGGATATTTTATGGATAGTAGTAAGACGAAATTCACCTTACTTCCGGCTTTTGACAAGTAATGCATGCGCGGCTTTAGCCATTTCACCAGCACCTGCGGTGTTGGGATGAACGCGGTCGGGGATGAGCTCTGGTTTGTCGACGAGTGCGGCGTGCATGTCGATGATCCCGAGTTTCATTTCCGCGGCCAGCTCATCGAGGCGCTTGATTTCTTCTAATACATTTTTTTCATTGATTCCAAAATTGCCTACACCAGGAACCGGGCAGGGGCGGCAGATGAAAATCTCCGGTGCCGATTTCAGCGCCGCAAACGATTCGATCAAGGCGCGGTAATCAGCGACAAACTCTCCTTCGTGTTTCCAGTTTTGCGGTTTGGTGTCGTTGGTGCCGAGCATGATGATCACCACTTGTGGTTCGAATGCGAGGGCATTCTGATAAGCTTTTTCGTTCCAATAGGGGAAATCGCCTTTCTTGAGAAGTGTCCGCCCGCTGACTCCAAAGTTGCCCACGTTCCAGTCTTTGCCTAACAGCTCTTGCAACTGGCTCGGGTAAGATTTCCCTTGTTCGGCACCGCTACCTTGGGTGATGCTATCGCCAATGCAGGCAACTCGAATCGGCGCCGACTCAGCGGCTTGAAGAAATGCGGGGAATAAGATAGCGCTGACCAGCAGTCGCAAAAACGTAGTGTTTTTCATCATGGAAATACGCTAACGAAGCCCAGGGTGAAGTCAATCCTGATTGTCGCCATGTTTCATCTTCTTGAAAAACTTACTCAATGCGCAGACTGAAGTCATGGTATATGCGGCCTTCAGACGTTTCGATCCATAAGGACAGCGTCTTGACGGCATCGAGAAATCCACCTTGCTGATGTTGTGATTTTTCTAATCCTAGCTGCACTATTTCAATCGTCAGCAGTTGGTAAATGCATTGGCATTGGATGGCTCGAGCACATCATTTCGCAAGACATCCATTTCTGCTTTTGTATCTTTGGTTCAAGGCTCCAGAATTAAGTGTAGTATCTCCGCGATCTGCGGCGATACCAATCATCCTTGAAGGAGTCAGGGATTGACCATGGTGCGTGGTGTAGCTTGAGACTGGAAGGGCACTTCATCGAGAATGATGCGGACGAGGTCATTAGCGGTGAGCCCCTCGATGCGTGCATTGTATTCCACGACGATGCGGTGGCGCAATACGGCGGCGGCCACAAAGCGCACATCCTCGAAAGATGCATGGGGACGCTCATGAATTAGGGCGCGGGCTTTAGCGGCGGATGCTAACGAAAGTGCGGCACGGGGCGATGCTCCATAGCGGATGCCGCGTGCAGCTGTCGATTGACCGGGATGGGTGGCATCAACCAAGCGAGCGATGTAGTTTGCTACGGGCTGAGGCAGATAAATGCGGCGGACGAGATCCAGCACGGAAGTGAATGTCTCGATGCTCATGATCGGCTCGACCGCAAGATCGGTGCCGAGTTCGCGCTGAGAGACGATGCGTTCGAGAGTTGCGACGTTATTGCGAGTGACTTCGAGTTTGAAAAGGAAGCGGTCAAGCTGAGCCTCGGGCAAGGGATAGGTGCCTTCAAGTTCGATGGGGTTTTGAGTGGCGAGGACGAAAAAAGGAGCGGGTAGCGAGTGAGTTTTTCCGAGAACGGTAACGCGGCGCTCTTGCATCGCCTCGAGCAGGGCGGACTGCGTTTTAGGCGATGCGCGATTGATTTCGTCGGCTAGCAGAATGTTGGTGAAAAGAGGACCAGGCTGGAAGACGAATTCGCGGTTGCCATTAACTTCTTGCAGCACGGGGTTGCCGGTGATGTCACCGGGGAGGAGGTCGGGAGTGAACTGCACACGCTTGGTGTCGAGAAGCAGCGAGCGCGATAGGCCTTTCACCAACTCCGTTTTTCCAAGGCCCGGCAAACCTTCGAGCAAAATGTGGCCGCGGGCGAGAACACCGGTGATGACCAGATCAACGAGTTCTTCTTGGCCGAAGAGCACTTGATTGAGAGACTGGCTGAGCGAGCGGATGTGCTTTGCGGCATCGGCAACTTCGGTTTCGGTAGCGTGTGACATGCGAGTGAGTGATAATGGTTAGTCGAAAAATTTTTTGAGAGCTTTTTGTTCGTTCGGGTCGAGTGATTCTTTCCAGACGCGATCACCGCCTTTTCCGGTATCAGCAACATCGCCACCGCCGCTGACCTTGCTAGCAGAGGTATCGATATCGTGCTTGCCGTCTTGCAGTTCTAACAAATCGCCAGGAAGCGCTTTGGAGAGATCGCGCGATTGCAGGGCTTGGTCTTTGCCAGTGTTCAATTCTTTGCTGGCTTTTCCTAACAAATTGGGGTCATGCCCGGGGCCTCGACTCACACTGCCATTGCCGGGTTTGTCACCGCCTTCTAGTTCCTCGCCTTCGCCATTTCCTTGGCCAGGTTTGTCGCCTGGGTGAGTGCCATCGGCGAGCAATTCATCAGTCCAATCTTCGCCTTCACCCTCGCCTTCTGCTTCACCAGGGCTTTGCAGTTTTTCCGCGTTTTGCTGCATGTTCTGCTTGAGTTGCTGCATTTGCTCGGGAGTGAGCTGGCCGAGTTTTTCTGGATTGAGGCCGTTGAGTTTTTCCATCAGGCCGGGGTTGGGCTTCATGGCTCCATTTTTCATCGATTCCACGGCTTGGTCGAATTCGTTGGCGAGACGCGCTTTTTCCGGTTCACTCATTTGTGGATTTTTTTGCAAGGTTTCAAGCGCTTTGCCGGCTTGCTTCATCGCGCGCTCGAGTTTTTGCTTCTCGGCTTTGTGCTCCTTGCGCATGTTGTCCGTGGCTTCGAGCGATGAATGGCTGAACCAATCTTGCGGGTCCTCCGCGCGGAGGTCTTCGATTTTTTTGCGAACTTCTTCGATGTATTCTTCATCGACGATTTTTTCCTCATCGAGCTTGTTGAGTTCGGCCTCAGTGCGCGCCCATGCTTGTGGTTCGTCGGGCGCTTGTTGATTGGCTTGTAGCTTTAGAATGGGGATCAAAAATGACGCGCTTAGGAGCAAGAGCGCTGCCAGAGGAGCAAACACGACACGTTGCCAATGCCAGCCGATTCCGGCGTGGATTTCGGCCGGAAGAGCTGGCCATGGGGCGACTCCAGCTTGCGCGGCGGAAAGGGCAGAACGCAGACGCATTGAGGCCTCGATGCGAACGAGTACTTGCTCGGGTGATTCAAAATGCCGACGCATCAGCCACCAGGTGACCAGTGCGGCGATGACGAGAACGGCTGCGAGCGCAGATCCATAATGCCACAGCGGACGAAGAGCATCGTGGCGGCGCAGTAACAGAATCGCGACGGTGCCAAGCAATCCCGTGAGCAGCAAGGGTGCGGAAAAGCCCTGCAACCACCAGGCGAAATTCACCTTGCGAGCAACGCGACGTGCTTGTGCGATCCACAGTTGTTGCGTTGCTGTTTCCTTGCTCATCGCTAAGAATGATAGCAGCTTTTTGCTTGAGGGGAAGGGGGAATCGTGGGCGGAAAAAAGTTTGCGCATGGGTTTCAAAATATTAAATGCTGAAAAAAGTGCATTTTAATGTTGACGGTCGCCGGGTTAAATGCTGTTTTTCCAGCACCATGAACTTGATGGCAATACAACAGACGGTGCTTCGCATGCGGAGCAAGGGATTTTTGGCAATGGCGATGACTGGAGCGCTGTCCTTGGTTTTCTCGGCGTGTTCGAGTGGGCCTGGAGTTTATGCTCCCATGAATGATTCGAGAATGCCAAACGCTTCAGTGGCATCGCCTCAACTCAGCAAGACTCGTTCCTCTGACAATGTTTCCTCGGGTGAAGCGTTTGCCAAACCAGCGAAGGAGCGGCCGGGCTTGGCGACGACTTGGGGCAAAACGGTCAAGCAGCCCGTGGGCGATTTGCGCTTTACTCGTGCGAGTAGCGGACCAGCGGGCGTTGATGCGATTTTTTACAACAATCATCAAGGTCTCGAAGCGATGGGAGCCAAAGACATGAGTGTGAATGCGATGCAGACAGCTGCTGGCGGCATCATCGAATGGGGCATCAAGGGGAGCATCGGCATGTTGCCTGCCTACAAATCCTATACGTTGGGAGGCTACCGTCGTTTCGCTCAAGGATCACACGGAGCTGGTTATAGCATCGTCGTAAAAAATGTTTGCAAGTGTCGTGTGCAAGTTGTGTTGAGCGTGGATGGTCTTGATGTGCTCGATGGCAAACCGGCGAGTATTTCGCGTCCCGGTTATGTTATTGAACCGGGAAAAACGTTAGAGATTAAAGGTTTTCGCACCAGTTATGAAGCGGTGGCGGCCTTTCAGTTCAGCAGTGTTTCGCAATCGTATGCAAATTTGCGACACGGTGATACGCGCAACGTGGGCGTGATTGGTCTCGCGGCGTATACGGAAAGAGGATCCGATCCTTGGACATGGATGCCGAGCGAAGTGCAACAACGCAGCACCGCGAATCCTTTTGCTACCGCTCGTTAATTTACACCAAAGGGCATGAAAATTCTTCTATCGATTTTTCCGATGTTGTTTCTAGCATCATCGTGTGCATGGATGTTCCAAGAAGACCCACATCCGCATTTGACGGAGGTGCAAATGCGACAGCAGGGCTACGTGAAAATTTCTGAGCGAAAAGTCATCGAGCCTACAGCGGTGAAGCCGAGCATTACAGAGCCGTCCAACAGCTATCCCACCGCCGTCGTGATCCCCGGTCGCCCTGGCATGGTGTTCAGTCCTTACAACAATCGCGTAATCGACTGCATCGGCATGCGCTCAGGGTCATTGGTCATGGACCCGCAATATCCGCGAGAAGAGAAAAAATGGTTTATCGTGCCTTGAGGTTTCCTTGCAATAAAAAAGCGTAGGCACAATAGACTCCGCTTTTTTTCATCGAGAGGCAACTGATCAGAAAAAGATCGGAATCAACAAGATCGCGACAATATTAACAACCTTGATCATCGGATTGACTGCGGGGCCTGCGGTATCTTTGTAAGGATCGCCGACGGTGTCGCCGGTGACAGCGGCAGCATGTGCTTGTGATCCCTTGCCACCGTGGTTGCCTTCTTCGATGTATTTCTTCGCGTTGTCCCATGCACCACCTGCGGAAGTCATTGCGATGCCAACGAACAATCCTGTAACGATGGTGCCGACTAATACACCACCGAGCGCTTCTTTTCCGAGGAAAGGAATGGCTGCCACTGCGACGACAAAAACGATCGGCAACAGCGCGGGAACGATCATTTTTTTCAAAGCGGCCTTGGTGACGATGTCGACGCATTGTCCGTAGTCTGGCGTGCTTTCACCCGTGAGAATTCCCGGAAATGCTTTGACTTGGCGGCGCACCTCATTGACCACGGCTCCCGCTGCACTACCCACCGCATCCATGGCATAAGCCGTGAAAATGTATGGTAATAGACCACCGATGAAGAGTCCGATGATGATGGATGGATTGGTGAGATCGAAGTTCAACTTTACGTTTGGCAAATGCGCTTTCAATTCCTCGACGTAGGAACCGAAGAGAACCATGGCAGCGAGACCCGCCGAGGCAATGGCGTAGCCTTTGGTGACGGCTTTCATGGTGTTGCCCACGGCATCGAGCTCGTCGGTGATCTTGCGCACCTCATCGGGTAAACCACTCATCACCGCAATGCCACCTGCGTTGTCGGTGATCGGACCAAATGCATCTAACGAAATAATAATACCTGACAAACTGAGCATGCTGATCACCGCGATGGCGATGCCATAGAGCCCTGCAAGTTCGTAGCAGCTAAAGATCGAAGCGGCGATCAAGAGAACGGGCAGGGTAGTCGAGTGATGCCCAACACTGATACCGGCGATGATGTTGGTGGCGTGTCCTGTTTCCGATGCCTCAGCAATACGGCGCACCGGTTTGTGAGCCGTGGAGGTATAGTAATTGGTGATCCAGACCGTGGCAAATGTCAGCACGATGCCGATCACCACGCAGCTAAACAACGAAGTGGCTGAGACCAATTTTCCGGAAAATTCGAGACCGTTCTGGAACAGCGCTTGCGTGGCGGGGTAAATCAAGGCGGCTGAAAGTATGCCACTCACTGCAACGCCACCGATCAGTGCATTTGTCGCGTTACTCTTGCTTGCATTGACATACCAAATGCCGACCAGTGAACCTATGATGGCGAGCCCACAAATCAAAAACGGATAGATTATCGCAACCGACGCATGTCCCGCGGAAGTGAGGTAACCGATCAAGATCGCGCCGATCAGACTCACCGCATAGGTTTCAAAAACATCTGCGGCCATGCCCGCGCAGTCGCCGACATTGTCACCGACGTTATCGGCAATCGTGGCCGGATTGCGTGGGTCATCTTCGTGCAGGTTCTGCTCGATCTTGCCGACCAAATCCGCGCCGACATCGGCGGCTTTGGTGTAAATGCCACCGCCCAAACGAGCGAACACACTGATCAATGACGAGCCCAAAGCCAGGCCGATCAAGGAATCGATCGCGGCACGATCACTTTGGGTGAAATGCTTGACGATCAGGTAAAATGCACCGACCGAGACAAGTCCGAGCCCGACGACTAACAATCCCGTCACGGCACCGCCATTGAAGGCCACGCGCAAGGCGGGACGAGGTCCCACCGATGCGGCTTGAGCAGTGCGAACATTGGCGCGCACGGCGATGTTCATCCCAATGTATCCGGCGATCAATGAGCAAACGGCACCGACGACAAAACCTGATGCTGTCGTCCAGTTGCGCAGGAAACCCACGGCGACCACCATCACCAGTGCGATTGCTGAGATTGCCATCACTTGACGATGCAAATAGGCAGATGCGCCCGCTTGAATCGCGGCGGCAATTTCTTTCATCCGATCGTTGCCCGCACTCGCGGCTAAAACAGAACGAATCAGCCAAAGAGCAATCAAAAGGCTAACAAAGCCGAGTACGATGGACGTTGTAATCCCGTGATGGGTCAATAGATTTTCAAACATGGTAATTGCGTTGGTAATGGGTCAGGTCAGAATCTCTGCTTGATGATTTCTGACAAGAAAATTTTTCATGATAATTTGTATGACAGGATATTGGACCTATGCAGTTTGAAGGTGCTGATTTTTCTTATCTTGAAAAACACTGATGATGCTGTAGGATGAGGTCGTCACGATGAATGAGCAATTTCAAGAGCGCATCAAAAAAAAGGTGGGAGGAAGTTTGACCAATATCTCGCCATTCAAACGCATCGCGATGATGCAAAGAAATGCTCTGATGCTGCGTGGCGGAAAGTGGAAACCACCAGAAGACGATGGAACCTTCGTACGAAAAGTTGTTGGCAACGTTAAGCGCAGCTGAGGTGCGCTTTGTGATCGTGGGAGGCATTGCTGTGACATTGCAAGGCTATGCGCGGTTCACGGAAGACATCGATTTGTTGATTGCTCGAGATCAACGAAATGTGAGGCAAATGCTTGCCTGTCTCTCGTCATTTGGCGAAGGTTATGCCTACCAGCTGGTTTGGGAAGATTTCGAAGATGAAGAGGGGGCAATTCGCATCATCGAGGAGTCTGAGCTTTGCCAAATGTATTTGTTCACGCGGCTCGGTGGTCGCACTTATGTAGATGTTTTGGAAGATGCTTCCGTCATCAAGATCGCTGGATATGAAGTGCATTACGCATCAAAAGCGTCGTTGATCCGATGGAAAGGGCAATCAGTGAGAGAAAAGGATCGAATGGACGCAAATGCCTTACGATTGCTAGAAAAAGATCAGCAGGCATTCGATTGAACAGTTGCAGGAAAAGAAGGATTGTAAGCCTGTTCCACAGCTATTTTCCATCGTGTGCGTTTCGGGATTGTAATTCACTGCCGCTTCGGTTTTCACTCGCACGCGCATGGCAGAGGGATTTTCATTTGAGTCATTGAATCAAGCACAGCGAGAAGCCGTAGGGGCTATCGATGGGCCAGTGCTGATCCTTGCGGGAGCGGGAACCGGCAAAACACGAACGGTGACTTGTCGGATCTCGAATATGCTGGAGCGCGGCGTGGCGGCGAGAAACATTCTCGCAGTGACATTCACCAACAAGGCGGCCTCCGAAATGCGCGAACGCATCGGCGGCATGGTATCGAAGGCAGCTGCTGAGGAGATGACGGTCTGCACCTTCCACTCGCTGTGCGTGCGCTTGCTGCGCGGTGGCATTGATCGAATCGGCTACAAGAAAAATTTCGCCATTTACACTGGCAGCGATCAGGTCGGCTTGATGAAGCAATTGCTTGTGCGCAAGGGCGGTGCCAACTGTACACTCAAGCCTGAACAAATTCTCGGCGTGATTTCGAAGGCGAAAAATGCAGGGCTTGATCCTTCGCAGCAGGAGGATGAATTCATCGGTATTTTAGCGACTGCTTATCAAAACGAACTACGTGCGCAAAATGCTGTTGATTTCGATGACTTGCTCTGTCTTGGCGAAAAATTACTGACCGAGCACGAAGACGTGCGCAATGTCTTTCGCGAGTTTTACCAACGAGTCACGGTGGATGAGTTCCAGGACACCAATGCTTTGCAGATGCGCTTGTTGCAACAATTGGTAGGACCTCCCTATCACGTTTGCGTGGTCGGTGATGATGATCAATCGATTTACGGCTGGCGTGGTGCGGAGGTGGCGAACATTTTGCAGTTCGAGAAATTTTTCCCTAATCCGCGGGTGATTTTGTTAGAGGAAAACTATCGTAGCACCCATGCTGTGTTGCATACCGCGAACAGCCTGATCAAGCACAACATTGGGCGACGTGCCAAGGTGCTGCGCAGCACGCGTGTAGGCGGTGCTCACGTTCGCGTGGTGGCGATGCCCGGCGATGCCGAAGAGGCGGAGTTCATTGCTGAGGAAATCATTGAAGAAAAAAATCTCACAAAAAAGGCCTGGGAAGATTTTTCGATTTTGTTCCGCACCAATGGTCAGTGTCGCAAGCTCGAAGAAGCCTTGCGCGAGCGCAAAATTCCCTATCGGATGGTGGGCGCACAAAGTTTCTTTGATCGACGCGAAATTCGCGATGTCATCGCCTACGCACAACTTCTCGCCTCGCCCGAGGCCGATGTTGCACTGCTGCGCGTGCTCAATGCTCCTAACCGTGGCATTGGTCAGACCACTGCGGTGCTGGCGACAGATTACAGTCGCGAGACGCATAAGAGTGTGTGGGAAGCATTGTGTGATCCGGCATTTACTCACACCTTGGGGGCCAAGGCACGCGGTTCGATCGAAGATTTTGTCGCGATGATTGCCGGGGCGAAAACACGAATCGATATTGCCAAAGAAAATGCCGGCAAGGTATTGCGTGAGATGATCACCGAGATGGATTACATCCCTTGGTTGATGCGTGGATGCAAGACCGAGAAAGAACGCGATGCTCGTACAGAGGGCATTGGTAGCATCATTCAGCAGCTCGATGATTACTCGGCAAAAGGCAGAAAATTGCAGGCATTTCTGGATGCTGTATCGCTCAGTTCCGAGCGCGAAGATGACCTCGAAAGTAAGCAAGGTGTGACCTTGATTACGCTGCATGCCTCGAAAGGTTTGGAATTTCCTTATGTGTATTTGGTCGGACTCGAAGAAGGCACCTTGCCACACAAACGCAGCATTTCCGAAGGCACACGCGATGAAGAACGTCGATTGCTCTACGTTGGCATCACCCGTGCTCGCGAGCGTCTGACCTTGACCTATTGCGCCAAGCGTATGAAGTATGGAGAAGAAGTTGGTTGTCAGCCGAGCACCTTTATTGATGAGCTTGACGGTGAATTTTTGCTCAACAGTTCGTATGAAGAAATCATGGGGCGCGAGGCGAACGAAGATGAACTCAATAGCTTTTTCAGTAGTATGAAGAGCATGTTTGATGAATAGGTGAAGGGAGGATATGCATCGCGCATGTCTCGTCAAACGGGCATCTAGCCGGTTTTCTTATATTTTTAGACGAGTGCTTCTAACTATGATTCAAAACAGGCACAAGCGAGACGGATGTGCACCTTTGCTCAAAATTTCCCACTCGCTTTGTATCTCTCCCCATGCTTGAATCCCGCAGATGAAAGAGCGAGTGGATGCGTTATTGGTGGCACGGGGAATGTGTGATTCGCGAGAGCAGGCGAAGCGATTGGTGCTTGCCGGCGAAGTGCGTAGTGGCGATCGCTTGATTGAAAAACCGAGTGTTACCTTGGAGCTTGATGCTCCGTTGGAGGTGAAGGAAAAGCTGAAGTATGTCGGGCGTGGTGGATTGAAAATGGAGGGTGCGCTCGAAGGTTTTGGCATCGATGTCACAGGCTTGATTTGCGCAGACATTGGTGCCTCGACCGGCGGTTTTACTGACTGCTTATTGCAACGTGGTGCCGCGAAGGTGCATGCGGTTGATGTTGGGACAAATCAATTGGCATGGAAAATTCGCAGTGATCCACGGGTGGTGGTGAAAGAGAAATTCAATGCCCGCCACATGGTGCCAGATGATCTCGGAGATCCGATTGCGTTTGCGGTGATGGATTTATCCTTTATATCACTAACGAAAGTCTTGCCCGCTGTATTCTCTGTGTTGGGCGAAGGGGGACAAGTTGTGTGCTTGATCAAGCCGCAATTTGAACTGGAGCGCCATGAAATTAGTAAGGGGGGCATTGTCCGCGATGAAGCATTGCGCGAAAAAGCTGTGGAAAAAATTCGTGTATTTGTCACCGAGGATTGTGGCAAAGAGTGGAAAGCTCTGATGCCTTCACCGATAACTGGCATGGATGGGAATCAGGAATTTTTGGCGTGGATTGGATGATTTCTTCCATGCAAAACGAAGTGATATCTTTTCATAAAATGGGTGGTTGACGCGTGTGATTATTTTTTCATAATACCGCCATGTGGTATTATTCGGAAAACAATCAGCAACTCGGGCCTGTCAGCGAAGATGACTTGAAGCAAAAAGCTCGTAGCGGTGGGCTGAAGCCGACAACTTTGGTGTGGAAAGATGGCATGAGTGACTGGAAGCCGATTGCAGATCTTCCTGAGTTGGCGATCTCTATGCAAAATCACAGTGCACCTGTTGCTACCTCTACTGTGCCCGGCCCGCCAGCTGCAATTGTGAATCCATACGCCTCTCCTCAGTCGGGCACGGTGCAGAGCCCTGCGATGCAGATGTCTTCTCCCGCGCCTTACATCAACTCAGGCGGTATTCTGGCATTTGCGATTGTGAGTACGATAATGTGCTGTCCACCTTTTGGTATTCCCGGGATTGTTTATGCCGCGAAAATTAATGGTCAATTGGCAGCCGGAGATTTAATGGGGGCACAAGAATCAGCTCGTAAATCGAAAATGTGGAGCTGGATCGGCATCGGCGGCTGGCTGTTGTTTTTCCTCATTTACATACTTGCTATCATTTTTGGCGTTACAACTGGGGTAATTGACTGATCCCTAACATTTTGATGGTGCGCTCAGCTGCTCCTGCATGCAGTTCGAGAACACCGATAGCGGCAAGAGTCATTTGTTGCTGACGTTTCCTATCCGCGAGTAGTGAGCGCAGGGCTGTGCACAGCTCGTTGCCATTGGTTACTCGAATCGCTGCATGTTTTTCTAACAAACGGCCGACGAGTGGCTCGAAGTTTTCCATGTGCGGGCCAAAAAGAAGTGGTTTTTTTGCAATGATTGCTTCTGCTGGGTTTTGTCCACCGATGGCAAGAAAGCTTTTGCCGATCACAACAAAATCCGCATACACTGTCCAGTCGCGCAATTCGCCTGTGGTGTCGACAACAAGGCAGGGATCGCCTTCATTTCGCATTCTTTCAAGTTGCGAGCGGAGATGCACATCGAACCCACAGGATCGCAGTGCCTCGGCTACCTCGTTGCGGCGCTCGGCATGCCGCGGCACACAAAGAGGAAATGCACCCGCGTCACGGATCGCGGTGCATAACAGCACTTCTTCGCCGTCATGCGAACTTGCAATCAATACGATTGGCTTGCCATCAGAAAGGGCCAAGAGTCTAGTTGCAAATTCGGGACGCAGCAACGCTGTAGTATCGGCTGCGGGATCGAACTTGATGCTGCCACAGAGATGCAGTCGTGTCGAATCGATGCCAATGTTGGTGAAGCGTATGAGGTCGCATTCTTCTTGAACAGCGAATGCAGAAATGTGTTGAAACAGCGGTGAAATCCAACGCCGCAGAGAGACAAATCGTTTTTCCGAGCGGGCACTGAGGCGGGCGTTGATCATTAGCACGGGAATGCCGCGCTTTTTGCATTGTTGCATCAATTCAGGCCAGGCCTCGGCTTCGACTAGGATGATTTTTTGTGGTTGAAAACGCGTGAGATATCGATGAACGAAAAGGTGTAAATCGATCGGCGAGTAAATGACGTCCAGATCGGCGATACTGGCTGATTTTGCAACATCGTAAGCCGTAGCTGTGCTCACTGCTAGGACCATGCGCGAAGCTGTGGCCTTGCGGATGGCGCGCAGCAGTTTCAGTGCGATTAGTGTCTCGCCGACGCTCACGGCATGAAAATGCAATGTTCCGAGCGGGGCCCATTCGAGCTCATTGCGATAGCAGCTAAAGCGTTCACCAAAGGGAGTGGACCAGCCACCGCGTGCCGCCATTTTTCTGAGCCAAGCAGGCAACGCGAGCAATAGGAGCAGCGGACCGAGAATTCGATAAACGAGCAGAGCTATGCGCCAGCGCCAAGGTGGAGATGCGTGAGAATCGGCCATGTGGGAAAAAATTCGAAAGCCAATATGGAGATCCGATGCAGAGCTGTAAAGCAAAGTTCCCAACTCACTGGCGTTCCATGAGCAGGGCGTCCTCTTCCGCCTTACGGATGGTCGGCCATTTCATGAACGCGCGGATGAGCAGGAATACGATGAGAATCACATTCAACGCGATCCCGGCCATCATTACATTTTTTTCATCAATATTGCGCGCATCGATCATGAACAATTGGATCGGAGGTAACCAGCAAAAGATCCACAGCGCAGGCTGGTTATCTGTGCCATAGGCAACGGCAGAAATCGCGCTAGCCAATGCAAAGCATGAAACGAGTAAAACGATGAAGACCCCGATGCGGTTAACAATGTGCTTTTCCAGGAGTAGCAAGCAGACTGCTGGGAAAAGCATGCAGCCTATGAGGGAGTTGATGATGGCAAATTCTTCGTTGCCAAGATTGAAGAATGAAGTTTTAGGCAAAGACCATCCATAAAGTAGTAGGGTATAGATGATTGCTAGTAGCAAGCAGGTGTAGAGAATGCCTGCACTCCAACACGGGTAGAAAAACCGACCAAATAAGCGACCGAGCACTCCGCGTTTTGTGAACGGAAGAGTTACACGTGGCAGCATTTCCTGCCGCTCGGTCAAAGCGATCAGAGTGGAGGGTATCGCTAGTAGACCAGCGATAATTGGGATAAGGAACCATTCTGCTTGATTCATCACCATGATTATAACGGAGATCACGATTACTGCGAGCCCGAGTAGGCGATTGCGCGTACTATGATTTTCTGACATCGGCGCAATGGTGGAAACACCCAAGCTGAAGATGAACCAAGAAAGATAGAGTGCAGCCCCAGCCATGCTAAAAAATGCGATAATGTAACTCTTACGATCCAAGGCAAAAAAATCGAGAAATTCGTCAAAATCTTCCATGATCCCAACCATCGCCAACAGCGAGCCTATCGCCAGCGCCAGCGGTAGTAGACCGCGAAGCATAATCGAAGCATTTCCGGAGATGCCGACGTTGATGGCGGTCATGCAGCATGAAATGAAAAAAATCGAGCACAGTGCGATGAGTTCCGCAAAAAGATTCATCCCACCAAAGAAATAGCGCAGAATTAGGTAAGGGATAATCGATACAAAAAGCAGCATAGTTTGTCCGATAATGGCGGACCATTTTCCTGCTACAATACGGGTGGCATTGAGCTTGGTGAGCACCATCATATCGAGGGTAGTGGATTTAATTTCGGCATGCAGTGCATTGATGCCACGCAGGGGTTGCACAAATAGCACGGCTAACGAGAAAAACAGAAAGATGATCCGCGATACAATTTCTCCAGCTCCATTGAGTCCGCTTGCGCTCGTAGCAATCAGCATGATCAATCCAAGAAACAATTGTAGGCCGAGAAAGACTGCCACAAAGGTGCGTGCGCGTAGTCCTTGTCGCAGTTCTTTGACCAACATCGGAGGGAGTCGATCAGGAAAGTCATTCAAGCGATCCAGCAACGATGGCTCGGCGGGGCTGACAGCAGTGGGTGATGACTGTGAATCGCTCATAATCATGATACTGGTGGGTTAAATGCTGAGGTATCAGGCATCGGTGGTGGCTTTTGTCCTGCTAATTCACCGCGCTCGATCTTGCCTAACATATCGATGAAGGCATCTTCCAAGTTACGCTCCTCGCGGTGGAACTCGGTGATTTTCAATCCATCTTTGACCATGCGCTGTAGGATATCAGCGGCATCTACCAGGTGGGGGGAATCGATGCGAATGCGACCGCCATTTTTGCGCGACTCCATGAACTCGACCTTCGGGTGCAGCAAGCACCAGGCAGACAACGCGTCGCTAGAGTTAAGAACTTGCACATCATAGAGAAATCCGCCGGCGGCATCGGTGCTTTGTTTCATGCTTTCGGCATCGCCGTGGTGCACGATGCGTCCGCCGTTAATGAATAGGAGTGAGTCACACATTTCACCGAGTTCGGAGAGAATGTGCGAGGAAATGAAAATGGTCTTACCCTCTTGAGCAAGCACGCGGATTAAGCTCTTGAGTTCCACGCGAGCTTTCGGGTCGAGACCCGCGGCGGGCTCGTCCATGATTAAAACTTGCGGGTCTTGCAACAAAGCGCGCCCGAGGCCAAGGCGCTGGGTATTACCCTTCGATAATTTATTCGAAAAACGTTCAGCGAGGGGCACGAGATCGGTGAACTCCATGACCTCTTGCACTCGTAGGCGTCGTTCCTTTCCCTTGTAGCCAAGGGCGCGGGCGTAGAAGTCGAGATACTCGACTACGGTCATGTGCTCGTAGTTGCCGAAATGATCGGGCATCCAGCCGATCAAGCGCCGGACTTCTTCGGGATGACTGACGACATTGTAGCCGCAGACTTCCGCCACACCGAGCGTCGGGTAATCGAGCGAGGCGAGAATGCGCATCGTGGTGGTTTTTCCTGCTCCATTGGCACCTACGAAGCCGCAGACCGAGCCGTGTGGGATTTCGAAAGAAACACCGTTGACGGCCTTGAGTGCGCCGAAGTAGCGGTAAAGGTTGTGAACGCGAATGGCGTGACTATTCATGATGATGTGCGGTGAAAGATTAAGGAGCGGGCTGAACACTGCCGGTGATGATGCTGGTATTGCTCGTCCACTTGAGTCGCGAATGAGTATCTAACATTTTTGCGTTAGAGCTGATGGCTACATAGCTGCCGGGGCGTTTGCTGAGACGTTGTAGGCATTCTTTTTCTTGATTGCATAAGAGCAACCATGCAGTGTTAAGGAACTTATCATGATCGACCTCGGTTGATTCGCTGCAAAGGAATTTCTTGCCTGGAGCGATGGCATCCGCTTTCCAGATTTTGCCATCAACATCGCGATAAAAAAATGAATCGATGGAGTGATCAAAGCTACTTAGCAGTGCGGCTGGGTTTGCTGGATCAGTCTCCTCGATGCGCGCGCGCGTGGGCACCACGGCTTGGATCAACTGTGCTTGCTCGGAGCGAGATTGGAACCAATCGCCCGATACTTGAATGCCCTTGTCATCGAGGTTGATCTCGTAGGCTTGATCATTACTGCTTGAAACGTTGAGGCGCGCCCATTGAGAAATACTCAACGGCAGTGGAGAGATAGAACACGCTTCAGTCATGGCGAAACGATTGCTGAAAAGAACTCCTGTTCGCGAGATTTGTGTTTGTGAAATGTAAGCATTGTTATCGCCATCGCCTGAAGGCATTTCCACAAGCTGCACGCGCACGCCTTTGCCGCCGATGCCATCCTGAATGAAGATTAAAATAATCATTGCCAAGCTTGCTGCGAGAGCGATGATGGGAGTTGTGATGAACAGCTTATGGCGCATACCTGATTTCGCAAAAACGAAAAGATTGATCGGGCCGACGATGACTCCAAAGGCTATCAAGAGCAGAATGAAAAAGACAAAGTGGAACGTTTTTCCACCAAGTTGCTGTTGTAGGCCCCATCCGGCGGCATAGTCTTGAACAAATGATTTGTATTGATGGCCCGCTAGCCCTGAGCCACTGGTGATTTGGGCAAGCAGTTGGCTTTCTTCGATGCGTAGCTCAGCATTGATCGGAGTGCTGACAATCAGTCCTTTGCCGAAGTTGCTTGAGGCTGCTTGAGGTTCATTCGATTCAATGCCCAATGACGCCCATGTGGCGGAGGGGGTGCGTGTGAAAATACGCATCGATCCACCCAAACGCAGCCATTGCAAGATTGCGGTACGCGCGCCGGGGGATAACTCGGTCCAATCGACTTCGGAGATAATTAAACAGTCATAGCCCGAGTAAGCCCGCCAGTCTTCAGGCATTTTTGAGGCGGAAAACATACCACCGAAATTGCTAGTAGAGCCGTAGTAGCTGGAGGCGCCTCCTGTGATTTTTTTGACCTCGGCATCCAAGCGTGATGCATTCGGCGTGAATAGAGGCTCGGACAAGAGGATGTTTGGTAGATTGAGCTGATTGTTGCTTCTTTGAGAGTAACTCCCATTTACGATGCCAACCATGTCGAGCTCTAACATCTGATTGCACATAGCTCCTCCATAAGAATGGTCTTTTACCGCAGCAGCCACTGGCACGAGTAGGTCGGTTGTGGTCACTTTTTCGGCATCGCCTTTGATCGAGAAGCTAGATTCGAGTTTTTGCACGCCGCTGTTGCCATCGGCGGTGCAATCAAAGTTCAGTGAAAAAACGACGGGCGCAGCAGTGCGATTGGATATCGTCACACGAATCGGCGTGTAGCCGGATGATGGTAGTTTGCTGAACAGAGCTGTGACCTCGACCGTTGAATTGGAGGATGGCCCAAAGGAATGGCGGAAAAACATTTCCTGTGCAAAGGTCAATGAGGAACCGAGCAGGGACAGCGCAAGAAGGAAAAAAAGTTGCAGTAGATTCATGGCGAATAAGCTTTTGGTGAATAAAACGATGCTTGCGAATTTCGTCAGAAAATCAAGGATGGAATTTGTGAGAGCAGATCTTTTGAGGCTTTGATTTCAAATCTTAGTTCGTATGTCCGACAGTCCTAGGTCATGGGACAAGGTGTAAGCCAAGATTCTCGACGGAACCAGGTCTCTTGGCGCTTTGCATACTGACGGGTCGCCTCGACGATTTTCTGAAGGCATTCCGCATGCGAGAGTTGCCCATCAAGAAAGGCGAGAATTTGAGGCACACCGATGGCCTTCGCGCAAGTGATCGAGAGTTGCGAACGCAGGGCGCGAACTTCTTCGATGGCGTTCCCCTCAAGCATCGCGGTGCAGCGCTCGGCGATACGTTGGTGCAAGATTGCGCGAGGTCGCTGAATGACCAGGCCCTGCAAGGATGCCGTGCGAGCATCGCTGACATGCTGCCAATTTTTTCGCAAAGTGGAGGCCTTGCAGCCGCTGAGTAAGCAAATTTCAAGCGAGCGCGAGACGTAGCGCCGATTTGTGAGATTGATCTGCGCTGCTTCCTCGGGGTCCAATGCTTGCAAGCGCTGGATGATTTCTTCGTGAGTCAGCACCTCGAGTTCACGGCGTAGATTACCCTCCGAGGGCGGCACGGGTGAGGGGCCGTGGGTGAGAAATTTCAGATAAAGACCCGAGCCACCCGTGACGATGGGTGTTTTTCCACGAGCAATGATCTCGTCTATCACCGGGCGGGCGAGATCGACAAAACGTTGGGCATCGCAGGTTTCCGAGGGCTCAAGAACGCCGTAGAGGTGATGCGCTGCTGTCGATTTTTCGAACTCACGCGGTGCGGCGGAAATGGTATCAATGCCACGATAAAGCTGAAATGCATCGGCGTTGACGATCTCGCCGTCCTTTTCCCGCGCAAGTTGCAGCGCCAGCGAGGATTTACCACTGGCCGTGGGACCACATACATAGAATGGCTCTGGTGGATTCATGAAACGTGTTAGATGTCGCCCGGAGCTAACAAATGCGTGTAGCGCTTGAAGTTGATGGCCTTGCCTGTGGTTGTGTCGATTTCAACGATGGCACCACACAGGCGCACAGCGCCTTTAGCAATAGGAAAGCGGGTGGGCAGTCCGGACTTAAAGCGCCAGATCACGGATTCGGTGGCGCGACCCAAAACGGAGTCATCGGGGCCACACATGCCGGCGTCTGTTAGGTATGCTGTGCCATTCGGCAAGATGCAGTCATCGGCGGTTTGCACGTGGGTGTGAGTGCCGACCATGCATGAGATTTTTCCATCGAGCATGCGGCCCATCGCGATTTTTTCGCTGGTTGTTTCGGCGTGGAAGTCCATGAAAATGACTTTGATGCCGAGAGCTTGCAAGCGCTCCGCCTCTGCCTCTGCCCAGATAAAAGGGTTTTCGAGAGGTGGTTGCATGAAGGAGCGGCCCTGCGCTTGCATGATCGCGACTTTTCCTTTGTCGGTATCGAGAACTACACTGCCTGCCCCGGGAGTGCCGGTGGGATAATTTCCGGGGCGTAGCAAGCGAGGTTCCGTGGGGAAATAGTGCACGATTTCCGCTTGATCCCAAACGTGGTCGCCGGTGGTAATGACCGTGGCTCCAGCGCGCAAGAGATCAATCGCGATTTTGGGAGTGATGCCTCGGCCAGCCGCAGAGTTTTCGCCATTGACCACGCTGAAGTCGATGTTCTCGGCTTTTTTGATTTGAGGTAGCAGCAGGTGAACCGCCTTGCGGCCAGGTTCGCCGACGACGTCACCGAGAAAAAGAATGCGAATGGAATCAGACATGATGGAAGCTGGAGAGAACTAAAAGCAAAACACAGCGCTTGGCGATAGAAATGTGAATGGATGAAGTAATGCGCCTGCGTTGACCCGTATGCTCAATCCTAAATCTTATTTGTATCTGGCTGTTTTCTTATCGTCATTTCTTCCCAAAATTTTTTTCCAGAGTATGGCGGCGGTGGGAGAAAATGTGTTTGAGCTTACGGCGAACGAAGACGGCATGGGCAATCGAGCCAAGCGGGCCGAAGGGCATAGCATAGTTAACAAGGTCGGTCAACAATACACCTGCTGGCGTTTCTTCAAAGTGGTGCAAATGATGCCAGAGAGTGTAAGGTCCGCTGATTTGGTTATCGATGAACGATTGGGGCTCCTTGACCGATTTAATCTCGGTGACCCATGGCACATGTATCAGAGGCGCGATGCGGATGCGGTAGGTGATGATTTGACCCTCGATCATTTTTTCCGAGGGACTGTAAGTCATCGTGAACCCCAGATCGGCAGGGGTAATCTCATTGAGATTGCGCGGAGTGGAAAAAAACTCCCAAGTTTTTTGGAGCGAGATCGGGAAAACATGCTGTTGCTTCAAAACGTGAACTTTCATGCGCCTGAAGGTGACACAGGAAAACCTACGCGTAAGGGGTGATCGGTAAAAATCAGACGATTCCCATCAATGCGAGAACGTTGTAGGCCCCCCAGATGAAGGTGCAGATGATGGCGACAATGAGCAACTTGGCGCAAAATTCGACTTGTGGACGTGTCATACGCGCGGGATTGAACGCGTAAAATGTAACGATGGCAAGCCAAAATGATCGTGAAGAGAAGATACAGGGAGACATAAGACTTTCAGACATAAGAGGTAAGGGAAAGGCAGGGGGCGTTCACAAGTTTGTGAACTTATTAGGCTGAATGAATTATTTCAAGCTCGTCGGATTTTCCGCTTCAACGTGCGGCACAAGCCTGGGTCGAGGTCAAGTTCGTTGGCGAGTATGGTGAAGGCTTTCAAGGTTTGCGCGGAGATGTGATGCTCCATGCCCTCGACGTCTTGGTAGATGGTGTCTTCATCGAGTCCGAAGTGACGCAGCAGGCGCGTGAGCACCTCGTGGCGTTTGATGACATATTGTGCTAAGTCGCTGCCTTTTTGAGTGAGAATGACGCCGCGGTAGCGTTCGTAGACGACCAATTCCTCGTTACCGAGGCGTTTGAGCATCGCTGAAACACTCGCCTGCGAAATTCCGAGATTGCGTGCGATATCCACCGCGCGGGCGTAGCCCTTCTGTTCGATCAAATGGAAGATCTGCTCCAAGTAATCTTGCGATGCGACGGAAGCTGACTGGGTTTTCGGCACTCCCGATGCTGTATGGCTAAGCGGATTTTGGCAAGTGACAAATTGCAAAAAATAGTCCTTGCATAGATTCTTAGCCATGACTAAGTTTGTTCGTCGAAGCAAACATCCTCGATAAAAATCACGATTTTTTTGATTTATGAAACGTTTTCTCTCCATACTTGTTGTGATTTCCTTATGTGCAGTAGGATTTTTGTTTTCCTGCAAAAAGCCAGAATCCAGGAATGTGAATGAAAAAAAAGTGGTGCTCACCAGTTTTACGATCATTGCCGATATGGCGCGTGAGGTTGCAGGGGATGCTGCGGTGGTGGAATCATTAATTAAACCTGGTGCCGAAGTGCATGGCTATGAACCGACGCCCAAGGATCTCGTCAAGGCACAGAAAGCGGACTTGATTTTATGGAATGGCATGAACTTGGAGTCTTGGATTGAAAAGTTTTTCCACCGTCTGGAGCATGTGCCGCGGGTGTTAGCATCCGAGGGAATTGAACCCATGCCGATCGGCGAAGGTCCATACACTGGGAAGGCGAATCCTCATGCGTGGATGTCGCCGAAGTGCGCTCTGATCTATGTGCAGAACATTTGCGAAGCGATGGTGAAAATGGACCCTGCCAATGAATCTATCTATCGCAAAAATGCCGCGGCCTACGTGCAGAAAATTCAAGCGCTGGATGAACCGGTGCGTGAGCGTTTGGCAAAAATCCCAGCCGAGCAACGCGTGTTAGTCACCAGTGAAGGCGCTTTTTCCTATCTCTGCCAAGCATACGATCTCACCGCTGTATCGTTGTGGCCAATCAATGCCGATGCGCAGGGCACACCGCAGCAAGTGCGGGCTGTGATCGATCTAGTGCGTGCGCGCAAAGTGCCAGTTGTTTTTGCGGAAAGCACGGTGAGTGATAAGCCGATCAAGCAAGTAGCACAAGAAACAGGGGCACGCTATGGCGGCGTATTGTATGTGGATTCGCTCACCGATGCGAGTGGCCACGCGCCGACATTTCTCCAAATGTTAGAGACGAATGCCGATACGATTGTGAAAGGATTTTTGCTGCCATGATCGAACATGCGACTA
Source organism: Akkermansiaceae bacterium UBA956 (assembly GCA_002293145.1). Lineage (GTDB taxonomy): Bacteria > Verrucomicrobiota > Verrucomicrobiia > Verrucomicrobiales > Akkermansiaceae > UBA956. The sequence continues at coordinate 5,628 of DBCO01000038.1, read as the reverse complement.
AGCAGATGAGTCTCACAGTGGACGATCTTTCCGTGGTTTATGGAAATGGTAATGCCGCTTTGCAGGGGGCTACGTTTTCGCTGCATGGAGGAACGATTTGCGCGTTGGTGGGCATCAATGGCAGCGGAAAATCGACATTGTTCAAGAGCATCATGGGTTTCGTTCGACCGACCTCAGGTGCGGTAAAAATCAATGGTGCCGACATCAAAACGGCGTTGAAAAATCAACTCGTGGCCTATGTGCCGCAATCGGAAGAAGTCGATTGGAGTTTCCCCGTGAGTGTTGCCGATGTAGTGATGATGGGGTGCTACGGCAAGATGAACTGGATGCGTATCCCGCGCAAATTCGATCATGAAGTCGTGGAGAAAAGTCTGCGGCGCGTGGCGATGTGGGATTTCCGTGATCGCCAGATCGGTGAGCTATCGGGAGGACAAAAAAAGCGCGTTTTTCTCGCACGTGCCTTGGCTCAGGGAGGTCGAATGATTTTGTTAGATGAGCCATTTACCGGCGTGGATGTGAAGACCGAGGATGCGATCATCGATCTGCTACGTGAGCTCCGCGAAGAGGGTGCAGTCATATTGGTATCCACGCACAATCTCGGTGCGGTGCCCGAGTTTTGCGATCAAGTGGTGTTGATCAATCGAAAAGTGTTAGCCTATGGGGCAACGGATGAGATTTTCACTGAGCAAAATCTTACAGCGGCATTTGGTGGGCAACTGCGGCATTTCCACTTTGAGCAATCGACGATTCAGCGACATGATGGTCGTGCCGTGAAAGTGCTCACCGATGATGAGCGACCTTTGGTGTTTGGCAAAGACGGGCATCTTGAATACAAAAATCGCGAGGGGCGAGAGGAGTTAATTAAGTCGCGCAGGAAGGAGACGGAGTGATGAGCGAGTGGGTGATTCCATTTCACTATGACTACATGATCAAGGCGATGATTGCCTGTGGATTGATCGGGCTGACCTGTGGATTGCTCTCGGCATTTTTGACACTAAAGGGTTGGTCGCTGATGGGCGATGCCTTGTCGCACGCGGTGGTGCCCGGTGTTGCCGTGGCATACATCATCGGTTGGCCACTGGCGCTTGGATCATTTTTCGCGGGATTATTTGCAGCGGCGGCGATGGCGGTCGTGAAAGCAAAATCACAGATTCGCGAAGACGCGGTCATCGGCATTGTCTTCACCACATTTTTCGCCTTTGGTTTGCTTTTGATCGGGCTCTATCCCGCGCAAGTGGATTTGAAAAGTATCATCCATGGCAACATTCTCGGCATTGCTGATCGTGATCTCTGGCAGGTGCTGGGCATCAGTGTGTTTTGTCTATTCATCATTTGTGTAAAGTGGCGTGATCTGATGTTGTTCTGCTTCGATGTCGTTCAGGCAAAAACGATTGGACTGCGTGTCGGGCTATTGCATGGTTTGTTGTTAGGCCTGGTCAGTGCAATGGCGGTCGCCGCCTTGCAAGCAGTAGGAGCGATCTTGGTGGTTGCGATGTTGATCACTCCGGGGGCAACGGCGTATCTATTGACGGATCGATTCCCTCGCATGATGCTGCTCTCTACTTTGCTCGGTGCCGTAACAGCAAGTGTGGGGGCCTATGCGAGTTATTTCATCAATGGGAGTCCGGGGGGCTGCATCGTGACGCTGCAAACGTTGGTCTTTTTGCTGTGTTGGATTTTTGCGCCGAAGCACGGGATGTTGGCGCAGGGTCGGCAAAAAAATGCAAGCGCAGAGCGAAAGGAGGAGCAGGCGTGAACTGGTTCGAGCCATTTCAGGAAGAGTTCATGCAGGCCGCCATGCTCTCGGGGTGCCTGATTGCGGTGATGTGCGCGTTGCTTTCCTGCTTCTTGATCTTGCGTGGTTGGTCGCTGATGGGCGATGCCATTTCTCATGCAGTCTTACCGGGGATCGTGCTCGCCTATTGGATCGGGATGCCCTTATTGATTGGCGCTTTTTTTTCAGGGCTGTTTTGTGCGCTCGGCACCGGATTCATCAAAAATCATAGCCGCATCAAAGAAGATACGGTCATGGGCGTGGTGTTCACGGGATTGTTTGCTGTGGGTTTGGTGATGTTTACGCGCACGACAAGTGATATCCATCTCGATCACATCCTTTTCGGAAATATCCTCGGCATCAGCAATCGACAAGTCGGAGAAATTTCTGTCGTCGCTGTATGCGTGAGTGCTGTGGTCTGGCTCAAGCGTCGGGATTTTTTATTGCTGAGTTTTGATCCCTCACAAGCTCGAGTCATTTACCTGCCGGTGCGCATTTTACATTATGCGCTGCTCTGTTTGCTTACGTTGGCAATTGTCATTTCGTTGCACGCGGTGGGTATCATCTTAGTCACGGCACTGCTGATCAGCCCGGGGGCTACGGCATTTTTATGGACCAAACGTTTTGACCGTATGATGGCGATTGCCTGCGCAACGGCAGTTTTTTCCACCATCACGGGGATTTTGATGAGTTACCATTTCGATCTCCGCAGTGGCCCATGCATTGTCTTGGTCCAAGCCTTGTTGTTTGTTTTGTCGATGGTGCTGGGCCCACGATGGGTGAAAAAAATGGGCCAAATGGGGTAAGTTATTGGATTTGAGTATTTTCCATTTTTGTTAGTCTATGGTTGCGGAAGCATATATAATTGTGTAAAGCATAATTATGGGAAAATTCTATGTGTCTACCTCCCATACGTTGATGAACAAATCCCTATGGCGTGTTCAGACTGGGGGAACATCGCGTTAGCTTCTTGATTTTGCTCTGCTATCTGTGATCCCCAGCGGTATGTGGAATTTTTGGTGGTTTTATGAGAAAGTAAGGAGCGGAAACGCAGGTTTTTTCTTGGGATAGGTTTTTGGTTTTGCTGAGATTTTTTCGTATTTGGTCCGACGGCAGCTGGCTGCCTAGGTAAAGCGGCAGCAGGGCTGCCGCAGTCCAAGGGTTTTTCTAAGGTGGGCGCACGTTCGTTTTGAATTCTGTGGGCTATTTCATGAAGCTAAGCGCTCCATCTTTTACAGAGACTTCGATGACATCGCCGTCGATCATTTGGCCGTCGAGGACTTTGATACTCAGGGGATCGAGTAGGTGATGCTGGATTGCACGTTTCAAGGGGCGGGCACCGTAAGTGGGATCGTAGCCTTGGTTGCCGAGGAATTCTTTGGCTTCGCTGCTGAGTGCGATGGCCAATCCTTGCTTGGCAAGGCGTTGACGCAGGCGTGTGAGTTGGATGTCAACAATGCGGGTAATTTCACTGCGATCGAGTCGATCGAAGATGATGCTCTCATCGATGCGGTTGAGAAACTCGGGGCGGAAGTGTCCGCGTAATGCGTCTAACACCTTCGCCTCGCGCTGCTCGGAATTCTCCTCGTTGAGGATGTATTGTGAGCCGATGTTCGACGTAAGAATGATCACGGTATTGCGGAAATCCACGGTGCGGCCTTGGCCATCGGTGATGCGACCATCGTCGAGCACTTGCAGCAAGACGTTGAAGACATCGCTGTGGGCTTTTTCGATTTCATCAAACAGTATCACGCTGTAGGGCTTGCGGCGCACGCGTTCGCTGAGTTGTCCGCCTTCATCGTAGCCGACGTAGCCAGGAGGCGCGCCGATCAAACGAGCGACGCTGTGTTTTTCCATGTATTCCGACATGTCGATGCGGACCATGGCGTTTTCGTCGTCGAAAAGGAATTCTGCTAGAGCTTTGGATAGCTCGGTTTTGCCAACACCAGTGGGACCGAGGAAAATGAAGGAACCGACGGGGCGATTCTCATCTTGCAGGCCAGAGCGGGCGCGACGCACGGCATTGCTGACGGCGGAGATGGCTTTTTTCTGGCCGATCACGCGTTCACCGAGTCGATCTTCCATATGCAGGAGCTTGGCACGCTCGCCTTCTTGCAATCGATTTACAGGGATGCCGGTCCAAGCGGAAACGACGCGGGCGATGTCGTCATCGGTTACTTCCTCCTTGAGGATGCCGCCGTTTTTCTGGAAGTCGGCGAGTTTTTCCTTCGCGGTTTCCAGGTCGCGGTGCAGTTGCGGAAGCTCGCCGTAAGTGATCTCGGAAGCACGGGTGAGGTTACCAATCCGCTGGGCTTGCTCGGCTTGGTTCTTGAGTGTTTCGATTTTTTCTTGGGCACTGCGCACGTCATCAATGACGGCTTTTTCATTGCGCCATTGGGTGATCAGGGCGGAGCTTTGTTCTTTGAGGTTCGATTGCTCTTCTTTTACTTTGTCCAAGCGCACGGCGGATGCCTTGTCAGTCTCTTTCTCTAACGCTTTTTTCTCCATCTCTAACTGCAAGACCTGACGCTCGATCTGATCAATCTCGGTTGGCATGGAATCGAGTTCGATTTTTAAACGCGATGCGGCTTCGTCGATCAGGTCGACTGCCTTGTCGGGCAGGAATCGATCGGAAATGTAGCGGTCGGAGAGCATCGCGGCGGCGACGATGGCACCGTCTTGGATCCGCACGCCGTGGTGAACTTCGTAGCGTTCCTTGAGACCACGAAGAATGGCGATGGTATCTTCGGCGGAGGGTTCACCGACGAGCACGGGTTGGAAACGGCGCTCCAGTGCGGCGTCTTTTTCAATGTGCTTGCGGTATTCATCGAGCGTGGTGGCGCCGATGGTCGAGAGCTCGCCGCGGGCGAGTTGGGGTTTGAGCAAATTCGAGGCATCGACAGCACCTTCGGCTGCACCTGCGCCAACGATGGTGTGGAGTTCGTCGATGAACAAAATGATTTGCCCGTTCGAGTCGGTGACTTCTTTGAGGAAGGCTTTGAGTCGGTCTTCAAACTCGCCACGATACTTAGCGCCGGCTAGCATGCCGCCGAGGTCGAGAGTGATGACGCGTTTGTTTTTCATTGACTCGGGAACATCGCCCGAAACGATGCGTCGAGCGAGGCCTTCGACAATGGCAGTCTTGCCGACACCGGGTTCGCCGATGAGCACGGGGTTGTTTTTAGTGCGACGAGAGAGCACCTGCATGACGCGGCGAATTTCGTTATCGCGACCAATGACGGGATCGATCTTTCCTTCACGCGCGCGGGCCGTGAGGTCGGTGCCGTATTTTTCCAAGGTCTGATATTTACCCTCTGGATTTTCATCGGTGACCTTTTGGCTGCCGCGCACGGATTTGATGGATTCGAGTGCTTTAGCTTCGGTGAGCCCACTGTCTTTGAGCAATTTTCCTGCGGGGGAATCTGACTTCAATGCGCCTAACAAAAAGTGTTCGACGCTCAGAAAATCATCGCCTAACGATTCGCGCGCGTCATCGGCGGCTTCGAGATTGGCACGAAGTCCGTAGCTGAGTTGGGGTTGGGAGGTCGAGCCTTGGACTTTGGGTTCCTTGGCCAAATGATCGATGACCGCTCCCTTCAAGCGTGCAACATCGAGTCCGGCTTTTTGTAAGATCGGAATGAGGATGCCGCCTTCTTGTTCGAGCAAGGTTTGCAAAACATGCCCGCTTTTGAGTTCGGCATGGGTGGATTTGGAAGCGAGTCGCTGAGCTTGTTGCAGCGCTTCCTGGAGTTTTTGCGTCATTTTATCGAGTCCCATAATCTTGATTCTATCTGTTGTTGGACGTTACTATAGTGGAGGAAAGGCGCAGCCGCTAGTCGTGGATTGGCGATTAC
>DBCO01000037.1 GCA_002293145.1 Akkermansiaceae bacterium UBA956 | reverse complement strand
AAAGTCGAAAGTCGAAAGTCGAAAGTCCATTCCCCTGCCTTTCCCAATCCTTTCCATCCATCAAATACGTTGTGAAAAATTTCACCTCCCCGCCATTCTCTTGTCAGAAACCCCAGACTACCCGCGTAGTCATCGTATTCTTCTATGAAAAACCTCAGCCTATTTTCCACGCTCGTCCTCCTCACCTGCGCCCTCACCTGCGCCCTCAGCTCGCTCTGTTTCGCCGCTAGTACCGGCCAAACCCTCGCCATCCCCGATTTCACCAAAGGCGATGCCATTCCCGCTCAAGCCAAGCACGACTGGAATCTCGGCCCCACTGGCCTACGCGGCTGGATGTTTAGCGATAAAATGGTCACCTCGGATGCACGCCAGATCGCTATCACTCAGGTCGACCCCACTTCACCTGCCGATGGAACATTTGTCGTCAGCGATGTGATCCTCGGCGTCGGCGGCAAGCCCTTTGCCTCTGATCCTCGCACCGAGCTCGGCAAGGCCATTACCCTAGCCGAATCCGCAGCCGGACAAGGAAAACTCACCCTCACTCGTTGGCGCGCGGGCAAGGCCGAAGAAGTCACTCTCAAGCTCGCCACACTCGGCAACTACAGCGCCACCGCTCCGTTCGATTGCGAAAAATCCGCGAGCATTTTCACCGAAGGATGCCAGGCACTCGCCGCGAAAATGACGCAGCCCAAGCCGCATCAAGATGCCATCGTGCGCTCGCTCAATGCCCTCGCCCTCTTGGCCAGTGGCGATTCACAATACCTGCCACTCCTCAAGAAAGAAGCCCAATGGGCCGCCGACTACAAGTCAGACTCGATGCAGACCTGGCATTACGGCTACGTCATGCTTTTCCTTGCCGAATACATCATCGCCAGCGAAGACAAGTCCGTGCTCCCCGGTCTGCGACGCCTCGCGCTCGAGGCCGCCAAGGGCCAAAGTGCTGTCGGCTCCTGGGGTCATGGATTTGCCATCCCCGATGGCCGACTCGGCGGCTACGGCATGATGAACTCGCCCGGCATTCCCCTCACTATTTCCCTTTCACTCGCCATCAAGGCCGGCGTCAAAGACCCCGAAATCCCCCGCGCCATCGAGCTCAGCGCGCGCCTGCTGCGCTTTTACATCGGCAAGGGTGCCGTGCCCTACGGCGATCACCACCCATGGATCGAGAACCACGATGACAATGGCAAATGCGGCATGGCAGCCGTGTTGTTTCAGTTGTTAGAGGAACCCCAAGCTGCCGAATTTTTCTCGCGCATGAGCGTCGCCTGCCATGGACCCGAGCGCGATACCGGACATACCGGCAATTTCTTCAACATGCTCTGGGCCATGCCCGGCGTCTCACGCTCAGGCCCGCAGGCCACCGGCGCTTGGATGAAAGAATTCGGTTCCTGGTACTACGATCTCGCCCGCAAGTGGGACGGCAGTTTTGCCCACCAAGGCCCGCCCGACCTCAATCACGATAGCTACCACAACTGGGATTGCAGCGGCGCCTTCTTGCTCGCCTATGCCATGCCCTTGCAAAAAATCTCCCTCACTGGCAAACGCTTCACCGCAGGACCACCAAAAGTCCCTCAACTCAATGCCACACAAGCACAAGCCCTCATCAACGATGGCCGTGGCTGGAACAACAAAGATCGCAACAGCGGCTACGATCAACTCAGCAACAAGGAAATTCTCAGGCTTCTCTGCAGTTGGTCGCCCATCGTCCGCGAGCGCGCCGCCATGGCGCTGGGCCGACGCAAAGACGCCTCCGTGCGCGAACTCATCGCCCTGCTCTCCGCGCCCGAGCTCGAGGCCCGCTACGGTGCCTGCCAAGCCCTCGCCATCATTCGTGGTCGCGGGGCCGATGCCATCGATCCATTGCTAGGCTTGCTGAACGAGCCCGATCTGTGGCTGCGCATCAAGGCCGCCGACGCCCTCGCCACCATGGGAGCACCCGCCAAAAAAGCCGTGCCGCGCTTGTTAGAACTGCTCGCACAAGTCGATACCGCCAAGGACCCACGCGGCATGCAACAACGTTACCTATCCTTTGCCCTATTCGATGGCGGCGGCATGCTCAACGGCTCGCTCGATGGCGTAGATCGCAAGTCCCTCTACACCGCAGTGCGAGCAGGCTTGAAAAACCAAGACGGCCGCGCCCGTGGCAGCATCGGCTCCGTGTATCGGAATCTCACGACCGACGATATCAAACCACTGCTCCCCTCGGTCTACGAGGCCATTGTCGTGCCCGCGCCCAGCGGCGAAATGTTTGCCGACACCATCCGCGTCGAGGGCCTGCGCCTCATGGCCCAGCACCACATCCAAGAAGGCATGCTCGCCTGTGTCACCTACACCCGCCAACAAAACCCCTGGTCCAGCGAAAATCGCACACCCGAGCTGATGAAAATCCTGCTCCAGTACGGCACCCACGCCAAAGCCCTGATCCCCGAACTCACCAAACTCGCCCATTACTTCGAGCACGATGAAAAAAACTTCCCCAAGCACCTCATGCTCCAAAAGGCCCAATGCCTCCGCGATACCATCAAGGCCCTCGAATCCACCACCGCTACCCCCAAGCTCCAATCCTTGAAGTAACTCGAGAACTGCGCGATTCAGCCCAACAAGAGCGATCGACTCGGCCCCATAATCCGCAACCTGCCAGAAACACTCAATTTTTTTCAAATTCTGTTAGAAAAGATAGTTTAAAACAGAAAAATCTGAGCAAAAATAGCCATTTCAGCGCATTTTTTCTGTTAGGCATGTCATTTTGAAAAGTCTTTTCCCCAACTTATTCACAAAGCACAAACATCTGTTTCAAACACCAACAAGACCAATCTGCGACGACAAAGCCGAGAGCGGTGGAATGGTAAGAGATTGGCTACCGTCAATGACTTTGCGTCGGGATTTTTCTTTTGCATCCTCAGCCGCAAACAGCGACTTTATCTAGCTTCGCAAAACATACATCCGCAGTAGCACGATCGCCGTCCCTCTCACGCAATCGGCTCAAGATTCCTCGAAATAATCGGTATCGATTCTTTTCAGCGCAATGGTGCGGGTGGTCGACACACCAATATTATGTTCGATCATCAGGTCGGCGAGGCGGGCGCCGTTGATGAGGATGACTTTCTGGTTTACGGACTTTGCGTAATCGTGAGCGTTTTGCACGAAATCGCTAGTCGTGATGAAGACGCCTTTGGTGGCTTGCTGACCGGCAAGCGCTCCGACGAAGCTTTGGATCTCTTTTCTCCCGACGTTGCCTTGCCAGCGTTTGGCCTGCACATAAATCACATCCAACCCGAGGCGGTCTTCGTTGATCACGCCGTCGATCCCTTCGTCGTTCGACTTCTTGGTGACCTTGGCGGCTTCTTCGCGGGAGCCGCCGTAACCCATAGCGAAAAGAAGATCGATTACGAGTTTTTCAAAGTCATAAGGATCCATCTTGGCCATCTGTGCCAGTAGCTCTGAGCGCAAATTAGACTGGATTTCTTCGACTGCTTTTTCAATCAGGTCTGAAGGTGTACTCGTGTCGATGCCGGAAATGGATGTAACGTCCAACGCATCCTCCTTTCTCGCCTGACTTGCCGCTTTCCACGCTTCTGCGTATCCCTCGATATTTCTTAGGTTGTGATTGGTAATCGGGCCACTGTGTTTCTCCAAAAAGGAGCGGCCTGAATCAGTGATTTGGTAGGTGAATTTCTCGGTAGGGTGCTTTGAAATCAAGTTCGCCTTAAGCAAGGAACTCATCGCCCAGCCCGATCGATTGTCGATGTGTGTTTGGCCGCTTTTGACTCTGGAATTTCGAACGTCATTCGAGAAACGATATTGATCGGCGATCTTTATTACTGCTGTGCGACGCACGATGGGACCTGCTGCCGCAAGTTCGAGCAAGGGTCTTAGAAATTCATCCCAAGTAGGCAATTCGGTCGGATTATTTTGCATGGTTCTAGTCTTCTTTGAGCGCCAATGCCTCCTCCACCGCGCGGAACTCTTCGAGGGCGGCTTCGAGGCTCTCCACGATCTCGGCGGCTAGCAGGGCGGGAGCTGGGAGGCTTCCGCTGTCTTCGAGGCTGTCGTCCTTGAGCCAGAGGATGTCGAGGTTGGCTTTGTCTCTCTCCACGATCTCGGCGTAGGTGAATTTCTTGAAGCGCTCGGTTTCCTTGCGCTTGGCGAAGGCACTGGGCTGATAGACGGCTTTGAAGTCGTCGAGGTCTTTGTTGGCGAGCGGGTTGGTCTTGAGGGTGAAGTGCTGATTGGTGCGGAGGGTCGTAGATCCAGAGATCTTGGGTCCACGGGGTTTCGCTGGCGGGTTTGAGAAAGAGCAGATACAGCCTTGGATACTTGAGAGAGTGAGATAGCGGCACCCCCATCTATAATGGTTTGTTGAAGCGCACCCAACGTATCGAACTCTGTCTTTTCGCTGTGTAAAGAAAGTTCGGAAATGAATGCGCGTGCTACCATTGCGGTTTTACCTTGGAAAGGATTACTGACCGGGCGCGACTCAGGATAGCGGTTCTCATTCCCCGTGCGAAAGATAGAGAGGCGCCCCGGAATATTGACGATCCCATTGCCACATAGATCGATCCCGCTCACTTGCGCTTCTTCTAGATCTTTGAGGCGCTCTTCCGAAAGATAGGGTACGACGATCATGGGATGCATTTCCGGGTCGTTATTCTTCCTGTGAATGAATTTGATCTGATGGATCGCGTTCTGCACGATCTGCGGTGTGCTGGCGGCCTTCACCTCCACAAGAAAGAGGAATTGCTCCAGATGATTCCCCTTCAAAAAGGTGGTCAGCATGAGATCCGCGCCACCAAGCTCTTCCCCTGACGTCAGCACAGAGTCACGCTGCAACGGAGGAAGCAATTCCTTCGTCTGAATCAGATGCTCAATGATTTTCCAGTCGTTCATTTTCTTAATTTAGCCTATTTTCCTGTATGAGAAAATAGCGGCAACAAGGAAAATATGAAAGGAAACGACCGAATCGTGGCGTGAAATTTTCCCCCATTGTTTGGCGCAGGTAGGTGATCTGACTCTATCAACGGATAGCAACTCCCTTCTCCTGATTGTCCCGTTGGGACAGCGCTTGAAATAAAATCCGAGGAGGAACAACCAGCAATCTCCCCCTCACCTGGCAATTGCAGAAACAATAACCGTGGCGGAAAATCATTCCCGACTTTCAGCTTTTCAGCTTTTCAACTTTCAGACTCAATTCCCCTTTTCGTGTATTTCGTGACTTTCGTGGGTAAAAAATCGCTTGTATGGCTGTATCGAAGGATGGCAACTCCCTTCTCCTGATGGGTGATGCTACCGCGATTAGGCTTCGCCGCGTTTGCGGCGGAAGGTGGCGGGAGGCATGCCGCTGAGGCGTTTGAAGGCGACGCTGAAGTATTCGGGGTTCTCGAAGCCTGCGCGCTCGGAAATGACGGTGACGGGCAGGTTGGTGTGGAGCAGCAGGCGCTGGGCCCGCTGGAACTGCACGCGCATAATTTCCTCGTGCGGACTGCGGCCAATCAATTTTTTGATGCGGGATTCCATGGTGCGGCGGGCGATGCCTGACTCGGATACGACGTCATCGACGGTGATGCCTTTGCAGGCGTTCTCGCGGATGTAGCGCAGGGCGCGGACGATGTTAACATCGGACACGGCGAGGACATCGGTGCTTTGGCGGGTGCTGATGCCGGCGGGCTTGACGATGTGTACTTCGGGCTCGATTTTTTGCCCCTGCATTATTTGATCGAGCAAGGAGGCGGCAAGCCAGCCAGAGCGGCGCGGGTTGGGATCGACGCTGGAGAGTGGTTGCGGGCAGAGCTCGCAGAGGAGTTCGTCGTTGTCGACGCCGAGCACGGCGACTTCCTCGGGCACGGAGATATTGACGCGGTGGCAGGCATCGAGAATTTGGCGACCACGGGCATCATAGCAGGCGAAGATGGCGACGGGCTTGGGCAAGGTAAGCAGCCACTTAGCGATCACATCGATCTCTTTTTCGCTATCTTCGCTATTGCTCGAGCTGGGTTTGTATGCATGGACGTAGTGCTTTTTTTCAAACAAGGCTTTTTTGAAATGCTCGCCGCGCTGGCGTGACCAGGGGAAGCGGGCGAGTCCGCAGAAGGCAAAGTGGGTGAAGCCACGATTGAGGAAATGGGTGGCGGCGAGCTCGGCAATGGCCTTACTATCGGTCATGACTGAGGGAACTTTTTTGAGGAAGCGATAGGAGCTGAGATCGACGACAGGCTGCTTGGCTTTGCTGAGAACTTGGGCGATTTTTTTATTCTCGACGCGGGCGATGATGCCATCACCGTCCCAGGCGTTGAGCCAATCGGGCGGTGCATCACCACGGCCGCGCTCGGCAAGGAAAATGTGCCACGGACTGTGACTGCGAATGTATTCCTCCACACCATGCAGCAATTCGCGGGCATAGCCATTGGAGGTTTCGATGAGCAGGGCAACGCGCGGAACAGCACTGTGCAGGGCAGGTATTAAGGACGGGGGCTGTGTTGTCATAAAAACTGGGGGTTTAGCGTCTTTTGCCACGAAATCGATTGCGGGGGTCATCTTCGGGATGAAGTTGCTCGGCATCTTGGTAGCGCAGGATACCACGCTCTTTCAAGTTCCGAATGAATGCTTTCGCGTCGGCGGAGACTTCATTATCATGGGTTAGAGTGCTGATCAAGCCATTTCCTTGAGCAATTTGATCCATGGTGAGATTGGCTTTTTGTGCGGCTTGGGCAATGGCTTTGGTGGCGGCGGGGAGCTCTTTCATGGTCGGCTCGAGCTCGTCGATGCGTTGATTTACCTTAGAAAACGTAGTTTGCGCACCGCTGGCAGCTTTTTCGATGGAGTCGATGGCTGCGCGGGCATCGGCAATAGTAGGCTCCATTTGCTGGCTAGTTTTTTCTAGTGCAGCAGAGGTTTTGGCGAAGTCATCGATGGCTTGGTCGACTTTTTGTAAGTTAGCGGTCTTAAGCACCGAGGTGTTGACCTTCTCTAGGGTCTGAGAGAGGTGCTGTGAGGCGGTGCGGATATCATCGATGGCGAGGTCGACTTTTTTCAGGGTGCCAGCAGCGCCATTCATGAGCTTGCGGGCATCGCGGCTGAGGATTTCGGCATTGGACTGGATGGCATCGAGCCCCGAAGGACCGCCGCCGGCGATGACGGAACCAGGGGCGATGTATTGGCCGTTTTTCTCCTTATTGGGAGTGACGATGATCATTTTATCACCGAGCAGTGAGGCGGATGCGACGCTGAGAGTGGAGCCCTGGCGGATCTTGATGCGGTCATCAATGTCAAGATTGATGACGACGAGAGCATCGTCATTGAGTACGGGCAAATTCCCTACCTTGCCGATCTTGGCGCCACCCATGCGAATTTCTGAGCCCTTGATGATACCTGCGGCATCATCGACGACGAGCTGCAGTGAGTAATAATGCTGGAAGCGATCACCGAATCGGCCAAATTGAAAGATCATGCCACCAAGCAGGGTCAGCCCGAGTAGAAGGAAACTTCCCACTAAAATCTCGTTTTTCCGTATTTTATCGGTCATGCACACAGAATAGTCAATCAGCTCGCCAGATCAAGGAAAATAGCTGGAAATGCTTCTAGCGATCGATTTGGTTTATTTCCTGATCGAGCTCGCGCATCAGGGAGTCCATTTCCTTCATGCGGGCACGCAGGCGTTGCATTTGCTGGCGATTGAGGCGCGGACGGGCTTCGCGTGAGCCGGCAAGTTTAGGACCGGGCTCTTCTTTTTTCACGCGGGCCAAAGATTCTTCTACGGGCTTGCGTTTGAGCATTTCCTCAATGGCGGAAGCGGAGATGACATAACTGCGGATGCGGCCAGCGCGGGCGGCCATGATGCCGACGACATTGCCCTTGAGATCGAGCACAGGGCCTCCGCACTCCTCAGGATTGAGCACAAGATCGGTCTGGATCACGGCAGGAAAGCCATCGCGCACATTGCTGATGTCTCCGCCCATGCGCTCCATCACCTCAAGGCGGCGCTGCGGGAAGGCTGCATTTTTCGGCTTAGCTGCGAGCTTTAACTCGACGTCTCTGTGATCACCCTTGCGAGAATAACGGAAAACGGTATTTTCACCAGGCTTGAGGGTGCTGAGTAGCGAGCGGAACTGCATCAGCCCGCTGATGATCTGACCATTCACACTGAGGATGATGTCCCCCTTGCTGATGTCTGCTTTTTTTGCAGGGGAATCATCAGCGACCTCGCGAACAATCACACCTGTGCCGTCTTGGTGAGTTTCCGCACCAATCCCCACAAAGGCTTGATCGCTTTCGCGCAAACTACGCTCAGCCACACTGACGACGCCAAATCCCAAGGTAGTATCACCAGGCGCAGCAGCAACCAAGAACTGACCGAGCTCCAATGCTTGCGTGGGAGAAAAAGTGACCGGCTTGAGAGTCGAGTCCTTCAGCTTGAGCAAGACTAGGTCCTCTTCTTCATAGACCCCTTCGATGGTAGCAGGAAATGTCTCATTCCCCTCACCCACGCAGAGCAACTTGCTCTCGCGCGCGCGCGCTACCTCACTCCATTTGGCGAGCACCTGAGAGCCATCGCCAACAACGGTGCCGACGCATAGCTGCCGACTGCCACCAGCCCAAACCCAGACGCAGGACTTGCTAGATTTTTGGGAAATGGGCGATACGAGATCGAACACCACGTTGGATTGATGCCGCAATACCGCACGTTGTTCCTCCGTTTGTAGCGGTAGATCCTGCCCCCAAGCGACAGCAGAGAAAACCAGTCCCCAAATACTATACACACATTTTATATCCATAAAAATTCTCATTGTTCAGTATCACCACGGCGCACGAGCTCCACTTCCTTTTCCATGCTCTCACCATCCCTGACGATGGTGATTTTCACCTTATCACCGACCTGTCTGCGCAGCAGTTCATTGCGGAGGTCGTCCAAGTTGCGTAATTTTTCGCCCTCGATCCCCACCAACAAATCCCCCGGCATGATCCCTGCTTGGGTCGCCTTCGAGCCATTGCTCACCGCTCCGACGACTAGACCACGTCGAGTTCCATCAAGAGCAATGCCCAATACAGGCATGTCCTCATTCAGCATAGGGTCTAAAACCAACTTGCCCCATTGCTCACCAGCGAGCATTTTATCCCAGTCATCGATAAAGCCATCTACCCCCGCGTGATTGTTGACCCGCAGTGCTTGGCCAATGTTCGAATTGATGCCGACAATGTTGCCCTCCAAATCAAACAAAGGGCCACCCGAGTCACCGCCGATCAGCGTGCACTCTGAGGTAAAAAAAATACCTGGCCCCTTCGAAACCACACGCCCCAAGCGCACTGGCGGGGTCCTAGCCGGATCGAAGCCCGCGGCATGACCCAGCGCTACCACCCAGTCGCCCACCTCCAGAGGTTTTGATTTACCACGTGGCGCATGAGGCCATTTTCCCTGCTGCTCGATCTGCACCATGGCCAAGTCCTTGCCATAGTTAGCTCCGAGCACCTTGCCCTTCAGCGTTTTGCCATCGGGAAAGACCACCTCCATCGTCTCACTGCCTTGCACCACGTGTGCGGCAGTCAAAATCAAACCTGTCTCAGTGGTGATCACGCCCGAGCCCGAGCTGGAGGCATCCTCAGCCACCAAAGCCACTGTCAGCGACATTCGATCCTTGGCCACTTGTTGGACTTTTTTCTCCAACACCTGCAAATCCTCTATCTGCTCGACAGCCACCACCACCTGAGCCGACAGAGTGAAAATCACTCCCATCCATATCAACCAGTATAACCCTATCGTTCTCATAAATTCACTATACGTAGCGTCGCAGAATCGTCAATTTCTCTCTGCATTGATTTTTTTCTAGAAATATCCGAATCATCGTGGAAATCCGTTTTGCACGAATGAAAAATGAGCCGCCAGTTATGGGGATATTGGACCTTGCTCGTTTTGCTGACGTTCCCAAATTTCGAGTTCATCCAGGTATCATTCGATTCGGATCAATGTATTATTTGCAAAGTTATTTGAGTTTTTTCTCGCAAATAATCGATTCTCAAGTAAAATTTCAATCGTCTTATGAAATTACACCACTTAATTACAGCAACTGCCGTAACTGCCACCGTTTGCGCTGGTCAGACCTCTTCCTTAGCTTCTTCCGCCGTTGATAAGAGCGCTTACATCGGTTTGAGTGCGGTCTCCAACAATTTTTCGGGAGACCTCGACGCTGAAGGTTTCCGTTTAGACAGTGGATTTGATATCGGCAACGGACTTTCTATCGATGGCCGATTCGAAAATGCTTACACGGACGCAGTTAGCCCCGGACAGGAGTGGAAATTCAATGACTTGCGCGTGTTGGCGCACTACACTCAAGAGCTTAGCGAAGGAGTTTCCCTCGTAGGTGGTTTTGGTTACGGCAAGGTCGGATTTAGCAACGGTGGCGTAGACCTTTTCACCACCGAAGGACTCTTGGCTGATGTCGGTGTCAGCTACCAGTCTGGCCGCTTATCTGCTGGCTTGAGCTACACACACCTCTTTGCACTCTACGTTGGAACCTTTACTTTTGGTTCTAGCCCTGCAATTGAAAAAGAGGACATCGGGATTCTGGAAGCATCACTCGGATATGAAATCAACGACAACGTGACAGCTATTTTCTCACTGCAAACCCAAGTTTTGGGAGATACTGTGTTCGAGAAAGATCTGGGTGCCGCTATGGGCTTGCGCTACAACTTTTAATTGCCCCTCTTCTGATCTTTAAATCAAAGGTATGGATCTCGGTCCATACCTTTTTTTTTGAACTAGCTAGCACACCGAATGATCGATTCTAGAGGAACTTCTGCAAGTTACAAATAAAGCCAGTAGTTTATGCCCAAAAGATCAATCCTCACTCCGAAACAGCGTAACAAGAATCAGAACCTGTTTTAACCACAAATGAATTTAGGAAATCAGGTTTGCTCACCCTAGTCAGCAGCTGGGGCTCTCGATCATAAACCAAAAATAACATGGCTACGGATATTGGTCGATTTTACTTGATCAAGCTGTCTCGTTTTGAAACGTCGCCGACAAGAACCATTTTTTTGTTTGCCATCGCATTAAGCTTTCACTACTCTGCCAAAAATCCACGACATGACCCATTCCAGCACATTGACGAAAAGACTCTCCCAGCTCTTCACGCTGGTGCTTTTTTTTGGATACGCCGCGGTAGCACAAGCCCAGTGGGATATCATGCAATATGGTGGTCGCGAATACGTTTCGCTCGATAGCGTAAAGAAATTTTACAACTTCCAAACCTATAAACGCAGCGGCAATCAGATCATGCTTGAGGGAAAAAACCTCGTCTTTAAGCTCCGCATCGGTGATCAAGAATCCACGCTCAATGGCGTCAAATTCGTCTTTACCTATCCCGTGATCGAGAGTGGAGCGAGAACCGCAATCTCACGCATCGATCTCACCAAGCTGATCGATCCGGTGATGCGCCCCAGTTATATTGCGAATGCTGGGAATTTCCATACCGTCGTCATTGATGCAGGACACGGAGGCAGGGATGCAGGTGCTGTCAATGCCTACAACACCGAGAAAGCTTACAATCTACGAGTGGCACAGGAGGTGCAAAAACTACTCACCGCCAAGGGCTTCCGAGTCATCCTTACCCGCAGCAGCGACGTTTACCTCACACTGCAACAACGGGTCGATCTCGCCAACTCTCTCAAAGAGTCTGCCATTTTCATCAGCATTCACTTCAATTCTGGTGGACGCAGCGCGCGCGGCATCGAGACCTTTACGCTCTCACCCCAAGGAGTCGCCCACTACGGCTCAGGTGTCAAACCGAGCGACCACAACGCGCGCAATGGCAACATCAATGACTCCGCGAACGTCGCTCTGGCCACCGCGGTTCACAGTCAAGTGTTAAGGAACATCGGAGCCAACAACACCTTTGATCGCGGCATCAAACGCGCCCGTTTCAGTGTGCTCACAGGCGTGCGTCACCCAGCGATTTTGCTCGAAGGCGGCTTCATGAGCCATCCCTACGAAGCTCGCTTGATGGAGAACCCCAAGTACATCACCGCCGTTGCACGCGGCGTAGCAAACGCTGTCGTTCTCTACAAGAGTGCCGTGAGCTACCGCAAACCAGCAACGCGAAGGCCGTGATCGAGTGTGAGGGCATGAATCACTGAGTGCGCGTCACATCGATGAAATCGTTAGGTTTTTAGCGCCGTATTTTACAAAGATTAGAATATTTTTGCTGGATTAACAAGATACTCTGCCTGCATTTCATTGGATTACTTGATAATACCTGGGCGAGCCTCAAATTTCTGCAATCACGCCTTGGATTTCATGGAAAGTCGTGATAATATGCCTTTGCACTCGTGGATTTACGCTCGATCAAATTTTTTCGCAATCTGCGCACCGCAACGTATTTGCTGGTGTTTGGGCTGATTATCGCCTTGGTCGGCACACTACTCTACCTGAATGCCGTCGGCATGCCCCTCTCCTGGCGTAAGGCGCTGGAAAATGAACTCGCAAAGCAAGGCATCGAGGCATCAATCTTGCGACTGCGCTACATTCCCCTCCGCGGCATCGAGGCAAGTGAGGTGGAAATTTTCACCGATAGTAACCGCCAAAAGCGCATGGTTCGCCTTGAGCGCTTACTCTTCGACCTCGATAAAACAAAGGCCATGCGCGGCATCATTCGCCTCACCCATGTCGAGCTTAATCGGGCCGAACTCTCCCTGCCCGTCGACCCGGAAAAACCTGCGGGCAAAACGCTCGATGTCACGGAGCTCAATGGCAAGGTGCTGATGGGGAAAAACCGGATGTTTGAGATCAAAGATGCCTCAGGCTTCATCGGCGGCATACATCTCAAAGTAGATGCTACGATCCTCGGCTTTCGCCCTGTGCCGAACCATGATCGCGAGAACGAACAAAGCGGCATACATCGACGTTTGATGAATACCTTCGTCGAGGAATTGGCCCGTTGGCAACTGGAAAAAGACGCAGCACCCGAGTTGCGCATTAGGCTCTCCGCCGATGCTAGCAAGTGGTCAGCCCTCGAGTGCGCATACGTTTTTTCTTGCCCCACCGCCACGCTCGATGACCTCACTTTGCGCGAAATCCGTGCCGAAGGCAACATCAACCAATCGCTACTCACCGTGCGAAATTTCTCCGCCAAAGATGAGCGCGGAGCCATGGATGCAACCTTCGATTACGATCTCGAACGACGCGTCGGCCACTACGATGCGACCAGCTCGCTCGACATCATCCGCATTTTTTACGCCGTTACTCGCAAGCGCCTCCTGACCGATTTTGCCTTTGCCAAACCGCCTCAGATCGCGCTGCGCGGCACTTGTGCATTTCCCCAAGATGCCCCCATGCAGCTCAGTGCCATTGGGCAGCTCGATTGCAAAAATGTTCTGTTCCGGGGCAGCACTCTATCCTCGATCAAATCAGAATTTTCTTACCGAGATCAAAACTTTTTCCTGCGCGATCTCGAAGTTGAACATACCCAAGGCAAGCTCCACGGTGATCTCCTCTGGAAAGACTCTCAGCTCACCATCAAGGCCGAGGGCGCAGTGCCTTTTGCTGTGGTCCGCCCGATGATCCGTGAGCACAAGTTAGCTCCCGCTGTCGAGGCGCTCGAGAAATCAGGACTCAACAGTCTCAGCGCCAAGGTCGGACTCGTTCTCAGCAAGACCGAAAAGTTTCAGCTGGAGCATCTCGACATCAGCAACATCGCGCTTGATCATCAACTCGGTCAACTCAAAGGCGGTCTGCAACTCAAGGAATCTCTGCTGCTCTATCAACTGGAAAGCACACTCCCCCCCACCATCTGGAAGCCATTTTTCATCGATCAGCCCTTGGAAGAAGTCTTAGGTGATTTTCAAGGAAGTAGCGCCAGCCGCCACTTCGTGAATCTCACCGGCAAAGCCGATCTCAACGATATATACAACTGGGCTGTGCAGGGCACCGGAAAAGTCGAAAACGTCAGCTATCGTGATGTGCCTGTGTTTTCTGCAACCACGCATCTCGATCTCAAGCACAATCATCTCAACTTTTCACGGATCAACATCGATTTCGACTACCGCGACTACGAGCTATACAAAACCCACAAAACCACCGAGCGCGGCCCCGTGCAGTGCAAATCCGTTACCTACAATCATGAAGCGGGTATCGTCGGCATTCTCGATCTGCGTGGCTATGTTTTCCCCGTCCCCCTGCTGCGCATGTTTGCACTGCCTGTGGCCAAGGCCGTGGAGGAATACCGCTTTCACCAAGCGCCGCCGCTCGCCGCAGATGGTAACATCGATGTCCGCAATCGTGGCCTCACGCGGCTCAACATCCAGATTCAGGACGCAAAAACTCTCGATTGGAAATTTCTCGGTAAACCCACTACCTTCAGCCAAGTGCGTTCTAAGCTGATGATTACAGGTGAGACCGTCACCTTGAATCAACTCAGTGCCGAGGTGTTTGGCGGAGGCTGTGCTGGCAACGTCGTCGCCCACATCAACGGCAGCAAAAAATTCACCGCCGATCTGCGCTGGAACGGCATCCGCATGCAAAAACTTGGTGAAACCTACGCGTTCAACGAAAAAGGCTACGGCACTCTTACTGGGCGCATCAATTTATCCGGTGTCGCCAGCGACACCAGCACGCTCCATGGCGAAGGTCTGTGTTCGTTAGAAAAAGGTGAGTTGTTTGCCGTGCCAATGTTTGGCCCCTTGTCGCCGATCATTTCCGCCGTGCTCGGAGATCGCAGGGCAGGCTTTGAGCGGGCCAAGGATGCCTTTTGCAATTTTACCATTACCAAAGGAGTGATCCACACCAACGACTTCGCCACCCAGACCAGCAACATGAAATTCACCGGCAATGGCGACGTCGATCTCAACAATGATACCATCGACATGACGATGCGCATGAATGCCCGCGGTCTGTTAGGCATCATTACCTTACCGTTGCAACCGATCATCAAAGGCCTGTTCCAATTCCATGGCCAAGGCCCGATGAAGGAACCGAAATGGGAGCACGTGATCTTCTCCTCTCCCCCCGATGACGAGAACGAAGTACTCCTGCGTAGCACACCGCAGCGAGCGAAGATCATCGAGGAATGATTTAACCCGAACTCAGAAGTTGTGTAACGGGTCGAGGCCTGAAAACCACTGATACACTGAGTTCACTGAGATTCAATTTTAAAACATGAAAATGTATTTAAAGCTCCATTTTCATCATTTCAGTTTTCATCAGTGGTCCCGAAGGCCCGAATTCTCAGGCGAACTTCGGACTTCGGGTTTAAGGATAACTTGTGAAAAAAATTCATCCAAAACCATGAAAGCCTACGAGAAAATCTTTGCGCCTTTGAGACTTTGCATCCTTAGCGTTTGATCTTCTGAAGTTTTTGTATAGCTCGACTTCTATCCCTAACAAAAACGCACCATGTCCTTGATAAACTGACCCCAGAGATAGAACAATCCTCTAGTACTGTAGCAAAAGCTGCCATCACCTGCGAACTCGATAATGCCGCGATCAAGGTTGTGCTCAATCATTTTCTGCATCTCCTGCTCGATCCAATCGTCGAGGTGCTCTGGATCCATTTCCATCAACTCTGATGTGGGCACAGAGTATTTTTGCAGATGTTCACAATGATTGCTCCAGATTTGGCGGAAGCAATTGCGCGTGCATGGCACGTGCATCCAGTAAAAATTCCGCGGCACTTGCAGCGTCTCGGCAAAAGGATAGTTGGTGGTCCGCCACTGCGAGCCGTCCTCCGACGCCGAAGTGATCGAGACAAAGGAAAACACAACGTCAGACTGCTCACAGAGGCATAAGGTAGCCATCGTGCGGGTCTCCTGATGATAATACATTCGGTAGTGCTGTTTCATGCCAGACCATTCCCAGCAACAATCTCCTGCATAATCAAAGCCCTCAGACTCCATGGTATCCAACATTTGCTGGGCATGAGGGAAAAACGAGGTATTCGGCACCGTCTGGTGGCGCAGCCGATTGTCCATCGGCAACTTCATGCGCTTCACCCGCGTGAGTAGCTCGACCCAGGGTAAGAAAAACCAAACGACCACGCCGATCACGCCGCCCCACCACTGATCTGTTAAAAAAAAGAACAAGGCATAACTCGCGGCCAAAAATGCCACAGCTCCCAGCTTGCGCACCCAGCCTCGTCTCGCCGTGCGAAACGCAATGGCCATGATCAAAAGGCCTGAGACAATGAGAAATGCCTGCATAGAGAATGGTATTTAAGCGGAAACGTTAGCAATTGGTTGCAATGCGTATAACTAACGTCACGTTTCCGCAATTGTCCAGCAAAGAGTTTTTGCCGTCTCAGAGAACTTTCTCAAGGATCTCATTCATGCGTGTGGCTAACTGCTGCGGATGCTCGACCAAGCCCGCTGCCAGCATCGCTTGATCGACCAATTGCTGCGCGACTAGACCAGCCACCTCTGGGTTTGATTCACGCAACGAGGCGAGTTTTTTCACCAAGGCATGGCGCGGGTTAATCTCTAGGACTGGCTTGATTTCCGGCGATTCTTGGCCCATGGCCTTCATCATCGCACGCATTTGCGCGTTCGGGGCGTCCTCAGGAACAAGGGCGACCACCGGGCTGCCGACGAGGCGTTTGCCAGTTTTCACTTCTTTGACACTGGCGCTCATGCTATCTTGCCACCAAGATTGTAGAGCTGACACATCGGCCTCCGACATCGATTCGCCATCCATCGCAGTGTCTTCCAACTCGATGCCCGCTTGATCCGCACGCACGAGTTTTCTGCCCTGGAACTCGGTGAGACTCTCAAAGACAAACTCGTCCACACCCTCGGTGAAATACGCGACCTCCAAGCCGCGTGCCTTGAATGCCTCAAGGTAAGGACCTGATTCCATTACCTCGCGGCTAGTTCCGGCGAGGTAGTAAATTTCCTTTTGCTCCGACTTCATGCGCGCGATGTAGTCATCGAATGATGAGTGCGCATCGCCCTCAGTCATCGAGCTCTCAAAGCGAAGTAAGCCCGCCAAGGCATCGCGGTGCTCGTGCGAGCTGACAATGCCCTCCTTGATGAAACGGGAAAATCCTTGGTAAAATGCGCGATAGGCCTCGACCTCCTCGCTGGCTTTTTTCTCCAAAAATTTCAACAAGCGCCTAGTGACCACTTGACCGAGTTTTTTCACCAATGCGCTGTCCTGCATCGACTCACGCGAAATATTCAGCGGCAAGTCAGCGGAATCGATCACCCCGCGGACGAAGCGCAGCCACTCAGGCAGCAAGCCTTCGGGTTGTGCATCGATCAACACACGCTTGCAATAAAGGGCGACGCCGGGCTGCATAGCACCAAAGCCGAATCGCTCTTGGTTTTCCTCGGGCACGAAAAGCAACGCGTGAATGTCTAGCGGAGCATCTGCCGTGAAATGCATCGTGAAGCGCGGCTTGTCCCAGGCCTTTGCGGTGAAACGATAGAAGTCTTCGTATTCTTGCTCGCTGACTTCATTTTTTGACTTCAGCCACAGCGCCTCGACTTTGTTGACGCGCTCGCCATTGAGCAAAATTGGAAAGGCGACAAAGTTCGAGTATTTCGTCAGCAAATCTTGAATCCGCGAGGCCTTGGCATACTCGGCAAATTCCTCCTTGAGGTGAATCACGATTTTCGCGCCACGATCAGCTTGATCCAGCTCCTCGATGTCGTAGCCTTCACAGCCATCGCTGCTCCACTTAAACGAAGGAGCATCCGCACGCCATGAGTGGGTATAGACGTCGACGCGATCCGCCACCATGAATACGCTGTAGAAACCCACGCCGAACTGCCCGATCATACCGCCGGCCTGGCTGCCTTTTTCTTGCAGATTTTGCAAAAATGCTTTGGTTCCCGAATGGGCGATGGTACCAAGATTTTGCACTAGTTCCTCACGCGTCATGCCAATGCCCGTATCGGCAATCGTCAGCGTGCGCGCCTCCTCATCGGTGGTCAGAGAAATCTGTAGCTCGGTCTCTCCTTGATATACATTGTTTTCCGTGAGTTGGATCAATTTCAGTTTCTCGAGCGCATCCGAAGCGTTCGAGACTAATTCCCGGGTAAAAATCTCACGATCTGTGTAGAGTGAGTGGATCACGATGTCCAACAACTGTCGTACTTCTGCTTGAAATGATTGATGTTCGCTGCTCATAGAGATATAATAGGGATTGCTCGGGAAAACTACTCGTCTTCCGCAGTGGTGCAAGCATTGAGTAAAAAAAATCTACGACAGCTCGCACTAGATCGATTCTAACCCATTTTAGGGCGGAGCTTGCTCCTGAAATTGTGAAGCAAAAGTTGAGCCTAAGTTAAGCCTAAGATAAGCAAAAAAAGCACGATCCCCGTGATCGTGCCTAAGAAAATAAAGAGAAGAAGCGTTACTTAACGTATCTCAAAAAAAACGAACCCCGTTTCGGTGACCAAGAGTCTCCCCCCAGACACTCTCAATACTTCCGAAACGGGGAACGAGGAGAAAGATAGGGAATCAGCAGAAAAAGACAACAAAAATTATGCGATTTTGCGTAATAATTTTTTCATGACTCTTTTTTCGTCACTTTGACAATCTCCATCGAATTACGATGTATCCACACGCTTTGCACCAGTCCTAACATAAACATACACATGACGACAAAGGTTCCTGAGTAACTGATCAGTGGCAATGGAATACCCGTAATCGGCATAATCAAAACGCACATTCCGATGTTTTCAAAGATGTGCGCAAAGAAAAAAGCGACCACGCAGGCGACGACGACTCGCCCCTTGAGATCGCGGCTGTAGAAGGAGATAAAAAGACACTGAATCAACAGCAAAGCAAATGCTGTCAGGAGAAGCAGGCTGCCACGGAAACCATGTTCCTCCGCGAGAACAGCAAAGATGAAGTCATTGTGAGCCGTTTTCCAGGGGATGTAGCGCTTTGCATGCAGAGAACCTTTTTCAGAAGTCGCATTCCAGCCAATCCCCGACAAACCAGCCTTGCCCACGGCCATCGACACATAGTAGGGGGCATAAGCTGGGCCCGATATGTCTACGGGCTTATCCTGCATCATATCAAGGTACAGCTTAATCCGCTCCGGTCCGCGCTCCGAAACCATAGGCAACGCGACCAAATAAATCAGCGGGACGAAGGTCAAACCGACGATTGTCATCAAACTCAGGTAGCGGAAAGGAACACCTCCGATCAAAAGCGCCACCAACGCAACGGGAATCCACACCAACGCCGAGCCCATGTCCCCCATTTTCATCACCATCAAAAATGGCACACAGGAGAGCACACCGATCACGGCAATGCGCACAATCGGCAAACCGAGCCAGCGGTGTAACTTCGGCAAATCCTGCAATACCCAAGCGATCATCAGCACGCCTGAAGCAACACCGAGCTGAGCAGGCTGGAAAACAATCGGTCCAATTTTCAACTGGTGAACATCTTGGTCACTGCCCATCACCATCGCCATGCAGCCCAAACTCACCACGTAGATGGGCAGGGCGAGCCAACGAATCCAGCGGTAGTCGATCAAAGCCGTAAGAAAATAAATCACCGAGCCAATCACAATCCACGATTTCTGCTGATTGGCGTAATAGGCCCCTGCCGAGCCGAATTCTTCAAGCAACTGCGAGCTCAACGGCAAGTGACGTGCGGCACTCTCGATGCAATAAATGCCGAAGATCAGCAATCCATACATGGTCAGCACAAGCACCCAGTTCATTCCTAAAATTTTGCGTAAAATGGGCGACATGCGGGATGATTCTTATACGCAGAAAATCATGCGGGATCTTTCTCGCAGATGCAAGCTAAGGAGTCGAAAATGCGCGGAAAAACCACCGGATTTTAGGAAATATCGAGCAATTTCTCGAAAAATCCATAAATCACGCAGTTTCCTCCTTGACAATCGGGTGAAATTCCCCAAAAGTCCGCCCCCCAACCACAATTTTCAACTAACAAACAACCAATACTAGCAGCATGCGCGGAGTGACAATGAAGAAAGGAGAACCCGTTGACCGGGCTCTCAAGCGTCTCAAAACCAAACTGGATGCCGAGGGCATTCTGGAAGAAATTCGCCGTCGTCGCGCATTTGAAACGCCAACTGACCGCTTCAAACGCAAGCTGCGCACAGCTTCCAAGCGCAACAAACTGCGCTGGCGCTTCTCGACCGATAAGCCGACCCTGATCCTCGAAGAGGCAGTGGATTGATCATTGCAATCTCCCCCTAACAAAAAAACATCCGTAGTGGATGTTTTTTGTGCCGTAGTCAATCTACGTTTTACTTCTAATGTTTAGAGTCTGATGTCTAAAGTCTCATGCTCACCATATTGAGATTGCACTCTGAATGATTTCCGAGTGAAATGATGCCTCATGTCCGTACCTGCCGCCGTCCCGCCTAGCACGTCGAAAACCCAAACGTTCTTTCGCAGAAGTTTTAGCACGCTGTTGCTTTGGGGCATCGTTTGCTTGGCCTTTGGCTCGATGAAACCATGGGCCCACTTGTTGTTGATTTCGGCGCTCGGCATTCTCTCGACTGCGGAGTTTTTCAAACTAACACGTCGTGCGGGGATCGTGGCCAATCCGCTGTGGGGCATGTTTTTGGGCATCTCTTACTACGCCGCGCTGGCATGGTATATGATCCGCGGTCAAGCTGTGCCTGCCGAGCTCGATATGGCGCTATTTTTCCTGTTAGGCGCTGGGACTTTTACTTTGCAACTGCGGCGTAAGATCGATGGCACAAACAGCATTCTCGGTGTGACCTCGACGATGCTTGGTGTGCTATGGCTAACCTGGATGTTTAGCTTCACAGCACGACTCGATTTTCATCCGCATCAAGATGGCAGCCTGAGTGGCGCTTACCTGCTGCTGTGGTGCATCGCGGTCACCAAATTCACTGACATGGGTGCCTACATCACCGGCTCTTTGATCGGCAAGCACAAGATGATCCCTCACATCAGTCCGGCCAAGACATGGGAAGGATTCGTCGGAGCACTTATTTTTGCTCAACTCGCTGGCTGCGGTCTTTATGCTCTATTCCCTGAACAGCTCACTGCATTTCCCTCCTTGCTGCATGTCATTGTGCTCGGGTTCATCGTCGCACTACTCGCCGTGGTCGGCGATCTTGCGGAGAGCCTGTGGAAGCGGGCCACAGCGGTGAAGGACTCCGGACAGATCCTGCCCGGCATCGGCGGTGCGATGGATTTGATCGATAGCATCTGCTTCACTGCACCTGCGGTCTATTTGTATTTCACCCTGATCCGCTGATCACTCACCCCATTCACCTACATCGCGTATGTCAAAAAAAGTTGTTCTGTTAGGTTCTACCGGCTCGATTGGATGCTCCACGCTCAGGGTTGCGCGTGAGTTACCCGAAGAGATTGAGATCATTGGCCTCGCGGCCCACACCAATGCCGCGCAATTGGCCGAGCAAGCGCTTGAGACGGGAGCGAAGCATGTGTGTCTCTACGATGATACCAAGTATGCGGAACTGCGCCGGATGTTACCTAGCAATGTGATGATCCACCTTGGGCCGCAGGGCTTGATCGACATTGCGACCTTGATGGAGGCAGATACAGTGTTGGTGGCGATCGTCGGCACTGCGGGATTACAGCCATCGCTGGCTGCCATTCGCGCGGGCAAGCACCTCGCAGTTGCGAGCAAAGAAATCTTAGTAATGGCCGGTGAAATTGTCACCCGCGAGGCCAAGCAAGCAGGCGTGAAATTGCTACCTGTCGATAGCGAGCACAATGCGATCTTCCAGTGCCTGGATGGGCATCGCGGAGGAGATGCGGAAATTTCCCGCCTCATTCTCACGGCATCGGGTGGACCATTTCGCAATACACCAGCCAATGAACTGCCGCATGTGACCTTGGCGCAAGCGTTGAAACACCCGACCTGGAACATGGGCCGCAAGATCACGATCGACTCGGCATCATTATTCAATAAAGGCCTCGAGATGATCGAAGCGCGCTGGCTTTTTGGCATCGGCATGGAGCGCATCGATGTGATCGTCCATCCACAAAGCATCATTCACTCGATGGTTGAATTCACGGATGGCTCGGTGCTGGCACAGCTCTCAAACACTGACATGTGCTTCCCGATCCAATACGCACTGACGTGGCCGCAACGCCGCAAAGGAGGGCTGAAACCTTTGAATTTCGCGGACTTGGCCAAGCTCGAATTCATCGCACCGCGCGAGCAAGACTTCCCTGCCCTGCGCCTTGCCCGCGAAGCCGGACTAACGGGTGGAACCCTACCCGCTGCTTACAATGCCGCGAACGAGATTGCCGTGGATCAATTCATCGCAGGAAAAATCCCATTCACGGGAATTTGGGCCAACGTGGAAAAAACCATGAATGCCCACCAGGTGCAAGTCGCTGATCAATTGGAACCAATCATTGAGGCCGACCAGTGGGCTCGCAATTTCGCTCGTTCGTTGGTTTCCTGAGATTCATCATTCACGCAATGACTTGCTGCACGACTTTGCCATGAACATCCGTGAGGCGGAAGTCTCGGCCTTGGAATCGGAAGGTGAGCTTTTCGTGATTGATACCTAACAAGTGCATCAACGTGGCCTGCATGTCATGCACGTGCACGGGATCTTTGGTGACTTGATAGGCAAAATCATCGGTCTCGCCATGACTGTGGCCCGGCTTGAAGCCGCCACCGGCGCCCCAGATGGTGTAGCCGACCCCGAAGTGATCGCGCCCGTGGCCACGCCCGTTTTCAATGTTGCCCTGGACAAAAACCGTGCGTCCAAACTCGCTGACCCAGAGCACGATGGTATCGTCGAGCAAGCCACGCTGCTTGAGATCTTTGACCAAAGCGGCAGCAGGCTGATCGGTATCGCGGCATTGATTTTCTAACTGATACGAAAGGTTGTTGTGCTGATCCCAGCCGGCATGCATCAACTGCACAAAGCGCACACCGCGCTCGACTAACTTGCGGGCGAGTAGGCAGTTACGCGCAAATGAGCCATTGCGCTGCACATCGGGCCCATACATTTCTAGCAACTCAGGCGTTTCATCAGAAATATCCGTTAGCTCAGGCACGCTCATTTGCATGCGATAGGCCATTTCATATTGAGAAATGCGGGTATCGATTTCTGGGTCACCATACTGAGAGAGGTGATGCTGATTCATCGCCGCAATGTCATCGAGCGCCGTGCGCCGCATGCTACGGCTAATGCCTGCCGGATTGTTCAAATACAGCACGGGATCGGCCTCACTGCGGAAGCGCACACCTTGATACTTAGATGGCAAAAATCCACTGCCCCAGTAGTAATCGAAAAACAATTGCCCGCAGGTTTTTCCTGCGTCCGATGAAGTCATCACCACGAAGGATGGCAGGTCCTGCGACATCGCACCGAGCCCATACGTCCCCCACGCACCAATGCTAGGACGACCAGGAATTTGGCTTCCTGTGAGGAAAAATGTCACTCCTGGCGCGTGATTGACAGCCTCGGTGTGCATCGAGTCGATGAAGCAAAGATCATCGGCAATCGATCCGGTGTGAGGCAGCAACTCGGACAACCAGCGCCCCGATTTACCATACTGGCGAAAAGGCTTCAGAGCGGGGAGGATCGGATATTTTGACTGCGATGCCGTCATCGTCGAGAGTCGCGTATTCCCGCGCACTGATGCCGGAAGCTCCGTGAGGCGAAGTTTTTCCAAGCCTGGTTTGTGCTGAAACAAATCCACTTGCGAGGGTCCCCCTCCCTGCCAAAGCAATATTACATTTTTAGCCTTGGCGGGGAAATGTGGCAGACCAACTAACGGATTCATCGATAAAGCGGGGGCTGCAAGCAGATCGTTTTGCAATAATGACGACAACGCAAGTGTGCCGATTCCGGTGGCGGACTTGCCAAAAAACTGACGTCGATTGATGAGTTGTTGTTGATGGAGAAAAGGATTCATCGGGGTCATTGTCTGGTGAGTGCTTCGTCGAGATTAAAAATGCTCAGGCACAAATGCGTGAGCGCAGCGTGATCGGAAACAGGCAAAGTAACATCGCGTGGCGCTGCACCATGGCTTAACAATTGCGTTGCAGCTGCGGCATCGCGTTGGAATTCTACAAGTGAGCTTGCGAGAGATTTCTCCAAAATTCCCAACTCCGTGGCATCGGGCGCACGTTGACACACGGCCTGAAACGACAGAGTGGGCCATTGGCGGCGATCATTGGATTGGCGTATGATTTTTTCTGCGAGCACACGGGAGGCCTCGACCCAAGTGATGTCATTGAGCGTGGTAAGTGCATGCAGCGGTGTGCTGGTGAGCGAGTGCTTGACCACACAGGTGCGACGCGCCGAGGTATCGAACATATTTCCTGGTGCAACGGTGCGACGCCAGAACGTGTAGATGCTGCGACGATAGAGATCGGCACCTTGGGATTGTGGATACGAAAAATCCCGCTCCTTGGTGATGCCGAGGCTGTCCCAGATTGTCGGCGGTTGATAGGGATAGACTGGCTTGCCAAACAAATCGGTTGTAAGTAGACCGCTAACCCGCAAAGCAGTATCGCGCAGGATCAAAGAGGAATTGCGGAAGCGTGTAGCGCGAGCATACAAGCGATTTTCGGGATCGAGCGCAAGGAGCGCAGGCGTCACTTTGGAGCTTTGTCGATAGGTGGCGCTGGTGACAATCAATCGGTGGATTTTTTTCATGTCCCAGCCGTTTTCGCGAAATTCCACAGCGAGCCAATCGAGCAATTCGGGATGAGTAGGAGCATCACCGAGTAGTCCGAAATTTTCCGCACTCTTTACAAAGCCATGAGCGAAATAATGTTGCCAGAAGCGATTAACTTGCACTCGCGCAGTGAGCGGATTCTCTGGTGCCATCAACCACTTTGCCAGGCCGAGACGATTTTTCGGCAAATCAGCAGCCATCGGCGGAAGCATCGCTGGTGTGTCGCTCGTGACCTCGGTAGTCGGCATTTCGTAGCTCCCTCGGTCAAAGATCATGGTCTTACGTGGCTGCGCATCCGACATGATCATTACCTTGGGCAAGGAATTCGCGAGAGCATCTCGACGATTCTTGAGATCTATTTTACGCGATTGCACAGAGGCTAGCAATCCCTGAGGATCTGCGGCAATCATTATCGTCCGCAGTTCGTTGCGCTCGGCATCGCTAAGCTGGGCTGGATCTTTTTTCAACAAGGCCAATTGCGCAGGTGTGAATTGTTTTTCCTCTAACGGAAAAAGTGCGTCGGTCAGCATCACTCGGAAGCGCCCGAACATGTGGACGAGGTGACTCGATTGAAACTGCAACGTAAGCTTCAGCGGCGAGGCGCTGTGTTTCACTGGAGCCGTGAGCTGTATTTCCAACCAATGAGGTGTTTTGACATCGGGATGAAAGGCCCAACCGGATTGCGGGTCTTGGTCAAAAATCGCCTCGGGAGAAAAACTACCTTGGGAGTAGTCGGCACGACTATGACTGACGCGAAGCTCTTGATCACCGTGATGAATGATGAGTTTGCTCAACACGGCATTGCCACTTGCGGCGCGACCCGAGCCACCCATTGGCAAACGAGGATCCGGAATCAACTCGAAGCGGATGCCCGTGAGTCCTTGTTGAGGGATCGGGATTTCCAAGACATAGTCAGCCATCGCAGCCTGCTCTCCGGCAGAAAAGATCGATTGATCGGCTTCGAGTGTGAGTGTCACGCCATTGCTTGCTTCCATCTTCACAGGGGATTGCGGCATCCATGCGATCTCCTTGCGCTCACGCATGGAGAGCGTGGCATCGGTGATCGACTGCTCAAACTCCGGTGCCTTTGTTAGTGCTTGTTCTTCACCCTCGATCACTTTTATTTCAGCATCCCATTGCGCCAGCTGCTTCATCTGCTCATCCGAGCCAACAGCAATCGCGGGATCTGCAATGCGGTATTGCGAACCACCCGGCGGCACTCCGCTTTCTGGCACTTGATTGAAAAAGGCCATCATCGAGTAAAAGTCTTTTTGCGTCAGCGGATCATACTTGTGATCATGGCACTGCGCACAGGCCAAGGTCAGACCTAACCAATTGGTGGCTGTGACATCGACTCGATCAAACAATATGATGTTGCGTTGCTCTTCGGCAATCGCCCCACCCTCTCCATTGAGCAAGTGGCATCTTTGAAATCCGGTTGCGACTTTTTGCGATGTGCTCGCCTGAGGTATCAGATCGCCAGCGATCTGCTCTATGGTAAACTGGTCAAAGGGCATGTTTTCATTCAACGAACGTATCAACCAATCCCGCCACACATACTGATGGGTATCGCCATCTTGCTGAAAGCCATTACTATCGGCATAACGCGCGGCATCCAGCCAAGAGAGAGCCATTCGCTCGCCATAGTGCGGCATTTGCAACAATCGATCCACCACTTTTTCATAGGCGTCAGGTGCTGTGTCCTGCAAAAATTCTTTCATCTCTGCATCGCTAGGCGGCAGGCCTGTGAGATCGAAGGATAGACGTCGTAGCAACGTAGCGCGATCCACTTCCGGTGATGGTTGCAAACGATCCTTTTTCCAGCCAGCCGCGATGAAAGAATCGATAGGATTTTTCACCCAAGAATCATGACTACCCTGCGGCACAGAGGGGCGCACCGGCTTCTCAAACGACCAGTGTTTTTCATAAATCGCACCGGCATCGATCCAGCGCGCAATGAGATCAATTTCGCTCTTCTCCATGCGATGGACGGCATCAGGCGGAGGCATGATTTCATCAGGGTCATCGCTGCGCATGCGCTTGATCATTTCACTCGCAGTGGCATCACCCGGGACAATCGCACGCGGCGTGCGAGTGGCATCCGTAGCGCCATCGAAGATATCCAAGCGCAAATCTGCTTCGCGCTTTTTGGCATCGAAGCCATGACATGCAAAACATTTCTGGCTTAGAATTGGGCGTATGTGTTGATTATACGAAATTTTCTCCTCAGCCCGGAGTAGACCAGACCAATTTATGCATAGAGAGAGGATAAAGCATCGCAGCATCATTTGATAAATAATTACCCATTACGGCATGAACATTTTTCAGATTGGACAAACTATTTTCGTTTTGGTATGATATTAATATCAAATTTACATCTACACGAGCTTGATTGGATCATAAATAGGATTTTTTTGACAATCTCGGCGAGTTGCGTGACCTGCTTGGTATGTGGGACACCATTTCCAATTTCCCTTTTTTCCCAAAAACAAAGATGTTCAATTTTTGTCACTCAACCGCAATTCGCTACCGCGTCTTGGTATGAATGAGGAAACTGAGGTGATCGGCAAAACGAATTTTGATTTCCATTCGCACGAACTTGTGAGATGCAACTGATTTTTGGAC
>DBCO01000002.1:23523-102260 GCA_002293145.1 Akkermansiaceae bacterium UBA956 | reverse complement strand
AAATCCTGTGGGATGGCTGTGAATCTTCGGAATACATCGAGAAGCTAAGTTCAGGTTTATCAATTAAGTCAGGTGACTCTTGTTTTGTTATGATGCCATTTGGTTCACCAATTGGAGAATACTACGCCTCAGTCTATAAACCAGCAATTGAGAAGGCAAACTTGACCCCAGTTCGCGCAGATAATGAGATCTTCGGTGCTGGCAAAATAATGGATCAGGTATGGGCAGGAATCAATGCGGCTAAAGTTCTTGTCGCAGAGCTGACGACAAAAAATCCCAATGTCTTCTATGAACTCGGAATTGCCCACGCTTTGCAAAAGCCCGTTGTGCTAGTTTCCTCCAATGAAGACGATGTGCCTTTCGATTTGAAACACATTCGGGTCATCTACTACGACAAGAACGATCCTTTTTGGGGGCAGAAGCTGCTCAATAAGGTTGCGGAGAATATCATTTCAGCGCTGAAGAATCCGGAAGAGGCTGTGTTTAAGATGGTTGACATGCGCAAGAAATAGCATCAAAATAAAGAGGACAGAACAAGCCGCGTCATGACAACCACTACCAGCCGCCCTGTTTCAATGATTTTCCGTAATTACAACATTAACCCCGTGATCGACGTGCGCCGCCGCTGGTAGTGGTGCATGCGCTCTACGTTCTCCAAAGAAATAATATGCACTGGCAAAACATCGTAGAAAAGCTCGCGCCTTACCTCGTTAAGGTGGAGACCCCCAATGGGCATGGCACAGGCTTCCTGTGTCTTGCCAATCACGACAAGAGCATCCTCGGTGTTGCCACGGCAGCTCACGTCGTTGGGCATGCGGAGGAATGGCAGCAACCGATTCGGCTTCGTAGTTTTCACACCGGACAGGATGCGCTTTTCAAGGACACTGAGCGGGCGATACGGATCGACTGGGCCACAGACTCGGCGGTGATTTTGTTCTCTGCTGGTGAACTTGATTTTCCTGATAGCCTTATTCCGCTCCTCCCGACTGCTGAGACTCTGCCGATTGGTGTTGAGATTGGTTGGCTCGGATTTCCCGCTATCGAGGCGTTCACTCCCTGTTTTTTCTCCGGCAGCGTCAGCGCTAGGAGGGAGGATCAGAGTGCTTACCTGATTGACGGCGTGGCCATTAACGGAGTCAGTGGTGGCCCCGTGTTTTATTCGACTGATGCAGACGGTGTTAGGATAGTTGGTATCATTACAGCTTACAGAGCCAATCGTGCGACTGGTGATGTGCTCCCAGGCCTTTCTTATGCCCAAGATGTTTCGCACTTTCAGAAGGTCATCCAAGATATTCAGATGATCGACGAGGCGAAGAAAGCCCCACCCGAAGAAAATGAAGATGGAGAACAAGGCGTGCGAGGCAACGCGGGATAACGTCCTTCTTTGAATTCGAGCATTCATTTCCCGCGTGCATCCACTTGATCGTTCGATAATTAAATTTACCAACTAGACACAATGTTTCAAAAGTTTTTCAGGAATATTGCGCGCAAACAAACGGAATCTGAACTAGATAACCTCATAAGTAGGTTTTTAAGTAGTGATACAGAAGAAATATTGATACTGCATCAATGCGTAAAAATAGGTCCACAATCTTGGAGATTACTACTGACTGAGGATTATGCTGAATTCTTCGACAAAATGTGTCATATTACAAATGATGATTTAGATGAAGAATCAAAAATGAAAATCGCCACTTATACGTGGGCGTTCATTCAGCTTCAGAAAGAAT
Source organism: Akkermansiaceae bacterium UBA956 (assembly GCA_002293145.1). Taxonomy (GTDB): domain Bacteria; phylum Verrucomicrobiota; class Verrucomicrobiia; order Verrucomicrobiales; family Akkermansiaceae; genus UBA956. Next base: position 100,530 of record DBCO01000002.1, on the reverse strand, counting down.
CGCGTGAAGATCCTACAATATTTTGCTTTTGGTTTTGGAAGGTAATATTCAATACCATGCTATATCCAGAACTGGATAATAAGGTCAGAGATTTTTTTAATTTAGTACAAAGTCAATCCGTTTTATGCCATGTTGAAATGCTGCGAATGGCAGAGGAGGTTATGGGACAAAAGCCTGAAAACATCCAATTAGATGAAGAACACACGCTATACTATGTTCTACCAGAATATTACAAATAAGAATCGAACAAGTCGAGACACAGTAACCCCTATCAGCCGTCCTGTTTTCATGCCCTTCTGTAGTTTCAACACCAACCCCGTGATCGACGCTCGCTCCCGCTGATAGGGGCTGCGTGCTCTTTGACGTTGTCCAAAGAAATTCCTTGCGACATAGACGGTATCGTGGATAATACCGCAAGTGTATGCAATTCTCGACACGTCAGTCCTTGTGGCGGGACTCCGATCCAATCGGGGAGCCAGCTTTCAGATCCTCCGGGCGATCCGTGCCGGGGATATCCGTATTGCCGTGTCTGTCGCCCTCGTTCTTGAATATGAGTCTGTCGTTCTGCGGCCTAGCCTCCTTCCTCATTTCACGGCTGATGAGCTCCGCAGGATTGTGGATAGCCTTTGCCAGTTGGCCGATCACCAGCAAGTGTTTTTCTCGTGGCGGCCATTCCTGCCCGACCCAGAAGATGATCTTGTTCTCGAGCTTGCAGTCGCAGCATCGGCGGCATTCGTCATCACACACAACGTCAGCGACTTTAGAGGTTCAGAATCAATGGGCGTTCGCGCCATCACACCTGCCACAACCCTAGATATCATCAGACCATGACTACATTATCCATCCGTGTTCCCGATTCCCTCCATCGCGCGATCAAAGAACTCGCGACGAAGGACGGTTATTCCATGAACCAATTCCTTATTACAGCGGCAGCAGAGAAGCTTTCGGCGCTTGATACCGTTGATTACCTTCGACAACGAGCAGAGAGAGCCAATCTCAAGGATTTTGACAACCTACTGGCCCGCGTGCCTGATGCCGCCGCAGATCCGGGTGACGAGCTACCTACAAAACATAGTAGGAGAACAAGACGTCACTCCTAACACCTGACTAGCCTCCAGTTCCAGCCGCCATGACCGCTACAACATCAACCCCGTGTTCAGCCCTCGCCCCCGGTCAGGCGTAGGAGGACTCGACGTTCGGTCATGAAAATGTATAACCACCTAAAAACAACATTATATTCTTTCTTACTCTGGACGAGTTTGTTTTCTGTGGGATGGGGGGATTCTGATCCCGAGCTAAAAGGCTCCCCACCATTCAATCGACACTACCGTCCCACAGATTATCAGGAACCCTATCGCCCCCAATTTCACTTTTCACCCCAAAATGGGTGGATGAACGACATAAACGCCCTGTGGTATCTCGACGGCAAGTATCACATGCTCTATCAGTGGGGCGTAAAGAATCGTGATGGTGCATATGCCAGTTCCGCTGACCTTCTCCATTGGACTGATTATGGGCTCGCTTTGATTGGTAAAAGCAGCCATACCCTTGCGGCAGGCGCAAAGCAAAATGTTTCAGGAGAACAGATTTACTCGGGGAGCGGAATCGTGGTCAGCGGGTCGGTTGCAGAGAAAATCACAGGGTCGCCTAAATCTGCCCTGATCACCTTGTATACCGGAACTGAAGTGGGAACTTGCATCGCTTGGAGCAATGACAAGGGGCAGACTTGGAATAACTACGATAAAAACCCTGTCGCCAATCCCACCAGTGGCGCCGACCCGAGGGATCCACGCGTCATTTGGCATGAACCGACGAAAAAGTGGGTGATGGCCATTTACGAAGAAGGCACCACTTTTTACGGATCGAAGGATCTCATCAACTGGGAAAAGCTGAGTAACATCAAGTTTGGTTTCGAATGCCCCGATCTTGTGGAGCTTCCTCTTGACGGTGATCCGAACAACATGAAGTGGGTCATTTATGATGCCGCTGGTAAATATCTCGTTGGGCATTTTGATGGAACAAGCTTTAGCGACGAGAACCACTCCAAAGAGTATCTCTACATGGATGTCGGCCCTGACTTTTATGCTGGTCAGACCTTTTTTCCATTCACGCTACCTCAGAAGAAATATATCCAACTCGCCTGGATGGACGAGTGGAATGGAGGCATTGGCGAGAAGCCCTGGGAGCGAAATGCGACCTTTCCAGTTGAACTGGGTCTGGTCACACGAGACGGTAAAATGCGCGTCACCCGAACCCCTATTGCGGCCATTAAAGATCTATACGTCGATCCTGCTGTCCAACTAGGCAAGATGGAAGTGGGCACGGATAATATTCTCAAAGATGTGAGGTCAAAAACCTTCGATATAACTTTGACCATAGATTTGAAGGGTGCCACGGCTCAAAAGATTGTGTTCCAAATCGCCAACGTTAGCTATCAATACGATATTACTGAACAAAAGATCATCTATCAAGGTGCCGAGAAAAACAAATTTGGCGACACGCAGCCGCCGGTATTACGCCCAGATTCAAACCAGATTCTAAGGATACGAATGCTGGTCGATTGGTCATCAATTGAAATCTTTTCCGACGGCGGAGTTTTCTCTCTTAGTCAGCAGGTCGCATTCGACCCCGAAGACGACAGCCTGACTCTGACTGCCATTGGAGGAAATGTGAAACTGGTCAACCTTGAGCTTCACAAGATTAAGTCCATATGGCGGTAATGTGATCTGAACAGAAAGAAGCCGAACACGCCAGTGGTGGCAACGGCGGACAACGCCTCTAGTTCGCTTCGCTCTGGACGCTCAATCTCCGCTGTGCCACACTTCAAACGTGCATAAAAAACCATGACAACAATCGCAACATTTACGACTCCAGAGGATGCACACCTATTTCGAGCATATTTGGGAGATCTTGGAATCGAGGCGTCGTTGAAAGATGAACATTTCATCCAGCTTTTTTGGTATTATAGCAACACCATTGGAGGTGTCCGCATCGTTGTTGATGACTCAGACCAAGATGATGCTACTGCTGCATATCAAACCTACATGGAAGCGCTTCGGGCTGGACCTTATCCCGTTAATCCTGTTCGTGCGTGGCCGATCGTATTAGTGCTTTCTTTGTATGTGGGCATTCCCTTCATGCTTTTCGGGCGTAAGCCTCTATGGGGGCAATCGGAAACAGATGTCGACGAAGCCGTGCTAGAAAGAGAAAACACTAACTTGGATGGGAGCCAGGCTACGCTAAAAAGGACTTAGATGTAGGAGCGTAAAATTTTCACCATGATCACGCCTGCTGCTTTCGTTGAGTAGCTGGCGTTTTTTTTGCTCAAATTGCGGACAGAAATCCTCGTTTCGCGAGGGGCATGGCATTAGCCGCCAGTGGGTTGGTAGGCTACTTCTTTGTCGATGGCAAAGGTCCAGCGCACGGGCGGAGCTGTGGTTTTTTTGTCACTGCCTTTCCATGTCACGGAGACTTGGCAGGAGTCGGTGCGCAGGCGGCGGTTGACTTGCCAGGTGAGCTGTTTGGTGTTTTCGTCAAAGACGGCGGGGACATCGCCAAAGCCGGCAATGCGCATAACGAGAGACTCGGGAGTGATATCGGTGATGGTAGATAGATCGATGGAGATGACAGGCAAGCGGGTGTTGACCACGGCACCGGGCTCGGGCTGCACGGGCACGATGGTTTTTTGTGCGGGGGCGCTGGCATCGCCGATCTTAGGTGCAGCGGCATCGCGGAATTCCGTAGCAAGATCGAAGATCCGATCGTAGGTGCCGAGGATGATGTAGCGGGGAAGGGTGTTGTTATCGCTGCTGCGTTTGATTTTTCCGGGGAGGACAGTGAACATGAAATCGTAGCCATATTGGGTGCCGGCCTCGAACATTTCATCGGTGTGGAATCCGCCAGGGTAGCAGTAGGTGTTGACGGGTTGTTTGAAGTTTTTTTCGAGAAATGCTTTTGATTGCCCCATTTCGCGTTCGAGGAATGAAGCGTAGGTCTGTGGGCCTTTGCGTTTTTGAGACTTGACGGTGCCTGGGTAGGGGTGGCTGGTGCTGTGACTCCCGACGTGGCCGCCATTTTTTTGCATTTCTTGAATCATCTCAAAGCTCATCGATCGTCCTTGGACGTTGACGTATTTGGTGTAAAGAAATACAGTGAAAGGGTAGCCAAATTCTTTGAGGATGGGGTAGGCATCGGTGTAGAAGGATTGCCAGCCGTCATCGATGGTGATGACAACGGAGCGCGGTGGGATGGTCTTTTCCCCGCGTTTCCATGCTTGGAAATCTTGCATGCTGATGACGCTGAGACCTTGGTCCTTAAGTGCTTGCATTTGCTTGCGGAATTTATCCGTGTTGATGCGCATCTCGGTTTCTTTGAGCGTCATAGAAAAATCGTGGTAGCCGAGGATCGCAACACGGACACCGTCGTCGGGTGTTTTTTCGGGTTCGGGTGCAATGGGCAATGCTTTGGGTGCTTCATCAGTATTGTCCACGGCAGGGGCTGTCTGCGCGGAGAGCGAGAGCGATGAGATGATCAAGCAAGTGAGGGTGGCGAGCAGCGAATGCATGCGGAGAAGATAGCATGTGGCTAGTCTTGTGGGAAGTTGAATTTTGAATGATCCACGGTCGGCGATGAAGTCATGGGTGTCGTTGGATGATTTTTCTCAGATGGGTTGTTGAAATGTTTCGCTGCTTGGGCTTGTATTTGGTGCATGCGTTTTTTGATCATTGCTGGAGTATTGATGTTGCCAGTTGCTGCGAAGCATCAGGGCACGAAGGAATTTGAGCAAATCACGGGTGCTGCTTACTCAAAGTCGCGGATCAAGGTGTTAAATGAAAAAATTTCCTATGGCTGGAGTGCTGATGAGAAGCAGTTTTTCTATCAAACGGAAGATGCGCAAGGTAAGGTGATCGTGACGCGTCTGGATCTGACTACGAATCAAGAGAGTGTGGTGCAGAAGGCGGTGCCTAAGTTGCCAGAAGAGCCGCGGGATCGGCAAATCGGTCGCCCTGGTTACGAGAACAATCGTACTAGCGACGGCAAGTGGGAGGTGATCTTGCGCGAGGGTGAGGTGGTATTGAAGGATCTGAAAGCGGGTACCGAGAAGGTCTTGGCGAAGTCTGATCAGGCGGGGGTATTTCGAGGCGTCGCGTATTGGTCTCCTGATTCGCGATTTTTTCAATTGTGGAAAGCGAAGGAGGTGGCACCGCGAAAGGTGACGTATGTAAGGTCATCACCCGAGAAACAATTGCAGCCTGAGACATTTACGGTGGACTATACCAAGCCGGGCGATGAGATTACGGTATCGGTGCCATGGATTTTTGCGGTGGATGGAAGTGCGCCTCTAGCGACTGATCCGACTTTGATTCCAAATCCCTTTTCGGTGAACCATGTTGCTTGGCGAGGCGACTCTCAGCGCTTGACCTACGAGTATATTGAACGTGGTTTTGGCAAGTATTATGTGGTCGAGATGAATGCGGTGAATCAATCACAGCGGGTATTGATCGGCGAGGAGAGCAAGACTTTCATCTATGTGTATGGCTATGGCTATCGGCGTGATCTCAAGGGAGGTGATGAAATTCTATGGCTCTCGGAGCGCGATGGATGGAATCATTTGTATTTGTATGATGGCATAACTGGAAAAGTAAAAAAACAACTGACCAAGGGCGAGTGGTTGGTGAAAAAAGTGCTGCATGTGGATGAAAAAAATCGCACGGCGTTGGTGGAGGCCTGTGGTTGCTATCCACATCAGGACCCTTACTTTGAGCATTACGTAATGGTGCATTTGGATTCAGGGAAAGCGGTGCCATTGACAAGTGCGGATGGTGCACATGAGCGTCCGGTTTTTTCGGCGCAGCGGAATTACTATGTTTGTCGTTGGTCACGCATTGATTCGCCACCAGTGTATGAACTACGACGCACAGCGGATGGGAAGTTGTTAAAGACCTTGGCTGTGGCGGATGCGACGGAATTTAAAAAACAATGGCAATTACCCGTGCCTTTTGCTGCGAAGGATCGCGATGGCATGTTTGATGTATTCGGTACGATTATTTTTCCTCCGGAGTATGAGCCCGCGAAAAAGTATCCTGTGGTGGAATACATTTACGCGGGCCACAGGATGCTTTCGTGCGCAAGAATTGGAGCCCATGGTTGGCTCCGCAAAGTGAGTTGGCGGCATATGGGTTCATCTTGGTGCAGATTGATGGGCGAGGTACGGCGCATCGCGGCAAGAAGTTTCATGACCAATGTTATAAGAATCTCAAGGACGCGGGATTCCTCGATCGCATCGCTTGGATGAAAGCAGCGGCTGAAAAATACCCAGCGATGGATCTGACGCGGGTGGGGATTTTCGGCGGTTCAGCAGGTGGTCAAAATGCGTTAGGAGCGCTGTTGTTTCATGGTGATTTTTACAAAGTGGCGGCGGCAGATTGTGGCTGTCATGACAATCGGATGGATAAAATTTGGTGGAATGAGCAGTGGATGGACTGGCCAGTGGGACCAGAGTATGCGGATAATTCGAACGTAACGCACGCAGCGCGCTTGCAGGGTGCCTTGCTTTTGACGGTGGGTGAGCTGGATACCAATGTGGATCCGGCATCGACCATGCAAGTTGCCAATGCATTGATGAAGGCAGATAAGGATTTCGAAATGATCGTGGTGCCGGGTGGTGGTCATGGCTGTGGTGAAGCGCGTTCGATGCAACGCAAGCGAGTGGATTTTTTTCGCGAGCAGTTGATGAACCCGTAACGTGCAATGAGTATGATGTATCGATTTTTTCAACGTTTCAGCGAATGGTTTCCGCTGTGGATTATATTGGGTTGTCTATGGGCGTGGCTGGCTCCGCAGCAGTGGACGTGGTTTCAGCCGTGGATCGCTAGGGGACTTGGTGTGATCATGTTAGGCATGGGGCTTACTCTGCGCTTTGCAGATTTTGTCGAAGTCGCCAAGCAACCGCGGATGATTCTGTTAGGTGTGGCGGCACAATTTTTGATCATGCCGTTGGCTGCTTTGGTATCAGGCATGGTGTTTGGCTTGTCGAAGGAATTGGCACTTGGCTTGATTTTGGTGGGATGCTGTCCAGGAGGCACGGCATCGAATGTGATTTGCTATCTGGCGCGCGCGAACGTGGCCTTGAGTGTTTTGTTGACCATGTGCTCGACGTTTCTTGCGGTGGTGATGACGCCGCTGTTGACAAAATGGTTGGCAGGGCAGGCGATGAATGTGAATGCGTGGGATTTGTTTGGCTCGATGATTGAGATCGTGTTGATTCCATTGTTGTTAGGATTGGTGATCAATCACTTGGTGGAAAAAAATCGTCATCGTGATTCCGTGCGAGAGGCTGTGGGTTCGGTGGGACCAATGGTGAGTGTGGTATTGATTGTGCTGGTGGTGGGGAGCATTGTGGCGGGAGGAAAAGCATCCATCGCGCAGGCAGGGTGGACTTTGTTTGTGGCGGTGTTTGCCTTACATGCGATCGGATTTGGCTTGGGCTATGCCGTAGCAAAACTTTGTGGTTGTGACCTGGCGCAATGCCGCACAGTATCAGTAGAAGTTGGGATGCAGAATAGCGGGCTGGGTGCCGCACTTGCGAAGACGCATTTTGCGGCGATGCCGCTGGCTCCGATTCCTGCTGCGATCTCGGCGGTCTTTCACTGCCTGATTGGTAGTTTTCTCGCTTGGTTCTGGAGTCGCAGCGCGACTAGCAAAGCAGACCACGATCATTCATAAACTGAAGTAGTGCGTGGGCGGACTGCACTTGTTTTTCCTCGGCGCATTGGCGCATGATGTCATCAAAGGAATTGATGCCATTGCAGTTGAGCAATACTTTTCGATCAGAAGGAGCAATTTTGCAGGGGTTATGCAGGGCATCGACAATGGACAATCCAGCCTTGAGGTAATGCTCATTTAACAGCGAGAGCCGTGGATGCTCAGGCATGGATTGTAGGCGGCGGTAGGGGATGCTGCGCAGGCGTAGAATGCCGAGTTGGGCGAGTTGGAGTATGACGGTGACCGCTTGCTCGGGATCGCATGTTTGTATGTCTGCGAGCAGTGCGCGCATGGGAACACAGTCGGGCTGCTGTTGATGAATGACTTCAGCGATGCGATCAGTGATCGGATTTCCTGTGGCGGGAATGGGCATGAGCAACTCGATGCTATACTCGGCTACTTCCTCCCAAGTGGGTTGCCATAGGTTGGCATCGGCACGACAGATCAGGCTGGTGCGAAAGGTGCGACCGGTGAAAAAATCAGCGAGCTGTTGCTGGAGTAATGGATCGTTGCGCAGATTAGGCAGTAGTGATTTGGCCCCTTCTGGTAGCATGGCTGGATTGCTCAATGCGATGTCACTTTCGCTAACGTATTTCAATCCAGCAGCTTGGCACCACTGCACAAATTGGCTGAAATAACACGGGTCATTGATCGGGCCGAGGTCGTCGAATTTGAGTTGCTGCTCACCTTTGGCCTTGGCGTCCTTGATTAATGAGATGAGATATTTTCCATAGTCGGTATCAGTGCCCTCCATGGCCGATTCGATGAGATCGAGAGCAAGTATCGATGAGTTTTTGCAGGCAGGCATGTGACGCAGGGCATTGGTCATCTCGCGAAGGGGCTGTCGCAATGCCCATCCGGGTTGTGTATTGTAGCTGATCATCGCAACGCCATTGGGGGTCAGGGCGTGTTGGCAGATATCTAACAGCGCCGACTTTGCCTCATCATCGACCCAGGAAAAAAATCCGTGGGCAATGATGTAGTCGTATTGATGAGCTGAGGGGCGCCAGTTTTTGATATCAGCGCAGAGAAATTGTACGTTGGTGATTTTGGCCGATTGTGCGATGGATTTTGCTTTCTCTATGGCGTGATTACTGAGATCGACGGCGGTGAGCGATGCATCAGGAAATGCCGCAGCGATTGGCAGAATATGATGGCCGCTGGCGCAGCCAATTTCGAGAATCCGGCTTGTTGGCACGTGACTTGTGCGAAGTCCGCCAAAGATCGCGGAGGCAGCCATGATGCTGGGATGGCCTGTGGGATGGCTCATCGATGGGTAATCTTCTCGATTGTAAATGGCGGCAACGGAATCAGTCATGTAATCGGTTTCGGGAGTTTGCGTATGGAAATGATATCCCACAAGTCGCGATCACGCGATGAAGAAAATTGCTCACGCCATTGTTGAAGAGCGGAGGCTCCTAGGATGGCATCGCCACCGCAGAGTGTCTCGTTTAGCCCGCAGGGAGTGCGGACTTCTTTGGCTGAGGGAAATTGCTCACGGAAAAGTTTTCGAATTTGTGACTGAATGTTGCGATGGCCTGCGCCACGAATGAGATTGGTGAGCAATAGTCCACCTGGTGCGACGAGCTTCTTGAGATCTAGCAGATTTTTTTCATTCCACGAGCCTGGGCGATAAACATCGTGCGAACCTGCTAGGTAGACATCATCTATGACGACGTCATAGGTTTTGCGGCATTGGTGAATCCACTGATAAGCATCGGCGATGTGAATGGTGCACTGGAGATCATCAAGGTGCATGTGCTTGCGTGCAAGATCGATGCATGGGCCATCGATATCAACGGCTGTGAGTGCGACATCGGGCAGAAGTCGGCGCAGGGCGCGAAAGGTTGTGCCGCCAGCGAGACCGAGCATGAGGATCGAGCGCGGCGGGCCAGCAGGGCGGAGCAGGCATGCGGCGATCATGTTATCCCAAGCGAGGCCGGTAAGAAAGCGTTGGCGATGCCACCAAGCATGCACGGCTTGTTGCACGCGGAATTCTACCTGATGAGCGGATTTCCAAACCTCAATGCGTTGGTAGGGTGTCTCAGCGCGTTCAATGCAGTGCATAGCGCATCATCGCTTGAGTTTGGTGCGTTAGAAAAGAAAAAAGGGAGAAAAAAGGCACCATTCGTGAATGAATGGTGCCTGAGATGGGCGCGAAATAACATCGATTACTCGATGATTGCGAGTGGCTTGGTGGTTTTCCAATTACCACGGGTGAAGTCAGGGAAGTCTTGTGGCATTCCGTCTTCCTTGACGGATTTTTCGCTGAGTGGCGCTACGGATGACCAGTAGCATCCTTCGTAAACGTTTTGGTCGAGAGGAAGACCATTGCGCAAGCACTCGATGATGCGGAATAGCATGAGGAAGTCCATGCCGCCGTGACCGCCCATTTTCTTGGCAAGTTCACCCATGCGCTTGAAGAGCGGATGCTCATACTTCGAGGCGATGGCTTCAAATTCTTCAGAGTTCGTCCACTCGTGATAGCTCTTAGTGACGCCCTCGATGGCCATGCCATTGGGGAAACCTCTGAGGGTGCCGAGGGTGCCTTGAATCAAGTTGTGACGTGAGTAAGGGCGTGGCGATGTTTCATCCCACTGGATCATGATGGTGCGGCCCAGATGTGTTTTCACCAGCGAGGTGCTCATGTCTGCGCATTGGTAATCGAGAGTTTTGAACTCAGGCTTGGTCAAATTGTTCGACTTCTTTGCATATAAATTGCGCCCTTTTGCAGGAGATCCGAAGGAAACAAGGCGGCGGAAATTGTCTTCGCCACGTGCAAGGCTCATGTATTGAGCGACGGGGCCAAGGCCGTGGCAAGGGTAGAGGTTACCATTGCGTTTGGCGTAGTGGAGTGTGCGCCATGAACCGGTGCTATCTCCACCGTTCATTTGGCCGCGCAGCTCGTGAATGTAGGCTGCCTCGCCATGCAATAGCTCGCCGATTACACCTTGGCGCACCATGTTGAGATAAAGAAGTTCTTCACGACCATAGTTGACGTTTTCCATCAACATGCAATGGCGTCCTGTGGCTTCTGAGGTGTTGATAATGTCCCACAATTCTTCAATGGTGAGCGCAATAGGAATCTCGACAAAGGCATGAGCGCCGGCCTTCATGGCGGCTACTGCTTGTGGGCCGTGTAGCTCCCATGGGGTGGCGATAAAACAAGCGTCCGGTTTGGTTTCGGCGAGCATTTTTTGCCATGCGTTTTCGTCACCGAAATAGATTTTGGGCGTGTGGCCCTTGCCTTTAACGTTGTTTTCTGAGCCTTTGGCACGGCCTTCATTGAGATCGCAAATGCCGACAACTTCTACTCCTTCAATGGTGGCAAGTTGGGAAATGTGACCTGATCCACGTGCTCCGACGCCGATGATGGCTACCTTGACCTTCTCCAGCTTCGGAGCAGTAAAGTCGCCCATGTATTTTGCACCGGATGGTCGAGCTGGGGCGTTTGTTTGAGCCTGCATCAAGGCGGGAATGGCGGCCATGCCCGCTCCAATACCGCTGAGGGTTTTTAGGAAATTACGACGTTGATTGATGATGTTTTGGTCTTTCATGATTCGAGAAGGCTAAATATTTAGTAGCTGCTAACTGCTACGAACAGTATTACAGGTTTCTTTCAGAGGGCAAGTGGAAAATGCGAAAAAAGTCATGGAGTCTGAGACCAGTGTGAGCTGTGAATGACCCAGCCTTTGTCGGTTTTACGCCAGTGAGTCGTCACGTGGTAACTGTCGTCTAATGATGGAATCCAGCGTTTGATGTTGATTTTCACATCTGCCTCGAAGCTTAGCGTGGCTTGATTTTTATCCCCGTCGTAGGAGATTTCGCTGGTGCGAACGATGTTGATTTCGCGCGCATATTCAGCGAGTCCTGCATAGCCGCTACTAAGATCTTCATGGGAAAAATTTCCATTAGCTTCTTCGATGGGCGATGAGATTTCGGTGGCAACATCGAAGTAAGAAGCGATTGATGAGCTTTTGATCAAGCGTGTGGTGCGGGTGCTCTCGGGGGTGAAATTCAGATCCTCGATAAGGTTATCGAGCTTGCGCTTGATCACGCGCTCTTGCTGGAAATACCAGAAAGAAAATAGACTGAGGGCGACGAGAGCGGTGGTGACAAAAGTGAGGATTCTGCTCATGAGCTTGGTTCGATGATTTGGAAATAACGGCGAGGTGCGTAGCCGCGGTTGAGGAGTTTTTTGACGGGAAAATGATTGCAGGAAACTTTCCATGCAGGAAGTGGGCCTGATTCATCGCCGATGAGATGGCAGCCATGCGTAAGCCATCGGTCAAATAAAATGTCGTGGCCCTTGGTGAGAAGAATGTCGACTGGTTTGAGCTCATGGCATGAGATTGGGAGCGTGATCGATGAGAACTCTGCGCTGGAAACGGGTCTTTCTGGTCGCCAACAGCGAGAGACGAAGCATGAGCAGTCGATCCCAGTGGCGTGTCTGATATTGATCTTGCAAGCAGTCCAGCGAACTTGGGTATAGGCGAAGGCCGAGGCTAGTGATTGAGTGCGGGTTACTTTGCTAGCGGGACCAGCAACATAGGTCGCAAAACCATCGCCGTCAGCACATTGGCATAGTAAAAAAACGATGGCCAGAAGCGCGTAAAGTTTTCTCATGAATCGGCGCCTGATTTGAGTTTTTCCAGCAGTCCAGCACAAGCATCCTCGATGAGATCTGCAACGTGTTCGAATCCTTGATCGCCACCATAGTAGGGATCTGGCACATAGGTATCGTTGTGACGCGTGGCGAAATCGGTGAGAAAACGGATTTTGTGGCGGTAAGGAGCACTGGCGGGACGCTTCAATAATTCGCACTCGTTGTCCTGATCCATGATGAGAATGTGATCAAAAATGGAAAAATCATCATCCACCATAGGACGTGAGCAACCAAAGATCGCGTAGCCGCGTTTTTCGAGAGTGCGGATCATGCGTCGATCCGGAGGATTTCCCTCATGATATCCGGTAGTGCCTGCGGAATCGATGAGAAATGCGTTGCTAAGGCCAGCTTGCTTGACTTGTTGATGAAACATGATTTCGGCAGCGGGAGAGCGGCAAATGTTGCCCATGCAGACAAAAAGAACTTTGGTGAGCAGGTGGTGCATGACACAGATTGAAAAAATCTCAAAAAATGACAAGCAACTTTTCTGCTCGGCGGTGTTACTACTAATGAATCCATAAAAAATCATGAATCAAAAGTTATTGTTTCCTGTCGTGACCTTGCTGCTTGGTGGCAGTGCCGGTTTTCTTATCGGTAAGGGCGGCAAATCCGATCCGAGCTCTGCGGAGCTCTCTGCTGAAAGCCTCAATCGCAGCAGTCGCGCAGTTAGCACGAGCGACTCTGTCGCAGCAAAAGGTTCTGCTTCTCGTCCTCGTTCTGTCGATGAAATCTACCAAACTCCCGGTCAGATTCAGCGCATGCAGTCGTTACTCGATTACTATTCCTCATTGAGCCCTGAACAACTTGAGGAAGAAGCCAAGAAGCTCGATGGTATCCCGATGCCGGAACGCATCATGGCATCCTACGTTTTGTTTGCCAAATGGGCTGAGACCGATCCACAAAGTGCGATGGCATTTTCTGATAAAATGGGCTTCACTGGCATGTTTGTTAAACCAACGATCATGCAGAGTTGGGCGAGTGTTGATCCCGTGGCTGCCTCGAAGTTCTACTCGGAAAACCCTTCGCAATTCGCGATGATGGGCATGTTTGGTGGACGTGGCGGCGGCGGTCCTATGGGTAACGGCGCGGCATCAATCATTGCTTCCGAGTGGGCGAAACAGAATCCCGAAGATGCCATGATTTGGGCGAAATCTCTTAACGGTGCGGAAAAGGGCAATGCTCTGAGTTCCATCGTGTCCCAAGTGGCGAAGACTGATCCAGAAAAAGCCATGCAGATTGCTAGAACGATGGAGGGCGATGATCAATCGCGCGCCAATCGCCAAATCGCTGAAGCGCTGGGTGCCAAGAGCTGGGGCGATGCCGAAAAATTCATCGCTGGCCTTCCTGTTGATCAACAGGAAGACGCTCGTCGTCGCGCCTTTGACGGACTCGCAGGAAAAGATCCTTTTGAGGCAGCCAAGCAGTTGACTACTTTTGCTGATGACGCCCAGCGCCTGCGCGCTACCGCCACAGTTGCTGAGCAAATGTCTCGCGAAAATCCCCAAGAAGCCTTCAACTTGGTCTTATCTTCGGGGGTGACATCCGATGATGCCATGCGCAACGTAATGATGAATTATTCCCGCCAAGACAGCAAAGCTGCGTTGGCGTCCATCGAGCAAATCCCTGCTGGAGAGATGCGCGATACAGCAGTGGGCACTTATGTTTTCGCCAATAACAGTGCCGATAACTCGCAAACTTTCATACTTGCCGAATCCATTACCGATGAAGGTGATCGCCAACGTGCGCTGATGGTTAGCTCCGCCAAATGGATGGCCGCAGATCCCGTAGCTGCTAAATCAGCGATTCAGCAATCCACATCCCTCACTGATGAAGCCAAAACTCGAATCATTGAAAGCGAAGGCAACATGCGCGGATGGGGCGGCGGTGATGGTGGTCGCGGACGTGGTCGCTAATACAATCACATGGCAGGAGTGCAATCTCTTACATAACGCATGATGTAAGAAAGTTTCGTGAAAGCATGAGCGACATTCCAGCCAAAACCTACGGCCTCGCACGGGTGGAAATTCCATCCGTGAGCAGCTTCGGGTGGCAAGTGCGGATGCAACGGCGCGGTGAGAAATCATCGCGCTTTTTCAGTGACGCAAATTATGGTGGACTCGCTCATGCCTATTCAGCTGCCCTTGCTTGGCGTGATGCCGTCTTGATCGAGTGGCAGCGCAGTGAGCGCGCACGAATTTGTGAAATATCCTCGCGCAATGCATCAGGCGTGATTGGTGTGTCGCGCGTAGTTGTTCGGGCCACAAATGGCGCCGAATATCAGTTCTGGCAAGCGACTTGGTGTCCCGCACTAGGTGTGCGAAAATCAGTGAAATTCTCGGTAAAAAAACACGGTGATCAAGTTGCTTTCCGCCTCGCCATCGAAGCTCGCAAAAATGGTGTTGGTTCTTGAATTGATCACTTGAGAATCTCTAGCAGTTTTTCTCGATTCTCTTCGCTATTCAGTTGATTGAACAAATCGGTGGTCTCCCGTTGTTGGCGACTGCTGCGCTCGATAGCGAGGGCTGATGCGTGCAGTGCGTCATCTGCGATTTTGTGTTTCGCGAAAAATTCATCAGGATTGATGCGATTGAGCGGATTGCCTCCGTAGCCAGCACCGATGTCCACACCATTTCCTTGACGAACTTCATAATGGAGATGGGCAATATAGACCCCGCTCGCAGAGCCCACGGAACCGATGGCTTGACCGCGTCCGACGAGGCTGCCCAATGCAACATCGATGCGATGTAGGTGCGCATACATCGTTTGCACCGCAGTCCCATCCACCAGCCGATGAGTCAGCACGACGATGTTTCCCCAGCCAGGCGATGGATTTCCCGCATAGGCCACAAGACCGTCAGCTGCCGCATAGACTGGATCAGCAAGATCCGTATTCATGCCGCCAATGCCATTGAGATCGGCTCCAAAATGATGCCCTCCACGCGGTTCATTCATCGCCAAAAATGGTTGAGCGTCGTATGCAAAAGCCCCATGCCGTGAGCCCATCGGTTGCTCCACGTGCAGCGCCACGGGAGTGGCTAAGGTCTGCCACACCGAGAATGAGGGAAATCGAAAATCCACCTCGCCCTGCGCTGGTAGCGCCAGTGGTCGATTTGCATTTTGTGGCGTGTTCATTGAGAAATCCTTAAGACTCAATTGTGCCGTGGAAAAATGCAAGGTCATGCCCACCACGAGTCCTGCGAGGATTAACACAAAAAGAACCAGCGAAATGCGTTTCATGAGTGATGATTACGTAAGATTTGTGTCAGATGTTTCGGAGAAATCGTCATGGTGATGGCAAGATTGATGGGGCAGTGTAGAGTACGCGCTAAAATTTACGACTGGCACTTGTGGCAATGGTCACTTGGAAATGGGCTTCGCGGTAGAGGGGATTGAGGCAGGAGCAGTGGTTTATACAAGTTCTTTGGTGGACGTTCTCGTTCGCCAAAGCGTTTTTGTTAGGGAGATGACGGTGATTAGATAGATGGCTTGCCAGAAAACATAAGCACCAGGAATGGCTCGGCTGAGATCCATCGGGAAGTCACTAATACTTAGATGATTAATGGCGCAGAGTGCCGGCAAACTCAGCGGAGAAATGCCTCCAATCCACACAGCGATGGGCGCTAATCGATCGGAGGTACCAATCACGATCGATGCCACCATCAGCGGCAAAACGAGTAGAAAGATGATGCCAAGGAAGACTGCGCGCCCGCCTTTTGCCTCTAACAACATCTGATGCAGCAACGCACAGGTTACCATCGCAAGGATGAAATAGCCGGCCAGCGAAGGCGGCGCAAAGTGTCCTGGGAACCAGCGCGACTCGACAAGCATGTGCGTGAAGGCGAACCATCCTGCGCCGCCGATGATCGCCATCAGTAGCACAAAGCCGGTGGAGTTCGATTCATCGGCGAGCCTTGGTAAGCGCTTGCGTCCGAATTTATTCGCACGTCTCCAGCCATTGATCTGTGTGCCAAAGTTGGGCGTGATGATACCGCTGAGCACCCAAAGAAATAGTAAACTGAGCAAACCATAAACGAGAATCATTGCTATCGTTTCCCAAGATTCGGGTTGCCAAGCTCTCCCGCGCATCATGTAGGAAAAACGGGACAATTGCTGGGTGGGAAATAGTTTTCCGGAATCGATCAAGGGCAAGGCATTTCCTAGCAGAAGTAATTGCACCCAAGAATAAAATCCCACCGCCCAGATTTTACCTAACAGATGAGCATCGGCATCTTTCCAGCGACGGCAGAGCATCACAAAAAACGTGATGATCAAGCACGATTGAGAGAAGTAGGTGAATACTGCTTCGGAGAAATTCAGATTGAAAAACTTTGCCTGTGATAGCAAGCGGCGTCCGGTTTCCCATGCATCGCCCATAGTGCTTGGCAGAAGAAAGCGCATCGATTCCTCAGCAGTTGGTGTCACCGTTAGATATTTGAAAAACACCAAGCCAAATTTTGCGGCTTGGGGAATGATTGTATAGAGCGCGAAGATCAGGCCAATCGATGCTAAAAATGCCCAGCGACGATTTTTGACAATCGTGCCCGTCAGCAATCCCGTGAGATGGTAGAGAATCGTTGTGCTGAAAGCCACGCCATACAAGGAGATCCACGTGTGTGCAGGCACATTTCCTTTCCAAAAGCACCAGATGGTGAATGGGAGAGTGCTGGCAAACATCGCATACTCTCGGATTGGCAGCCCAAAAAGGAAACCGATTACTTTGGCCGCAGGTGTCATCGGCAATAGACGTTGGTAGTCGATCACACCTTCATCGCGCTCGGCCGTCATGCCGCCCGATGCCTGAGCCGTACCCAACATGAAGAGAATGAACCCTTGGAATACTAACAGCGCAGTTAGCGGCGTGCGCTCAATATCTTCGATCGTAAAGTTTTCGTTGTTTGCGCTGACCGTGCGTATCATCTGAAACAAAAATCCAGATATCATGACTGAAATCAAGATGGCAACAGAGATAGCCGTCGGGCGAAGTCGAGAGCGGCAATAGCGCAAGAAAATCGGATTTTTCCAAATTTCCCAAGCGCGGCATACAACTGATTGGTTCATGACAAGCGGCTCCTTTCTGCAACGCCGATGAGGATTTCTTCATAGGAACTGCGCTTCTCCGTGAAGCTGCGCATGCGCAGTCCGCGGCGAATCATTTCTTCTAACAAATTTGCTTGAGCTTCTTCGTCGCCGAGGAAATCTAACGAAATCGATCCGCTATCAATGCGGGCATCGGCCACACCATCGAACTGTCGGATCCAATCGGGAACCGTTGTGAGCACATGCAATGGCACCACGGTGATGCTGCGCGAGTCATCGCCAAGTTGTTGGCGCACTTGATCTACGGTGCCCGATGCGAGCAATTTACCACGACTCATCACGCAAATGGATGTGCACATTTCCGCGAGTTCGGTGAGAATGTGCGAACTGATAAAAATCGTCGCACCCTGTGATGCCAGTTTACGCAAGGTACTGCGCAGTTCGCGCCGGGCGAGGGGATCGAGACCACTAGCGGGCTCATCGAGAATCAAAACTTTCGGTGAATGTAGCATGGTTTTGGCTAACACCAAGCGCTGCGTTTGACCGCGCGAGAGTTTGTGGCACCAGTGATTTTTGTGATCGGTGAGAGCGACTTCTTCCAAGCATTCATCAGCGCGTTCGGCGCATTGCTTGGCATTGCCGAGTCCATGAGCGCGCGCATAGAAACGCAGAAATTCGCCGCATTTGAGATCGCGCGGGACGGGGGCCAGATCGGGCATGTAGCCGATGACGCGTCGTGCCGCTTCTTTGTCTTCTAGCACATCGACGCCGCTGAGAACCACTTCTCCGTAAGTCGGTTGCATCAGTGATGCGAGAACTTTAAAGGTACTGGTCTTGCCGGCTCCATTGGGTCCGACGAGACCAAAAACTTCGCCAGCAGGGACTTTCAGCGTCAAATCATGGACAGCTGTGAAGTGTTCGTAATCGACACGCAGGTCGCGAATGTCGATCGCAGGGATTTCGTGAGAGGATGACATGAGAAAAAATGTTAGAAGCTAATGTCGTCGTCGGGATTCCAGTCGTTCGGAATGGTGAGTCCGATTTCCGCGGCATCTTGTTGTGCTTTTTCCAATTGTTCTCTGCGGTGCTCTTCGTATGCTTGCACTTGTTCGGGGCGCAAAACGGACATCATCGCTTGCTTTTCCGTTGTGCCTTCGGCCAGAGGTGTTACCCCATCTTGCAAACCATCGAACTGCATTTGTTTGTCGTAGTAACGAGATGTCTGCGCCATGTTGAGAAACATTTGATGCCGCTGTTGGTCATCGAGCTTCACGATATCATCGATACGTTTGACTTTGCCATCGGCCTCGGTTTGAACCTGTTCTGCTTTTTCATTCAAGCGCTCGGTGAGAAACTGTTCGCGTTTTTCACCTTGCAACATCGCAGCCATGGTTTCATCGAGTCCGGCGTCACGATCCTGCGCCCGCTCGGCTTTCATGTATTCATTCATGCTCACATGATCGCTTTCCATCATGACTTGTAAGGCTTTTCGTTGCTCATCTCCTTGCAAGACTAAGTTGTCGACCAGTTGCTTTTGCTGCTCGGCGGTGAGGCCATACTTACGAGCATATTCGCCAGCACGAGCTTCGGCACTACGCTTGGTTTCGATCTTGCGCATCCGCTCGGTGAGTGGTGAAAGATCGCGCATGAGTGGTTTGAACGAATTGAAAATATCGTCCGGTGTGACTGGTAGGCCATCTTTGAGTGCCTGAGCAATGCTGCGCACATTGTCATGAGTGGTAGCACCAAAGCGTTTGCGTGGGCTTGTATCCTGCCACGAGCGCAATTCTGTTTCGGCTTTTTTCAAATCATTTTCGAGAATAGCAATGCGTTCTTCTGGCGAGCCTTCCTTTGGCGGTAGACTGCGTTGCAATAAAATCGCGCCCAGGGCGCCAACAAAAGTTCCAGTGGCCAGAGGCAGCAGCGAGCGAAGAGTCGAGTTCATAGGAGTGCAATGGATTCGTTCCAGTAACGGCAAAGGTAATGCAAGGCGCAAAGCTATCTGAGTCGCGCCTCCACCGCAATCATGCAAGTGTGAATTTTTGATGAAGCTAAATGGATGAGTGCAAAAAAAACCGCGCCGTGTGAAGGGCGCGGTTTTTTTGTGTAGTTTGTGGCGTGCCAATCAATGTGGGCGGCGTTTGAGCTTAAGCTGGGCCATGGACTTGGCGATGATTGCTTGGAGGTGGGCGACTTCTTCGGCATCGATGCTGTGATCGATGGTTTTGAGTTGCTCCTCGGCGCGTTGCATCGCGGCCTCGGCCTTGGCTTCGTCGATCTGTTCGTCACCGAGGGCCATGTCGGTCAGGATATTGACTTTCTCCTGGGTGACTTCCGCAAAGCCACTGCCGATGGCAATGGCGGTCACGACACCGTCTTTCTCATAGCGCAGCTCGCCTGGGGCGAGTGCTGAGACGAGGGCGCTGTGCGCAGGAAGGATGCCCATTTCGCCGTCTGCTCCTGGGAGATAGACGTTGGTCACGATGTCCGAAAAGATTTTTTTCTCGGGCGTTACGATTTCGAGGTGGAGAGGCATTGATGGAAAAAAGCTGAAATTAGGAAAACTGAAACGCTGAATTAATCATTAACTACGCGCTACGGTGTCGATGCCACCCTTCATGTAGAAGTTACCCTCTGGCACGTCATCCCACTTGCCGTCGAGAATTTCGGCGAAGCCTTTGACGGTGTCTTCGAGCGAAACTAGTGCACCGGGAACGTTGGTGAAAATTTCGGCAACGTGGAACGGCTGGGTCAGGAAACGCTGCAATTTACGAGCGCGGAACACGGTCAGTTTGTCTTCGTCGGAGAGTTCGTCCATACCAAGAATCGCGATGATGTCTTGGAGGTCTTTGTAGCGTTGAAGAACTTGCTGAACGCCGCGAGCAACGCGGTAGTGTTCGGCTCCAACAACCTCGGGGGCAAGCGCCTTGGAGGTAGAAGCGAGCGGGTCCACAGCGGGGAACAGCGCTTGTTCTGCCAAGGAACGCTCAAGCACCACGGTGGCGTCAAGGTGAGCGAAGGTGTTGGCAGGAGCGGGGTCGGTCAAGTCGTCAGCAGGAACGTAAACGGCCTGAATCGAGGTGATCGAACCTTTGTTGGTGGAGGTAATCCGCTCTTGGAGAGTGGCCATTTCTTCGGAAAGAGTTGGCTGGTAACCTACAGCGGATGGAGTCCGTCCGAGCAGAGCGGATACTTCCGAACCGGCTTGGGAGAAACGGAAAACGTTGTCGACGAACAGCAGCACGTCTTGGTTGTCTTCGTCACGGAAATGCTCAGCCATGGTGAGGGCGGAGAGCGCAACGCGCAGACGAGCACCCGGAGGCTCGTTCATCTGACCATAGCAAAGAGCCACTTTGGAGCCCTCGGCGAGCACAGGATTACCTTCGGGAGTGAGTTTGACGTGACCGTGTTCGTCTTTCTCGGTAGCGATAACGTTACCTTCGATCATTTCCCAATAAAGGTCATTTCCTTCACGAGTCCGCTCACCGACGCCTGCGAAAACGGAGTAACCACCGTGCGCTTTGGCGATGTTGTTGATGAGCTCCATGATCACCACGGTTTTGCCTACACCAGCACCACCGAACATGCCGCCTTTACCACCTTTGAGCAGTGGGCAGATCAGGTCAATGACTTTGATACCAGTCACGAGAACTTCGGTATTGGCGCTTTGCTCAGTGAGCAGGGGAGCGGGACGGTGAATTGGCGAGCGACGGTTCGCGTCCTCAAGAGGCACGTTTTCATCGACGAGGTCACCGGTAACGTTGAAAATACGGCCGAGAACTTGCTTGCCGACTGGCACGGAAATGGGGACTCCCTTATCCGTGATCGCAAGACCACGCTTCAAACCATCAGTGGAAGACATGGCTACAGCACGCACCCAGCCATCGCCGAGGTGTTGCTGCACTTCCAGCACGAGGTATGTTTCAACACCATTGACGGTGTAGCGGACTTCCAGCGCATTGAAAATGGCGGGAAGGCTGCTGGCTTTGGAGAAGTCGGCATCGACAACGGCGCCGATGACTTGAACGATGGTTCCTTGGTTGCTCATAATAATAAAGTGTGAAGTGATCAGTGTGAAGTGTGAAATGGGATGAATCGAATGCGATAACTCTTCAATTAGCGGCTCATTGGCACCATTACATTGTCCTGTTCAAGCTTCCAAGCTCCGGGACCAAATAGGCCAATAAAAGGCACACCAAAGAATAAGCCGCCTACGATGTCTGCCATCGCTGTGCCGCTGAGTTGTCTATCCACAGTGTAGGTGCTTGGCTTGTAGCCAGACTTAGTAGCAACGATGTGCAAAGACTGATTTCTCTGTGCTTCAAAAGTTACTGGTGTTTGGCCTTTGCTCTCACCGTTAGCCATGATGTTTACGCTCGATACGTTGGAATTTACAGTGACAGGCTGCTTGCTTGGAGCAAACAGCGAGCAGCTGCAAAGAGATAAAATTAGAACTAGAGCTGTGAATTGTTTCATAAATTTCATAATTAGATAGGTAGTAAGAGTTTGATTGTTTTATTCCATCGCCTTCATGGCGGTGGTGATTTCGAGGAGTTCGGAGGTGATCGCGGCCTGACGTGCTTTGTTGTATTCCAAGGTGAGTTCTTTGATGAACTTCTTGGCGTTGTCCGTAGCAGCTTTCATGGCGACCATGCGGGCGCTGTGCTCGGAGGCACGGGCTTCGACGAGAGTCTGATAGACTTGGAAGTTGATGTAGAGCGGCAGCAAGGTATCGAGCACTTCCATTGGCGAGGGCTCAAAGCTGTAGTCTTTGCCCAGGGCTGCGTTCTTATCGGTTTCGTCAACGTGATTGCCGACACCTTCGAACTCTTGTTTTTCGCCCAGTTGCTCACTACTGATTGGCAGCAGTTGAATGACTGTTGGCTCTTGGTTCATCACGGTAATGAAGTTGTTGAAGGCGATGGAGATTTTATCATATCCACCTTCGAGAAACTGCTTGGTGAGAAACTTGGAAATCGGACGGGCTTCGGCAAAAGGCACGGGGTCCTTGACTTCGAAATCAGCGAGCATTTCCTTGCCCAGTTTGGACAAAATCGCGCGCAATTTGCGACCGACAGTGACGTAGTGGGTTTCGGTGCCGCTTTCACTGCGCACTTTTTTGAACAAGTTGGTGTTAAGCGCACCGCAAAGTCCTTTGTCCGTGGAAACAACCAGCATCAACTCCTTGCCGCCGGAGCGGGCTTGGAGCAGGGGATGGCTTTCCTCTTCGACGTTGCTCTTGAGGTTCACCAGCACTTGGTTGAGTTGATTGGCGTAGTCGCGTCCAGCGACGGCCTGATCTTGGGCCTTCTTCATCTTAGCGGCAGCTACGAGCTGCATCGCGCGGGTGATTTGGGCAGTGCTTTTTACCGATTTGATGCGTCGGCGAATGTCGCGGAGGTTGGCCATGTGTTAGGTAAGTTGGGAGTGATCAGTGAGCAGTGATCAGTGACGGATTATTTCCAAGACCCTTTGAAGTCTTCGATCGCTTGCTTGACAGCGGCAACAGCGGTGGCGTCCTTCTTGAGGTCGGGCTTGTTGTTACGGATGTTGTCAAGAACGTCAGCTTTGCGGGTCTCGAAGAACTCGCCCATGCCTGCTTGGAATTCGCGCACTTTGTTGACTGGAATGTCATCGAAGTAACCGTTTTGCATGGCGAAGAGGAATACTGCTTCCAGCTCCATGCTGAAAGGATTGTATTGGTTTTGCTTGAAGAGCTCAACGATGCGAGCACCGCGATCGAGTTTCTTCTTGGTCGATGCATCGAGGTCCGAACCGAACTGTGCGAAAGCTTGAAGCTCGCGATACTGAGCGAGGTCGAGCTTGGTAGTACCAGCAACAGATTTGATGGTCTTTGTTTGTGCTGCGGAACCCACACGAGAAACCGAGAGACCTACGGAAATCGCAGGACGGATGCCTTGGTAGAAAAGGTCGGTTTCCAAGTAGATCTGACCGTCGGTGATCGAAATCACGTTGGTAGGAATGTAGGCGGATACGTCACCAGCTTGGGTTTCGATGATCGGCAGAGCGGTCAAGGAACCACCACCTGCGTTGTCAGAAAGACGAGCGGAGCGCTCGAGCAAGCGGCTGTGGAGGTAGAACACGTCACCAGGATACGCTTCACGACCGGAAGGACGCTTCAGAATCAGCGAAACTTGACGATAGGCAACGGCGTGCTTGGAAAGATCATCGAACACGATCAAGCAATCTTGACCTTTGTCCATGAGGTATTCAGCAATCGAGCAACCCGCGTAAGGAGCAAGGTATTGCATGGCGGCGGAGTCCGATGCCGATGCAGTAACGATGGTGGTGTATTCCATCGCGCCGGCGTCTTCCAGAGTTTTGATGATCCGCGCAACGTTCGAGAGTTTTTGGCCGATGACCACGTAGATGCAATACAGCGGTTTGTGGTTTTGCAGTTTACCTTGTTCAGCAGCCTTGTTTTGCTTGGCCTGAGAAATGATGGTGTCAACGGCGATGGTGGTTTTGCCGGTGGCACGGTCACCAATGATCAACTCACGCTGACCACGACCGATCGGAATCATCGCGTCGATGGCCATGATGCCGGTTTGCACAGGCACGGAAACGGATTTCCGTTTGATGATGCCAGGAGCAATTTTTTCCAGAGGATAGTAAGCAGCAGCGGCGATTTCGCCTTTGCCGTCTTGTGGCTCACCGATGGTGTTCACCACGCGGCCGAGCAGTGCTTCACCGACAGGAACGGAGAGCAGTTTGCCAGTGGTGGAGCATTGGTCGCCTTCTTTGATGGTCGAGTAGTTGCCGAGCAACACAACGCCAACCGAACCTTCTTCCAAGTTCATGGCGAGACCAGTCACTCCGCCGGGGAAGCTGATCATCTCGTTGAGCATCACGTCGGAGAGACCTTCGACGCGGGCGACACCGTCACCAATTTCGCGGACGGTTCCGACATTGGTCTTGTCAATGGAGGAAGAGATGTTAGCGATCTCTTTTTCGAGTTCTTGTAGAATGCTGCTCATAAAATAAGTGGGAAGTTAGAAGTGTGGAAAAATGCTGAAAAAACTGAAATGCTGAAATGGTTAGTTAGAATGCGTTGGCGAGGCGGTCGAGACGGCCTTTTACAGAGCCATCGAGGACGTCGTTGCCGACCTGAATGCGCAGGCCGCCGAGGAGCTCAGGGGTGACTTTGTATTCAAAGGTTAGGTCCTTGCCGTATTGGGCGATGATCGAATCCGCAGCGCGGGACCGCTCCTCGAGATCGAGCGGGGCAGCGCTCTCGACGATGGCGTGCTTGCGCTCCATTTCGAGGCGAACCAAGCGCTTCAAGGTCACCAAGATGCCTTGGTAATCGCGAGGTTTGGAAGCGACCAATTTTGCGATAGCACTGCGCATGTGGGTCTCGTTGAGCGAGCCACTGGCCATGCACATGCGAAAGATGCGGTTGGCGGCGGTTTTTGCGACTTTGGAAACTTTCATGGAGAGAAAAAAGATTAGGCTTCGACGCGAGTGAGGGATTCCTCGTTGATGGCGCGTTGTTGATCGGCGGTGAGTTTGCCGCCCGTAGCATTTTGTGCGGTATTGGCAACGAGACGTCCGAATTCACGCTTGAGGTCGGCAGCGATCTGAGCGCGCTCCGCTTTGGCAGCGGCTTCGGCTTTGGCGATGATGCCTTGTGCGGTGGCAACGGCTTCTTGTGCTTTGGCTTCGCTCAGTGCGGTGGCACTGGACTTCGCTTCTTCGATCAAACGCTTGGCGTCAGCATTGGCTTTGCCGATGACTTCTTCCGTGTGCTTGGCGGAATCAGCGAGTTGTTGCTCGATTTGTTTCAACTTGCTTTCGCCATCAGCAATGCGCTGCTTGCGTTGTTCCAGCAATGCTTGGATCGGACCAAAAGCGAATTTTTTCAGGATGAAAAGAACAAGGAGGAAATTGATCAATTGAGCAATAAAAAATGGCCATGTTACGCCAAAGGTTTCAAATAAACCAGATTTGGCGGTTTCGGCTCCGTGTTCAGCAACATTGACGGCGAGGATGGAAAACATGTGAGAAAAAAATGTGGTGGTGGAAAGGAAGGGGGTGTCGTCAAGTGACGACACCCATTGATGCGGCAAGCCGCCTCAATTATGGCGTGTAAGTTACAGCGAATGCGGAAAGAATGAAGACACCTTCAATCAGAGCTGCAAGAATAATCGAGATCACGAGGATCGGTGTGGCTGCGCCAGGGTTGCGGCCTGTTCCCTCAGCGGCTTTGCTGCCGAGAATTCCGATGCCGAGACCAGCGCCAAGTGCTGCGAGTGCTACTGCGAATGCTTTAGTTCCCATAATAGTGTAGTATGTAGTTAGTGGTTGTTGTCGTTGTTCGCTACCTCCACGGCTCATCCATGGTCAAGTAGCAAAAGGGGTTCAATGATGTTCTTCGCTGTGCTCACAAATGAGTTTAAGGAAGACGGCACTGAGGAGCGTGAACACGAGGGCCTGCACGAGGCCGACGAGTAACTCCATGAAATAGAAAGGAAGCGCGGGGAGGAAGGCGAGGTTTTCTGGAACGAGAGCCATGAGGCCTTCCATGGTTTGTTCGCCGCCGTAGATGTTACCAAAAAGTCGGAAACTAAGAGCTACGGGGCGGATGCAAATGGATACGATTTCCAGAATACCGACGAGGAAGAAAATCACGTCCATTCCGACCTTCATGATTCCCGTGAAAGTGCCTTTGGGCGCGAAAATGTGAGCGAAGAAATTTTTGACGCCGTTTTCGGTAACAGCCCAGTAGAGCCAGAGTAGAGCGAAAGTGATCGACATGGCACCTGTCATATTGAGGTCAGCGTTGCCACCGCGGAGGAGGCCGGTTATGTGTCCGTGGCTGTCAAGAAACGTAATTGTTCCAACGCCTGGAATGAGAGCCAAGTAATTAACAGTCAGAATCAACATGAAGGTGGAGCCAAAAAACCAGAAGGTGCGCTTCACAAGATGATCCCCTAGGATATTTCCGAAAAAACCGTAGAGGCTTTCGATTAACCATTCGGCAAAGTTTTGAAACCCGGTGGGAACGAGTGAAAGTTTCGATGTGGCAGCGCGGCAAAACAAAATGATCAGGATTGCTCCGATCCACACCATAATCATCGAGTTCGAAATCCAAGAGAAGGCGGTGCCTTCAAATGGCGAGCTAGGGTATAGCGGCAACTGATGCCCACCCGCAGCAAGGGCTGGAGTTGCACTGAGAAGCAAGGCGGAAAGTGGTAGGAAAAATTTACGCATTGGGAAAAATGGAAATTGGGTGCGAATGTTTAGACAATTTCTTGCAAAATTGACAAGTCTTATTTGTGAAAAATTTCACAAGCTCACGGAGATCTTGTATTTATTGCGTTTTTTCGGTCTGGAGATTGTTAGGATTGGTGAATGAAAGAGTTTTTTGGGAAAAAATGCACAGTGAAGCAAATGAATCCTTGTCATGCCGATTCGCTTTCTCTATGAATAGCGCTCCCCCAGCTAAAAACACACAATACCTACATGAGTAACTCATCAACTATAACGACGGCGCCCAATGCCAAGCGATTGCTTTGGGCGGGATTTATGGCGATTCTCGCCGCAGGTGTCGGTTTCGCCATTCGCGGCGGAATCTTTGACAACTGGGGTAAGGACTTCTCCTTCACGGCAACACAACTCGGTGCCATTGGTGGTGCTGGTTTCTCCGGTTTCTGCTTCGGCATCATTCTCGGTGGTCTTGTCGTCGACAAAATCGGTTACGGCAAATTGGTGGCATTGGCGCTGATTTTCCACGTGCTCTCAGCGTTTGTTACCTTTGGTGCGAGCACTCCTGAGAATGCTTACAATTTCCTCTTCTGGGGCATGTTCCTTTTTGCTTTTGCCAACGGCACTTTGGAAGCGGTCGCAAATCCTCTTGTTTCCACTTTGTTCCCGACACAACGTACCCACTATCTGAATATCTTGCACGCCAGTTGGCCGCTTGGAATGATCATC
Source organism: Akkermansiaceae bacterium UBA956 (assembly GCA_002293145.1). Lineage (GTDB taxonomy): Bacteria > Verrucomicrobiota > Verrucomicrobiia > Verrucomicrobiales > Akkermansiaceae > UBA956. The sequence continues at coordinate 73,106 of DBCO01000002.1, read as the reverse complement.
GGCTCGGCTATCGGTTGGGTTCTTGATGACAAAATGGCTCTCGGCTGGAAGATCCAGCTTTCGCTCTATCTTGTTCCGACTGTGATTTATGGATTGATGTTCATGAAGCAGAAGTTCCCTCAATCGGAAGCTGCTGAAAAAGGCACCAGTTTTGTATCGATGTTCAAAGCTGTGGGCATTCTTGGTGCTCTAGTTGCTTGCTATTTGCTCGCATTGTTCTTCGGAGACATTCTCAAAGGCAAACTGCCTGACAATGCCGCCACAGTCGGTTATGTGATTGGTGGTGTATTGCTGATTGCCATCTCTGTAGCTACTCGTTTCTCGATTGGTTCGATCGTTCTATCTGTTCTTTTCGTGACGCATGCATTGGTCGGCGCCGTAGAACTTGGCACGGACGGTTGGATTCAAAACATCACCGGAAACCTCTTCACTTCGGAGCAAGGTAAATTCCTCTTCATCTGGACATCGCTCATTATGTTTGGTCTGCGTTTCTGCGCTCACTTTATCGAAACCAAGCTCAAGCTTTCGCCGATTGGTCTGCTTCTTGCTTGCTCTGTCATTGCTTACATTGGCTTAAACCTTGCCAGCGGTATGCAAACCTTCGGTATGGCTCTTGTAGCTCTTGGCATTTACGCCATCGGTAAAACCTTCTTCTGGCCAACGATGTTGGCTGTTGTCGGTGACCGCTACCCACAAACAGGAGCAGTCGCGATGTCGATCATGGGTGGCATCGGTATGCTTTCCGCTGGCTTGATTGGAACTCCCGGTCTTGGCTATGGAAAAGACCGTTTCACGGGTGAAGAACTCGAGAAAGCTAATCCAGCTCTTTATGCTGAATACAAAGCAGAAAAGCCATCAAAATTCCTCAATCTTGAGTCGTCAGCAGCCTACGGTCTTGACGGTGCGAAGCTTGCTGCGGCAAAAGAAGCCACGGAAAAAACAGATGCGCAAAAAGCTGTTGTGGCTGCTGACCAGTTGGGCGACCGTCGCACGCTGAAAGCAGACTCCTACATTCCATTGGCAATGGCGGTGATTTACTTGTTGTTGTTGTTCTACTTCAAGAGTATTGGTGGCTACCGTCCTCTTTCAGTGGAAGAGGCCAGTAAGGCATAATCTCATTCATCTATTTTTTCTCAAGGGCGGCCGAAAGGTCGCCCTTTTTTTGTGATTAAAATTTGTTACGGAATGAAGTCCGCGCTCCGTTTGATTTTTGGTTGCTGACATGAAATGGGGATTCAGACTTGCGTAGTGGATGATTGCAGTGCATGTATGGCTCGTCATGGACCGAACTGTATTGATGATATCAACCTTGCTTGCTCTTGCGGGAGCGTTGTGGGGTGCCGTCACGGTACATCGAGGGCTGCGCACGCGATGGACATTGGGCTTAATCGCGGGGGCCTTCGCGGCACAGTTGGTTTTTCTGGACCTTCGAGGTGAGGCGCGCGGTGCTTGTCCGCTGCGTGATCTGGGGGAAGTTCTGGTGTTCTTGGCCTGGGCTCTGACCTTGTTCTACTTGATTGTTGGTCGCTCCTATCGCTTGTCTCTTGTGGGTTTATTCACAGCACCTGTGGTGGTTGTTTTTCAGGTCTTGGCATTGTGGCCTGGAGTGATGACTCAATCTCCCGAGCGGGTCGCAGGTGTGGATGCTTGGCGTGAGGCACACGCTGCTGTTTCTGTATTGGCCTATGGAGCCTTTGCGTTGGCCGCGGTGACGGGGGTGATGTTTTTGGTGTTAGACCATCAGCTGAAGGAGCATCATTTGCGCTCGGGCTTGTTTCGTGATTTGCCGCCTGTGCGCGAGTTGTTAGCCTCGGTGAAGCGCTTGTTGTGGATTGGTTTTGGTTTGTTGACGGTGGGGATTGTTGGGGGATTCATGATGCCACATCGCGGGGGCTGGTCGCATTTTATCGCGGCTGTGGTCGTGTGGCTTTTGTATGGAGGACTGTTGCTGGTGCAGCAGTGGAGGGGCATTACGGGGCGTAAGCTCTCAATGGTGGTGGTGGTTTTATTTTTGTTGTCCTTCGGGGTGTTTTTTGCAGTGTGATGGAATTGATTTGTGTAGGACTGAATCATCGGACTGCACCTGTTGAGGTGCGTGAGTTGTTTGCTGTTGCACCGTCGAAATTGGGCGAGGCTGCGCGCGATTTGAGAGATCAGCTGGGTGTGGAAGAAGTTGTGGTTGTCTCGACTTGCAATCGCACAGAGATTTACGTAGCGGGCGACACGCAGGCGATTGCGAAATTGCAAGAAATTCTCGGTGGCAAGGAGCATTGTTATCATAGCATGCGCATTGATGCGGCGGTGCATTTGTGTCGCGTGGCGAGTGGTCTTGACTCGATGGTTCTCGGTGAAACGGAGATTTTTGGTCAGGTGAAAAATGCGTATCAAGCGGCCCTTGAAGCTGGGGTGACAGGGGGAGTGCTGAATCGATTATTTCAGAAATCATTTTCGGTAGGGAAAAAAGTCCGCACGGAGACCGGGATTCAGGAAGGTGCGACATCGATCGGCAACGTTGCGGTGGATCTTGCGGAGAAAATTTTTGGTCATCTCAAGGACAGCAAGGTGATGATCTTGGGTGCGGGCGAGATGAGTCGTGTCACCGCGCAAAGCCTGCAATCACGGGGGGCTCACAGCATTTTTGTGGCGAATCGCTCGTACGATCGGGCTCTGGATCTCGCGCAACAAATGAATGCCCAGGCCGTGCGTTTTGATGACTGGCAACTGGTGCTTGAGCAAGTGGATGTGGTCATCGGATCGACGGGGGCACCGCACGTGATTGTGCAGAAAGCCGATGTGGAAGCAGTGCGCCGCAAGCGCAAGTATCGGCCATTGTTTTTTATCGACATCGCAGTGCCGCGCGACATTGATCCTGCGGTGGCGGAGATTGAGGAGGTGTATCTTTATGACATCGATACTTTAGAGCAGATCGCTAGTGAGGCAAGAGTGCGCAGAGCGAAGCAAATCGAACTTTGCGAGGTAATGATTCGAGAAGAATTGCGCAAGGCGCAGTTGGCGGGCTTGTGATTTTTTTGTTAGGCCGCGTATGGGTCGTTCTGCACGCGAATATATTCGAGAGTGCTTATCTGCGAGGTGCACTCTTGGGGGGTGACATCATCACAGGCGATCATGGTGATGCGAGCATGGTTGGGTAAGCTGCGTGGCAGGTTTTTATGACCGATGCGCATGGCGTTTAGGCGATGCTCAGTTGCCGCATGGAGGAGCATCTCGGCGCTGTGTGCATGGCCAAATACAAGCAAGAGATCGGGACGACAACCTGCTTGAACGATCTGCGTCAGTGCAGCCCGGCGGAGATTTTCCTGGGTGCTGGAAGTGTCGAGAAAGGTAACCTTACTATCGCGGTGGCGACCTTGAATCACTGCGGTGAGATGGCGAGCCAATTGTGGGCAATGACTGGTTTGGCAAATGAGATTGAAGGCGGGTGCAAAAGGAATGCGCACCGCATCTTCGGCATTTTCGATGACCCGGGCGCGAGGGTGATCAATGAGATGCACTTGCACTTCGGGATCGTTTTTGCGGCCGATGACGAGGAGTTCGGCGCCTTCAAATTTGAGCAGGGCAAGGGTGCTCTGGGCGCGTCGGACTTCGGGGGTGGACAGATCGAATACGGTTCGGTGCTGATTTTTCCATGCCTTGCGGTAGCTGAGTGCTGCGCCGAATGGGGGGATTATTATCATAGAGTCTTGTCGAAGATCTTGTGGATGCGAGCTTAGGCCGGCGTCTTCGAAACTCAGTTGGAGGAGGGGATTGGGTGATAATGGATGCCATGACCAGATGCGATGGTCGCGACTGAGGTGGAGGATTTTTTGCAGATCCTGAAATTGCGTGGTGCTCATGCCTGAGGGCTGCAAAAGCTCGATGGGGTTGCGGTTTGTTTTCATGCTTTGTTTGGCAAAGTAATTGGTTCAAAAAAAGCGCGCAATATCGTGCACGCGGTTTTAACTTTGCATTGCAAAGTGAAATTAGCAAGAAAAATCAACGCCCGATGTTGAGAATTTCCTCAAGGATCGAGAGGTAACTATCGAAGGCCTTTTTGCCGGGTTTGGAGAGCCAGTAATTTGTCTGCGGGCGGCCATCACCGGTGAGCTTTTCATTTTGCAAATAACCAGCGGCATCGAGGGTGCGCAGGTGGGTGATCAGATTTCCGTCACTCATATCGAGCTGGCATTTCAGATCCTGAAATGACCACGGTTCAGCGCGAGAAGCAAGCAGCGTCATGATGGACAGTCGGCCTTTCTCGTGAATGGTTTTATCGAGCTTAGAAAAATCAATCATTCGCGGAATCGCGCTGGTTGGTGGTAACGATCAGAGCGCCGTAGAGTAAATGTAGACCGCCAAAGGAGAGCGCCATCAGGCGTGATCCATTAAGCTTGTGCATGACTTGAAAGGCAATGTCGGAAGTCATGAAAGTGCATAGGGCGACGACGCCGAAAATCACAAAAGCCCAGCCGAGCCAGACCATCGACTTTGGCACGAATTCACGAATCGCTAGCAGGGCAATGCCGTAATGGGTGATCCAGAAGCAAGCGGCGAGTTCACGATGACCTTGTTGGGCTCCTTTTGCGATGAGTAGACCGGTGATGCCACCAGCAAGGAGTGAGGGCAGCGCGCAGCGAAGCACCAATTTCAGGCTTTGGTTCCAGATCTTGCCACCATCTTTGGCGCGGGCGATGCGCCACATCTGGAAAATGTAAAAGCCGATGACGAATGCAAGGCCGATGAGCCAAAACTGCGCCCATGCGAGCCCCATTTTTTTCTCAGAAGCCCACGCAGCGAGACACGCCAGCGCTCCTCCTACTAGGGCCGTTTCTCCGGTGAGCGCGCGAAAAATCGTTGCCCGCTCCATTAAATTGCGAATCATCCGCAACTGCTCTGCTGCTTCCCGCGCTGTATCCATACACTTACTTTGTAGAACAAAGAGCTGTTTGACAAGAAAAATTGTCCGCTACCATCTGCACGGCGAGGGGATAAATGCGATGCTCTTCCACCTGAATGCGCGCGTGCAGAGAAGGGTAGTCATCTCCCTCCAGCACAGGCACTTTTGCCTGAATGATGTGCGGTCCGGTGTCCATGCCTGCATCGACGTAATGCACGGTGCAGCCCGCCTCGGTGACACCCGCATCGAGCGCTTGCTTCCATGCCTCAAGGCCCGGAAAGGCAGGTAAGAGCGATGGGTGAATGTTGATCACGCGTTCGGGAAAAGCTGCGAGCAAGGGCGCTTTGATCAATCGCATAAAGCCCGCAAGGCAGACCAGATCGACCTCGGCCTCTTGCAGCGCGCGCGCTGTCTCCGCTTGTGCTTCGTCAGGGAACTTGTTGGCAAATCCACGACAGTCAATTACCTCCGCACGGATGCCCGCATGGCCTGCGCGATCCAAGATTTTTGCATTTGGAACATCACTTAGCACCAAGGCAACTTCTGCGTTTAATGTGTCTGCGGCGATGGCATCAAGCAGTGCTTGAAAGTTCGATCCAGAACCTGAGCCGAGAATGCCCAAGCGAATCTTGCGATGAGAGCGAATGGTGCGCATGTGCACAGGCTAGCGTAACGACTCTGTGGCTGCAACAGAATATATCGTTTAGCGGGTCTTAGTACGCTCAGCAGATACCTTTTTCGCAATGTCTTGTAAGCCTTTCGTCTCTGGTTCGCTGAGTTTTCCGCGATACGAAATGCGCTGCTTTTCATCCAGTGCATTCATGCTGTGCGCGATCACTAGTGCGGCAAGATAGGACCCCTGGTAGCTCGGATGTGAGTTGTCGGCGATGTGCAATTCCTTGGCCTGCTCGGGATGAGCTTGATAAAATAAAGTCCAAGCTTGGCCGACGGGTGCGACAGAGCTATTGGCGCATTGTTCTTGCTGCTTGTCATACCATGTGCGGATGCGCTCACTCATTTCGTTAGGGGAATTGCCGATGCTGCGATCAGCCGTTTGGTCTTTCCAATAGTCGGCATGGCGCGCCCAGGTTTGATAAAAAAGAATCTGCGCTTTGGGACTGCTTTTGCGAATTCGTTCGGCGAGAGCACGACCACTGCTCATAAAGGATTTACGGGTCACTTCGTTGATTTCTGACATCGCAGCCTCCATGCTGTGGCCTTGGATGACAACCCAATGCCAGTTTCCTTCGTCGATCAACGTCAGCGTTTCTCGAATGCTCAGATGATTTTCCAGCGTCCTGCCACCCGGGTTGGATGACTTGATCTGTGGCTTTTCACTGCCATTACTGGCAATGATTTCACCGACCAAATACGGCAAATTGTTGTAGCCCGTATAGCTGTTACCGATGAATAAAATGCGTTGAGGTATGGCGCTATCTACGGCATGGCTTCGCAGTGAAAGCAGCAAAAGAATGAGGATAAAACGCGTCAGTCGTGACATATCGCGAACTCTACGAACAAAAACTTCGAAGTCACGATAAAAGCACCATGGAGATCGAGTAAATAGAAGCATGACTCTCCTGAAACATGTGGCACTGATCCTTTTTTCTTCCAGTGCCGCCATCGCTCTGGCCGAGGTGCCAGCCTTACCAACCAAGCACGAAGAACGCAACATCGAGGGCTGGACAGTTCGCGTCGATGCTCGCTTGCTCGCGGGAGAAAATCAGGAAATCGGCGCACGTGCGGTAAATCTGCTCGATGCCAAGCTCACGGACATTGTGGCGATTGTGCCGCAAGCTGCTTTGGAGAAATTGCAAAAAGTCGTCATTCAGCTGGATCTTGATCACGGCAAGCTCCAGTCGATGCAATACCATCCGAGTCGTGCATGGTTGGTCGAAAATGGTTACAGCGCGCAGTTAGAAAAATGCGTGCACATTCCACAGGCGAGCGATTTACTCGACCCGAAAGAAAACGTTCGCATGCCGCTGGTGATTCTTCATGAACTCGCCCACGCCTACCACGATCAGGTCCTCGGCTTTGAGGAAAAACGAGTGTTAGACGCGTGGAAAAAATTTTGCGACAGCGGGAAGTACGAAGCCGTGCTGAATAATTCCGGTCAAAAACACCGACACTATGGTCTAACGGATCAGAAGGAATTCTTTTCGGAAATGACCGAAGCGTATTTTGGCGCAAACGATTTTTATCCCTTCAGCCCAGGCGAACTCAAACAAGCCGAGCCTGAGGTCCACAAGCTCATGCAAGCGATCTGGGGCGAGGTGAAGTGATTGAATGGAGCTTTAATTTTCTGGCCGTAAAAAAACGCAAAAGGCACAAAAAGGGGAATCAAATATAGCAACGCATTACGCTCTGAAGCAATAGCAAGTTGAAGCACTGTGATCACTCACTGCTTCTGCTGATTCATCCTAAAATGTGCAGTTGAAACTGGGATTTCAGAAAGTTGTCGGTTATTGGTTAGAAGTTATTAGGTAAAAATTTGTTTTTGAAGGCACTTCATTTTACATCATCAAAAAATCAGTATAATCCGTAAAATCCGAAGTTTAAAAAAGCTATTTGCTCAGATAGGAACGAAGCGCAAAGGCGTTGAGTTTGTAGAGTCAAACGCAGAGTTTTTTGATCAGACAAATACTTTTAGCTACCCCAGTCTTGTTAGATGCCTGAATTTTTCAGGTCTTGCTGGAGGCGGAGATGGGAGTCGAACCCATTCATGTCGGTTTTGCAGACCAATGCCTTCCCACTTGGCTACTCCGCCGTTACCGGCAATAAAGGGAAAATGTTGTGGCGAGGAGCATTCGTGATTGTCTTCGCGGGGGGCAAATGAACTCGAATTTTCGTCCGCTGTCAATCTCAAAGGTGAAAATTTTTCGGATTCGTCTGCGGGCACGCAGCATCAAGACTTGCGGGTGATGCTATGATTGTGTAAAGCTTTGTTTGTGAGAGAATTGATTGGCTGGAATGTGGAGGTGCGCGAGGTGCGCTTCATGCCGGAGCTGGATGCCCCAGCGGAAAAACCGTATCCGTTTCTGTATGCCATGCGCATTTGGAATGAATCAGACGAAGTCGTGACACTGCGCGGGCGCAAGTGGGTGGTCCGCGAGGACGATGGTGAGACCGTGGTGGTGGAAGGCGAGGGCGTGGTCGGGGAGACGCCTTTCTTCGAGAAGGGCGATGAATTCACCTACAACAGCTATCACGTCGTGGCGGAATCGGCGACCGTCAACGGTGCGTATTTTGGCGAAACCGCCACGGGCGAGGCCGTTTTTACCAGAATTCCGCAATTCCGGCTGGAAGTTCCGTAAATGCGTGATGCTCGATTTGCAAAATCGCGGCATATTTTGCGAAAGCTGCATGCGTTTCTTGACCGATGCCACAAAGACGTCTATGGAGGGCGCGTCTTATGAAACCACCAATTACTGTTTCTGTTACGGGAGCCGCTGGCCAGATCGGCTACGCTTTGTTGTTTCGCATCGCATCCGGCTGGGTCTTTGGCCCAGATCAACCGGTGAATCTGCGCTTGATCGAGATCGAGCCCGCTTTGCCTGCGCTGGAAGGTGTGGTCATGGAGCTGGACGATTGCGCATTTCCACTGCTCAATGAAGTGGTGCCTACCGCGGATCTGAACGAAGGTTTCCGCAACACCAACTGGGCCCTGCTCGTTGGTTCCGTTCCTCGTAAAGCGGGGATGGAGCGTGGCGACTTGCTCGGCATCAATGGCAAAATTTTCACCGGCCAAGGCAAAGCAATCGCACGCAATGCCGCTAAAGATGTGCGCGTTCTCGTCGTCGGCAATCCCTGCAACACCAATGCTCTCATCGCCATGAACAATGCCGATGGTGTGCCAAATGAGCGCTTCTTCGCGATGACTCGTCTCGACGAAAACCGCGCCAAGAGCCAGCTTGCGAAAAAAGCCGCCGTGCATCAGTCCAAGGTCACCAACATGTGCATCTGGGGCAATCACTCTGCTACGCAGTATCCTGACTTCACCAACGCAAAAATCAACGGTCGCCCTGTGACCGAAGTGATTTCCCACGTCGAGTGGCTGAAGGGTGAATTCATTTCCACCGTGCAACAACGTGGTGCCGCGATCATCAAAGCGCGTGGTGCTTCTTCCGCCGCTTCTGCTGCGAATGCCGCGCTCGATACCGTAAAGAGCCTGATCACACCGACTCCTGCCGGTGACTGGCACAGCGTCGCTGTTTGCTCCGATGGTTCCTACGGCATCGAAAAAGGCCTCATGGCCTCCATGCCGATCCGCACCATCGAGAATGGCATGTGGGAAGTCGTGCAAGGCGTCCCCGTCGATGCCTTCAGCCAAGAGAAGATCGATCTAAGCATCAATGAGCTCAAAGAAGAGCGCGATGCCGTGAAAGACCTGCTCAAGTAATATTCTTCCATCTTCTTCAAAGCCGCTGCGCCACTGAGCTCAGCGGCTTTTTTTATTATGGAGAAGGGATTTTCACTCCCTTTCGATCCGCCGTAAAAGTCATAAACCCGAAATCCTAAGTTTAACCGCTGATTGCAGATGAAACAGATTAAAAAAGGGCCTTCGTCGAGTTCTGTGACGTTTATATAATCCAGTCCGACTTTGCCGAAAAAGCAGAAAGCCATTTCCAGCAAATGCTCGCCGATCTCCCTCAAAAAACAAAACTTTCATTTGAACCCCTTAAATGAAAGAAAATCGCCCAAAAGTTTAATTCTCCTTGCGCAAATGAAGCAAACCTTTACATGTTGCGTCGACAATTAAACAAAATCACCATTTTCTTTATATGAAGCGCGGACTCACAGGTCATTATCTGCCCATTAGCACTACCGGAGAGAAAGCCACGGCCTTCGTCCCTCATCCCTTGCCTCCAGAACCGACATTGGCAATCGATGGCGAGCTAGGGGCTTTGCTGGATGCCGCATCCACTGCTCTGGGCCGATTGGACGGTGTTTCTCTCCTATTGCCTGATCCTGGGCTGTTTCTTTATTCTTATGTCAGAAAAGAAGCCGTGCTCTCGTCTCAGATCGAGGGCACGCAATCTTCCCTTTCGGATCTTCTAAGTCATGAGCTGGAAAACACTCCTGCAGGCTTAGAAGAAGATGCCGCCGAGGTTTCTTGCTACGTGGATGCCATGCAGCATGGACTGGCACTTTTGAAGAATGGGCAACCGCTCTCGTTGCGAATGATACGTGACATCCACCGCATCCTGCTATCCCACGGCAAGGGTAGCGGTAAGATGCCTGGAGAGTTCCGCACCAGCCAGAATTGGATCGGTGGCTCTCGTCCGGGCACCGCCCGCTTCGTGCCACCACCTCCCGAGATGGTCATGGATGCCATGGGCGCACTGGAACTTTTCCTTCATGATCAACCTGTGAAAACCCGCCCGCTCCTCAAGGCGGCGCTTGCTCATGTGCAATTTGAAACGATTCACCCCTTCCTTGATGGCAATGGACGGCTCGGTCGATTGCTCATCACCTTCATCCTGTGTGCCGAGGGAGTGCTGGATTCTCCCATGCTTTATCTATCCCTCTACCTGAAAAAAAATCGTAACGAATACTACCGGCTCCTTCAGGATATCCGCCTCTCTGGCGATTGGGAAGAGTGGTTCTTTTTTTTCCTCACTGGCGTTTTGGAAACCTCACGCGCTGCCACCCAGACAGCACGTGATTTACTCCAGCTATTCGCACGCGATGCGACGATACTCCAAGCCGAAGCATCATCGGTCATCCGATTGCATCAGTACATGCAGCGCCGTCCCATCACCAGCGTACCCCGGGCCTCTCACTCGCTCGGTGTTTCCACGCCGACCGCAACGAAGGCAATAGCTACCCTCGAAAAACGCGGTATCATCCACGAAATCACTGGTCAGAACTACCGCAAACTTTACGCCTACCGCAGCTACCTCGATATACTCCACGCCGATACCCTCGAATCCAGTTCACCCACTGATCACTGATCACTGATCACTCCACACTCATCACTTTTCCTATCATACCCGCCAAGAAAAAGCCAGCAATCTACATAGCCGTCGATGCCTTCAGCCAAGAGAAGATCGACCTCAGCATCAACGAGCTCAAAGAAGAGCGCGATGCCGTGAAAGACCTGCTCAAGTAATATTCTTAAAATCAAAAAAGCCGCTGCGCCACTGTGCTCAGCGGCTTTTTTTTATTATGGAGAAGGGATTTTCAATCCCTTGATTCATCTGCCTCAGAAGTGCAAGACATAAGCGCCAATGCGACGGCTCGATTCACTTTCCTGTATGGGAAACACCGTTCTCAAAAGCGTTTCAAAACAAAAAGCCGCCCTGTTGCAACATGGCGGCTTTTTTTCATTTTCTGATGAAACTAAAATTAGCTAGATGGGTTTAAGCCATGAAATCGGTTACGATAAGCGGGCTGTTAGCTTCGCTGCCGACCTTTGACCTTAAGATGAAATTTTTCAACGTCCGCGATTGCCGGCGGGACGGGATTTTTGGCGTTGTTGGTTTTGGCCTTCACTTTGACCTTGTCCTCCCTGTCCGCCTTGGCGTTGACCGGAGTTGCCTTGAGGAGGACGACGTTGGCCACGGTGTTGACCGCCGCCGCCACCTTGGGGCTTTTTCGGAGCGGGACCGCGAATGCCTTTTTTGTGGCGCTCGGCGAGAGCTTCTTCGTGCCAGTTGTGATTGTCCCAGCGGGGGATCGGCATGCGGATGATTTTTTCGATGTCGCGCAGGTATTCGAGCTCGTCTTCAGAACAGAACGAAACGGCACGGCCTTCGGCTCCAGCACGGGCAGTACGGCCAATGCGGTGCACGTAGGCTTCGGGTTCGTTCGGGAGATCGAAGTTGATCACTAAACCGACGTCTTTGACGTCAACACCACGGGCGGCGACATCGGTGGCGACGAGCACGGGGGTGAGACCTTTTTTGAAACGATCGAGCGCTTTTTCGCGCTGCGCTTGTGATTTATTGCCGTGGATGGCATCGGAGGGAAAGCCGGCGGCGCAGAGGGATTTGGCGAGTTTGTTGGCGCCGTGCTTGGTGCGGCTGAAAACGATGGTGAGTTTCTGCTCGCGGGCATTGGCTTGGCCACGCAGAAGTTCTTCGAGCAAGGGACGCTTCGATTCTTTGGTCACGAAGCAGACTTGTTGATCGATTTTTTCTGCTGTCGTGGTCTCGGGCGTGATGCTGACGCTGGCCGGATTACGCAGGATCGAGTGAGCGAGCTCAACGATGTTCGGCGCAAGGGTCGCGGAGAAGAATAAGGACTGACGTTTTGGTGGCAGTAGGGAAACGATGCGTTTGACATCGCGAAGGAAGCCCATGTCGAGCATGCGGTCGACTTCATCGAGTACGAAAAATTCTACTGATGAGAGATCGACATGACGTTGATCGATCAGATCGAGTAGGCGGCCTGGACAGGCGACTAGTACATCGACTCCATTGCGCATAGCGCTGACCTGTGGGGATTGACCGACACCTCCGTAAATGAGGGTGTGACGGAAGGGCACGTATTTTCCGTAGGTGGTAAAGCTTTTGCCAACCTGAATGGCGAGTTCGCGGGTCGGGGCGAGCACCAAGCAGCGAGGACTACGAGGACGGTTCTTGCCGGTAGTGCCGTGGAGCGCGTTGAGAATCGGCAGCGCGAAACTAGCAGTCTTGCCAGTGCCGGTCTGGGCGCAACCGAGGAGGTCGCGGCCTTCTAACAGCAGCGGGATTGCTTGGGCCTGGATCGGTGATGGTGTGGTGTAGGCAAGTTCTTGCAACACGCGGTGGAGGGGCGCAGCCAAAGGCATGGCCTCAAAGGAGGTAGGATTCATAGTTTGATGTGTACGGTGCCTGACTCGAACCTTGATGGGTGAGCGGGCGGGGCGATGAGTGATTGGTTAGAACCTAAAACAATCTTTCTCATCGACGAAGACAGCAAAAGGGCGGTCTCGAGTGGAGCCGCGGGCAGTGCTTCCTGCGAAGCGCTGAAGTGGTCGTAGGATTGAATTTTTCAATACGCAAGAACTTTCTGCGCTGAGACGCGATTTTGTTGAGGTGATCGAACCAAGTTAATCTTGCGCGTATGAAAGTAAATTATCGAGTTTTTTGAATGATGGTAGTGTGGTTTCTGAGTTCTAAACACCGCTGGATTTTCGGGGCTCCGGAAGCACTGATTGTATGCCTTCGGCGTGTGTGAAAGACTAGTAAATTGGGCAAAATGGATTTTTTCATTTGTATCTTCCCAAAATACAGAGTTGTGGATATGGTTGCGGCGACACTATGAGCTCGATCTCCATTCATCCTCAATTTTTGCCCGTATTGGATCCTGATTTTGTGCCCGCCGTTTTGTGGAATCGGGCCTATGTTGCGCTTGCCGAAAAAGACGGTCGTGATGTCTCGCTGGCCTTGATGCGCGAGGATGGCACCTGTTTCCGCTGGGCGGGTCGATTGCTAGCTGCGACCGCGGAATTTGCGGCGGATACCGAGAAATACGTCGAGCGCTTGGTGAAGTTTTTGCTGTGGCAAAAAGGCGGAAGCCGGATTTTGATCGCGGGTGCTGATGATGTCGTAGCGATGCTTGAGAAGGCTTATGCGAGTGAAGGCTCTCGTAAGTTTGATCGCGAATTCATTGGCACGAAAATTTTTGGCGAACCGATTTCGGTGCGCTCGGCTGCATTGTCGGAATTGCCCGCAGAGCAAGGCGAGGCGATGAGCCTGGGCCGCAACTTAGGTGGTTGCCGCATCGGCTTCGATCTTGGTGGCTCGGATCGCAAATGCGCAGCGGTCATCAATGGCGAGGTGGTCTTTTCGGAAGAGATTGTATGGGATCCCTATTTCCAAAATGACCCGCAGTATCACATCGAGGGCATTCAGGATTCGCTCATCCGCGCTGCCGCGCACATGCCACGTGTGGATGCGATTGGTGGAAGCTCGGCTGGAGTTATCATGAACAACCAGGTGCGCGCGTCTTCGCTGTTTCGCGGAGTGAGTCCGCAGGACTATGAAACGCATGTGCGTGACATTTTTATCGGGCTGAAAAAACGCTGGAATGACATCCCCTTCGAGGTGGTCAATGATGGCGAAGTGACAGCCTTGGCGGGATCGATGGGGCTCGAAGCGAATGCTGTGCTTGGCGTGGCCATGGGAACGTCGCAAGCGGCTGGCTACGTCGATCAAGACGGGCACATCAAGCCATGGCTCAATGAATTGGCATTCGCGCCGGTGGACTATCGTGAAGAAGGACCGCTCGATGAATGGTCGGGCGATCGCGGTTGTGGAGCTCTCTATTTCTCCCAACAAGCCGTCGCTCGTTTGGCGCCGGCGGCTGGATTCGATTTTGGAACAATGCCCTTTCCTGAGCAACTGGTGAAAGTGCAGGAAGCAATGAAGGCGAACGATGAGCGCGCTGCGAAAATCTATCAAACGATCGGTATTTGCTTTGGCTACTCGATCGCTCACTATGCGGATTTTTATGCGATGGAAAATCTTTTGATCTTGGGACGAGTGACGTCTGGCGAAGGTGGTGAAATCATCATTCGCGAGGCCGAAAAAGTTCTCGCTGCCGAGTTTCCTGAGCTGAAGATCAAATTGGTAGTGCCCGATGAAAAAACCAAACGTCATGGTCAGGCGGTGGCAGCGGCGAGTTTGCCGGTGGTGTCCTAACATTTTATGGGGTGTAACTGATCGTATTCGGTTGGTGAAAAATTCTCCACGATTCACTCTGCAAACTTTGTGCCTTTGTGTTTCACTCGTCTCAGAGCTGAGGCTTTTTAAACGACGGATTGAACGGATTGAACAGATTTTTTGAAAGGAAGAAATGATGTTTTACTGTTAGCACACGGCGTCAAACAAGAATCCGGTGGCCCGATGACCGTGCGCATCGGAGCATTTCAAAGATTCTATGATTTCAGGAAAATGAACGATCAACGACACGCGGCCATGACCTGTTAGTGAACCCTCATTTTTTGTAAGATGCGCTTCATGGTGAGAGCTGATGGGCTGGCGCTTCGATGCTTTTTTTCTAACAAAGCTACTTCGCGCTCGATGGGTCGATCGCTTAGAGGCACCACGCAAGTATTCTCGGCAATGCGTTTGTTGGCGAGTTCGGGGAGCACGGCGATGCCCATGCCCGTGCCGACCAAACTGCGAATGGTTTCGAGTTCGCCACTTTCGCAAACGCCATGCGGATCAAAGCCTTCTTTGCGACAGGCCTCACGGACGACATCGCGGGCTCTTCCTTTGTAGAATATGAACGTTTCGTTGCGTAGCGCCGAAAGCGCGATTTTGCGTTTTCTCGCGAATGGGTGATCGGCGGGGAGCAGTAGCGAAAAAGCCTCGCGAAAGAGAATGGTGGTGGTCATTTCATGATCGCCCACGGGCAATTGCACTAAGCCGAGATCAACGCGGCCTTCTTCCACCCATTGAGCGATGTGCGAAGATGTTCCTTCTAATAAAGATAGCTCGATCATTGGATGTTTTTTGCGGAATCGCGAAATCGCATTGGGTAACACGCAGGAACTCACGGTGGGAATTGCTCCGATGGTGAGGTGCCCCGTTTTCATTGTCAGATGTTCATGAATCGCACGGCGCGCGGCTGAGGCTTGATCTAATAAAATTTCTGCATGTTGTCGCAATACTTCACCAGCTGGAGTGAGTAGGGTTTCTTTGCGTGATCGATCGAATAGTCGAGTGCCGAGCTCATCTTCTAGCTTGCGCATTTGCTCGCTGAGAGCAGATTGTGCGAGATGGAGTTGTCGCGCAGCACGGGTAAAACTTCGCTGCCGTGCGGCTTCGAGAAAATAATTGAGTTGATAAAGTTCCATCGGTTTTTCCGATCGATATAGCAGGAAAATACTGTTTCACCAGCGGAAAATTTGTGCTATGGTATTTTTACTTATGGAAACACGAAGAATTGGCATCATCATGAACGGCGTCACGGGACGCATGGGCACGAACCAGCACTTGATCCGCTCGATCAAAGCGATTCGCGATCAAGGGGGATTAAAAGTCGGCAATGATTTGATCATCATGCCAGACCCGATTCTCACGGGGCGCAATCACGATAAACTCAAAGCACTTGCCGAGCGCACAGGGATCACTCGCTACACCACCGACATCGATGCCGCGTTGGCGAATCCGGACGACGAGATTTTTTTCGATGCCAGTAGCACCTTGCAACGTGCTGGATTTGTTGAGAAAGCAGTCAAGGCAGGAAAGGCGATTTATTGCGAGAAGCCGACAGCTGTCGAGACCTCAGAGGCCTTGCGTTTGGCGAAACTCTGTGAAGATGCCGGAGTGAAAAATGGCGTGGTGCAGGACAAGCTGTGGCTGACGGGAATTCGCAAGTTCAAGTTGCTGCGCGATCAGGGATTTTTCGGGAAAATTCTCAGCGTGCGCGGTGAATTCGGCTACTGGGTTTTCACGGGTGAAGATGCGGATCAACCATTGCAACGTCCCTCATGGAATTATCGCAAAGAAGATGGCGGCGGTATCATCGTCGATATGCTTTGCCACTGGCGTTATGTGGTCGATCATTTGTTCGGCCCGATCAAAGCCGTGAGTTGCATGGGCGCGACTCACATTCCTACTCGCATGGATGAAAGTGGTAAGCCGTATGAGTGCACCACCGATGATGCCTGCTATGCGACATTTGAGTTAGAAAATGGTGTGATCTGCCAGTTCAATAGCTCGTGGACCGTAAGGGTGCGTCGCGATGATTTGTTGACCATGCAAGTCGATGGCACTCATGGCAGTGCGATCGTCGGACTGCGCAAGTGCTGGGTGCAAAGCCTTGGCACAACTCCGCGGCCGGTATGGAATCCAGACATCGATCAGCCGATTGATTTCTTCGGTGGATGGCAAGAAGTGCCTGATACTACGACCTATGAAAATGCCTTCAAGATTCAGTGGGAAGAATTTCTCAAGCACGTGGTCTGTGATGAGCCGTTTCCCTACACCTTGCGCGTGGGCGCCAAGGGCGTGCAGTTGGCGGAACTGGGCTTGCAAAGCTGGGAGCAACGCAAGTGGTTGAACGTAGAGCCTCTTTGATCTTATGAAACATCTCATATCTGATCCCCACGAGCTGCAACCTAACACCCCATGGCAAGATACCAAATGGGCGTGGACGAGTGAGGAATCGCTCGTCGATCACCAGAGTCGTTCGCGACTCTGCTCGGCGGTGCTTTTGCCCTTCCGGGATCGTCAGCCGGACTGGGATAGCTTTGCGGCGAGCATCCGCTGGATGAAAGATTCTGCCGATGCCTATGGCGTCGAGCTCGTGCCCGTGCTCAATGCGGATACGGGCTACATTTTCGATCTCGATAACGAGATGTATGCCGAGGTGCTGCGTCGCTTTCGCGGATTTTTTCCTGATATGAAATTCATTGCGGGGATCACGGCACGCGGTGCAGAGAATGATTCAGAATTCATCGCAGAGCGCTATCGTCCCTTGATGAATTTAGTACAAGAACATGACAACTGCGAGGTGATGATCATGACCTCTCGTTGGCTCAATGCGCTCGATCCACAACGTCGTCGCGATGGTTACTATCAAATCGCCGAGTGGTTGATTCGTCCTGGCATTGTGCACGCGCTGGAGCCATCATTTGTGCCGTGGGCGACACCGTATGAACCTTGGTTGTTGTGGCAACTGGCGCAACATCCAAAATTCGTGGGCGGTAAAGTTAGCACGCTGGATGAACCGCATTTCCTCTACTGGACGGCGATGACAAAAGATCTCGGCTTGGACTTTTCGCCTCATAGCGGTGATGACTTCGGCATCGCTTCAGCGATCAAAATGGGACAAGCGCTCTTGATCGGAGCTGCGAGTAGTGCCGCTCCTTTGATCGCTGCGGCGAAAGATATGTGGTTGCATGATGATGTGGCTGGCAAGTGTTTCCCTACGGGAACCGGCGGTTTTGACACCCGAGTGTATAAATTGTTCGAGGCCTTTCAATCGATGGAAGACCAAGTGTTCCGTCTCGATGCAAAAGGCAGTGCCGCTTCATACAAGCACAGCACGGCTCATGCCTTGCATCAGATGGGAATCATCGCCAGCCCCGAGGCTCATCCGCAGTGCAAAGACTTGCGCGGTGATGATGAGGCCGCGCGTATGGTCGAGGCCATGCTGCGCCCCAAACGCATCGCAGAGCGTTTGGGTATATCTGGATTCTGATTTGATTGTGATAAGACAGGCTGATCAATCTCGATACTCCGATTCAGAAAATACGCAGAACACCCATTCTGCGCATTTTTTGTTTCTTTTCTAACAGATTTTTTGGATCGATATGTTGCGCATGACACAACGGGCGGTGTGAAATTTTCCGGCGAAAGGATAGACATTGATGGATGAAACGAATCTTGCTTCTGACCTCTGCATTTTGCTTGGCTCTTCCTCTCCATGCGGTGGAAGATTCACCTGCTTACCGCGATGCGACAAAGCCCTGGTCAGAGCGTGTTGATGATCTGTTAGACCGGATGACGATTGAAGAAAAAGCGATGTTTCTCGATCACAAAGGGGAAACGATCGAGCGATTTTCAATTCGATCAGACCAATGGAATCAGTGTCTCAATGGTGTGAAATGGGATCGTGCCGCCACACTGTTTCCCGTGTGCGTTGCGATGTCGGCGACATGGAATCAGGACTTGGTGCATGAGGTGGCGACGGCATTGTCCGATGAAGCGCGGGGGATTTACAATGGATGGAAAATCGATCCCAAGGCGGCAGGGGAGCACAAGGGGCTGATCTATCGCGCTCCGGTGATCAACATTGGTCGCAATCCCTATTGGGGGCGGAATCACGAAGCCTGGGGCGAAGATCCGTATCTCACAGGCCGCATGGCGGTGGCTTACGTGCGTGGATTGCAGGGTGATGATCCGCGCTACTTGAAAGTAGCTGCGACCTTGAAACACTATGCCGTCAACAATGTCGAGCACGGGCGAACGGCGCTCGATACCACAGTCAGTGAGCGCATGTTGCGCGAGTATTGGTTGCCGCATTTTCGTGATGCGGTGGTGGAGGCAAAAGCGCAATCCTTGATGGCGAGCTACAACGCCATCAATGGCACACCGAACAATGTAAACCATTGGCTATTGACCAAAGTGCTCAAAGAGGAATGGCAACATGAAGGATTTGTGGTCTCTGATTTGGGTGGTGTGAAAACCATGGTTGATGGTCATGGTAAAGGGAAAATGGATTACGTCGATGCCGTGGCGCGCTCGGTGATGGCAGGATGTGATTTTTCTGACAAAGAGTATGCTCAACACATTCCGCAAGCCGTGAAGCAGGGCAAGCTGACCGAGGCACGACTCAATGATGCGGTGCGCCGTGTGATGATGGTGCGTTTTCGCTTGGGCGACTTCGATGAATTTTCGAGCGTTCCTTTTAGCAAGATTTCACCCCAAGTGGTCGGTTCGGAAGCACACAGAAAGCTATCTTTGAAGTCTTCACAGCAAAGTATCGTTTTGTTAGAAAATAAAAATGCCCTGTTGCCCTTAGATCGCGCAGCGATCAAGCGAGTCGCGGTAATTGGTCCGCTGGCGGATCGAGTGGTGTTGAATAACTACAACGGTGCCACCGGAACGACAGTGTCGGCTTTGCAGGGATTAAAAAATCGCTTTGGCGATGGTGTGCAGGTGGATTACGCCAAAGGCTGCGGCGTGCTCGATGGAGCCGACGTCGCCGTGCGTGTGGATCGCGAGCCAGGTTTTCGTGGTGGTGCCAGTGTGAAATTTCTTGCAGAAAAAAATGGCGATCGCATCAGCTTTCGCATCCCCATCAGTAAGGCGGGAACGTATTCGTTGCGCTTGCATGGAAAGCATTTTCCCAGTCGTGGTCGTTATCAATGCTCGATAAATGGTAAGTCTGTTGGCGAAGTGATCGACTTCTACCGCGCTGCGGAAGCGTATGCGGTGGTGGCTGAATTTTCTGATGTTGTGTTAGAAAAAGGTCATTCTGAGTTGGGATTCACCTTAGTCGGAAAAAATGCGGCGAGTTCTGGCTCAGATGGGCATTTTGATTGTCTCGAACTTCGCGGTGCCGAAGAAAAATCTTTTGAGCTAGAATCCGTTGAATATCAGACACACAGCGAAGCGGATCGATTGTTGGACGCCGTGGAGTTAGCGCGCAAGGCTGATGTGGCGATTGTTTGCATAGGCACCAATGAGCGTGTGGAGCAAGAAGGCAATGATCGCGAAACGCTCGGCCTAACAGGTAAGCAAGAAGAATTGGCATTGCGAGTGATCGCAGCCAATCCGCGCACCATCATTATGCAGATGTCGGCTGGTCCCTTGACTGTGCCTAGTTTGAAAGAAAAAGCACCGGCGATGTTGCAAGCATGGTGGGGAGGTGACGAATATGGCAACGCGATCGCTGATGTTTTGTTAGGAACGATCAACCCCGCAGGGCGTTTGCCTCACACAGTCTATGCCTCGGAGAAACAAGTGCCGCCGCAAGATGAATACGACATCAGCAAGGGCTTTACCTACATGTATGTGCGCGGCAAGCCGCACTATGCCTTTGGTCATGGACTGAGCTACACTAGTTTTGCGTATTCCAATTTGCATGTCGATGCGGCATCGAACGAAGTCACGGTGAAAGTTCGCAATGATGGCCAACGCGCAGGTGATGAAGTGGTGCAACTTTATGTGAAAAGTCCCGTAGTGAAAGAGGTCCGCCCCGAGATGCAGTTGCGTGGATTTCAGCGCGTCAGCTTGAAGGCAGGAGAGAGTAAAGTCGTAAAGCTGATTTTGGATCGCAGCAAATTAGGTTTTTGGAACGAAGCGCAGCAACAATTTGTGATGGATGCCGGTGACTATGAAATCCGCGTCGGCGGCTCTTCCGATCGCATTGCTTTGCGTGAAACGGTGCGATTTGAGTGAGGTGCTTTGCGTGTTGCCTTTAATTGATTACGCCGTTGCCGGAAGCTTGGGGATCGCGCTGAGGAGGCGTTTGGTGTAGTCGTGTTGCGGATTGTGAAACACGCTTTCGGCTTCGCCGTATTCGACGATTTTTCCGCGATACATCACGGCGATGCGATCGGCGATGTAGCGCACGACACCAAGATCGTGGGAGATGAAAATCATCGTCAATTGGTAATCATCGCGCAGTTGCCGCAGAAGGTTGAGAATTTGTGATTGGATCGAAACATCCAGTGCAGAAACTGGTTCATCGGCGATGATCAATTTCGGTTCGGGTGCTAAGGCGCGGGCGATGGCGATGCGTTGGCGCTGACCGCCGGAAAACTCGTGCGGGTATTTTTTCATCACTGCAGGATCGAGTCCTACGGTTTCCATCAAGCGAATGATGCGCTCTTCGGTCTCTTTGCCTTTGATCAGCGGATGGCGTTGCTTGATGGCTTCCTCGATGGTCGAAAAAATCGTCATCCGAGGATTGAGTGAGGCGTAAGGGTCTTGAAAGATCATTTGAAAATCCAAGCGACGTTTGCGCACTTCAATCGAACTCAGATCAGTCAGTGATTCATTGTTTAAGAACACCTCGCCTGAAGTTGGACGCAGCAGTTGCATCACGGTGCGGGAGAGAGTGGACTTGCCGCAACCGGATTCGCCGACCAAGCCGAGGATTTCGCCCTTTTCGATTGAGAGGGAAACATCATCGACGGCGCGTATGGTTTCGACCTTGGGCGAAAAAATCGAGCCACCATTTTTGCGGAAATGTGTTTGGAGATTGCGGAGTTCGAGATAGGCCATAGGATTATTTCGTTAGATTACGGTTGTATGCATCGAGTGCCTTGCGATATTCTTCCGGGAATGCTTGATCGGTGAGGCCTGATGCCTTGGGCACACGACGTTCTTCTACCTTCTGGCCATTGGCAGCGCCCGCATTAGCGGAGTTTGCAGTATCGGATTCGCCTTTCATGCCTTCGCCGGGTTTGTCACCGGGTTTTTTGCCAGGCTTTTTCTTATCGCCTTCGGCGCCTTCGCCCATCATGCGCTTCATCATTTCCATCATGCCTTGGGCCCCTTGGCCTTCGCTGCCTTGCTTTTTCTTGGCTGCTTCAAAAATTTTCTCAATCACTTCGGTTTGCGCGGCGATAGTCTCGCCACCAGTCTCGGCATCGAGCAGCATTTCTGTCGCGTCATCCATCATGAATTCCACTTCGTCGAGTAGCTTGATCACGTCACCGTTGGTTTGCTCAATTTTCAATTGCTGCACCATGGCCGCCAATTGATCTTGCTTGTCGGCAACGCTCTCCGCGCCTTTGAGATGTTGTGATAAAATCTCCGCGGTATCGACCTTGGGTTTTTTCTCCGCGGTTTGATCTTGTGCAAAGGCCGGGATCAATGAGGCTATGCAGGCAAGAAAAATGAATGCTGTATGGTTCATGAAATTTGTTAGGGTTGATTTTGGAGCTTGGCTGAACGTTTCATTTCCTCAAGAGCACGAGTGGAAGCACGGAGGTCTTGTTCGCTTTGGATCAGCTTCATCACGCGCAGCATGAATTCAAAGTCTTCGTCTTCAGGGTTGGGGGAGTCGCCACCTCCTCCATTGCCGCCACCATTTTCATCTTTTTCACCTTCGAGTTTTTTCGCCCATGCGCGAAGCTCTTTGGCCCAGTATGTGGCTGCATTGGCTGAGCGGAAGGTGTGATTCATGCGCATGAGTTCGCGCAATTCTTCGAGTGAAGAATCGATGTTGCCTTTGCGCATAGCATCGAGAATTTCCTGGTAGACTTCTTTGTTCGTGCGGGTGAAGAAATGTCCGAGATCCTCTTGTAGCCAGCGGATGTCAGAGGCATTGTTCGATTGCTTAACTTCGACTTCTTGCAAAACGCTGAGAACGCTAGGGTCAACCTTGGCGGCCGGCATGCCAGCGGCGAGTTGTGATTTTTCGATTAGGGCAGCTGCTATGGACTCCTCCTCAGTGGCAGCGCGCTTGAGTCGATTGACAAAAGTGGAAGCCTCCATGTTTTTATTCGCATCACGTGCTTTTTCTAGTGCTTGCTGCATTTTTTTGACAACTTTTTTCTGTTCCTCGACGGCTTTTTCTACGTCTTTTTTGCTCTGCTCAGGAGTGTTGTTTTGCTGTTGAGCGTCGCTGAGTTTGCCTTCGACTTTGGGCATGTCTTGTTTGGATAGCTCACCGAGTGACTTCATCGTCTCGGCCATTTTTTTCATGCTTTCTTTATCGATGTCGCCATTTCGGGTGGAATCTTTGAGGAGCTGCTCCATACGTTTTTCGAGATCCTCGATGCGTTGTTTGTTTTCTTGCTCGGCTTTTTGTTGGTTCTCGATGCGTTTGCGATTTTCTTCTTTTTGCAATTCTTCGGGAGCAAGTCGTTCAAGGCGTTGGTTCTCCTCGTAGGCATTTTGTTCGCGACGCGTGGCATCTTCGAGTTCGCCGATGACGCGATCGAATTGATTTTTGAGCATCTGTGCGTGTTCATCTCGAGTGAGAATGAAAAGTGTGATGGGTTCGGAATACAATCGTCCACGCATAGGTAGGTAGTCGAGGGTGTATGCGCGGAGTATAAGCTTCTGCGGAGTAATTTTCTGCGTGGCAGGGCAGAATGCGGTTTTGCTTATGAGACGACGTTCCGCTGGAGCACCGCGCATGAGCTTCATTTCGCCTTTGGCGAGGCCTGATGGTGTGGCCGTGTTGCTTGCCTCCCCATACCACTCGATCCCTAGTTCCTTCAGTCCGAAGTCGTCTTCGGCGAGGGCATCGAACTCAATGGTTTCCTCGGGAAGGATGACGATCTGACGCTCGACGCCTTGAATGTAGGCGGAGGGCGGCGTATCTTTGATCGCCTCAACTCGGAGCTTAAAAGTGCTATCTCCTTTGAGTCCAAATTCATCGGTCCAGGTGAATGGCACATCGTATGAGCTGAGGGCAACGGGCAGGGGAGAGCTAGTAGCAGTGTTTTTCTCGATGCGCAGGCTTTCTGTGAAATTGGGCTTGGGTATCTTTGCGGGCTCTGTATCAGGATTGACCACATGCGTGATCGGGCCGAGAGTGGCTGTACCAAGTGCGCGCGAGGCATTGAGTGTGATGGTAAGCTTTGAGCCCTCGACCACAGTGGCTACTCCTGTTTTGAGGTCGATGGTTTCATCGCCGCGCTGCAGATACGATGGAAAAACGATCTCGGCGTTGGCGAAGTCTATCGACGGACGCAGGGTGGGCTCGACGCGAATGGTGTGTCGAGCATCGCCGATGGACAATTGAAGTTTACCGGGAACGATTTGGGCGGGGAGAGAAAAGGTGTAGGATGTCCCTTGCAAATTGGCGGAAATGGTAGGCAATGCACCGAAGCGAACGAGGCCTTGATCGGGTTGCCACGCGGAGTTTGCCGCGAGATGGACGACGAGATCGAATGCTTCGCCGTGGGCGACGACCAGATTGTTGGGAATGTTATCGAGTTTGGTAAAAGTGTAGCGCTCGGTTTCTTGGAGGGGCATCGCCCAGCGTTGCAGGGCATTGACACCAGCCTTTGGCGCGAGTATAAAGCCCGCAACGGCGGCGCCGCCGAGAAGGATCGTGGCGAAAAGGGCTTTCTTGATCCAGTTGCCGGGAAGCGCCGAACTAAGGCCCTGCTTTTCGGCATCGGCAGCCACGGTTTCCATGGCGGCAAGCCGCAGGCGAGGGGATAGCGATTCTTTCTCTTCGGTTTGCTCTTGGAGCTCGATGATGCCCAAGAGTCGATCGCCGAGGTCTGGGTGCTTGGCTGCGATGAGGCGGGCCAGTTCATTTTCGCGACGATGTCCCCATATCCACCGCCGCATCCAATAAGGCGCGAAAACCGCAAGCAGCGAGGTGCCGCCAAGCAAGATGCAAAGGCGCAGCAGGGCAGAAGTTTGAATGAAACGATCGAGAGTGAAAACGATCAAGAACGAGAGTAAAAGCCCGAGTACGCCCGCCAAGATTGCCTCGAAAATTTTGGCACGCCAGAGCTTGCGACGATACTCATTTAGCAACCTTTTCAGGTTTTCTGGAATGGCTTGGGTTTCTTGCGATGGTGGGAGATCTGACATGCGAGTGCTTGCGATACTTGCATTATAGAGCGTTCTGCGATTTTTGCCAGTGGATAATTTACTTTCGCGGAGCTGAAAAATGTGGCAGATTTCATACACTCTAGTGCCGGAAAATCGTTCGGGCGTGCGACTTTGGGCTTGCCGCCGATCCTAGGAAAGGTTTTCTTTGTTTGACCCTTTATGGCCGTTCCTCAAAACATCATCGCTCTGGTTTACGACTACGATCAAACTCTGAGCCCGAAGTACATGCAAGATGATGTGCTTTTCCCGCAATTTGGCATCGATCCGGCGCAATTTTGGAAAAAATGCAATTCCTTGGTAACGGAGCAAAAGTGGGACGGCGAGTTGGCCTACATGAAGTGCTTGCTCGACTACCTAGGCATGGACAATGTGACCAATGCGCGCTTAACCGAACTAGGCAAAGGCTTGTCGTTTTTTCCCGGATTGCCGGAAATTTTCACCGATCTACCCAAAGTAAGCCTCACCGCGGAACATGAGGCAGCAGGAATTAAGGTCGAGCATTACATTGTGTCGTCAGGCTTGAAGGCCTTGCTCGATGGCTCGCGCCTCCAACCGCATGTGAAGGCGATTTTTGGTTGTGAGTTTGGCGAAGATGGCGAGGGACGCATCAGCTTCCCGAAACGCACCATCTCCCATACCACCAAGACGCAGTTTCTTTTCCGCATCAACAAAGGCATGCTGCGCTACGATCAGGATGTGAATGATCACATGCCTCCCGAGTTGCGGCCGATTCCATTTGAGAACATGGTGTATGTCGGCGATGGACCGACCGATGTGCCATGCTTCACGGTGTTGAATCGCAACGGCGGTCAAGCGATCGCGGTGTATAATCCGCTGGATGAAAGCGGCAAAAGTTTCCGCAAATGCTACCAACTCTGCACCCATGCTGGTCGGGTCAAGCACATCGCGCCGGCGGATTATCGCAAGGGCAGTCATTTGTGGTTGCTGATGAGCGAAATGGTCCGCGAGGTGGCCGATCGCATCTTGCGTCAGCGCTTCGAAGAGAGTGAGAATGGTCGTGTCGCGGCACCTACATTCTGAGTTCGTAAATTTTTATAATTTGTTAGGGAAAACGTCAATGGGACAAAACAAGCATTTTCATTTTGTAGGCATCTGCGGCACTGCGATGGGAGCTGTGGCATCGGGCATGAAGGCCCGTGGGTATGTGGTAACTGGGAGCGACAGCAATGTCTATCCACCGATGTCCACATTCCTCGAATCTCAGGGGATTCCTCTGTCCGAGGGCTATCGGGCCTCGAACATTCCTGCTGACGCCGATGTGATCGTCATTGGCAATGCGATCAGTCGCGGCAACGAAGAAGCCGAATCGACTCTGGAGCGGAAATTGCTCTACGTTTCTCTGCCCGAGGTGCTCAAGGAGCATTTTCTGCGTGGCAAGCGCAACTTTGTGGTCAGCGGTACTCATGGAAAAACCACCACCTCCTCGATGCTAGCGTGGTTGTTGAAAAATGCTGACCGCAACCCGAGCTACATGATTGGCGGATTGCCGAAAAATCTGGGCGGCGGTGCGGTGTTTACGGACTCTGATCTCACCGTGCTCGAAGGCGACGAATACGACACGGCGTTCTTCGACAAGCGTTCGAAATTTCTTCACTACTTGCCCGAATGTGTGGTGATCAACAACATTGAGTTCGATCATGCCGACATTTACAACAACGTCGATGAGATCAAACTCAGCTTCCGTCGTTTGCTGAATGTCGTCCCGCGCAATGGGATTGCGTTTGTCAACGGCGATGATGCGAACTCGCTCGATGTCGCGTCAAAGGCTCCATGCCCCGTGAAAAAAGTCGGTATGAGCGAAGACTGCGATCTGCGCATCGGCGATGTGGTGTATCACGAAGAGGGTAGCACATTTACACTCGATGGCGAAAATTACTCAATCTCGATGGTCGGCGAATTCAATGTGCGCAATGCCGCCATGGCCGTGAGTGCCGCGCGATTTGCAGGCCTTAGTGCCGATGAAGCACGCGATGGATTGCTCAGCTTCGAGGGCGTGGCCCGTCGTCAGGAATTGAAAGGCGAAGTCAATGGCATCAAGGTCGTTGATGATTTTGCGCATCACCCGACTGCCATCAAGCTAGCCATTGCCGCTTTGCGCCAACGCTACGCCGGTGCGCGCTTGTGGGTGCTTTTTGAACCCCGATCGAACACGACCAAGCGCAGTGTTTTCCAAAAAGAACTCGCCGAGTCCCTCGCGCTGGCCGACTTCGCCGTCGTGGCCGCCATGTCCGATCTCCATAAAGTGCCCGAAGCCGAGCGGCTGAATCCCGACCGCCTCGCACAAGACATCAAAGACTTCGGCGGCACCGGATGGTATCTTCCCGGAGTTCCCGAAATCGTCGATCTCGTCGTCGAAAAAGCACAGCCTGGTGATGTTCTAGCGGTCCTCAGCAATGGCGGCTTCGGAGGCATTCACCAGAAATTGCTCGATCGCCTCGCGAAGTGAGCGAAAGGGCAGTGTTCCGATCAATTTCAAACATGTGATCGCGTGCACGCTGCCTTTTCTCTCTCGCCCAGCTGACGCGGAAGGTGCGCAGATACGAAATGGTTAGAAATGCCAGCCACTGAGGATCGGGAAAACTGCCCGATGCTGTTAGGTTAGTCTATGGAAAGGTTTGTATCGCGGCGAAACCGACGGATCAAACAAAAAAACGCCCATGACCCCATTCACGCGTTTCGTTTTCTACCTAGCTTGATCGCCATGGCTGTGCCATTTCATCTATTTGATTGACTCTGATGCTGGCATTAAGTATCGATCTTTAAGTGAAAAGTTCATGCGCCATAGGGAAGAAGACGCATTCCCCACCCACAGATCGAGCACCCAGCGCATGGATCATTTTCCTTGCCCATTTCCTCATCATTCTTTCCGCGTGGACGCTGGTGATCAAATACATTTTTCCTATCGTTCATGCCACCGCCTACGGGCTGCCGCTGACGACCCACGTTGCCTGGGATCTCTGGCCAGTCGCCCACGTGTGGCTCGCTTGGGTTTTGCTGAGATGGAAAACCTACACCGCTTGGCTCGCCATCGTGATGTCCGCCGTTGAGATTGTCATTATCGTCACGCTGTTTTATCACTTTCTCAGTTCACCGGAACCTGAGTGGACGATTTGGCGGACGAACTGGTTCATCAACAAGATCTTCGTCCTCTCATGCTTTATCCTGATCCTCGGCACCTTCGCTTTACGCCGTAAAACAATAACAACCCCATCAATACCATGAATCGCAGACAAACACTCAAACTTCTCAGCAGCGGAGCCACCGCGCTGGCCTTTTCGCCCACCACTGTTTTCGCAGAGGAGGCGAAAGGGGCCATGAAAAAAATTCCATCCTCCGGCGAAGAGATTCCTGTGATCGGCATGGGCACCTGGCGCACCTTCAATGTCGGCAGTGATACCGTCTTGCGCGACCGCTGTGCGGAAGTCCTCAAGACGTTTTTTGCCAACGGCGGCAGCATGATCGATAACTCGCCGATGTATGGCTCCGCCCGCGAAGTGGTCGGTTACGCGCTGAAGAAAATCGGCATTCCGAAGAACTTTTTCTCTGCCGAGAAAATTTTCACTGAGGACGGCATGGCAACCCGCACACAGACCGCCGAGTCGGCTGGGTTGTGGGGGGTGAAGAGCTTTGATCTCATGCAGATCCACAATCTCGTGGCATGGCAGGAGCACCTCGCCACTCTGCGGAAAATGAAGGAAGAGGGCGTGATTCGTTATCTCGGCATCACCACCTCCCACGGCAGACGGCACGTGGATCTAGAAAAAATCATGAAGAGCGAGCCTCTCGATTTTGTGCAACTCACCTACAACATTACCAACCGCGAGGTCGAAGAGCGCTTGCTCCCTGTCGCGGCAGAAAAGGGCATCGCGATCATTGCGAACCGCCCCTTCGATGGTGCTGAGCTCTTCAACCTCGTGAAATCAAAGAACGCCAAACTCCCCGAATATGCGGCGGAAATTGGCTGCACAACCTGGGCGGCATTTTTCCTCAAGTTCATCGTCTCACATCCTGCCGTCACCTGCGCCATCCCAGCCACCAGCAAGGTTGCCCACATGCAGGAAAACATGGCCGCCCGCCTCGGCACGATGCCAGATCAGGAAACCCGCAAGCGTATGATCGAGACGATCACGAAACTATGATCGACAACATCAGCAGCTATTCGGTCAAAAATTTCATCCCTTTCGGATATGAGGTGTATTTTCGCCTCTTCGAGCGACATTTTGAGAAATGGTGGCCCGTGCATCCGCTGATGCTTTTGCTCGGCGTGATCATCCTCGTCCTCGCGTGGATGGGAAAATCGCGAGCGCTTGCTGTTGCGCTCGCCGTGCCGATTGTCTTTTGTGCCGTCACTTTCCACTTCCAACTCTACGCCGAGCTAACACCCTTGGGGAAATACTTTGGCTGGGCCTTTCTCATCGAGGCCGCGTTCATCTTGCTATGGGGCTTCGCGGGAAAGCCATTTGGAAAATTCCGCCCCACCATACCCGCGATCATCGGATTCGCGATCGCTGTCTTTGGTCTCGCAGTCTATCCGTTTCTCGCCCTCGATGCCGAGCGAAAACTGACAGGAGTCGAATACCTCGGCATGTCGCCCGATCCCACCATCTGCTTTGCGCTTGGCATCTTCCTGATGTCGAAACGGCCGCTATGGTTCCTCCTGCTTTTCCCCATTCCTTTCCTCTGGGCTGCCGCCACCGCAGGAACCATTGACGCCCTAGAAGCGCCCATGGCCATGACGCTTCCTGCCGTCTCCGCCGCCGCATTCATCGCAGCAATTGCATGGAAATGGCTTTTGCCAAGAGAATGAGCCCATTTAGTTACCACGAGAGGACATGATCCGAATGATAATGACCCCATTCACAATGATTTAAAAACACTGCGTTGTAAGCAACGAATGGATTGCTAAACGACTAAAAATGGGGCATCTTTTTTGCAAGAGCAAGGCAGAAAGGTTTTTTCGAAAAAGTGAGCAGGGAAGGAAATTGATAGCGCGTTATGAAAAAATACTTAAATCCAAGGACTGACCCCATTTTCCCTGACCCCATTTTCCCATTTTTTACCCCATTTTACGTCGCTTACGCGAAAACTTCGCCGTCTTTGAAGAAGCGCTTGAGCTCGGCGGCTGCGGCCTCGGTGGAATCGGAGGCGTGGCAAACGTTGACCATTTTGTCTTCGCCGAGGTCACCGCGGACGGTGCCTGGGGCTGCCTCCTTCGAATCGGTCGGGCCTAGCAAATCGCGAACGCGGGCGATAGCGTTTTCGCCTTCGAGAGCAAGAGCCACAACGGGAGTTTTGCTCATGAATTTGACGATATCGGGAAAAAAGGGCTTGTCGCAGATGTGTGCGTAGTGATCAGCAAGGATGGCGTGATCGAGCTGCATCATCTTGATGCCACGAATCCGGAAGCCCTCGGCCTGGAAACGAGCGAGCACGGTGCCAACGAGATTTTTCTCCACAGCGTCCGGTTTGAAGAGGATCAGGGAGGTTTCGAGAGAAGAATTAGCGGTAGTCATCGGCGATGGGGTAGTCGCTGCGAACCATTTGCGCAAGTCTTTTTTCAGAAATCGGGGTTGCTTTTTATCACACTCGGTAAGCCTGTAAAATGGGTCATTGCTAAAAATCCAGCGTAATTGGTTATCGATGGCCCAAAAAATCCAAGTAGCAGCGCCCATCCCTCCTTTCAGGTTCTGTAAGGCTAGGCCTTTACGCGTATTACGTGAAGTCGAGCCCCAGTTCTCGTTCCTCGTTAGTTGCCCGCAGACCGATGAATTTGTCAATCAGGGTGGAGCTGGTGAATGATGGTTTATCCTGTTAATCAAACGTTCGTTTTGCATTTTTGTTTGAATTTCTTAATTTTCACAAAGCTCATCAGGTAGTGTTATTTGAAAATAAAATACACCACATGTAGTGTTGTTTGCGTTTGTTCGATTGATTTTTTCCCATGGTTCGTTAAGATGTTCTTCGCGCGAGTGCTCGTGCGACAACTCGTTTTCGTCCCCATTTTTTATGTATCTCAAATCTCTCGAAATTCACGGCTTTAAGTCTTTCGCCGATAAGACTGTTTTCGAATTCGCGACCGGCGTGACCGGGATCGTCGGGCCGAATGGTTGTGGAAAATCCAACGTGGTGGATGCGATTCGTTGGGTGCTCGGCGAGACCTCAGCCAAGGCGCTGCGCGGCGGTGAGATGGCGGACGTCATTTTCAATGGCACCGAAAAGCGCAAGGCGCAAGGGATGGCAGAGGTCACCCTGACGATGGCCGATTGCGAAGCGTCGCTGAAAGTTGATTACAACGAGGTATCGATCACACGTCGGGTCTATCGCGATGGCAAATCCGAGTATCGCATCAACAACACGCTTTGCCGATTGAAGGATATCCATGATTTGTTCATGGACACGGGCATTGGCCGCACAGCTTATTCGATCATGGCGCAGGGGCAAATCGATCAGATTCTTTCTTCCAAGCCCGAAGAACGACGTGCGGTATTCGAAGAAGCTGCCGGCATTACCAAGTATAAGCGTGAAAAACGCGAAGCACTGCGTAAGCTGGAATACACTGAGGCGAATTTGCTGCGCGTTAGCGATGTATTGGCAGAACAAGAGCGCCGGATGAACTCACTCCGTCGCCAAGTCGCGAAGGCGCGCCGTTATCAAGCGCTTGCGATCGATGTAAAAGTCCTAGACACTCATCTCAGCCACAAAAAATTTCTCGAACTCTCCGCGGAACTCGGTGAACTCAAGACCTCGATCAAATCGCTCGATGTCAAGGAAACCGAGATCGAGCAGCAAATGCCCGCCAAGGAGGAACTCGTCGCCGAGGCCCGCGCGGTGGCTCGCAGCTTCGAGGCTCAACTTTCGGAGTTGCGTCAAAAGCTCAACGAGCACCGCAACCAACTCAGCTCGGCACAAGGCCGTGTCGCCTTCAATGCGGAGCGTCGCAGTGAGCTGGAAAGCCGCATTCGCCAGAATCGCGAAGACGTTGAGGACACCCGCCAAAAGCTGACGCAGCAAGAATTTGATTTCAAAAATTGCCACGCCGAGCTGGAAAGTCTCACCAAACGCATCATCGAGCGTGAGATGGAAGTGGAGCAGCACGAGGAGCGTACGATGTCGGCAAAGTCTCGCCGCGAAGGCATCGAATCCGCCTTGCGCGACAGCCGCATGGAGGCGAACAAATCGCAAACGATCATCGCCGCATCGCAAGCCAAGATCGAAAGCTCGGTCGCACAAATGGAAGGCAATCGCGATCGCGCACGCCAGCTTTCTGATGAAGAACAGCGCCTGCGCCTGACGCTCGAAGAACTTCGTAGCGAGGAAAGCCGCGTGATTCAGGATCTCGATCAGCATGCGGGCTCAATGCAAAATCGCGAAGAAGAATTCCAAAGTGCCGAACGCCAATTCCAGCATCTGCGCGGCGACCTTGACTCCACACGCGTTACGGCTGCCGAAACGCACAAACTTTTTGCCCAACGCTCCTCGCGATTGGAGGTTGTGAGCCAGTTGGTGAAAAGTGGTGAAGGTTACGAAAAAGGCACCCGCCAGGTGCTAGCAGGCTTGGGAGATGCCGCGCAATTTGGCTCTGGCATTCACGGTGTTTTGGCCTCGTTCATTGAAGCCGATAGCACATGTGCTCGTGCCATCGAGGCGGCTCTCGGCTCTCACGTGCAGGCCGTTTTGGTGGAAAATGAAACACTCGCCACCGCTATTGTTGATCGACTCACCGAGCAGAAATTTGGCAAAGCCGCAGTCATTCCGGAAACTTTCATCGGCGCCCCCACAGGCACGCAAATGGAAGCCGTGCCCGAAGGTGGCATCGCGTGGGCCTTGGACCGAGTGAAGTCAGATCGTCGTGTTTCCGCCGTGATGGAAAAGCTGCTCGACAATGTGATGATCGTGGCAGACCTCAAGTCTGCAATCAACTTGCGCCTGATTTTGCCCGCGGTAACATTCGTTACCTTGCAAGGCGAAATCATCAAATCTGAGGGCACCATCATGGGCGGTGCGGCAGGTGAGGGGAGCAATTCCGTGCTCGAACGCCAAAACGAAGTCCGCGATCTGATCGTGGAAGTGGATCGTCTCCGTGCGGAAGATGAAGCATTTCAAGCGAGGCTCATCGAGCTTGCACAGTCATTGGAAAAAGCCCGTGAAGCCGTCGAAGTGGCTCGTGAGCGACTGCAACGCCAGAAGGTCGAAATTTCTACGCTGCAAGGGCAGTTGTCACTTGCCAAGCGCGAGGTGGAATCGTTTGAAACGAAATTGCAAAACGTCATTTGGGAGCGTGGCGAACTGGAAAAACGCGAGCAAATCGCTACTGATAGTCGCACGGGTCTCGAAGAAGAACTTCATGGCGCGCGGATTCGCCTCGAAGCCATTGATAGCGATCAACGCCGTTCGCAAATGGAGTTGGATTCCTCACTGCGCGATGAAGCAGAGCTGGCGACGATTTTGAATGAAATGAAAACAACACTCGCGGTGGATCGTCGTGCCAAGCAGGCTGCGGAAGAGCAGCAGCGCCCGATGGAACTTCGTTTGTTAGAGCTGCGTGAAATCTCGATGCGTCGCGAGGCGGAAATCGAGCAATTTACCCAGCGCATCGATGCCGCCGATGGCGAAAATGCGCGGCTCGCTGAGGAGATCGAGACCCATACGGCAGAGTCGGAAGATCTCGCCGAGGAGTTACAAGAACGCAGCGCAGGGCGCGAGGAAATCATGCGCCGCATCGATGAGGCGGAATCCCAACTTTCAGAAGTCCGCCGTCAGCATGCCCGCTTCGCCGAGCAACGCGGACGCGAAGAAGTGGCGGCCACCAAGATCGAACTCCGACTGGAAAGCTTGGTGCAAACGGTGCATGAACGCCACCAAGTCGAGCTTTCTGCCTTCGATCCTGATGCGCACGCCTTATTGCAATGCATCGTCTCCCAAAAAGCCCAGCAAAAAGATGGCGCTCGTCGCATCGCCAATGATGCAGAGGACAGCGAAGACGAACCGGATGTTGTTGTTTACAATGAAGCTGCGAGCGAGCGTGCTATTGCGCCGCAAATATCGGTCATCCCCGGCGACTGCGAGGGTGAGCCCGATTGGGAATTTGTCGAAAGCATCGTCATGGATCTCAAGCGCAGACTCGATTCCATGGGCCCCGTCAATCTTGATGCCATCGAGGAGTTTGAAGAACTCGAAGAACGTTTTAACTTCATGCGCTCCGAGCACGATGACTTGGCCAATGCGAAAACCGAATTGCTCAGCATCATAGAGCGCATCAATGAGGAAACACAGCGCCGCTTCAGTGAGACCTTTGCGAAGGTGCGCGAGAATTTCAAAGAAATGTTCAAGGAGCTCTTCGGTGAAACTGCTAAAGCTGACCTGATGCTCGTCGACGAAAATGATCCTCTTGAAAGCGGCATTGAGGTGATTGCTAAGCCACCAGGTAAGAAGCTACAATCGATCACACTACTTTCTGGTGGTGAGCGCTCGATGACAGCGGTGGCGCTGCTTTTCTCGATCTACATGATCAAACCTAGTCCATTCTGCGTGCTTGATGAGCTGGATGCGCCGCTTGATGAATCCAACATCAATCGCTTCGTCAAAGTGCTCGATCGCTTCATTGATAATAGCCAATTCATCATCGTCACCCACAGCAAACGCACCATGGCTCGCGCCGATGTGATGTATGGGGTGACCATGGAAGAATTCGGTGTATCGAAGCCCGTAGGCATGCGTCTGACGCAAGCAGGAGATACCAATAACAGTAAAACCGAAGCCAAGACGGCAGCGCAAAAAGCTGCTTTGCGGCTCGATGCATAAAATGTAGGATAACGAAGTGTGGCGGCGTTTTTCAAACGCCTAGCACCAACGTAGAATTTTCTCTAGGCTTGGCGTTTCGAAAATGCCGGCACAAATGAAAAATTTCACGCAATAAATCCTTGATTGTCAGTTGTTTATTGAGAAAAGAAAATTTGCTTCAAAAAATCGCAAAAAAGCATTGACTCCTACACGGTTTGCGATATGTTTGGCGTGTCGCAGAGCGACTAGCAGGCGGTCCGATCAATTAGCACTAGGTTTTGGGTTTTTCCTAGGTATTCTGATCGGACCGCTTCATTTTTGTAGACGATTTTGTGTTATTGGTCAGTATAAGTCCTATGAGACCTATCGGTGCTTTACTCAATGAAATCAGCTCACCTGTTTCCGGTTCTTCCAAGCATGGGTAAGGAAAGCAACACCGGCCAACACCATAAATAGTGAATAGAACTGACCTTTGGTGAACGGCCCGATCCGCGATGAATCAGGCTCGCGGTAGTGTTCCACAATCGTGCGCAGCACGCCGTAAAGGATGAAAAAGATCCCACAGATCATGCCATGTGGTGCACGTGGATAGCGGACGCGCAGAAACCACATCAGACCGAAGAGAAACGCTCCTTCGCAAAAGCCTTCATAGAGTTGGGATGGATGGCGCGCGGTGAGGTGCTCGGCACAGATTTGCTTGACCTCTGGCGAGAGTCGCACGGCTTCGCTCAGCTCCATGCCCTGGTTCATTTGTTCGTAGATCAGCGGTGCGCGATCGGCGATCTCGGTGATCACAGTCTCACGAACTTGATAGCTCTCTTCTTGAAAGGCTTGCGGAAATTTCACGCCCCACGGGAGTTGTGCCGCGACACGACCGTAGAGCTCGCCATTGATGAAATTGGCAATTCGGCCAAACATCAGCCCGAGTGGCGCGACGATGCAAATACCATCACCGATGCCGGTCCATGAAATTTTGTGTTTTCGTGCGTAATAAAGAGCGAACAAAGCCACTCCTAGGAATCCGCCGTGGCTGGCCATACCGCCATCCCAGACGCGAATGATCGAAAGCGGATCTTGCGCGATCGGTCCCCATCCGTGCTCAGGAATCATGTAAAACAGCACATAGCCGAGCCGACCACCGATAAACACGCCGATCATGGCAAGCAGCGCAATGAAATCACCAATGTTTTTCTCCACAATGACCCACAGCTTTTTGCGAGAGAGATAGCACAGCAAGTAATAGGCAACGACGAAGGCGAGTAAATAAGCCAACCCATACCAACGCAATTTCACTCCGCGCCAAATGTCCCAAATCACCGGATCCAAATCATGAACGTAAGCAAGCACGGCATGAGTATGCTCAGAACTGCCCGCGGCGGTCAAGGTGGGAAAGGGAAATTAGGATCGTGACTAAACTCTCTCCAGTCTTTCTCTTATGTATTATGTCTGAAAGTCTTATGTCTCTAATTCTTCTTCTCCACTGATTGCAAATACTGCCAGATGGCGTTGAATTGATCATCGGCCTTGCCATTGAGGGCGGGGTTGGGAGATTGGCCGTTGGGCGCGTATTGCGGCATCTTGGTGCCGGGTGTGACGCTGGCGGGGTTATCCATCCAGCGATTGAACCATTCGCGACGTAGACGGGCGCTGATGTGTTCGAGGTAAATTCCTTGTACTTCAAAAGCGGCGGTTGGTTTGGTGTCACCGAGTCCGTGGCAGGTGGTGCAGCCAAATCCTTTGTCGGCAGAAAGCAGGTCTTTGCCAATCGGCACGAGCGCTTGATCGATGGTGCTGGTGATTTCTTCGTTGGGATCGATGCCGTGAAGTCGGGCAAAGCCATCGGCGAGCGAGGCGGCGTGACTGCTGAATGCCGGCATGCGCATGTCCAGCCATGGGCGCGGCTTGGTAGTCAGTGAGCCGGAGATGACGGACTGCATGTAGGAGGCGCGCAGCATTTCGCCGATGAAGCTCATATGTGGTCGAGATTGATCGACTTTTTCGTTAGCACCGGCAATGTGCGCAGTGAGACTTTGCGTTTCGCTGTGTGTGCGATCGAGCAATGCGGGCATGGCATCGCGGGAGTGGCAGGAATCACAGCGCAGGGAGTGGAACTTTCGCTCAGCGGCCTCAGCTTTGTCGTTGTTGCCGAGGGAATCAGTACCGGTTTTGGAAAAAGCGATCAGCGCTTGGCGATCGGCCTCGGTAAGATGCAGGGCAGGGGCTTTTTCCTGATCTTCGGATGCTGATACGCAACCGGACTTGCTCCAATCGGCGGCGAAAATTTTCTGCATGCTGGGCACTGTCAGTTCACTCGGAGTTGGCAATCCGGCATGGCAATAGAAGCAGTGGTGAGCAGCTGCGACCTCTTTGCCGCGCGCGGCATCGCCTTTGAGTTCGGCGACGGCGGGGAGCTTGGGCGTGGATTTGGCGGTGAGAAATGCGGATAGGCTGTGGCGTTCTTCGTCGTTGAGTTGGAAGTTCGGCATGCCGCGATGGGGTGCGTAGGCGCTGGGGTCTTTGAGGAAAGCGGTGAGGGCACCGGTCTTGAATTTGGCGGTAACGTTGTTCAAAGGAATGCGTCTGTTTTCGAGATCGGGAGTCGCTTGACTCGGCGCAGTATGGCAAGCGGCGCATCCGAGTTTATGAAAGTGCGCGCCACCTGCGAGGATCGTAGCTTCATCGGTGGCGGGTTCTGCGGGTGCGGCGCTGCCTGCACTCATGGAACCGAGAAATGCGGCAAGGTCAGCGATTTGCTGGGCGTTCTCGGGTTTCTTCATGTCAAAAAGTTGTGGCATGGTGGTGCCGGGGCGCAAGGTATGTGGCTCGGCAAGCCACGCACGCAGCCATGTTTCGTTGAGTCGATCTCCGGGATTGATCAAGAGCGGGGCGATTTCATTGATTTCCTGCATGGGGTCGACACCGATGCTGGATTCGCTTTGGTGGCATTTGCTGCAATGTTGGGTGGCAAAAAGTTCGCGTCCGCGACGTTGCAAAAGTGCTGCGGAAGTGGGCTCATCAGTTGTCGAGCTGAAGGCCGAAGGCGGCACCGATTGGCGTGGGAATCCGCGTTCTTCCCAAAACAGTCGAAAATGGGCGGCGCCATCAGCGCTGCTCGAGTAGCGAATGAGGATTTCGTGTTCACCGGGGTTGATGCGCGTTTGCTTGGAGCGTGCTGAGCCCAAGGTGCCTGATTCGGTGAGGATTTCTTTGCCATCGATGAGCAATGTCGCTTCGCCTAGGCCTTCGAAGGAAAAAATCAAGCGCTGGCGTTTGGCGAGCTTGAGCTTGCCGGTCCAGGTGCTGCGAAACCCTTTCGCGGCGGATTCGGCGGGAAAAAAGGCAGAGGGAGCTTCACCTGCTTTGAGAAAGATTGCGGGAAGGCGATCGACGCGGCGATCGAGAACCCGATCGGGTGCATCTAAGGGGGAGAAGCTGGTTTGGAGTTGAGCGGAGGCAGGAAAAAGAGTAATACTTAGTGAGAAAATGGAACTCAGAAGTGTCAAAGAGCGGGATGATGTCATTGTGCGAGAAGTTTTCGGTGTGAGATGAGATTCTGAAAAAATATGGGTTTTTTCGCAGGTCTGCTTTGACCTTTGTGATTGATACGGTTAATGAAGCGCAGATATTACAGTATGAAAGAGGACATTATACGAGTGCAAAATGATACATTGTTGGCGATTTCTGCTGCAGAGGATGCGCGAGCCCTTGATGAGGCGCGGGTGGCATCGCTGGGTAAAAAGGGCGCATTGACGGCCTTGTCGATGGGGATGAAGGATGTGCCGCAGGAGCAAAAAGGCGAAGTCGGTGCGTTGTTGAATGCTGCCCGCACTGAGATTACGGCAGCTTTGGAACAAAAACAACAAGCACTCGAAGAGGCCGCGGACCGTGCTGCATTGGCAGGCATCGATCCGACATTGCCTGCGCGATTTTTGCCAACTGGTGGCTTGCATCCCTTGACTTTGCTGCGTGAGCGCGCGGTCGGGATCTTGCGTCGCATGGGTTTTGCTCTTGCCGATGGTCCTGAGATTGAAGATGAATTTCATTGCTTCGATGCCCTCAACACACCTGCCGATCACCCCGCGCGCAACGTGAAGGATACGTTTTATTTTGACTCCGGAAAGCTTCTGCGCACGCATACCTCATCGGTGCAGGTGCGGATGATGGAGAAAAATGTCGCGCCGCTGCGGATCATCGCACCTGGCACGGCCTACCGACGCGATGAAATCGACAGCACACACTTGTCGGCTTTCCATCAACTTGAAGGCTTGTATGTCGACCGCGATGTTTCCTTGCCCGATCTCAAAGGCACGCTGGAGGCCTTTTTGCGCGAGCTTTTCGGTTCGCAGACCGAGGTGCGTTTTCGTCCGCACTTTTTCCCATTCACCGAGCCGAGTTTCGAGATCGATGTGAAGCTGGAAGTTAAGGGACAAGCGCCGCGGTGGATCGAGGTCGCGGGCTGTGGCATGGTCGACCCTGCTGTATTCGAGGCTGTTTGCCAATCGCGTAAAGATCGATCCTTTGATCCGAATGAGGTAACTGGTTTTGCTTTTGGCATGGGACTGGAGCGCCTGGCGATGATCCAGTGGGGGATTCGCGATATCCGCTTGCTGATCGAAAATGATGTCCGTTTCCTGCGACAGTTTGCATGAATTGATCGTGTGTAGTTGAAAATTTTTGTTAGATTAAATTATGAATGTTTCTTTGAATTGGCTGAGTGAGTATGTGGATCTCGCGGGGAAATCCGTGCAGGAATTGGATGACTTGCTGACCTTTGCCGGGATTGAAATTGAAGGCATCCACGGCAAGGGTGTGAGCTCGGATAAAATCGTGGTCGCACAGATCATGGAAGCCGTGCAGCACCCGAATGCGGATCGTCTGAAGGTAACGCAGGTGGATGCAGGTGAGGGGACTCTGCGGCAAATTGTTTGCGGTGCGCAGAACTACAAAGTCGGCGACAAGGTGCCATGTGCGCTTCCTGGAGCTGCTTTGCCGAACGGATTTACCATCGGCGAAACGAAAATGCGCAGCGTTGAGTCGAAGGGCATGCTTTGCTCGGGTTCGGAAATCGGCCTAACCGATAAAGAAAATGGCCTGCTGATTCTCGAAGGTGATCCTGCGGTCGGCACACCGGTGAAAACGCTGTTTGCGTCCGATGTTTTGTTAGAGGTCGAGGTCACGCCAAACCGTCCAGATTTGCTCAGTCATCGCGGGCTTGCTTACGAGTTGGAAGCTTTGTTAGAGCAGGAGCATCGAGTAGTTGAAGTTCCTGAGATTGCCACCGTTCACGGAGCCGAATGGATCGAAAATGATGCACCCGATGCCTGCCCGTTTTATTCACTCACGAAAGTGAAGGGCGTCACGGTCAAAGATAGCCCCGATTGGCTCAAGGAGCGCTTGGTTTCGATTGGACTGCGTCCGATCAATAACATCGTTGATATCACCAATTTTGTGCTGCATGAAATGGGTCAACCTCTGCACGCCTTCGATGCCGCACAGGTCGGTGTGAAGATGCATCTGCGTGGTGCGAAAGCCAACGAGAAATTCTCGGCGTTGAATGGCAGTGATTACGAACTCAAAGCGGGAGATCTTGTAATTTCCGATGATCGAGGGGAAGTGCTTGCTCTTGCTGGGGTGATGGGTGGAGCCACCAGTGGTGTTACCGCGAGCACAACGACGATTTTGTTAGAGTCGGCTTACTTCGATCCAAGCATAGTCCGCGCTACTTCGCGTGCCTTGATTTTGACGAGCGATTCTTCATATCGTTTCGAGCGTGGCGTCGATCCACAAAATGTTTTGCCAGCAGCTTCGCGCGCGCTGCAATTGATTCTAGAAATCGCAGGCGGCAGCATCGAAGGCTACACCGCAGTGGTCGGCAATTTGCCTGAGACTACAG
The DNA here is from genome assembly GCA_002293145.1 of Akkermansiaceae bacterium UBA956. Taxonomy (GTDB): domain Bacteria; phylum Verrucomicrobiota; class Verrucomicrobiia; order Verrucomicrobiales; family Akkermansiaceae; genus UBA956. Next base: position 32,539 of record DBCO01000002.1, on the reverse strand, counting down.
GCATCGTTGAGCTCGATGTAGCACGCCTTGATCAACTCATGGGCGGTAGCATTTCACTGTCCGATGCCGAGGGTATTTTGCAGCGTCTCGGTCTCACCAATGTTGGCGAAAATCAATGGCAAGTGCCCAGTCGCCGCGCCGATCTTCAGCGCCACATCGATTTGGTGGAAGAAATTGCTCGTGTACACGGGCTCGATCGCGTGCCTTCACGGCTTCGCGCGACATTTGTGGCCGCTAGTGACATCGATGCCGCCACCGATCTCGACATGGCCATGCGCCGCAGCCTCGCTGCCATTGGTTTCTATGAAGCGCAGACCATCAAATTGATTTCCGAAAAGCAAATGATTGATGCTCTGCCCTTGCGTCCGTTGCAAAATGGCGATGTTGTTAAGGTCAGTCATCCCTTGAGCGAAGACCATGCGATTCTGCGTCCGAGCTTGGTTCCTGGCCTGATCGCGACAGCGGAGCGAAATGTGCGCCAAGGCGTTAAATCACTACGTTACTTCGAAATGGGACGGGTCTTCCGTCACAATGGTGGAGGCAAAGCCCGTGACATCGAGTCCGAGGATTTGGCGATTTTGCTCTCCGGACCTCTCGAGCCCGAAGGCTGGGCCAGCCAGCCAGCTACTGCTTCTGTGTACGATGCTAAGGCAATTGTCGCTGCGCTCTTGCCCGGCCGCGAGGTGCAATTTGTGCCAAAAGAACGCGCAGGTTTTGTTCTCGGCTGCGATGTGGTTGTCGGCGATAGCACCATCGGTGTCGTCGTGCGATTGCTTCCTTCACGCGAACGCCAACTCGACTTTGCACATCCCGTTTGGCTATTGGAGCTGGATCTCGGCAAATTGCGCAAACTGCTCGGTCGCCGCCAAGCGGTCGAAGAATTGTCGCAATTCCCTGGTAGCAGCCGCGATGCCGCGATGGAAGTGCCCGCCAGCTTGCCAGCCTTGCAGATCGATCAAGCCATCCGCAAGGCTGGAGAAAGCTTGCTGCAAAGCTTCGAATGCTTCGATGTTTTTACCGATCCCACTGGCCAGAAGCTTGATGCCGCAAAAAAATCGATCGCCTATCGCTTCGTGTATCGCGCCGCCGACCGCACGCTAAAGACCGAAGAAATCGATGCCGCTCATAAAAAAGTGCTCGATGCCCTCGTGCAGACGCTCGGCGTGACATTCCGTTAATCGAAAAAATTTCACAAAGATTGATTTCCTTGTTTGACATCCCCGCCAAATTTCGGTTTTCTCAATTGCACACACCATAAGACCCTAATCCATGAGTGACGAACAAAACACAACGCCTTCCAAACAGACTTCCAGCATTCCTTTGAAAAAGGAAACCGTGCGAGTCACGCTCACAGCCAGTGACGCACCAGTAGCACCCGCTCCGGTTGCTCCACCATCGGCTCCTATGATTCCTAAGCCACCGACTCCAACAGTTAGCGCACCTGCGCCACCAGTGGCCACGGTATCTGCTCCTTCGGCCAGCATTCCTGCGCCTGCTCCCACGATTCCTCTCAAAACTGCCGGTCCACCAACAGCCCGTCCAGCGCCTGCACCTACCATCAGGCTCAACACTGGAGCCACTGGCGCTCCGACCGTGCCTCTCCGCACTGCTCCGCTGACTGGTTTCGCTCCAGGCGCTCCTGCGAACACCGTAGCTCTTCCGAAAGCCACCGTGCAACTCGCTCCTCCGACTCAACCACTTTCAACAGGTTCGCTATCGGCCACCCAAATGGCAACCTTGCAATCGGAAGATGAAGAAGAAGGTTCAGACACCGTTACTACTGTTCTCTCGATCTTTGGCTTCCTCGCCGCTTGCGGTGTTCTTGCATTTCAGTGCATGACCGTAAATCTCTGGGAAGGCTGGGATAAACTGTTCTAATCTGATTTTTCATCTAACGATCTACTACTCACTACTATGGCACTTACTATCATCAATATTCTTCTCGGCGCAGGCGCATTGGCCGTAGCCATCCTTACTTGGATGTCTCCCATCGCGTAACAATGCAGTCGCAGAAGTGACGATCAAATCATTCGCAAAGAGCCGTTCGGATTTTTTTCCGAGCGGCTCTTGACGTTTTGCAATAATACGTCCATGTTCTGCGCATGGCACTTCAATTCACTGATACTAACTTCCAAAGCGAAGTAATCGAATCCTCCACCCCTGTTCTTGTCGATTTCTGGGCCGAATGGTGCGGTCCTTGCAAAGCGATCGGCCCAATCATTGATCAGCTCTCCGATGAGTTGGCGGGTCAAGCAAAAGTTGGCAAAGTTAATGTCGATAACGCCCGCGAGCTCGCGGTGAAGTACGGCGTGCGCTCTATTCCCTTCTTGCTCTTCTTCAAAGACGGCGAAGTGAAAGACCAGATTGTTGGCGCCAATGTCACCAAAGACCAACTTAAAGCCAAGCTCCTTGCTTTGGCATAATCAAATATTCTAACAAACAACGTGCACTCTATCTGGGTGCGCGTTTTTTTGTTCCGATGCATCAGCAAGTTCCGCGATTTTTTTTGCATTCGCTACTTGCCAGTCAGGAAAAACCTGATCACACTGCGCCCGCGCCGGGATGGCGGAATTGGTAGACGCGCTTGGTTTAGGTTCAAGTGGATTCATCTGTGCAGGTTCGAGTCCTGTTCCCGGTACTTATTACGCACAAAAGCCACACTCTCTGGAGTGTGGCTTTTTGTTTTGCAACAAAAGTCACCCGATTTGCTCGATATGAGTTCCGAGTTTATTTCGGAAATGCGTAGATTGGGGAATTTAAGGCTTGTATGATTGGGGATTTGTGGGAAATTTGCTGCGGGAAATAGTGATTTCAGAGTGCGCTATTGCGTTGCTCTCAGCGTCTGATTTCCCTCTGAATACTAGCATTTTTACCATAATGGACGAATTAAAAGCAAAATTGACAGGCCTCGGGCTGTCGGATGAGATGGCCTCACAAGCGATTCAAGCTGTGGGGGAATTTGTTAAATCCAAAATGCCTGAGCAATTTCAGGGCGTTATCGATCAATTGTTGTCGGGCCAATCTCCAGACCTTGGCAGCCTCAGCGGAGGTTTACTTAGTAAGATGAAGGGCATGTTCGGCTCATGATCTGATTATTTCTCCGCGGCGCCACCTGGCAAGAAACTGCTGTGGCTTATTTTTTGATTCTATTGATTCTTTTTTTCATCAACGTTTGAGCTTTTTGAGTTCCGGTGATTATCTTTTTCCTGCATTCTCCCATCTCGCCGATCATCTCATCCTTGTGCCATCACGAGTCGATGTCATTTCTTTCTCTTTATGGAATGTGATCTGCTAGTTGATTTTGGTTGAATTTTATCTTTCTTTTTTCATCACACTTACAACTTTTTTTATGAAGCGTTCGCTCATCACTTTCCATATTTATTCCAAACCGATTCTTTCCGCTCTCACTCTCGGCGCATTCTCGATCGGGTCTTTATTTCTCAATTCCTGCGCTACGGGCGGCAGTGGAGCCGGCGATACGGGCTATGGTCCTTTTGATAGCAGCGGCAACTACGTCGAGGCCTGGGCCGATGATCCATCGAAATGGCGTCGCAATTCGACGATCAATTCGTCGATGGCTTCAAACGATACTCCACCGCGCGACGCAACTCCTTTGCCCACCGCTGCTGCTTCGAAATCTGAGTTTGCGCAAGTGCGCCCTATGACTACGGCAAGCACATTACCCAAATCACCTAGCACGACTTCCACCGCGCGCACAGCACCTAAGCCGACGGCTAAGCCTGCCGTGAAGCCCAAGCCAGTGGTGGTTAAGCCGAAACTTGCTCCCTCAACGCGTGTAGTAGTGAAAAAAGGCGATACGCTATATGGGTTGGCAATCCGCTACAAGTCCTCGGTTTCTGCAATTCAGCGTGCCAATGGCATTCGCGGTACGATTTTGCAAATTGGCAAGTCCTTGGTGATTCCACGTAAGTAAATGGTAGTTCAGTCACTAACGATTGCCGAAACGACGTTCTAGCTCGCGGAGGGAAAATTCTGTGAGCGTTGGGCGACCGTCAGCAGCGCAATAGGGGAGATCGCAGCGGAAAAGTTCATCTAGCAGATCCATAGCGATACTCTCGTCTGCTGGTTCTCCTGTAGCGGCCTTTTTTGCCAATGATTTCGCGAGTTTTTCAAAGGCGATCTTGGAACCTCCTGCGCCGCCGGCAATCAGGTCATCAATCACTTCGTGCACAAAGCTCCGCGGATCTTTGATGCGTAAAAAAGGAGGAAAACTGCGGACTTGAAGTGTGCCTCCGCCAAAATCCCCAAGCTCCAGACCCGCTGCAGCAAAGCGATCGTGATTGCGCATGACGAGATCATGTTCACGTGGATCAACTTCGACAAGTATGGGGACCAGCAGTCCTTGGGATTCTACGCCCAGGGTCTCAGCGCGCAGCATTTGTTCATAAAAAATGCGCTCCCGTGCCGCACGGGGATCGAAGAGAACTAGCCCATCGTGACTTTCAAGCACGATAAAGCGCTGATTGACCTGACCAATGACGCGAAATGCCGCAGCGCCGTGAACTTTGGCTTTTGCGGCAGTTTCTAGCGGTGCGGACTCTTCACCAGCCAGTTCCATGACCTCTTGTGTTTGTTGTGGAAGCCACTGACGGTTGGCCATGCTCCATGCTGCTAGTTGCGGTGCAGGCTCGCTTGTTTTGTTCTCGGTAAAAGCTACGGCTGCACTCATCGCGCTCTTGATCATTCCGCTGCGTGGTGCTGAGAGCTCAGCAGCAGGTGCCTCGTTGCGCCGAAGATGTTTCTGTAGTGCCTGATTCACCGCGAGGGCGATGCTATCACGCAGATCGTGACTGCGGTGAAAGCGCACTTCGCGTTTGGCGGGATGGACGTTGACATCGACAAGCTGTGGTTCCATCTCGATCCATAGCCATGCAGCTGGGTGCATGCCATCCATCAGGCCACCTTTGAAACCCTCGGCAAGACCGCGCGAGATGGCTTGGTCTTCGATCGGGCGACCATTGAGGAAAACGCACTGATGCCGGCGGCCTTTGCGAGCGTGAACGGCTGGCAGCATTTGTCCTTCTCCGCTAAACCCATTGCCATGAAAGAGGGGAATCTCGATCAACTCTGCGGCAGTCTCGGCACCTAACAAATGTCTCAATCGATCTTGTTTACTGGCGACTTGCGGGAGGTCAAATAATTCGTTGCCATCGCGGCGGTAGCGAAAGCGGACATATTCGGCTGCTAGTGCATGAAGGCGTACTTCGAGCTCGACGTGTGAGGCCTCGGTGGTCTCAGCTTTGAGAAATTTTCGCCGCGCGGGGATGTTGAAAAATAGCTGCTTGATCTCGATGGTCGTTCCTGGAGCGCATCCAGCCTCGCGGACATCACGGATTCTTCCTCCTTCGACGATGACTTCGGTGCCTGCTACGCTCGCGCGCTCACGGGTGATCATGCGAAAGCGCGAGACACTGGCGATGCTGGGAATGGCTTCGCCGCGAAATCCCAAGGTCATGATGCTGTGCAGGTCGCTGGTCTGGCGTAGCTTGCTGGTGGCGTGTCTTTCTAACGAAAGGAGAGCATCATCTTGCGCCATGCCGCAGCCATCATCGGTGATGCGGATCAGTACCATACCACCGCGCTCGACCTCTACCAAAATCTCCCGAGCTCCTGCATCGATGGAGTTTTCCACCAATTCCTTGACGACACTCGAAGGACGTTCCACGACCTCTCCCGCTGCCACTTGGCTCGCCAGAATATCGGGTAGTACGTGAATGCGCGGCATAGTGCTCGGTGCGAAGCCTATTCGCGAACTTTCCTGCGACCAAGCCAATTTTTTCGCAACTTATGCCTTTCTTCTTGGTTTGTTTCCATGGACCATGACGGCAGCAAGTTCCATGCCTGGATTTTTTCCCGATCAATCATCAAACCAAGCCCTCGGCGTCGATGCAGACGACGCGGTGGACGTGGCATTGATGCTAGAAACGGCCAGAGGGAATGAGTCTGCATTTCGGCAATTGATCGAACGTCATCAGCATGCGGTGATCGGTACGGTGGCGCGGATGTTGAATGATGCACATGAAGCGGAAGACATCGCGCAACAAGTGTTTGTGAGACTGTGGAACTCTGCACCCAAGTGGCGCCCCGAGGCAAAATTCACCACCTATCTCTATACGATCATGCGCAATTTGGTATTCAACGAGAGCCGCCGTAGATCGCGCAAAAAAGAAATTTCGCTCGATGAGCAAGAGGAGAATCATCCTGCGGCAATGCGTGCTGATGGAGGACTTTCCCCTGATGAAGGCATGGAAAAGCGAGAACTGCATCGCAGTATCGATGCCGCTATCGCGGCACTGCCAGAACAACAGCGCTTGGCCGTAGTGCTAAGGACTTTTGAAGGATTGGACTACGACGACATTGCAAAAGCGCTTGATACCAGTGTCTCCTCCGTAAAAAGTCTGCTTTTCCGCGCTCGAGGTGTGCTGCGAGAGGCGTTGTCAGGAAATCTGCAGCGTTGAGAATTTTAGATCAAACGCAAAGATCACCAAGGCGCTAAGCCGCGAAGTTTTGAGTAAGATTTTTAAGTTTTTTCAACAACAGTTGCTCTTGTTCCTCATGAAAATCTTGAAATCTTGTGACCCATGGCAACAATCTACCAAACGGCCCGATTTTTCATCTCCTCTTAACCATTCACTTGCAACGCCCCGTATTGCATTTCTTCGATGCATTGTTCTATCAAGTTGGCGTTCATTTCATGGACATCAACACCGATGCCTGGAGCGCGCAGAAGCAGCACGGTGAGGCGACCTCCTAGGTGCTCGCGGAATTCTTCCAACCCGGTGAGCACTTTGAGTTTTCCATGGGCATCGCGCTGCAACAAGGTTTCGTGGAACATCGGCAGCTCCATGATCTCTAACACCTCGCCGATGCGTGCGGCCGATGAGGCATCGAGCAGGCCAGCTTTGACTGAGTAGTTGACATCGAGCCAAAGACCTACGGAAACCGCAGCCGCGTGGCTGAGAGTAAAGCTGCTGAGTTGCTCCATCTTGTGGGCAGCCCAGTGGCCGAAGTCGAGCGGCCGACTGCTGCCCATTTCATAAGGATCGCCACCGAGGGCGATGTGGCGTGCATGCAGGAGAGCGGAACGCTTGACGCATTCTTCAAGGGCATCGGGTAAGAGTTGTGCCAATGCTGCAGCGTTTTCTTCGATCCAGGCGAAAAAATTTCCATCTTTGACGAGTGCCACCTTGATCGCCTCAATCAATCCTTGGCGGCTAATCTCGGGGTCTTGCGTACGCAGGAAAAGGAAATCGTTGACCACGGCGTAGGGCACGGCAAACGATCCGACCCAGTTCTTTTTGCCAAAGGCATTGATGCCATTTTTTACCCCGACGCCACTGTCATCTTGCGACAGGGTCGTGGTGGGGAAGCGCATCAAGCGCACACCGCGATGCGCAGTGGCGGCACCGAAGCCAATTGCATCGAGAAATGCTCCACCACCAATGCAAAGCACGTAGGAATGGCGGTCGATTTTTTCTTTCTCGATCTTATCCCACACCGCCCGCACAAGCGAGTCATCCGCCTTAGCCGCTTCGCCACCGTCTTTGATCTCGATGCCACAAAGCTCGAGGCTCGCTTGCGCAAAGTAGGCACTGATTTGCCCCTCTAACATCGGCCAAGCATCGGCCACCGAACGCTCTAAATAGACTAGGGCCCGACGTCCTCCACCTTCCACAAGCAGATCCTGCACGAGAGGATTGCTGACAGCAAAGGCTTCGCGGGTGAAGCACACACGATGATTAAAAGGTATAGAAATGGGAAAATCGAAGCGTTCCATGGGCAGTTGTGGCGAAAGGACTACTCTTTTTACGTAGCACTGGCTACACATTCTTCCAATAAAATCTGCGGCATGACAGGTGGGAATCGTATCTGTGATCTGGGGGGATGTAATCTTTGTACAACGTGTACTGAGTTAAGGGCGGGTCTGAAGTCAAGATCGGAATGAGGAAAACACCTCGCGTGCATTTGCGGCATCGATGGCAATTTGCTCACGTAGGGCATCGAGGTTTGGAAACTTTTGCTCGGGCCGCAAGTGCTTGACAAATTCTACTTCTAACATCATACCATAAAGGTCGGAATTGTGATCGAAGAGATGCACTTCAAATACTCGGGTGAGTCCATCGACCGTGGGTCGGTTGCCCAAATTGGCAACGCCTTGCCAAGCGTGACCTTCGCCATGCCCGCGCACAGCCCAGACGCCATCGGGCGGCAGTTGTTCTTCGCCGAGTGCGATGTTTGCCGTGGGAAATCCCAGTGTGCGACCCAGTTGCTGGCCTTTGACGACGAGTCCTTCGATGGCATACGGGCGGCCTAACATTTCCGCGGCATTGGCCATGGCTCCATCGCGGATCGATTGGCGGATGCGGGTACTGCTGATTCGTTCCCCTTGATGCATCACCGGAGGCAGAGCGATGACTTGAAATCCGAGGCGTTCCCCAGCGTTGCGCAGGAAGGCGACATCGCCCTCGCGGCCTTTGCCAAAGCGCCAATCCTCGCCCACGGAAATGCTGACTACTTGCTGATGGCGGACTAGGCTTTCGATAAAATCTGTTGCCGTGATTTGTGCAAAGGCCTGAGTAAATGGCAAGGCTAACAGAAAATCGACATCGATCTTTTCTAGCAAACGTGCTTTGTGGTCGAGTGATGCCAATAGCTGCCGTGGAGCTCTTTCGGGCGCGAGCACGCGGATCGGATGAGGATCAAAAGTGACTACACCACAATGTCCGCCAGACCTTATCGCTTGTTGTTGTGCAGAGCCAATCACCGCGCGATGCCCAGCATGCACACCATCAAAAACACCGAGGGCAAGGTGCAAGGGCGCGCGAGAAGTGGACAAAGAATCCGTGGTGCTAAGGCGTAACATCGGCGCTACGATGCAATAGATTTCGCGTCACGTAAACACTCAAGTTGGTGCTCAAATCGGAAGCTATAGCGACCAGTTGAAACCTTCACTACGATCTCTTGAAATTGGGGTAGGAAAATGAATGGTAGGAAA
>DBCO01000002.1:0-23435 GCA_002293145.1 Akkermansiaceae bacterium UBA956 | reverse complement strand
TAGGAAAATGAATGGTAGGAAAATTTTTGAAATCCTGATTTTTTCCTTCTTTAATTTTTCTACCTGTAATTTTCCTACCTATCTCTTGCAATGTGCATCAGATTAAGTCGTTTATTGGAGCGAGCTAAGCAATTGACGCCACGTTCACTCAAAACAACATCGCTTCGGCGAGGCAGCGGAAGACGGTAGAGCGGGGGACTTTGACGCGTTGTTCTAACTGATGCCATGTGGCTTTTTGCAATCGATCAATTGTTTCCCCGGCGAGCAAGGCGGGCAATACCGTTGCGGCGCGCAGTTTCCTGCCACGGAGAGCTTCGCAGTAAAGCATGCCATCGGTCAAACAATGACGTGCATGCGACAACCAGCGGTGCTGTTGCACCAGCATGTTTTCTCCGATCGTGAGTGAAGAAGTATGCGGCAGGTAGTAGCGCCCCGCGCGCAAGTCCTCGGGGAGATCGCGAAGAATGTTGACGAGCTGCAAGGCCTGTCCAAAGTGTCGTGCCCACGGCAGCATCACCTCAATCGGTTCGCGTGAAAATTCACGACCTTCACTGTGAAATCCGAGCTTGGTCCAGAACTCGCCCACGCATCCGGCAACACGGTAACAGTAGTCTAACAGCTCGACATCATCCTTTAGTTGCATGTGCTGTGCCGCACTGGCATTACCGAAGCGTTGGAGGTCGAGCTTTTGTCCAGAAATGATGGTTTGCAAGACCTCGCGCACCAAAACCTGCTCGGTGACATCCATCTGCTGAAGCCATGAAAAAATGCTTGGTGCGTTTTCTAACAAAACTTTTTCGGCATCGGTGCAAGAGTCTAACAAAAAAATGGGTGCGATGAATGGTTCGCCGTTTTGCACGGCCCGTTCGTAATCATCGAGCAGCGAGATTCGATCCGCCACAGAGACACTTGCGGTATCGGCAATCGTATCGCTACTGCGGGCTAACAAGTATCCCAAACTGGCACCATCGCGCATGCCGCGAGGCAGTAGGCGCAGGCTCAGATAAAACGAGCGCGAGACGTTTTTGAGAATCGTGGTCGCGGCTTCAGACTGGAAAAACTCGTGGCTCATTTTTTGTTAGACCCAAGATGCGTAGAGAAGTTCACGCAAGCGATCGACATCAGTGGCGGACGTTTTTGCCACAAATCCGCGGGGATGGGCAAAGTGCACATCGTCACAGGCTTCGATTTTCGTGAAATCCAAACGAGGATGATCGTTGTTGCGGCTCAGTCCATAGCCTGTGCCACGACGGTCCGGATAAATCATTGCCACCACTTCGGTATCGCGACCGATGCTACGCAAGTAGCGCGACATCGCCCCTGATGGGTCATCGATGGTCGATTCCGTACGTGGCAGGAACACAGCTCTGAAAGTTTCGCCATTTTTTTGCATTTCCCAAAAGTGTAAATTCCCCTCTAACACCTTGATGCGTTCGCGCATGGTGCGCAGGTAGTAGAGCAAATCATTGCCGATAACTTGCATCAGCTCGTAGATGAGGTGACCAGGATCGAGTCGTTGACAAAAAGCGAAACGACGGAGGATGGTGACATCGATCGTTGACTGCAATTTTGCTAAGGCCTCGCGCGATACGCCCAGCCATTCCGCCGTTTTCACTGGGCCTTTGGTGTCGAACCACTCGGCGGGCTCTAGCCACTCGCAAAACATCCGCGCATCCTCGTAGATTCCGAGGTGCTGCATCACCAAGCTCAAGGCACAAATCGGCGGCGAGTCTGCCGGGAATTGATGGTGGTCAAAATTCATGCGCTCTGGTTCATGCTCGCCGCCGACATCAACAACGATCACCGACGGATCATCGAGATCGGCTTGTGTTGGTTCGCGTCGCAGAATGGAAACGCCATGGACTGCTACCAGAAGACAGCAGGCAAGAAATTCATCTTTGTGGGCACTGCCCGGGTGGGTGAGTATCAGGGAAATCATCTGCTGCTACCATCCATGGAAATTCTTGATTCGTCAACCCTGGACCATAGTGCTTTTTTTGGGAACCATGGGACTATAGATTATATGAGACGTGAAGAATATGCAGAATTCATCAAAGTTGAGTCGTTGAACTTTTCTCGATCAACGATTTTTGACGAGCCCGCGTTCGATTGCGTTACTCATCGGAATGGCTTTTGCCTCGCAGACTTGTTGCCAGCCGGGGAAGTTCCATTTATTCGGAAATCCTGCACATTGTGATGGTTTCACGGGATGGATACGGCAGGCATTGCCATCGAGCATGATGCATTCGTGATTTGATTTTTCAATCAGAGATAGTCCTTGCCGATTGCTGCGAAGGCGGGTGAATTGACCGAGAAATTCTTGCTCGCTTAGCTTCAGATACGCAGCGATGGCGGGAATTTCATCATCTTCAAGTCGGACATCACCGGGCCATTTGCAGCAAGCAGTGCAGCGCTGACAAACGTAGTAGTTTTCGGAATCGAGGGAAATAGCGCGATTTCCTGGACTGCCATGGGAGGTATGTTCGCTCATTTCATTTGTCGGTAATAGTAATCTACCTTGCCGAGAAATACTCGCCATTTGCTACCCGGTCTGCCATTAGTCATGAGAAAGTGCGGGCAATTTTTGTGAGGTGGGCTGGCTCCTCGTCGCGGCCAATGATAATGAGGCACAACGTTGCGTAAGGGAATGCCGTTTTTGATCATGAGGTACGCGGCGAGGCGCGCTGTGCGGTCCATGGTGGTGTTGAGATTGCTACCGCGTTGCTCGCACATTTCGATGCCGATGCTGTAGCGGTTCCCTGGACCATCAAAGTCTGCGTGTTCGCCTTGCTCATTGGTCGGCATGTGTTGTAAGGCTACTTTGTCATCTACGGTGAAATGCCAGATCAAGTAGCCGATCCGATTACCGCCGCGGCGTTTTGGCGCGCGCAGGGCTCCATTTTTCAACGCTTGTGAATGTTTCCAAGCATCGGCACTCCAATTTTGTGTGCTGTGAATGGTGATGTAGCGAGGCGACATCGAGCGAAAAACTTTGCGCCCGTGGGAGCCTCGCGGCACTAGATCTTGGCGCAGATTTACGCCACGCATGATTGAATTCAACGAGCCAACACTGCCTGCGGAAACGGGAGCGGAGCCACTACGAGCGGCCCATTCGATAGGGCGATCAGCTCGGCCTCCAATGGGGGCGACTGGCGTACAGCAAACGCCTATGATCATGGCGACTAAGGTGAGCAAGGGCATGATGAGCAAGTGTCTCTTCACACGGTGCAGCGTAGGATCATTTTCGCTATGTAGCAAAGCGAAAATGGGGTTAGGGAAACAAAGTTTGCAGGGCTGCGGGGAGATTGCACGCACCGTGGCCTCCGAGTTTGCGGTCAATGTCTTCCAATTTTTGGATCAAGTCACGCACCTCACCACGCGGAGTGGGCCCCCCTGCGGCATCACAAAAATGCGTGCGACAGCCAAATGGGCGCGCCTCATAGTTTTGGCAACGGTTGACTTTAAGAAAAGGACATGAGCGATCTGCGGGGAGTTCGAGATTTTTGCGGCCAAGTGATTTCCATCCTTGCGCAGCGACCATAGCCTCGCCGCGAGTGAGATAGGGTGTTTTTCCGGTGAGTCCGAAGCGGCAGCAATCGCCGCGACCGATGCAATTTCCGTGGCTCGGGCGCGATGCTAGCTCTTGGTAAATGCCTCGCACTTCATCCAGTAGTGTCAAAGTCGCAGCATCGAGTCGGGAAGGTTTCCCCGAACGTTTGGCATTGCGCGCTGAAAAATTTTTGTCGGCCATGTGCGGTAAGTTGATGTAGCATAGATTTGTTTGAAGCAAAACAACACAAAATTCCTCAAAAATGAGAGGGCGAGCACCGAATCATTTCGTCGCATCATTTTATGATTGGAAATCATGAACGCACGGCGTAGTTTGACGCGGATGACAGGTGAGGCACGACAAGATTTCGCATTTGCTTTTTTAAGCATCCTTTTCGAAGGAGCGCCGTTCATTTTGTTAGGCACGCTCATCAGTGGCTTCATCGATATCTATATGCCGCCTGGCATGATGGACCGATTTCTACCGAAAAATAAATTTCTCGCGGTTTTAATGGCAGGATTGCTCGGCGCGGTGTTTCCCGTTTGTGAGTGTGCCGTAGTGCCGGTGATACGTCGATTAGTGAAAAAAGGCTTACCCGTTTCTTGTGCGCTGACGTATATGCTAGCGGCACCGATTGTGAATCCCATTACGGCTTTGAGTACATGGAAAGCTTTTACTGGCCCTGTCATGATGATTTATGGCGAAACGGTGCAGGCTAACTTGGTGATGACGGTGAGTCGCATGGGCCTGGGTTTTCTGGTGGCAGTCTTGTTAGGTTGGGTTGTGGCAAGCATTCCAATGGTTTGGGTTTTACGAAAGCGCTTGGTGGATGAACTCAAGAATGACATGCCAGATCACAAGGCTGGAGAGCATGGTCATGCTTGCTGCGGAGATGATCACAGTGGGCAGCATTCGCACAAGCACGTGGAATCATCGCACGCGTGCTGTGAACACGATCACTCACACGAGCACATTCATGCGCACAAGCCTGATGGCTCTCAAAGAATCGTTGCGGCGATGCGCTCGGCGATCAAAGACTTCGTGGATGTCGGGGTATATTTTTCCATCGGCATCGCCATCACAGCTCTTTTCAACACTGGCATCGCGCCCGGAGCTGCCTGGCTGGATTCCATTGCCAATCGACAAATTCTCGCACCATCAGCGCTGATGGTCTTGGCTTTCATACTAAGTCTTTGCAGCACCTCGGATGCCTTTATCGCGGCAACGCTTGATAAGTTTACCTATGGTGCGAAGCTGGCATTCTTGGTCTTAGGTCCCATGCTCGACTTGAAGTTGCTATTTCTCTATCAAACCGTGTTGCGGAAAAAATTCATCTTGTGGATGGCTGTGGGGCTTTTCATTACGATCCTCCTCGGGGCATACTATTTCCAATGGTTCCTTAATCAACAAATTGTGCCATGAATGTGAAGTTGCAACGAATCGTATTCTCTCTCGTAGTTCTCACCTGGGCGGCGGTGCTTCTTTACTTCTTTGGCAGTGGGAGGATTGTCAAATATCTCGCACCTGATTTTCGGCCATTGGTGCTATACGGCGGCCTTGGACTGGCCGTCTTAGGATTGTTTGTGTTACTGACGGCGGGCGAGAAATCGTCATGCGGCCATGATCACAGCGAGGGAGATCCGCATGACCATGAGGCGAGTGACATGAATCCCTTTACCTCGATGGCTCTGATGCTTGTGCCGATACTTTTTGCCGTGGCCAATACGAAGGATAGCTTTTCCTTGGCTGCTTTGTCGCGAAAATCACTCTTCGACGAGCCTCTGAGCAACAATGTATTTTTGGCTGAAAATTTGCCTCCATTGACGATGGCAGACATCGAAAAAACCCACAAGAAAAGTGAGGCGGGTTTTTATGAATTCAATCTCATGGAGTTATACTTCGCCGCGGGAGATCCTGAGATACAGAAGTTACTTAATGGCTTTAAAGTCGAAACGGAGGGACGATTGGTGATGGAAAAAGAAAACAACGAGGCGGGAAATCGGCGTCGATTGTATCGCCTGTTCATCACTTGTTGTGCTGCTGATGCGCGGGCAGTGCCGATTATCATTGATTTTGGGAATGAAACACCGCCCACGATCGCAGAGAATGCTTGGGTCAAAATTTCGGGCACGGTAACATTTCCTGTCGAACGTGGGGCAACTCAGGTGATTTTGCAATCCGCGTCTTGTGTCGAGTCTGAGGCACCCTGGGAAGAGAGTTTTATGCGCAACTACTGAGCTTGGTATTTGTTGCCACGCAACACTTCCACGTCTTGTGAATAAACAACAACCGACCAGTTTTCAAAATACAGTGCTGCGATCTCGTCCATAATGGCATCCGCGATCTGCTCCGTTACCAGGGTGTAGATTTGAGTATTGCTACCTTCCCAGTCCGACGCATGCACTCCACGTGAGCCCTCACCAATGACATTTTTGGCGGTCCAGCCACTGACGTGATGGCGTTTGAGTAAATCGATTAAGTCATCGTAAAGTACTCGTTCGCCGACAATAGTGACTTTTTTCAAGCGGATTTTGTGAGCCATAAGGAAAAGAGTTGTGAGGTTTTGAGGTAAAGAGGAATGCCGAGTGCGAGGTTAAATGGAAAGGTTATGCCCAGTGCCAGTGTGAGATAGTAAGCGGGATTGGCCTGAGGCAGGGCGATTCGTACTGCGGCAGGGGCCGCAATGTATGATGCCGAGCCAGCCATGGCTCCCAGAATCGCAGATCCGCCGGGGCTCATGCCGCTGAGGAGTCCGGCAATCACGCCGAGGGTGCCGAGCAGGGGTGGAAGCAAAATACCACACATTAGCAAGCGCATCCCAGCTTTTCCAGCATCCTTGAGTCGCTTACCGGCAACCAAGCCAAGCTCTAACAAAAATATGCAGAGCGCACCTTTGAAGGCGGCGCCAAAGAACGGTTGCACGTCCACCAACTTGTCGCTGCCGCAAAGTGCACCGATGAACAATCCACCTAACAAAAGCACAATACTTTTGCCAGTGATGACTTCGTGCAATGCCTTACTCCAACTATTGGCACCATCGGTGCGCACGAATAATAAGGCAACGATGATGCCCGGAACCTCCAGCAGTGCGACCAATGCCGGAAGATATTCCTCTGAGGCAAGACCGCTACGTTTGACCGCCTCGACTGCGGCGAGATAAGTTACGACAGAGACTGAGCCGTAATGTGCGGCAACAGCGGCGGCATCGATTTGGCTACGTTTGCCGATCCAGCGCAAGAAGTAATAGGCGATGACTGGACTGACAAGACCGATGACCAGCGTCGCAATTGCCGGTTTCATGAACACCATCGCAGGTGTGGCAGATAAAGCGCTGCCTCCTTTGAGTCCGATGGCCAGTAGTAGATAGATCGATAGCCCTTGGTAGATCGGCTCCGGCAGTGCGAGATCACTTTTGATCCATTTCGCCACCATACCTAACAAAAAACACAAAACCACGGGAGTGAGAATGTTATCAAGAAGTAGCTGCATGCGTAGAAGGTGCTGCAATATTAGCATAGACGTTCCACTCGTCCACAGGGAACTCCTCAAAAGCGATAAACCGCATGATTCTGTAGTTAGAATAAAAAAAAAGCATTTTTCGCAAAAAATATCTTGTCAACTTCGTGAAATTGGATTAATAAGTGCGCCCCCGCACGGGGTGAAGAAAAAGCGAGGATAGCTCAGTTGGTAGAGCAGTTGGCTTTTAACTAATTGGTCCTGGGTTCGAGTCCCAGTCCTCGTACTTCTTCTTCACAATGAGCCACTTCATAAGTTTCATCTGCTCACATTGTGCTGCCGTTTTTGTCCCAAGTCATTTACTTGGGATTTTTTGTATTCATAATCTTTGCGATTGATGAATCCAATTAGCAGAGTGCTACTAGGCTAACTGAATTTATGCATTGTAGCAATCAAGCTGGCGTTTCTAGCTCTGCAAAAACCATAGTACCATTGCTGGTTTGTAGCGTGCTGATGACGTGTACGCTTTGTGTAGTGCCCATCAGGGCAATCGCCTGATTCACGACGATCATCGTGCCATCGCTGAGGTAGCCTACGGCTTGGTGTTCATCCTTGCCGGGGCGAACCAATGCAAGGCGCATTTTTTCCCCAACGACAATCGAGGGTTTCAGTGCATCAGTGAGTTCGAGTAAATTCAAAACAGATACACCTTGCAGGCGCGCTACCTTGGCGAGGTTTTCATCGCTGGTGAGAAGTCGCGCATCTAACAACTGTGCAACCTCGATCAAGCGAGAATGCAAGGTGAGCTCTGAGGACGCTGTGCCAGATTCGTGAATGGTGACATGCGTCATGGCATCGCTTTGCATTTGTTCAAGCACATCAAGGCCACGTTGCCCGCGTAGGCGATGAGCTATGGTCTGAGATGAGGAAAGTGTTTGCAGCTCGTGTAGCACAAAGCGTGGAATGATCAGACGACCTCCGAGAAATCCTGAATGGGCGATGTTCGTCACACGACTGTCCATTACTGCTTCCACATCGAGCACCACAGGTCTGCCTTGCACGCCCTCTTGACGAAAGCGCACGTAGGGAATGATGAATGCAAAATCATCGCGGTTGCTGCGCAGCGCGATCACAGAGCCTAAGAATCCAAGGCTAGCGTAGAGCGCAACATTGATGGCGAGCCTCACGGCATCGGCCTTTTCATTGATGATGAGGCGTTTCTCAGCTGTCTCGTCATCGATGGCGATGGGGGCATTCTCACGAATCATATTCGCGACCAACTCGGAAATATCGACTCGCGTAATCAGCCAAGCACAAAACAAACCGACACCTAAGCCGAAGGTGGCAGTGGAAAATCCACGCAGAGTGAATCCCTCAAGCATGCTTTCCACGAGAATGAAAAATCCCGCCACAAGTAAGCCGACAAACAAGGCAATCCACAAGGGTAGTGCGGTAGAGAAAGTGAGCGAAACGGCAACGGCGAGCAATTCGCAGATGAGGATGTAAGTGACGCGGGCGATCGTGACCGAGGTGGGAGTGTTCATAGGAAAAGAGAATCAGGGTATTTCACAATGGTATCATAGGCACTGACCCAGACATTGCAACTGAAAGCAGCTTAATGAAAAATAGGTGGTAACGCCAGAGGGCATCCACAGGAGGGGGAAATCAGTAATCGAGCTGATCTGCGGTCGCTTTTACCTCCTGCAAGGCTAAGATGAAATCATTGAGAATCTCGGCAGGTACCATGATGGTATCTCGATTACCGCCGACATCCTCGGTGATTTTCACGACTCTACCACGTGCATTTTCCTTTAGATCGATGTAAAAAGTCTTGCGATCTGCCAAAATTTTTTCCGTGTGTAATAATCCGTTCTCCACTAGCTACTCCTGTTTGATTAGACAAAAAAAGTAGCATGAGGTGCTTTTTCCGTCAATCAAAAAGCAATCATGAAAATGGCGAATTATGACTTTTTCATAAGCCTCTGCGCGGTGGCGACGAGCAGAAACGTCAGCAGCAATAACAAACTGGAGAGAGCATTGATTACCGGAAGCTCTTTGCTATGGCGAATCATGCTGTTGATTTTCAGCGGCAAAGTATCGGATCCAGCACCGCTGACAAAAAAGGTAACGACGAAGTCATCGATCGATAATGTAAAGGCCAACAAGCCACCTGCTAAGATTCCTGGTGCCAGCAATGGCAAGAGCACGCGGAAGAATGCCTGCGAGCGCGTGGCACCCAGATCGCGGGCCGCTTCCATCACAGAGAAATCAAAGTCTTGCAACCGAGCCTGCACTACTAGCGCCACGTAACTCAGGCAGAAGGTCACATGGGCAAGGCCGACGGTGAATAGCCCTAGAGGAAGGCGAATGGCGACGAACAGAGATAGCAAAGCCATGCCAATGAGGATTTCGGGCAACACCAGTGGCAGAGTTAACAGGATTTGGTGCTGAGTTTGCAAGCGACTGCGAAAACGATGTAGCGCAAAGGCCGCGGAGGTGCCGAGAATCATTGCGCCTAGGCTCGCGCAGCACGCAATCAGCAGAGAGTTTTTGAGGGCAATCCACAAATCATCTCGGTGAAAAAGCAGCTCATACCACTTCCAGGAAAAACCTTGCCATGAGGTGCCGAAGCGCGAGGCATTGAAGGAGTTGCCGATTAGCAGAAGAATGGGCAGATAGAAAAAGAGCAGGACCAGAATCGTGGTGATCAGTGGTGCACGGCTGTGTTTCATAGCAGAAAAAAGACTCAGGATTTTTTCAAAAGTGCGCAGTAAGCGCCATCGGTTTGATCGACGTTTGGTAGAATTTGTTTTTCGGTGATCAGTGTGAACTCGGGGTGATCTACGAGGAATCGTTTGATGAGAATGGAGTTTTCCTCGGGCTCGATCGAGCATGTCGAGTAAACGATACGACCACCGGATTTCACGCAAGGCACCGCATTTTCTAGAATCTTACGTTGGACGACGGGGAGGTCTGACAAGTCCTTGGGCAACATGCGCCAGCGCGCATCGACGCGACGCCGTAACACGCCGCTGTTGCTGCACGGGACATCGAGTAAGATGCCATCGAAATGCTGGCGCCAAGCATCGGGTGCGACTTCGAGCCAATCGTGTTGGGAAATTTCCGCACAGGTGATGTGGAGGCGTTCCAGATTTTCGCGCAAGCGCGGCAGGCGTTTTTCGTTCGAGTCTGTTGCAACCAGTGTGCCCTGATTTTCCATAGCCGCTGCAATCAGCGCTGCTTTGCCACCTGGTGCGGCACAGGCATCGAGAATGATTTCTCCGGGAGTAGGCGAAAGCATTTCGACGCAATGCCTTGTGGCGGGATCTTGCATATAAATGATGCCATCACGGATCAACTTCATCGGCACTGCGCCCTCAATGGGATAAAATCCCGGCGTATCAGGCAAGGGATTTTCCAAGGGACAGGGCTGCTTGCTCAGTGGATTGTAGCGGGCGTAGTTCTCTGCGGGTTCTTGATTCCACTGCATCAGCACGATCGCGGCATCGGCACCGTAGTGCTTGCGCCAGCGCTTGTAGAGCCAATCGGGATGAGAGTAGAGCTCAGCGGGTGGCAAGTC
This sequence comes from Akkermansiaceae bacterium UBA956, assembly GCA_002293145.1. GTDB lineage: Bacteria > Verrucomicrobiota > Verrucomicrobiia > Verrucomicrobiales > Akkermansiaceae > UBA956. The sequence continues at coordinate 12,849 of DBCO01000002.1, read as the reverse complement.
ATCAAGCGCTTCTAATAACTTCGCCTTTTGTCCTGCGGCGCGGCGCAAGCAGGCATTGAGAAGGCCGCGAATGTTTGATTTACCCGCGTCTACGGTTTCGTTAACCGCTGCATGATCGGCGATATTGAGTATGAGGATTTGAAAAAGTCCAATGCGTAAGAGATCGCGGGCGTCGTTGTCGAGCTTGCCTCGGCGCATTTCAGAAATGATGGCATCCAGCACTCGGCGATGACGCAACACGCCAAAAATGATGGCATTCAGCAATCCGCGGTCAGAAGCAGAAAGTTGATAGCGTTGGGCATGGCGTTCCACCAAGGTTTCGGCATAATCATGGCCGTTTCCCCAGGCGTGAAGGGCGGCATGAGCAGCGCGGCGGATGTTGTGTTGAGCGGGCACGTGGTAAGCCAATACCAGCGAGGTTGTGCTGTCAATGCTTCGTTTTTTGGGCCATGGGCTGGAGCTTAAGTCGACGCTCATAATTTTCGTTGCGAGTAAGCATTTGCGTGTGCATGTTGGGTCAGGACATGGATTTTCAACTGGCTAGCGATTACACACCGAGCGGCGATCAACATCAGGCGATTGAAAAGCTGACGCGTTCGATTCTTGCCGGTAATGGCCATCAGACTTTGCTCGGTGTCACCGGTTCGGGGAAAACGTTTACGATGGCGAACCTGATTCAGCGGGTTAATAAGCCGACTTTGATCATGAGTCACAACAAAACGCTCGCGGCTCAGCTTTACTCCGAGTTCAAAAATTTCTTTCCCCACAACGCTGTCGAATACTTTGTCTCGTACTTCGATTACTACCAGCCAGAGGCCTACATTCCGCGCACGGATACGTATATCGAAAAAGATTCATCGATCAATGATGAGATCGAGCGTTTGCGGCTGAGCACCATGGGCTCGTTACTGACTCGAGAGGATACGATTGTTATTGCCTCGGTGTCCTGCATTTACGGTTTGGGGTCGCCTGACGACTACTCAAACATGATGTATCCGATCAAGGTTGGTGATCAGACCGCTCGCGATGAAATGATTTCGATGCTGTGTCAGTTGATGTTTGAGCGCAACGACATCGCTTTTGGACGGGGGAATTTTCGGGTGCGTGGTGATGTGGTAGAAGCTCACCCTGCCTATTTGGAAAAAACGGCGATTCGTGTGGAATTTTTTGGTGATGAAATCGAGCGCATCAGCAGTGTTGATGTGCTCACAGGTGCGATTATCGAGCGTCTCGACTCGACGATTTTTTTCCCCGCCAAACAATTCGCCACCCCTGCGGATAAGCTCAAGAAGGCGATGCGATCGATTCAGGAAGAATTGAATTCTCGCGTTGCGGATCTCGAAACTAACAAAAAGTTGTTAGAAGCGCAGCGGATCAAAATGCGTACGGATTATGATCTGGAAATGATGCGCGAGATGGGATTTTGTCAAGGTATTGAGAACTACGCCCGCCACATCACGGGGCGCGAGCCGGGCGCGCGTCCTTATACCTTGCTCGACTTTTTTCCAAAAGATTACTTGCTGCTAGTGGATGAAAGTCACGTTACCATTCCTCAGATTGGAGGCATGTATGAAGGGGACAAATCGCGCAAGAGTGTCTTGGTGGAACATGGTTTCCGCCTTCCCAGTGCGATGGACAATCGACCACTGCAGTTTTCGGAGTTCATGGACATGACTCACCAACGGGTCTACGTCAGCGCTACGCCGAGCGCATTCGAGCAAGTGAACTCACGCCCAGACAACAAAGGCTACATTGCTGTAAAAACACGAGCCGATCAAATTGGTTATGTGGATCGTAAAAAACTGCGCATTAAGCCTAGTGGTGCTGATGATCCGCTAGAGTCATTCTACGTCCACAAAGCTGGCTCTCCGCTCATCGTCGAGCAAATCATTCGCCCTACTGGCTTGCTAGATCCCGTCATTCACTTGCGTGGGCTCAAGGGACAGATTGATGAAACGATTGAACTTTGTCGTCAACGGGTAGTTCGAGGAGAAAGGGCACTGGTGACCACTCTAACAAAAAAAACGGCAGAAGATCTCAGTGAGTATCTCCAAAACACGGGCCTGAAAGTCCGCTACATTCATGCTGATATTGATACCGTAGAGCGTGTAGAAATTCTTCGCCAACTGCGTGCCGGAGCCTTCGATGTCTTGGTTGGCATCAACTTGTTGCGTGAGGGCCTTGACCTGCCTGAGGTTTCGTTAGTGTGTATTTTAGATGCGGACAAAGAGGGTTTTTTACGCAACGACACCTCGCTGATTCAGACAGCTGGCCGCGCAGCTCGTCATGTGAATGGCGAGTGTTACCTGTTTTGCGATACGGTGACCGACTCGATTCAAGCATTGCTCAACATCACGGAGTCACGCCGTGCGCGGCAACTTGCTTACAATGAAAAGCACGGCATCATCCCACAAAGTGTCGTGCGTCCGATCCAAGAATCTCTACAAACCGCAGTGCCGCAAGCGAGTAGCAGTGCGGGTGTGATGCTCAAAGTTTCTGAGGGTGAAACGGTTTACAACAAGGAGCAGGTGATCGCCCAGCTCGAGGCGCAAATGCGTGAGGCATCGGCGCAGCTCGAATTCGAACTCGCTGCTCACCTACGCGATCAAATCAAAGCATTGCGGGATAATGCACCACCGCCCCAAGTGAAGACTGTCAGCTATAAGCGGAAGAAGTGATGCTTTCAGATCTTATGTTTTATGTCAAAAAATCCGATGTCTTTTTCCGCTTTCCTGATTTTCTCGGTTGCAAGCATGGAAATGTATGGCATGCATGAGTTATGGAAAATGCCAGCATTGGGGTGATTGGAGTAACGGGATTTGTCGGGCGCTACTTGGCGCGAAGTTTGGCGCAAAAAGGCTATCGGGTGGTCGGATTTAGCCGTGCGGGTAAAGGCACTTGTGTGGGCGTTACAGAGTGGCGGAGCTCGCATATGCTCGATTTTTCTGGCTTGCATGGCGTGGTAAATTTGGCGGGCGAGCGTATTGATCAGCGCTGGACAGAGGCAAATCGGGTTAAATTTGCGGAAAGTCGGGTGGGCATCACGCAGCGCATCGTGAAGCAGTTATCGGCCATGGAGCTAGGGCAACGGCCTAAGGTGTGGATTAATGCCTCGGCGGTCGGTTTTTATGCAAACCGGGGAGATGAGTTGTTACCAGAATCGTCGACAGCGGGTGCTGGGTATTTGGCTGATTTGTGTGTGGACTGGGAAAAGTCGACAACGGGAGCTGATCAGTTAGGCGTGCGCTGCGTGATGGTGCGCATTGGTATGGTGCTCGGGCGTGGTGGGATGGCGTGGGATCGACTGAAACGAGTTTTTTCGTTAGGCGGTGGTGCGCGTTTGGGATCAGGGCGGCAGTGGATGCCATGGATCCACGTTGAGGATTTGGTCGCGGGGATCATTTTTTCGGTCGAGACGCAAACCTTGAGTGGTTCAATCAATGGTGTCGCTCCTCATCCAGAGAGAAACGTCGATTTCACAAAAAAACTCGCATCGGCGTTGCGGCGGCCTGCCATTTTTGTGGCTCCGGGCTTTATGCTGCGTTTGGTTTTTGGCGAATTTGGAGATTTTTTGTTAGGCGGTCAGCGGTGTGTGCCGCAGAGGTGGGTTGATGCGGGTATGGTTTTCCTCTACCCACGCTTGGAAGATGCTTTGGGGGAGTTGATTGGATAGGGCACGAGTAGGCGCATAGGGGGAGTGCGATGCTGGATATTAGCGGATTACGCTAATCACGTGTTCGCGAGGATAGCGGGCTTTCGGGACGGTGGCGTATTTGTCATCGCTGCTGCGGAAGCCGAGAGCACAGGCAACTACGGTTTTGTAGCCTGAGCCCGAGAGTCCTAATACTTGATCGTAGTCGGAGGGAGATATGCCTTCGAGAGGACAGCTATCGATGTTGAGCACAGCAGCGGCTGTCATGAGTTGACCGAGGGCGATGTAGACTTGGCGGGTATTCCACTGCGTCATGGTGGCGGCGTCCATGGCACTGGTGAAACCGTGGATCATACCTTGCAAAGGAGCGAGCTTATCGAGCGGGGTTGATTGCACTTCTGCTAGGCGTGCGATCCATTGGTTGATATCGGCCTCGCTGATGCTTTCTTTGACGCAGAGAACGAAGAGATGTGAGGCGTCAGTGAGTTGAGGTTGATTCCAGGAATGCGCCTTGAGTTGCTCGCGGATTTGCGGATTCTCGACGATGAGAAATTTCCACGGCTGGAGTCCAAAGGAAGAAGGGCTGCGGTGAAGGGCATTTGTTAGTGCTTCCACTTGCTCGTCGCTGAGTTTGATTCTGGAATCAAAGGATTTGGTGGCGTAACGCCATTGCAGTGCATGTGTGAGTTCGGTAGTAGTCATGATCTTGTGTGAGTAAAATTGTTAGGCTTCGAGTTCGAGTTGATAGCGGGGGAGAGATGAGTCAATCTCACGGCTCCATGCATCGATGCCGCCATTCAAAACGCGGGTGTTTTTCATGCCATGGCCGAGGAACCACGCACAGGTATCGAGCGCATGCTTGCCCTGATGGTCGTAGAGAATGATCGCTTGATCGGGGTCGTTAGCGAAGAGTTGTTGCTGGAATTCCTGAGTTAAAAATTCGCTGCGTTCGATGCGCACGGCATCATGTTCTTCACGTGTGCGGCAATCCAATAATAGTGGGGTAGGAGATTGTTGCAGAAGATTGCGAACTTGTGTGGGGCTCAGTAGGAGCGCTTGATCATGAGCGTGGGCAGCTTGAAGGTGCTGGATCATTTCATCGGGATCGATGCCAGCATTGCGCATACACAGCGAGCCAAGGGTTTCGTTTGGAGAAAATCCACAGGACTGGCAACCGCCGAGATGGTAGCGGGCAAAGAGGGCGCGCCGTGCTCCAGGCAGGGCGTCGAGAATTTCTCCCATGGGGGTTTCTGGTGTAATGGTCATGGTGGCGACCGCAGAAGATAATCAGATCGTCTGTAATTGCAAAAAATTACGCTGTTTCTTCGAAAAAAATTATGGCATGCTGTCGGGGTGACGATGAAGGATGACGATGAATTAAAAATCCCGCTGCTGCCGAATTTGATGACGGCGGGCAACTTGTGCTGCGGATTTCTTGCGGTGCTGTCGATTTTTTATGGGGTCATGGAAGCATCGAAGAGCGGTACATACGATTTTCTCTTGGCGAAAAAATATTATGAGACTGCGATCATGCTAATTTTTGGTTCGTGCATTTTTGACTTGCTCGATGGTCGCATGGCTCGTCTTACAGGGCAGGATTCGCCCTTTGGTCGCGAATTTGACTCACTCGCGGACATTGTATCCTTCGGCATGGCTCCAGCAATGTTGATGGCTAAGGCGGTGTTGTTTCCTTTGCCGAATAACGTGGGTTGGGGCATTGCATTATTGTATTTACTCTGTGGCGCGATGCGTCTTGCGCGTTTCAATTGCCTCGCGGTAATGCCTAAGAAGCCTGGTGACAATGGGGATTTCATGGGCATCCCGATTCCTATGGCGGCTGGATTTATTGCTTCACTAACGATTTTGATCATTAATGTGCAAGAAAACGATAGAGAGCTCGGACTCTGGAAATACGTTCTCGCTGCGGCGATGTTTGGGATTTCTCTGTTGATGATGAGCAAGGTTCGCTATCCAAGTTTCAAGAAAGTGGACTTCCGTACTAAGGGCTCGATCTGGTCCGTAGTCGCTATCGTGCTAGTGCTAGTTCTTCTAGTGCGCTACCGTTACCAAGCGCCCGTAGTTTTGTTTAGCCTCTATCTCGTCTATGGTCTGGTGCGCCCGTTGATCTCCAAGCGCTTGCAAAAGGACATCGAGTGGGACGACGACGAAGAACCGGAAAACATTGAGGAAAAGCCTGAGCGTGAGTGAGATTCGTTTGATCGTCGGCCTGGGCAACCCTGGGCGTGAATATGAAAATACCCGCCATAACATCGGCTTCATGGTGCTGGATCGGCTGGCCCAGCAAGCGCGCACGCCGTTTGAGACAGCGGCCAAATGGGAATGCGCCTATGCCAAACGACCACAGGATGGAAGCTTGCTGGTTAAACCGCTGACCTTCATGAATCTCAGTGGTCGCAGCATTGGCAAAATCATGCGATTCCACAAATGGATGCCTGAACAAATGTTGGTGGTCTATGATGATGCTGCGCTCGAACTCGGGCGACTGAGGATTCGCGAAAAAGGCTCACATGGTGGCCACAATGGCGTGCGCTCACTCATCGAGCACCTCGGCACCGATGTATTCCCGCGCATCAAGGTCGGCATCGGATCTGGAGGCGAAAAAGCGATGGTTGGCCATGTTTTGGGAAAATTTCTCGAATCCGAGCAAGAAACTTTGCAAAACATGCTTGCCATGGCGGCAAATGCTGTGCAAGATGCTCTCCCCCGAGGCGTTGCCGCCGCGGCAAATCTCTATAACACAGTAGGTAACACTAAAGGCAATCAAACACTCAATAAGTCAAATGAGCAGGAAATATGAAGGAATTGTAGTTCTCAATACCAAGGGAACTGAAGGCGGCGTAGAAGATCTCGTCAGCGTAGTATCGAAACAAATGCAGGCTGAAGGTGCTACCATCACGGAAACCCTAGACATGGGCCGTCGCAAGTTCGCCTACAATTCGGATCACATGGAGTCCGGTCACTACATCAACTTCCAGTTCACCGCTGAGCCATCTTCCATCGAGAAAATCAAAGGTCGTCTGCGTCTGAACAACCAAATCCATTTGCAATACTATCAACGCGCGTAAGATGTTCTCTTGAACATTTTTTTCTTGACCCGTTGGTGCCACATGGTAGAATTTCAGCGTTATGGCAAATCTCAATAAAGTACTTCTGCTAGGAAATCTCACGCGCGATCCTGAGCTACGCTACACTCCGAAGGGAACTGCGGTGGCTGATATCGGCGTGGCGATCAATCGCATTTGGAACAACGAGCAGAACCAACGGCAAGAGGAAACCACTTTTGTGGATATCACTTTGTGGGGGCGTCAAGCCGAAATTGCCCAGCAGTATCTCACGAAAGGTCGCGGTGTTTTCATCGAGGGTCGTCTGCAAATGGACACTTGGGAGGATAAAGCTTCGGGCCAAAAACGCAGCAAACTCAAGGTTGTTGCCGAGAATCTACAATTCATGCCCGATGGCAAAGGAAATGCGGGCGGAGGTATCAGTGCAGCACCTGCTTCGGCGGGTATGCAGCAATCTCGTCCACCTTCCGGTATGCCCATGGGCGGTTCATCTGCCGAAGGATCTGGATTCCACGAGGAAGAAGACGACATTCCTTTTTGATTCGATCTAGGAGCGCGGTATTCATTCCGCACAGCAACAATAAAGCGCGGAAGAACTCCTCGCTTTTTTGTTTTCATTGATCTAACAAATTTTGCTAACCAAAAAAATCAACAAGAGCATGAACCGCAGCGCGAGATCTTGAGCTCGGTAAGGCGTTTTTCAATGGCAAGAGATGCTGGCGTAACGGCGAGGCCACCCAGTGAAGTGCAGCGATGTTCCCGTGGCATTCGATCCGATACGGCCTTGGCGGCATCGATGACTTGGTCGAGCGGAATCAGTGGATCAAAGTCGGCGAGTGCGAGATTGGCGCAAGATAGAGCATTGCTAGCGGCCATGATGTTTTTGCCGAGACAGGGAGCTTCCACGCGATTGGCGATAGGATCGCAGATCAGGCCTAACATGCTCTGGAAGGCCATGGATGCGGCGGCTATGGCTTGGTCACGTGTGCCGCCAGCCAAGGTCACCAGAGCGGCCGCGGCCATGCACGATGCCGATCCGCCCTCGGCCTGGCAGCCACCGACTTCGGCGGCGAAGGTCCAGCGAGTAGAAATAAATACTCCGATCAAGCCCGCTGCGAGCATCGCCTTGGCCATTTCCATTTCATCGAGCTGCATGCTTTCGGCCATCGCGATGACGGCACCGGGCAAGGCGGCACAAGCTCCCGCTGTGGGGGCGGCAACGATGATGCCCATGCTACTTTTGACTTCCATCAAGGCGGTCACATAGAGCAAAACACGATTCAAGGCTCCGCCATCGAGCAAGCGACCCGCGTTCATCAGATCCTGAAATTTTCCGCTCTGATGATGCAACACACGATCTTCGTATTGTGTCCCCGCAATGCCACTGGCGATCGATTTTCGGAGAATGCGCACAATATCGACCATTTTGGCGAGAATTTCCTCCTCACCAATGCCGCCGCGATGGCGTTCGTAGTCGATGGCCAATTGCCAGAGCGGCGTGTGATTTCCGGCATCGAGCTCAAGCATGGCCGTGCAGCTATCGAATGGCAATTGCATGTTCTTCCGCGATGGCACGGGAAGGACGGGGGCGAGATATTTCGCCGCCAGTGGTCGCAGCTGGCTGATCACTTCCGTTGCAAGAAAAGTCTGGGCTTTGACCTGCAAGATCGTAGTTTCTCCAGAACTGTGGCGGATGACTTCATCGGCTTCCAAGTCCAGCTCGGGAGCATCTTTGGGCAACCACAATAAGGTTTCGTGGTAGCCGCCGTCCATCTGCAGGGTGAGCCCATCGATCGACAAAACTTCGATCATACCGCCGCCGGTAGAAATGGCGATGAGCGAATGTTGCTCGCTGGAGTTACTGAGCGTGAGACGATAGGTATTCGGATGTGGGTCGCCGACGTCCACGGTTTCGATGCGCAAGGCGATGCCTGCTTGCTGTAACGCTTGATCTGAGTTCGGCAAGCGCTCGTCATCGGCATCCCAGCCGAGTAGGCCACCGAAAAGCCCCATGTCACTGCCTTGGCTATCGTGGGTGGTGGGCAGTGAGCCACTGCGGTCAAATTCCACCAGTACCTGCTCGATTTCGCCATCCATCAAGTCCCTGGCAAGCCTCCCAATGCGCAAGGCGGCGGCGCAATGGGAGCTGGAAGGTCCCCGCATGACCGGGCCGATGACGTCGTTGAAGATGGAAACAGGAGACATGGAGAGGTGCAAGGTGGTTGTGGCGTGCGCTGTTATGCCACGGACTTGGCAGAGATGCAATCAGCGCGCTGGTTTGAGCTGAAATTCTTTCACGCTGACGCCGCGACTTTCTTTCTCCAACACGATGTGGAGAGTATTTTTTCCTTTTGCTAACATGAGTTCGATCGGTTTACTGGCTTGCCATAGTCCGACGGTGTAAGGCACGGGAAATGCGATGGGTTGCTGCGGATTGTTGGCGGCGATCCAGAGTTTTTGACCGTCTTGCAGCGTGGCCATGCGAGCACTAAGTGTGTATTTGCCTGCCTGTGGAACATCGACAAAATACTCGGCTTTGTAGCCACCGGTGATGTGGAGTTGCATCCTGGCGGTGAAACTTTTCATTGCGGTAAAACTTCCTGCTGGATTGCTGTGAGCAACGGCGGGAATGGTGATCGTGCCATCGGCGGCGATGACGATTTTCCGATCTGCGGCCGCTACTTTGGCGTTGTCGATTTTTTGCTGGCCCTTGGCTTCATTCGCTTCGGCCAATTCCTTGCCGAGGGGGCCAAGATCGACGGCGCTGGAGGCGAGCGACTGAGCTTGGTACTGCGCTAATTGACTCCAGAACCCACCTTCGATGGACTTGCGATGATTGTATTGCGTCTCTCCAAGGATGCGGCTGATCCATTGCGCACGCTGCACCTTGAGGTATTCGCCTCCATGGGCACGAGCTTGTGTTTCTTGTAAAAAGTCGGATCCACTGCGTGGAACTTCGTCTTTATCCCACCAGCTATGATCAAATCCGGCGCCGAAATTCACGACCCAGCCCTTGGGTGTCCAGTGGCTCAAGGCCGCGTGTTTGTGCTGCGTCACACCCCAGGTAGGGATACCGAATGCTTGTAAGATGAATCGACCAAAAAACGCGCGACGTCCACAAACACCGCCATTTTTGGGGATGTTTTGGTATTTGTGTAGTGTGGGGAGATCGTATTGGACGTTTTGCGATCCGTAGGGGACCTCGGTGCGCACGGTGGAGGCATAACGCCAGCCGTAATCGAGGTTGTAGATATGATCGGGGCGATAGGTTCGCAGCATTTGGCGTCCCCAGGTGAGAATTTCGTCAGGTGCATCACAGCCTACGACCATGCGCATTTGCCAAGTGTTTAGCGAGGGGAAAGCGGCATCGAGTTCGCCAGCAAGATAAGCTTTTTCATAATGGGCGTAGCGCTTGACGGGATCAACAGTCGCGGCGGCTCCGGTCTGATCGACTGCGTTCGTTTGCTCAATCTGCTTGGCGTGCTCGAGGCTCGTCGCCAAGGCCAAGCGTTGCAACACGGGGTCGCTCGGCTTGGTGCTGATTTTTTGGATCGCGGCATGGATTTCGAGCGCGCTGGTGTATTTGCCAAACTTGGCTCCACCGGCTTCGAGCATCTGTTTCATCGTCGGTGCATCAGCAAAAAGTTTGTCGATCATCGCCGCTTGCTCGGGGCTTTTTTCGGCAAAGGCTGCGAGGCTGGCGGGAGTCGCGTCGACGAGCATTATGCAGGTCATCAACTTGGCATCGAGCGTATCGCTGGCGATGATTTTTCCTGCGGTGTCGAGCAATTTTTTCGATGCTGTGGCTTCGGCTGCTTTCGCTATGGCCAAGGCTTCGCGGGCAGCATCGTTATTGTGAATGAGGCTTTTCTCGTCCTTTTTGAGCTTGTCGTAGTTTTCCTGACGCTCCTTCAGGGCCTTGAGGCCTTCTTCTTTATTGGCCTGCCACTTGGCGATCTCTTTGTTGGCGGCTTCGCGCTCAGCATCAGTGCTGGCTTTTTTCAAAGCCGCTTCCGCCGCAGCGATGCTCTTTTCCGCTCCGCCGATCCACTTGCCCTTGGCATGGCCGATCAAGGCCTGTGCAGTCGCCAACAGTCCTAATGCTTGCTGAGCCTCTAGCGCGGTTTTTTCCGCCGCCTTCGCCGCCTCACGGGCCCGCTTGAAATCGGTCATAATCCGCGCATCAAATTTCGGCAAAGCTTTCTCTACATCGGCACGCAGGGACTTCAGAGCGTTCGCGTAGCGAGCTTCGAATTTCTGGCCAGCGTCTGACAACGCCACCGCTTCGGCCTGAGGTGCTGCTAGGGTGAGAAACGGAAAACTCGAAGCAAGTAAAACGCAGGAAATACGGGAGATCGTTCGATAGGATAAGTGCATAATGGGTGTGGGCTATGGTATGACTGCGTTACACAACTGCGTAACCATCCAAGCAAATCTTTCTCACCAAAAGCGAAAACTCATCACCGGCCTGTCCGTTCGATGGTCAGGTTTGAGGGTGAGTTTTTTTGATGAGAATTTCTTGGGGCTGGAAGCTATAAAAAATCGATGACTCGATTGATTGCTGAGGCAATAAAAATCTAGTATTATCGCGCGTTTTTTTATGGCAAATTCGTGCTTCCCATCAGGTAACGATCGCATTCGCGGGCTGCTCCTCGGCCTTCGTTGAAGGCCCAGACGACGAGTGATTGGCCACGGCGGCAGTCGCCGGCAGCGAAGACGCCGGGGATGCTGGTGGTGTATTTTTCGTGCTCGGCGAGGATGTTGCTGCGGGCATCGCGATCGATATTGAGGGCATCAAGCAGCGGTTGCTCAGGGCCGAGGAAGCCCATGGCGAGCAATACGAGCTCAGCAGGCATGATTTTTTCGGTGCCAGGGATGTTTTTCGGCACGAATTGTCCTTGTTCATTCTTGGTCCACTCGACCTGCACGGTGTGGACGGCTTTGACGTTGCCGTTTCCATCACCTTCGAACTTGGTAGCGGTGGTGGTGTAGATCCGTGGATCACTCCCTTGCACGGCTGCTGCTTCCTCTTGGCCGTAGTCCATTTTGTAAACCTTAGGCCACTCCGGCCAAGGGTTGTTGGCAGCGCGTTCGTTGGGTGGCTTGGGCAGCAACTCGAGCTGGCAAACGCTCACACAACCATGGCGGAGTGAGGTGCCTACGCAGTCGGTGCCGGTATCGCCACCGCCGATGATGACGACGTTTTTCTTTTCCGAGGTGATGAAATTTTCACGCGGAGAATCATCGAGTACAGCTTGAGTGTTGGCGGAGAGGAACTCCATGGCAAAGTGGATGCCTTTGAGCTGGCGGCCTTCGATGGGGAGGTCACGCGGCTTGGTGGCTCCGGTGCAAACGATGACGGAATCGTAGTCTTTGATGAGTTTCTCAGCGGGGATGTCGGTGCCGATGTTGGCATTGCAGACAAATTTAACGCCTTCATCTTCGAGCAAGCTGATGCGGCGGAGCACGACTTCTTTTTTGTCGAGCTTCATGTTGGGGATGCCATACATGAGCAATCCACCGGGACGGTCAGCACGTTCGTAAACGGTCACGTTGTGGCCAGCTTGGTTGAGCTGAGCGGCGGCCGAAAGTCCGGCAGGGCCGGAACCGATGACGGCGACGCGTTTGCCGGTACGCTTGGCAGGGGCTTTGGCGACGACCCAGCCTTCATCCCAGCCTTTATCGATGATCGAGACCTCGATGTTTTTGATGGTAACGGCGGGATTGTTCATGCCGAGCACGCAGGATCCTTCGCAGGGCGCAGGGCAGACGCGCCCGGTGAACTCAGGGAAATTGTTCGTCTTGTGAAGGCGATCGAGCGCATCACGCCACAGTCCACGATAGACTAGGTCGTTGAATTCGGGGATGAGGTTATTGATCGGGCAGCCCGATGCCATGCCGGAAATCAATTTTCCTTGGTGGCAAAATGGCACGCCGCAGTCCATGCAGCGTGAGCCTTGGGTGCGCAGCTTTTCCTCTGGCATGTGAAGGTGGATTTCCTTCCAGTCTTTGATGCGCGCGAGGGGCGAGCGGTCCGCTGGTAGCTCGCGTTGAAATTCCATGAATCCGGTTGGTTTGCCCATAATGTTTGATAGAAGAAGTTTTGATTAAACG
>DBCO01000017.1:11433-16103 GCA_002293145.1 Akkermansiaceae bacterium UBA956 | reverse complement strand
TCGAGGAAGATTGATTTCAGATCCAACAATCACGTGACTGCGGACTTTTTGATCATCGGCTCAGGAATTGCCGGGCTCTCCTTGGCGATCCGTGCGGCTCAGCATGGCAAAGTCATCTGTGTCACAAAAGGCGCACTGCTTGACTCGAACACCGCCTGGGCGCAAGGCGGCATCTCCTCCGTATTACCTGAAGGACTGCGCGATCCAGGTGACAATTGCGAACTCCACATCGCCGATACCCTCGATGCGGGAGCGGGGCTTTGTCATGAATCCGTTGTTCGCACGATCGTCGAAGAAGGCGCGAATACCATCGATGATCTTGTCGGCTATGGTGTAGACTTTGACAAGGAAGGTGATCATTTTTCGTTAGGCAAAGAAGGTGGACACTCGAAGCGCAGGATTCTCCATGCCCGCGATACCACGGGGCGCGAAATTGCCGAGGCCTTGGTCGCCACTGCGCGCAAGACGGAAAACCTCCTTCTGTTAGAAAATCATTTCGCCATCGATCTCATCACCACAGGCAAACTGGGAATGGTCAGCGATGACCGCGTGCTCGGTGCCTATGTGCTGAATCGGGATTCAGGCGAGGTAACCATCTTTCGCTCCGATCGCGTGATTTTGGCGACGGGCGGTTGCGGCAAAGTCTATCTCTATACGACCAATCCAGATTCGGCAACGGGCGACGGCGTGGCCATGGCTTGGCGCGCTGGTGCGACGATTGCCAACATGGAGTTCATCCAATTTCACCCGACTTGTTTTTACAATCCAGCAGCCAGTGGCGCGGAGGCGCGATCCTTTTTGGTATCGGAAGCCGTGCGCGGCGAAGGAGCCATTTTGATCAATCAAAAAGGCGAAGATTTCACAAAAAAACACGACCCTCGCGGATCACTCGCACCACGTGATATCGTGGCTCGCGCCATCGACCATGAAATCAAACGCACCGGCGCACCTTGTGTTTATCTCGACGTCCGCCACAAGCCGCCCGGGTTCATGAAGGAGCGCTTTCCTTTTATCTATGATACCTTGATGCGCTTTGGGCTCGATTGCGAAACCCAACCGATTCCTGTGGTGCCCGCAGCACACTACCAATGCGGCGGCGTTGTCACCGACATCAATGGCAAAACCACCTTGCGCGGCTTGTATGCGATCGGCGAAGTCGCTTGCACCGGACTTCATGGCGCGAACCGATTGGCATCAAATTCCTTGCTCGAAGGAAATGTCACGGCGCGCCGCGCACTCGATGAAATGCTCGCTCATTTGCACCCGAATCGTGAGGCGTGCCACATGATGGAAATCCCCGAGTGGGAACACGGCGACACGGCAGCCCCAGATGAACTCGTAGTCATCTATCACAATTGGGATGAAATCCGCCGCCTGATGTGGGACTATGTTTCCATCGTCCGCACCGATAACCGCCTTCGCCGCGCCGCCACTCGATTGCGCAATCTGAAAAAAGAAGTGCGGGAGTTTTATTGGGGGCATCGCGTCAATGCCGATATTCTTGAGTTGCGCAATTTGGTGACCGTGGCATCCTTAATCGTCGACTGTGCCGTCAAGCGCAAGGAATCGAGAGGGCTGCACTTCACCACGGATCACCCGAATACCAAGCCCAGCCTCGCCGTCGATACGACCACTCGCAAATTCTAAAGCCCTCCCTTTTCCTCCATGAAATCCAACATCCTCGTCGCCATCGGCCTGCTGATTCTCCTAAGCGTCATCGCCACTGCCATCGGCATCTGGAACATGAGCCAGAACTCAGAATTTTCACGCAAGGATCAGGCACCAGCTGCAGCACCCGCGGCCGCTCAACCCTAACGATTTTCTCGCGCCATGGCTTCGGCCCGCTGATATTGCGCACGGAATTTCGCGCCGAGAGCCGATGCTCGTTTCGCTGCTTCGAGCGCATCCTTCGAGTCCATCAACAGATCCCCCTGCCCCATCACCGCGTAGTCGAGCACGGAGACATCGAAAAACACCGCTGTCGCTTCAGGTGGAAAATTCGCATCACGCAGTACTTTCCATGAGCTTTTCATTTCCTCATGTGAGTCGATGCCGACGACGCGCACCAAATTTCTTATCGTCCGAAACGCCTTACCCGTCAACTCAGGTCGATACACAAAGGCCCCAGTTTCCTCGTAAGGCAAATGATCACCATCAGTGAAAATGGCTCGGTGATCGGGCGTATACATGTCGCGACGGACTGGCATGCGCCGCAGAGCTTTCGAGATCGGCCCCATTTTCGTGCCGGGTTTCGCATTCCATAATACTTGCCCTGGCTCGCTCATGACGAACTCGATGAATGCCTGCGCCACTTCGGGATTTTGAGCTCCACGCATAACGGCAATCGGATCGCCACTCAACGATGATCCACCTGATGGCGCAACCCATTGCAAGCGCGAACTGCCATCGGCGCGTTTCCATTCATCGCTGTAGGATCGACCATAGAAATCCACGCACATACCAGCCACGGAATCCCCCTGACCGACATCTTGCGGAATCTTCGATGCACTATCGGTGAAATAGCGCGCATTCGCGCAAAGACGCATGATAAGTTGCCATCCGCGCTTCCAACCCTCAGCTGCTGCTTTTTGCGGATCAGCACCCGGCTCCGCCATCGCTTCCTGCATTTGCTGCTGAATTAAGAGCTCGAACGCACGTGCCACCGAACCACTCTTGCTCGGATCAGCAAGTGCCAAATATCCGGCGTAGCGAGCATCGCCCAAATCACTCCAGGTCTGCGGTGCCTCCAGTCCCAACCGCTTCAAACCATCCTCATTGTAGCAAATACCAAACTGCGACAAACAAGCTGCCACCCAGGTGCGCTCATCATTGTAATACTGCTCGCCCGAGAAAAATTGCGGCACTCCGTTTTCACCAAACCATTCTGGATGCTTGTCAAAGACCTCCAATTTCGCCAAGCGACCAGCACCCACCTTCGGCTTATCCTGCGTTTTGAATTCGTAATCTCCACCACCAAAAAAAATATCGATGCCGATCCCCTCCGCCCCGCGCTCCTGTGCTGCGGCAAAGCCCGAATCTAACACCTTGCGAATTTCCGCTGTGCCCCCCGGAGTTCGCCAATCCACGTAAACGCTGCGGCCTGATTTTTCCTTCCACCATGTAGCAAAGGCCTCGCCGTATTCATTGCGGATGGATTCATTGTGCGGCGTGATGATCACCAAGCGATCATCCGCATCACCCGGATTCGCCGTCGCCGTTTCCTTGCGCAGCAATACCGGCAATAACACAATTACCGCCAACAACCCTACAATGATTCCAATTCGTTTCACGGAAATTTCCTTATTTGATCAACAAAATCACATCCTCGCGACTCACCGAAAGCCGGACCTGATCACCCACGGCATAGATCTGCTGCGGATTGAGCTCGACCATTTGCAATCGACCGCAAGCCGTCTCCACCCAGTACTGAATGCACTGCCCCAGATAAACCTTTTCAACAATCTTCCCAGCGATGTTGCCATTCGGCTCGATGCGCAAGGCCTCGGGACGAATGGAAATTTTCACTCGCTCACCCATCGCTGGCTGCCATGACTCATCGCTGACCCGACCTAACAAAGTAACCTCGCCGATAGTCACACCATAGGCATCGTAGCCGTGCTCGATCACACCATCCAACAAATTGGTTTCGCCAATAAATCCCGCGACATAAGTGCTGCGTGGATTTCGATAGACATCCTCGGGTGTGCCGAGCTGTTCGATCACGCCACCTGCAAGAATCGCCATGCGATCCGCCATTGCCAATGCCTCTTCTTGATCGTGAGTGACATACACAGCAGTGAGTCCATATTCTTTAACGATGCGACGAATCTCACGACGCATTTCGATCCGCAATTGCGCATCCAAGTTCGATAGCGGCTCATCGAGCAAAAGGCACTTCGGGTGCACCACCAAGGCACGCGCTAGAGCAACACGTTGTTGCTGACCGCCGGACATCGCATCGATCGAACGATCGCCATACCCCTCCAGTTTCACCATCGCCAATGCCTCATCGACACGACGCTTGATTTCCTCCTTCGGCACCTTGCGTTCTTCGAGTCCAAACGAGATATTTTTCGCCACCGTCAAATGCGGCCACAGCGCGTAGCTCTGGAAAACCATCGCCGCCTCACGCTTGTGCGGGGCCAGCGCCGTGACATCGCGCTCGCCGAAAAAAATCTTGCCCGAGTTCGGATCCTCTAAGCCCGCGATGCAACGCAACAGTGTTGATTTTCCACAACCCGATGCGCCTAACAGGAAAAACAACTCCCCCGGCAGGATCTCCAAAGTCACCCCATTGAGCGCCTTGGTTTGACCAAATGATTTGACCACATTCTCTGCACGTATCGATTCCATATGCTGTGCCATCATACTCGACAGAAATCAGCCGATGGCAAGAAATTTGATGCAACAAAGCACAGCAAAAGGTGCACCACATGAGTCACTTTGCTAAGGGATAATACAAAAGCAGTGACCTCAGCTCATAAAACGATCCTCTACCAAACAATCCACACCAAAAAGCAACCGAAGATTACCAGCGAGATCATCAGGCAACCACAACCGATGCGCTGACTACTACGATGGGCTTTTTCTTCCATCGGTGACAAACCGAGCCGCTTTTGCGACGGTGGAGTGCGCAATACATCGACACAAAAAGCGCAAAAATCGAGAAT
>DBCO01000017.1:0-11300 GCA_002293145.1 Akkermansiaceae bacterium UBA956 | reverse complement strand
TGCAACGCATTGTGTTCGTGACTCATTAAAAGAATATTGGATCATCACATCCATGGGGTCAAGGATAAGCAAATGGGAAAATTGAAGGATTTTTGTAATGACCAACAAACCCTTGGAAAATGGATCATGACGGCGATTTTATCTGACTCATTTCGTGAAACAGATTTTTTTCATCCTCCGCTTGCCAAATGCCAGATTTTGTGACTAGAACCTCGCAGCACATCGCATTTATGTCCTCTCCTACACTACTGATTTTGGCTGCCGGCATGGGTTCCCGCTACGGCGGATTGAAGCAAATGGACCCCATGGGCCCCAATGGCGAAACCGTATTGGACTACTCGGTCTATGATGCCATCCGCGCTGGTTTCAAGCGCGTGGTCTTCATCATTCGTCGCGATTTTGCCGAGGCATTCCAAGCGGGCATCGGTGCTCGTTTTTCAGGAAAAATCGAAGTCGCTTACGCGTACCAAGCGCTCGATGACCTCCCCGCAGGTTTTGCTGTTCCAGAAGGTCGCACCAAGCCCTGGGGCACCACTCATGCGATCCGCGCCGCACGCGATCTGATCAACGGGCCATTTGCCGTGATCAATGCCGATGACTTTTACGGTCGCGACTCCTATGAGCGCGCCGCAAGCTTCCTACAAAACAACCACGCCGCCGATGGCAAAGAGCATTATGCGATGGTGGGCTATCAATTGGAAAACACCCTGTCGGATCACGGTGATGTGAACCGTGGCATCTGCCGCACCGATGATTCCGGCTTCCTGTCTGGCGTCGAAGAAGTCGTCAAAATCCAACGCGAAGCTGACGGTGTGGTCATGGGAAATTACCTCGATGGCACCCGCCGCGAAGTCCCTGCTGGCTCGATCGTTTCGATGAATTTCTGGGCCTTCAGCCATGCCTTCATGCATCACATTGAGGATCATTTCACTCGCTTTCTCAAGGATCACGGCACGCAAGAAAAATCCGAGTGCTACATCCCTACGGTCGTTGATGAATTCATTCACAATGGCCAGGCTGATTGCGCTGTTCTGCCAACCACCAGCTCGTGGTTCGGTGTCACCTACCCCGATGACAAACCGCACGTTGTGGCAAACATCCGCGCCTTGATCGACGCAGGTGAATACCCTGTTTCACTCTAACCGAAAATTTTCCTCATGCACAATCTCCGTTACATTTCCACCCTTTTCGACATGCGTGCCGACTTCGTGCATGCCTATCCCTACGGCTCGGGTCACATCAATGATACCTACTGCGCGTGGTATGACGCAGCGGGTCAGCGCCTGCGCTACATTCATCAACGCATCAATCACAACGTTTTCAAAAACCCTGTGCAACTGATGGAAAATGTCGATCGAGTCACGCGGCATAGCTTGCAATTGTTGCTCGAGCAAGGACATCCAGAAGCCTATCGTCGCACGCTGACTTGCATTCCTGCTCGCGATGGCAAGCCTTATGCGATCGATGCAGATGGCAACTGCTGGCGCACCTATGCTTTCATCGAACGTGCTCGCGGCTACGATGTGTTAGAGACTACCGAGCAAGCCTACCAAGCAGCACGAGCCTTTGGCGAATTCCAAAAACTCGCCGCAGGTCTACCGGGCGAGCGTTTGCATGAGACGATCCCGCATTTCCACCACACGCGCAATCGCTTTGAGGCATTTCTCGTTGCCTTGGAGTCTGATAGCCACCAGCGCGCCGCAGAGGTTGCCGCCGAGATTGATTTCGTCCGTGCTCACGAGGCGGACTGCTCACGCATTGTCGATTTGATTGCATCGGGCGAAATCCCCGAGCGCGTCACACACAATGACACCAAGCTCAACAACGTATTGCTCGACGATGTCACCGCGGAAGGTGTCTGCGTGATCGATCTCGATACCACCATGCCGGGCTCTGCGCTTTATGACTTCGGCGACATGGTTCGCACTGCAGTGCCCAAGCTCGCGGAAGACGCCACTGACCTCACAGGCATGGATTTGAAATTGGACATGTTCCAAGCACTCGTCAGCGGCTACACCCGCTCCGCGACCTTCCTCAACGAGGCCGAGAAAAACCACCTTGCCTATGCTGGCAAACTGCTCACGCTCGAGTGCGGCATTCGTTTCCTCACCGATTATTTGCAAGGCGATGTCTACTTTAAGATCAAGCGCCCGAGCCAAAACATCGACCGCTGCCGCAACCAATTCGCCTTCGTGCAAGCACTCGAAAATCGCATGCCCGAGCTCGAAGACCTTGTCGCCACGACATTTGCGAACGCCTAACACATTTTCTCTACGTCATGAAGATTCTCATCACCGGCGGCTCCGGATTCATTGGTTCACACATCGCAGAACATTTCCAATCGATCGCGAGCGAAATCCGTGTGCTGGATAACTACCGCACAGGATACGCGAAAAACCTCAACGGACTCCATGCCAACGTGATCGAAGGATCGATCACCGATCGTGCTCTCGTGCGCGAGGCGGTGCTAGGCATCGACTACATCTTCCACATGGCCGCGCTGGTGAGCGTGCCAGAATCGATGAGCAAGCCCAGTGAATGCGTTGACATCAACGTGCATGGTCTGCTCAACGTGCTCGAAGAAGCTTCAGCAGCTGGTGTGAAAAAAATCGTTCTCGCCTCCTCCGCCGCAATCTACGGTGACAACCCGACGGTGCCAAAACTCGAGACCATGGTGCCCGAGCCCAAGAGTCCCTATGCCGTGACCAAGCTCGATGGCGAATACTACCTCGAAATGTTCCGTCGTGAGGGCAAAATCGCCAGTACTTCGATCCGCTTCTTCAATGTCTTCGGCCCACGCCAAGATCCCAAAGGAGCATATGCGGCTGCCGTGCCGATTTTCATGGAAAAAGCTCTGAAAAATGAGGACATTACGATCTTCGGTGATGGCGGTGCCACTCGCGATTTCATCTTCGTCAAAGACATCGTAGGTGCCCTCGCCTTTGCCGCGCTCAACGACATTCACGGCACCTTCAATGCAGGCTACGGTGGTCAAATCACCATCCAAGATCTCGCCGAGAAAATCATCCGCGAAGCTGGCAGCACCTCGAAGATCGTGCATCTTCCCGAACGCGCCGGCGATGTCCGCCACTCACGCGCAAGCTCGGATAAACTGCGCGCTGCAGGCTGGGCGCCACAATTTTCGTTAGAAGAAGGCCTTGCGCAAACGATGGATTATTTCCGCAGCGTGACTGCTTGATCGATCACTGAATCGTCGGAATTCCCGCCTCACTGATCAAGGGAAAGAGAAATCATCTCTTTCCCTCGTATCAAACATCAAAGCATCCCCCCTTCTTAAACCTCATCGCTCCATCAGAAATGCTCCGGTGCGGAAGCTGCCTTTTAGGCCTGTCGTGGGGATTTTAATCAAGCCTGCTCCCACGGTCTCAAGGTCATTGCGGCGAAATACCACGCCAGATACACTTGCATTGCCCTTGAGAATGCCGCTGTTGCTTGCATCGAGCGCGATGGTTCCAGTGAAGCTTCCCGCAGTGGAGTTGATGACCCCTTGCCACAAGGCCATCACGCGACCTGGCAATGCCACGGGGTTCAACTTATAGGTGGAATCCATCACAAACCGTTCTGGCATCGCGGTGAATTGTTCGGCGCTCGGCAGCCCGCCACCATCGAAGACTACGTTTCTGAACTCGCTATTGGAGAGTCCCAAGTTCGCTGAAAAAACCAAAGAGGAAGTTGGTTTGTTATGAAGATTCACCGAGGCATCCGCAGCTAAGGGACCGAAGCCACTGCTGTAGGATAATTCAGCATTGTCCGCCACACGGCGCCAAGAAAGTCCGTTTCGGATCGAGGTGTATGGGCTTTGCGGAACAATACCGGTATCACGCAGAGAGATGATTCCGCCGATCAACGAATTCAGATTCCGATACGGCTTCACCCACATCATCGCTTGTCCCGTGGCACTGAGCCTCACCGTAGTCTTGAGGGATTGAGCATCACCCAGTTGTCCACTTAGGGGAAGGCTACCTGTCGTGCCGAGTGTTCCCGTTGCCCAACCGAGACCGGCTGGAATCTGGTATCCATCCTGTTCCCCCTGATCGATCACCATGGTGATTTGCCGTGATGCTGTCGGCAGCTCGCCCGTTTTTGCCAAGCGGAATCCACGGAGAGTTCCTTGTGCGTAGCTGCCAGCAGCCAAGGCCGTCGTTGCATCGATCTGCCAACTACTAGAAAAGGCCGGCGTGAGCGATACGACTGGGAAGGTAATGGCAATCGCGGCACGATCCATCGATGGCGTGAGATCAAAGACGCCCTTGGAGCTCCTTAGCGTCTTGGTTCCGAGGGAATCGTACTGTGCACTCCAGACCCCAGGTGAACTGATCAAGGTAGTGATCATTCCTTGAGGGCTGCCATTCGCATCCTCCAGTAAGACCTGCCAGGTTCCGATAAGACCTGAGGGGAATGCCAATACTGTGAACTGAAGCGGAATGGTTCGTAATACCGTTTTGCCATTTAGCACCTGGATCGACAATTTCACCAAGCCCGGCTTGCCGGTGAGCTTGCCTTCTAGCACACCCGTGACGGCATTGAAGAACAACCCCGTAGGCAAAGCTCCCACCAACTTCAGCGTTCCTTGTGGCACGAGCTCGCGCAGCTCGAAGCGCAGACGATCACCGATGCGCGGTGCAAAGGCGGCCACGCTTCCCTTGTAGATTAGTTCATAGGTATCGCTAAGCCCATCGGCATCCGTATCGACAAGCAAAGGATCAGTCTTGAGTTCGGTCACTTCGCGGAGGTTGGAAATCCCGTCATTGTCCGTGTCTTCCAGCGCATCGGAAATCGAGTCTCCATCCGTATCAGCAAGGAGCGGATTGGTCTTGGTATTCAGTTCTTCCTCCAAATCACTCAGGCCATCGCCATCGGTGTCTTTGGCAAGTGGATTGGTGTTGCGAGTTTTTTCTTCGCCATCACTGAGGCCATCGTCATCGGTGTCAGCGACAAGAGGATTGGTGGTATCGATTACTTCCTGCCCGTCATTCACTCCATCTGAGTCGCTATCGGCAACATTGGGGTTGGTGAGGCGCACGATGATTTCTTGGTAATTGGTGAGACCATCACTGTCAGGATCGCGGGTGTCTTCGACAAACGTGGCTCCCACCGTTTTATCCGAGTCCATTACTACCGCAGCAGGATTGTCCGAGCCTGATGCATCGCCTGTCCATGCGCCAAAGAGATAACCGGAATTGGGCGTAGCCGTTAGTGTGGCGACATCCACCGCATTCCATGATATGGAGGCACTACCCCCTTCAGCAATACCGGCATCGACCAAAGTGCATTGATATTTCCATACCGTAAGAGTGTATGTCGATGTTATCGTATCATCTTGCGCTGTGCCAATGATCGAGATGGTATTGCTACCAAGACTCAGAGGAATGCTTTGGCTTGGTGTGCCGGATGTCACAAGAGTTCCATTGACTTTTACGGTTGCTGTGGTTGCTGTTAGCGTCGGCCTGACCGTGATGGATCCAATGGGATTTGCTACAATGGCTGAATACGTTGTGGTATTTGTCTCAAAACTCGGACTCAGGGTTCCACTGCTGAGAGTGAGTGCAGATAGCGTAGCGACGCTCGAGAAGCGCGTTACCGCGACCGTGTAGGTGGATGTTGTCGTGCCGTCTTGCGCCGTAGTAATCACGGTGATGGTATTGCTACCTACATTGAGGGGAATGCTCTGGCTCTCCACACCTGAGCTGACCAGTGTGCCATTGACTCGCACCGTGGCGAAGGCATTCGTGGTGCTTGGTGTGACGGTGATTGATGAAGTTGCGTTGGGGACACTGGCTGTGTAATTCGGCGTGTTTGCAGCGAAAGCGGGGCTTAGCGTTCCACCGCTGAGCGCAAGGGATGATAGGTTTGCGACATTCGAAATGCGCGTCACTACAACCGTGTAGGTTGATGTTGTCGTGCCGTCCTCAGCTGTGCCAACTACTGTAATCGTGTTGCTACCAACGCTGAGGGAAATGCTCTGACTCGCCGAGCCTGAGGTAACAAGCGTTCCATTGACTCGCACCGTGGCGAAGGCATTGCTGGTTATTGGAGTGACAGTGATTGATGAAGTTGCGTTGGGGACACTTGCCGTGTAGCTAGCAGTGCTTGAAGAAAAGCTGGGGCTGAGAGTTCCACTGCTTGATGTCAATGAGGACAAATTTGCATCCGAATACCTTGTGACTACGGTCACATCACCTGTGACTGCAAAACCCGTGCCGGCCTGGCTAACGCTGATAGTGCTTGACCATAACAGGACAAGAGCAAGGAGTTGGGAAATTTTTCTAGTGAGTTTGAGATTCATAATTCGATAAAAAAATAAGAAAGAAGCAAGCGGAAAAAATCACTCAAGCATGTGATGATGACGAAGATCTTGGAGCCCTGGACCTGACGGATACTCCACGCAAAATGCCCAGAAGGAATGCTCACCGTGAGAGACAAACTCCTTGCGCACGGAAGCAATGCGACCTCTTAGGAGCAGTTGATTCAACTCCTCTTTGGCATTTCCTTGGCCATTCGCAGGGATCTGGATAAATTCAAAAGGCATCTTTTACGTAGGCGATCGTTGTTCAAAAAATTTCGGGTAGGTGTTCCCCCTACCACTTTTCTCTGTTTTATTTTTGCGTTCCGTTCGTTATCTCACATTTTTTTCACGCTTCTCTCCGTTGCCCGCGTTCGTCCCTCACTTGGCTACTCCGTTGCGCTTGCTCGGCTTGCTGTTTAGGGGACTGAACTGCGAGCCACACGGAAACCGATGTAGTAGAACGTGATCGACGGGGTGAAGAAGCTGATGCGGTCTGCGGCGCGGCAGTAGTTCGCGCCGTCGTACCAGCCGCCGCCCCGGCTCACCCGGGTCGAGCCCGAAGCAGCACCTCGAGGATCTGTCGCTCCGTTCACATAGGTCGATGCACCGTACCAATCCCAGCACCACTCCCAAACGTTTCCGGCCATGTCATGTAGTCCATATCCATTCGCTGCAAAGCTACCGACGGGAGACGTGTATGGTGTATTTCCATCATTGTAAGTCGGGTGGTAATTGTTCACCGAGCGGCTCGCATCATAGCTGTAGGATGTCGATGCATAATAATTCGCTTGGCTGTGGCTGATCGTATCCGTCCCCCACGGAAATCGTTTTCCACTCACTCCACCCCGTGCGGCTTTTTCCCACTCTGCCTCAGTCGGCAGACGGTAGCCATTCGCCGTCCAATTCATTTCAGGTGCAGTCGTGCCTGTTTTCATGACCGAACCGCTTACCGTGTAACAGGGAGTGAGTCCTTCTTTTTGACTCTTAGCATTGCACCACTTGATCACATCCCACCAACTAACGGTTTGCACGGGATGATTGCTTGCTTTTCCAGCACCTGCACCCAAGTCTGCGTAACCATTGCTGATTGCCCAGGTCCTAACCACATCCCACTCTGCTTTTGTTACCTCGTTTTTGCCCATGTAAAATTGGCTAACGGTGACATTCACAGGCGGAGCATTGCTATCTGTATCTCCACTGGTGCGTCCCATCGTAAAGCTGCTTGCAGGTATTCTTACAAACGTTGTAAACAAATCATCCGCAACCACCTTAAAGCGCAGTTGGCTGGAAGGACGCCCATTCCAATCGACACCGGCATTCCAGGTGATCACCTTGCCTGTCCCCGTCGCAATACCTGCGCCAAGCGCGCCACTGGTGGTCACAGCTGGCACGGTGAAGGTCTGTCCGCCATCGTTCGAGATTTCTAGTGCAACTAGCACCGTCGGCGTATCCGCCGTCACATCATAGGTGATATCCACCAGCTTCGTCCCCGCGCGCTGCACTGCGGAAATATTCGATACCACCGGATCAGCCGCCCAAAGGCAACTGGTCAAGGCGCACAACATGGCGCAGACAGGCACGGCGCGGAAAGCACGGAAATATGCGACAAAAGCATTCACGTGCATAGCGTAACGCAACAAGTTACACAATCAAGCAAAAAAGTGATAGAGTCCACAACAATGCACTGCTGAAAATTGACAAAGCTAGAAAACCATTTCCTAACCCCAGAACTCACGAAATACACGAAAATGTTGAGAATTTCATTGGTTTTCAAACATCACTTTTCGGTGCATGAAGAATGATCGGTTGACGATCCATTTTTCGTGTGTTTTGTGTATTTCGTGGATTCACATTCTGATTCCGAGTTGGATAGTCCCAAGTTCGCTGAAAAAACCAAAGAGGAAGTTTGTTTGTTATGAAGATTCACCGAGGCATCCGCAGAAATATACAGAACCACAGAATCAGCCGCTCATAGGGAGCTGGTCATAGCACACAGGATACGCAGTCCTACAAGGTGCAAAAAAGCATTGGAACACCTAGCGAAGGCACTCACGAACTGATGCGAGCACGTTTTGATTTTCCTGTGATGAAAAATAGCCATATCCCTAGGATCGAGACGAAGAACGAACCCAATGTAGCACATCCAAGCAGGCAGTCGCGCAGATTCTTATGGGAAATAAATTGCCATTTGTGAAAATTAGAAAACAAATCTGCCTCCCATTGCTTTTGATCGTCGGTAGCACGGGTAACACTGCCAGTGAGTGTGGATACATACACACGCCGGCCCATAGCATCGTTGCTATCGAAGCGATAGACGGGAAGAATGCGGAAAATCGCGATGTATTCAGAGTTGTATTGCGTGAGGTATGCGCGTTGTTCGATGGCTTCAGTGCCGAGCGCACCTAGCGCTATTTCGCGCGCGTATTGCTCATCCATCGCATCGTTGACTTCGCCAGTCACGCCGTTCACGTAGGTCGCCTTTTGATCTCCATGCAGAAAAACTTGATACCATGGTTGCCCTGAAATCTGCCGCAAATGAATTTCTTTGGCCAAAGCGGAAGAGCGTTGTTTTTTGATGAGTTTCATCACATCTACTGCCGAAACAGTGATCGCATCAACATCGATGTGTGAGAGGGAGGCACGAGCAGCGAGGGGCGGCGGCGCGGGTTGGCTGCGCGACATCCACAGGTGAATCAAGCCACTACCGCTGGCCATCAAGACTGTGATGCTAAACATCAGCCCTATCCACCTGTGAGCTTTACGAATCCAATGTGCTTTGATCATCATGAGAAATTTCTCTTACCATTTGAAATCGACACCCGCAAAAACACCAAGTCCATCGCCAGGGAGAAACTGTGCTGCATCAGCGCCACCAGCGTTGTCGATCACTCCCGTAGTTGCCGCGAAGACTTCATCGTCGAGATTTCTGGCTTCGACGAACCACGACATGCCGTCTTCTACACGACGTCCTACTTTGAAGCCGATCAAGTGATAAGGATCGCTTTTCAAGGTGTTACGATGATCGATAAATCCACCCTGAGGTACCCATTCGCAGGTGGGGCCAGCATAGTAGCCGGCGGCATTTTTCCACAAAAGTTCGGCGCGCACCAAGTGAGGTGGCAAACCTGCGATCGTGTTACCAGCGTAGTCGTAGGCAGCTGTTTGGTGTTTTTCAAATTGGAAACGTCCATAGGTCCAAGCACCGTGTAACACGAGACGATTTTCTGATTCAGTATTCCAATCATTTCCGAGCAAATCGATTTCCGCGCCAAGCTCTGCACCGGCATGGCTGGTTTCTTCCGCATTGGTGGTAGTGCTGAGATTGGTGATGGGGTCGAGGATGGCAAGCAATTCATCGTTGATTTGTGAATGATACAGCGCAAGATCCCAGCGAACGGAGCCTTTGCGACCACGTGTGCCGATTTCTGCTGTCATGCCCGTCTGCGCATCGCGAGCGACGTTGGAGGTAATCGCCTCGCTAAAGGAAGGTGGCTCATAACTTCCCGATACATTGGCGAAAAATTGCACATTCTGGCGATCCCACCGCAGTCCAGCTTTTGGCGCAATTTGATCATATTCCAAGGCATAGTTTGTTGACGGATTCACGGTTCCAAAAACGCGTTTATTTTCACGATGATTGCGTGCAGCGCTGGCTCCTAAAATCGTAACGAAACCCTTGCCCAGTTCATATTGGTCTTCGACATACACTTCGATATTGCTGGCATCTTGGCGATCATCTTGCAACATTGCCCCACGTTGCGAGGAGCTAGGAGAAGAATATAGGAATTGCGCGGCATTGGTCTCGCCATAGGATAAAAGCAGGCCAGCTTTGAGACGGTTTTCACGCCCAAACAATTCACTCTCATTGGTAACATTGAACCCCCACATGTAGTCGTTCGACAATTGATCGATCACCTGAAAAATCGGATGATCGAGATCTTTGTAAGTGAAGGCGCTTGTCATTTCAAAGGTGTTAGCACCTGAGCGCAAAGTCGTTTTATTCGCGATACGCAACAGTTCATAATCGCGACGTTGATCGCGTAGGATATTACTCGGATTTGCTTGACGAGGGTCATCATGCATCTGTGCCCGTGTCAGGCTCCCTGGCAATGCCGAGTTGCTTTGGATGGCAGATAGATAAAAACGCGTCTCGAGATGATCGCTGATCTGCCAGCCGAAGTTATTAAACAAACGAAAATTTTCCTGTTCTGCATGATCGCGAAAACCATCTTGAGCTTGGTAGGTAAAGGTCGAAAATAGATCACGCGATCCTTCTCCAAAGCCGCCTGCCAATGTGAACCGTTGATAATCCCATGAGCCGATTTCCGCTCTTGCTTGTATGCCAGGTGCAGATTCGCCCGTGTAGGAAATGTAATCAATCGCCCCGCCCAAGGTGGATGATCCATAAGCAAGTGCATTGCCGCCGCGCCAGACATTGATGTATTCCGCCGCTGTGGGCTCAAGCGACTGCATATCAAATCCGCCATCAGCTAAATTGATGGCAATGCCATCTTGTAAGACGCGGACACCACGACCGTGAAAGGTTCGTTGCAAGCCAGAGCCACGGATGGAAAGTCTGGCTTCATCGGAGCCAAAGCGCGGTTGCGCTACGACTCCAGGAGAAAGAAAAAATGTATCAGCAAGTGTGGAAGATCGGCCGGTGAGGTATCTCTCAGCCTCAACGACTTCTGTGCCACCAGGGGTTTTTGCAAGTTCGTCACGACTTGCCGCGGCGCTTGGTACCGTAAGCGTAGCAGGTTCTTTTTTTCCTTGCACTACTATAGGCGCAAGGTTTTGCGAATGATCCTCAGCATTAAGAGCGTTGATTAAACATGCGAGTGTCAATAGATGTGATTTACGGGTCATGAGGGGCCGATGATATCACAGTTGCTTACTCTGCCAATGTGGCAAAACGTCGCAGGCCTAGCAAAGCTTGCCGCCAAGCGGGAAGTGCCATGGATGCAGGAAATGCAGCGGGCGCGGATTTTGTAGC
>DBCO01000003.1:1269-68451 GCA_002293145.1 Akkermansiaceae bacterium UBA956 | reverse complement strand
TGCACTTCCGGGTTGAATCCAAGGGGTGTAAACCTAGCAAAAATGCGGAGGGTGGCAAGGAGAAATTTCGTTCCATTTTGTAATATTGGGCGTCTGCGGCAACATGCATTGGCAGGTGACCAATCGCAATTGTGACGCAAATACGGGTTGCTCGGCTGTAAAAGTCGATTTCTCAACTGTAGGCGGCGATTTCTTGCTATCGATGGCGATTACTCGATTGAAGGTGGTGACTTTTGCGCAGCTGGAAGTATTTTCTTGGACGTTTAGGCAAATACAAGCATTGCAAGCAAATTGAAATCAATCAGACCATACTCCGAGCTCAATGAGTTGTTTTGTCGCGGTACCTTTCCAGTCGCGATTGGCTGCGGGAGAGGCAGGGGATGGGTGGAGGATTTTGCCAATGGTGCCGGCAAATGATGGTGCGGCGTCGCGAAGGCGCTGCTCAGCATAAGCGCCGACGCCGATCAAAAACTTGGGCTGAATGGTTTCGATAACGCGGGCGAGGTGTGCCGTGCAAGCTTGGTCTACGGCGCGCATCTCCTCAGCGGGAATTTTGTCGGGCGTAACATTCGCGCCACTAGCTGTCATCCACACAAGCGGACAGTAGTTGACAACGAAATGTTCGCGGAAAAAATCACTTGCATCAGGAAAATATTCGGCAAACAAGCCCCATAGTCGGCGGCCGCTCACTTCAGATTTTGAGCAAGAAAAACCATGAATCGGTCGTTTGGGATGGGCATCGAGCACGAGATCGACAGGGTGTTGGATTTTCATCCAATCGCGCACAGCGGCAATTTCACCAAAGGGGATACCGGTCTGAGTCATACCATAGGGACCGGGGTTCATGCCGAGAAATAGCACGCGTTTTTTTCCTGAACCGTAGCGTTCAAGGTAGTCGTGGTGACTTTGCCAGGCGTAATCGAGTGGTTGATAGGTGTGGGTGATGGGAGCGGAAAAAGTCAGGCCACGCAGAGATTTGCGGAGCTCTTCAGCAGCTTGCACAAGAGGGTGTTTCATTGCCATCCGCCGATTCGATTTCGCTTGGCATCAGACTCCATCTTGCGGGTCGTAGATTTCTCCGGAACACTCTTCATACTTAATTCAACGAGTAATGAAGGATTTTGCTTAGTTTTGTCTGCCCAAAATTTTAGAGCGTCGATAATGACGAACGCGATGAGGCTCAAGATCGATTTTTTCGCAGATTGGTGAGCGGCCATGAATGTTGATGGTGTTAGAGTCCGCGGCAACCGTTGTAATCTTGGTAGGTGCCGATGGGAGTGGATTGCTTGCGCCACTCGCGATTGAGACGGCGATATTTGTTGATGAATTGTCGAGGGTCAGCCCAGTTATCCATGGTGAGAGCTTCGGATTCGCGTTGCATGCCGATCTTCAGGTTGTGACGGATTTCAAAATGCAAGTGGGCGGCATACATGCCACGATTGGAACCCAGAGTGCCGATTTGTTGGCCTCGTTTTACCAGTTGTCCAAGCTTTACCATCCGATCCTTGAGGTGCCCATACAGGGAGTCACAAAACTTCACTTGGCCGGTCTGCGGGTCTCGGTAGGCGTGGCGGAGGATCACGATGTTGCCCCAACCTGCGCGGACGTCATAGGAAAAGGTTACAATGCCATCAGCTGTGGCATAAATGGGATCACCCATATCGGTATCGCCGCCACTATTGCCATTCCAATCCTCACCGAGGTGAACCGGAGCACGAAGTCGCAGACCGCGCGCCACGTAGTAACCAGCGCCACTTGGTTTGCCTACGGGGCAATCAAATCCATCGGCCAGCGGAATGGGCACTGTGCGTTGTTGCGCCAATAAAGGTGATACTCCCGCGAGACCTAGGAGCAGCGCAAGAATCCAGCGATGGACTATGTGCTTGTAGTTCATGGGCTTAAGCATGCTATTTTGTTGACGTGCGATCAAGGAAAATGCGTGGAGTTCAGCGTTGTCGTCGGCGCTGGTGTAGATTGTAAGCCCTCATTGGTGATCATCCCACGCCATACTAACACAGCAACGATGAGAGCTGCAACAATGCGATACCACCCGAAAATCTCTAGGCCATGACGCTGGAGGTAAGAGACTAACCACTTTACGGCAAGAGCAGCCGAAATGGCAGCGGCGATCATCCCGACGACTGTTGGGGCGATTCCGTAGTGATTGGTAAGTAAATCCATACCGCCGAACCAGTGGTTGTATTCAGGCAGTCCATCGACTTTCCATACCGCCTTTTTGGCCGTGGCGGCTGTAAGCGTAAGAACTCCGAGTAGGAATGAATATTCGACTGCTGCTTTCACTGAAAGACCGACGATCAAGCCGCCGACAATCGTCATCAGACTTCGACTCGTGCCAGGCCACATGGCGATGCATTGCAGTAAGCCGATGAGCAGCGCCATTTTCCAAGTCATTGAAAGTAGAGATTTGCCTCCATCCGCTGCTGGATGTTTTTTCTTCCATGCACAAACAGCGATGATGCCCACGCCCCCGATAAACCATGCGAAAATGATCGGGCCGAGAAACATCAACTTCGCATCGATGAGATCATTGAGCAAAACACCGAGAACTGCTGCAGGGAGAAAGCCAACGAGGATGTTGCGGGCCATCATAATTCCTTCGCTGTCCCGACCTAACATACCGAGCAGCATTTTTTTCACATGGGGTAAGTAGAGTCCGAGTACAGCAAGAATCGCACCGCCTTGAATGCAAATAGCAAAAGTATCAGCGGCAGCTTTATCGAGTGGTCCAGCAGTGCCTACACCCATGAGTTGTTGGGCTACCACGAGGTGTCCTGTGGAGCTAATCGGAAGATACTCCGTAATGCCCTCGATGATTCCCAAAATGATGGATTGCCAAATGTGCATGCAAACAGAATGTTTCAGGAATGTCAAAAAACATCAAGGATTTCCTCTTGCTATGTCGTGGACTAGCATGCACGTTACCGCTAGCATGAAGCGACATTACCTGAAATTTGTTCGCCGCTTCTATCGGCAGTTACGGCATCCGCGGATGCGCAAAAGCCGCTTTTTCTCCTTGATCTCGCAACGCTTGCGGAATCGTCGATTGTGGAAACCGTGTCGCGCTACAGTTTCGCATGGCTTGGCGATTGGGATGTTTTTTTCCATGATGTTGCCGATGCCATTGCAGAGTCTTTTTGCGGCATTTTTTGCGATTCGAGCGAGTGTGAACGTGCCCTTCGCCATGCTCGCTGTGTTCATTTCGAACCCTTTAACATTCCTCCCCTTGGCAGCGATGCAAGAACAGCTTGGTGGATGGATGCGTGCTGTGCTTTACGTGCCTGTTCCGACTTTCCTCGATGTGACGGCCAAATTCCCCTATACTGACATCGACTGCAATTCGGCAAATTTTGTGTTAGGGATGTTGATGAGCGGTGTGATCGCCTCAATGCTGGCCTACCCGGTTGTTCACGTGATCTCGTTGATCATGCCGCAACATTTGCCAGCTAAACGCCACGAGTTTCTGCCATCGCGGTATGACCGATGTTGAGATGTTCAAATTGGCAATGTAGTCCACTACCGCCAAGAGGCAATGCTTCAAGCATTGGCTTCGTGTTAGGCTTTGGTAATTCATGGCTTTGCTGATCAAGATGATGCCGAGAGCGATTCGCCCGATTGATTTTAGATCATGAATCCAACAATCGTAAGGCAAAGCCACATTCGTTTTGATACCGCTTTTTTTGTCGCAAAGGGGTGGTTATTTTTCGAGAAGGTGTAATTAGAGAAGCTCTTCGGGTGTCCAGAAGGTGGAGCCGCTTTGTTAGCCTGGCTAGAGTATTGCACGGATTGAGGAGTGACGATGGGGGCTTTGTTGCCCCAAGAGTTGCGGACGTATGTGAGCACGGGCGCGAGTTCTTTGTCGTCGAGCAGTGCACCGAAGGCGGTCATAAGCGGCATTCCCTCGGCGGTGTCAAATTCTTTGCCAATAACGCGAATATGCCCCCATAGTTGATTAATAGCGATTTTGATCAGTCGGTCTTCATTGCCAGTGACCGATGGAGTGCCGTTGAGCGGTGGATAGACCTTGGCTGCTGAGCTGAAGAGAGTATTTATTTTAGGATTGGCTGCACGATTGATTTGGATTGGCAGCTTTGGCAAAATGAGGCACAAGCGGGGCGCGTGAGTGAGGTAAGGCAGGTGTCGGGCGAGAATGAATCAAAAGCAGTCTTTATGCGGCTTTGTGCGATTTTTTTTATGCTCGGCATGGGCCCTGGCTTTTGGTTGCCAGGACTGACCAATATCATCAAGCAAGCGGGGTGGGGCAATGATTGGGTTGCTTTGGTTTTTTTCATTTTTCCCATTGCTTCGATGATTTCGCCTTTGTGCAGCGGGGCGATTGCAGATCAGAAAATTGCCGCGCAAAAACTTGTAGCCTGGGTGAGTGTCATCAGTGCGATTACCATGGTCGCGGCGTTTTATTGTCTCGAAAAAGGGCTTCATCCGTGGTATTTTGTGAGCTTCTTTTTTCTGACTACGGTCATCGGCGCGCCGCTGTGGAATTTGGTGATCACGATTGCGATGACGCATCTGCCAAGACCTGAGGCGCAATTTGCGCAGGTGCGCTTGTGGTGCACAGTCGGGTGGATCTTAGGTGGATGGATTGCGAGTTTGGTTTTGCGAGCTGATGCCTCGCCCATGGCGGGTTATGCAGGAGCAGTTTGTCGGATCATTTTGGCATTCAGCTTGTTGATGGCACCACATACGCCGCCGCGAGGGGTGAGTTCACATTGGCGAAGTCTTTTAGGCTTCGATGCGTTTCGCCTGCTCAAGGACAAAAACTTGCGAGTGTTGTTAATCGGATCAGCAGCACTAACGATGCCGATCACCTCATTTTACATGCATACACCCGAGCATTTACGAGCCTTGGGCGATATGCGATCGACATTTACCATGAGTTTTGGTCAGTGGAGTGAAGTGGCGGCAATGGCGGTGACGGGATGGTTGATGTTGCGCTACCGTTTAAAGACATTGCTGCAGGTGGGCTTAGCCTTCAGTGTGTTGCGCTTCGTTTTCTTTTCGTTAGGTTCTTGGCAGGACTCCTTGGGCTGGATGTGGACTGGGATTGCGATCCATGGGATCTGCTACACGCTGTTTTTTATCACGGGGCAAATTTACATGGATCAGCGGGTGGAGCCATCGATGCGCGGGCAAATGCAAGGTTTGTTAGGCTTGGTGACAAATGGAGTAGGTGCGCTATTAGGTACAGTCGGGTTGAAGATACTTCACCGTTATACGGTCGAAAGTCGAGGTGACTGGACTAGCTACTGGCTAGTGCTTACGGCAATTACCGTCATTTGTACAGTTTGGTTCGTCAGGGTATTCGACGACAAAAAAACGCCCGCAGTGGAGTAACTGCGGGCGTTGTAAGTTTTCGTTAGCCGAAGGATTATTTCATCGGGTGCTCTTTGAGTAGTTCCTCGACGGTGTAAAATGCGGCGCGGGTCTTTGTATCGGCGCGGACTTTAGCTACTTGCTCGGGGGTGATCGCAGGAGCTTTGTTGCCGAAGTTGTTGCGAACGTAGGTGAGAACAGCGGCGATTTCGTCATCTTTGAGCATGCCGCCAAAGGGTGTCATGGGGACTTGGCCGTCATACTTTTTGCCGTGGAGTTCAAAGGGGCCCATCAGACCGTGGAGGGTGAGTTTGATCAAGCGGTCATGATCATTTGTGACCCAAGGGCTTTGGGAGATTGGAGGAAATGCTGGAGAGAGACCTTTTCCGTCAGCTTGGTGGCAAGTGGCGCAGTGAGCATCACGGAAGTAAATTTCGTGTCCAGCGGTGAATTGTTTCTTCTCTGCATCGTTCAGATGCGCTGGAATTGGTGGCATGGGATGCTCGATCACAACTTGTTCCGTCACGCCTGCGAGGCGGTCAGACGCGGTCTTGATGGCATTGCTCATCCAGTCATCTTGTGGCTGTGTGGCGATCAAGGTAACGAGCTTTTTGCCAGCGGAATTATCCATCCAAGAGGCAGCTACTAGAGCCTCAAGGCGCACACGGCCTTCAGTATCGGTGGCAGCTTTTTCGAGCATAGCCACATGATCCGGAATCTTGTGGTAGTTGTAGCGAATGACGCGGACAGCAGCGGCGCGGGCGCGGAAGTCTTTGGCTGTGAGCATTTGACGGAGGAATGAATCTTCGACTTGATTGAGTCCCCAGGTAGTCCAGAGTGCTTCTAATACATGATGCTCGTAGCGTGGGTCATTTTTGTCCAACTTTGCAACCCAGTCTTTCAGGGCGGGGATCACTGTGGCGGGTGTGTGGGAGCGGATTTCCCGGCGAGTCCGATAGCGTTGACGAAGCTCGGGAGATTTCAAGTTCTCAAACAAGGTCACAAGCGGAGCTTTTTCGACTGGAGTTGGCTTAACGAGTGGGCGTGATGGGTAGGTGATGCGATAGATCCGACCGTGAACGTGGTCGCGGAATGGGTCGCGTGCATTGTGCTGCATGTGGCCAATCAGAACGTTATGCCAATCGATGACGTAGAGTGAGCCATCGGGCGCGAATTCCAGATCTACAGGGCGGAAATTACCATCCGATGATTTGAG
Organism: Akkermansiaceae bacterium UBA956; assembly: GCA_002293145.1. Lineage (GTDB taxonomy): Bacteria > Verrucomicrobiota > Verrucomicrobiia > Verrucomicrobiales > Akkermansiaceae > UBA956. The sequence continues at coordinate 61,886 of DBCO01000003.1, read as the reverse complement.
CAGATCCTGACGGAAAGCAGTTTTGTAACCCGTGCCTTCATCGACAATCGAGTGCTGCTTAATACCGAGGAATCCGATAGCGTTGGCGAGCAAAATGTCACCTTGAACTTCATCGGGGAAGTGACGCGAAGAGACGATTTCCAGACCCGAGGTGGGGCGCACAGCTTGGCCTTCAGGGATCAAATCTTTCGTCAAGGGTGTGCTTGCACCGTATTTGGGCTTGATGGAGGACGGCATCATCCAGTTCAAATTGGGACCAGAGGTATGAAGGAAAAAGTCTTGTCCCCAATTGTCAAAAGCGATACCCCATGGGTTTGGAATGCTAACTTGAGCGGTGCGTTCTAGGCGAGAATTTTGCGGAGAAAAGCGCCAAAATCCACCATTTACTCCGCGCTCAGGACCATAGGCAGTCTCAACGTTGGAATGAAGGAAAACACCTTCACCCATGACGAATGCTCCGGATGGATCAGCGGCGTAAGCTCCGATGGCGTGGTGGGTATCGTGACTATCGAAGCCACCGAGAACGATTTTGCTAACATCTGCTTTGTCATCACCGTTGGTATCGGTCAGGAGTATAATATTGGGCTCTTGGGATACATAGACACCTTCGGGAGCGAATTCGAAGCCGATGGGAAGGTGCAGTTTGTCAGCAAAAACAATTTCTTTATCGGCTTTGCCATCGTTGTTCGTGTCCTCGTAGATGAGGATTTTGTCGTCGGGCAGAGCATCTCCCGGTCTGTAGGCGGGGTAGGTTGGCATGGTGGCGACCCACAGGCGTCCTTTGTCATCAAAGGAGAGTTGCATTGGGTTGGCGAGATTGGGGAATTCTTTCTCGGAGGCAAAAAGCTCGACTTTGTAGCCTTCGGGCACAGTCATTGTAGCTTCTGCATCTTTGCCATATTTGTACTCAGCTATGCCATTTTTGCCGCCGGGGCGGTAGTTGGATGGAACGGGTGGCAAGGCATGAGTTTTGGAATCATCCACGGCAATTTTGGTGGTTTTGCCAGTAGCAACAGCGTGAATCAGGTCATCGCGCAGCGACATCATCTCGCGAGTTTTCTTGACTTCGTCTTGGTAGTTTTGTGGGCCGAAAGGAGCGTAGCGGCGGCCGTGCGTGTGAACACCGTTGAGGATGTGGTAGTCGTTGTTCCAGAACCAATCTTTTTGCTTCACCGCAGCGTGAACGTTTTTGGGGTCGGCTTTGGAGAGATGGGATTGGCGACCGTAAATGCCATCAGCAATCATCGAGGCGAGCTTGGTGTAGCCTTCCTCATTGGGCAGGAAGCCGTAGTCGGTGAAGGATGTTTTTGCGGTCGGGTAGTTTTCCTTGGTAGGGGTGAAAAGATCGATGAAAGTCAGATTGTGTTTTTTCGCGGTGCGCTGAATGGCTCCTGCGTAGAGGGAGAGGTTCGCATTTTCTTTTTGGCCGTTAGGTAGGTCCATTTTTTTTGAGAGGTCTTCAAAAGCGATCGGGGAAGCAAGGACCAAGCGCGGAGCTTGTTTGCCGTTATAGGCCTTGCTCAGAGTGTGGCGCACGAAGGCATCAAGCTCTTGCTCGAAGCGCTCGAGGCCCGCTTGACCGGCGAAGGACTCGTTGTAGCCAAAAAAGGCGACGATGGTGTCTGCTTCGAGATGGGTGAGCCATTGATCGGGAGTGGAGAAAAATCCATCGCCTGCGTGTGGCTTGTAGTCAGGATTGAACTGGTCAGCACCAGGAAAGGCCCATTGGGAGTTGCGGGAAGGATGCGGGCGGAAACCGGGGGTATCTCCTTGGCGACCCATGTTGCGGAAGAGCATTTTTTTATCAGGAAAGCGCAGATGGAGCTCAGTTTCGATGCGGCTGTAGTAGGTGTCGCGTTCCGCTAAGCCATTGCCGATGAGAACAATTTTTTCGCCTTCAAGTGGAGCTGCTACAGCTTGTGAGCGTGCGGAGGGAGCTGCAATTGGGTCCTCTGCGGGTGCGTGGGTTGCATTATTCGCAGTCTTTTTCACTCGGGCTTTGGTGGCGGGGGATTTTCCTAGAGCAAAGTCAGCAGGCTTGAGATTCAGAGTTTTGTAGTATCCCGCATCATTGAGGAATCCGTATGCGCTGGGGGTAAATGGATCAACGCAGGCAACGTCGGCCTTCTCGGGAACAGGTTTACCCGTGAGGTGATGCACGAGGTTAACAAACAAGCGACGCAGGTCTTCGTCAGCGAAGTCTGTGGAGGCACCGAGTGTTGTGCAAAAAGCCTTGCCCTTGGTGGTGCCGTTCGGCGCGGTGTATTCGCGAAGCCATGCGAGTGGCATCATCGGATTGTTTTTGGGGCCATCAAGATTCTTCGACGAGGGATCGAGGGTTTCTGTCACGGCTCCGCGCATCAAGATCGTGGCGGCGTTTTGATCGAGATTAGCGATGCCATATACGTCGGTTGTGCCAAAAATTTCACCGACATTTTTGAGGACCTCGTGCTTGGCATTGGCAGCCTCGATGACACTGCGGGTTCCTTCTTTCATGTGCTCACCATGGTGATTCACCCATTGCTCACCGAGGATTTTGAGGCCGAATTGAGCCCAGGCGAAATCGCCCGTTTTGGCAGCGCCAGTGAAGGCGTGAGTGGCGGTGCGGAAGCCGATGACAGGTTTGCCAGCATTGAGGTATTCAGCGATGGGCGCAAGTTGGTCATCAGGTAATTGGCGGAAGCGGGTGCCGATGATCATCAAGTCAGCGGATTTTAGCGCTGCGGTGCCGGGGATGTTATTCTGGAGATTCGAATCAATATAGCCGCCATCGGGGTTGATGGCAAAGAGCACGACGCAATCGTAGCCGTATTTTTGGCTGAGAATTTTGGCGAGCATGGGGCATGATTCCTCGCTGCGGTATTCTTCATCGCCGGAGATGAGCACGATTTTTTTGCCATTGGCGGTGCCTTCTTTAGCGGGGAGTAGAAGCCAGTCATCAGCCTTCGCGATGGTGCAGCTGATGGCAATGGCTACTATTCGTAGGAGTTTGGGTATAATATGCATTTGATTCATTGGTAATGTGGATACGGGAGTGAGATTAGAAATATTTCGATGATACACAAATAAATTTTCTCGCATTCATAGGAGGGGATTGGCGAGCGGTGCTGATTTAGCGGCGGCGGCCTAGTTTGCGTTTGGGCTTGGGCCTGAAGTCGAACTTGGAACTATCAAAAATTTCTGGATCCCAGATCCCTTCATACCAACTGCACATGCCCTCGCAAAGTTCGTAGTATTCGATCGTGCCACCGCATGCTTCAGGTGGGCAGGCGCGTGCGCCTTCGAGCATTTTCGGCTCGGTTTCCTCAGATTCGAATGAATTCTCGATCGCGACCTCGTGAATCCATTCATCGGCGTAGTCGTAGAGGTAAAGAAAGCGTATGGGCAGCTTGGTGCGACCGATGAATCCCTGTAAGGTGACTTCATTTTCGTTTTGAAAGCTATCGGCGCCTTGGAAGCGTTCGGAATTCGGCTGGGCGATCACATCGCGCAAAAATTTGCCTTTTCCGTGCCGAAACTCGTGATCGTATTGATGTTCCCAGCCCATGGCGTATTGCAGCGCGGTGTGAAATTCCGCAAAGGTGTAGGCAGCGGGTAAGGTGAAACGGCGCCAGATTTCAGGCTTGATGCCGTAGAGTGTAACTTTAACGGTGTAATGTTTCATGAGACGAGTGGTAAGTTGGGGTGGATGGGGCTATCGAGCGGGTCGTTTTGTCCAGACTGATGGCGGAGTAAGGCGGCGAAGGCAATCATCGCGGCATTGTCAGTGCAAAGGGCCGGGCTGGAGAGCGAAAGGGTGAATCCTTTAGCATCACAGGCGCTCTGAAAGGTGCGGCGCAGGGCTTGATTCATGGATACGCCGCCGGAGAGCGCAAGATAAAAAATGCCTTGTTCCTTGCAGGCGCGGAGTGATTTTTGGAGCAGAACATCGATGACGGCGGCTTGGAATGAGGCGCAAAGGTCAGCAAGCGAATCATCGAGGTTTTCGAGCTTGGGTAAGGTGTAGAGCACGCTAGTCTTGAGACCGGAGAAGGAGAAATCGAAATGCGGTTCGTGCAGCAGACCGCGCGGAAAGGAGAAAGCGCTGGGATTGCCTCCGATGGCATTGCGTTCGACGTTAGGACCGCCGGGGTAGGGAAGTCCGATCATTTTGGCGACTTTGTCAAAGGCCTCACCGGCGGCGTCGTCGAGGGTGCTGCCGAGCTTCCGATAGCAGGCAGCGGCATCGACACGAAGCAACAGTGTGTGTCCACCAGAAATAATCAGTGCGATGTGCGGCGGGAGTTCTGTAACATCAATGAAGGGAGAAAGTAAGTGGCCTTCAAGATGATTGATGGCAAGAAATGGCTTGCGCATCGCACTGGCCATCGCCTTGGCGGCGGTGTTGCCGATGAGCAGGGAGGAGGCGAGTCCTGGCCCTGCTGTGGCGGCAAAGGCATCAATCTGCGCCATTTTCAAACCTGCATTCTGAAGGGCGGTCTCGACGAGCGGTCGTAAGATGAGCGAATGGCTGCGTGATGCGAGCTCGGGTACAACTCCGCCGTAGGGTTGATGCAGGGGGATTTGCGAAGAAATTTCTGATGCCAGAATCGAGGCGCGTTGTCCACGTTCGCCTGCAACGATTGCTACGGCGGTTTCGTCGCAAGATGATTCGATGGCAAGAACGATGGGCATGAGATATTGAATGGGAGAAGAAATCAATTCCACTGCGCGAGAATGCGCAAGGGGAAATTCAGTTCATTTGAAAATACGTAGTCAGTATGTGGGAATGCTTTGGTTGTTGATTTTTTATTCTCTTGGACAGTGCGCGAGATCGTGCTACATCCATTGGCGAAGCATGCAACGCAAAACCGCACGAATTCCAGGAAACGTAGGTCCTTCGACTTTACTGATCGGCACCATGTCGCTGGCCTTGGTGTTGGGCTTGGACTCGATGAATTTCTGGGATCAGCCCAATGAGGAGATTACGAGGTGGACTAGCCGATTGGGCGATGGCATGCGCGAGGTCCCGGCGGGTATTGTGTTGGCATTTGCAGCTCTAATGGCGTATACGACCGTTTTTTTGATTCTTTCAAGCCCAGGATTGTGGCGCAAGTGGGTGATTTGGCTGAGCTTGATGCTGTTGACGATGGGCTGGATTCCGGTGCTTGCCTTAGCCTCATGGAAACTGGCACCCTGCATGCCTATGGCGGCGGGTATGTGGAGCGGGATCTGCGCCTTCGTTTATGCCAAGCGCCATGAATTATCTTGTGAAAAACAGCATGCGGTATATGGAGTTGAAGTAAAAACGGTAAGAGAGGTAATGTTAGCGGATCAGGCTCCCAAACAGGAAAACCTCTGATGATTTTTCCGCGGAGTGTTAGAAAAAATATCGATCGATGGCAAAATTGGAATATCCAGAAGCGGTGCGTGAGTTGGTGGCGGAATTGAAACGACTTCCGGGAGTGGGACCACGCAGTGCCGAGCGCATGGCCGTATGGTTACTTCAACACAAACGGGCTGAGCCTTTGGCGCTTGCTGCTTCGTTGCAGCGTGCAGAGAAGGAACTTTGCATGTGCCCAACATGTGGATTTTTCGCCACAGGAGAGCATTGTGCAGCCTGTGATGAGGAGGGGCGCGATGGGGAATTGATTTGCGTGGTCGAGCAGGCGACAGATGTCTTACCGATCGAGCGCTCAGGCTCATTTCGTGGCGTGTATCATTGTCTCGGTGGAAAATTATCACCGCTCGACCAGGTCACGCCGGATGACTTGCGCATCGATTCACTGATACGGCGTGCCAGTCGAGGTGGCGAAATCATTTTAGCCCTCGGATCCGACGTTGAGGGTGAAGCAACGGCGCACTATCTCGCGGAGTTGTTGCGCGATTGTGGCTGTAAGGTCACACGCATTGCTCAGGGCTTGCCAGCGGGCGGAGGTCTCGAGCATGCTGATGAGTTAACGTTATTGCGCGCCATGCAAGGACGCCGAGAAATGCCAACCTAACAAAAATTCATGAAGTCCAATCGCAACTCGCAAGACCCATCCAGCAACCGTAAAGGTGGCACGCCCTTTTGGGAAAAAATGCAACCCAAGAAAAAAACCAGCTTCGAGCGTAAAACAGATCCGTTAGAGCGCACGAAACATCGGCCTGTGAAGCACGGCGCGATTAGCAAGGAAAAAGGCTGGGATCAGGTAGCGAAGTGGTATGATCAGCTTGTCGGTGACGAGGGTTCTGATTATCACAAAAACATCATCGTCCCCGCGATCCTGGAGCGACTTGGTGAGTTAGGTGGTGCGCGAGTATTAGATCTTTGCTGTGGCCAAGGCTTTATCGGTAAGCTGCTATTGCAAGCTGGCGCCGCGCGGGTGCATGGTGTGGATGCTAGCCCGCAATTGATTGAATCGGCGGTGAAGCGGGCAGCTCAAGAGTCTAGCTTGAGCTATGAAGTGGCAGATGGCTCAGCGCCTGGCGCTTGGGCGGATGGCAGCTACGATGTGGCTCTCAATATCATGGCAGTTCACGATGTGGAAAATCTCGAGGGCCTTTGTCACAACCTCGCTAACTCACTGAAGTCGCGCGGTAAGGCGCTGATGGTTTTCATGCATCCGTGTTTCCGCATGCCGAAGCAAGCGCATTGGGGCTGGGATCAAGAAAAAAAAATCCAGTATCGTCGGATGGATCGCTATGGCACTGCGATGAGCATTCCCATCATTACTCATCCGGGACGCGCTGTGAGTGAGACCACAACTTTTTACCATCGACCGCTGCCCGTTTATTTTCATGCGATAAAACAAGCGGGATTAGCTGTTACTGACGGCGAAGAGTTGTTTAGTCATCGCCGATCCCAAGTGGGCCCGCGCAGCAAAGCAGAGCATTTCGCGGCGGAGGAATTCCCGATGTTTTTGTTGCTAGAGGTGCAAAGGCTGGCGATATAACTCGCGACTGGCAAGTGCGTCACTTCGTCAATCCAAGTTCACTGTTCGATGATTTGAAAGCAAATTTATTGTTTTCATTTCGCGGTATGCGATGTATTGTCGCGCATGTTGAAAGCATTAAGTGGATTTTTTTTGTTAGTCACTGGCTTTTGCCTCGCGGAAATTGAAGGCGCAATGCCTATTGGGATCGAGGCGGTGACGGGCTATCGCACGGAGTCGATTCACCGTGGCTTTCACTTGGCGGATGATGTGTTTGATTTCCAGCTCGAAACGGGCATCGCTCTGAACAATGATTGGAGCGCAAACTTTGGAGCCTGGCATGCGACAGGAACGGGCGAGGGCAATGATTTTGCTGAGGTATCGGGATTCGTCGACTTGCGCTATGACTCACAAAGTTACAGTGCGGGATGGCTGCTGGGCTATCGCGATTTCAGTGGCAGCCGATTCAAGGACGGATGGGAGACGGGTCCATTTTTCACGTGGCGTGTGAACGAGGAATGGGACCTAAACCTAGAGTGGCTCTATGATGAAGGTGCCGAGGCCTATTATGGCAAAGCGGAGTTGGAGTGGAGTGCTGCGTTGAATGATAAATCCTTCATTACCGTCACGGGCGGTCTCAGTATGGTTGATGATTACTACGAGCGTAATGGCTGGAATGATGCCGCTGCGCGTCTTTCCTACACATACTTGATTGCTAGCAATGTCTCGCTCACACCTTTCGTCGGTGCCTCAATCGGTCTTGATGGTAATGCGGATGACTACGTTTATAGTGGCATCTGGTTTGAAGTTACATTCTGACCGACCAACTCTTAACGCTTTCTCAAGTGAGAGGGCAGAATGTGAAGTTGTTCGCGATACTTTGCCACCGTTCGACGTTTGATGTCGATGCCGTTGGTGTTGAGTGCCTTGGTGAGAGCGTCATCGGATAGTGGTTTGGCGGAATTTTCAGCATGGATCAATGTCTGAATCGCTTCACGCACAGCAGCATTGGAAAATTCTGCTCCGCTTGAGGTTTGGTAGCCCGTCGCGAAAAAGGCGCGCATTTCCATCATACCATGCGGTGTGTGGATGTATTTGCCTGCCACTGCGCGTGAGATTGTAGTGGCATGCATGCCTAGGTCTTCTCCAACTTCCGCCATGGTCATCGGTCGCAATTTGGCATGGCCATAGCGCAAAAAGGGCTCTTGCCGCTCAATGATTCGCATTGCGATCGACAGAATCGTTTCTTGGCGAAGTGAAATGGAACTGATGATTGAGCGGCCATCGCGAATGTTATCGCGGATGTATTCGAGAGCTTTTTTGTCACTACCGGTTTTGGCGAGGAGGCTTTTGTAAAAATCGCTGATGCGTAGACGAGGAATGTGGTCATTGGTAAGTTCCGCCTCAAAAATGCCATCGAGAGTGCGGCGGATGATGACGTCGGGCGTGATGTGCGGGTTGGCCGTGGGGCTAAAGGAACCACCTGGATCGGGGTCGAGGCTTGCAATGCGTTCGGTGGCTTCTGCCACCCGCTCGGGTGTGGTGCTGAGGGCACGCGCGATCTGGCTCATGTGGCGACGAGCGAGATCGTTGAGATATTGCTCACAAATTTTGTATTCCAGAGAATCTTCACGACCGAGCCTGCGGAGCTGAATGAGCAGGGAATCACGCAAGTCCACCGCGCCAATGCCTGGTGGATCAAACGATTGCAATAAATTCACAGCTTGCTTCATCCACCGGGGATTAATTTCAAGCCGCTCGGTAAGTTGCTCAGGCGGCATGTCAAGAAAACCGCGCTCATTGAGATTGCCAATCAGGGCCATGGTGATCTGCTTGATTTCATCAGGCATGATCGATTGTTGCACCTGCTGGGCGAGAAATTGCTGCAAAGTCTCGGGTGCAACAATGGATTCATATAAAAACTGCCGCCGTTCCTCATCATCAGCGGAGTAACTGTTGCTCGCATTTTGATGAATATCACGCTCGCGGTAGTCGTCATCGGTCTCGTTCAAATGCGCCAAATCATTGTCGTTATCATAGTCATCGACTTCGTCAACGGGACCTTCATCCGGGTAATCATCTAGTTGTTCAAGAACTGGATTCATCTCCATGGCCTGATGAATCATCTGGCTCAATTCCATGCTATTCGATTGCAAGATCTCCAGGCTCCTGCGCATTTGAGGAGTGAGCGTCTGCTGCTGGTTCAGCGCGTGATGGAGTGATATGTCCGCCATGAGGCGAAACCAATATGTTACCAAAAGCAGCTTTTGGAAAGCAATTTTCGTGCCATTCTTGTAAAAATATCAGACTAGCTCGGCCGCGATCGGGTCAACGAGGGCTGAGCCTTTGAGTGTCAAACGAATGTGCGAATTCTCAATACTCAGCAAGTCGAGTTCTTGGAGCTCGATTGCGCGTTTTTTTCCCGCAAGATCCAACAAATCGAGCGGAATTCCATCCACCGTACGCAATCCCATGGCAATGTGCTCCAATCGTAAGGCCTCATCGCTGAGGTGTTCTGCCTCTGATTGCGCATGGCCGATGCTTTTGATCAGCTCAATGTATTTTGCTGTATCGGGAATGTTTTTGGAGCGAATTCGCTGCAAAGTCGAGACTGCTGACGGGCCAAGACCGAGGTATTGTTCGCCACGCCAGTAACCGCGATTGTGTGATGACTTGTGGTCGATTTTTGCGTAGTTGGATGTCTCATAGTGCAGATATCCTTGTTTGGTGAGAATTTCATGCGCCAAGTAAAACATCTCTTGATTGACCTGTTCATCCTCCGCCATTTCGCCTTGAAGTAGTGATTGAAAAAATGCGGTATCTTCCTCGTAAGTTAGATTGTAAGCAGAGATGTGATCGGGGGCGAGATCGATCGCTTGTTGTAAGCTGTCACGCCAAATCTGCAAAGTTTGTCCGGGGATGGAAAACATCAGATCAATGTTGATGGAAGGCATGCCCACGGAACGCAGGATTTCCACCGATTCACGTGCTTGTTGCGGACTGTGTTCGCGGCCTAGAGTTTGCAGAACTGCCTCGGAAAATGACTGAATCCCTAGCGAGACACGAGTCACTCCCAGTTCGCGAAAAAGTTGTGCCTTACTGCGGTCAAAGGTGGCGGGATTTGCCTCCAGCGAGACTTCATCTAAGGTCGAGAAATCGATCACCTGCTGAAGCCCAGAAAATAAAGCGCGCAAATGTGATGGTGACAGCATGGAGGGGGTTCCGCCACCGAGAAACAAGGTGCGGGGTGCTTGATCAAGAGTCGAAATTCGCGTATGGGCTTCCAATAGCAATGCATCGATGAATTCCCCAATCGGCGTTTGCCCTGGCGTGTGCTTGTAAAACGAGCAGTAAGGACAAATGCGATGACAAAAGGGAATGTGTAGATAAACAAGCACTCGCCCCGACTATCCTCAGCTGGTCATCAAAAGTCAACCCAGAGCCGCATCAATCGATCTAAACATACAATATACGCGGCACAGCGAAATTTTCTCATTTCACTATTGCGATAATCCTTGCGCTCGTTAGGATTAGGAAATTTCACACCCTGACGATGTACATCCCCATGATCAAAATCATCTCCGTGGCAGCTATGGCTCTGACTCTGCAAGCGCAGACCATAGTAACTAGCTCGAAGCCTAAGCCCGCAGTTTTGGACGCAGTCCTGCTCTCGGAAAACCTCTGGAAAACGACCCTCGTTGATCTTGAAAAAAAGTTTCATACCAAGCCGAGCGACGATCAAAAGCGGATGGAAGACATGCGTCGCGAGATGATGAAAAAGCGCGATATCGAGTTACCAGAGCAAACGTATGGAGGATTCGAATGGTTATCCACGCTCAAAGACGGATTGCGCGGATCGGGCGGCAGACTCTCGCTGTTTAACGAAGAACTCGGTGAGGTCGTGGTTAAGGGCAATGCTGGTTTGATTGCGGGTTGGAACATTTCGATTTTCAATCGTGGCGATGACAGACCGATCAAATCCAAAGAGCTGTTAGCGAAGTTCCAAAAGTGGCGTGCGCTGCTTGATAAAAAACTTGAATCTGCCGGCGTAGAGCGCAAGTCTACCTCTGCAGTGAAAGTCCTTGGCTATATGTGGAAAAAAGGTGACACCGCGTGGTTGCTCGAGGCCAGCGTTGGCAAGGACGACTACGGCTCAGACCGTGCCGAGTTTTTGCGCATTCGTATCGCCTCGGCTAGCAATGTTGGCGCGAAAAAAATCTCGGGCCGCAGCACGCTCGCTGGTAACGTAGTTCACAAGGATAATGGAGATACACTCATCGAGGTGGTGCCAATGGTCGATCAAGGCGAAAAGGGTTATTGTGCCGTCGCCTCGATCTCTCGTGTCGCCATGTATTACGGGCTCGATGTCGACCAACACGAAATCGCCCAGCTTGCCAACACCTCCCAATTCGGCACCAGTCCTGAGGAGATGGAAGAGGCATTCAAGAAAATTGTCGGCAAACTTCACATTCGCACGACCAAACATTATGAACTTACGGAGCGGCAATTTGACGCCGATGTGCGCGCCTACAATCAAGCTGCCAAAAAGGTGGGAGAGGATGAAATTAAGGCACCTAAAGGATACATTCTGAACCCTGCTTACTTTTGGCAGAAAGCTGACGATGAAATTTTTGCCGCGGTCAAAAGTGAGCAATCAGGCTGCAAACGTTACATGACTAAGGTCCGCGAATACATCGATCAAGGTTTGCCCATTTGTTGGTGCCTGCGTCTCGGAATGTTTAAGGAAAAAGACATTCCGCAAGCTAGCGGTGGTCACATGCGATTGATCATCGGCTATAATGAGAAGACAAGCGAGATCATTTACTCGGATTCTTGGGGTAAAGGCCATGAATGCAAGCGCATGTCACTGGATAAAGCCTACGCGTGCAGCATGTCTCTCTACACCATGTCTCCCACTCGCTGATTGACATTCGATCACGTGCCGTGCAGAATTTTTCGAGCGAAAATGAATGTATTCGGCATAGGCATTGATGTGGTAGAAGTGGGGCGGATAGCCTCGTCGATCGCAGAGTTCGGTGATCGCTTTGTTCAGCGAATTTTTACACCGGACGAAATCGCCTATTGTCAGAATAAAGCGCGCCCTGAGCTGCATTATGCCGCACGTTTCGCTGCCAAAGAAGCAGTAGCCAAGGCCTTCGGTACGGGAATTGGTAAGGAACTCGGTTGGTTGGACATGAATATTTTGCGTGGTGAACTGGGTGAGCCCACTTTGCAAATCACCGGCAAGGGCCAGGATTTTTGTGAGCGAAATCAGATCGGTGAAATCAAAATCAGCCTCACTCACGCCCGCGAATACGCAGCCGCTAATGCTGTGGCGCTATGCCGGGCGTAATGTTTCGAGGTAAGCTACCGTTGATCTCAAAAAGCCAGCCACCATTGCCGTGCCTTGTGTTTTTACAAGGAGTTCAACTCCTGTGCTTGCTGCTACGATGACGCCTGCTTCCTCCTCGGGAATGATCGCAGGGTGGACGCTCTGATTTTTCTGACCTTCACGCAGAGCATGACTGATCCCATCGAGCCATTGGCGGTGCAGCCTACGAAGCATGCCCAGCAACGCGATATCATCTGCTTGCACTGAGGCGACCAAAATCGTCAACGGATGAGTAGCGTGGTCATGCGCGGGTGCTTGTTCCAATTGTCTCGCTCTGTGCCGAAAAATTTGCTGTAAGGCACTGATCGGATCCGCCGAGGCGAGGGGACTTAGCCATTCTTCTTCTAACAAAGGAGGTAATGTTTCTTCCATCCAATGCATCATGAGATCTTCCTTGCTCTTGAAATGATGAAATAATGAGCCTTTCGTGATTCCCGCGCGCTCGACCACAGTGTTGAGTTTCCACGCATGAAATCCATAGCGACAAAGCTCCTCCCCAGCAAATTTCAGAATTTTAGCGCGCATCGCGATTGGATTGTTGCTGCGTTTTTCCATGCGCCAATCGTAGCAAACCAACTAGTCGGAGAGAAGAACAAAATGCAATGCTGCCATGAAATGAAATCACGAGTTTGGAGCAGAAAAAATTCCCTTAAAAGCCAGTTGCTGCTGCGACCAGATCAGTCTAGTCTCGCACACACAAACGATATGAAACGCATTCTTACCAACGTCGCAATCAGCACTCTTAGTGGCGCCTGTCTGGCCGCTCCTCTGGAAATCCGTTTCGGATCTCCGTCTCAAGGTGGCACGGGTGGCACAGCAGCCACCGTTGAGTCATTTGGTGCCGTATCCCTTGATGGCGCTCGCAATTGGGAAAAAGAAGCTCTCCCCATTGGCAATGGCCGTCTAGGTGCGATGCTTTTCGGCGGTGCACAGTCGGATCGACTCCAGTTCAATGTCGATTCTCTTTGGACTGGCGGCGAGAATGTCAGCGGTGGCTACGACGTTAATGAGTTCGGTTGTTATCAAACCTTTGGTGATTTGTTGATTGATGCCGCAGGCTCCATTCAGTATGATGTCACATGCGAAAGTGGGCACGTTCCATTCAATGCCAACGAAGATGTTGCTGCTTCCATCGACGGCCAAAACAGCAAATGGTGCATCGAGCACAACGGCAAAGTCGTTGTGTGGCAGCTCAAGCTCAACAACCCGAAAAAAGTCTCATCCTACAGCATCACATCCGCCAACGATGTTGAAAAGCGTGACCCCAGCTCATGGAAAATGGAAGGATCCCTCGATGGCAAGCAGTGGACCTTGCTCGATGAACACAAGAACGAAGCGCCCTTCGCGAGCCGTCATCTGAAAAAGTCCTATCCGATTACTCAGCCCGACTCCTATGCCTACTATCGCCTGAGTTTTACACCCTCGGTAGAAGTAACTCATTTCCAAGTAGCGGAAATCTCTCTTGATGGGCTCTCCCAAGCTGCGCCGCAAGGATACTCCCGCGCACTGAATCTTGAAACTGGAGTGCATGCCGTTCAATGGCAGATGGATGGTGTCACCTACCAGCGCAGTACATTTGCTAGCGCTCCCGATCAAGCCGTAATCATGCGCATGACAGCATCAGCCCCCGGCAAACTCAGCGGCAAGCTCACTCTCAAGGATTCGCGCACTGCGGTCAGTAGCGCCGCAGGCCAGAGCATAACCTTCGCGGGCAAGCTCTCGAATGATCTCCAATATGCAGCCAAGCTTGTCGCCAAAAACAAAGGTGGAACCATCCTAGCAGAAAAAGACCAACTTAGCTATGAAAACTGCGATGAAGTTGTGCTGATCCTAACGGCCGCCACCAACTACATCATGGATGAAAAACAAGGCTGGCGCTCGGGCGAGGCTCTGAGCATTGCTGAAAAAAAATCTAGCGCAGCGACGGTAAAAACGTTTGATCAACTCCAAGCCGATCACATCAAAGATCATCAGTCTTATTTCTCCCGTGTATCCCTTGATCTCGGCGAGGCTCCTGCGCTCGATACCCCATCGCGCCTGAGCGCCTATCAAAAAGGCGCCACCGATCCCGCTCTCGAGGCTCTAATGTTCCATTACGGTCGCTATCTTCTTATCGGCAGTTCACGCCCCGGCACCCTACCTGCTAATTTGCAGGGCATCTGGAATGACTCAAACAAGCCCGCTTGGTTTGCAGATTTTCACACCAACATCAATATCCAGATGAACTACTGGCTGGCTGAGCCCGCCAACCTCGCCGATTGTCACACTCCACTTTTTGATTGGCTCGAAGCATGTGTGCCGGCTGCCACGCGCGCCACACAAAAAGCCTTTGGCGAAAAAACACCTGGCTGGACCATGCGCACATCCGTCAATGCCTTCGGCGGCAATGGCTGGGAATGGAACCTGCCTGCCTCGGCATGGTTGGTGCAACACGCTTGGGAGCACTACGCGTTTTCGGGTGATCGGGTCTTTTTGGAAAAACGCGCGTGGCCGATGTTTGCTGCCGTTTGTGAGTTCTGGCTCGATCACCTCAAGGAAGATGCGAACGGAAAATTGATCGTGCCACAAGGCTGGTCGCCGGAGCATGGCCCGCGCGAAGACGGCGTTGCTCACGATCAACAAATCGTCTGGGATCTTTTCACGAACTCCCTCAAAAGTGCCAAGGTTCTTGGCCTCAATGATGCCTTGGTCAAGCGGGTGGAAGCTGCTCGTGGAAAATTGTTAGGACCGCAAATCGGATCATGGGGGCAAATCATGGAATGGACTACCGAGCGACCCGACCTCGAAAAATCAGGTCATCGCCACACCTCGCACCTCTTCGCCGTTTATCCTGGAGCACAAATCAATCGCGCTCAGACACCCGAGCTCGCCAAAGCAGCAGCTGTTTCGCTAGAAGCGCGCGGCACATCAGGTGACTCACGCCGCTCCTGGACTTGGCCATGGCGCACTGCTCTCTGGGCCCGCTTGGGCGAGCCAGAAAAATGCCAAGCCATGATCCGTGGATTGCTCACCCATAATACTTTGCCCAATCTCTTCACCACCCATCCACCCTTCCAGATCGATGGTAATCTTGGAATCACTGCGGGAATCTGTGAAATGCTCGTTCAGTCTCACGAGGGCACCATCAGCATTCTCCCCGCGATCCCTCGAGGCTGGCCCCAAGGAACCTTCACGGGGCTGCGCGCCCGCGGCGGGGTCACTGTTGACGCGACATGGAAAGATGGCAAACCGACGAAAATTGTGCTGCATCCCCAGTTCGATGGCGTGCGCAAAGTCTCGGTGGCAGGTGGTCCCGTCAAAGAATACAACCTGAAAAAAGGCACGCCCTTGATCGTTCCTTGACTGCCACAAATCGAGTGATTGTCCCTAGCGAAATGCACACGCCGAGTCAGACACAAGGGCTTGTGCTCTGCTTCGGATGCGAAGTGCTTGTCTAAACAAACTCAAAGAAACAAAGGACGAACGTGGCGGTCGAGAAGATTTTCGGTCACGTTTTTGGCGATGATGTCGCGATGCGTTTTGAGGGCATCGGTGTAGCGTGCGCCGAGTTGTGCGGCGATCTTGAAGCCGACGTGCAAGAGTTGTCGGAAATGCGGATTGTATTCGGGGCAGCTCGGAATGTGGCGCAAGGCGTTCACATATTGAGCACTGGTCCAAGAGTTTACGGTTTCAGCGGAAGGCAATTTCTGATCATCAATGTCAATGACAGTTGCGTATGGTTGGCAAAGCGCGTCTTTGTAATCAAGGGCTTTGGCGTAAATTTCTTTGGCAAGAGCCAGTGCTTCGCCATCGGCTTCGGCGAGACCGATGAGTTCTTCGAGCCAATTGGTGCCCGCTGTTTTGATGTGCAGTCCGGCCCCCGTTCGTTGAAGAGCGCGACGGATCGCGGGATAGATCGAGAATTTGTCAGAACCAGAATGCACGCTGAGTTTCAAGGTCGATGGCAAACCATAGGCCTTGACGGCGTGGGCAATCACCGCGAGGTCGTCGTTGAATTCTTTCTCGAATTGCACGACGTCGCCGACGTAATCAACACCTTTGTTGAAGCGCCCTGTGAACTTGGGGGCGATGGTTTGGATGGGGATTTCTTGATCGCTGAGTGCGGCAAGAATGAAGAGCAACTCAGGTGGCGTCTGCGGTGAGTCGGTTTCATCCATCGAGACTTCGGTGATAAAGTCAGGGCCTTTGGCGGCGAGAATGTGGCGATAAATGGCACCGGCTTTTTGGGTAGCGAGCAAGAATTTGTTAGAAATGCGCTCGGCTTCTTCTTGGGAGATGATGAATGGGGTATCGATGCCATCAATCTGAATCGAACCAATCAACTCTGCATGTTTTTGGAGAAATGCTTGCACGTCAGTTGGAGCCGCTGGCTGTCCGATGTCATCAGCTACGTCGAGCGTGAAAAAATCGCAGGGGGCGATGAAGCGGTCGACGGTGCTGAGGTTGATGTGGTCGGCATCGAGGTAGTATTCTTTTTCCCAAGCAAGCGCCGTTACCGCGGTATCAGCGGCTTCGCGCGTGCCCGATGGCTCGGAGCCGATGATCGTATGCTCGCGATTCGACTTATTCCAGACAGGAACAATTTCTACGCCATGTGTGGAGGCGGTAACGAAGGCTGCGAGCTGTGCGCAAGCTTGGTGGGCGAAGCGGTCGCCGACGCCGAAGGTAAATGGTGCGATGGTTTTCATGATGGTTGGTGAGAGGTGAGTATGGAGAAGGGATTTGCAATCCCTTTTGTAGGACGGGAAAAGAATTTGAGTGAAGAAAGGGATTGTAAATCCCTTATTTTTAGCGGACTTCGATGATGGCCTTGATGGCGCCCATGGCGGGGTTGGTGAATTGGGCGAATTTTTCAGGGACTTCGTCGAAAGTGATGCGATGCGTGATCCACAAATCGGTGTTGATTTTTTTCTCCTCAATGAGCTGGATGATTTTAGGGAAATCGCTGGGGTGAGCGTTACGCGACGCGAGTAAGGTTAGTTCGCGGCGATGAAATACCGGAGCGTGGGGGAAGCTGAGTTCTTGCGTGGTGATACCGACGTAGACGACGCGACCGGTGAAGGCGGCATAGTTGAAACAGGTGGACATCGAGTTAACACTGCCTGTGGCATCAATGATCACATCGGCGAGCTGCCCATTCGTGAGATCGGCGAGTGCTTTGATGTTGGCATCGGCATCGGTGCTTGCAATAATGCCCTCGATGCCGAGATTTTTCTGACAGAAATCGAGGCGGCCTTGCACCATGTCCATGACAATCACGCGACAGTCCATGAGTTTGAGAAATTCCAAACAGGCGAGGCCGATGGGACCTGCGCCGATGACGAGGACTGTTTCGTTAGGTTGTGGATTGCCACGATTCACGGCATGCAGCCCGATGGCGAGTGTTTCGACTAAGGCGAGTTGCTCATAGCTGAGTGCATTGCCGACATGGAGCTTGCGGGCGGGAACTTTCCAGTCGCTGGTGCGCAGTCCACCATTGGCATGAACGCCGAGAACCTGAACACCGGGGCAGCAATTGCTATTGCCCTTGAGGCTCGTTGCGCTATTCGGGTCATTGATGTAGGGCTCTAACGAACAGCGATCACCGACGCGCACGTTGGTGACATTTTCGCCTACGGCGAGCACTTCAAGTCCGAGTTCATGACCGGGAATACGCGGGTAAGAGAAGAACGGCATTTTTCCGAGATAGCCGGAAAGATCAGTGCCACAGATGCCCATGCGGTGTGTCCGCACGATGGCTTCATCAGCGGCACATTGCGTGACGTCCTCGCAAGCGATGAGATTGATCTCGGTGGGAGCGGTGAATTGGATGGCTGACATGGCTTAGTTGTTTTCGGCGAGTCCTTCGTTGTGACCGAGATTTTTGACGGGAGCAAAAAGAGCGAGAACTTGATCGAGCAAGGCCTGATCGATGGGTTGTTCTAACCATTTGGCCCACTTGGCGATGTTGTTCGGATTGGCTGATCCCGCGACCGTCGAGGTGATCTCGGGATTGGCACAGGAGTATTGCAAGGCGAGTTGCGCGATGTCGATTCCTTGATTAGCGCAAAGCTTAGCTGCAGCGCGGGCTGCGGCTTTCACTTCCTCAGGCTCCTTCAACCACGCAGGCAGTTCGGCATTCGTGAGTAGGCGTGCAGAAAAGGGACCAGCATTGATGGCGCCGATGCCCTTGGGCTTGAGGCGCGGCACGAGTTCGTCGGCAAATCGCGTATTCTGGAGCGTATATTGATTGTAGGAAAGCACGCAGTCGATGTCATCCTCGACGTGATTCAACACTGTGTTGAAGGTTTTCATGGGATAGCAGGAAAATCCGATCGCACGCACGAGACCTCGTTTTTTGAGATCGATGACGGCAGGGATTGTCTCTTCCCAAATTTGTGGAAGCTTGACGAATTCGACATCGTGCAGCAACAACACATCGAGATAATCAGTGCCGAGCCGATGCAGCGATACGTGAACGGATTCCTCGACGCGCTTGGCAGAGAAATCGAAATGTGCTAACGAATATCGTCCCAACTTGGTGCCGAGAAGATAGTCTTGGCGTTGGTGTTGCTTAAGAGCAATTCCTAACAAAACTTCCGACATGCCACGACCATAGAACGGTGAGGTGTCGATGAAATTCATGCCAAGTTCGAGAGCTGTGTGAACAGATTGCAGGGCTTCGTTGACATCGACGTTGCGAAATTCTGCGCCGAGGGATGAAGCGCCGAACGAAAGGACGGGGAGTGCGATTCCGGATTTTCCGAGGATTCTGGTTTCCATGATGGCTTATAGTTGGGTTGAGAGAATGAATTGTGCCGCAGCTTCCTCAGCCGAGGGCAGGGGAAGAATTTCGGCAGAAAGATAGCCTTGGTATTGGAGTTGATGCAGGAGCAAGAGCAAAGGTATGCGATCGGTGTGACCGAAGCCGATCGCGCGGCGATTGCTATCGGCGAAGTGGATGTGACCAATGGCCTCAATGTTATCGGCAATGGCTAACTCTAGCGATTTCTCCTCGATGTTCATGTGGAACAAGTCGGCGAGGATTTTGATGTTATCGAGCTGGCGTGATTGTATGAATGCGGCAGCGTCACCGATCGTATTGAGCAAGTTTGTTTCGTAGCGATTCAGTGGCTCGTAGAGAAAGGTCACACCGCGCGCTTTGGCGTGGCAGCCAATGATGCGCAGAGACTCGGCGAGGTAGGTCAAAGCCTGTTCTTTACCAACCAAGCCGCCGTATTTCCCTTGCATCGATCCCAAGATTGCGGGAGCAGAAAATTCAGCACCGAAGTCGACTAGAGCTAGTATAAAATCTAACGCTTTTTTGCGAGCCGCTGGATCGGCATCAGTGAGTGACAATCCATGCTTCACCATGCCTGCGCCTGTGCCAATCGCAGCAATTTCTAACGAATGTTGCGCTTGCAGTTGTTTGATTTCGTCGATGGATACGGCATCAGCGTCTGGCAAAAAAAGCTCCACAGCCGTAAATCCGTGCTGCACCGCTTTGGCGAATCCGAGCGGCAATTTATCATGAAATACAAAAGGCCCCGTTGCAGCTTCAGTCACGCGGCAGAGTGTGACGGCAGTTTTCATCACTCAGACTCTAAAATGATGTTGCCGTATGGCGTGGGGCAACCGGTGCGAATCAAGCCGATGGCATGCGGGACTCGTTTTTTGAAATCGATGTGCGCTTCACGTGTCACTGGGATCGTGCCGAATGATTCTGCAAATTTTGCGATGTTTTCGGGAGTGTTGGTGGAGTAAAATTCCTCTGCTTGCCAAATGCGACCAATCTTAAAATTTTGCTTCAGCAGATTAAGCACATCAAGCACGGTGGGAATGCCCTTGGTGAGTGAAATGTCCACCGTTTCGATCTCGGGCCAGTAGGGGAATGCCCAGTCGGCGATGACTAATGTATTGGTGTGACGGACGCGTGCCACCAAATCGAGCACATGCGGGTTGAGGATTCCAGTCTGTAGCATAAGTCTATATTAGTGTTGTGGCGTTTGTCATACAAATAATTCTGTGCTTGTCACGTAAAATCGTATTATGGTAGAAATATGGATGCAGCGCAGTACAAAAATTATCAGCTTGATCGAAAGCGAAATTCTCAACGGAAAAATGCCCGTCGGGCAACGTTTGGAATCAGAAGAAAAGCTTTGTGAGCGCTTTGGTGTGAGCCGCACGGTCATTCGCGAGGCGATCCAGCAATTGCGCGGACGAGGGCTCTTGCGCACGCGTAAAGGATCAGGCACTTACATCGCTGCATCAAACTTGGATACTCTGGCTAATGCCGTGGAAGCGTATTCCGCGTTAGCCGAGGATCTTGATTTCCTGGAGCTGATCGACTTCCGAATTATGATCGAAACTGAGTGCGCGCGGCTTGCGGCAGTTCATGCAGGAGAAGTGGTCATTCGCGAGCTGCGTTCGATTATGGAAGCGATGCGCAAGTTGAAAAATGATCGCGCGGAGTTTTCTCGCCTCGATATTGCCTTTCACTTGGTGATCGCTCGTGGATCGGGAAATCGCATCTATGCTACGGTCCTGCGTGCCTTGGAAAAAAAGTGCATCGACTACGCGCGGAAAAACCGTGGTGGCAGTGATTGGTTCCAGTCGATCATGACCACCCATCAGGCGATTCTCGATGCAATCGAAAATGGCAAGTCGGAGGTCGCAGCTGAGGCGATGCATAAGCATTTGCTATCCTCGCGTCGTCATTACGTGGATCTCACGGGAGGCGTGTGAATGACTCATTTTTTCTAAACCCTTGAACACATGCTGACACACAGCTAGGTGTTGCTTTGTGCTTGCTTTTTTGCAGGCATGATGAATCTTACGTAATCGCTTCAAAACTCATTGATCCGCTCCATGAACGCTTGTCCTGTGATTGTCAAAATGCTGTTCTTGCTCATGGCCTCGTGCGCCAGTCTGAGCGCTGAGGCGATGCTTCAATACTTCGGAACGACATGGAATGAGATCGAGCGCCGCATCCCTGAACTAGCCGAGCGCGGTTATGACTCGCTGTGGTTGCCACCGCCCTTCAAAGCAGGCGCGGGAACTTATTCGGTGGGCTTTGATACCTTCGATCGTTTTGATCTGGGAGATCGCGATGGCAGTGGCACCGTGCGTACCAAGTATGGCACCAAGGCAGATTTGCAGCGATTGATGAAAACGGCTCATCGTTTTGGCTTGCGGGTATATTTTGATAACGTGATGGCACACAATGCGGGACCTCTCGATAAAAATACCGATCCAGGCGAGATTTTTCCGGGCATCCCTGGTTTTGTGCCGGAAGATTTTCACTTGGTTCGCGAGGTCGATGGCACTTGGCGTAAGGCAGCTGATTGGCCGAATTGGCAAGATGAGTGGCAGGTGCTGAATCGCAATCCTTTTGCCTGGGACATCGCCAATGAACATCCTCAAAATGTTAGCTTCAATCCGAACGGCACGGCAGAAGCCAATACCTATCCGAAATGGGTCGGCATTCGGCACCCTGGGCAGCATGCTTGGTATCTCGATACCGATCTCACCGTTGGCACCAATCAAGCGGGCGATCCAGTGCATCCGTTTGCGAACAAAGAACCCTACCAAGACATCGGCTATGGAGCTTCATTCACCGGAGCGAACAATGGTCGATTTGACTGGAATGACGCGAACAGCAATGGTCAGCATGATCTGGGCGAAATGTCCGAAACCTTTACTGATACTGGAGTCGATCCCAGTGCCACATGGCGTCAGACGGCTCCATGGGGGCATGGTGATGGCATTTACAACATGGGTAATATTGTTGCCGAAGATGTCAATGGCATGCTCTATCGTGCGGTGCGCTGGTTCATCAACGAGACGAGTGCCGATGGCTTCCGTCTGGATGCCGTGAAGCACGTGCCCTCGGGATTTTTTGGCAAGCAAACAGGCGGTGATAAAGATTCGGTGAACTGGGGCTACAACGGACAAATTCAGGAGCAATTCAACATCACGCGCGGATTTTCTGATTGGGGAAATCATCGTGATTCCAACTACAATGCGGAATATCAAGCGCGCGACGATGCCTTTCTCTTCGGAGAGCATCTCGGCTCGCCGCCATTTGAAAGTGGCTACCTCGATGCTGGCATGCGCATCGCAAACGACAACTTGCTCAACACGGTGAAAAACGGCATGGGCTCTAATCTAACAGGTTTTGATCAGC
The DNA here is from genome assembly GCA_002293145.1 of Akkermansiaceae bacterium UBA956. Lineage (GTDB taxonomy): Bacteria > Verrucomicrobiota > Verrucomicrobiia > Verrucomicrobiales > Akkermansiaceae > UBA956. Next base: position 39,433 of record DBCO01000003.1, on the reverse strand, counting down.
CGAACTACGGTGCTTATGGCACGGCTCAGACGGGGATGAACTATGTGATGAGCCATGATAACAACTACCTCTTTGGTGGCGATCGTCGACTGGCTCACACCTACATTCTGACACGCGAAGGTAGCCCGATCATTTACACCGATGGCTACAACCAAGCTGGAGCTCCTGATTATTTCCCGAAACCATCAGGCGTGAATTTTCTTGGTCAATTCAATGACAATAGCGTGATCAGCGCGCTGGCGGTGCATCGTGACTTTGCCCGTGGCTATCAGATTGCTCGATGGAGTGATCAAAATTTTTGCGCCTACGAACGCATCGATGATCGTGAGAAAAAATCGGGCTCATGGAATGGGCAAACGATGCTATTCATGATGGCGCGGAACTACCAGCCCAACGGCCAAGCACGCCCTGTGCAAACGGGATTTCCAGTCGGCGCTACCCTCGTCAATCAGTCGCCTCATGGCGGTCGTTTTTTTGCCTATGTCAATCCCTCAGGCGTTGTCGTCGATGGCTCGGGCAATCCACCGGTTGTCCCGGCAAACGGCTGGTTCTGCTTCACATGGCACAATCCACAGCTTCCCACAGTTTGGCAAGGTGCTGAGCATCAACTCGAAAAACCACCGATCGAAATCTATCAGGATGGCAGCAAAGCACCGATGATGGATCATTGGCGCACCGATGGCAAAGATGGCGACCCGAGCTTCAATCCCTTTGGAGTTCCCGCCACCGCTACCGCGGAAAAATCCTACCGTGTGAAAATTCCACGCGTTACCAATGGCAGCAACTTGCGCATTCTCGCTAGAGCCGATGGCAGCGCCGAAAACATCCGCATCAAGCTCAATGGCGGCGTCAATGTGAACTCGCAAATGACACCAGCTCTCGGTCCACAAACGGGTGATCTGCGCGATTTTCCACCGGGAATGAACGATGATCGCTTCGTGCCAGCAGACAGCGTGCGTCAAAGCTCGATCGATAGCTACGCGGGCTACGAGCAGATGAAGTTTCTTGGTCGCACGAGCGAAAAATTCGCGGCTCGTGACATCGCACGCAATGTCATCGGCACTCCCGGTGCTGAAACCTACCAAACCACCATTGGCAGCGCCGGTTTTGTCATCAACAACGGCGGCGGTATCAACGATGGCAGCAATCGCCATTCTGAATGGGTCTATCACGATCCCTCTGGCAACAATCAAGCTGCCGATCCTGTTTTACAAATGAATCCCGCGCCCCAAAACGCAGCAGGTCAGTCCTTCGATCTTTGGGTCAAAATCGGCTACCAGTTTCAATGGGACAAGATTTACCTCTACTACACCACTGATGGATTAACCTATCCTGAGGGCAATGCCGGAGTAGGCAAGGGGAGCACGCAGGTCATCGAAGGCGCATGGGCATTCAATGGCGCGACCGATGGCGTCGGTAATCCTGATTGGGGCAAAATCACGCTTCCAGCGCTACCGAGCGGCACTGTATTTCGCTACAAAATCGGTGTCCGCCGCACTCATACGGCTACATCCGTCTACCCCTTGGGCGTCAATGACATTGCTCTAGCAGAACGCATGGAGACGCAATTTGAAATCAACAATTTCAATGCCATGACCGCACAATTTTTCGTTCACAACGACTACGGCGCGCAGCAAACGGGGCTAGAAGAAGGATTTCACGTGATCCGCACGCGGAACTTTGTCAACCGCAACAACGGTGCATCGATCTTCAAAACCAACACGCAAGTGTTTTACTACGATACCGCAAAGCCCACGGGCATATTACGCTATCCGAGCGAGAACAACACCATCGGCGGATCCAGCTATGATGCCGTGGTGCTCACGGATCCATCCGTCACCGAGGTTTGGTTTTCCATCGAAGATCTTGATCCATCTAACGATAATGCAGCCACTGGCAATGGTCTGAATCAATGGAAACAAGCTACGCAGGAGGCCAGCCCATCGAATCTCGGCACATCGGTATTCCAAAAAGAATGGCGTTTCGTCTATGCCAACATCCCTAGTTTTGGCACCGCGAACATCCGCGTTCGCCTCAAAGAAGCCTCGTCATCAGCAAACAATTCTTTGAGCGATGTCGATGGATGGTTCACCACGCTTACACGACAAGTCAACACCGGTAGCTCGATCAATTTCAACATCGGGGTCCCTACCACCACGGGCGAAATGGTGGATCGTAATTTCATCATGCGCACCTATTTCAAAAAAGAGTTGATTCCCAGTGGCATGACGGATGAAGAATTTATCCAAGAAATGTCGGTCTACATCAGCAGCAGTGTCAGCGGCAGCACCGAGAATCCGATCTTACAAAATCGCGGTCTCTATCTGTTAGAGCGTGATGTCAATGCCACCGAGCACTCCGTCGCCTTGATGTTTCCTAATCTCTACAATGGCAATCCTGACTTTCTGCACACCGTGCGTGCCGTGCATCAACGCGGCACATTGACTCTCAGTGACAGCGTAATGGTGCGCATGCGCTTGGATGAGACCTCGGACTCTGATGGCGATGAACTACCTGATTTTTGGGAAAACATGCACTTGCTCGATGCGCAAAATGGCACCGGTCGCCATGGTCCTGCGGGAGACGACGATGGCGATGGCTACAGCAATAGCGATGAGTTTCTCGCGGGCATGAACCCACTCAGTGCCGATCCCGAAAACTTTCCCCAGCTCCGCATCGAACCCAATGTCGGCTGGCCGGGCACCTGGAAGCTCAAATTTCCCTCGATCCCGAATCGACGCTATCGAATGAAATATTCGTTCGATCTGCAAAACTGGCAAACTTGGACCGGAGATATGGTGACCACTGGTCAAGCATACAACCCCGAAAACACCTGGATCGACGATGGCTGGAGCACCTACCCACATCCCTCGACCCAAGCCAAGCGCTTCTATCAGCTTGACATCTTGAAGCCCTGATTTGATAGAAATTGTTAGGCGAATGAAAAGGGACGCGAGACTTCACATCAAAAAATTTGTAGTTTTTACAATGCCCATTGCTTAGAATGGACCAAAACGCAGAGGCGCGGAGGTCGCGGAGAAAATCGCGGAGGTTTTGAGCGGGAGGGATTTATGGGGGTATTTGTTAATGGAAATGAGCCAAAAAACCTCTGCGTCTCTGCTTGAACCCTGAATCCGAAGTGGAAACCACGTAATACTCAAAACACACGAAAAATAATGATGATCATCTAAAATCTCCTTTCAGCAAAAATATCGTAAAAAGAAGTGCGTGTATTTCCCGCTCCTTTCGTGATTTTCGTCGTTGTAAATGGCCATCTGGCATGCGCTTCGGAGTTCGGGTTCACGCTTGACTTGAGCTCATTTTTGGTCAGGAGAACTTCAACACATGAGCAGGGAAACTGCGGGCGAAGCAGTGGGTAAAACCAACCATGTTGCTTTTGTATTACGTTTGTAATTCATTCGTTAGCTAAGATGTTTGGCTTTATTCCTGAACTGCTAGCAACCATCCCGATCAGCAACTAAAATCCCTCATATTGCAATACCTTGCCTATCAGGGGCGAAATGCTTCCAGCGAGTGTAAGACCATTAAATTGCTACAAAAAAACAAATGTATCGTATTATTTTGTACTTTTTTCTTGAGTGATTCGTGTTTTTTGACATATTTTGAAACATGAGTTTTTTAGAACATATTACGACATCAGATGCATGGCTATCTCCACTCCCGCCACTCCCGCCGCGTATGGAAGAGCTTCTGCACGAGACCGTTCAGCAAACCGGCAGAGGCCGCGAGGAAATTCTGCATTTGTGCCTGAAACACGGTATCGAGAGAATGTTGGAAAATCTGGAAAAAGGTGATATTCCCTGACAATTCGCAAAAAATGGATCAGCTGTCCAACGCGGATTAGACGTCTCGAGCTTCGGCCGTCCAAGCGCGCAACTCATCCCACGTCTTCGGCGGGTCGGTGTGTTTGACTGAGATTTTCGCTAGCCGTATTGGAAACGGATGTCTCTGAGAGTCGTGCGCTTTGGGAAATGAGAGTGGGCAGATCGAAGCGCAGGCGGCGCAGATCCTGCAGGCCAGTTTCCATGGCTAGTCTCATGACATCGGCCTTACTAAGACCCGTTTTTTGAGCGGCTTCGGTAATTTTTTTCAGAAGCGCTGGCTCAAAGCGCAGCTGAGTAATGACGGTTTTGGAGCTCATGGCGCTGGTAATATAGCAGAAACGAAAGAGTGTCTCAATTTTTTTTTTATTAACTTGAGATAGTAACTGGTTTAGTTACTTTTACGTATGGATCAAATTGCTTCAGTAACCACGATGGAAATTCCGCCGCTTTGGGTGACGGATGAAGTCGAGCAACTGCTTCTCGAAGCCGCGGAAAAAACTGGAAAATCCCACGAAGAGATCCTGGAGTTCTGCTTAGAACATGGCATTCATAAAATTTTGGAAGGACTGGAAACAGGAGAATCGAACTCGGAACCTCAGAACGTGTGAGCACGCAGAAGTCGATTCATTTGCTTCCATTGCTTGCGCAACATTCTCAGATCTTACCTTGAAATCCATCGTGCAGAATTTTGTTATCACTGGGTGCGCTGTCTTGACGGCGGCGGCTCAAATTGATTTAGGTGGTGGCAAAGCCCAAGTGGGCATACTGACCAACCACGGTTGCCTGGGTAGCCCTGTTGCTTTGGGCACTCTGCAAGCAGGGGCGGTGACGAACCACTCCGGCTTATTTGATCCGATTGCGGATGGCGATGGCACCAGCAACTGCATAGAGCATATCGCTGGCACTTTGCCTACTATCCGCCAACTTTATCTGCGTCGAAATTTCCCTTCCTTAGCCATTACTTCCTCTGACTATGAAAATCGTAGTCTTTCCTTCGACCGTAGTCCGCTGCACACCCCCCTGTGCAGTCCTCCAACTCTCCCATTATTGGGTTAGCAACAGTCGCCGTCTCCCTGCTGTCTTTGGGGAGGCGGTGCACAAAAACAAAACAAGCGCAGCAAAAAGCACTCATTTCTGCGGGGGCGATGCGGTGATCCAATCAACAGGTTTTTCTGAGCTAGCCTCCGAAAATCGGGTCAGAGGCTAAGTTATGATTGGGCTGTGTGGGAGCGGAATATAAACCCAAAGCACACGCCCGAATATGAAAGTATAACGCAGAAGACACGACCCCGAATTCAAAGCCCGCGTAGCGCTTGAGGCACTCAAAGGAGTGAAAACAGGCGAATCGAACCCGGAATGGCCGCAAGAAATAACTGGGAAAGAAGCTCTCAACATTCGCCCATGGATCGTACAAAAAAATTGACACGTGGAATGTTCGCATCAAGTTCTTCGATGTATACTCTGATTTCCCTCAATACAAAAACCCTAGGGAATTCCTAGGGTTTTTCGTTCGCGTATTTTCAACGCAGAATACTTAGATCAAGCCTGCTTTGATCAGCGTATTCAAGGCGCCATTTTTGGTGATGGTCTTGATCGCTTTGCAGGAGAGGCGCATTTTTATGTAGTGACCAAATTCGGGCACCCAGATGCGTTTGTCCTGAAGGTTAGGAGAAACTTTGCGTTTCACAACCTTGGTGACGTGGCGACCGATACCGCCTTTTTTCTTGGCGAGACCGGAACGATGAATACGTCCACCACTGCGGACATGAGAACCTCTGATACTACAAATGCGTGACATGGCTAAATAAAATTTGCTGTTGCGGGGGGCGAAGAGAAGCGAAAAAAATGGGATTAGTCAAGCAAAAATCGTATGATTTGTTGTTTTTAATTTCGGATGTCTGAAATAATCACGGTTTGCTAAGCCAACGTGCCGCATTTTCCATGATTTGTAGCGGTTCCGATTGCAGGAAAATCGGATACGTTTCGTGTCCTGGTCGGAAGTAGAAAACACGACCTTTGCCAATGTTCCATACGCAGCCGCTGCGGAAATGCTCGCCTTTGGCCCAGTGCTCTTCAAAAATTACCTCGTCAGGCTGCGGCACGTGAAAGGGCTCGGCATACATTTCTGTCTTCGCAATCGACCACTTTGCGGGTATTCCTTTTGCTAACGGATGCTGTGGATTCCGTGTTACGATCTCTGATGCGGCACCATCGGCGCGCCACGAAGGAAAAACGCAGAGCGGAAGTTCTAGCGTGAGGGTATCACCAGCGCTGATGATGCGTGGGGTCAGTGGGTCATTGATTTTCGGAACCGTGCCGATGGGATTCTCATAGCGCAGTGCGAACTCTTTGCCAGGACCTAACTGCTTTTTTGCATCATCGATCGCGCGTGCTTGCATGAGCTTGACGAATGGCTTGGACCAATGGGCGGAATGCAGCACGACTAGAGAGAGCCGCCCTTCTCTCACTCGACGTACGATCTCATCGGCGCGTGCGTTGTCGAGATCGGAGTTTTTCTTGTGCGACCAGAAGATCAGCACGTCAGTTTTGTCGAGCTGCTCTGCGGCGAGTCCTTGCTCGGGGGAATTTAAGCCTTCTGAGCGGACTACGAGCCCCTCTTGCTTCGACAGATGTTTTGCGATGGCATCGCCCAGGTAGCCGCCGTTGTAAGCTTGTTTTTGTTCCTCTTGTCGCTCGTCCCAGACCAGCACGCGAAGTGGTTCGCTCGCAGATGCTACGACTGCACAGGTGGTGGCGACGAAAGTGCTGAGCTTTTGTGAATAATTCATGTGATTCAAAGAACGGAAGGAGTAATGTGAGGAACGGCGCTGAGAAAACTCGGGTAGTCCGGCTGCCATCCGGTAGCACGCAACTTTTCGTTAGAAACCTGCTTGTGCGTCCAACCGCGCTTGCGATCGAGATCGCGCGGCCCACTCGGCGGCAGGGGGCGTTGGAAAAATTCTGCGAGCCCTTGGTAAGTTTCTAACTGAGAGAGGGATTGGGAATCGGAGGTGTTAAAAATTTCGCCGCAGATCGACTGGTAATAATTTTTTGTCAGGGCGAGGTCAAGCAAATGAAGAATGGCACGCGCGGCGTCATCGCGATGAATTTGATTGAGGAGACGCCGTCCGTCTTCTTCGATGATGGCATCGCCTTGGAGAAATTTTCGCAAAATGACCGAGCGTGCAGGCCCGTAAATGCCTGATAGGCGACAGACGATGCCGCCATGAGAAGTGGTCAGCTCTTCGGTAGCGAGCAGGATTTTCCCCGTCTCGCGATCGGGCACGGCAGACGATGTTTCGGTGACGACAGAGCCATCGGTCTGACTGTAGACCGAGGAACTGGAGGTGAATAGAATTAGGCTGTGAGGGAATGCTTGCTGAAGGTTTTTGATACCCTGGAAATACACGTGTTGGTAGGAGGGGGCGCCACCTTTGCCACTACTGGCGCAGTGAACGATGGCATCGGGCGGAGCGATTGCTTGTTGCAATTGATCTACGGAAGCAGCATCGCCGAGGTCGCAGGCGTGGCTATGATCATGGCCGCTGAGAGAGCAGCGCGAAACCTGCCACCCTTGCGCCAGCGCACGATTTCCGACTTCGGCACCAAGATATCCATTACCTGCGATCAGCAACTGCATTGGCAGATCATAGCTTGCAGCGAAGAAATTGCAAACGGAAGCTCGGTCATTGACTGTTCGATGTGTAAAAAAAATTGCCCAGAATTCTTGTAACGTTGGGACAATAGTGCAGTGAGTGTCGAGAGGAAGTCTTCCCCAAAAAATACAGCCCCCGCCTTGTGACGGGGGCTGCTTGGGTTTATGGAATTTTTTTCTCTGTAATTACTGGGACTTAGCGTGATGGAGAATCCTGTAATTTTCTGGGAGGAGGGCCTTGAGGCTTGCCTTTACCATGTATGGGAGGAGGGCCTTGTTGGGCGCTGTCATCAGCTGCTGGTGGCGGGGACATTTCGTTGCCTGTGAGCTCACCGTCGCCATTGGCATCGAGCTGGAGTAAGGATGCTGTGGCGTTTTTCAATTCCTCTGCGGAAAGTTTTCCGTCTTGATCGACGTCGAGTGACTCAATGAATGGGGGCGGACGGCGCGGAGGTTTGGGTGCGTAGGGATTGTGTTCTTTTTTCGGAGGGAGCACTTCGTCAATAGTGATCTTGCCGTCACCATTGGCGTCGATCTCGATCAGGGCCTCGGCGGCAGCTGCAATTTCTGCGGTGGAAATTTCTCCATTTTCATCGGCATCAAGCGCGGCGAAAAGAATCGGCACGCTGGGAGGTTGGGGCGCTGGTGCTGGATCACCTGCTGGTGCATTTTCTTGGGCCCATGAGGCAGATCCGAGGGTAATGAAGGTGAGGATCAGAGTTGTTCTTTTCATGATGTTTTGTTCGGACGGTTAACTTGTGTCCGTGAAAACGATGCGCACAGGTTTGTTAAGATCTGATGTGAATGAAGAAGAAAATTGTAAAGAGCTTGTTAAGATTCGAGGACCAGTCGACGCTTCGCGGTGGAGTTGTGCTCGGCTGAATCTCCTATCGAAAAATGAAGCGCGTGGAATTTTCCGCCAAGATGAGCTGGGTGCGTGAGTGTTTGGAAATTGCGCAGCGTCTTGGCATCGAGATCTCGACGAGTGAGTCGATCTGCAGCATTTTTAGTGAGAAAAAACTCTTGGGGCTCAAAGCCTTTGAGTGTGCATCCAGCAGCAATTGCCTCACGTGCTACCGCGGTGAAATTGACATGCGCTGTGATGTCGCATTGGCCGAGATTTTCTAACGGATTATCGGATGCTTGATGTTGTTGATAGACACGCAAGGTACCGCGCGAGCGTTCGGCGGCATAGTATTCTGGCTCAGCAAAGCCGTAGTCGAACCACAACAATTCTCCGAAGCTGATGCAAGATCGCAGTTTTTGCCAGAATGAGAGAGAGCAATCGCGGATCTCCGTGCGGTAGCCCAGCGGATATTCGCAGTTTTGCAAAAGGGAAGGAATGCTTGCGATGCTATCTGTTAGGCGCTCTTCCAGTGGTGTATCTTGCGCTATTGAGTGAATGGTGACTTCCTTCCAGCCTTCAGCCGTTTTTTCGATGAGGTGGCATGGAAAAGCATCGAGCACTTCATTGGCGTAAACGAAGGTTGGCAGCTCCGCAAGTGAGTCCACGTTTTCAAGACAGCGTACTTTTGGTCCGTAGGATGCGAGCATTTTCTCTTGAAAAGCGCGGGGTAAGGGAAGGGGATCGATGCAGCAGAATTCCAACTCATGCCATGCATCGGGATGATCGAGAGCGAGCGAATCTAGCACATCGATGGCTAAAGCTGCGTTGTTAGGGCCGATCTCGATGATGCGCCATGGGCCTGCGATGTGGGCATTTTTCCACCATCGAGCGATAACATCGGCGATGATTTGTCCGAATAAGGGGCCGCAGCTCACGCTGGTGAAAAAGTCACCGTCTTTTCCGACTTGAGTAGGCACTTGGGCGTAGTAGCCTAAATCAGGGTGGTAAAGGCAAAGATCCATGTGCTTATCGAACGAAATCGGAGACATCTCATGGATGATTTTCCTCAAGCTGAAGGTTGCGTTTGGATCAATTTTAGGATAGTTCATGGGTCGACACATGGCAGCAAGCAGCAGCAGTTGGAGAAGCAAGAGACTAAAACCCCGATTCTACAAGAGAAAAGGGTTTTGGGCGGGCATTTTTGGATTTTCGTTGTTGCTATCCATCATTGCATTTATTGCGTGGAATGCCTACAGCAAACCCTATAGGGAGCGTGCGATGACGTATGATTTGGAGCGCATCAATGACATTGAGGTGCCGAGTATCATCCTTGACCGCCATGGTCGCGAGATTGGGCGGATTTTTGTGGAAAACCGGAGCATGATGGCATTTGAGGACATTCCGCAAAATTTCATCAATAGTCTCAAAGCGGGAGAGGATAGCCGATTTGATACGCATGATGGAGTTGACTACATCGGTGTCGTGCGTGCAGCGCAGAAGTTGGTTACCAATCGAGGAGAAATCACTCAGGGCGCGAGCACGATTACGCAGCAGTTAGCACGCGATGCATTCAGTTTGAAAGCGGAAGCCAAGCGCCGTCAGGAATCAGGCTTCCAGCGCAAGATGGTCGAGATGTTTCTCGCGCAGCGCATAGAGCGGAGGTATCGAAAGGATGAAATTCTCGGATTTTTTGTCAATCGATCTTTTCTAGGAAGTGGTTACTATGGGTTGCGCTCAGCCTCGTTGGGCTACTTTGGCAAAGAGCCGAAAGATCTAACAGTGTATGAGTGTGCGTCGATTGTTACGGTATTGCGCAATCCTTTTGAATTGAGTCCGATGAACAATTTGGAAGCTAACAAAAAAGGGCGTGATCATGTTTTGTGGAGGATGAAAGAGGAGGGTATGATTACCGGTAAGGAGTTGGCGAGTTATCAATCAATGCCGGTGAAGTTAAACCCGCGTCCATTGCAGCGCGGTACGAGTCACGTGTATGAGCTGATTGCGGAGGAAGCGCGCAATGCGATTGGCGAGGATGCCTTTGCGAAAGGTGGCTTCACGATCCGCACGACGATCTTGAAGGATGCGCAGGATGCGGCATTGGCCGCGCTTCAATCCACCTTGAGCGCCATCGAATCACAGCCTGGCTATATTCATGCCAGATATGCAGACTACAAAAAATCTACCCTGCCTCCATCGTATCTGCAAGGTGCGGTATTTATGATGGATCATGAGACGGGTGAGGTGCTCGCGTATGTGGGGGGACGCGATTATGCACACTCGCAATATGATTTTGTCGCCAAGGGCAGAAAACCGCTAGGCACGGCATTTTTCCCGTTTGTGGTGGCCGCAGGCTTTTCTAATGGCCTGACCCCGGCCACATTGGTCGAGGACCAACAAATGGACAACCGGATGATCATGGTAGGTGGTCGCGAGGGTATTTTAGGTGAGTGGGGGGCAGAGAATTCGAAGCCTGTTTTCGAAGGCGAAATCCCCGTTCGTAAGGCGTTGGAAAAGTCCAAGGTAGCGGCAATGATCCGATTTGGCTCGAAAGCTGGGCTCGATAAGGTCGCGGAAAGTGCTCGGCGTTTTGGCTTCCAAATCCCGGATGAAGAGAAATTACCTCGCATGTTGGTCGGCTGGGAATCTGCATCGATGCTTGAAGCCGTTGCGGCGATCAGCAGCTTTGCGCGTGCTGGTGAGACGGGAGCGCAGAGCACTGTTTATGTTGATCGCATTGAGGATAGCACGGGGCACGCCGTGATGCAACGGGTGGCCCAAGAGCCTAAGCGTGGGCAAGCACTCGAAGAAGCAACGGCTTATCAAGTGCACAACATGCTGCAAGGAGTCGCAACGAACGGAAATCTGAGCGGAAGCATGAGCGACATGAAACCTGCATTCTCGGGAGTGGTGAAGACTGGAGCGATGCATGATTTTTCAGGCTGCTGGAGCCTCGGCTACACGCAGCGCATCGGTTGTGGCGTGTGGTGCGGATTTTTGCAGGGGTCGGCAAAACCAATCTATGAAGGAGCATTTGGCAAGGATGTGGCGCTGCCTGTATGGAAAGCGGTAATGAACACCTTACCCGATGAACTGCTGCATGGCGAGATCGCTCGGCCTGCGTCGATTGTCGAGGTAGATGTCTGCCGGGTAAGTGGTCAGCGTGCGAGTCAGTATTGTTACGAAACCGTGGATGATCCTACGACGGGGCTGCCGAAGCTACGTGATGCAAGAGTGAAGGAATTTTTTCGCAGTGGCACTGAGCGCATTCCTATTTGCCCCGTCCACTCTGGAGGCATGCCCTCGATTGACAATCATCAAGCGAATGATGATAACGCTTTGGCTACCCTGGACGCAGTGCCTGTGCGTGCAAAAGAACCTCTTTTGTTAGGTAACGATCCCTATCTTTCTGAAATTGCTTCTGGAAAAAATCGTGATGAACTTGAAGCTGCAGAAGGATCTTTTTTCCGAAGTATTCAAAGTACCTATGATGCCATTGATCTTGGTGATGAGGAGGCACAGTTGCCGATGTCCCAACCGGGCAAATTGGAAATCGAGGTAGAATAAAGCTCCTTATGTCTGCAAAAAAATCTCAACCACCTGTGAAGGAGCAAGCCACTGATAGACGACGCTGGAATGCGTTTGTCTGTGATGATTGCCGGGCTATTTTCCGTGTGCCTGCTGATTACGAGGGTAAGGGAATCGTCTGTCCGCGCTGCGATCGGTTGTTGCGTATGCCTACAGCACAGGATGACCTAAGCCCCGTGCAAGATCCCTTAAAAGATTCACTCAATCAATCCGCTTTCGTTGTGTTAGCCACCCCAGCAATACCTGAAGTGGATGAAGTTTCAGTGCGCGATGATCAAAAATCTCCTTCGTCGCATCAAGATTCAGGGCCGAACCAGGCCGCCGATCAAGAAGCTCCGATTGAAAAAATTAGCCACTCTGGTGAATGGAAAAAACGAAAGGGTAAGAAGCATAGTGCAAATGCGGAGGATACTTGGCAACAGCGCGCCTCGCATCCTGGAAGAAAGCATAGGTTGAAGCGTAAGCCTTGGTGGCTTGGACCTGTCATTGGTGCTTTGTTGATGGCCTTGTGTTGGATTTTGGTATCGAAGCTGCGTGATGAAAAGCCGCAAGAAGTGGTTGTTTCGCCACAAGTTGCTACTCCGCTAATGCCAGAGGTGATTACTCCAGTTGATGCAGAAAAGGCCAAATCGCAGAAGAAATATTTGCAGGAGCTTCAACAAATTGAGTCAAGCGTGATGTCGTTTCTGACGGCGAAAAGCCCCGACGAAATGATGCGCTGGTTGCGCGATACGCCTGGTCTTAGAGAAAAAATGGCAGCTCATTACAAGCAAAGTCCATTCACAACTCTTGGCTTTTCCTCAATCGATCAATCCACTATCGAGCTCAGCGAGGAGAGCGGTTCTTTCTCTGCTACTGTCGTAACGGCTGATTATGATCAACGTCAAATCCATCTAATCCACGATGAAAAAGAATTTCGTATCGATTGGGAATCGTGGGTGGGATGGTGTGAGATGAGCTTTGAAAGCATTCGGGAAAATTGCACTACGCAGCCGGTAGAGATTCGAGCCATGGTAGAATCCGAGGCGTATTATAATTTCGATTTCCCAAAAGAAGAGGAAAAAGAATGGCAATCATATCGTTTGGTCGCGATCGATGGATCTACCTTACTCCATGGGTATGTGAAGCGTGGTTCCGCGCTGGGCAATCAGTTGCGGCTTTTTCCTGATGAACAATCGCGTCCGATGATCTTGCGTGTACGCCATGAAAATGAGGACAGCCAAAAATCACAGGTATTGATCGAATCCATCGTCGAAACCGGTTGGGTGAAGGATTTGCCGAAGTAAACGAGATCGGTGAAAGACTTCATAGCGCGCGAATTTCTGCTGTGGCGCGGTTGTTCGGGACAAAGATCTGTCTAGCGACGCGACGCACGTCATCTGCTGTGACAGGAAGTAAGCGCTCACGTGAGACTTTGGGGCTGACAATTTCACCATCAAACATCAGGCCTTCCGCGGCCCATGCCATGTGGGCACCTGTGGATTCCAAGGCGAGCTTGTTGGCTGTGATCGCGACTTTTTTAGCGCGGGCTAGTTCTTCCTCATTAGGACCTACTTTGATGAGCTGCTCGAGCTCTGCATTGATGGCCAGCATCGCTTGTTCTCGGCACTCGGGGTCTAACCCGGCGCTGATTTCTAGGCATCCTGTATCTTCAAAAAAGGCGAGATCACAGGAGATTTGATAGCAAAATCCTTGCTCCTCGCGCAATCGCTGAAACAACCGAGAGCTGGTGGACTCGCCGAGGATGATCGAGAGCAAGCGCAAGGCATGCCGCGTTTGATCATGACGACCAGCTGTGTGATAGGCGATGGCTAACTGCAATTGCTCGGTCTCGCGATGTTGCACAATGTTAGGGTTTGTGGCTTTTCCTACAACAAATGGTTTGGCTTTAGCTGGTGGTTTTGTGGTTTCCTGCGGAAGATAGGGGCCGATGATTTGAGCGAATTCCGCCGGACTGTAGGGTCCAGCAGCTGCGATCACGATATCGGAGCGAAAGTGATTTTTTTGACTGAAGGAAAAAAGATGATTGCGGGTAATGGTATCGAGCGACTTATGCGTCCCCGTGATTGGTGAGCCTAACGGATCAGGAGACCACAGTGCTTGAGAAATAAGATCGCTGATGTGATCACCGGGAGATTCTTCATACATGGTGATTTCCTCATGGATTACATCACGCTCGAGTGCTATCTCGCGTGGAGGTAGCGATGAGTGCCATACCATGTCGCTAAGAATATCGGCAAGGAGTGGTAGCGATGAGGCATCACCGCGCGCATCGTAAATGATATGATCTTCTGAAGTCGAGGCATTCGACTGTGCTCCTGAGCTTTCCAGTTGCATCGTTAACTCACGAGCCGAACGTCTCGCTGTGCCCTTGAATGCCATGTGCTCCATGAAATGCGCCAAACCCGCTTGCTTGGGTGGATCGTGTCGCGAGCCAGCTGGGATATAGATGGCAAAAGTTGCGCACTCGGAAGCGGGCATGCTGGCAGTGGCGAGGCGCATGCCGTTGGCGAGGTGTTGCCAATGATAAGGTTGGTGCATGAGATGGGCTCAGAGTGGAGAGTTTTCTTTGTTGAGAAGATACGCTGCCATATCCAGATCACTCGGTAGTGTAATTTTGATGTTCGGCTTGCGTGATTCCACAATATGGGTAGAAGCACCGAGTAACTCTACAGCAGATACTTCATCCGTGACTAGGTGATTTTTCTCACGAACTTGCATGTAGGCGCCACGCAAAACGTTCACCTGAAAGCATTGCGGTGTCTCCATGAACCAAAGATTATCACGATCTACGCCACTGCGCACAAAGCCTTCAGAATCGGATCTTTTCAATGTTTCAGTCACACGTCGTGCCAATGTGCTAGCGCCATATTGTCGTGCCGATTGAATGCAATCTTCAATGGCATCGACAGCGATCATGGGTCGCGCACCATCGTGAACAGCGACGATCGTTGTTCCCTGCGGCAATGCATGCAAGCCCTTCTCCACGGAGTCTTGTCGATCTGCGCCGCCGTCCACTTGATGTACAGGTTTAGGAAACTTACATCCTAACAAATCAGCAAAACGTTCTTTCGGGCTTACGACGAAAACCTCATCAATGCTAGGCGCTGCGCAAAAGGCCTCGACCGTTCGTAGCAAGACAGCTTTACCAAGGAGAGGGGCACTGAGTTTATCAAAACCCATACGGCGTGATGAACCAGCTGCGACGATGATAGCGGAAATGGACATCGGGGTTTGCAAATCAATGATTACTGAGGAGTTGTGTTGTTGTCGGTTGCTTTTGGAGCACTCGGTGCCGTGGCGCTGGGCAATGGATTGCCCGCGCCCGGTGGTAATCCTGGTGTCAAGCCGGGGAGTCGACGAATCGGGGCCTTGGGCATGATCACGGGGACTTCGTCAAAGCTGAGAAGCAACGACCATTCATATTCTTTTTTGGAGGGAAGTTGATAGTGAGGCAGCGCGGTGGCCCCCCATGAATCTGTTCCCCCTAGTCCCGAGTGCTTATGGTCGATGTTGAGAGTGAAAAAATCGCGTTGAGCAAGACTGGATGGGTGAGCGGCAAGAGTCACATCTTGCACCGAGCAGGGATAGCAGGAGATCTCTAACAAATCAGCGCCTTGTGCATCGATGCGCAAGGCTTTGGGTGAATCGGGTGAACCAAGTTTCGCCCAGCGAATGCCCGTGCGTTGGCCTGATTCCTGTGGATCAAGATAGCGGAAAAACATGTTAGGCACGTAGCCACTGTGCAGTGTAGTCCAAGAGCCTGTTTGGCGGTCGTTGTAGTTCTCGTGAGGGCCTTTACCATACCACTCGAGTGAACCATTTCGCGAGGAAACATGGGCGCTGAAGCCGATGCGTGGAATGGTGGGCAATTGATCAGCACGGAATAGTGTTTTTACGATGCATTGGTCGGTCCCCGTAAAGCGATAGATTATGGTGGCGCTGCTCTTACCTGCCGGAATGTTGATTTCAGCGGTAACTAAAACATCGTTGCCGTCTTTAACTGCCTTCACGCTTGAGGCCGTAGCACGGGCACCAGCATATTGCCAGACCTTGAGATTGTGATCGAGCTTGGCTCCCTCATCATTGTTGGTGGTAGGACGCCAAAAATTCAAGCTCAAGGGGCTTCGAAGCCATTCAAAATCGAGATCCCTGATCGAGCTCAAGACGCCTGTTTTTTTACTAATCACAGCTGTGACGCGACGACTTTTTACGATGATTTCCTGTCCATTTTCGCTAAAAGAGGCCAGCTCTTTTGACTCGCGCGTTTTGGCGGGCTGGCGCGTTGTCCAAGGCAGCGGGAATTCATTCCATGCCACGGGTTGCCCTTTGTCATACCATGCAGTTGGCTCAGCATGATCGTATCGAACTCGGAAAAAATACTCGGCACCTTCCTCGGGTGTGTGATTGGTTGCTACCGTGATGGTTTGAGATGCCTGTGGTGCTAGGTTGGGCAACGCCAGTTCACCTTGACCGACAGGTAATCCATTTTTCAAAAGCTTCCATGAGGCCGTAACGTAGTCGAGTGAACGGAAAAACGATTCGTTGTAGACCTTGATCTGTAAATCTGGCTTGGTCATATCCACGGTCGTGGTGTGGATTTCCTGATAGATGGTTTTGACTTCCTCAAAGTGCGGAGCAGGACGAAGGTTCGGCTGCACGAGTCCATTGCAGCAGAATGAGCGGTCTGTGGGTCGATCATTGAAATCACCACCATAAGCGAAAAATTTCTGTGCCTTGGGCTTCTCTGCGTCTTTGGTGAAATCCAACAAAACGATGGCGTCTTCTGGCGCAGCAGTTGTTAGATCAGGTGATAATGCACGACCATACACAATCGCGCGACGGATGGCTCCATTGAGTTTACGAGCGGTTTCTTCGGTATCAATCGCGATGCCGAGGTCCATGGTGTTGGGTGTGATTTTTGCGGTGCATGGTGTAGTTGCGACGACTTGCTTATCGATCACAAGGCGCAGAGTTTGGCCATCATAGATGCCGGCATAGGTATGGAATTGCGATGCGGCATTTGCTGGAAGATCAGCGCTGATGCTGTGCCATTTTCCGTTATCGTAGATGAAAAACTCCAGCTTACCGGTATCAGAAATTTTCAACGAGTATGAGGTGTCGCCCTTAGCAATGAGAGGCTGGCCACCGATGCTGCCGCCGGTATTATTGAGACGAGCCTCAGCGATCAAGGTAAGTGAGCCGCCCATATTAAGCGCCTCACAATGCTCCACCGTCGTTCCACCTGCGTAGAGCCCTTCTTTCGCATCCATGAGGCCAAGCATGCGCACGGTGAGCTTCTTGCCTGATCGGTCCTCGCAATCCGTCATTTTGTGTTTGCTGCTGAGAATGCCTTGGTCCTTCCAATCCCAGATGAAGCCACCTTGAAGGAGTCGCTCTTTGCGCATGAGATTCCAGTAGTCAATGAGGTTGCCGCTGGAATTGCCCATGGTGTGGTTGTATTCACACTGAATCAGCGGACGCTGTTGAGAAATCGGCTTCTTCTCTTCGTCACGGCAATACTTTTCGCTCTCTGTTACGCTGGCATACATCGGTGCAAAAAGATCAACATGTTCGGCACGCTGGGCGCGCTCATAATGCACAGGCCGTGAGGGATCGCGCTGTTTAATCCACTGCGACATCTTAACGAAATTTTCGCCATCGCCTGCTTCGTTGCCCATCGACCACAAGACGATGCAGGGATGGTTTTTGTCGCGTTCTAGCAGATTTTTCATGCGATCAAGATGCGCTTCATACCAACTTGGATCTTTGGCAAGTGAGGCTGCATCATAGCCCATTCCGTGTGACTCGATGTTCGCTTCGGCAACGACGTAGAATCCGAGTTCATCGCAGAGTTCGACGAGTGCGGGATCGTTCGGGTAATGTGCGGTGCGGACGGCATTGATATTCGCGCGTTTCATTTGCAGCAAGTCGGCCTTGATATCATCGCGTTTCACATAGTGACCGGTGAGATGATGGTGATCGTGGCGGTTTACTCCTTTGATCAAAATCGGCTGACCATTGTGAAGAAATTGGCCATTCTTGATTTCATTGCGACGGAATCCAGTTTTACCTGTGAGCACAGCGATGACGTTGCCAGCTGCATCTTTGACGGTGATTTCATATGCATATAAGTGCGGTAATTCCGCGGACCATGGTTTGACGTTTTCGATGCGATCGACTTTCACCGTTTGCTGCGCTGTCTTGTTGGCGGCTATTGTGAGATCAATATTGGGCAACGAGATCTTGCTGTTATCGGGTGCAGTCAGTTCTAACAAAACACTGACTTTGGCTTCGGCATCGGACTTGTTGCTCACATCCGCGATGAATTCCAAAGTGCCCGTTTTGTAATCGTCGGTCAATCCCGCTTTGATCCAGAAATCACGGAGATCGACCGCTGCGGATGACCACAGGTAGACATCACGGAAAATGCCTGAGAGGCGGAACATGTCCTGATCTTCGAGATAGGAAGCGTCGGAATACTGATAGACTTCGATCGCTAGCAGGTTTTCGCCCTCTTGCAGATAAGATGTAAGATCGAACTCAGCGGGGGTGCGAGAGTCTTCGGAATAGCCGACTTTTTTGCCGTTGAGCCACAGATAAAATGCGGAATCGACGCCGCCAAAAACGATGGCGGTGCGACGGCCTTTCCACTCGGTGGGTAGTGTGAACTTGGTGCGATAGGAGCCCACTTGGTTACGATTATCGACAGGGAAATTGGTAAAATGCTGTGGCGGTTCGCCCATCACAAACGGTGGATTTTTCGCGAATGGATAGGTAATGTTCGTGTACAAAGGTGCGCCGTAGCCATGGAGTTGCCAGTTTGCTGGGACGGGAATTTCTTTCCACGCAGAGTCATCGAACGTCACTGCTTCGAATCCTTGCGGGCGCGTGGTAGGATTGCCGGTGTGATGAAACTTCCAGTTGCCGTTGAGGAGCTTGCACCATGGGGATTCAAGACGAAGTTTGCCATTGGCAGCTTCCTTGCTAGGAAATGGCATCGAAGTGGAGCGAGGAGCTTCCTTGTTGATACGAAAAACGGCTTGGTTCTCCCAATCGGCCTGCTGGCCATGGAGAAGAGTGCTGAGAATAAGAAAAGATAGAAGTCGTTTCATGGCGAAGTGGATGGTTGAGTAGTAACGCAGAATTGCGCGCTTGTAAAAGAAAATGCCCCGCCTTTTTGCAAAGGCAGGGCAGGGAAAATTCAGGTCAGATTACCAGTAGATGTAGTAGAGGACGAGCATGGCGGCGATCACCGCGACACCGCCAATCTTGGCAACTTTGGACGACTCGAGTGCGATGGTTTCCGATACGGGAAGCTTCGCTGGAGTTTGGAGTGGATTGACGAAGTTGAGAATCACTCCGATGAGGACAATCACGAGGAAGCAGATACTCATGCGGTCGAGGAATGTGATTTCGGAAGCAAACCACATGCCGTTGTTGCAGAGTGCTGGTCCTACGAACCATTTAATCGCTCCGTAGAGAACGATGTTGATGATGATGCCAAGCCAGCCGAAGTAGCGTGGTGTGCGTGGAGCGAGGAACCCGAAGAGGAACACAGCGAGGATGCCTGGGCTGATGAATCCTTGGAATTCTTGGATGATGGTAAAGATACCGCCAAACGCAGGATTGCCGAGGAACGGTGCGATGATGCAAGCGATCAGCACGAACAATAAGGTGAAGCATTTACCTGCATTGACCAATTGGTCTTGCGTTGCGTCTTTCTTGAACTTCTGGAAAATGTCCATTGTTGCGATCGTGGCCGCAGAGTTCAGCATGGATGCCAATGAGGAAACAACAGCACCAAAGATCGCTGCGAGCACAAACCAAGTGATGCCGGGTTTCATCAGATTACGTAGCAAGATCGGGAAGGCGGCATCGTAGTCATAGCCGATGAGCTTATTGCCCTTGTTGGCGCTGCTGGCACTGACGATGTCGTTGTTCGCTGTCGCGAGAGCAGCGGGTGAGTTGTTCGTTGTCGGAACGGGCACACCGGCGATCTTGGCATTGTGGGCCAGAACGGTCGCAGCTTGCTCGGGATTGGTTTTCGCAAAGTTCTCTGCGAATGGATAGACCGTGGCTTCACCTTGGGTGATTGCTTCGATCATGGGTGCGTTTTTCTTTGTAGCTTCCCCTGCGAGGTCTACGCGATACAGGTTGAAGCAAAGAATACCAGGGATGACGACGATGAAAGGAATGATCAGTTTGAGTGCAGCAGCAAAAATAATACCCTTCTGACCTTCGGCGAGGGACTTCGATCCGAGAGTCCGTTGCACGATGTATTGATTGAGTCCCCAATAGAAAAAGTTAGGAATCCACAATCCTAACATGAGAGCAGTCCATGGAATCGCAGGGTCTGTGATCGGGCGCTTCATGTGCAGCTTGCCGCCCTCGAGGTTTTCACCAGCAACGGCAACGGCTTCATGGTCTTTGCCATCATTGAGTAAAACAAAGCGTTCATAAGCACCAGCGTTTCTGATGTCTTCAACGGTAGCGGAAGAATTGTTGACTTTGGTGAGGATGAGCTCATTCGGGTCGGCATCTTTCATGGCTCCAAATGCTAACCACATTACGACACCGCCGCCGACAATGAGCGCTGCACCCCAGATCAAGTCGGTCCATGCGCATGCTTTGAGACCACCTACAAAAACATAGATGGCAGCAGAACCGCCGATGATCCAGCAGCCAACTGTGATCGATCCGAGGTCCAAACCCGCGACAGAAATGTCGTGGAAGAACACCGATACCACTTTGGCGCCAGAATAGATTACCGATGCGGTTGGTACACCGACGAGAATGATCAGCGTGCTAACAGCCATCACTGAACGCGAGAACACACCGTAGCGGTATTCGAGGAACTCAGGAATGGTGTAAATACCGCAGCGCAATAGTTTTGGTAGGAACACAAACGCTGTGACGACGAGGGTCACAGCAGCCATCCATTCATAGGAAGCGATAGCCATACCAAGCCAGTCAGCGGCTTGACCAGACATGCCGACGAACTGTTCCGTCGAAATGTTTGCGGCGATCAGCGAAAAGCCGACCAACCACCAAGTAAGTCCGCGGCCTGCGAGGAAGTATCCTGCGGCACCGCCTGATTGTGTTTCACCCGCGGTTTCTTTGTTTCCTTGGCGGATGCCGAAAGCGATTACGCCAACAACGGCAACGAGGAAAAGCACGATGTCGAGAGTGCCCATCGCCGCTGTCTCCGAGCCCGTAACGGCGAGTAATGAAAAGAGAGAATTCATAAAAGTTTGATTAGGGGAAATTTACTTGGCGCTGAATTTGTGGATCATGGTGTGCTTGTAGGTTTCACCAGGCTTGAGCACAGCAGTTGGGAAGTTTGGCTTGTTTGGCGCATCGGGATAATTTTCCGTTTCCAAGCAAAACGCGGTGCGGTGTGCGTAGGCGACGCCTTTTTTGCCAATCGCTTTGCCATCGAGGAAATTTCCACCGTAGAACTGGATTGCAGGTTGATTGGTGAATATTTCCATCACACGGCCGGACTTGGGATCATTCACGCGAGCTGCAAGGCGCACACCATCGGTTTTGCGCAGCACCCAGCAATGGTCGTAGCCGAGGCCGAGTTTGATGGCTTCGAAGTCAGCATCGACGCGTTCACCAATCGCGGTAGCTTTGGTAAAATCAAGAGGTGTTCCAGCGACGGGGGCGATTTCGCCACTCGGAATCAAGCCGGCATTGGTCGGGAGATAATGATCGGCTTCGAGTTGCAGCACGTGATCATTGATTGAGGCATGCGGATCTCCCGAGAGGTTCCAGTAGCTATGGTGTACGATGTTGAGGACCGTTGGTGCATCGGTGGTGGCTTCAGCTTCCCACTTGAGTTCGTCGTTGTCGTTGAGCGAATAGGTAACTTTCACCGCGAGATTGCCAGGATAGCCTTCTTCACCATCTTCGGAGAGATAGGAAAATTCCACTCCGCCATCGACTTGCTTGCCGGTCCAGAGAACTTTATCGAAGCCTTTGAGTCCGCCGTGAAGATGGCAGGGAATACCGCCGGGATCATTGTTGGTGGCCAGCGTGTATGCTTGGCCATCGAGCGTGAATTTTCCATCCTTGATACGGTTGCCAAAACGTCCGACGGTGGAGCCGAAGTAGCTGGTATTGGTCAACCAGCCATCGAGGGTATCGTAGCCGTGTGTGACATCGGCAACGACGCCATTTTTGTCGGGAATTTCGACTGAGACGAGAATAGCTCCGTATTCAGTGACCTTGGCAATGATGCCATTTTTGTTGGTGAGCGTGAAGATTTTCGCTTCACGACCGTCGGGTAATTTTCCGTAGACTTGCATGGTGATAGGCTCCGCAGGAAGTGCGACACTTGTGCTAGTGGTTTTTCCGCAAGAAGCTAGCAAAGCTCCAGCTAGCAGTGTCATAATGAGTTTTGTATTCATCTGCATGCATTTTATGTAAATTCGCTGGAAAGCCAAGGCAATTTTTTTCGTTTTTCATTCTTCTGCTAGACCCATGCACTGGGACAAATGTGCGATCATTCGTGTATCGGTTTGGCCGTAGCATCCAAGAGGCGCACACGAGGGCGAGCGTTAGATGGCTCGGGAATGAGCAGGCGCAAGGTATGGCGGCCAGCTTTGAGCGGTTGGCTGATTTTGCCTTCTTGGAGGAAAAGCTCTTGGCCATTGAACTCGATGCGGGCATTGTCGGCGGCATCAATGGCAAGCGTCACAGTGCCATCCTTCGGCATCTCGAAGGCAGACTCTAGCTTGCGTTTGGGCTTTCCTAGCAGTTGGATGACGGGCACTTCTTTGAGTTCGATACTGCCGTCCACCCACGCGGTGAGTGCTAGAGATTGTGTCTCATTTTGAAAACTTTGCCAATGACGAAGGGTGCCGTCTTCTTGGACTTTATACGCGCCGTCTTTGCCAAGTTCGGTGAGGAATTTGACGAGGTCGGCGAGTTCGTCACGGCGCAGCGAATGGGTGAGACCGGCCGGCATCAGCGAGACGGGGATGACTTCTTTTTTGCTGACTTGTGCTGCGGGAATGGTTTGCATTTTTCCGGCGTTGTCGCGCAAGACGATCTCACGCTCATCCTCACGAGCGAGGAATCCCGTATGGGTGGCTCCATCCTTGGTGGTGATCATTGCGGTGGCGTAACCTTCTTTGATTTTTTTGGCGGGTTCGAGCAGGCTATCGATGATGTAATCCATCGGCGCGCTGGAGCCAATGCTGACAAGATTGGGCCCGACAATACCGCCTACGGGGCCGATGGCGTGGCAGGCAATGCATTGCAATTCCAATCGACGATAGATTGTCTCGCCACGTGCCGCATTGCCCGATTTGTTGATTTCCTCAATCCAAGTGCGCATTTCTGCTTCGGTGAGAGAAGTGATCGGCGTTAGGCCTCCAGCCACGGTAATGGCATTGATCAGGTCCTTGGTATCACCGCCGCTGGCGCTGGCTTTTTGCAGGGCTTGCGAGGCGATGGCTAGCTGTAGTTTTTTTCCTGTTAGCGCGTTGGTGAGTTGGGCGGGGCCTTCTTTGAGTGAGAGAAATGCTTGGATCAATGAACCCGATGCAGAGCTTTCGGCTTGGAGTTTGCTCAAAAAATCGACCGTTAGCGGCGCGGCTTTTGCGGAGTCGAGTAAAATCATCGCTTGCAGAGTGCTCGCTTGTTTTTCTTGGGACAAAGAGGGCTTGAGATGATGATTGAGAAATGCCTCCGCAGCAGGGCCACCGAGGCGAGCAATGCTGAGCAGGGAGATATCGCTAGAGGAAGTGCTGGAGGAGGCAAGAGATTCGAGCTTCGCTCGTGCGGCTTCGATCTTCCACAATCCTGCAAGTTCGATGGCGGCGTTAGCAGTAGCTGAGTCATCGAGCAATGGGAGCAAGCGCTCAGTTTGCTCGGGGATGAGGCTGCGTTGTTGCTGTGCGGTGATCATCGCTTGCAGGGCTTGAGCGCGTAGGGTGGGGGAGTATTTTGCATCGAGAGCCAGAGTGAACAAGCGATTGAGGTTCGCTTGATCGATGGTGCTGCCGATGATTTTCATGAGTTCGGCGAGTTGCTCGGGAGCAAGTTGATTTTTCTCGACCACATCTAACAGCAATGCGGCGGCGTTGCTTTGGTTCGCAGCTTTGAGCGCGAAGAGTAGGCCTTGACTGTTTTCTGTGAAGGATATCTGTCCTGCTTGGAAGGCCGGAAGCCAGGTGCTTGATTGTTCATAGCAACTTCGCCATAGTGCGAAGTCGAGATTTTCGTCCATTTCTTGAGCGAGCACCGTGGTGGCGATCTCAATGGTGCGCGGTGTGGCGACGGTGCGCAACAAATTCACTGCTTCGAGACGAACGCGTGGATGCGGGTCGCGGCAGAGAGTAAGGAAAAACGCATCGCGGCTCGTGTCATTGATGCCCATGACCATAGTGCCGTGATTGCGAATTAGCTGATGAAATGTGCGGACGATGGCAGCGCGGAGTTTTCCATCGACAGCAGTTTGCGCGCGATCCCAGAATTGACTGCGGAACCAGACGAAGTCCTCGATGCCTGCGGTCTGAGCGGCCCACAAGTATTCGCAGCGTAAGGAGTCACTCAGTGCGTCAGTTTTCAAGAGAGTAACAATCGCTTCCTTAAGGTCTGGCAATTTACGAGACTTGATTTCTTGTTTGGCCCAGTAACGAGTCGATTGTTCGGGCGCTAGGAGTTGTTTGAATAAATCATCGACAGAAAGTTTCGCAAAATTCACGCGCGGGCTGAGTGGTCGATTTTTGGCAGTGATACGCCAAATGCGTCCGTGGAGTTGGTCGCGCCGAGGATCACGAAAATCCACCTCGCCATGCTGGATGATCGGGTTATACCAATCGGCCAAATACAGTGCGCCATCTGGTCCCATGTTGACATCGACGGGTCGAAATGAGCCGTGTGATGAGCTTACCAGATCGGCAAGTTGCTGCGAGCGGTAACCGCTTTTTTCGTCACCTAGGGAAAATCGATTGACGCGATGACCGCGGAAATCACAGGTAATCATATTGCCCTGCCATTCATCGGGAAAATGTCTACCGCTGATGACTTCCAATCCACATTGCTTCGGTTGTCCAGGGTTCATGCCCTTGAGGATGCGTGGCAATTGGTCTGGTAAGCAGCGGTAGGTAGCACCGGGAAATGCATAATTGATGCCTTCACCGTAAGCTCCATCGGTAGTGAAGCTCTGGCCCCAATTGTCAAACACATGACCCCAGGGATTGATCTGACCTAGCGTGAACACTTCGAGTCTGCCCGTCTGTGGTTGAAATTGCCAAATGCCACTGCCCATCAAGCGGCGCACGCCAAAAGGAGTCTCGATGTGACTGTGGATGTAAACGCTTTGGTTAAAATACAAGTTCCCATCGGGCCCACCCTTGATGCCGTGAAGAATGTGGTGCGTATCCTCGGTGCCAAAACCACTGAGCAGCACTTCGTGGGATTCGCCTTTGCCGTCTTGATCGCGATCATGAATGAACCACAGCTCGGTGGAATTTGCCACGTACGCGCCACCATCCTGCGGCCAGATGCCTGTGGGTATGAAAAGCCCCTCATAGAAGACCGTGCGCTTGTCTGCTTTGCCGTCTTCATCGGTGTCTTCGAGCACGAGAATTTGATCGTTTTGCGTCTGCCCCGGCCTGATTTGCGGGTAAATGGCACTGCTGGCTACCCACAAGCGACCACGTGCATCCCATGCCATTTGTATCGGTTTGTGAACCATCGGCTCTGAGGCGAAGAGGGATATTTCAAATCCTTCCGCGACATTAAAGCTCGCCATCTGATCGGTGGGATTCGTCGAGGGAATTTGTGTGAGATTGCGCTGCGCCCATAGGCTGCTAGGAATCAAAATGAGAGCGAGGAAAAATTTCATTGGTTAGGTGTGTTTGGGTTTGCAAAGCTACCAAAAATCAGCGCTTCTTTTGCGGCAATGAGCGGGTCAAACTGGGGGATCTCGACGCCGTTGTTGCCTTGCTCGTGCTTGCGCGAGCCGAAGAGGTAAATCTCGTTTTGGGGACGCCAGCGCTGAAAAAAGAGCTGATTTTTTGCGATGATTGTGTCGCTCAATGATGGCTGCGCAAGAGTTGCGGGATCGAGAGGCAGACCTAACGAACGCACTACGAGTGAGGCGATTTTTTTGTAATCCTGCTCAGTAAAAGTCACACCATTGACGGTGGTCCACGCTTGATCTTTCATCAAGGCATGGAGGTCCGCGAAGGTAAGTTTTTCCTCAGCGGCAAGTTTTTCGATGGCCCGAGCATACATTTCGCGTTGAGCGGATTGCACGGCGAGGGATGGCCAACGCTTGGTATCACGGCTGGCTGGCGGTGGCGAAAAAAGCACGATGCGAGCTTGCGTGGTCTCGCGAATCATCTGCAACATCTGACGGTAGGCTTGCAGAAATGATGCGAGCCCTGCTTCTCCCGTAAAAGAATCCACCGCGCCATAGCAAATCATCACCGTCGTCGGCTTGATCTCAGCAAGCTGAATCTTGAGCCGATCAAATCCCTCGCTTGGTGGACCAAAATAGCTACGGCTCTCACAACGCGGCGTATCACCACTCCATCCAAGATTGCGGAAGCGCACTTTCTTGCTGGCGGTAGCTACCGTGAGCGCGGTTTCGATGGCTGCGCTGTGGTAGTCGCGCTCCCAAAAGGTATCACCTAACAAAACGACCATTTCGTTTTCTTGGGCCTCCCAAATGGGGGCCGCGTGAGTGAGCTGACAGCTGAGGAGTAATGCCAAGAGGGCAAAAAGATGACGCATATGATGAAGTAGGAAGATGGGAATATTGTGGAGACGTTCCATAAAATGGCTACGCCAAGAACGGGCGGTATCTTTCATTCCTGCGCGTCAGTATTTTTCTGCGGTGCTCAGTACAGCGGGCCGTAGGTCTGGCAGGCTCGAAAATCAGCAGATTCCGGTTGAGCCGTGCCAAAGGCTGACCAAGCACTGGGTCGGAAAATCGCATCCTCGCTGACGTTGTGCATGTAAACGGGAATGCGTAGCATCGCGGCAAGCGCGATCAAGTCCGCGCCGATGTGGCCGTAGCTTATCGATCCGTGATTAGCACCCCAATTGTTCATCACCGTGTAGGTGTCACGAAATGCACCATGGCCCGTGAGACGTGGAGCGAACCAAGTCGTTGGCCACGTGGGATTGGTGCGCTCGTCGAGCACTTTGTGTATCTCATCAGGTAGATCCACCGACCAGCCCTCGGCGATTTGCAAAGCTGGGCCTAGACCGGCGACTAGGTTGAGGCGGCACATGGTCACAGGCATGCCACCTTTCGTGAGATAGCGGGTAGACCATCCGCCACCAGGAAAATACTCGGTGATCGAGGGGTGCCAAGTGGTCGCTTCGAGACAGGCCGCAACCTCGGCATCAGAGATCTCCCAATGCGGTTTCATGACGGGGTGACCATCGCGAGACTGCTGGCCGTTGCCGTCGAGGGTGGCGGGTCCGGAGTTGATTAAATGCAGTATGCCGTTTTCTGCTAACCCACTGAGTTCATAACCAGTGACGCGCTTGACGGCTGCGGGCGACCAGTAAGTGCGGACGTCGGCAAAAATCTGTGCTGTATTGGTAAGAAGGTGGCCAAAAAGCATTGAAACACCATTCAAACAGTCGTTTTCCGTAGCAACCATGTAGGGTGCACGTTTGCCATTCCAGTCGAATGAGGTCGTGAGAATGGCTTCGAGGAAGTCACCATTCGGGCGATAGTCGGTCCACTGGCGTTGACCTTGGAAGCCTGCTACGATGGCATTGTGGCCTTGACCTTCTTCGGCGTAACCTATTTCGGTAAGGCGAGGATTGCCGACCATCATATCGCGGGCGATGAGTGCCATTTTGACGGAAATTTCCCATTCGCTATCGAGTTGTGTGCGCGCGCGAGTGGTCTCAGGCGAGTTGTAATCTTTGCCTTCATGGCAATGATTGCGCACCCAACTCAGGGCATTAGCGTATTCTTCTTGATCGAAAATGTTGTGGTCGATGCGACGCAGGAACTCGGTCATGTCGATGGTCTCAACGCGCATGCCGAGGTATTTTTCGAAAAATGCTTGATCGACGATCGAACCTGCGATGCCCATTGATACTCCGCCCATAGCGAGGTAAGATTTTCCACGCATCGTCGCTACAGCAAGTCCCGCGCGGCAGAAACGGAGGATTTTCTCCTGAACATCGGCTGGGATGCTTTGGTCATGGGAATCTTGCACATCACGACCATAAATGCCGAAGGCGGGCAGGCCTTTTTGGGTATGGCCAGCTAAGACGGCAGCGAGATAGACCGCGCCGGGGCGCTCGGTGCCGTTGAAGCCCCAAACGGCTTTCGGGATGCCGGGGTCCATGTCCATGGTTTCCGATCCATAACACCAGCAGGGGGTGACTGTCAGTGATACACCGACTCCTTCTTTGCGGAATTTTTCGGCACAAGCCGCAGCCTCGGCGACTCCACCAATGCAGGTGTCGGCGATCACGCATTCGACAGCTGTGCCATCGCGATGGCGTAAGGTGGATGAGATCAGAGCGGCTGCGGAGCGCGCCATGTCCATGGTTTGTGTTTCGAGGGACTCGCGGACGCCGCCAAGACGACCATCAATGGTGGGGCGGATGCCAATTTTTTGGAGTGAATTCATAGGTGTGAAAAAAATGAAAACGGCCTCACCCGGAGTGAGGCCATGAGTAGGGTCGCAGCCCGGCACGCTTAGTTCTTTTTCGAGATCAATGCCTTGGCGCGCAGTGTTTTGATCCAGCGATCATAGCGCTCGGCAGTTTTTTGACGCGAGACACGTTGCTCGATTTGGTCGTGCACTTTGCTCAGGGGGGGCACGGGTCCGTAGGATTTGCTAATGACTTTGACAATTGTGAGACCGCGTGGATCCATTAATGGTCCGATTATGGAGCCCTCGGGCGGGTCCATGATCAAGTTGGCAAACTCAGGTGCAAGATCGGTGCGCGGCACTGAATCTTGGAGACCACCTTTTTCTGCGTAAGCATCGCGCGAGTGTTTTTTTGCTAGTTCTTCGAATGAGCCACCTGCCTTGATTTGCTTGACGAGGTCCTCGGCGAGTGCAAGCTGCGAATCAGGAGCTGAGCCAGGTGTTTTGGGGTCGACGGCAGGGATGTAAATTTTTTGGAATGTGATTTTATCGCCATTGATGTCGCGCACGCTGAGCTTGACGGCATTGTATTCCGTCTGAATTTCTTGTGGCAAGGGCGGAGCTGCGTCGCTAAACTTTGAGGATCTCATGGCTTGAACGATCATTTTGCGTTCAGTCATTTCACGGTAACTGGCCATGGTCAAACGAGCTTTGCTAAGCTCATCACGAAATTTGGTTTTATTGCCATTGTAATCCGTGTTGATCTGGCGATCGATTTCCTCATTGATCGCTTCCGGGCGGAGCTTGCCGCCGATTTGCTTAAACTCACTCATGACCAGCTCACGGTCGATCAATTCATCGAGAATCTTGTCGTGCGCTTGTTTAACTTTTTTCTCAAACTCAGAGCCGCGACGCGGAAATTGGGCGGTCAATTGGCCGACGATGGGGGCCATCAAAATGGCGACTTCTTTCTGCGTCACAACCAGTCCATTGACGGTGGCGGCAATGCCATTAACGACACGGGCGGCCGTGCCAGCAACCACGACAGGCTCCGCTGCGAGGGGTGAAAATGTCAGTGGTAAGGCGCTAATGGAGGCCTTGATTAGCAAGCTGCGTAGAGCGATATGCTTCATAGAATAAGGTAATCGTTAACTGATAGGTATAAGGGGAGAATTATTGATCGACACGCTTGGCCGCGAGCCCAAGAAGTGTCGTTGATTTGGCATGGATTTGCTTCACTCGCTCGGCGGTGATAGGGTTTTCCTTGTCGTAAATCATGTCATTGCGCAGACCTGACAAAATCTCGCGCATTTCGACGAAGTTCGGGCGCTCACAGATGCGCGGATGAAGGGTGCCGAGAATTTCCGTGTAATAGTCGGCAATGTCTTCGCGCATGATTTCCTTGGCGCGAGCACGGCTGTATTCGGCATCGACAGCGCCTGCTGCCACATGGAGGGCGCGTAGCCATCCCCCGAGAGAAATGAGATGAGCGAGGTCGGTATCGCGCAGAGCAACTAACTCACTCTCGACATCTTTTTGTGTAGCGGAGAGTTCGAGCTTGAGTTGGGCAGAGTCATTTTTGCGGGCATTCTCGAGCAATGCGGCGACGTGGCGAGAGACGCGATCTCCTGCACCGAGTGCCTTGCCGTAGCGGGAGAGTTCTTTGGCGAGATTTTCGACTTTGGTAAGATCACCAGCTTGCACGATGAGGAAGCCATCAGCAATGAGGAAGCCAATTTCTATGGCGAGATCGGCGCGATCCAGCGGCATGCGCTCGGGGATTTTGCGCTCGATGCCATCGGTGGGTAGGGGTGCAAGGGCTTGCAAAGAGTCAAAAACCTTCGAGATCGAGGGGGCGGTGAAATCATTGACCGCGAGCTCTTCGCGCACATGTTCGTCATCGAGCAAATCCTCGGGGGTAGCTGGCATGGAATCAGGTGAAAACTCCACACCCGACTCATCGACGCCGATATCCTCAATGTTTTCTTGCTGTGCGCTCGTGAGAGGGATACCGAAGAACATGCACAAGGCGCTGAGGCGAAAGATTTTCATGGCGTGAGGATGTGTATTTTTGTGTGATCAGTAAAGGAGAAATAAATCGAGAGAGGGACCGCGAGGAAGATGTCTGAGAATTATGGTTTTTTCACACGGAGAGAGGTGATTTTTTCTCGTAGTAAAGAAGACTCTGACCGTCCGTGATAAAGGATTTTACCCTCGGGACTGAGCAGGACCACAGTCGGCATGTCGGTGAGCCGCAACTGCGAGGCGAAGCTATTTTTCATCCGATCAATCAATTGCGGGCCTGAGATCGGTTTGTCTTGCGCCTTGAGAAATTCCCGGGCCTCGGCAAGAATTTCGCTGCGGCCATCAATGAGGATTGAGGCGAGGGCAATGTTATTTTCTTTGAGCAATGGGCTTAAATCGCCGAGGCTGACCTGCGATGTCTCACAATCAGGGCTCCACGGAGACCAGAAATGCAGTAGCAGTGCCGGTTTGTCACCAAGGATGGTTTTCAGTTCGGCTGGCTCGCCGTCATTGATTTCACTTAGCATACCACCGAGATCGATCTTGGTCTTCTCGATGTGCTCCTCGATGCGCATTTTCTCGATGTATGGTGTGAATGCGCTCGCTTGGGCGGGGCTGAGCCAAAGGGCCTCGGTGATGGCTTTTTTGAAATTGGCACGATCTTTGGCCTTGAGGGCTTGCAAGGCGCGAGAGAACTCGATTACAGCGAGAAAATCTTCGCGAGTGGCAAAAATTTCTGATTCATCGAGAGAGAATGTTTTTTCTAACTTCTGCCAGAGCGGTAACAAGTCGATGAGAGCTTGCTCTTCCTTGTGCTCGACGTAAAATAGGAACCTTGCTTCGGTTATAGTTTGCTCAGGGATTCCTTGTTTTTGTGCCTCCACGATCGTGGCCTTCAATTCCTCGCTGCTCGGTGGAATCGACATCAGAGCATCGAGCGCTGCCTCGCGAGGAGGGAGCTTCAGAGGCGGAGGTTCAGGGATCAGATCCTCGTAGGCTATAGCGGCATCGGAATCCACAGAATCCGGTTGCCCTTGGTCCGCTTGCTGAGCAAGGGCACTAAATGCAAGGACGCAGGAATAAACTAGGACCACTGGCAGGATTTTCGTTTTCATCAATAAATTGTTTGTCAGGAGTGAGCAGGGGTGATCCATAGCAAGGAGAAAGGCGGCATCGCGTGAATCGTGCCGCCCTCGATCAATCTAGCACCGCAGGGTTGCGGGATGTGAGGGTTATTGGGCGGGTATAATCATCTTTTTCCCAAGCACTACAGTATCGGTGGTCATTTGGTTTGCAGCTTTGATCGACTCGATGGATACTTTGTAGGTATTGCTGATCTTCCATAAACTGTCGCCGGGCGCTACGTAGTGCTCGCGAGCGCCAGTTGGATTGGAGGCTACTCCGGGTAGCGTGGGCTCTACTGGTACTACTGCCCCTCCTTCAACCGGAGCTATGG
Source organism: Akkermansiaceae bacterium UBA956 (assembly GCA_002293145.1). Classification (GTDB taxonomy): domain Bacteria; phylum Verrucomicrobiota; class Verrucomicrobiia; order Verrucomicrobiales; family Akkermansiaceae; genus UBA956. The sequence goes on along the minus strand of DBCO01000003.1, from coordinate 7,428 downwards.
CTCCACCTTCGCCGACCTCAGTCAGGATGGCTGTGTTTTCCTCATAAGCAGCTGCTTCGTAGGTAGCTGCAGCAGTAGCCGGCATTCCAGTCGGAGCTGCGTAGCCAGGAGTCGGCGCGGTATCGTAGTTCTCATTCTTATCGCCGCCGCAGGAGGAGAAGAAGATTGATGCGAAAGGAAGGAAGAGAAATGTTGGTTTATTCATGGGCGTAAAAGTCGATGTTCGACATCTTATATAACGATCGAGGCGACGCTTTTATTTCGAGAATCTGTCTCTTTGTGTCAAGTTTCTCGATTTTCTTATGGATACGGTAAATTTGCGCTGGGTAGTTCGCTCTCCGATATTTTTTTCCTAGGATTGATCTTTGTGCACGCTGGTGTATTTTTGGTAGGGAAGATATTTCTATAAGCATGCAAGCCGAACCAAACAAACGAAGAACCGTTGCAACCCTCGTCACCTTGATCGTGGTGGCAATAATCGTTGCGTTCTGGTTGGAGTATTTCAAAAATACTGACGTCGCTGAAACGAAGCCAAGTGGTAGTAAACTCAGCGCGGATGCACCCAAATGGCGACTTTCCCCACTGGGCCCTGCGCCCGACTGGAGCCAGATCGATATTTATCAGCAAACGATCACCCGCGCGATGTTTCTGGAGGATTTGACCCGATATTTCACAGTCAGCCAGGAGTGGATGCAATACATCGACGTCCAGGATGACCATGCACTGATCCTGAAGCAATCGCGGGTGGCGGGTGATTACTATCGTCTTAACTTTGCCGCTGCTGCTGAGGAAAAATCGATTCAGCGCGATTGGCGCAGCGGAACTGAATTGCGGGCTTTCGCCGATCAATCAGACGAAAAGCCGCTTGCCAGCCTTCACATTGCCATTGATCCTGGCCATATCGGTGGACAGTGGGCGCAGATGGAAGAACGCTGGTTCAAGATCGGCGATGGTTTACCGGTCACGGAGGGTGATATGACACTGCGCGTTGCGAATATGATCAAGCCGCGATTGGAGGCGCTCGGCGCCCAAGTTACGTTGGTGCGCGAATCCACCGAGCCACTGACCACTGACCGTCCTGAGACCTTGGTGGATGTTGCCAAGCAGACCAATCCGATGCTCACGGGAGTCTTCCGCACGACCAAAGCGGCCGAGAGTTTGTTCTATCGCACTTCCGAGATTCGCGCTCGGGCGAAGATGGTGAATGAAAAAATCCGCCCCGATGTGGTCTTATGCTTGCATTTCAATGCCGTAGCCTGGGGCGATCCAGCGCTGCCGACATTGGTGGATGAAAACCACCTGCACATCCTGCTTAACGGCGCTTATACCGACGAAGAAATCGGCTACGATGACCAGCGCTTTGAGATGCTGCGAAAAATCTTGCAGCGCACCATCCATGAGGAAGCCGCGCTCGGAGCAGTGATGGCAGATGTTTTTGCAGCACAAACCGGATTGCCGCCTTATCCCTATGAGCCAAATTCGACTCGCGCGCGCCAAGTAGCGAATCACCCTTATCTCTATGCGCGAAATTTGTTAGCCAATCGCATTTACAATTGTCCCGTCATTTTCTTTGAACCCTACGTGATGAATTCTCACGAAGTTTACCAACGTGTGCAGGCTGGTGACTACCAAGGCATGCCCGTGGTGGCAGGAAAACCGCGAAAGTCGATCTACCGCGAGTATGCTGATGCTGTGGTGGATGGACTCTTAGAATACTACCGCAAGCCCTAGAAAGTGCGAATTTTTCCGTTGTGATGACATTTTTTTTGACCTCATCGCGGAATTGTTTCATGCTACGGCAGAGCTAATGAAGTGTCCGAGATGTGTACAAAAAATTCACCGTGGGGCTGAAGCGTGTCCTCACTGTGGGTTTTGCTTGTCCATCGCCGATGCCGAATTTGGCTCAGTTGAAGTGATCGTGCGCACGCTGACTGATGCCGCTGGACTCATGCGCAAGGCGGAAAGGAGCTTGGTGCAAGAAGCGATTGAGCGCTTTAGCAAACGCTTTCCGCAGTTGTTTTTCGCGGTTTATACTGGGGTGTTTCGTGAGTCTGCCTGCTTGCGTCAATTTGGATTTTGGTTGCTCAATCGCGGGGCCTTCGAGGATGTAGCGCTGCATAGACCCAATGCTGCGGGGATTTTGTTAGTGATGGATGTGGAGGGGAAGGCGGCGGGAATCACTTATGGATACTTACTCGATCCCTACCTCGATGAGGATGATACTTTTCAATGTCTGAGTAAGGCGCATCCGCATTGGTTAGACCGTCGACCAGATCAGGGCATCCTAGCATTGCTGAAAACGCTGGAGAAAATCCTCAAGAAAAAAAGCCGCGGGGCACGCAAAGACCCTAAGAGCTTCAAGCGAAAAGTCACGCCGCCGCAGATCGGTGACTTGGTGAAGAGGGTGCGCTCAGGACCTGTCAAAAACGCATCTCAGAAGTATGATGCCGCAACGCTTGCGGTGAGCAAGGAGGAATCAAAATGAGCGGGCTACGGAAATTTCTATGCTTTACGCTGACTTTGCTCGCTCTTCCTTTGATTGCGGCAGAAGAGGCAGAAAAGCATGATCCGTTACCGCAGTGGTCAGAGGAAGATGCTGCTCGGGTGATGCGTGGAGAGTGCTTGATCTCGGATGCGCTATTCCGCCTGCAAGAGGAGGAAACTGAGCCACCTCCGCCACCCGATGTATTAGATCTGCCGGAGCTTGGTCCGGAAAGCCTCAATGTAGTTCCGCCTACAGAGATTCTTGATGAAGATCTCGCCAAATACTTTGGGCAAAAACCGAAGTCATATTTGGTTGATCCGCAAAAGCTGATGAGCCGTCAAGAATTCCGCGACCGCTTGAGTTTTCTGAAGTACCATTCCAGTGACTCGAATGTTGATTTCTACGTATACGTTTTTGATGAACAACAAATCATTCCCGCGAACATTCAGGTAGACTCATTGTTTGCTCAATACTTCGAGGGCGGGCGTCCGGCGGTGATTGTGTTTTATTACATGGGGGCACCAGATCGCTCGGAGCTTCACTTGACGCCCGAGTTGATGCGTTCCGTGGGCGAGGGAGAACGCATGCGCGCATTGCAAAGCTCGATCAATCAAGCAGTGGTCAAGAGCCAAGCCGTTGACCAGCTGGATGGCTTTTGCGTACAGATGTCGATTCGCATTTACTGGATGGAAAAAGCCTTTGCCTCAGGTGTCATTGCTCCTCTTATCAAACCAGAGAAGGCCGATATCAATGAGCACGAGCAAGCGGCGCGCGTAGCTGCAGCCACATCTTGGTTCAAGGAGTGGCAACTGCCGATTTATCTCATGCTGGGAGTGACCATCGTCGGCATCATCACTGGATCGATTCGCAGAGCACGGCAAAAATTCTATTTCACAGAATACGAAATCGCACCACGTATGTCAGGCTCACATGCTGCAGGAGTCGGCGCGGTAATCTCCTACGCTAGTGCAAAAATCCCGCCTACTATGCAACGCGAGCAAGTGCCAGATTATTTGCGTCGCATGTGAGCAGGGGAGGGCATTAACACCGCGCCTACATTCAAAAAGTTGCGTATTTAGCGGATTCTTGCATTAAAGAAGTTAAGGGCTAAGGCCTCATTTCTGGGGTCCCGCTCAAAGATGCCGATGAAAAAAGAAAAGCACTTGAAGACCGCATGCCCCGCGTAATCGGGATTATTTTCTCCGTGCTCGGTATTTGAGCGGAGTTTCGCCGGTGTGGAGTCGAAATTGGCGAGTGAATGCGCTTTGATCCGAAAACCCATGCTGCTTGGCGATGGCGGCGATATCGAGCTTTGTACTTAGCAGCGAGTTGCTTGCTGATTGAATGCGTGTGCGCATGATGAAGTGACCGACAGAGGTGCCGAAAACCTTCTGGTAGAGGCGATTGAGCTGTCGCGGTGAGATATTCTCGATTTTCGCCATGTCTTCCGGTGTGATGCCCTCACTGTGATGTTGTTGAATGTTGGCGATCGAGCGGCTGATGCGTTGAATTTCCGCAGGCGGGTTTTCTAAATTCTGGTAGGGGCGCACGATCCCGATCAGGCCAATGACGCGCTGCGTTTCGTCAAAAAGCGGCACCTTAGTCGTCATATAGAGTGTGTGACCGTTGTTGGGAGAAAAAAGACTTTCCACCTTGTTGATGATCGGCTTTCCGGATTCCATCACCTCCATGTCGTCCTTGCGGATTTCAGCTACAGTCTTCGGCGGATGAATGTCACTGTCGGTGCGGCCGATGATTTCTGACTCATCAGTCATGTCGAGACGTCGCAGGATGCCCGGGCCTGCAGCCATGAAGCGCCCGTCGAGGTCCTTCATGAAAAAGTGCACATCGGGGATCTGCGCGAAGAGATAGACAAATGGATGCGAAGATGCGACTTTAGCGAGGAATTGTTCCCGCACATTATTCGTAGCATGAATTCGTCGTTTGTGTGGCATCGTTCAGTATTCGGTGATCGTGGGATCGACATCGCGCGACCAGGCAGAAATGCCTCCTGCTAGGGAAAAAACATTGCTGATGCCATGCTCGCGGAGCCAGCGGGTCAAGTGTAAAGAGCGGATCCCATGATGACAGTAGATGATCAAATCAGCGCCTGCGAGTGCTAATAAGTGCGGGGCGATCTCCGGCATGCGTGATAGGGCAAAATGCCGAGCCCCTTCGATGCGATTGAAATTCCATTCATCGGATTCGCGGCAGTCGATTAGCTTGAATGCAGCCTTGTTCTCGCGCATCAGGGAAAATTCACGCACAGATATTTCCTCGCTTTCAGAAGGGTCTAAGCTCATCACTCGACTATCACAGGGGTTCCCAAATCGGCGTTTTCGAAAAATTTCTCCGCGATCGCATCGGGCATGCGAATGCATCCGTGCGATGCTGCATAGCCGGGAAGAAATCCTGTGTGCATGCCGATCCCGCCATTGAAGCGTAGGAAGTTTTTCATCGGAGCGGGATAGTAGACACAACCGGAAGGGACTTTATCGACGCGGATGTCTACGTTATCATTGACCATTTGGCCTGTGGCCTTATCCTTGAAAACCCCATATAAGCTGGAAAAGTGATCTTTGTTTTTTTGTGTAACCTTGTAATTACCCGCTGGGGTGTTGTTTCCTTCTTTCCCCGTGGAGATGCGCGATACGCCGACGAGCTTACTACCTTTGTAAAAGAAGGCTTTTTGCTGAGCGCGATTGATTTTGATCAACGGTTCGCCCGTAACATCATCACCATCCCAATACGAGACATCATCGGGAATCGCTGGTGCTGGTCCAGTTCCGTGAGAGCTATATTGAAGTTGTCCCAATCCAGCGAGGTAGTTGCCACGAGGATTGGGCGGTTGTTGGTTGGTCAAACAAGAACTGCAAGTGAGGCACAAAGCTATAACAGGAATGAAGCGCATCATAAGTCGGAAAATCTGCCCAGTGCTACTAGCAAATCGAGCCAGAGTCAAGTCAGCAAATAAACGAATTTTGTTGCTTATTGCACTACGTAGGCAGCAATTTAAGCATAATGTAAGCCTTGTAGAACAACATCAAGCAGTCCTATTTGGCCCAGCCAAACGTGCCAAAGCCGAGCGCCGGACGCTAGTCGTCTTCAGTGCCCTTCGGCGCAGAGTCCTATTTGGACGCTCCAATGGATATTGGGTAAAGCGTGAATACGATTGTCTTAAGTGCCTTTCGGCATGGCGTGTAATGGGGTCGGTCCTTGGCGTGTAATGGGGTCGGTCCTTGGAAACGCGCATTTTTCCTGTTAGGATCAGGCAGCGGTAGAATAAACAACAACTTCATCTGTCTCAGCATTTTGAAAAACATAACCTAAAGTGGAATCTTTTCACGCGGATTGAAGTTGGCAGAGATGCGATATTTTCGGGCTTTCAGCAGTGGTTTAAGTTCGCTGCCGAATTGACAAACTCATTGACTCACAGGCATGAGCTCGTATGGTTTTCTTAGCTATGTTTTTCAAATCCGGACGGTGTGTATGAAATCAATTTTTTTGCCCATTTCTTTGCTTGGGGTCGTGATGACTCTGCTCAGTCATGCCGACGAGACAGCCAAGCGCTTTGTGGTGCAGGGGAAGGGTAATCATGCGGCCAAAGAGTGGACGGATTATGAAACCACTCTGTTAGAGCATTTGTCGGACTTCAAATCGGTTTCGGTGAAGCG
>DBCO01000003.1:0-1131 GCA_002293145.1 Akkermansiaceae bacterium UBA956 | reverse complement strand
CCGCATGATGAAGTGGCGGATCACTCTCCCTTCTTTGCGAAAAACTTTGCAAGTAAGACGGATTGGGCGCAAAAGACTCATGCTCAGTTGGTGGATCGACTCGAGTTTAACTCGCTCGGATGTTGGTCGGATGCGCAAGTTTTTCGACAGGCGAAAACGGAAGTACCGTATGTGCTCACATGGAACTTGTTAGCATCGTACGCGAAAAAGCAGAAAATGACCTACAAGAAATATGGCCATACAGGATTTCAAGATGACGTCCTGCCGGTCTTCGAACGTGGCTTTGCCAAACACTGTGACGATGTTTGTAAGAAGATGGCAGTGACCAAAGATGACCCTTGGTTGATTGGACATTTTTCAGACAATGAACTTCCATTCGCGAGCAAGGATGTTCTCAAGCGCTTCTTGAAAACCTCAAGCAAGGGAGAGAGTCACGCTGCGGCAGCACAGTTTCTTGAGAAGAAAGGAATCAAAGAGGACGCGATCAAGAGCGAGCATGATACCGAGTTCATGGCACTCGTTTTGAAAGCCTATTACAAAACGGTGCACGATGCGATGCGCAAGCACGATCCGAATCACTTGATTTTGGGAAGTCGCTTGCATGGAAGGGCCTCGAGCCAGAAGATTTGCTATGAGGTATCGGGGCTCTATGTCGATGTCATATCGATCAATTACTACCATCGCTGGACGCCACGGCAAGAGGAACTGAATGAGCGAGCTAGATGGGCGAAGAAGCCGATTTTGATCACGGAGTGGTATGCGAAAGGAGCGGACTCGGGATTGAACAATTTCAAAGGAGCGGGTTTCACGGTTCCAACCCAAAAGGATCGAGGGCATTTTTATGAGAATTTTACGTTAGGACTTCTCCAAAACAAGAACGTCATTGGCTGGCATTGGTTTCGTTACATTGACGATGGAGATTTGAAAACCAAAGGCCAATCGAGCAACAAGGGTATCGTGAATATCGAGTATCAGGAATACCGTGGACTGGCGGAAAGCATGAAGGCGATCAACTCACAAGCGTATGCACTATCGGATTATTTTCGACGAACACCACAGTAATACAACGTAAATCTCCCATGATTCATCGCACTTTCATCATAGCTCTTGTTCTCTCTCTTCGGCTCATCT
>DBCO01000039.1 GCA_002293145.1 Akkermansiaceae bacterium UBA956 | reverse complement strand
ACTTCCATGTTGAAACCGCCGGCTAAATATCAAAGTCGCACATTTCCGATTACTCGGTTTTTTCATAAGTTTCCGCCATCGACTCTTGGAGGACTTGTTGATCTTCAGCGTTTAGGATATCACCTTTCGCAAACTTGCGGCTCGCTCCGAGCTTTTTGTTCATCGCACGTAGTGATTTTCCTGAGCTAATCGAGGATTTCTCAATATTGACCGAGTGATGAGCGCTGATCCCAAGGGCCGTAGCAGCGGCAATCGCATCGTGGTCAGCACCAAGATAGAGAAACTCCCATTGGTAAACTTGAGTCTGATGGGCGATACGTTGATTGATATCGCGAAGACTAAAACGAGTGGAAGAGTTTTCTTCCCCATCGGTGAGAATCGCAACAATCACCTTGGCCGGACGCGCCGCTTCAGGCATGGCCGCGAGCGATGAACCGATCGAGTCGATCAGATCACCAAGCGCATCAAAGAGCGCCGTGCCACCACTAGGCTGGTAGGTTGTTTCGTTAAGGGCCAGCACCTCACGCAGATCCAGTCGATGCGCGATGGTTTTTGCCGTGGTATCAAAAGTAACCAGGCTGAAACGGGCAGGCATCGCTCCGCCAAGGTCATCGGTGAGATTTTTCTGCGCAAGGAGAAAGCCATTAAAGGTTGCGATGGTTTCTTGAGCGATGGAATCCATCGAGCCAGAGCTATCGAGCAAAAAGGCGATTTCAGTATAGGGATTCATGGTATTTGGTTTCAATTGTGGTTGCTGTTACGTGGCGAATTGCACCGCCTCCCCAAAGACAACAGGGAGACGGCGACTTTTGCTAACCCCGCTGGGGGAAAATTGGCAATCTCGCACATTGTTAGAGATTGCGTTACGGACGAATATTACGATCATCTTTTGTCTTGTCAATAAAAAATAACGATACACATGAAAATAACGCATCAAATTATTTTTGATGACATCTGGCAAAAGTCAATTATCATGATTACCGAAGAAGCGCACTACGTGCTCCTGAGAAATTTGATACGCCATGGGAAATATGACTAACGAAGAGGGCTGGGCTGCACGCGAGCGTTTGCGGATGATCGAGGTATTGTTGTGGTGGCGCGGATGGGTGCGGCGCACGGATCTCACAGAATGTTTTAGCATTTCGCCGGCTCAGGCCTCGAGCGATTTGCAGAAGTTTTTGCAATTGAATTCCTCGGCGGTGAACTATCACACCGCACGCAAGCGCTACGAGGCGGGTGAAGCATTTTCCTGTGTGGTGCATGAACCGCAGTGGGAGGAGGCACTGGCCTTGTTGCCGGGCAGCATTCCCGAGCGGCGTAGCTCTGCGGCACAGCCAGACGAGTCTGCTCATGCCGTAGTGGACAGCGTGCAGCCCCTGCGCCGCGCAGTGAAGGAAAACGTACAGCGCAGGGTCTATCTCGCATTGCGTGGCAAGCAATCTGTGGAGGTGCGTTATCTCTCAGTGAATAGCAGCTCACGACGTTGGCGCAAGATTGTGCCTCGTGGTTTTGGCTGGGATGGCCATCGCTGGCACGTGCGGGCCTGGGATGTGGAGGCGGCGCAGTGGAAAGACTTTGTGTTAGGCCGGATGGAAGATTGCCGTTGGCCCGTAGCTGTGGACGAGGAACCGCAGCGTGATCTGGATTGGGAGACATTTGTGACCCTGAAAATTAAACCGAATCGCAAGCTGGACAAAGAAGCGCAAGAGGCAATCCGCCTCGACTACGGCATGGGAGCCAATGGCATCACACTGCGCGTACGCAAGGCGATGGAACTGTATTGGAAGCGCAGACTGGATTTGGAGGGCGATACAAAAGTGATTGAGCGCCTCGAGTGTGATTCTTGATGGGACGATCTTTCGCCGCAAAAAAACGCAAAATTCGCAGAATTAAAATTTCTGTGGACATTGCGATTTTTGTGGCCAATGAATTGCATGTAACTCGCATTGACATCACGCACTTTGCGAAAAAAGATAAGAAATGGTGGAGCTTAGCGGATTCGAACCGCTGACCCCTTGCATGCCATGCAAGTGCTCTACCAACTGAGCTAAAACCCCATTTCTTTGGTCACGTGATTTCCTACGATGAGAATAACTGCGTGGCGCCGAATCAGCGCGCGGATTGATAGTGGATAAGCACGCTGTATGGCAAGCGAATTTTTTGCTTTTTTTCGATTATTTTCCGCGTCGGATCACAGCGCCTTGGCTTGAGCCAATGATCGGATCAACAACAAGACTTGCTCAGCTTGTGCCGCGATGAGTTTGGCTGGCGGCGTGATGCTATCTTCGAGCTGCGGCGCCATGGCTTCATCGGCAGGGGCAAAAATTTCCGTGCTAGGCAGTCCACGCTCTAATAATAGTTGGGAAAAGCGCACGTCGTCTTGCATGCCATACTCAGCAGCAGAGACTACCACGATGGGGATATTCTGCTGAACGAAGATGGGCTGTGTCGCATCTTCGCCAACGGCACTGATCGGACCGGCATGCAGCATCGATCCAAGAACGAGAATTTGTTTCGCCCGCCCTCCGAGGCTCATTAAGCGCTGGCATTTTCCTAGCAGATCTATGCGCAGATCTTCACTGGCGTATCCACCAGGGACAAAAAGAAAGCGAACGTTGTTCTCGATCGGCTGTCCGACTAATGCTTGCGCCACGGCAAATGAGACGGAGAGAGCCGAGGCCGAGGCTGCACCACGCGGAACATCAGCAGGAGAATCGTAGGGCACTACCAACCAGATTTCCTGCTTAGTTTCGCGACGCAGAACATCGACTGTGAAGATCGGCAGAGAAACTCCATCGATCTCAAGGCCTGGAACTTTTTTCACCTCGTAGCCCATGTTCGAGATGCCGAGCGAGCCCTCGATCATGGACGACATGCGTTTCAAAGAATCCGCTCCATTCATTTGCGCCAGATTTCTGCCGCCGATGTCATCGGTAATTTTTACAAAATCATCGAGCAAGCTGACTTCATTGATCGAGCGCCGATAGGCATGCTTCTGTTCTTGCTGCTCTTTTTTTTGAAAGTGAAAATGTGCCCACAAACCGATTCCACCTGACACTAAGAGCCAGACGGGCACGAGCACGACGAAAAATTTCATCCATGTAAATCCTTTGTTCACGGCGTGGGTTTCCTCAGCTTAAGAATTTGCGGTCACGCTCTCAGGCTTTTGCTCACCTTCAGTCTTGTTGTTTGCTTGATCGCTGAAATCCTTGATTTTTTCCGCCAACCACATGGCTATACCAAAAATGATAAGACCCATCACACCGCCGTAGAAGATCCAGATGAAACCTTTGCCGGAAGTGAAGCCGTAGTTGTGAAGTCCCTCACCGAGGAAATTCACATGCCACCAGGAAAACGACACGATGCAAGACATGAACATCGAGGCAAGGTGGAATCCCCAATCGCGAATGATGCCACCGAGGCGGGCGTGAAGCATGATTAGGCTCCAGAGCACAATCATGAGTGCGCCATTTTCCTTCGGATCCCAGCCCCAGAAACGGCCCCAAGAGTCGTTAGCCCAAACGCCACCCAATACCGTGCCGACGAGTGAGAGTAACAAGGTCAGGAGTAAGCCACCATAAGCTGCTCCGGTGATGAGCCGCAGCAGGCGCTTGCCATCAGCACCGAGCCCAAGGGCACGCATCACGACGTAGCTCATCGAGAGAAATGCCGTGAGCAATCCCGCAGCGTAGCCCATGGTGATGGTGATGACGTGAGTAGTAAGCCAATAGTTCGAGTTCAATACCGCAACTAAGGGATCCATGTGATCCTTGGCATCACCCACTTCATAACGACGGGCCAAAAGCACCAGCGCAAGGCCGAGAACCGAACACAAGGTAAGAGCAACTCGTTCGCGAATGAAGTATTCAATTAACAGCAGGATAGCCACTGCCACTGCGCAAATGAAAATGATGGTATCGTACAAATTACCCACTGGAGGACGCCACATGATGTAACTGCGCATGCCGATGCCAACAAACATGTAACCCAGTGCAATCAGAACAAAGGCCAATGAAAGCCCGTAGGCAATCTTAACGATACGCTTGGGAGACTCTACCAGCACTAAGAACCACATGCCGATCGATACCAACATCGCTAACAAAAAGCAGACCATCGCATTGAGCGTGAAATTTTTTCGATTGTAGAGATTTTCTGCATCAATAGCACGATATTCACCTCGTTCTGTAGCGCGATCAGAGAAACGTTTCACCACAGCGGATAGTTCTTTACGGAATTCCGCTTGCGGCGACATGGCCTTGCGAGCAAGAGATTCGAGCGCCTTAATGTCAGCAATCGCAGCACTAGGATCTTTGAGATCCCCGCTCATCACATCCATGATGCGATCACCCGCACTGCGCCAATCGGCGAGAGCTTTGTCGTCAGGTGGGATCATCAGAAGGCCATATTTGGCGTAGTTAGAACCATCGAGAACCTGCTGCAACAAAGACTGTAAATTTTCCGGAATCGCGGCCCCAGTCCCCTGACTCTCTTGCGCCATTTGCAATATCATCGGTGCCGTGCCCATCACCGTGCTAAAGTCGGTAAACCGCGAGCTGCCATCAGGATTCGCGGACTTCATCTCCACACCTCCGCGCGCAAACGCAAAGTAACTGATGATGAACTGATAGTTCCGCACATTGTAGGCGAGATCGATGGTCATTTTTTGAACCGCATCGCGCTTTTTCTCTTCGATCTTTTCATAGCTCTGCGCCAGTTCAAACAATTTCTCGACTCCAGGCTCTAACTCCTTGTATGTGTAGCGATCACGGCGACCGTGAGATTTCAAGCCGATCGACTCGATCACGGCAGCATTGTCCACACGGAAACTTGGCATCTCGATGGCGAATTGAGGACGGAAAAGACAATCCATCAACCATTCTGTAGGCTGAATTTTTTCCTTTTCTCCACTATCAAGGGTAATTTCAATTTTGCGATCACCACGTAACCGCAGCATCGAGAACTGAGCATAGGAAGAAAAAGGCTTCACCCGTCCACCATCGCGTAAAACGAGCTTATCCATGAGTCTAACAGATTCCTGTTCCCATGGCGTATATTCCTTGATATTGATAGCTTCACCTTTCGGCGTCATATCTTTCACCATGAAGAAGAATAAGGTGACAATCACTGTCAAAATCACCAAAACGGCGACGATGCGAGTCCAGAGTGAATGAGTTTTAGCAGGCATGAAAAAATCAACGTTGGGGTTGGTTCGCGCGCTTCTTGTTGATGCGAACGACGAATACATAAAACTTGATAAGCAGATGCACTAAGAGGCCGACCGTCACTACCCAGAGGGAGTAGAATGGCCATTGATCAGCGGGATTCTTCACCACTTCCAGCTGCGAATACGGACGTGAATCTGCCAATTGTGCATTTTCGCGGCCCATCATCCGCTGATAGAATGTTAGCCCCTCATAGCGCATCGGCTCGTTCATTTTAATTTCCACTTTCGCTTCGCTACCATTTTCTAATCGTGTAACGATGCTCTCGAATTTTTTGGGCTTGGTTGAATTGGGATAATACTCCGCAGTCGCTTTATCGAGTTTCACGGAGAAAGGCATCGGCCATAATAGCTTGCGCATGTGAAAGGTGAAAGTTCGCTCGCCGACTTTTACCGTATGAGGTTGAAAAACATCACCCGAGAGAATGAAGCTCGGGATCGATGACGCATCACGTGGCGAAATTTTCGCATAACAAGCAGCCACATCAATCTCTGTAGCTTTGTTCGTAGGGCGATCAAAAATGTAGTAACCATCGAGCACCGGAGTGCCAGCAGGCGGTGCCATTTCACTCACTGACATGACGCGTCCATTGGGGGCGTAACGTGTGAACTCCATATCAAAAGGCAAACTGGGCAGCAGCACCTTACGCACCGGGGCAGACTCTCCACGCAGATCAGCGAGATAGTTACCACGAATCACATGCACTTCCTTGGGTGCGCCATTCGTGTGTTCAGAAACTTCCACCACATACTCGTAGTAATCCTGAGCTGTGTTTGAGGTCTCACCTTCAAAGAAATCCATCGTTCCACGCTTTTCGGTGCGCTCGGTGACTGCGGCACTCAAAATCATCAACAAAATGCCAGCGTGTGAAATCAGGTTGCCCACCTTGCTCCAGCCCTTGCGAGCACGCACGATGCCGCCCAATAACAAGTTGATAAAAAACAAACCGAGCACATAGTAGCCACCAGGCATCGGGATTTTCAGTGCAAGCCCCCCAATTTCCTCAGGCAGGCGCAGCTCTCCGATGATGTAAAAAGCTTGTGGATCAAAGTATTTTCTCAGTGTGGCGTGCAGACCATAATCCACCTGCTCGAGTGTTGCGAGCCACGTTTGAAGGAGCAAAATCAACATTAGCACCGTGGCTAACGGAAATCCAGCAAGGAAATGAAATACCAGCGAGGGCAAGCTTTTGCGGCGTTGCATCGCAGCGCTAGAATCTTGATTTGTTTCTTCAACCATGAGTAGAAAATGTGTGACTAGATACGTTCGTTAGAGCGCAAATCATTCAGCCATGCGCAAACTTTTCACAAATGCCGCGAGCTTTACACGTTCCGCAGCGACCTCATCCTTCGGGCCAACCATTTTGACCGTATAAATGTCTGCGCCCACTTGCACAATTGTTCCAGCCAGAGCAAATCCCTCAACCGTCGGTTTACCCATGCCACTGGCATAAGATCCCTCGGCCTGCACCCAAACGGCTTGACCGCCGAGCATTGATACTTTCTCCAAAGCATCCACTTCCACTTGGTCGAGATCTTTTTGCTCGAACTGCTTTAGCCAACGATTGACGTTGTCCAGCACCGAGCCCATGGATCGCGAAACATACACTTCCCCACTACCACTCGCGCCGAACGCGTAGTTGAGCAATCGGAACTCCGTGCCGGGCCGGCTGAGCCAGTCAGCAGCTGCATCGCCCTGAACGGGACTGTCCACCGTGGCGCGAAAACGCTCATCCGAGCTAGCGAAGAGCTTCACCGGTTTATCAGCTGAAAGCACAGCGCGAGTTTCAGTAGAAGTGACTTCCATCGGCTCTTTTTTGCAGGATAGCAGCGTAAAAGTGGTGAGCACTAGGCACGCACAAGCAGCAAATGTACTGTTCGATGAGAGAGATTGATTACGTTTCACGCCATTCCCCTACTCGTGCTTTTGCTCGTGTGCAAGTAGTGATTGAAAAAAAACTCGTCATTTGTGCTGCCACAGCATGAACTGGCGCAGCACCACTGCTCACTGCCGCATTCATTTTTTTCCCATGTCAGCCTTTTCCCAAGCTCTAAAACAACGCGCATCCCTACTCGGCGATTCCACCAATGCCCTACGCCTCATCGATGCCGCTGGTGATGGACTGCCTGGCATCTATCTGGAAACTTTCGCCGCGCATTGGCTGGTATCAACCACCACGCCGCACATCCCTGCCCACTTGCGAAGTTGGCTGAGCGAGCACAAATGTAGCATTTATCACAAATGCCTGAGCCAACAGCAAAAAGAATCGCCTCAGCACCTCAGCGGCCCCGAGCTGCCCGAGTCCTTTCTTGCTCGTGAAAACGACGTCAACTATGAAATCTCGTTCCACAGCGGATACTCCCAAGGCATTTTCCTCGATCAACGCGATAACCGCTTACGCGTGAGACAACGCGTAAGTGCCGGTGAGACGGTGCTCAACACCTTCGCCTACACTGGTGCTTTTTCGGTCTGCGCAGCTTTGGGTGGAGCGCAAACGACGACGCTCGATCTATCACAGCCATATCTCGACTGGGCGAAGCGGAATTTTCAGCACAACCAACTCGACCCAGCCATACATCATTTCTGCAAAGGCGATACCTTTCACTGGCTGCGTCGCTTTCACAAACAAGGGCGGAAATTTCACGGCATCATCCTCGATCCGCCGACCTTTTCGCGCGATGAAAAAGGTCAGGTCTTCCGCGTGGAAAATGACTACGGCGAGCTCGCACGCCTTGCTCACCACTGTCTTCAACCAGGCGGTTGGATGCTTTGCTCGACCAATTGCCACAAGCTGCAGCCGCGCGACTTCGAGCGCCAATTGCGCGATGCACTACCACGCCAGTGCCGTTTGACTCACGCCCCCATGCCCACCGATTTCACGGACTTGCCGTACTTGAAATCGGTGTGGGTGGATGCATAATTATCACTCCCACTCGATGCTAGCGGGTGGTTTGGTCGAGACATCGTAAAGCACGCGGTTGATGCCTTTGACTTCGTTCAAAATGCGGTGACTCGCTTTGCGCAGCAGGCTGTAAGGCAGATCGACCCAGTCAGCTGTCATCGCGTCTTCGCTGACGACAGCACGCAGATTGGTCGCCCACTCGTAGGAACGTTCATCGCCTTTTACACCTACCGTTTTCACCGGAATTAGGCCTGCATAGGCTTGCCAGACTTTATCATACCATCCGTCTTCTTTGAGCTGATTGATGAAAATCGCATCGCACTCACGAATGATCCGCAGGCGTTCTTCGGTAACTTCACCGGGACAACGTACGGCCAAACCAGGACCGGGAAATGGATGGCGTTGCAGGATGTCTTCGGCGATACCTAACGAGCGCCCGAGCTCACGCACTTCGTCTTTGAAAAGCTCGGCCAATGGCTCTAGCACTTTTCCTTGTGCTTGAAGTTCGAGGATGCGGTCCACACGGTTGTGGTGGGTCTTAATCTTGGAGGCCTTGGATTTTGCGTTCGAGGCACTCTCGATCACATCAGGATACAAGGTGCCTTGCGCCAGCATTTCGGCATTGCCGACAGTGTCCCAGAAGACATCGATGAACAAGTTACCAATGATTTTTCTTTTTGCTTCCGGATCATCGACGCCGGCGAGGCGCGACAGGAAAAGTTCGGCGCAATCGACGGTCTCGATCTCCACTCCCATGCGATGGAAGTTTTTGCGAACCTCATCACCTTCGTTGAGGCGCATCAAACCATGATCGACGAAAATTGCCCGCACTTTGACGCCCGCTTCTTTCAGCAAGACCGCTAACACCGTGCTATCGACACCGCCTGAAACCCCGCAAACGACTTGTCGATCGCCTACAGTTTGGCGAATGCCTTCGATCATCTCACGTTTGAAATCTTCGATGTGGAACGGCTGCAATTCCCCTGCCATTTCGAGGAAATTTTGCAAAATCCGCTGACCTTCGTGGCTGTGGGTCACCTCAGGGTGAAATTGAATGCCGTAAAACCCGTCGCACCACTGCAAAGACACCGGAGTGCCGTGTTGGTTCAGCGCCAAGACCTTGGTGCCTGCAGGTAATACATCAACGGTATCGGAATGGCTCATCCACACTTGCGAGGATGCAGAAAGCCCCGCGTAAAGACCTTGCAGCGCCTGCGGCGCAAGCGCGGCTGGTCCGTATTCGCGACGATTGCTCGCATGCACCGTGCCGCCGAATTTGATGTTGAGCAGCTGCATGCCGTAGCACACGCCCAAGACCGGACAGCCGAAAGATTTGAGCTTTTCAAAGTCAATGTCCGGAGCATCTGCTTCGCTAGTGCTGCGTGGTCCACCCGATAAAATGATCGCTCCAGGAGCTCCGACCTCCGCCAGATCCTCCGGCGCGTAAAGCTTCGCAAAATACCCTAACTCCCGCACCTTACGCACAATCAATTGCGTATACTGCGAGCCAAAATCCAAAACGGCTACGTGGTGAGATTCTTTCATGTAATGTTCTCTTTTTTAAAAAAATGTTATTGCCTTAATTTCATGCCATCGGTTGATAATTAGTCGGCTCTTCAGTGAGGACAACGTCGTGCACGTGGCTTTCGCGTAGGCCTCCCGTGGTGATGCGGACAAATTCGGCATTTTTTTGCAAATCGGCGAGATCGGGAGCACCGACGTAGCCCATGCCGGAGCGCAGGCCACCCATCAACTGGAACACCACATCGGAAAGCGGACCTTTGTAGGGAACGCGGGCTTCCACGCCCTCGGCGACGAGTTTTCCTGAACTGTTTTGGCCGTAGCGATCGCCCGATCCTTTGCGCATCGCACCCAGCGAGCCCATGCCGCGGTAGGTTTTGAAACGACGACCTTGTGAGTGCACCGTTTGTCCAGGGCTCTCACGGGTGCCAGCGAGCAAGGAACCTAACATCACCAAATCAGCACCAGCGGCGAGCGCTTTGACGATGTCGCCCGAGTAGCGAATGCCTCCATCGGCGATGACTTTCACGCCATGCTCATGGCAATAGTCGGCCACATTGCGGATCGCCGTAAATTGCGGCATGCCGACACCAGAAATCACGCGCGTGGTGCAGATCGATCCCGGACCTACACCCACTTTGATGGCCGCGGCTCCAGCAGCGACGAGGTCGCGCGCGCCAGCTTCAGTCACAACATTCCCCGCGATCACCGGACGATCCGAGAGCTCGCGCAGTTTGGAAATTACTTCCATCACCCGCGTGGTGTGGCCGGTGGCAGCATCGATGAACAAGGCATCCGCACCAGCAGCGATCACAGCTTGCGCACGTTCGAGAAATTCTGGTCCCACGCCCACTGCTGCACCACAGCGCAACTGGCCATTCGGGTCCTTCGCGGCATTGGTAAAGGTAATACGCTTCTCGATGTCTGATCCCGTGATCAGCCCGACGAGGCGATTGTTAGCATCGACGAGCGGCAATTTCTCAATGCGATTTTTGTAAAGAATCCGGCGCGCTTCTTCCAACTCCGTGCTTGGGTCCGCCACGATCAAACGCTCACGCGGCGTCATTACATCGGCAACTAACACATCGGTGCGTTCGATGTAACGGACATCACGACCAGTGACCATACCCACAAGGTGCCCCTCGGCATCGACGACGGGGAATCCAGAAAAGCCTTGCTCATGCATCACCCGACGCACTTCATCGACTGTGTTTTCTTTGGTAAACGTCAGCGGCTTAAGAATCACCGCATTTTCCGAGCGCTTCACCCGCGAAACCATCGCCACTTCTTCCTCGATGGTGCAAGCTCGATGAATCACGCCCATGCCACCTTCGCGGGCCAAGGCAATCGCCAATTCTGATTCAGAAACGGTATCCATCGCCGCAGATACCACTGGAATGTGCAAGGAAATATCCTTGGTCAGCATCGTGTTAATATTGGCATCCGCTGGCAAAATGGCACTGCGTGCAGGAACCAACAACACGTCATCGAAAGAAAAAGCTAAAGAGTAGTCTGCCATGAGCAATGCAATCGGAAAATGCCCTCGCTGACAAGTGAAAAGACCAGAAAATCTCGAAAAAAATTGCACGATCAGCCTGTAGCCGCCATCCTTGTGCATTTGCCAAGGCCGGCGATTTTACAGATTTCATTAGGTATATGAGCCAAGGATGTAACTACAAAATTCGGCTGATAGGCGTATCGACTGATTTCCTCGACCTTGGTATGCCCACTCAGCACCAGCACAGTGACAAAGCCCATTTCCATACCGCCTAAAATGTCAGCATCCATCGCATCAGCATCCATCGCATCAGCATCCATCGCATCAGCATCCATCGCATCAGCATCCATCGCGGCATGCGCCGATACACCACGCCTTAGATGTCCAAAAGAAAACCTACCTGATTTTTTCATATCGGGGTTACAGCGCAAAGCACGCCAAAGCACGGCTCCCAAAAAAAATCGAAACTTTTCCCCAAAGCATCGACGCCTATTTTACGGCTCCTCATCCTCACCATCACCCGTTTTGTAGCCAGCAACGAAAAGAATTATCGCTCCAAAAATGAGCCCGCCGAAAAAGATCCACCAGAAGGCCGATTGCACAAAGTAGGGCAATTTTACATTCATCCCCATCAATCCACCGAGGGCTACGAGCGGAAGGAAAAATCCCGCCATCAAGTTGAGTCGGAAGCCGAGTTTCGCCAATCGCTCACTCGAACGGGCTTGCTCTTCAGCCCGTTCCGCGCGAAAAAACTCCAGCGCCACGCGAGCATCGGCATAGAGCAACTCCGCCGCGCGCTCATTTTCATGCGCCCGATCTCGCAACGAGCGCAGTTCTTTATCCTTCGGAAACAATGCGGCAGCTTCTTGTAAGCAGAGGAAAAGATTGCGTGTCGAACGCGCCAAGGGACCTGCGTGCCGCAGTATCGTGAAAATTTCCTTTGCGGTATCGGCATCATCGACCACCGCCTCATGCACATCAATCGCCTGCGCATAACGCTCTAACAATTTCTGTAAATCCACTAAACCATCGGTCACCGAACCATGCCATTCTTTTGACGAATCGTACCAAAAGAACAAAGCCTTGCGCTCGGGAACACCTGGTTCCGGCACTTCATGCACCACCAGCAACATTTCCCCATGTTGACCCAAAATACAGCGCTGACAGCCCATACGACTACTCAACTGATCCAACAAACCGGTTTCTAACAGAAATTTCTGCGGCAAATAAGTTAGTTCATGAACCATAGACATACCTTAGCTGACCGGCCGAACAATTACTAGAGGAAAAGAACAAAGAACTTTATTGACTGATCTTCACATGAAACATGCGCTTGCTCAGTAGCGTAAATGTATGGCTTGAGAACGCATCTTATTTCAGTACTTAGCATTTGCTTTTGTTTGTCGATTCGCGCAGCGGATTCTGAAACTTCTATGCCGCGCAGCGTGGAGGAATTGTGGGCGGATTTTCCGGCAATGGATCAGAGCACACCTTTGGAGATGGAGGTACTGAAAGAATGGCAACAGGATGGCGTGTTGTGTCGAGTGTTGCGCTATCAAGTCGGGATTTTCAAAGGATCGCCGTCTCGCGTAGCTGCATTTTATGCTTGTCCCCTAACTCGCGCAGAAGGTGAAACATTTCCGGCATTGTTAGACATTCACGGAGGTGGACAATCGGCATCGCTCAGCACAATGATCGCTTATGCGAAGCGTGGATATGCGAGTCTATCGCTGAACTGGGGTGGCAATCCGATGCAGATTGGGGCCGAGCGATGGTCGGGCATACAGACTGATTGGGGCAAGCTCGATGCCACTCATCCGCCGCAACGCAACAAAACAAACCATTTCTCGGGCAGCATTGAGCCAGATGAATACACCATCGATGATCAAGTCTCGCCACGCAATAGCAATTGGTATGTAGTCTTGATCGCGGCACGGCGGGCCATAAGTTTGCTGGAATCGATGCCCGAGGTCGACGACAAACGAATCGGCGCACGCGGGCATTCGATGGGGGGGAAACTGACCACGAATTTGGCAGGCATCGACCCACGCATCATCGCTGCCGCTCCATCCTGCGGTGGCGCTGGAGTGCTAACAGAATCACAAAACGCTGTGCCTGGCGGAGTCAAAACCAAGCCAAGCAAGATCGAACTGGCCTGCATTGCCGACAATGCCTACATCCCGCGCATCAAGTGCCCAGTCTTGTGGTTCTCTCCGACCAATGACTTTCATGCTGCCATCGACAACATGGCGCACAACTGGAAAAACATGCCCGATGCGCAATTGCGACTCAGCATTTCGCCGCACTACAATCACCTGCATGGCAACGAACATGCGATGACCGAAATTTTGTGGTTCGAACAACATCTAAAAAAATCCGCCATACGGCTACCCCAAACGCCGAGGATCCGCTTTGAAATGAACCATGTCGCGGGCATACCACGCGTCGTTGTCGAGCCTGACCGCAACGCAGTGGTTCATGCGGTCGAGATCCGCTATACCAACGATCCGCAAGTGCTCACTCGTTTTTGGCGATCAACAGAGACTTTGCCCGATGCCGAAAAAACATCGTGGATTGCGCCGTGTCCGATCACTTCGCTCGATGATCCGATTTTTGCCTACGCCGATATCCTCTATGAGGTGCCTCCCGCGTTCCGAAGTGAAACATCACCAACCTACGCGCTGAGTTCGCGCATGATTTCCCTGAGTGCCGAGGACCTGAAAAAAGCCAATCGTCAGGCTACCTTACCACCGCAAACACTAATCGACGACGGCTCAAGAGCTTGGCAAGATTGGTATCGCAGCAACTGGGATCATCCGCCCTTGTGGACCGCCAGCACGCGAAAGCTCAAAGACCCCGCTTGGCGTGGCCGCGAGGGAGCAGTGCTTGAATTCGAGATTCGCTGCGCCAGCGAAAACCAACTAGTCATTACACTCGTCTGCAACGGTTGGGGCGCCTTCGATTCGCGAAAACCCGCGATCAGCTATGCGTGCTTGCGGAAACTCGTGGCCTCTTCCGTATGGCAAAAAATCACCTTGAGCGCAGAAGATTTCCAATCGCTCGATCCCCAACAACCCGAAGCACTCGCCGACTGGAGCACCATCACTGAGTGCAGCATCAGCCCTAGCGGAAATGTGCTCATCGATGGTAAAAAACAAAGCGTCCGCGGCCAACACTGGCAAGGCCCGCGAGAAATCCGCAACATGCGCTGGATCGAGACTCCACCATGAGCGCAGCCAATGGATGCCGAAATTGATCAAGCAGATTTTCCCCTTGCTAAGCTCGGCGATTCGGGCATGCTGCATGTATGAACTACCGCATGATGCGCATCATTCTCGTTCTACTGCTTAGCATCGTCCCCTCATGGGCCGGTGACAAAAAAGGCAAAAACATGGCCGTTTCGTTTCACCTCGAAACGGACGTGAATAACAATCCGAAGATGATTTTCGAACAAAACATCGGTGGCAAAAAACGCTATTTTTCCCGCTCTCCCGAGTTTTCCACCAAAGATATCACCGCGTTCAGCCCGTTCCTCTCCGACAATCAAAATGATTACGGCATTGTGTTTCAACTCCGCAAATCTGGTGCTAGCCGTCTGGAAAACATAACCATGGCTAATCAAGGGAAAATGCTCATTGCCGCAGTGAATGGGCGCGTGGTGGATGGTGTCATCATCGATCAATCCGTAAAAGACGGAGTTCTTGTCGTCTGGAATGGCATTCAGGAAGGAGAAATCAAGGAATATGATAAACTTGCGCCACGCATCGGCGAGGATAAGAAAAAGAAATAAATTCCTGCTTCGGTCATGCGTTTCATCACCTCTCTTCTTACTCTGAGCCAGTTCGTTCTCGGCTCATTGGCAATGGCTGCCATCGATCTCGTGTTACCCACCGAGAATCAGCGCCTTTTTTCGGGAGAACCGGAAAAATTTTACATGTATGTCGACCGTTACTTCGACGACAAACACACCCAACCTTGGGAGGGTGGCTCCTATGGCTACGTTCGCACCAGTATGCGCTTGGGAGATCAAGTGATTCAGACTAAATTCCACGAAGGAATCGATATCGCACCGATTAAGCGTGACAAAGCCGGCAACCCACTCGACTTGGTCTGTTCCATCGCCGAAGGTAAAGTCGCCTACATCAGCAGTATCTCAGGCCGTAGCAATTACGGGAAATATGTCGTCATCGAGCACAATTGGGACAACTCCCCTGTTTACAGCCTCTACGCTCACTTGGCTGACATCACCTGCAAACTCAATGATCCTGTCTCCAAAGGGGCTGTGCTTGGGCGCATGGGCTACACAGGTGAAGGCATTACGCGCGTTCGGGCACACGTGCACCTCGAAATCGCACTCAAGCTCAGCGGTCGCTTCAGCGAGTGGGCGCCGAAACAGCTTAACTACCATGGAAATTTCAATGGCATGAACCTCGCTGGAGCCGATGTGGCGGGATATTTCCTCGCTCACAAGGCCAACCCGAATTTGACCTTTTCCCAATACCTCGCGAGCTATCCGGCCTACTACAAAGTCACCATGCCGAACAGCGGAACCATCGACATCGCCACCCGTTACCCATGGCTCATCCGCAGCAACACCGCAAAAGCTAGCAGTTCGTGGGAGGTGTCTTTTTCTGAGACAGGCATGCCGCTTGCCATCTTCGCGAGCGACCGGCGGGTAACGCAGCCAACCATCACCATGGTCCGACCTTCTGACATCCCACATCGCTACAAAACACGGGGACTGCTCAGCGGCGAAGGCAAACAGGCCAGCCTTTCGACCGATGGCAAAAATTTGCTCAATCTAATGAGTGGGAATTTCCCCAGCGCCGCACCTGCGGACAAAAAGCAATAACTTTTCCTCAATACGATACCATGACTGCTACCGAAAATCTTTCCCGCTTGGGCCTCACTCTGCCATCCGTACCCGCACCTGTCGCCGCCTACGTCAACTGTGTCCGCACAGGTAACTTGTTGTTCCTCTCTGGTGGACTTCCCATCGATGGGGAGAAAAAAGTGATCGGTCAGGTGCCGCGCGATGTCTCCATTGAGGAAGCACAAGAAGGTGCACGCATCATCATTCTCAATCGACTCGCTGTGATTGCCTCAGAAATCGGCAGCATTGACCGCGTCACTCGCATCGTCGGCCTCAATGGCTTCGTGAATTCCGCCGCGGACTTTTACGATCATCCGAAGGTCATCAACGGCGCATCGGAACTATTGATCGAAATTTTCGGCGAAAAAGGCAAGCACTCACGCACCGCTTTGGGCGCGGCAGCTCTGCCTCTCAACGTCGCCGTCGAGATCAACTTGATCGTGGAAGTTGAGTAACCGTAGCGGCCGCATAGCGCACTCCAGCCCGCCCCCGCTCTTCTGCAAGCATCTTTCATGTCCACACTCCGCCGCATCATTCAGCACACCCTACGCTTTCCCATGAGCAGTATGCTGTCCTTGGTTCTTGCCTTCGCCTGTACAGCGTTGATTTTAGTGCTTCCCGCAGTCACGCTGCGTTTCATCGATGTGATCATCCCTCAAAAACGGTTGGACCTGATCATACCCACAGCTGCATTAGGTGTGCTAGCCATCGGCGGCAGGCAGCTACTTTTCACACTACGTACGTATTTTAACAATGCGTTGGAACTGAAAATCACCCACCTGATTCGCGTCGAGCTTTACGACAAACTCCAACGCCTTCCCGTGAAGTGGTTCGATACCAAATCATCCGGCGAAATCATGACCCGAGTCGCCGATGACGTGCCCACCATGGATCGCGTGGTCATTGAGGGGATCGATCAAGCACTCGCCGCCGTATTGCAATTTCTCATCGTACTCGGATACATGTTTTTCCACTCGTGGCAGCTCACCTTGGTCACACTCATCCCCCTGCCCTTCATCGGCCTCATCACCTCTTGGTGGTCGAAGCGCTCGGAATCCAAATGGCGCGAATCCTCAGAGGCATCCTCTGCGCTACATGCTTTGCTGCACGACAACCTCTCTGGCATCCGACAAATCAAAGCCTACACCGTCGAGCCCGAGGCGCTCGATCACTTCGATTCCGCATCGCGCAAGGTAGGCGAAAAACACATGAATGTCATGCGCGGACAATCCATCGTCTGGCCTGCAGTCTCCCTCATCGCCGAATCCGGCATCATCATCATGGTCGCCTTTGGAGCTTGGTGGGCCATCGAGGGCAAGATCACACCCGGCACCGTGATTTCATTTCTGGTTGCCTGGGGCTTTCTCTTTGATCCCATATCTCACATCAACAAGCTCTCGCAAACCTTTACGCGTGGTATCGTCGCGGCCAAGAGAGTTTTCGCCATCATCGATACCTCAGACGAAAGCAATCTCACCGAAGGCGACCGACCTAACAATTTTCGAGGAGAAGTCAAATTTGATCAAGTTACCTTTGCCTATGGCGAGGAAGCGCCTGCTGTCAGCAATCTGACATTGCATGCAGCTCCCGGTCAGACGATCGCGCTCGTAGGACCCACGGGAGCAGGAAAATCCACCATCTTGAATTTGCTCACTCGCTTTTATGATCCGAGTCACGGTCAGATTTTGTTAGATGGTAAACCGATTGAATCGCTATCGAAAGAATGGTTGCGCGATCACACCGGCTACGTTACCCAAGAGAGTTTCCTTTTCAACACCACCTTGCGCGAGAATCTACAACTCGCCAAGAGCGATGCCAGCGATGAGGAAATTTGGCAAGCACTCGAATCTGCGAATGCAGCAACATTTGTGAGAGAACTTCCCGAGGGCCTCGATACCGTCGCGGGTGAACGTGGCGTGCGTTTTTCGGGAGGAGAAAAACAACGACTCTCCATCGCCCGCGCGTTATTGAAAAATCCGCCACTACTCTTATTAGACGAAGCCACCTCAGCACTCGACAATCATACCGAACGCCTTGTCCAACAAGCCTTAGAAACCCTTCGCAGCGAGCGCACCTGCTTCGTGATCGCGCATCGTCTCTCAACAGTACGCAACGCCCATCGCATCTACGTGCTCAAGGATGGAACGATCGTCGAACATGGCACGCACAATCAACTCATCGCTCAAAACGGACTTTACACCGAACTCGCCCAAGCCACGTTGAAATAATCTACTTTTCACGAATTCACCTTTCTCACCATGCCCGAGCTACCCGAAGTCGAAACTACACGCCGCGGCATCGAGCCTCACTTGGTCAACATGACTGTACGCGAACTGATTATCCGCAGACGCGATTTGCGCCAAGCTGTTCCTCAAAGCATTCAAGACATTGAAGGAAAAATCATCCACAGTGTGTCGCGCCGCGCCAAATATCTGATCGTGGAGCTTGAGGATCAACATCACCTCATCATTCATCTTGGCATGTCAGGAAGCTTGCGAATCATTGACCCAGCAACGGATTTCCGCACTCACGACCACATCGCCATCACCCTATCTTCGGGCCAACAACTCCGCTACCATGATCCACGGCGCTTCGGCATTGTCACACACTACCATGGCGCTACACCGCTCGCTCATTCATTATTCTCCGCACTTGGTCCTGAGCCTCTGAGTGATGATTTTCACCCCAGCGGATTGTTTCAATCGTTACAAAATCTCAGACGCCCGATTAAAGTCGCACTCATGGACAACGCAGTCGTAGTCGGAGTAGGCAACATCTATGCCTCGGAATCTCTTTTCCAAGCAGGCATCCGGCCGACGACTGCGGCAAACGAAGTGTCCCGCAAAAGAATCAGTCGATTGGTCGAGTGCATCAAAACCGTATTGCAAAAATCCATCGACCAAGGCGGCACCACCTTACGAGATTTTTTACGCGAAAACGGCGAACCCGGCTACTTTCGCCAAGAATTGTTGGTCTATGAACGAGCAGGGCTCCCATGCCAGGTATGCAGAACGCCCATATGCAAAATCACACAGGCTCAGCGCAGTAGCTACTTCTGCGCTAAGTGCCAAAAGCGTTAGAACATCTTAGGAAAGCAACTGCTCCTTTACGAGAGCAACTGCATAGTCGCGGTTCATGCGGGCAATGTGATCGACGCTGATCTCCTTCGGACAAGCAGCTTCACACTCATATTGGTTGGTGCAGTTGCCAAAACCTTCGGCATCCATCTGACGCACCATCGCCAACACACGCTTATCGCGCTCAGGCTGGCCTTGGGGCAAGTGACCGAGGTGAGAAACCTTGGCAGCAGTGAAAAGCATCGCGGATGAATTTTTGCATGCAGCAATGCACGCACCACAACCGATGCACGCGGCGGCGTCGAAAGCCGAATCAGCATCGGCTTTTGCAATCGGCAGCGAATTCGCATCCACAGCAGAACCCGTGCGAACGTCGATGTAGCCACCGGAAGCAATGATCCGATCCATCGCGCTACGATTCACAATCAGATCGCGGATCACCGGGAACGCACGGGCGCGGAAAGGCTCGATCCAAATCGTATCACCTTCTTGGAATTTGCGCATGTGAACTTGGCAGGTCGTGATGCCTTTTTCCTTGCTATGAGGAACACCATTGATGGTGAGTGAGCACATACCACAAATGCCCTCGCGGCAATCGTGATCAAAGTGAATCGGCTCACCACCAGATTCGATGATGCGTCCGTTGACAATGTCTAACATCTCCAGAAAAGATGCCTCTTCGGGAATGCTTTTCGCATCATAAGTTTCGATGCTCCCCTGATCTTGAGGAGTTTTCTGACGCCAGACTTTGAGTGTAAGGTTGAGCATAGGAAAAGGTGGTCAAATGATGAAAAAATTATTTATAAGAACGTACGGAAAGCTTCACTTCCTCATATTGGAGTTTTTCCTTATGAAGAGTCGGCGCTTGGCCTTCGTTGTATTGCCAGGCGGCAACGTGGGCGAAATTTTCGTCATCGCGCTTGGCTTCACCAGGGGCGACGAGACCGCTATCGACATCGGGATCACCAGCACGGGTTTGGTGTTCCTCGCGGAAGTGACCACCACAAGATTCCTCGCGCGCCAAAGCATCATAACACATCGTCTCGGCAAATTCGAGGAAATCCGCAACGCGGCCTGCTTTTTCGAGCTCCATGTTTGCCATGTTGCCCGAGCCGGGAATGCAAACATTGTTCCAGAACTCCTCACGGATTTCGGGGATACGGCGAATATTTTCATCCAAGCCTGCTTTGCTGCGCGCCATGCCGCAGTTGTCCCACATCATCAAGCCGAGCTCGCGATGGAAAGAATCAACGGTGCGTTTGCCCTTAATGCCAACCAGCTTGTTGACACGAGCTGTGGTTTCGGCTTCGGCTTGCTTGAAGGCGTCGTCATTGACACTGCACTTGCCCGGCGTTTGCGTCGCGAGGTAGTTCGCGATGGTCGTTGGGATGACGAAATATCCATCTGCAAGACCTTGCATCAGAGCGGAGGCACCAAGTCGGTTTGCTCCGTGATCCGAGAAATTTGCTTCACCCAAGACGTGTAGGCCAGGAACGTTTGACATCAAGTTGTAGTCGACCCACAAGCCACCCATGGTATAATGGACGGCAGGATAGATCATCATCGGCTGCTTGTAGGGGTCCTCACCGGCGATTTTATCATACATCTGAAACAGGTTTCCGTAACGCGCACGGATCGCAGGCTCGCCAAGTCGATTGATCGCATCGCGGAAGTCGAGATAAACACCGAGTCCCGTAGGAGCCACACCACGCCCATCGTCGCAGCATTCTTTGGCGGCACGCGAGGAAATATCGCGTGGTGAAAGGTTGCCAAATGATGGATACTTGCGCTCAAGGAAATAATCGCGGTCTTCGTCCTTTACGGAATCGGGCAGTATTAGCTTGTTGCGGAGCTTTTCGGCGATTTCTTTTGATTTGGGAACCCAGATGCGACCATCGTTCCGAAGCGACTCAGACATCAACGTCAACTTCGATTGGTAATCGCCAGACACCGGAATGCAGGTCGGGTGAATTTGCGTGTAGCACGGATTGGCAAATAGAGCGCCACGACGCGCAGCACGCCATGCTGCCGTAACGTTGCATCCCATCGCGTTCGTGGAAAGGAAGAACACGTTACCGTAGCCACCAGTTGCCATAATCACAGCATCAGCTGCATGAGAGGAAATTTTTCCAGTCACCATGTCACGCACGACGATGCCCTTGGCATGTCCATCGACGAGCACCACATCGAGCATTTCTGTGCGAGGAAACATTTGCACACCACCTTTGTGCACTTCTTTTTCCAGTGCTTGGTAGCAGCCGATCAGCAACTGTTGTCCGGTTTGGCCACGAGCGTAGAATGTGCGGGATACCTGAGCGCCACCGAACGAACGGTTGTCTAACAAGCCGCCATACTCACGAGCAAAAGGAACACCCTGCGCCACGCATTGGTCGATGATGTTGGCGGAAACCTCGGCGAGACGATGCACGTTGGCCTCACGGCTGCGGAAGTCACCGCCTTTGATCGTATCATAGAACAAACGCCGCACTGAGTCGCCGTCGTTCTGATAGTTTTTCGCAGCATTGATGCCACCCTGAGCGGCAATCGAGTGAGCGCGTCGTGGGCTATCCTGGTAGCAAAAGCATTTCACCTTGTAGCCGAGCTCGGCGAGGCTCGCCGCAGCGGCACCACCAGCAAGACCGGAACCAACGACGAGAATGGTGAATTTTCTCTTGTTTGCGGGATTGATGAGTTTCGAATCCATCTTGTGCTTCGACCATTTTTGATCGAGTGGACCGGAAGGAATTTTGCTATCGAGGACAATGGACATAAGATATGCGTGGGTAAAAAAGTTAGCGTCCGTAATTGAAGATGTAAATTGCGACAGGAATTGAGAGGAAGCCGAGCAAAATCACGAGCGCGTATGCCTTGCTGATGAAAGAAATCAACGACGCGGATTTTTTCGAGCGGAGGCCGAGAGTTTGGAAGATCGACTGCACACCGTGAGAAAGATGTGAGCAGAGCAAGCTCATGGCGATCACGTAGAACAAAACGACGATGCCGTTTGAGAAACCGCGGATGACCATTTGATAAGGGCTTACTTTCGCGATTTCAGCAAGATCCGAATCCACGCGCACGGTGAAATGCAGCAAGTGATAGACCACAAATGCCAAGATCGTCAGGCCGCTGATGATCATGATGCGCGAGGAGCGACTAGCCTGAATCGTTTTCTCATGCTCATACTTCGGTGAGGCCTTTGCATTCTGACGAGTCAAGGCAATAGTCGCCGCAATATGAATGACCAAGCAAGCCAATAGAATGATCCGAGCAATCCATACGCCTGCTCCGTGAAGCATCGTGTGCAAAAATTTTGCATATTCATCAAATGCTTCCTGACCCACAAAAATAAGCAAATTTCCCGATAGGTGTCCGGCGAGGAATAACACCAACACCAATCCGGTGAGTGCCACCAAGTATTTTTTTCCAATCGAGGAATTCCAAATTGCGCAAAGAGGTCGTATCGAAGCATTCATGAGAAAAAAGAAGTGAGAAACTGCATTCCCGCGAATAGGATATCCGAAATCGGCAAAATAACAAGTTCAGAAACGGATTTTTTTCGAAAATACTGCGCATATTTTTTACGCAAAAAAAAGTGCCCGCTGCAACGATCATCGGATGCGGGCGCTTAGAAAACATTATTGAGGAAAAAATTTATCCGGCACGCTGTTGTAACGCGTCCATGTTGCGAACAGCCAAGTCCAACTCGGCCAACACTGCGCGTGAATGCTTGAGAAAAACCTCACCTGACCGCGTCAATCTGTGGCTCCTCCCTTTACGATTTAGCAATTGAGCATTCAATGAGTCCTCCAATGCACGAAGAGAATGACTGATCGCCGACTGCGTCAAATTCAACTTTTTGGCGGCAAGTGTGAAACTTCCCGTTTCAATAACCGCAACAAACGCTAGCACTTGTCGTATTTCTGGCATATTTCGATTCATGGATGTGTGAGCCACCACAGCAGCTCACGTAAATCTAGCACTTAGCGTGCCACAATTAAATCATTAGAAATTCCAAGAAAAAAAATCTTCACGCCTTGAATTGAATGCATTACCTGAGGATACCAGACTAATCTCGGCAAAGGGCATAACAGCGCCGAGTGATCAGTATTAGCTCCGCTCAAATGACAGAGTATCGACGGAGAATGATCAATCATTCTCCCTATGAAAAGGTCACCTTTGGTCACTTTTGCATGATGGTTGGAGCTGCAGAATTCGAAGCTAGGCATTACCTGTAAGAAAATCGCACTTTTTTATCCCACAAAGATTGCAAACTCTCCCAATCTGCTGAATCATCCAGCCATGCAGGTTATCAAAGTAAAGTATGTGCTGTGGGCCGCTGATTGGCGGCGGTGTCTGAAATTTTACGGCGAATTGTTTGGAGGTGTTGTGTCTTTCGAAAGTGAGGTCTGGAGCGAAATTGTCTTAGCTGGAGCGACACTCGGAATTCATGGCGGCGGCGAGGGCAAGAGGACATGGACTGGATTATCATTTCAGCTCAATGATCTGCGCGAGGGCATCACCCGCTTAATCGAATGTGGCGGCAGTCTCGCATCTGAGCCGAACGACACACCAGAAGATCCGCTACATTTGGCGATGTGCATCGATCCCGAAGGCAATGAGTTTATGATGACCCAGAGTCGCCGCTAATTTCAACTCAAATCCGCTCGACTCCTAATCGGGCATCCATTGATGCTCCCTGACGTGTAATCCTACAAACCATCCGTGCACATCGCAGAGAAACACAGTTGCCAAAAATGCACCATTTTTCGGAATTCGGCAGATTTTGACGGAATCCAGCGGAAAAGCGTCATCAGACCCGAACACGAAAAAAGCCCTAAAAACTAGGACTTTTAACGTTATAGAGATGGTCGGGCTGGCGGGATTCGAACCCACGACCCCTTGCCCCCCAGGCAAGTGCGCTACCAGGCTGCGCTACAGCCCGTTGTTTCCACGACGGGGGGAGAAGAAAAACAGAAGATTTGGGAATTGGCAAGCAAAGAATTTCATGTCATGACATTTTTCATGCAGCGCGTCAAAACAGCCATCGTCGGAGCCAGCGGATACACCGGTAGCGAACTCCTCCGTCTTCTTCTCCAACATCCCCATGTCGAACTCACCGCCGTGACCTCACGCGCAGAGGCCGGCAAGAGCATCGAGTCCGTTTTCCCACGCTTCCGCAAGCTCTCAGGAGCCACACTCGCGTTCATGGAGCCAGATCCCAATCAAATTGCTGCCACCGGTGCGCAAGCGGCCTTTCTTGCCCTGCCACACGGTGTCGCCGCAGAAATCGCCACAGCTCTTATCGCCCGTGGCATCAAGGTCATCGATCTCAGTGCCGATTTTCGCATTCACGACCCTGCCGTCTATCAAGAGTTCTACGCCCATCCGCATCCCGCACCCGAGCTGTTAGCATCTGCAGTGTATGGCTTGCCCGAGGTCCACACCGATGCCATCCGCGCCGCCTCACTCATCGCCTCGCCAGGTTGCTACCCAACCAGCATTTTGCTGCCACTCATTCCCCTACTTCGCAAAAATTTATTAGATCCACACAGCATCATCGCCAACTCCATGAGCGGCGTCAGCGGTGCGGGAAAAAAACCCGATGCCGCCTTTCTTTTCTGCGAGTGCAATGAGAGCCTGCGCGCCTACGGCATTCCCAAACACCGCCACCTCGCCGAGATCGAGCAAGAGCTCTCTCTCGCGGCAGGTGAGCCCCTTTGCATCACCTTCATCCCCCACCTCGTTCCCGTTAACACAGGCATCCACAGCGCCATCACCGCGACTTTGCGCCTAGGCACGACGATGACAGAAATCACCAACGCCCTCGAAAATGCCTATGCCGATTCTGCCTTCGTACGCTTGCTTGGTCCCGGTGTTTGCGCCGATACCAAAAACGTGACCCGCACCAACTTCATCGACATCGGCTGGCACATTGACAGTCGCACCAATCGACTGATCATCACCAGCGCCGAGGACAACGTCGTCAAAGGCGCTGGCGGACAAGCTGTGCAGTCATTCAACCTGATTTTCGGACTTCCCGAAAATGCAGGATTGCAAACCGTCTAAGGAATCGCTACATCATTTTCCTCGCTGACATGGAATCTCATTTTACCAAAATCAAAGGCGGCGTTGGCGCACCGCAAGGCTTCCTCACCGCCGCGATCTCCTGCGGCATCAAGAACCCCGATGCCACTCGTCTCGATCTCGCCCTGATCCACTCCGATGTCCCCTGCGCATCCGCTGGCACATTTACCACCAATCGTGTCAAAGCCGCACCCGTCAAGCTCTCGCAAGCACATCTCCGCAAAGGCAATCTGCGCTGCATTATTGCCAACTCCGGCAATGCCAACGCTTGCACCGGCGTCGTCGGCATTCGCGATGCCAAAGCCATGTGCTCGGGTGTTGCCAAAGCGCTTTCTCTCAGAACCTCGGAGGTCGGCGTTTGCTCCACAGGCGTGATCGGATTGCCGATGCCGATGGTTCGCATTGAAAATCGCATCCCTGAGCTTGTCGAAAAACTCTCGCCACGCAGCGGTGCCGATGTTGCCGCCGCGATCATCACCTCTGATACTCATGCAAAAGAAGTCGCCATTTCCTTCGAAATCGACGGCCACACCGTGAAAATGGGTGGCTGCGTCAAAGGCGCTGGTATGATCAGTCCCAGCATGGCGACCATGCTCTGCTTCATCACCACCGATGCCAATCTCTCCTCAGATTGCCTGCGCAAATGCACCCTCGAATGCGTAGAGGAATCCTTCAATCGCATCACCATCGATGGCGACATGAGCACCAACGACACCGTGCTCATCTTGGCTAACGGAAAATCCGGCATGACCAGCATCCGCCGCAATTCTTCCGCCTGCAAAATTTTCCGCGCTGCCTTGCAATACGTCATGCTCGCGCTCGCCAAAGCCGTTGTCCGCGATGGCGAACGCGTCACGAAATTTGTCACCGTCGAGGTCAAGGGTGCGCGCACTTATCTCGATGCAAAAAAAGTCGCTGAGGCCGTCAGCAAGTCCGCCCTCGTCAAGTCCTCGTGGAATGGCGGCGACCCAAACTGGGGCCGAATTATTCACGCCGTCGGCTACTCTCGTGCTCGCATTCGCGAAGAGTTGGTGGACATTTTCATCAACGAAAAAGCCGCCTGCCTCGGTGGATTGCAGGCCCCCACGCCAATGGATGAGCTGCGCGCCATCGTCGCCCAGCCTGACTTCACCATCAACATCCACCTCAATCAAGGTGAGGCCTCCTACACCATGTATACCAGCGATCTCTCGCCCGAATACGTCGATTTCAATCGCAGCGAATACGCCTACTGGAAGCAAGCTCGCAAAGACGGCCTCGTTTGACCTCTATCAGAAAATTTTCACTCACACATGAAACTAGCACTCGATGTCATGGGCGGCGACCGCGCCCCCACCGTCAATATTCTCGGCGCCAAGGCCGCCCTCGAACTCTATCCGCAAATCGATATGATCTACCTCGTCGGTGATGAAAAAACCATCGCCGCTGAGTGCGCCACCCACCAATTAACCAGCAAAAAAATCCGCATCGTTCATGCCGCGGAAGTCATCGGCATGGCTGAGCCCGGAGCAAAAACCGTGCGCCGCAAAAAGCAATCGTCGATCAATGTCGCCATGGATCTCGTCAAAGCTGGCGAGGCCGATGCCTTTGTCTCCGCGGGAAATACTGGTGCCTGCGTCGCCTCCGCTACGATCAAGCTCCGCCTCATCGATGGCGTCGAGCGCGCCGGCATTGCCTCTCCCCTGCCCAATGAACACGGCGTCTGCAACATCCTCGATGCTGGAGCCAATCCCGAGGCCAAGCCGCAACATCTCGTCACCTACGCCATCATGGGCACCGCATTTGCCAAGCATGTGTTAGGCATTACCGACCCCATCGTCGGCTTGATGTCGAATGGCGAAGAAGACGAAAAAGGCACCACCTTCACCAAGGAAACCTTTGCTCTCCTCAAGGAAACGCCCGGCATCCACTTCCGAGGCAACGTCGAGGGCCATGACCTCTTCGAGACCCCTCTCCACGTTGTCCTCTGTGATGGATTCACTGGCAACATCGTCCTCAAATCCTGCGAAGCCACCGCCAAGGCCATGGGCAAATGGCTCAAAGCCGAGCTCACCGCCACCCCCCTGCGCACCCTCGGTGCCGCCATGGCCAAAGGTGCCTTCAAGGCATTGAAAGAAAAATCATCCTACGAGAGCTACGGCGGCTGCCCTCTGCTCGGCGTCAATGGCGTTGTCATCATCGCTCACGGCGGCTCCAGCGCCCTCGCCATCCAAAACGCCTTGCGCGTCGGCATGGAAACCGTGCAAAACAAAGTCAACGATGCCATTCGTCAGGCCTTGGAAAAGACACAATAGCCTCAGACATAAGAGGCTCGGCCAAAAGCAAACGCGCAATTGGACGAGATCCGACGAAGTCCTTGGACTGCGGCAGCCCGCTGCCGCTTTCCGCCATGCAGCCTGCTGCGAGCGGCGCAGCCAACGGTTTCATCGGACTTTTTCAACAACTGAAGCCACTGATCACTAGGGAGTTCACTGTTACCCGTTTTTCGCCCGACTATTAACCAATAATACCATTTAAATAATAATCTTATCGCTTACCAAAAAATTCCGAAGACCAAGATTGCAGTAAAAGATGTATCACTGCCGGTGCGTTTTCATAGGCGGTAGCATAGCAAACGCATGACGATAGTTTTTGCCTTTGCGTCTTTGTAATCTTTGCGTTTGATCTAACTGGATTTTTGGGGGCGTGTTTTGTTCATTCGGGCCGATGGCAGCAGGCTGCCTGCAGGAAAGCGGCAGCAGGGCTGCCGCAGTCCAAGGATCAACCAAGATTTTTCTCTTCGAGATAACGCCCAACCCAGCCGATGTCGTAGGTGCCATTGACAAAGTCGGGATGATTGAGAATTTCCTGTTGGAAAGGAATCGTGGTTTTGATGCCGCGGATCATGAACTCGGAAAGCGCGCGTTTCATGCGAGCAATCGCGATTTCACGGGTTGCAGCCGTGACGATCAGCTTGGCGATCATCGAGTCGTAATAAGGAGGCACGGTGTAACCAGAATACACATGGGTATCGACGCGCACGCCTTTGCCGCCAGGCGCATACCAGAGATCGATCTTGCCGGGGCTTGGGGTGAAGTTGTTGTAGGGGTCCTCGGCATTGATTCGGCACTCGATGGAGTGGCCGCGCGGCGTGGCATTGAGCACGTGCTCGGAGAGCGGCATACCGGCAGCGATGCGGATTTGCTCTTTGATCAGCTCGCAGCCCATCACTTCTTCGGTCACGGGATGCTCGACCTGAATCCGCGTGTTCATTTCCATGAAGTAGAAATTTTCACCAGACTCGTCGACGAGGTATTCGATGGTTCCGGCATTTTCATAGCCGATGGCTTTGATCAAACTGACCGAAGCATTGCCCATGCGCTCGCGCATTGCGGGAGATATCAAGGGCGAGGGACACTCTTCGATGATCTTTTGGTTGCGGCGCTGCATCGAGCAATCGCGCTCACCCAGATGCATGAAATTACCATGGGTATCGGCGATGATTTGGAACTCGATGTGGTGAGGATTCAGCACCAGTTTTTCCAAATAACACTCGCCATTACCGAAGCAGGCAATCGCTTCGTTCGAGGCAGCAGCGAAGAGTGAATGGAATTCTTCGGGCTTGAAGCAGGGACGCATGCCACGGCCACCACCACCAGCTGTGGCCTTGATCATCACAGGGAAGCCGATTTCTTTGGCCTTCGCAAACGCTTCGTCGGCATCGATGATGATTTCAGAGCCAGGAGTGATCGGCACGCCATTGGCAATCGCATTGGCACGGGCCGTGGCTTTGTCGCCCATCATCGAAATCACTTTAGCGGAGGGTCCGATGAACTTGATGCCAGATGATGTGCAAATTTCAGCAAACCGAGCATTTTCAGAGAGGAATCCATAGCCTGGGTGAATCGCCTCGGCTCCGGTGATCTCGCAGGCGGCAATGATGCGATCAGGCTTCAGGTAGCTATCTTTCGAGGGCCCCTTGCCGATGCAAACGGCGTGATCGGCAAGCTGAACGTGCATGGAATCAACATCTGCCTCGGAATAGACGGCGACAGATTCCACATCGAGTTCACGGCAGGCACGAATGATCCGCAGGGCGATTTCGCCACGATTGGCGACAAGAACACGTTTGAACATGATAGGCTAACAGAAAAAAGGTTTCGTCGGAGAATAGGAGCGGTGAATGACAATTTGACAATTACGCAAGGCGGTAAAGCACGTCGCCATACTGCACTGGGGTAGCATCTTCGGCCACAGCGGCAGTGATCGTGCCGGATTTATCCGCTTTGATCTCATTCATGACTTTCATCGCCTCGATAATGCAAAGTGTTTGACCGACGCTGACGGTATCGCCGACTTTAACGAAATCAGGGGCATCCGGAGAAGCCTTGCGGTAAAATGTGCCCACCATCGGAGAGGTGATTTCCGAGCCAGCGGCGACTGCAGGAGCAGCAGCGGCGACCGGAGCAGCAGCGGCGCTAGGAGCGGCAACTGGTGCAGACTGGAAGGAAGCAGCAGAGAGAGCGCCACGGATGGCATCGATGTCAGCACCTTTTTTCAGACGCAGATGCACACCGTCAGCGGTGGTCATATCAAAGTAAGACAGCTCATGTTCATTCATGAGTTCGACGATTTTGCGGATTTGATCGAGTTCCACGATAGTAAGTAGTTGGTGTGATGATTTGAGGGAGGACTTGTGCTCGGGGAAGTTGCTCCAAATTTGAGGGATGGTCAAGCAAGGAATCCAAAACTGCGACACCACCGCAACACCAACAAAAAACCACACTCAATGGAGTGTGGTCATGTTTCCCGAAAAGTAGCGGCTGTGGGACTCGAACCCACACACGTAAGTACTCGATTTTGAGTCGAGCGCGTCTACCAATTCCGCCAAACCGCCGTTCGGGTGCGCGAGGAAATACAAAAGCTCAGATAATTGCAATAGGAAAATCAGGAATTGGCATTTTTTTCTTGAGGGAAGTCTGCGTTTCGCATCTTGGCTCTTGCACTGCGCACGATTCAACGCATAGTCACCGCCGTGAGATTTTCGATTGCCATTTCCTTGTCCGGATTGTTACTCAGCGCTTGCAAACTGATCGGCCCTGACCACCAAGCGCCCGAGGTCAGCATGCCCGCTTCGTTTTCGCAGAGTGGCACCACCTGGAAACAAACGAGTGCCCCAAAAATCTATGAGCAATCGCGCTGGTGGAAAACCTTTGGTGATGCGCAGCTGACATCACTCGCACAAGCCGCAGATTCGCAAAACCTCAGTCTCAAAGCGGCTGCCTACCGCTTGGATGAAGCTCGCGCGCTTAGCCGCTCTAGCCGCACCGCTGTGCTGCCCTCGCTCGATTTCACGCCAAACATCGGCAGCTCGGAGTCACGCATTCCGGGAGCTGGCTCCACCATTCGCCGCGATACCGTTTCACTACCCTTAGAGTTATCCTATGAGGTCGATCTCTGGGGCAAAGTTCGCCGCCAGATCGAAGGTGCTAATGCCCGCGAGGCATCTGCTCAAGCGAGTTATGTAGCCACGAAGCTCAGCCTCACCGCCGATACCGCCCAGAGCTACTGGGCTCTGCGTGGCTTAGACGCCGACCGTTCCCTCCTCCAAGAGAGCATCGCGCTGCGCAAAGAAACTTTTTCACTCATCGAGGCTCGTTTTCGCGCAGGAACGGTGAATGCCTTGGATGTCTCCCGCGCCCAAACCGAAGTCGCCACGGCAGAAGCCGAACTCATCGGCGTCGATCGCCAGCGCTCCGAGCTCGTCAACGCCCTCGCCGTGCTGACTGGTCGCAACGCTGGATCTCTCAACATACCCGCTCAGGCCAAGCTGCCGAAAGCTCCCAACATCCCCGCTGGGATTCCTTCTGATCTCTTGCTTCGCCGTCCCGATCTTTTCGCTGCCGAACGAAACCTTGCCGCCGCCAACGCAGAAATCGGCATTGCCGAAGCTGCTTACTACCCAAACTTCCGACTGCGCGCCGGCGGTGGATTTGACGGAGCCGCGATGAGCAATCTGATCAGCACCGACAACATCGTATGGTCGCTCGGCAGTTCCCTCACCTACCCCATCCTCGGCCAGAAAAACATCCGCGCCCAGCGCGATGCCACAATTGCTCGTCACCAAGCGCTCGCCCAAGAATACAAGCAATCTGTGCTCGTCGCACTCCGCGAGACCGAAGACGCACTCACGGGACTTGATTTTTTGCGCCGTCAAGAAGACGCACAAAACCAAGCTATCCAAGCGGCGGAAAACACCCTCACCATTTCCCGCGAACGCTTTTCGGCCGGCCTGGTAAGTTTCCTCGAAGTCGTCGAAACCGAGCGCACCCTTCTCGCCTCCAAACGTCAAGCCGCCTCCCTGCGCACCCAGCGCCTCGCCCTCACCGTCAATCTCATCAAGGCACTTGGCGGTTCCTGGTAATCCTTTTTATTACATGAGCATTCCGATCAATACTCCATCCATTGGCCAAACCCGCGACCGTGAACTTCTCAAAGACTCTTCCACCTTCCTCTACAAAGAAACGGAACAAGGCCCACTTCACGCACACGTATTTTTCCCAGAGCATCACCATCAAGGTCAAGAAAACACCCTGATGATTTTTCTTCACGGTGGCTTCTGGGACATGCCAGCGGCGACTCAATTTGCCACGCAATGCATCCACTTCGCTGCGCGTAATTGCGTCTGCATCGCGGCAGAGTATCGAATCCATTCCCGCCACCAGACGGGTCCGCTCGAAGCGATTGAAGATACCCAGTCACTCATCATCTCAGCGAAAAAAAATCACCACACCCTCGGCATCGATCCCCAAAAAATTGTCCTCGTTGGTGCAGCAGGCGGTGCATTTTTGGCACTCCAAGCTGCAATGGCTCAAGATGTCATGAAGGTAGATGATGTCGATGCCCGGCCTCACGCGCTTGTTCTTCTCAGTGCCTTGGTCGATACCACACCCGGCACCGATTACGCCCATCGCTTTCCCTCCACCGCTGCAGCGAAATCTCTCAGTCCATCGAAAATGATCCGCCGCAAGCTACCGCCGATGCTTTTTCTCCATGGCAAAAACGATCCGATTACGCCCCTAGCACCCGTGATCTCATTCCGCCGTTGGATGAAATGGAAAGGTAATCGCATTGAGGTCATCGACTACGAGGGTGCCGAGCATCGCTTCTTCAACTTCAACTTTAGCCACCGCCACCACGACCTAACATTGCAGGCAATCGAGAAATTTCTATCAGAAAACAAACTTATGCCTGACTATGAGCGTCACGACTATTGATGCTGCAGAGAAATGATTAGCCAGCAACAATGCGCTGGCCCATCTCACCGAGCCCTTCGATGCCCAACTCAACGTAATCGCCGGGTTGTAAGTACTTCGGTGAATTCATCCCCATCGCAACCCCAGACGGGGTTCCTGTCGCTACGATATCCCCTGGTAGTAAGGTCATGAATCGGCTGATGTAACTCAGCACCATTTTCACAGGAAACATCATATCTCCCGTGTAGCCATTTTGACGCAGCTCACCATTGACCTTCGTCCACAAACGCAATGCTTGCGGGTCAGGCACTTGTGAGGCAGGCACCATCCATGGCCCCATCGGACCAAAGCGATCGTAACTTTTGCCCTTCATCCACTGCCCCTCCATTTCCTTTTGATAGGCGCGCTCCGAGTAATCGCAAAACACCGAATAGCCTGCCACATAGCTCATGGCATCGTCCTCCGAGACGTGTCGCATCGTCTGACCGATCACCACCGCGAGCTCGACTTCATAGTCCATTTTTTCCGCTCCCGGCGGACGCATCACCTCGTCAAATGGTCCTGACCAGCAGGACGAAGCTTTCATAAACAAGACCGGTTCGGTAGGAATCCCCTCGCCAAATTCCTTGGCATGATCGAGGTAGTTTTTGCCGACACAGACAATCTTCGAGGGCCGATCAATCGGCGCGCCGATCCTCACCAGGGGAGAAATCTCCCGACCGCCCAAGCAACCATCTTCCACCCACTGAGACAGCGCCTCCATGCCACCTGCCGCGAAAAATCCCTCATCGTAATCTGCAAACTCACCACTCGCATCGACGCGCTTGCCATTGGCCAAAATCACGGCTGGTTCTTCTCGTCCAATTTCGCCATGTCGGATCAACTTCATCAGCCGATTTTACCCGATTGCCTCGCGACTGACAAGAACCTTACGCAAAAAATCGATCAAGCGCCCGCGCAATGGCTCAGCGCGCAAGGCCAATTCACGCTGCTCCGCCTCATACCCACGCCTTCCCTCGACGGTTTCAATCCGCACCGGCTCATAGCCGTATTGCGCCAAATCATACGGACTCGCCCGCATATCCAAACTCCGCAACTCCATCGCTAACGAAAAACAATCCAACAACAACTCACCATCAATCCATGGCAATGATTTGAAACACCACTTATACAAGTCCATATTCGCATGAATGCAGCCCGGTTGCTCCTGCACCTGCCGCCCCTCCAAGCTCGGCTGAAGCTGATTCATAGGACGAGCAGGTGGCGTAAAAAATCGAAACGCATCGTAATGTGAACAACGAATCGGCCGCGATTCCACAAACTCCGCGATCTCCTCTTGCGACATGCGCAAACCCGTAACCTTTGCATGCCGCGCTTCATCCGTCCGATAAATCATCGCCCACTCATGCATACCAAAACAACCAAAATTCCCCGCCTGCGACCGCGTATTCTCTAACAAATTCAAAGTCCAACGCAGCCGAAACAACTCCTTTTCCTCCAACTGCTGCGGATCAACCCAAAGCCTTCCATCTTCATAACAATAATGCTTCGTCAACCACTGCGGAAAATCCTCACGCGCCCCCCGTAATACCACACCAATGCCCGGATGCCATTGCTCTAACTTTCCCAACTTCAAGGGATAATAATTGAACAAAAAATCTTCAACCGGATGCACCACCTGCCGCGCCCGCCGCTCCAAAGTCGGCAATGTCCAGCGCTGCGCGCGAGCACGATGCTCCACAAGCCGCTCCAGCCATTGTTCACGTTCCATGATCACATCCGAATCCATTACTCGCGTCACGGCCACATCATCCCACTAGCAGCCAAAACTTGCACCTCAAAAAACACACCATCTCTGGGGTCATCTCTGGGGCAGTCCTCTTGACTCACTCGTTGCTGAATTGACTACCCTACGCGCATAAAAACCCGTTACACACTGCTTAATGCTGCAATGCTCGTCACGGCAGGCTATATTCTCGTCACGATAGGCTATATTCTCGTCACGGCAGGCTATATTCTCGTCACGGTAGGCTATATTCTCGTCACGTCAGGCTATATTCACGTCACGACAGGTTATATTCACGTCACGACAGGCTATATTCACATCACGACAGGCTATATTCACATCACGACAGGCTATATTTACGTCACGAGATGCTATATTTACGTCACGAGATGCTATATGCTCGTTACGGTAGGCTAAATGCTCGTTACGTCAGGCTATATTCTCATTACGGAAGGCTGAGGTTTATACCATAGCTTTGCAGCGGATTTATGCAACATCGCGAATAGCACAGGCCTGCAAGCCAACACGAATTGCTTGTCACCCGCACCTGAACCCGCTAAGGATTGTGCATGCCTGCGAAGACCAGCAAACGCCAGCCTGCCCGTGAATTGTTATTCGGCAATTTATGGGAGTATGATCCTGCGCCCGAGACCGCTTCGCCACAGCTGCAATCACGCTATCAGCTTTTCATCGACGGGAAATTCACCGCACCGAAAACCAAGAAGTACTTCCCGAGCATCAGCCCGCGCAACGAGGAAACTCTCGCCGAAATTGCTCTCGCAGGAGCCGCTGATGTGGATGCAGCCTATGCCGCTGCCGCCAAAGCATTTCCGGCGTGGAGCAAGCTTCCCGGAGCGGAACGCGGCAAGTATCTCTATCGTATCGCCCGCTTACTGCAAGATCGGGCGCGAGAATTTGCGGTAGCCGAGACACTCGATGGAGGCAAGCCGATCAAAGAGTCTCGCGACTTTGACGTGCCGATGGCTGCCGCTCATTTTTTCTATCACGCCGGCTGGGCCGATAAACTCAACTCAGTCACTCCTGGGAAAACCCTCGCGCCGCTGGGAGTCGTCGGGCAGATCATTCCGTGGAATTTTCCTTTGCTGATGCTGGCTTGGAAACTCGCTCCAGCACTGGCCTGCGGCAATACATTAGTACTCAAACCCGCGGAGACGACATCGATCACCTGCATGAAGTTTGCCACGCTTTTGTTAGAAGCAGGCCTGCCGCCTGGAGTGGTGAATTTCGTCACGGGCGCTGGGGAAACCGGAGCAGCTGTCGTCAATCATCCTACGGCAAAAAAAATCGCCTTCACTGGATCGACGGCAGTGGGCAAGAGCATTCAGCATGCTCTTGCAGGCACGGATAAAAAACTCACGCTTGAGCTCGGAGGAAAGGCCGCTAACATTGTCTTCGAGGATGCCGCGATTGATCAAGCCGTCGAGGGAATCATCAATGGCATTTTCTTCAACCAAGGCCATGTGTGCTGCGCGGGATCACGACTGCTGGTGCAGGAGTCGATCGCCGATCGTGTACTAGCAAAAATCAAAATCCGTCTTCGTAGCTTGCGTGTCGGCGATCCGTTGGACAAAAACACCGACATCGGTGCGATCAACTCACAAAAGCAGTTAGAAAAAATCCGTGAGCTAGTGGATGCAGGTGTGAACGAAGGCGCGGAGCTCTACCAACCCGCGTGCAGCATACCAAGCAAAGGCTTCTACTATCCTCCTAGTATTTTCTCAGGAGTCACCTTGAGCCAACACATCGCGCGCGAAGAAATTTTCGGACCCGTGCTTTCGATCCTCACCTTCCGCACACCAGAAGAGGCCATTGAAAAAGCCAAC
This sequence comes from Akkermansiaceae bacterium UBA956, assembly GCA_002293145.1. Lineage (GTDB taxonomy): Bacteria > Verrucomicrobiota > Verrucomicrobiia > Verrucomicrobiales > Akkermansiaceae > UBA956. The sequence continues at coordinate 11,030 of DBCO01000039.1, read as the reverse complement.
AACACAGCCTTCGGCCTCAGTGCTGGCGTATGGACCGATAAAGGGTCACTGATCCTGAAAATGTCCACCGAACTCAAAGCGGGCGTGGTATGGGCTAACACCTATAACAAGTTTGATCCCACCTCACCCTTCGGAGGCTTCAAGGAATCAGGCTTCGGACGCGAAGGCGGAAAACAAGGCTTGTTAGAATATGCGCAACTGATCTGAACTCAAAGTGCATCTTTTTTCAATTCGGCAAAGCGTTTGCGCATAGCCGTGATTTTTGTAGCGTATTGAGGATCGGCGATCTGATCCGTTTCTTCGAGAGGGTCTTTGGTGAGATCAAAAAACTGCTCCACCTTAAAGTCAGGCCAGAACATGTATTTTTCGTCGTGACGAACCAGAGCCTGGGATGCTGGGATGAATTCCTTGCGTTGGATGATGGCATGTTCGTAGAAAAATTCACTGCGCCATGGAGCCTTGGCGTCGGTCAACAAGGGGCTGAGACTTTTGCCTTGCATGCCTCTCGGCACATCAATTCCAGCGGCATCGAGGATGGTCGGAGCGAGGTCAACATTCAGCGCTAGGGCATCGTTGGTACGCACTTGTCGCGCAGTGCCAATCCGTGGATCGCGCACAATCAAGGGAACGCGAATGCTTTCCTCGTGCGGATACCATTTATCGGCAAGGCCGTGCTCGCCGTGGAAGTAGCCATTGTCAGTCGTGAAAATTACCAAGGTATTTTCCCAAAAGCCGCGAGCCTTGAGTTCGGCCACCACAGCACCGCAAACTCCATCGACTTCAGTGGCGAGACGGTAGTAATTTTTCATCATCGTTTGGTATTTTTCGGGAGTGTCAAAGCGCCAAGTATAGCGATTGCGACTCTCATTTTTTTCGCTCACGAGAAACGATGGTAGCTTGCGCCAAGCGGCATCGTTAGCGTTGTGCGGCACGGCAATTACCGCATCGCGGTAGAGCTTCATGCTTTTTTCTTGAGGCAGATATTGTTGCGGATTGCCATCCTCGGCATGTGTGGCGAAAAAGGCGAGCGTGAGACAAAAGGGCTTGTCCTTGGGACTGGTGCGAAGAAATTCGAGCGCATCGTTGTGATTTTTTTGCGTCACATGAATGCGTGTTCCATCGGCATTTTTCATCCAATGGGTGCCTGAATATGATCGGCCAAAGTCAAAATTTTTCTGGGGAAATGGCCCATTATGCCACTTGCCGATGTGCCCCACATGATATCCATTAGATCGCAACAAACCCGGATACGTTTCCGCCCAAGGTGTTTTGAAAGCCGTAAATCCCTTGTTGCCATGGCGTGACATCCATTGCCCCGTGAACAATGTCGCACGACTTACGCCACAAATCGATGTGGTGACACAGCCATGGGTAAAACGCGTGCCGACTTCAGCCAACTCATCGAGGTGCGGCGTTTTGACAATGGGATGCCCCGCACAGCCAAGTGTATCATGCCGCCAGTCATCGGCGTAAAGCACGACCACGTTCAAAGGTTTGGCCTGAAGCGAAGCGAAAGCAGCGACTAGGAAGAAAAATAAAACATTATGTGACATTATGTTTGATACTACGCGTGACTGCACACATTCTTTCGATGTATATGAGCTGGGCTCCGTAAACCTATTGCGACGGCTCGGGATATGCACGGCGATCAAGCTAGGGAAAACTTGACGTTTAGAAACCCTTGTAAATTCAAGGATTGCCGGTTTTTGGTTAGATTTGAACGCGGTCTTCGACTAAGGATTCCTCTTTGGTGACCCTTGCTACATCAAGGGTTTTCTCCCTAGCTTGATCGCCCTGTCGGGATATGGCGGATAACATAGTTGACTAGTGATTTATCAACTGGTAATTTAATGCCGCTGATTGATTCATCTGAAATTCGATCTTAGAATCAAAAATTCGACGCAATTATGGTTTGCCGTGCTGATTAAAAATTTATCATAACTCTAAGAATCTCTCCACTTGCCCATTCACTCTCGTATGCAATCTACTTATCTTCCCATCAATCGACTTCGTTTACGGCGATTCCGAAGCCTACTATGGTCCGATATAACTTTTGCTAATCCATTATTCATTGTGGGAAAAAATGGTTCTGGAAAAAGCAATTTCCTCAAAGCCCTAGAGTTCCTTTCAGATTGTCTCAGACTACCGTTAGAATCAGTATTTCAACTCCACGGTGGCCTAGAGAATATGCGGTATCGATCTGGTGGCCGAAGTCGCCCCGGAAATTTTGGGTTACGAGTAGATTTCACGCTTCCCAACGGAGACAACGGATGGTATGCATTTGAAATCAAAGCCATGCCTGGCTACAAGTTTGAAGTAGTTAAAGAACAATGCGTCTCTGGGCAGCATTCATTCACACGCTCTAGTGATGAAATGACACTTACTTCTCGCGGCATCGCACTCGACGTCACGAATGATTCATTGATGTTACCTTTACTGGGAGGAACATCCGAATTCAAGCCTGTCAAAGAGCTGCTCAGTGGAATATCTGTTTTTTCACTGGAACCACGAGCCATGCAAGAGCAGCAAGATCCAGATGCTGGCATGAGTCTCAAATCTGATGGCAGCAATCTTGCAAGTGTTCTTCAGAACATAAAAGAAGATGCAATGGAACGGCTTTGTCAACTTCTTGGAAAAATTGTACCTGGAGTATCTTCCGTCACTCCTCTAAAACACGGCAAAAAATTAACCCTCAAATTCACTCAGACTTGGGAGGGGGAGGGAGAAAAGGTGGAAGAAAACAGCCATGAAGCATTTTCTATGTCAGATGGAACACTGCGCATCCTAGGCATATTGACTACATTTTTTCAAAATCAAAGACCTCAAGTTATCGCGCTTGAAGAACCAGAATCCACGATTCATCCAGAGGCTCTCATGACATTATTAGAGCAAATTCGTGGTTTTTCGAAAAACACCCAATTCATCGTAACAACACACAGCCCCGAATTGTTAGATTGCGAATGGATTGAGCCAGAAAATATTCAAGTGGCAACATGGTGTAAGGGCGTTTCTCAGATCCATCCATTGGGGGAGTCGGGGAGAAAAACACTCCAGCAACACTTAATGGGAGCGGGAGAAATGATGCGGACAGAAGGATTGAACCCTCAACACTTATTTGAACCCATCAATCCTGAACAGGGAGAACTTTTTTCGAAGCTGCCATGATTAAGCCAATCGTTGAAGGTCACGGCGAGTATGAAGCTGTCCCCGTTCTACTACGCAGAATCGCACAAGAATGTTTCGAGATCTACGACGATGTAATTTTACGTCCAGGGCGATATCCATCGAGCCAATTGATTCGAAAAGATGGCCAACAATGGAAGCCCGGGCCAGCGTTTTCGAAAGCAAGTGGTCATGCCCGAAATGAAGGCGCGACTGCTTTATTAGTAATTTTGGATTTAGATGATGATTGCGCTAAGCAAGTCTCTGAAAGCGTGGTGCCTTCTCTAATCAATGCCACTGGCTTTTCATCAGTTGGCCTAGTTTTTGCCGTCCGAGAATACGAGGCATGGTTTCTTGCTTCTGCTGAAACTTTAGGAAATGTTCTACCCTATCCTGATGAACCAGAATCTCCACGTGGTGCTAAAGAGAAATTGGAAGAGCATCTTGGACTAAAGTATCCATACGACGAGAGAACTGATCAACCAAGATATTCTTCGAAAATCGATCTTGTAGCAGTTTATAAGAGATGCCGATCTTTCAGAAAGCTAGTCAAAGAATTCCGAAACAGTCTTGAATCATTAGGTTTTAGCCCTACAGATTGGCCCAAAGAATAAGCCTGTGAAACACCACATAAGTTTTAAAAGCATGCCAGCATAGTTTCTCTGTGCAGTGGCATCCATCGCCTAAACTTTGTGGGGCAATCTATCAACCAAATGAGCCACTGATGTATTGCTCGGTTTGCTTTTCCTGGGGATTGGAGAAAATGCTCATGGTATCATCAAACTCGATTAGCTTACCCAGATACATGAATGCCGTTTTGTCCGAGCATCGACTCGCTTGCGCCATGTTATGAGTGACGATGACGATGGTGAATTTTTTCTTCAAATCCTGAATGAGCTCTTCGATCTTTAAGGTAGCCAACGGATCAAGCGCGGCGCATGGTTCATCCATCAGCAAAATTTCCGGTTGGTTGGCGATCGCACGAGCAATGCACAAACGCTGCTGCTGTCCACCTGAGAGCCCAAAGGCACTTTCATGCAAGCGATCTTTCACATCCTCCCACAGTGCCGCATCGCGCAGCGACTTTTCCACCGTATCGGCGAGCACCGACTTATCCTTGATGCCGGCAATGCGCGAGCTGTAGGCAACATTCTCAAAAATCGTCTTCGCAAAGGGATTGTATTTCTGGAACACCATGCCGACGTGGCGGCGCAGTTGCAGTAAGTCGATGTCGCGGCGCATCACATCGATGCCGTGAATTTTCACCGAACCTGAGGTCACACGTGCAGCGGGAATGCGATCATTAATGCGATTGATGCAGCGCAGCAAAGTCGATTTTCCACAGCCGGAGGGTCCAATCAGAGCCGTAACCTCGTTGGCTGGGATGTCCATATTTACATCAAAAAGCGCCTGCTTGGTGTCATAGGAAAAGCACAGGTTTTCAATCTGGATCGCGTGATTCATGTGAAGAAAAGATTTACCATTTGAGTTTCGCGCGCATTTTGGCACGCATTACCATCGAGCTGATCGAGAGGATAGCGACGAGTAGGAGGAAGACAAACACCGAGCCATACTGCGCCTGTTGGGTATATTCCGAGTTTGGAATCCGCGCTGCAAGGGTGTAGATGTGATAGGGCAATGCTTGCACTTGAGACGAAAGAACATCCAAGGGGCCATCGGCACCTTCCCATGGCAAATCATCTTTCGCCGCAACAGCAGCCGTAAACATGATCGGCGCCGTTTCCCCAGCTACGCGGGTGATCGCCAACAGCGACGATGTCAGAATGCCCGGCATCGAGTATGGCAAGACACAGCGGCGAATCGTCTGCCAACGAGTGGCGCCCAGTGCTAGGGAAGCATCGCGGAAACCTTGTGGCACAGCCTTCAATGATTCCTCGGATGCGGTGATGATCACGGGAAGAATCATGCACGCGAGCGTGGCGCAACCTGCCATCAACGAAGAGTTCCAGCCTTGGAAACTCATCACGTAGTCGCCAAAGAAAAGTGGAATCGTGAGCAACGAACGCGACGATGGATCTGCGGTAATGACTGGCACGGCTAACACGAAAACTGAGAAACCGAAGAGGCCAAATACGATGGATGGTACACCCGCGAGATTGAGAATCGCCAGTCTTACCGCGTGAATGAATGGGCTTTCTTTCGCATATTCAGACAAATAAATCGCTGCGCTGACACCGAAGAACAAGGCTATCATAATCGAACCAATGGTAAGAAGCAAGGTGCCCACAATCGGCCCGACGATGCCACCGCCCGAGTAAGAATAGCTGCTGTGATTGTAGATCGAGTCCTCGCCATTTTTCTTGATGAATTCGCTATACTCGGACGAAGGTAATTTGTAGCGCACGCCTTGCTCGTCATCAAACACGTGCAGCGTTTCATTTTTATCGAGCAAAAAGGAAACGTTGATGAACGGGGCCTCTGAGGTGAACAATGTCGGCGCACCGTCTTTGATGATTTTGCCAAACAATAGCAGCGCGACGAGCACAATGGCATAGGTCACGCCCGCAAAGGCCGAGCGCACGAGGCGATCGACGACTTTTCCACGCTTGCCTTCCTTGCCTTTTTTACGAATGAGATTTTCTTCGGAGATCATGGACGCTTAGTGTTTCATGTTGCGGGTGAAGCGATGAGCCAAGGCATTGATGCCGAGAACGATCGTGAAAAGTAGAATGCCTACCACGAAGAGCGCACGGTAATGAACGCTACCGAGAGGCACTTCACCAAGCTCTTGTGCAATGATGCCAGTCATGGTGTGAGCGGGTTGGAAGAAGGCACCGATGCCCGCAGAGAAGTCAGGAATTTTGATGCGATTGCCCGCGACGAGCAGCACCACCATGGTCTCGCCGATCACCCGGCCAAACCCTAACAAAATCGCGGCAAGGATGCCAGAAAATGCGGCAGGCACCACCACCCGGAAGGTCGTTTGCAGTTTGGATGCACCGAGCGCCTCAGAGGCCTCGGAGTAAACTCCAGGGACATTATTGATCGCATCTTCGGCGAGAGAAAAAATCGTCGGAATGCTCATCAGGGCAAGCAAGCAACCTGCTGTGAAAATGTTCAAGCGTTCGTCCATCGGAAATCCGGGGAACCAACTGAGCGAAGGCGAGATCGAAAGTTCACGCAACGCATTTCCTAACACAAAAATACCGATGAAGCCGAGCACCACGGAAGGAATCGCTTGAATGAATTCGATCACCGGCTTGATGATTTTTTGCTCGCGTTCCGAGGCAAATTGATTGGTGTAGATTGCCGCTCCGATGCCTGCTGGTACTGCCAAAATCAAGGCGACAACTGCGATCATCAACGAGCCAATAAACAACGGCAAAATACCATAAAAGTCCTGCCACTCTCCACCAGTGATCCAATCTTTTCCGGTGAGAAAGGAGAAAATCGCCGTGCCAAGCTTCACTGGCTTCTCAGCATCCCATGCGGCGAGAGCTTGTGGTGTGGCGGACAACTCGTTTAAAAATACTGGCAATGTTTTTCCGACTACTTGATAGAGTCGTTGCGCTTCAGGTTGCGTCAAGGCAACGTTGACGTTGTTGCTCCATGCGCTGATTTTCTCGTGCATGCTGCGGTGCATTTCTTGGCCAGCCTCATTCCCTGAGAGCAACTCTTTGAGCGGAGTGGCAGTGTCGGGCACCGTGCCGATAGCAGTCTGCGCTTCTGCCATCAAGCGTGCACGCTCTTCTGGCGTTTTTGCTGAGTCTGCTGCGGCAAGAAGTGTCTTGCGATCACGCTCAATAATGTCGGCGGTGTTCAACTCCGCTTTGATGACTTGCACCTTGGAGGACATCTCGCTGACACGGGCGCTGAGATCAGCGCCGAGGGCCTCGAATTCATCGATTGATGCACGCATCGGCTCAAGTGGTGTGGCGAACTTCGCACGCACCGTCGCATACTCCGAGGCTAGTTGATTGACCAACTCAGGCGTGTCTTCGTTATCTATCGGCCGTGCCAAAATCGCATCAATGATCTGCTGGCGCTCCGCGGCACTCAGATGCGGCGTGAGTGGTAATTCTTTCATCGCCAGAGGCAGTAGCGCGGCGTATTTTTGCTTAGCGCTCTCAATCAAAGCGGGCGCAGGATTCGCGTCCTCGATGGTTTCGAAGTATTGGTCACGCGCACTGGCGGTGAAGTCATCGATATGCGAAACCATTGCGGAGGATTCAGTGGAACGCTGCAATTCTCGATCTGCGAGGCCATTGATCTCAGCGAAATACGCACGATTCATTACCGAGGTGAGTTGCTCATGAGAGGTAAGATTTTTCCGCGAAATATCGATGTATTCCATCCCCGTGATGCGGTAGATTTGCAATTCACGTTGATATCCTGGGAAAAATCCCAAACCTTCCTTGAGCAGGAAGCCGATGATCAACAACAAGATCACGATGGTGAGACCGGCGTTCGAAGCGAAGAAGTATTTGAAGACCCGATCAAACGAGAATCCCTTGCGGGAAAAGCTAGAGGGAGCTTTCGGTGTGGAGTTTGTTGGCATGAAATCGAGCGGTAGATGAAAAGAAACGCACCAGCGGCGCGGGTAGTCTAATAATTGCGCGCCACAGCACAATCCCAGAGTGCTCAGCTCATGTGACGAAATTGTCACAATTGAGCTGATGGCAAAAAAACACCGCAACTAAAACTGCTGCGGTGTTTGGGAGAAAAACAGAGTTGCGGATTATTTCGCGTGGATGAATCCGGTGCTATCGACGACTTTCTGCGCGGAATCCGAGTGAACGAACTCGATGAACGAATTCACCGCGGCGCTGGCGTTTTCAGGAACATACAAGAAACATTCGCGGGAGTATGCGTAGGTTTTCTTGTTGTCAGCCACAGGAGCAATGCCGTCGATGCTAATGGCTTTCACACCGCGAGTTTTCGAGTAGGCCAGACCGACGTAGCCGATGCCACCCTTGTTTTTCGCCACCTCTTGAGCGATTTGCTCATTGCCAGCCATTTTCAGCGAGCTTGCGGGGTAATCGCGACCATCCATGGCCAGTTTCTGCCAGTCCTTGTAGGTGCCAGAAGAAGTATTGCGGGTGTAGATCGAGATGGGGCCGGGAGTGCCGCCGATTTCCGCCCAATCTTTGACTTGACCGGTAAAAATTTTTGCCACCTGAGCTTTGGTGAGATTCGCCACAGGGCTATTTTTGTTCACGATCACGCTGAGCATATCATAGCAAACGATGTGTTCTTGAAGCGTGATGCCCTTGGTCTTGCACTCCGTCGTTTCCTCTTCCTTAATCTGACGCGATGACATGCCAATCTGCGCGGTGCCGTTGGCTAGAGCTGGAAAAGCTGTCGATGAGCCCTCTGCAGCAATCTCGAACTTCACGTCCGCATGCCCTTCGGCTTTGTATTTCTCCGCCATCTGAGGAATCAGCTTGGCACCTAGGGTGTCGCTGCCCTTGAGGCTGATCGTTTGGGCGGATCCCACGGCTGTGAGCACAGCGGCGAGAATGATATTTTGCATGGTTTTCATGTTTATCGTATCTTGTTGTAGGTTGTCTTGGGGAGTGACTGCTCAGCAGCACCTGTTAATTACTAATCGCTTCACAGACACATTGACAATTAAACCCATGTGACAAGTTCGTCACATGCAACATCACTCAAATCTGTCGCACGCCAGTTTAGCCAAATCCGATCTATCAAAATTTCTACTGCAATTTATTTGCCAGTTTTGCAAAAATCGTTATTCTGCAACTCCCGTTGACCCACAGTCTATGAGCGAATTGAAACATGTAGCGATCGTTGGCGCCACTGGTGCCGTTGGTGAAGAAATGCGTCTCTGCCTTGAGGAAAGAAATTTCCCCATCGGCAAACTCACGCTATTGGCCTCGAAACGTTCAGCGGGGAAAACTTTTCCTTTCCGCGGAGAAGAGATCGCAGTGCAAGAACTCACGCACGATAGCTTCGCCGGCATCGAAATTGCGCTGTTCAGCGCTGGTGGCTCGATTTCCCAAGAATTCGGACCCTCCGCCGCTGCGGCCGGATGCGTGGTCATCGATAACTCATCGGCATTCCGTATGGACGAAGGTGTGCCTCTCGTCGTGCCCGAGATCAATCCCGCCGCCGCTCGCAATCACCCGAAAAACATCATCGCCAATCCGAACTGCACCACCATCATTTCCTTGATGGCACTGGCACCCTTGCATGAAGCCTTTGGCCTGAAATCAATCATCGCCTCCTCCTACCAAGCTGTGTCCGGCAGTGGCGCCCAAGGCATCGCCGAGCTAGAACAGCAAGTCCACGCCATCACGCACGGCCTGCCTTTAGAACAAAAAGTCTATTCGCGCCAGATCGCCTTCAATGTGATCCCCCAAGTCGATGTCTTTACCGAAAATGGCTACACCAAGGAGGAATTGAAAATGCTGCACGAGGGCCGAAAAATTCTCGACCTCCCCGACCTCAAAGTTTCCTGCACCTGCGTCCGCGTTCCGGTCTATCGCTCGCATTCGGTATCGATCACCGCCGTTTTTGACAAACCGATCACCCCTGAGGCCGCACGCGCCGTTTATGCGGGCAAAAAAGGCATCCAACTCTGTGACGACCCAGCCAACGGGATTTTCCCCGTGCCTCTCGATACCACCGGCAAGGACGACTGCCTAGTCGGCCGCATCCGCCAAAACCTGGTGCTGGAAAACGCGCTCGATCTCTGGGTTGTAGGCGACCAAGTCCGCAAAGGTGCCGCCCTGAACGCCGTGCAAATCGCCGAAATCCTCTAACGAAACGAGTATGACCACTGCCGATTTCACAAAATATCTCAATACCACTGCGGCTGCGGTCGATCGCGCTTTGGACAAATTTCTCCCCGCCGAGAAAATCGCCCCACAGACGATTCACAAAGCCATGCGCTACTCGGTCTTTGCCGGAGGAAAACGCCTGCGCCCGATCCTTTGCCTCGCTGCAGCTGAGGCCTGCGGCGGTGATCCTGCCAAAGCCATGGCGGCCGCTTGTGCCGTCGAAGTGCTGCATACCTATTCACTTGTCCACGATGACCTCCCCTGCATGGACGACGACGACCTACGCCGTGGCCGCCCGACCTGCCACAAGGTTTTTGGCGATGGCATGGCCGTACTCTGCGGCGATGCGCTACTCACCGAGGCATTTCTCATCCTCGCCCAAACCCCCGGCACACCACGCTACAAAGCCGATTCCTTGATCAAAGAACTCGCCCTCACCAGCGGCAGTCGCCACCTCATCGGCGGACAAGTCATGGATCTCGAAGGCGAAGGCAAGGATCTTACCAAAGCCCAGCTCATACTCATCCACAAAGCCAAAACTGCCGCCCTGCTCACCACCTCACTGCGACTCGGAGCCATGGCCGTCAATGCCTCCCCCGCCAAGCTTGAGGCACTCAGCACCTTCGGACAATGCCTCGGCCTTGCCTTTCAAATCATCGACGACATCCTCGACGTCACCCAAAGCACAGAAGTCCTCGGCAAAACCGCAGGCAAAGATGCCAACGTCGCCAAGGCCACCTACCCCGCCATCGTCGGCCTTGAAAAATCCCGTAAAGAAGCCGCCGCACTGACCAAAAAAGCCATGGCCGCGCTCGATGTCTTTGGCAAAAAAGCCGACCACCTACACCAAATCGCCGACTTCCTCGTCGTGCGGGAGTATTGAGGTAGAGAAACAAGATTTTTCAGACATCAGACTTGAGCTGATACGGCAAGTATTTCCTCCGAAAAAGCAAAAAAGATTGCTTTACAAAACCCCACCTTACCGATAATTTTCGCGCCCGCAAGGAAAACAGGGAGAGGTGGCTGAGTGGTCTAAGGCACCCGATTCGAAATCGGACGTGGGGTAATACTCACCGTGGGTTCAAATCCCACCTTCTCCGCCAT
>DBCO01000036.1:40002-41549 GCA_002293145.1 Akkermansiaceae bacterium UBA956 | reverse complement strand
AGAGACGCGGAGACGCAGAGATTCTGTGATCAACCAATAACAAATCACCTAGTAACTCCTGCCTCATTCTCAATTCTGAAATTTTGAAAATTCTGAAATTCTGTTTCAATTTGCCTCCATCACGACTAATTTCCCCATACTCTGGGATCTAGGCTAACTTAACATTTTTGCCAGCCTGCCGCTTGACCACTAGTTTCAATTACACCCTTGTGCATATCCTCTTGACATGAATCAGTGATCGTAGCAGAAGGTGGCGAACTCTCTTATGTAACAACATTGACTGCCGTGATTCATCCTACCGCTATCATTTCCCCGAAGGCCGAAATCGGCGCAGATGTGACAATTGGCCCATTTTGTGTGATCGGCGATCATGTGGTGCTGGGCGCTTCTTGTGTGCTGCACTCGCACGTGGTGATCGAAGGGCCTTGCCGCATTGGGCCGAACAATGAGTTTTTTCCTTTCGCGGCGATTGGTGGCAAAACGCAGGATCTGAAGTATGTGGGCGAACCTACACATCTGGTCATCGGCTCAGGCAATGTTTTTCGGGAAAATACGACCATCCACCGCGGCACTCATGAAGAAATTCCGACGCGCATTGGCAGTCACAATCTTTTCCTGTGTTACTCGCACGTCGCCCATGATTGCCAGGTGGGGGATCATGTGATTTTATCGAACAATGGCACGCTCGCTGGGCATGTTGAAGTCGAGGACCATGTGATCGTGTCAGGTTTCGGTGGCGTCCATCAATTTTGTCGATTGGGTCAGCATTCGATCGTCGGCGGTTGCACCAAGATTATTCAAGACGTTCCGCCATTTATGATTGTCGATGGAAATCCAGCTGCTACGCGTGGTCTGAATCAAGTAGGTTTGCAGCGGCGCGGGTTTGATGAAGAGGCGATCAAGGCGCTCAAGTCAGGTTACAAAAAACTTTTTTTGAAAAAAGAACTGAATCTAGCAGCAGGCCTTAGTTCTCTTAAGGCAAGCTCGGCAGCGAACCATCCGCAATGCAAGGCGCTCATTGAATTCATTGAGCAATCCAAGCGTGGTGTGACTCGTTAGGTGGTGATTTTATCATATCTTTGTGATTTTCCTTAATTCTTTTCTTGACGCTGCAAAGCACAGCGCATAGTTTGCGCCCCGCTGACAAATGGTCAGCCCCTAATATAGGTGAATTTTGTCCAAATTTTCCTAATTCATCGATTTACAGGATCACACAACCATATGGGAACGAAGAAAGCACCGCAAAAGCCAGCACCGCAAAAAGCGAGTGTATCAGCCAGCAAAGCGTCCGCACCGAAAGGCTCAGCTACAAAGTCATCGTCGGCCAAAACCCCAACAGGAAAAGCTCCCGCAGCGAAAGCACCTGTCGCCAAGACTCCCGCAGCGAAAGCACCTGCAGCGAAAGCACCTGCAGCGAAAGCACCTGCAGTGAAAGCACCTGCAGTGAAAGCACCTGCAGTGAAAGCACCCGCAGCGAAAGCTCCTGTCGCCAAGACTCCCGCAGCGAAAGCACCTGCAGCGAAAGCTCCTGCGGCGAAAGCTCCTGC
>DBCO01000036.1:0-39921 GCA_002293145.1 Akkermansiaceae bacterium UBA956 | reverse complement strand
AGCTCCTGCGGCGAAAGCTCCTGCAGGAAAATCCGCATCTACCAGCAAACCTGTTCCAGTAAAAGTTAGCAACGCCAAGGATCATACCGTTTCATCCAAGCCCGCTGCTGGAAGCCCGGCCAAAAAGCCTGACGCGGCCGCGACCTCTGCAAAATCTGGAAAATCTGCGAGTCCGATCTCGAAAAAAGCTACCGCAACTGCACCCACTCCCGTTGCTGATCCGAAAAAATCCTCGAAAAAAGGTGGCAAGGAAAAACCGCGCATTCACACTCCTGAGATCCAAGAGAAAATCCGTGAGCTGATCAAACTTGCCAAAGAGCAGGAATATCTCACATACGATGACATCAACGAGATTTTGCCGAACAACATCGTTGACCCTAATGACGTCGAGGCCATCATGGAGCAATTGCGCTCGATGGAGTTCGACATCATCGATGCGTCCGAGGTTGATCGTTTCAAAGACCGCAGAGGCGATGACAATGAGATCGACGACGATGACTCGAAAAGTGAGCAAAAGCTCGACATTCTCGATGACCCTGTGCGGATGTATCTCAAGCAAATGGGCCAAGTACCTTTGCTCACCCGCGAGCAAGAAGTCGAAATCTCCAAGCGCATCGAGGATGCCGAGATTGAGGTCGCCAAGCATCTTCACCAGTTCGGTTTCATGCACCATGATTACCTCGATCTAGCCGATAAATTGATCAAGGGCAAGGAGCGTTTCGACCGCGTGATTCTCGATAAAAAAATCGAAAGCCGTGAGCGCTACATGAAAGGCCTGCCTCGCCACTGCGATCAACTTAAGGCGCTACACGCCGAAAATGACGACATTTTCCGTCAGATCACATCGAAGAGCCCTCGTGGACTGAAAAAACTACAGGAAGAGTTCGCTAAAAACATCGGCAACCTCAATCGCCACTACATCAAGTTTTACTACAAGCAGAAAATCATCGAAGACTTCTGCGAGAAGGTAGAGGAGTATCAACAAAAATTCTGGAAATACGGACGCAAACTCGCAGCCAGTCCCGAAGACAAAGCCACGCAAAACATCGTGCGTGAACTTCAACAACACGCATGGCAAACCATCGAGACCTTCGATGATTCTTACTCCGCCTTGCGCCACTGGATGAAAATGGCACTCAAGGCGAAGACGGAAATGGTCGAGGCCAACTTGCGTCTCGTGATTTCCATCGCCAAAAAATATACCAACCGTGGACTATCTTTCCTCGACCTCATTCAAGAAGGCAACATGGGGCTGATGAAAGCCGTCGAAAAATTCGAATACCGTCGCGGTTACAAATTCTCCACTTACGCCACTTGGTGGATTCGCCAAGCGATCACCCGCTCCATCGCGGATCAGGCCCGTACGATCCGCATACCGGTGCACATGATCGAGACCATCAACAAGCTCATGCGCGTGCAGAAACAGCTCGTGCAGGAGTATGGTCGCGAGCCATCACCCGAAGAAATCGCCGAGGAAATTCACTTGCCCGTCGAGCGTGTGCGCGCTGTGCTCAAAATGGCCCAGCAGCCGATCTCGTTGCAGGCACCCGTCGGCGATAGCGATGACACATCGTTCGGCGATTTCATCGAAGACAAATCTGCCGACAATCCGATGGAGGAAGCTGGCTTCTCGATGCTCAAAGACAAGATTAAGGACGTGCTCGATAGCCTCACCGAACGCGAGCGCGAAGTGCTCGAGCAGCGCTTCGGTCTCAAAGACGGCTACTCACGCACACTCGAAGAAGTCGGTCGCCAATTCCAAGTCACCCGTGAGCGGATTCGTCAAATCGAGGCGAAGGCCTTGCGCAAAATGCGTCACCCGACCCGCATTCGCAAGCTCGAAGGCTTCATCGAGCTGCCGGGAACGTAACGATTACCCCCAGTTAGACACCCGATGTCAGAAAAAAGTGCCATTCCCAAGAAGGTGATTTATCGCCTTTCTACCTACCACCGTTGCTTGCAGCGCTTGGTAGATAATGGCATTGAAACGGTCAGCTCGGGGACTCTCGCCAAGGCGGCAGGCGTTAACTCATCGCAATTGCGCAAAGACATCGCCTATCTGGGCCAATGGGGCACACGTGGTCTCGGTTATCCTGTGGAGAAATTGATCACCGCCCTGCGTGATGCTCTGCGTCAGGAAAAACTTCAGCCCGTCATCCTCGTCGGAGCGGGTAACCTCGGCTCGGCGCTGCTTCGCTACCAAGGATTCCAGAAAGAAGGCTTTGAGGTTATCGCCGCCTTTGATGCCGATCCTGCAGCGGCCCGTGCCCGTGGTGTCAGCGTCCTACTTTTTCTCGAAGATGAAATGGAAAATTTTCTCGCGGAAAATCAAGTGCGTCTTGCGATCCTTTGTGTTCCCGCAGAATATGCCCAAGGCATGGCCAATCGTTTGGTGCGCGGCGGCGTGCAAGGAATTCTCAATTTCTCCCCAGCCTTCCTCGAAGTGCCCAAAGAAATCGTCGTCAATAGCGTCGATCTTGCCTCTGAGTTAGAAAATCTCAGTTACTTCATTCGCTAGATTATTTCTACGAAACATTCGATCGATGGTAGCTGAGGCATGGCGTGTCCGTAAAAAACTCCAACTCCTTGGACAGCGGCAGCCCCGCTGCCGCTGTCCCTAAGGCAGCCTGCTGCCGCCGGCCCGAATGCTCAAAATCACGCATCGAAAGCCACAAAGTAGCATAGCCATCTTGGCTGTGCTACAACCCACTCCTCGCTTTCCACTCATTGGGCTAAGAAAAAAGTCACTTATCTTCCGTGGTCGCGTAGGTTGGGAAATCCATTCCAGACGTCCTGCTCATTTCAAGTTTCGAAAAATCAGCAATTCATCCAGACGATAACTGTTAGGAATGGTATTGTGTAGCCTTTTCCTGTTTTCCTGCATTCCTCATTTCATTTCTTTATCGGTAAAAATCCATGTCTAAATCCGCTGAGAGCTGCCAATTTCAATCCTAGGAAGATCTGCCTGATTTGCGAATTTGATTTGCGGGTGTTTGTTTTCTGCGCTACTGATTTTTTTGCGAATATGATCAAAGAAATAGGCAACTTGCACGTTTCTAAAGATGCGGACATGACAAACGGTTCGCCTCCCGATATGATGCAGACTCAGGAACAATTCATCGAATGGGCGCTCAAGGAGTATGAGCGGCCTTTGATTGGGTATGCTCAGGGCTTTGTTCATGATTGGGAGCGGGCGCGTGATGTGGTGCAAGATACCTTCATCCGCCTGTGCCAGCAGGATGTAGCTAAGGTGCGCGATGGCGTGAAAACTTGGCTTTTTACAGTTTGTCGGAATCGTGCGCTAGATGTGTTGCGCAAGGATTCGCGCCTGGTCGAGATGGATGAAAAGAAGCTGGGAAAAATTCCAGCGAACACGGTATCGGCATCATCTTTGTTAGAAAAAGAAGAAATGCACCAACGGTTGGAGATGTATCTCCAGCGCTTGACTCCGAATCAGCGTGAGGTGGTGGTGTTGAAATTTCAGCAAGGATTGAGCTATGAAGAGATCAGTCGGGTGACGGGTCTCTCGAATGGAAATGTGGGCTTCCTTTTGCACAATGCCCTCAAACGCCTGCGCGAATGGATGCCCCGCGATCTGGCAGAATCAAACGAAGAATGATGAAAACGAAATTGGATGATCCGCAATGGACAGCCTGGCTCTTGGGTGAGCTCGGGTCGCAGGAGGCTGCGGAAATGGAACGGGCTGTAGCGGCTGATCCCGCGTTGCAAATGGCAGCTCGTGAGCAGCAGGAATTTTTGAGCCAGTTGACGAGCATGATGGGTGGTGAGGTGCAAAGCCTTGATGCTCGGCAGCGCGATGCCATTTTGCGAAGCGCGCGCAATAGGGATGCTTCGGTAATTTCTCCAGCAAATCTTGTTGCAATGCCACAAAAGCCATTTCGTGGTTGGGCTTGGGTTTCTCTCTCTGCTGCGGCGGCATTGGTGCTTGGAGTTTTATTCATGCAAAACCTTGGCCCAGGTCGAAGTGGCGGCATCGCCCAGACGCAGGTGTCGCGTGAGATCGCGCTCTTGCCCAGCGATGCAGGTGATTTTCCGGTGGCTGAAGGTGATGAGTCGCTCACGGCTGTTGGTGGATCAAACACTGCTCAATTGAACCAAGAAAAATCTGCCATGGTGCAGAAGAATCCTGCGTTGTATTTGACAGAGGTCGCCAAACGCATAGCGAATGACCCATTACCCAAGGCAGCCGAATTGCCCGAGGTTCGCGATCGTGGATTGCTTTCTGCTGAAAAACATCCTCGTGCTGCACTGCCTATTATGGCTGGCACGGCATCGTGGAGTTGGGTGAAGCGCAGCATCATTGAGAAAAAACAATTGCCCAGCCCGCGGATGGTACGTGTGGAGGAATTGCTGAATCAATTCCCTCTCGCCATCGAAGCCAATGCCGTGCTTAGCGGTGTTTCATTTCATGTTGAAGCTGCATCTGCCGTCGAGCGTAACGGTCGCCATTTGGTGGCGGTGACGATGCAGAATCATCAATCCGCTGCCGTGAGCATTGATGCTCACTGGCTTCCCACTCTCGGCTCACGCTACCGCTTACTGGGATTTGGCGGAGAAAATTCTCAAAGTAAAAACCTTACTCGGTTGCCTGCGGGCATGGCCACGACGATCATGCTAGAAGTGGAAGCGTCTGGTCCCACGCTAGGGCGCATGGAGCTGACGGTGGGCGCGGAAACCTTACTAATCGACGCCAAGGTGACGGCTCAGCCTTCAGATTCTTGGGAGTTTCTGCGCACGATGGTGTCCTTTGCTGATTGGCTTCGCGTGCCTTCATCAGATGCATCTGCGCTGCGTAATCAAGTGCAAGGCATGGACGGAAAGATCACAAGCGATGAGCAACGCACGGCTCTTGTGGTAATGAAGCAAGCTCTGAGTTTGTAAGAAAACTGTTAGTGTGAATTCAAACGCTCGTCGAGATGATGCCGTGGCGGAAGGGGTCGTCGGGTGAAAAGTGATAAGTGGACTCGCCGATGATCCATGCACGGCCGGAAACGGTAGGAATGCAATGTTGCTCGTGAAGCGGGGCGACTTGTCCCTCGAAGACCGAATCGAGTATGCCTGCTTGACGCCAGGTTTGTCCGGGTAGCAATTTGCCATCGGCGTAGAGACAGGCAAGTTTCGCGCTGGTGCCGGTGCCGCAAGGCGAGCGGTCGTAGGCATTTCCGGGGCAGAGCACGAAGTTTTTTGAGTCGGCTTTGGTAGGATCTGTGGGCGGGCCAAAGCTCTCGATGTGGTCGATTTCCATGCCGTTTTCTCCGGTGATGCCTTGATCGGCTAGGGCTAGCTTCACCATAGAGGTGAAATGGGTGAGAGCGGCGATATTTTCGAAGCGCACAGCAGGACCTTGCTCATTAATGAGGAAAAACCAGTTGCCGCCCCAAGCGATGTCGCCGGTGATCGATCCGTAGCCGGGCACATCGACGGGCACATCTTTGGCTAGACGATAGGATGGCACATTGTTGACACTGACTCGAAGATCCTCGTGAAGATTGAGGGTAATGACGCCGACGGGAGTATCAATTTTGTGAATACCTGTCGTGATCTTGCCCATGTGTGCGAGGGTCACGCCGAGGCCAATGGTGCCGTGAATGCACATGTTCAAGGTGCTGACATTATTGAAAAAAATCACACCACAGAGGCAATCGGGCTCGCTCGGTGGGAGGAGTAGGGCGCCGACCATGGCATCATGCCCGCGAGGTTCATTCGCTACGCTGCTGCGCAACCAATCGTGTTGGCTGCGAAAAACATTCGATTGCTCCGCGATGCTACCGCTGCCTAAGTCAGGGATACCGGCGATGATAATGCGAGTCGGCTCACCGCCTGTGTGCGAGTCGATGATCTTGATGGATTGATCCGGTGGCATGCGCTCAGAGTAGTGACGAAATTATCTTTGATGAAAGACGAAAAGCGCGTTGCGAGGGCTGCTGCATTGGTTCATGCGGCGGATTATTCTTCCAGTTTGAGTTTTTTCAACTTGGGCGTGATCACGGCGCGGCAGTAGGGGTTTTTCGATTTATTTTGCTGATAAAAATCCTGATGGTATTTTTCAGCAGGATAAAAAGTGGCCGATTCGGTAATCTCGGTCACGATGGGAGATTTGAAAAGTTCCTTTGCAGCAGTTTTTGAAGCCTCTGCGACTTTTTTCTGGCCCTCGTTGTGATAAAAAATTGCCGAGCGATACTGCGTGCCGACGTCGGCTCCTTGACGATTCAGCGTGGTGGGATCGTGTAATTCCCAGAACCAAGAGAGAACTTTCTCGGTGCTGGTTTTCTTCGGATCATAGACCACTTGTACTACTTCGGCGTGACCTGTGGTGCCGTTGCAAATTTGTTCATACGTCGGATTGGCTAAGGTGCCGCCCATGTAGCCAGAGGTGGCGGAGTAGACGCCATCAAGCTGGCGATAAGCGGCCTCGATGCACCAGAAACATCCGGCTCCAAGGGTGAGGACCTCAGCACCCTCGGGGACTTTCGGTTTTTCTGCGGGTGTGTTGTCTTTGTTCATGGGTGTGGAAGGTTCGCAGCAAGCGAGCGAAGGAATCACAAAAAGTGCTAAGAGTTTGCGGAACATGCAAGGAAGATGGATGCATTTTGGAGAATGTCAAGAAGAGTCGGAAAACGGGCTTCTTGCACTTCTTGAGCACGAGGATACAGACCGGGATGGCGGCTGAATAGAAGAGGTTAGCCGGCATTCCTATGACAGTGTCGATGTGGCCGTCGTTGAGCAGTTTGGTGCGGATGGGTTCTTCGGCACCGCCACGGAAGAGCACGCCATGCGGCAGGATGCGCGCCATCACGCCTTCAGGTTTCAGGAAGTGAAAACCGTGCAGCAGGAGGGCGAAGTCGGCGGCGGACTTGGGGGGGCGAAGGCCGTGGCTTTTTAAGCGCTCGCAGCAGGCTGCTTTGCGGAAAGCGGCAGCATGCTGCCGCAGTCCAAGTGCTGTGCCGGATTAGATGATGGCTGCTGCTTGTTTTTGCGTTACCAGTGCTGTGACGGGCTTGATTCCTTGAAAGAGATCGCTTGCTAGGTTGCGAATGTCTTGGGGAGTGAGTTGGCGAATGATTTCGTGAACGTGGCGGTGGTGATCAGCGGGGAGATCGAATAGGAGGTCCACCGCGGCTTGGCGGGCGATGGCTCCAGGGCTTTGTTGTTGCAGCACAAGTGCCGAAAGAACTGTGGCGCGGACATTTTCGAATTCGGCATCGGGGATGCCTTGGGCGGCGATTTTTGCGATTTCGCTGATGAGTTCGCGGTGGGCGAGTTCGAGTTGCTCGGGTGCTGTGGATAGGTAGAATGCGACCATTCCGACATCGTGACCGTGAAATTGAGTGGCACCTACTTGGTAGGCTAGGCCGAGTTCTTCGCGGATACGAGTGAAGAGTGGGCCAGCCATGTCTGAGCAGTATTCGAGCAGCATCGAGCTTCCGAAACGGCGAGGATCTGATACGGATAGACCTGGGTAGCCGATGGCGATGACGGCTTGTTTTTTCTCGCGGTGAAATGTTTCGATGCGGTCATGGGCAAGTTCGCTTGCAGGAAGCGGTAGCGGTTTTCCTAAGGGTAGAGGCGCAAGATGTTCTTCCAGTAAAGGAATGATGCGGTCAGGATCAAAGTCTCCAGCGAGAGCGATGGTCATGTTTTGTGCGCAAAAAAGTTCGCGATGCAGATTGATAAGGTCGCTTTGCTGAATCGAGGTGATGCTCTCGACAGTTCCGATGGCGGGAATACCGTAAGATTTTCCGGAGAACAGCATGCCGCGCATTTGATGGAATGCGGTGTCTAGCGGATCTTCGAGTGACTCACGTATGCTGGAAAGCTGTGAGGCTTTTTCGCGAAGGATCGAGTCTTCAGGGAAGGTCGGGTGAAGGATAACATCGGAGCAGATGCTCAGCAAGACATCGAGATCGGGCGAAAGACATGAGCCTTGGAGGAGCACGGAGTTATTGCCTGTAGAGGCGTGGAGGGACGCTCCGAGGCGGTCGAGGGTGGAGGAAATCTGATAGGCGCTGCGTGATGTTGTGCCTTGGGTAAGAGTGGAGGCGAAGAGTGAGCTGATGCCGGCTTGCTCTGCTGTTTCGCGCGATAATCCACCGCGGACGACAGTTTTCAGGCTGAGTATGGGTAGGCGAGAATCGGGAAATAGCGCAACTTTGATGCCGTTGCGGAGGGTGATCGATTGGTGGTCGACTTTGCTATGTGCGGCGACGCTGGTTGATTTTGCATTGGCTTCGCTGAGGGGATTGAGCTGGGTGATGGTCAGTTTGCGGTCATGGAGATCACGCAAGCAGCGAAGTACGGCAGAGGCATCCACTTGCTCAATAAGGGCGAGGTAGTTTTTGGTGAATTGGAGATCGCGAGCCTCGTGCCAATTGCTGGCAAGATCAGCGGCGCGTCCAGAAGCGGTGGTGAGTGAGCGGAATTGCGAGACCATGATCTGACGCTTGGCGCGCTCGAGTGCCTCGGTGAAATCGACCTGCTGGTAGTGGATCATTTCCTCACGGATCGCCGCAATCAAGGGTTCGCGCTGTTCGGGTTGGCACTCGGCGGAAATGGCAAAGAGTCCATCGCCAATGTTGCCACTCCACGACCAGGCGGCGATTTCGAGGGCGAGTTCTTGTTTTTCGCGGAGTTCGGTGTAGAGGTGGGACGATTGACCGCGTCCCAACATTGCGGCGAGAACATCGTAGATCGGGGCATCAGGATGACCCATGGCGGGGATTTTCCATGCGAGGCATAGTCGGCTCGACGGGATGGCAAAAACATCTGCCGATTGGCGCAGGGAGCATTGTGGAGGATCGATGGCGTAGAATGGCTCGCGCGCCGGTCCGGGCAGAAGATCTTCCGTGAGCTTGGTGATCATGGCGATCGCTTCTGAGCAATCGAAATCGCCGGATAGCACATAAAACGTACGATTGGCAGTGTAGCGTTCGCGGTGGTAGCTAACGAGGTCATCGTGGGTAATGGCATCGAAGCTGGAACGGAATCCGATGACTGGGAGGCGGCGCGGGTCGTAGCGAAAGGCTGTATCGAGAAGTAAGCGCATTCCTGCTTGCGATGGATCATCGAGCCCCATATCGATCTCGCGGCGAATGACGTCTTTTTCCATCTCGAATTCATCTTCGGGCAGTGTGGGGCGATAGACCATTTCGGTGAGGACGTGGAGAAATTTATCCATACCCGTGGCGGGGCCATCGATGTAGTAGACAGTGCGATCAAAGGTGGTGTAAGCATTCCAGTGACCACCAGCTGCTTGCACTACGGATGCCAAAGCAGTGCCATCGTAGGCAGCAGTACCTTTGAAAACCATGTGTTCGAGAAAATGAGAAAGTCCAGCGCCGAGAAGATGATTTTCATGAATGGAGCCGGTTTCCACCCACAATTGCGTGCTGATGACAGGGTGATCGTGATGGGGATCGAGAATCAAGGTGAGACCATTGGGGAGGGTATGGATGGTGGCTGTATTCGGAGGAAACGTCATAGTAAAAGTATGCTTTGCGCGTGCTGTTGATGCGTTATTATCGTCTCAGATGCAACGATTGATTTTGATTGGTTTAGCCATCTGTGTAGTTCTGGGAGGCGCAGGTATTGTCGGTATTTGGTGGATGCGACAAAATCGCATGGATAGCCAGTGGGTTCCCTTTCCATTGCATGAGCAAAGCTCACATTGCATGAGCAAAGCTCAAGCGAGCAGTTGGTTGATTTGCAAAAGCGCCTTGCGGAGCAACTAACTTAGTCATAGGTTTTGGCAAAAGTGGTAGCTGATGTCGGTCTACAAAGTAAGTGGGGGGTGGCGAGCGAGTAAGTAGCGGTCAACCCTTTCGCAATCAGCTGTATTTGTGCGGCAGGGAGAATTTAAAGATCCAAGTACAACTTTGAGTCTCTCCACGATGGATGTGGGTGTGAGAGGGAAATACAAAGAGGATGTTTTGTTAGGCAAAATTGCGGTGAGTTTAGGCCAACAAACTCGTGTGATTTTGGTGGTGCCGGAGAGCCCGTAAAACGAGTCCTGGGCGAGTGAAATTTTTTCGATTTTCACAAAATCAGTCGTTTTGATTTTTCGCTTGCTTTCGCTCCCAAGATTGGCTACTGATGTCTCCGCACAGCATATTGATGTAATCATCCAGAAGGCTGAAAGATTTTTTTTGATGAATTTTACCGCAGGTAGCATGTATGAATTCCTGATCCCCCCAATGAGTTGGGTGGACAATCATGCCTTATTGATCCCACATGATGTGTCATGATCAGAAACCTGCACGCACCACTCTCGCCCTCTTGGCGGCATCTTTTCGATGCCTCAGTCATTGGGGCGCAGCATGAACCCACTGGAGGACTAAAGCCATAAGCAAACAAACGAAATCAAACCAATCGAAGGGCGGTCGCATGGGCAACCGCGATCAAACACGTGTCAACGACCGAATCCGTGCGCCGAAGATCCGCGTGGTCGGGCCTGATGGTCAGCAACTCGGCGTAATGAACGTGCGGGATGCCTTGCTCAAGGCACAATCTGTCGGACTCGATCTCGTCGAAATCGCAGCACAGGCGGATCCGCCAGTGTGCAAGATCATCGACTACGGAAAGTTCAAGTATGAGCAAGCCAAGCTCAAAAAGCAGAAATCCAAATCCGCGACACGGATGAAGGAAATCAAGTTGCGCGTCGGCACCGGTGCGCACGACTACAACATCAAAATGGGCCGTGTGGAGGGATTCCTCGATACCGGTCACAAGGTCCGCGTAATCATCCAGTTCAAAGGTCGTGAAAACGCGCACAAAGACTTGGGATTCGTGGCGATGACGAAAATCATCGATGACCTGAAGACCATGTCGAACGTGGACCAAGCACCGCGCTTGGGCGGTCGCGTGATCGCAATGACGCTCTCTCCCTTGCCGCAAGGTCAGCGCAAGCGCAAGTTCCACTTGTTCCATGGTGAATTGATGGAAGAAGATGACGACCATGACGAGGATGTCGATGAAGACGATGAGTCCCACCTTGAGTTGGGCGAGGACGATGCCGCCGAGGACGAGGCAGCCGAGGACGCTGTTGAATCAGGCGCTGAACCATCTGCGGAAGAGTCGAAAGACTAACACATGGATATGAGCCAACACAGTTCTTTGGATTTATCCTTCGACCTCGTGTTGTATGACATTGACGGCACCCTTGTGGATACAGGCGGTGCCGGAATGTTTGCCATCATGACCGCGGCGGAACGCTACTTCGGTGCTCCGTCACCCTCATTAGACCTCGCAGGTAGCACCGATTTGGGAATCGTGAAAAACCTTCTCGATCACTACGAGCACACGGCAGATCTCATTGATGTGGAAGAATTTTTTGGCATCTACCATCCGCTTTTGGAGCAAAGTTTACGCTCGGAGCAGTATGCAGGAAAAATTTTGCCCTGCGTGGAGCAATGCTTGCAGTTTGATCAACAACGAGGATCCGCCATCGGCTTGCTCACAGGCAATACGGCGCAAGGAGCGGCGATCAAGATGCGTCACTTCGGTCTCGACCACCACTTTGGCTTTGGAGCCTATGGCGATGATCATGCCGACCGCAATCGTTTAGGTCCAGTAGCTCAGAGTCGTGCCACCCATCACACTGGGCGCGAATATTCTGCAACGCGCACGCTTGTCATCGGCGATACGCCCAAAGACATCGCCTGTGCTCATGCCATGGGAGCACGCTGTTTGGCCGTGGCAACCGGGCATTTTTCTTTTGAACAACTTCGCGATCACGGTGCCGATTTTGTCGTCAACGACCTCAGCGAATGGCTGGCGATGATCTCATGAGCTACTTTGCGTGATTTGCTGGCGCTATGCGGCTCAAATCAACAGCCTGGGCGACGACGCGTGCCGAGGGATTGTCTCGCAGGTAGGCAAAGGCCCAACCTAACAAAACAGCGAGTTTGTTGCGGAAGCCTACGAGGAAGAGGATGTGAATGAAGAGCCACATCAGCCAGGCAATGAAGCCCTGGAGCTCAATGCCGCCGGATTTGACAACGGCATGATTTTTACCGATGATGGCCATGAAGCCTTTGTCGGTGTAGCGAAATGCAGGTCTTGCGGCGACATCGATGGGATCGCGTGAGCTGATTTCTTTGCAGATGATTTTTGCTATGTGTCGACCCATTTGCATCGCTGCGGGCGCAATGCCAGGGATCGGTTGCTGTTTGGCATCGAGCAAGCTCACAAGGTCTCCAGCGACGAAGGCATGGGGGCAGCCCGGAACAGAAAGATCGGGCAGGGGAGCGATGCGACCGCCGCGATCTGTCGGTGTGGTGAGTTGGGCGGTAAGGCTACTGGAAGCAACACCTGCGGCCCAAATGATCGCTGCTGCAGCCAGCGGTTCGCCTTCTTTGAAATGCAACATTTGCGGTTGGATATCGGTCACCCGAGTGTTGCAACGCACGTTGACACCGAGTTTTTCGAGCCGACGGCGGGCATAGGCCGATTGATCTTGCGAATAGGCTTCGAGGATGCGCTCGGATCCCTCGATCAAAACGATACGCAGTACGGTGGTATCGATGTTGCGAAAATTGTTGCGTAGCGAGCGATTCATCAGGTCGGCAAAAGCACCGGCCAACTCCACTCCGGTGGGACCGCCGCCCACGATGGCAATGGTCATCAAGCGTTGGCGCTCTGCTGGGTCCGTGCTCATCTCGGCTTTTTCTAAATTCGTCAACACCGTGCGACGAATGTCTTGAGCATCGGCGAGCGATTTTAGACAGAGAGTGTGTTGGGCCCAGTGGTCGTTGCCAAAATATCCGGTGCGGGCACCGGTAGCGAGCACGAGGTAATCGTAGTGATGCACATGTCCCGTGGCACTGGTAGCAGTGTGTTCAGCGGCATCGAGTTGGGTGATTTCATCCATCAATACCGTGACATTGCTCGCATCGCAGAGGATTTGGCGGATCGATTGGGCAATGTCTGGCGCGGTAAGTGATGCGGAAGCGACTTGATAGAGCAGCGGCTGAAAGAGGTGATGGTTGGTGCGATCAATGAGTGTAACGTCGATCCCTGGTTGATTGGCGAGACCGAGTGCGCATTCAAGGCCGCCAAAACCACCGCCGATGATCAATATTTTTTTCATGTGTGCGCAACATAGGTGAGGAAGAGCAAATCTGCCAGAGGAAATCGGCATTGATTGAAAGGCGTTCTTGTCGGCGTCCGTAATGGAGCTATGTTTTCGCCTATGAAACCTTTCTTTTGTCTGTCATCGATTGTTTTTTGCTTCCCGGTATGGGCGCAGGATTCAAATTCTGTGCCTCCTGCTTTGGCGGGGAATGCGGAGATTTCGCCGATGCGTCAGTATGTGATCGCGCCGACTCGGGTGGTCTGGAAAAGCCCGACGGGAGTGGAGCGCGCGGAGAATTTGCTGAAAAAATCGCGCGGCCAATCATTGTTGGATGATCCCGTGGCCGCGTGTGTGTTGACGAGCGCCGAGGGCCAGCCTGCGGGAATTGTGTTGGACTTTGGCGTAGAAATTCAGGGCTCGGTGGAAATTTTCACCCCAATGACGGCGGAAAAGAACGCGCCCACGCTGCGCATTCGCACGGGAGAATCGGTGATGGAATGCCTAACGCCTGTGGGCGAAAAAGGCGCGACCAATGATCATGCGATTCGCGATCAAGTGGTCACTTTGCCGTGGCTCGGCAGCATCACGATCGGTCGCACTGGATTCCGTTTTTGTTACATTGAGGCTGCCGATCCAAAAATTCCCGTGGAAATTTCGGAAATTCGCGCGATTTGCAGCGTGCGCGATTTACCCTATCTGGGTTCGTTTCGCTGCGATGATAATCGGCTCAATCAAATCTGGGCGACAGGTGCCTGGACCGTGCATTTGAATATGCAGGAGTATTTGTGGGATGGCATCAAGCGCGATCGATTGGTGTGGATTGGCGACATGCACCCCGAGGTCAGCACGATTGCTGCGGTTTTTGGTCACAATGATGTGGTGGAAAAAAGTCTCGATCTCACCCGCGATGTGACTCCGGTGGACAAGTGGATGAATGGCATCAGCAGTTACTCGATGTGGTGGGTGTTAATTCACGATCAGTGGTATCAGCACTATGGTAAGCTCGACTACTTGAAAGAGCAGAAAAGCTACATGGAAGGGCTACTGAAGAAGCTCTGTGGATTGGTCGGGCCTGATGGCAAGGAAAAAATCGATGGCATGCGCTTTCTCGATTGGCCGAGCTCGCCGAATCAACAAGGGGTGACTGCGGGATTGCAAGCACTCTTAGCGATGACTCTCGAACGCGGTGCGGCGCTGATGATCATTCTCGAAGATCCTGAATTGGCAAAGCTCTGCACGGAAAAGGCAAAACTGGCCCTGACACAAGTGCCCGCGCCGAATGGCTCCAAGTCCGGCGCTGCTTTGCAAGTTCTTGCGGGCATGGTCGACGCCAAGGAGACGGCGCGCGCGGTGTTACTGCCTGGTGAATCCCAAGGAGTAAGCACATTCTACGGTTACTACGTGCTTCAGGCTCTATCGAAAGCTGGTCACACGGATGCAGCGATGGAAACCATTCGCAGCTACTGGGGTGGCATGCTGGATCGCGGTGCGACGACATTTTGGGAGGATTTTGATCGCGCATGGCTGGAGGGCAGTGGTCGCATCGATGAAGTCGTTCCTGCGGGTAAAAAGGACATTCACGGCGACTTCGGGGCCTATTGCTACGAGAACTTTCGTCACAGCCTTTGCCATGGTTGGGCTAGTGGTCCAACGGCGTGGATGAGCCAAACTGTGCTCGGAATTTCACCCGCTGCCCCCGGTTTTACTAAAGTGCGCATTGAGCCACAGCTTGGGTCATTGCAGTGGGCCGAGGGCACATTTCCGACTCCTTTGGGTATCATTCGTGTTCGCCACGAAAAACAAACTAATGGGTCGGTAAAAAGTGATATTCAATTGCCTGAGGGCTGCGAAAGAGTGAAGTGAGCCGCTTTTAGTGATACAATACCGACTGATCGGTTTCTTTTTCGATCAACTCAAATCACCTCATTCACAAAGCGCTCGCGATTGAAAGGTGCGAAGGCTTGAGGTTCCTCTCCAGAGCCGATGAAGCAAGTTGGGATCTTGAGTTGCTCTTGGATGGTGACGGCGATGCCGCCGCGGCCAGAGCCGTCCATTTTGGTGATGATGAGACCATCGAGTGGGCAGGCTTTGTGAAATTCTTTTGCTTGTTGCAGCGCATTAGAGCCTGTGGTGGCATCGACGACGAGCAGAGTGAGATGCGGCGCTGATTCATCGTTTTTGGCGATGACGCGGCGAATTTTCGTTAGCTCTTCCATCAGATTGTGCCGTGTGTGCAGTCGGCCTGCGGTATCGCAAATCAAGAAGTCAGTCTTTTGCGCAATGGCTTTTTGGTGCGCGGTGAAGCAGACTGAGGAGGGGTCGGCATTGGTATTGCCTTTGATCACGGGGATTTCGAGTCGTTGACCCCAGCGCTCCAATTGCTCTACAGCAGCAGCGCGGAAGGTATCTGCGGCAGCGAGGATCACAGAATTTCCTTGTTTTTGCAGCCAATGGGCAAGTTTGGCGGAAGAGGTCGTCTTACCGACGCCATTGACGCCGACGACGAGGATCACGCAGGGCAGCCCATCCTCGCGTTTGGCGGGCAGGGGATAGCTGGTGGGAAGGCGCTTGTTGATGTGGGCGCGGGCGACGTCGATGACATCTTGGGCGGTGATTTTGCGACCGAGTTCTTTGAGTTCGTCGATCATCTCCATCGCTCCGCGCACTCCGAGGTCTGCGGCAATGAGTTCGGCCTCGACCTCATCCCATTCGATTTCGGCGCGGTTGGTGATTTTGTTAAATAGTGATTTAAAGAAACCCATGAGTGAATGCGGAAAATGTTAGAGAACTTTGATTTTAAGATGGCGCCAACGCACGTTGCAGGACTTGCCGCCGTGTACTTGGAGGGCGAAAAATCCTTCGGGTGTAAAGGCTGCATCGTTGTCGGTGTAGTCCACGCGCTTTTCTCCGTTGAGCCAAATTTGGATGTGACGATCTTCACAAACGATGCGGACTTCGTTCCAGTCGTTCCATTTCATGATCTTTTGGCCCTGAGCGGTGAAGGCATTTTGCTCGGCTTTTTGGGCATCGGTGCTTTTCGGGTTCAGCGGAGGCGGCTGGAGCCATCCACGGCGAGCTTCATCGTAGAGACCAGCAGTCCAGGCGCGGCCTTTGCCATTATCGTGCTCGCATTGGTAGCCGTGAACCCGTCCGTCGGCGTCTTTTTTTTGCAGTCCGCGGAACATCATTCCAGAATTGCCGCTGAGGTCATCGAATTTCATCTCGAAGCGAAAATCGTAGTTTTTGTAGGTTTTTTCGGTGCGCAAAAAGGTATTATTGCGGACGTTTTTTCCAGTGCCGACGATGCATTCGCCTTCCGCTTTGAATTTGCCATCGCCGTTGACTACTTTCCAGCCACTGAGGTCATTGCCGTTGTATAGTGGTATGAAACCTTCTTGAGCTTGGGCGCAGCTGAGGAAAAGAAGTGCGGTAATGAGTTGATGGACTTTTTTCATGGGATTGATCTGCAGCGACTTTGCAATACTTAGGCAAGAAAGCAAGAGAAAGCGGCAGCGAATCAGCGGGGAAGGGCTTGAATTTGACTACGCAGAGAAAGAATGGCCTCTGCTGGGTGTGTTGCAGAGAGGGAAATGCGCAGTCGTGCTGTATTGCGAGGCACGGTGGGGTAGCGAATTGCCGGAACAAGGAAGCCTTGCTCGCGAAGTCTGCTGGAGGCGTTGAGTGCGGCCTCATTGTCGCCGATGATATGCGGGAAAATGGCGCTTTTGTGCTGCGAGCCATCATCAAACAATTGAATGTTTGCGGCAAGCTTTTCGCGCAATTCATGTCCTTTTTCGGAACGTATGATGGCTACGGCGTGACTCGCGGCAAAGGCAAGAGCTGGCGGAGGAGCCGTGGAATAAATGAAAGAGCGTGCTCGATTGATCAGAAGTTGGATGATTTCTGAGTTTGCGGCGATGAATCCTCCTGCCAGTCCTGCGGCTTTGCTAAGGGTACCCATGTGTAAATCGATTCGATCTTGCAGTCCGCAGGCTTCGGCTAGTCCGCCACCGGTCGCGCCAAGCACACCGTAGCCGTGGGCTTCATCGACGAGAAGTAATGCTTCAAATTCTTCCTTTGCTTGTACCAATTCTGCAAGCGGAGCGAGGTCGCCGTCCATGCTGAAAACAGATTCAGTGACGATCAGAATGCGTGGCGATGAGCCATGAGTGGCGCGAATCGAGGCGAGAATTTTGCGGAGTTTGGGAACATTATTGTGTGGGAAAACGCGGATAGTGGCTCCGGAGAGGCGTGCGGCATCGATCAAGCAAGCATGAATTAGTTTATCAAGCACGACGAAATCAGTCTTAGTCAGCAGTGCTGGAATGATTCCCATCGCGACGGCGAACCCTGTACTAAATAACAGTGATGATTGTTTTTTTTTGTGCCCGGCGATCGCTTCTTCGAGTTGGCGATGCGCGGGTGAGCTACCACTGACGAGTCGTGATGCACCCGAGCCATGACCATAGCGCTGGAGTCCTTCTTGGAATGCTGCGCGGAGGGATTCATCGTGGCTGAGTCCCAAATAATCATTGGCGGCAAAGTTCCACAATGATTGGTCCGATTCGGCAGCCTGGATTTTACCATTGCTATGATACCATGATCGTAATTCCCGCCATAATCCAGCTTCACGGATGTCTTCGAGGTCTTTGGTAAATGGTCTCACGGCGGACAAGAATAGCATGGCGTGGTGATTCGTGCGAGCGCTAGTTTAGTCTGTAATTATCCGAATCCGGCATGAAAATAATTTCTTGATGTGCATTGCGTTGCGGATTTATGCTCCCAGCACGTCACTTGACGCGACAATTGCTAGAATCGCAGAGCAATGGGAAAGATTATGGAGCGTAAATACAATGCATTTTTCAAAGATCTAATTTTTGCAATCTTTTGTATTTACATTTGATGAGCTTGTGCTAATCTCCCTCTGTTCCTGCAACGAATCAAACCCACGCTATGAAACTACTACCTTCAAAAATTTCTCAGATGCGGAATGCTAAGAACAAGAAAGGATTCACACTCATCATCACCATCAGTCTGCTGGTGCTGTTGACGATGGTTGCGGTCGGCGTTCTCTCACTTTCATCTGTCACGCTGCGTTCCTCAACTCAGGGTAATGCGATGTCGCTCGCTCGCAGTAATGCCAAGCTTGCTTTGATGATAGCGCTCGGTGATTTGCAAAAAAGTATCGGCCCTGACAAAGCGATCACCGCTACGTCTGAAATTACTAGTGAGAATCCATCCAAATTCAACCTCACGGGAGTTTGGTCGTCATCGGACATAGCGCCTGGTTCTTCAGGTGCAGTCGTGGTCAAAGCCGATCTGTTTCAAAAATGGCTGGTTTCCGACACCAATCGTGAGCAGACAAGCTTGTTAAACTACGCGACCACGGGGACTTTCGAAAACCCCATTGAACTAGCTGGTAAAAACACTTTTGGCTCTGGTGATATACCGGAAGAAGATCGAATCACGGCAGGCTTGGTATCGATCTCAAATGGTGGCAAGAAGCAAGGCAACTATGCCTATCACGTGGCAGACGAAGCCGTGAAAGCTCGCATCAACTCCTATCGTGACCCTGAGGAAAATGAAACACTCGCCAAAAAACGCGCTTTGCTCGTGGCGCAGCGGCCGGTTGTCGATGTGATCGAGGCTCGCGATGGCAGCCGTCTGGATTTCTTGCCAGATGACACGAATAGCATGGCTTACGGAAAAGCGGTAGGATTTGAAGAGCGCTTCGTGAATATCAATCAATTAGACTTGTATGATTCATCAAAAGAGGTTGGGAAATTCCGCAAACACATCACCCCTTATTCAATGGGCTTGTTGACGGATGTGCGCAATGGCGGCTTAAAGCAAGACCTTACCGCGATGTTTGAGTCCACGGCATTGCCTACGGAATACAATGGCAAGAAACTCTATCAATCGACACATGGCATCACCGGTGTGTCTGATCCGAACTGGTCGGCTCTTCGCAGCTACTACAACATTTATAAAGATATCACGACGCCAGATGGACAGCCCACATACTATCGCGCGGCTACGGAATCGATCACGACTACGACACTGACTCCGCCACGGAATTTCTATCCAGCACCAGTCATTGCGAAAGTCGAGGTACTATTTACCTATGTAACTCGTGATGCACACGGTGGCTGGATTGGCAACTTAGCAGCTGTTAGCCCGCAGATGAAGTATATGGGGCACTTGATTTATGCGCCGCTGATCACCTTGCACAATCCGTACAATGTCACTGTGCAATTTGACAAAATGCAAATTGTGCTGCGCAACATTCCTGTGGCATTCAATTTTCATATCAATGGCAAACCGCAGAGCAATGGTTTATGCTCGATCAACGAGATGTTTGTTTACGACTCACAAAAAGGTGAAAAATCTTTTGCGCTCGATATTGCTAATTGGTCTAGCCCGACGAGTAGCTCAACGACCGGAGCGATCACTTTGCGCCCAGGACAATCTCTCGTTTGCGGGCCATACCTTGATCCATCTGCAAGCTTTGACGATGTCAAAGGAACTCCCTTTTTCGACTGGCAAAACAACCTTACTGGAGTTGATGCTTCTGGTAACGTGACTCTTCCGATCAAAGCGCGGCCCGGATTTGCCGGAAAGGCTGTAGGCTTTGACGTGGACTGGACCACTCCTCCTCACGTTAGTTCTGGTCAGCAAACTGATAGCAACATGGGCATAATGGGGCTGAAAGGTACGGACATGATTCACATGGATTACGCGGTGAAACAACCAACACGTGGAGTGAATGATCGCTTCCAAGTGTCTGCTACAATAACTTCCCGTGGCCGAGCGATGAGCTATGGTGGATTGAATTTCGTTTATCGGGATGCTTCGACTCTCTCGAGGTTCTTCAGCAAAACTCATCGTTTCCCTCTGAGCGGGGGTTTTCCAGCAATGGAGGCATATCACTCGAATGCCACTCCGATATCTGCTCAAGGTAACGCCAAAGCGGTGGCCCTTTTCTCAGCCTACGCCCGGACGACAAATGGTGGGGTTTTTGAAACAGGCAGCCGGACTGAGGCAGCTGGCGCATTGAATCTCACTCGCGATGGCCGCTTAGCAGGGATGCCTATGCTGCATCACAATCCAGCGAGAACAGTTGTTACGATGGATTTCCGTAGCGAAAAGCCTGGCATGCATTCTCATGAATTGAACTTTGTGCCACTACCTGGTCACGCAGATGACGTCTTCGAGAGTGATGTGGAGAAACGCACGAATCTTCTCGCTGGTAATACATCGGGCCGTGGAATCAAATCGGGCTCGTACTTGGAATTGCCCACTGGTCCGATGCAAACGATCTCGGATTTCCGCAGATCGAATGCCTTCACTTCATCGTATTTGCCAAACTTTGTGCAGCCAGTGGGGAACTCTTATGCCTCGCCATTGATCAGCACAAGCAAAGTCGTAGAGTCAGGCGTCACCAGCTATGCGTTGCTCGATCATAGTGTGCTCGCGAACCATGCTCTGTATGATAAGTTCTACTTCTCGACCATTGCCCCCGTCGGTTCTAAAGGAGCTTCCGATGTGTTGACGGAATTCCTGAATCAAGAAAATCCTTTACTCAATCAAGCTTATCAATCGTATCTGCCTAAAGGCAAAAACACTGCATCTGCAGTGAGCGAATTGATCGCATCAGGCAAGCCTTCCGCAACGGCATACAAAACCGCCGCTGAGTATCAAATGGTCAAAGGGGCCTTCAATGTGAACTCGACTTCGGTGGAGGCTTGGAAGGCGATATTGTCATCACTTCGTGGTTCATCTGTGCCCACTCTCTGGGCTCGTAGTTCCACCGTGGAACTGAAAAACATCGAAACCACGCCAATCTTACCCATGAGTTTGCCCAACGGTGCTCAATCGAACGGAATTGCCAACAGCGCTCAAATCGATAACGCCCGCACTTTGGAATGGAACGGATATCGCACACTTAGTGATGAGCAGATCAAAAATTTGGCGCAGGAAATCGTGCAGCAAGTTCGTGAGCGTGGACCGTTTCTCTCGATGTCGGATTTTGTCAATCGGCAAGTCAGCTCGAGCTCGAATCTTTCTCAAATGGGTGCTTTGCAAAAAGCCATCGATGAATCAGGAGTCAACAACACTGCATTTCCGCTGCAAGTGCCTGTTTCCCCGAACGATGTCTCGAATGCAACGCTTTATGGTTTTAAAAACACAGGTGCAGTGAACGGGAATCCTGCGGCTGGTGCCCCCGGCTGGATCAGCCAAGCTGACTTACTGCATGCCATGGAGCCTCTCGCAACAGTGCGCTCTGACACTTTTGTGATCCGCGTCTGTGGCGAGGCCGTAGACCCTCAAGGCAAGGTTATCGCTCGTGCTTATGCTGAGGCCGTGGCACAACGGGTGCCTGAATACCTCGACTCGGTGGATCGTCCGTCAATCAATGCTTACACAGAATCGGCAAGTGAAGTGAATAAAGCTTTCGGTCGCCGCATCTCAGTAGTATCCTTCCATTGGTTGACCAAAGAGGAAATTTAATCATATGAACCTACGCAACTACGTCATTGGCATGCTATCGACTATGATGGCATGCGGGCAAACGGCTTCAGGCCCAGTACAAATTCGTGCTTATTATCATAATCCCATCAAGCCCTTTGCGGAGCTCTTTGTCGCCGATGCAGGAGGGGCGATCCAGCCGCTTAAACTTGTCGCAGAGGGGCTCTCCGCTCCACAAATCACCGCGCCCGTCAATGGCAACATTGTGATTTTCACGCAGCAAAATGTGGATTCGAAAAAACCTGCAGAATCTCTAGCTGCGAGCGTGGCCCTACCCGCAGACATGAAGCGTGTCGTTTTGATCATTCTGCCAGCTGCCACCGAAGGGGCCAAGCCGCCTTATCGCATGGTTGTGATGAATGACTCGCCCGCGTCGTTTAAGAAAGGTGAGTCGCGTGCGCTCAACCTAACCACTGCTGATATCGCTGTGGAAGCTGGAGAGCATAAACTGCCCGTCAAGACTGGCCAAATCACAACTCTACCCGCAGTGACCAAGAGGGATGAATTTAACATGGCGCAAACGAACTTTTACTACAAAGAAAAAGAAGCGTGGGTGCCATTCATCGAGCGCCAATTGCAATATCTGGACACCACGCGGCGGATCTTTTTGGTCTACCTGACTCCAGGATCAACTCAGCCATTTGTGACGACTATCGTCGATAATGCTACGGTTGCTCCGCCTGATGCAAATCCTTGATGATCCTTGCCTATGTCATTCGAAGTAATGAAGCGAGATCAGTAATAATTGTTAGGCAAATTACGCTTTCTGTGGCTCTATCTTAGTAGTAACAAGAATATGACCAGTTTAGAGAGAAATATTTGGATCGGATCCGCAACATTAGGTGCGGTTGTCGTGGGCTGGTTGCTGGGTCGAGCAACTTGGGTCGATGCTCAAGCTCAGAAAGTGGTTCAAACTCCCACTGCTTTGCCAGCAATTGTTGACCGTAAGTGGGGCAAGCGAACGTCTGAGAATGAAAGACTTCAGGGCTTTACGATCGATGACGCGGCGCTCAAGGAAGGAGCCTTGCTGGGGCAACGCTCTCTCATTTTTGCTACGTCTGAGGATTTGGCAGCATTTCTGAAGCGGGCAGGGGATAAGGTAAAAGTGTTGAATCGCATCGATGCTTTGAACGCCTTGCGCATCGGCTTTGGTGATTTGACAGATCTCGATGGGTTGCTAGATGGCTCTGAGGACATGGGATATATTTTTCCCGCCTACACGCCGAATCCCTCGGGTGGCGTGGTGCAGGCCGATGCTAAACCACTAGGCAATCGATTGCTGGAATGGCTTGGTCTTGGTGAGTTTGATGCAAGCTTGGGCAAAGGTGTGAAAATTGCGATTCTCGATACGGGTGTCGTGCCACATCCGGCTTATGGTGATGGGGTGAATAACATTTTCCTGATTGATGGAGCGCTTGATTACGCTGATTGGAATGGACATGGCACAGCAGCAGCTTCGTTGATTTTGGGCGATAACCAGCAAGTTCCCGGTGCAGCACCTGGGGCGGAGCTAAGCTCGTGGGTGGTGGCGGATCGCGATGGAGTTTCCAATAGCGCGTTGATCGCCCAAGCGATTGTGGCAGCAGCAGATGCGGGAAATCAGATTATTTCCATCTCCATGGGCTCGTATGGTGATAGCTCGCTCTTGCGCGCTGCGGTTGAGTATGCGCAGAGCAAAAATGCGATTTTAGTTATTTCCTCAGGGAATGACGGTTACGGCCAATCTGCATATCCAGCTGCTTACTCCAAAGATTATCAAAATGTAGTGCCTGCGGTGGCATTAGACGCCCTCAACAATCACTTGCTATTCTCCAATCAAGCGCAAACTAACGCCCTATCTGCGCCAGGCTGGGGGGTGAATGCAGCCTATCCCGGTGATCAAATGGTTTCGTTTTCAGGCACCAGTGCATCGGCGCCGATCATTGCAGGCTCGATAGCCGCGGTGATGTCGGCACAAAATTGCAATGCACAACAAGCACTCGCCGCGATTTACAAATACACCAATGAAGCTGGCGCTGCGGGTTATGATCCTTACACAGGTGCTGGGGCAGTCAACATTGGACGTATTTTGCAAAAAAACACCAGTGGCATTTACGATGCGGCTGCGGCTTCGCATTTGATCACTCCACCGCGCACGGGAGTGGCGGCAAATGTCCAAGTGAATATACAAAATCAAGGAACGGCGACGCTGACGAATGTCCCAGTGGAAGTCACCACACCGTCAGGCACTTCCATTTTATCAGTACCATCACTCGGCGCTGGCGAGGTGAAAAGCTTCACATTATCCTTGCCCAATGCCACATTTGCCAATGGCGCATCAGTCTCGGTGTCCTCCTCCATCAAGGCAACAGATGCAGTCTACAAGAACAATACTCGGACTACGACATACAGCCCACCTCCCGTGGCTGATTGATTAGAGATACGCAATGGCTCGTCGCTGAGGCGTTCCGTATTCACAATGATTCATTTGCTGTTACGGATGGGCTTTCTCTATACCATCACTTGGTGAACGAGATCCATGCTTGACGAAGCACATGATTGGATGTTAGAAAATCACGCGCCACCTATGAATCAATCACGTCGTCAATTTGTCCGCACCGCTCTGGCTAGTTCAGTCGCTGCATCACCACTTTTTTCCAACATCAGCTCCGCAGCCGAGGAAGATCCGCAGGTCATGGGGCAGGGGAATTTCCGTTATCGTCACGCCAAGAACTGGTCGTTAAAGCGCGATGAGAGCCCCGTTGCCGTGAAGGATTGTCACGAGTTTGCTCGCACAAAGTCTGGCAGTCAGATTCTGTGCACAACGCACACGGCGAACAATCTCATCGAGTTTTCTCCCGATGGCAAGGTGATCCGCACATTTGGCACAACCTATCCCGGCGCTCATGGGCTGAATCTTTCGAATGAAAATGGCGAGGAGTTCCTGTGGCTGACCGATACCCAGCGTCGGATTGTGGTGAAGCTCGACATGAAAGGTCGAGAGGTTCTGACCTTGGGCTGGCCCAAAGAAACGGGAAAATACGCCGAAGAAGGGAAATTTTGCCCGACCGAGACAGCGGTAAATCCAGTGAATGGAGACATTTATGTAGCCGATGGATACGGGAGCAACTTTTTGACTCATTATTCGGCCAAAGGGGAAATCAAGGGTTGCTATCAGCATGAAGGCTTCAATTGCATCCATGGCGTTGCTTATGACGATCGCGATAAAGCCAATCCACAGTTGCTGGTGACCTCGCGCGCGGCAAACAAACTATTCAGTCTCTCGCTGGATGGAAAAAACCTCGGGCACAAGCATTTCCCTGGTGCATGGATTTGCCGTCCGGTGATCAACGGTGAAAATGTTTTCTTCGCCGTGATCAATTCGGGGCGCCTCGAATGGGGAAGTGATTTCCGTGGATTTATCATGGTATTGGATCGCAACAACGAGCCGATTTCGCTAGTTGGTGGCCAAGCACCAGCGAAAGATGGCACTGGTGAAGCCGCATTGTATCGGAACCACGATCCCAAGCCATTTTTGAACTGCCACGACGTGAGTTTCGACCAAGAAGGCAATCTTTACGTGGCGCACTGGGCCTCGAATGAAACGCATCCGTTCAAATTGGAGTTGGTTCGCTAACGCTGGTTGATCTGGCTTGTGGCGTTTCGTTACAAGATTTCAAGATTTTCAAGATGAACAAGATCGAGCTATCGTTTACTTGGGTTCGATCAAGCAGCTGTGTTAAACTCTGCGGTTCAAACCCTTTATAACGTAATAAAAAACACCGCTCGGCGAACCGGGCGGTGTTTTCGTTTGAGGTTTCTGTTCTAGAGGCAGACCGTGCGATTAAGCAGCGGCTTTGGCTTCCAGAGCTTTCTTGGCCTGAGCGACGATGGCACTGAAAGCAGCAGCATCGGTGATCGCCAGATCCGAAAGGATCTTGCGGTCGGCTTCGATACCAGCAGCCTTGAGACCTTCGATGAAACGCGAGTAGGTAAGACCTTCGTTGCGAGTCGCAGCGCTTATACGTGCGATCCACAGACGGCGGAATTGACCTTTGCGCTTCTTACGGTCGCGATATTCGTAAGTTTGTGCCTTACGAACAGCGTCCTTCGCATAGCGGAAAAGCTTCGAGCGGAAACCGCGGAAGCCTTTCGCACGGAGCAGCGTACGCTTGCGGCGTTTGCGGCTGGCCGGGGAATTGGTGGCTCTTGACATGTGTTTGTTTGTTCTATCGGCAGGCTGTTGTTTTCAAATACTCCCACAGTCTCGCCTGACGAATGACTCCGGTGAAGGAGCAGGCTGTGTGGAGTCCACCCGAACCGCGGGTGGGTGCGCAGATGTCACTGCGACTCAATTAACCGAAAGGCAGGTTCTCTTTGACATTTTTGATGTCAGCAGCGGAAACTAGACCTGCGCGCCCGAGAGCACGCTTACGCTTAGAACTCTTCTTTTGAAGAATGTGGCGCTTGCCTTGTTTACGACGTAGAACTTTGCCTGTGCCGGTGATCTTGAATCGTTTGGCGACAGCTTTTCTTGTTTTGGATGTGCCTGATGGACCTGGCATGGGGCGCAGAGAATAGCGATCGAAAGTGATGTGGCAAGTAAAAAGTAATGAGAAATGGAAATTTTTGACGATTTTTTCATTTGGTTCTTCATTCTCCTACAATTTGTGATACTTTTGCCCTCCGAGCGCGCTGCGAAAGCGTGAATCAGGTGACAAACGTATGAGTGAAAAAGTGAAGGGAATCGAGTTGGCGCAAGCCTGTGCAAAAGCCGCCGAAGAAATGCAGGCGGAAGATATTCAGGTCTGGGACGTAAGCGGACTCTCGACGATCACGGATTTCGTGGTACTCTGCTCTGGCTCCTCCATGCCTCACCTGCGTGCGATCATGCGCGATGTGGCAGGTCACGTGATCGAGTGGCACGATGTGCGTCCGATTTTATCAGAAGGCAATGCCGACAGCCGTTGGGTGGTGCTTGATTACATCGATGTCATGGTTCACGTGCTCCATTCGGAAATGCGCGAATTTTACGATCTCGAATCACTGTGGGCCAAGGCAAAACCAGTCGAGTGGCGATGATGTCGATGTGAGCGGTAGATCCGTTGATTGATTGAAAAAAGCAATGCCTCGTTGGCAGTGCTTTTTTTCATTACAGGATTTCCTAGCAAATTTTAGAGATGTTTATCGTGCCATTCTTGGTAGGCTTTTGGCGAAATTTCTGAGGGCTTGATTTCCGAGCGACCGCCCCAAAATACGTTGGTGTAGCTCACGGGCATGCCGACGGATTCGAGGTGGCGATCAATCGCAGCTTTGTGTTCCAAAACACGAGCTTTCTCGGTGCCGTGAACGACACCCATGATATTGACATCGCCGAATTGCGGGCCGCCCTCGCGCCAATAGCAATGGGTCATGCAATGGTGACGTCCGACCTCGCTGCCTCCTTCGATCTCACGACCTTTTGGCACGGCCCAGTGGAAGAGACCATTGAAGCGGGTCACGCGCTCGCCAGTTGCAGATGGTTTGACGTGTTCGAGGAAAGTGGAGAAGCGACCGATCACTTTTTTGACATTGAGGGTCTCGGCAACTTCGCAGAAGCGAGCTAAGGAAACACCGGCAATTTCGGCGCGTTTGTCCCAGGGATGTGAGCCGATTTCGTCGAGGGTAAGTTCTTCTTTGAGCGCGAGCAATACATCCCATTCTTCTTGGTCGAGATCGACGGTGGCAGTGGTCATCATCACCGCAGGTTCATCGGTTTTATCACCGGGTTCGAGGGTGCGGCGTCTGATGTGGCCTACGCCGAGGGCGAAGACCCCGTTGGCGGGCATGAGCAAGTATTCATCTGCTTTGACCAATCGCTTGAGCACGGTGGCATGATGGTCGAGCGATTGACCGACGGGCACTTTTAGGGTGGTCCACAGGCGGTAGCCGGAGCCGGAAACTTCAGTATCGGTCGAGCGGATAACAACGTGCCCCGAGAATGGATCTTCCTTGGACATGAACTCGAAGGCATCGTTGAGATGTTCTTCGGGCAAACGCCAAGCGACGAGAGCTCCGTGGGCAAGCTTGGTTGAGAGTAAGGTTTGGCGCACGCGGCGAATGACGCCAGCCTCAAGCATGGCTTTGATGCGCTCGATGACGGTATCAAATGGCACTCCTGATTTTTCGGCAATTAGTTCAAAGGGGTGGGCTTGGAAACCTGAGATCAGGTCTTCCGAAACAGCGAGAATTTGCGCGTTGATCGGGTCGTTGTGTTCCGTGGGGATCATCAGTAAGTAAACTTCGTTTTTTGGTTTGAGAGGAAGGGCGCGGATGCATTATTGCGCTGCATTTACCAAAGTGATCGACTCGATGACCACATTGGCGGTGGGGACATCAGGGCTGGGTTGGGTGATTTTTTCGCCAGTGGTGGGGTGAATCATTGTGAGCGGAGTCCTGCCGGTGGGCACGGCCTTGATCTTGTCCACGACATCCATGCCTTTGACGACTTTGCCAAATACGGCATAGCCGTGACCATCGGGGTTGGGGGCATTGAGCATGGCGTTATCGACGGTGTTAATGAAGAACTGAGCGGTGGCGGAGTTTGGATCGCCGGTGCGAGCCATGGCGATGGTGCCACGGTCGTTTTTGAGTCCATTTTTGGCTTCGTTGGCGATGCCTTTACCGCTAGTTTTTTCGACGAGGCTGCCGCTTTCTGCGCTAAAGCCGCCACCTTGAATCATGAAGTTGCCGATGACGCGGTGGAATACCGTGTTGTCGAAATGTTTTTTCTCTACGTAGCTGAGAAAGTTCGCCACGGTGACTGGCGCTTTTTCCTTATCGAGCTCGACCACGATGGAGCCGTGATTGGTTTTGATGTTGATTTGGGATTCTGCTACAGCGCTTTCAGTTGCTGCAGGAGCCTTGGTTTCTGCGGGCTTTTCTTGGGCGTTTTCCTTGGTATTGCAGGAGAATAGGGCCATGGTGGAAATGATAAGTGTGGCAAGACGTAGTTTCATCGTGTAGAAAGTCTAGCCCAAGAACGGGCTACTGACAAGAACGAGGTGCGAAAAATTATACACATCGATATGGACTGCTTTTACGCAGCGATTGAGGAGCGCGAAAATCCATCGCTGCGAGGGAAGCCTGTGGCTGTTGGCGGCAATGGGCGGCGTGGCGTCCTGACTACGGCGAATTATGTAGCTCGCAAGTATGGATGCCGCTCGGCAATGCCTGTTTTCAAGGCCTTGGCGCTGTGTCCGCATTTGGAAATGATCCCCGTGCGCTTTGAGTTGTATCGGGCTGTGAGTTCGCAAATCCGTGCGATTTTTGGTCGCTTCACCGAAAAAATCGAACCGCTATCGCTCGATGAGGCCTACTTGGATGTGAGCGAGTGGCAAACATCAGGCGCGGCGATCGCTCGCGAGATCCGTGCACAGATTTTCGAGGAAACGCAGCTGACGGCATCGGCGGGCATTGGGCCTAACAAATTGATCGCAAAAATCGCCAGTGACTGGGAGAAACCGAATGGTCAGCATGAAGTGAAGCTCGATGATGCTGCCGAATTTATGCGCAGATTGCCGGTGGAAAAGCTCTGGGGCGTGGGCAAGAAAATGAGCGAGCGTATGTCGGCAGTAGGCGTGCGAACTTGTGAGGACCTCAGACGCATGGACCGCGCAGACTTGGTCAAACGATTTGGCAATGCTGGGATTGATCTGTGGGACATGTGCCATGGTATCGATGCTCGTGAGGTCGAGTCGGAGCGCTTGAGCAAGTCGCTCAGCGAAGAAAAAACCTTCTTGGATTCCATCGAGACCTTGCCGGCGCTACGATCTCTGCTGGGGGCAATGATTGCCAGTGTGCGTGATGATTTTCAGCGGCATCACATTGATCGAGCGATACGCGGGGTGGTCGTGAAATTGAAATTTACCGACTTTCAGAGGACAACGGCCGAGCGCGCTGCTACATACATGGACGAGGCGGTGTATGGTGAATTGCTCGAAGAAGCTTGGCGGCGGGGGAATGGTCGTGCCGTGAGGCTTCTAGGAGTTGGCCTGCGCTTTGCTGATG
Organism: Akkermansiaceae bacterium UBA956; assembly: GCA_002293145.1. Classification (GTDB taxonomy): domain Bacteria; phylum Verrucomicrobiota; class Verrucomicrobiia; order Verrucomicrobiales; family Akkermansiaceae; genus UBA956. The sequence goes on along the minus strand of DBCO01000036.1, from coordinate 10,274 downwards.
AGGTTGATCAGCAACAAATGGAATTTTTGCTCGCCGAGGAGTGACCAATTAATAAGTTGGCGCTCCATAAGGGTCGTAGCCGTCGCCACCACCGCTATTGTTGCGGGATTCTTGGATTTTGTTCTTCGTCCAGATCACGCCTTGCTTGCCATCGCGATAGATCCCGATGGCTGTGTTGCAAGAAACGAGGCTGAGTGCAGCAGCGCAGAGCAAAAAGTATTTCATACGCGTTCAGAAATAGTATAATTTGACAATCTGGCAAGTGGAATTTTTAGCGGGCTCATTTTTTCCCGAAAAAGTCGTAACAAATTACAAAAGAGAAGTCCTGAGAGCTGGTTACGAGTCGGGCCTGCGCTTCCTCTAGCTCGCGGCGCTTCTGTAATGATTCCTACGTGGCGGCTGCAAAACCTTTAAGAGTCATGCCCGCAAAGGAATCACCTTGCGGCTACATCCTCACACCGAGGTCGAATGTTCCTGGCGTTGGGTCATGTGCTGTGACGTCAACGATGGTGAAACACCCGATCCACAAAAGAGTTCTCAGGATTAGGAAAATGGGGTGTTCCATGGTGTTACTCGATGATTTTCACACGAAGCCACGAAGATTTGGAGAAAGTCATGAGGTGTTGAGAGAATGAGAAAAAAACTTTGCGCTTGTCTGTGCAAACTCCGCGCCTCAGATTTTCATTCGACTCATCGGGGGTGATTTCGGCTTTGTTTCCTTACCTTTCTTTTCATCGCAGGAAGGTCGTTTGCCACAGAAACGGTGGAGGGCAAGGGGCTGGGGTGAATTTCGTCATGTTCCTCGATGCCGAATATCAGCTTGCCCCAACAGAAAAAAATCCCACCCCACCTGCGATTGTCGCGTGATGGGGTGGGATGGATTGAATCGAAAAACAAGGACGATTAGAGTGACTTCAGAGTCTCTTTGATCGCATCGAAGTTTGGCAGATCTTTCGGGTGCTCTTGGACCTCGGCATATTGAACGATGCCGTTTTTATCGACGACAAATGCCGAGCGTTTTGGCACGCCACCCATGATCAAGTTGGCCTCGGGCAGGAATTGCTCGTAAGCTACGCCATAGGTTTTGGCTGCTGTGTGCTCGTAGTCGCTGAGTAGTGGTATGGTGATGCCTTCTTTTTCTGCCCAAGCAGCTTGCGCAAAGGGATTGTCGCCACTGATGCCGATCACTTTGGCATTCAGAGCCTCGTATTCGGCGATGCCATTGGAAATATCGCAAAACTCTGTAGTGCAAACGCCCGTGAAGGCCATGGGCACGAAGAGGATCAGGATGTTCGAGGAACCTACGTGTTCGGACAGAGTGAACAGGGCGGGGCCTTCGGCGGTTTTGGTCACGAGTGTGAAATCTGGTGCTTTATCTCCTACTTTAATTGACATATCAGTATATTGGTTGTTCAAGGGGGTGCGCCATCCTACTGCAATCTGGCAACTGGTCAACCCTGCGCGATGACTTTTATGTTTGAATTTTCTCAAATCGGTTTGCGCCTCGGCGGCTCTAGTGGCATTTCTGAATTGATGGATGACCTTGGTCAGGCTCTAGCTCATGGCGGCTCGGACATCAAGATGTTAGGCGGCGGTCAACCCGCGCACATCCCTGCCATCGATGCTCGTTGGCGCGAGCGCATGGAGGAAATCCTTCGCAGCGAGGGTGAAATGGAGCGTTGCCTCGGTAACTACGAGCCACCACGCGGCAATCCAGCATTTTTACAATCGCTCGCCACGATGCTGCGGCAGCAGTTTTCTTGGGATGTTTCGCCTGACAATCTCGCCATCACCTGTGGTGGACAGACGGCATTTTTCTTTTTGTTTCACTTGCTTGCAGGGGAAATGGCCGATGGCCGAAAGCGCAAGATTTTGCTACCCTTGGTGCCCGAATACATCGGCTACGCCAATCAATCGGTGCGCGATGATTTGTTTCATGCTCATCCGCCGCGGATCGAACACACAGGCCCGCATGAGTTCAAGTATCGCGTCGATTTCGATACGCTGAGCATCGGTGACAACATCGCGGCGATCTGTGTGTCGCGTCCCACCAATCCCACGGGCAATGTTCTCACCGATGATGAAATTGCCCGCCTCGCCGTTATGGCCAAGGACAAGGGGATTCCTCTGATCATTGATAATGCCTACGGTGCGCCCTTTCCAAACATCATTTTCACTGAGGCGACACCGGTCTGGAATGAGCACATCATCCTCACCTTGAGCTTGTCGAAACTGGGCCTGCCCGGCACACGCACGGGGATCGTGGTGGCACATCCTGCAGTGGCAGCTGCGATTGCAAACATGTCGGCGGTTGTAGGACTGGCAAATCCAAACATCGGTCAGGCCATTGTGCGTCCGCTGTTCGAATCGCGAGAAATTTTGCGCCTCTCGAACGAAGTCGTGCGACCATTTTATATCGAAAAATCCCAGCAAGCGCAAAACTGGGTGCGTGAGTATTTTGCCGAGCGATTTGATTATCACTTCCATCGCAGCGAAGGAGCGTTGTTTCTGTGGCTGTGGTTTCCTGGGCTGCCGATCACCTCGCGCGAGCTGTATGAGCGACTGAAAGCACGCGGTGTGTTGATTATTTCGGGGCACTACTTTTTCTTTGGGCTCGATGACAGCGTGGAATGGCGGCATCGCCATGAATGCCTGCGCATGACATTTACGATGCCCGCGGAGATCGTGAGCGAGGGAATTCGCATCATCGGACAGGAAGTCGAACGCGCGTGGCATGAATTGGGAAAAAAGTGAGAATTTTCAGAAAATAGTGCTTGTCATTGGTTCGTAAATCAGTATCTTTCTCCGCCCCTGGGGGGAACAACCACATAGCCTCGTGGTGTAATGGTAGCACAACAGATTTTGATTCTGTTTGTTTAGGTTCGAATCCTAGCGAGGCTACTTTTTCGTCATTACGAAAAAGATCCGCGTCACAGAGTGACCGCGCAGGATGGGCTAATAGTCTTTTTTTGATTGGTATGGGCGCATTGCTGTTTTCAGGGAAAAAACACGCATTTTTTCATTTTTCGCGTAAGATTTGCCCGATTTGTGGTAATATGATGCAACGATGAAGAAACATCCGGAAAATGCGAACGAGGCCTTGGTGGATCATCTGACCCGCCAGCAATCGTCGTTGTTCCATTACATTCTCTCACTGGTGCCCGATCCCGTATCAGCGCAAGATATTTTGCAGGAAACCAATTTGGTGTTGTGGCGTAAGGCTGCGGAGTATGATTCCGCGCTGCCCTTTATGCCGTGGGCCTGTCGCATCGCGTTGTATCAGGTGAAGGCACATCGCCGCGATCAAGCACGTGATTTGCATGTGTTTGATGACGAGGTTCTCGATCAACTCGCCGCCGAGCCACCCGAAGCTCATATCGGTCGTCCTTTGGAACAGGGTTTGCGCGATTGCTTGGAGCGCCTGTCTAGCAAGCAACGAGAATTAATCATCGCACGCTATCAACCCGGGGTCTCGGTGGAATCGTTAGCGTTGGCATCAAAACTTTCGCCCAATGCTCTCTCACAAGCACTTTTCCGCATTCGTCGTGCCCTCGCCGATTGTCTAGAGCGTCAACAACAAACCTCCTAACATCTCATGTCGACACCTACTCTGGAATCATTGATCAGTGCGGCCTTGGATGGTCGATTGGATGAGTTATCGCGCACACAGTTGAATCAACAACTGCGTGAATCAGCAGAGGCTCGTGCGACATGGCATCGGCTTTGTCGAGTCCATGCAACTATGCATCGCATGGGCGAGGCAGGGGACTTGCGTGATCGAGCACCTGCCGAAGAAGTACCCACGCCGCGTGCCTGTTCACAAAAGTCTCGCCGATGGGCTGTGCTCGCAGCTTGTGCCGCATCTGTGTTGATCGGCCTCGGGGTGCGCTCCTTGTTTTTCTCCAATCCTCGAAGCGCGCCGACAGTGGCAACTCTCACCACGCAACAAGCGATCTGGGAAGGCTTGGCACCAGCTGATGGTCCACTAGCGACGCATCGTTCTTATATGCTGCGGTCAGGATTTGCTTCGCTGCATTTCAGCTCGGGTGTGGAAGTTACGTTAGAGGCGCCTTGTCGTTTTGCCATCAGTGGTCCATTGGAAATGTCAGTCGATCACGGTCGCGCTGCCGTGCGGGTGCCGGAACCTGTGGATGAATTTACGGTGCACACACCGGGCGGCGATTTCGTCGATCTCGGCACAGAATTTGGCATTGCCGTGGGTTCTGATGGTCGTTCACCGGTGGTGCTGACGGATGTGTATGAGGGTGAAATCGAAATCCGCCACGCCGCAGAAGCACTGCGATTGCGTGCTGGCAACAGTCGTGCTTTGTTAGGAAAAGGTGCGAACGCCACCTGCGTCGAAGCGCTCGATACTGAGCCGATCTCACTCGCAGATTTGCATCGTCGTCTGCCGGATCAACAGCGGCCAGCCCTTAACGACGACAATATCGCGCTGGGCAAACCTGTCTTTGCACCATCGTATTTGACACGCCCGCACGGCTCGGTTTTTCCGCCTGATAACCTCACCGACGGTCGGACCGATGACTCAGGTGTCCCTGGTGATTGGTCGTTTTGGTTAGCTCCCGATCACCAAGCCGGGGAGTTTACGGTGGATTTGTTAGAGAATCACAGTGTCTCTCGGATCGAATTGCAAAACACCCGCAATCGTAGCATCGGAGATCGTGGCATGAAACGTTTCCGCATTTTGGTATCGCTAGACAACCATGACTTTACGCCCGTGATGGAAGGGGAGTTGGCCGCGATAGATCTTCAGCAACGCACCTTTCCCTCTGAGACATTTACTTTCCCACCTGTCGCAGGTCGCTACGTGAAGATCGAAGGCGTCGATCATTACCGCAGCGCGGATCGTCCGATGGATGATCCGCATCAGGGTGGGGGATTGAACGAAATTCGCATCTTTGCTCACTAACAAAAAATCCTAACCAATTTCTCATGTTACGTCGTATTTTCTATCCGATCACTTTATTGACTCCTCTGCTGATGGCCGAGGAAATTCAGTTCAATCGCGACATCCGACCGATCCTCACAACGCAATGCACTGCCTGTCACGGTGGTGTCAAAGAAGCGGGTGGAATCTCGTTTGTCTTTCGTGAAAAAGCTCTCGCCGAGGGCGAGTCTGGCCATCGCACGATCGTGCCCGGCAAGCCTGAAGAAAGCGAGTTGATGAAGCGCGTCACTTCGACCGATCCTGATGACATCATGCCACAACCGGAGCATGGACCAGCACTGCCCGCTGCTGATATCGAAAAGTTGCGCCAATGGATCGCCGAGGGTGCAAAGTGGGAAGAGCATTGGGCTTTTGAAAAGCCTCGTGCCCATGTGCCGCCGACTATTCAGAAAAATGATTGGCCGAAAAATGCCATCGATCGCTTTGTGCTCGCACGTCTCGAAGTAGAAAAACGCCAGCCCAATCCCGAAGCTGAGCCGGCCTTGTTGTTACGTCGTTTGTCATACGACTTGATCGGCTTACCGCCCACACTTCCTGAGCTCGATGCCTTTGAAGCAGCCTGCAAGATTGATCCCGAAGCCGCATGGCAAAAGGAAATCGATCGTCTGTTAGTATCGTCTCATTACGGGGAAAAATGGGCTGCCAACTGGCTCGACCTAGCACGTTATGCCGACACCGAGGGACTTGGTCTCGACCGTCCGCGCACGGCATGGCCATACCGCGATTGGGTCATCCGCGCCTACAATGCCGACATGACCTTTGATCAATTTACCATCAAGCAACTTGCCGGCGATCTTTTGCCGAATCCCACAGTCGATGACCGCATTGCCACCAATTTTCACCGCCATACGCAAGCCAATGCCGAGGGCGGCACCGATGATGAAGAGTTTCGCGTCTCCGCAGTTATGGATCGCGTTGCTACCACTTGGGAGACATGGCAAGGCGTGACCATGGGTTGCGTGCAGTGTCATTCTCATCCATACGACCCGATTCAACACGAGGAATATTACACCACTATGGCCTTCTTCAATGAAGCGCGCGATGCGGATCTGGATCAGAGTTTTCCTCTCACTCCTGTGCCGAAAGATCCCGCGCGCAATGCCGACTTCGCACGTTGGATGAATGAACGCAGAGGCTTGCTTGATCAGCTTCACACAGCGCACAAGCAACTGCGCAGCACGACTTCATGGAAACCGGTCGCACAGCTTGACGCTTCATCACCACAGGTGAAAATGGAGGTCTCGCAAGCCGAAGGAAATCACGAGTTCCGCACGGCATCGAATGTGCCTAACAATTCAAGCTTCGTACTGAAAATCAAACCTTCGAGCGATCTCGCTTCACTCACTGCCTTGCAGATCGAGCTCTTGCCTGTTGATCCAAAAACCGCTGCACATACGCCAGAATGGGGTTCGGTGCTTTCGCAGATACGTCTTGCCTCGACGGCACCGATCGAAATTGCTCGCGTCATCACCGATGAGCCCGATCCGTTTTTCGATCCTAACGACAGCCTGCGCAACAATGGCACTGGTTGGGGACCATACACCAAAATCGATCGCCCTCGCTCCTGTGTGTTGATTCTCAAACAACCTTATCCGCTGGCCACTGGGGAAACGCTCACGCTCACCTTGCAGCAAAACATGAATGCGGGTGGAAGTGTGCCTCTCGTTGCCAAACGCGGTCGCGTGTTTCTTACTGATAACGCGGCGTGGACCTCGTTGTTGAGCAATCCTAACGAAATCAAATCTCTCGCTCGCGTGGCGGAAATCAGCGGAGCCCTCGCGGAAAATAAACTCATCGATGTGCCTACGCTTCAACAACAAAGCAGCGATCTATTGCGTCCTACTCATATGTTCGTGCGCGGAAATTGGTTAGAGAAAGACAAGCGCATCGAGGCTCCAAGCATCCCCGGCTTGTTCGGCAAACTGCCCGATGGCGCGCCCGCAAATCGACTCGGTTTTGCGCAGTGGCTCACATCCGCACAAAACCCACTCACTGCCCGTGTGGTGGTCAATCGCTTATGGGAACAACTCTTCGGTATAGGCCTCGTCGAGACCTTAGAAGATTTTGGCTCCTCGGGCACCAAGCCGACTCATCCCGATTTGTTAGATTTCCTCGCTTTGCGCTTCCGCGATGATTTGAAGTGGAGCCAAAAATCCTTGCTGCGCGAAATTGTATCGAGCGCTGCCTATCGACAATCCGCTGCCACCACTGCCGCATTGCGCGCCGAAGATCCGCAAAACGCTCACCTCGCTCGCGGTCCGCGCGTTAGACTCAGCGCCGAGGCCGTGCGCGATCACGGACTGGTTGCTTCGGGACTCTTTGTGCCCAATCTTTTCGGCCCGCCTGTTTTCCCGCCGATGCCTCCTGGTGGCTGGACGCCATTCAAGAGCGGCGAAAAATGGAGCACTCCCGAAATTGGTCAACCCGATCGCTATCGTCGCGCTGTCTATACCTACATGAAACGCTCAAACCCGTATCCCGGCTTCGCTACCTTCGATGCCCCACCGCGCGATCTCTGCACAAAACGTCGTGTGTTGTCGAACACTCCTTTGCAGGCATTGGAAGCTCTCAACTCTCCCGCCCATGCAGAGTTCGCCCAAGGTTTGGCGCGTCGCATGAAAAACGAAATCACCGGCGACCTCGCCGCGAAGATTTCTGCAGGCTATCGCATCACCACCTCACGTCGCCCCGCCGCCGATCGAGTTGCCGAACTGGTCAGCGTTTATCAGAAGCTCGAAGCCGATTACAAAGCGAAACCCGCACTCATGCAAGGCATGGCAGGCTCGCCCGATGGTGCAGCTTTCACTGTCCTCGCCTCCATCCTCCTAAATCTCGATGAAGCCGTAGTCAAATAAGCCGTGGCGGCGGCATCTTGCCGCGCAGCCCATCAAAATCAAACGACACATCATCCGTAAAATCCGTCGTAAAAATCTTCCAAACCTTTTCACCAAACTTCCATGAACCCCGAAATCCTACTTCGCGAACTCCAGCAAAGCGCGCTCGAACAACACACGCGTCGACACTTCATGCGCGATTGTGCCACAGGCCTGGGTGCTCTCTACTTGGCTTCATTGGGCAAGGGCTATGCCCTCTCAGCCCCCGCAGTTTCGCCTGATCCAGCCGCACCTTTGCTGCCGACCATGCCGCCTTTTTCAGCTAAGGTGAAACGCGTCATCTACCTGCACATGCTCGGAGCTCCCAGCACGCTTGATCTTTTTCACTACAAGCCTGAATTGGCGAAATACAATGGCAAGGAATGTCCCAAAGAATTCATGGAAGGCCAACGCTTTGCCTTCATCCAAGGTGTGCCAAAATTGTTAGGTCCACAATTTCCCTTTAAACAATACGGCCAATCCGGCGCTTGGGTTTCTGATCAATTGCCGCATCTGTCGAAACATGTCGATGACCTCACCTTTGTTCACACCATGGTCACCGATCAATTCAACCACGGCCCTGCCGAACTCATGGTCCACACGGGCCATGCCAATCTGGGTCATCCTTCGATTGGATCCTGGGTGACCTGGGGCCTCGGCACCGAAAACCAAGACCTGCCTGGTTTCATTGTCTTGCTTTCCGGTGGACAAACTCCACGTGCAGGAAAGAGTGTCTGGGGCTCAGGTTACTTACCCTCCGTCTATCAAGGCGTGCAGTGCCGATCCTCGGGCGATCCCGTGCTCAATTTGCGCAATCCCGCAGGCGTCAATCGCGATGTCCGACGTTCCGCGCTCGATGCCCTCGCGCAACTCAATCGCAAGACCGAAACCGAATTTGGTGATGCCGAAACCGCGACGCGCATCGCGCAATACGAAATGGCATTCCGCATGCAAATGACTGCGCCCGAGGTCATGGACATCAGCCGTGAGTCCGAGGAAATCCGCGCGATGTATGGAGCTACTCCAGGCCGCGAATCCTTTGCCAACAACTGCCTACTCGCCCGGCGACTCGTCGAAAACGGCACTCGCTTTGTGCAGTTGTTCGATTGGGGATGGGACTCACACGGTTCCAACCAGGAAGAAGCCCTCAACATCGGCTTCAAGAAAAAATGCCAAGACATTGACAAGCCTATTTCCGCGCTGCTCGCCGATCTCAAACAGCGTGGTCTGCTAGAAGACACGCTCGTCATTTGGTCGGGCGAATTTGGCCGCACCCCCATGCAAGAAAATCGCGGTGGTTCTGAAGGGAAATTCACAGGCCGCGATCACAACCCGAACTCCTTCACTCTGTGGATGGCCGGGGCAGGGGTCAAGCCCGGCATTTCCTATGGCGAAACCGACCCACTCGGCTACCACGTCGCCAGCAATCCCGTGCACGTTCGCGATTTTCATGCAACGCTGCTGCACCTGCTAGGCATTAATCCCCACAAACACACCTTTCCCTTCCAAGGTCTCAACCAAAAACTCGTCGGCGTCAAACCCTCGAAAGTGATCAAAGGTTTGTTGGCTTAATAAGGAGGAACGCGTAGGTTTTTTGATTCTGATTACTGTTCAAGCTTAAAGCCGGTGCCGATTGGAACTTGTCTGCAGGGAATAATTGCACTAAGTTAAACATCGTAATCAAACACCCTTCTCGAACTTTACTGAATAAGATCATGACTCTTATAAAAAAGATCAAGAAAGATACTCATTTCCAAGGACCCCATTCAGGCATCTATCAAAATTTCCGCGACGCCCAAGCGGCCCCTGTAAAGATGTCAGAATTCAAAGGTAAGGTCGCAGCCGTTTTAACAGAAAATTTCCGGGACCACAAACTTGCCACCGCGCGCGATAATAAAGAGCGCACCTCCGAAGAAGAAGAAATCGCCAAAGATACCTCGAACCAAGGCTTTCACTACTATGGTGCCGCGAAATTTTTCGCCCCAGTCGGCAAATCTTTAGCAGAAGCTTTGCACAATTTAACATAACTTCCTCATGTCTGTAAAATCACTAATCCTCACCGCACTGCTTCTTTCCCCACTCTACGCATAGGAAACCCAACACGATATAGTCATTTACGGCGGCACCTCAGGCGGTATCATCGCGGCAATCCAAGCAAAAAAATCCGGGCGCTCGGTCGCGCTTGTGTCTCCCACCATTTACCTCGGTGGACTCACCACCAGCGGACTCGGATGGACCGATCTCGGACGCGGCAAGATTCTCGCTGGCCTCAGTCGCGACTTTTGCATAAAGGGACTGCATAAAGGGACAGACCTTTTACATAAAGGGACAGACCTTTTACATAAAGGGACAGACCTTTTGTAGAGAATTTTCTTGCCATCTTGGATTGACTCTTTAGAATGTGGCGATGAGAAAGGCACGTTGGTTGGCTC
>DBCO01000032.1:59915-110863 GCA_002293145.1 Akkermansiaceae bacterium UBA956 | reverse complement strand
TTTCTTTATCAATGATCAGTTCTATCAGTGGAATTCAGTGGCTGCAGTTGTTGATAAGCCCGTTTCTCTGGACTGAGCACATTGCGGAGAGTTTCTGACCTGAACATTACTTTCAGTTGCACCCGCCTGTTTCAAAATTGCATAAGCGCATGAAATTAAATGTGAATCACACAAATGGATCAGAAAAATGGATCAGAAAAATGCAAATCTTTAGGAGAAAAATTTCCCATAGCGCTCGCGAAGCTGTTGTTGCCACTTTTCGAGAAAACTCAGATCGCGCGCGCAAATCCACGCATTCTCGGCATTGATCACTCCTGATTCAATCGCCGCAAAAGCGCTAAGCTTTGATACCTCGACAATGCGCAAGTCCTCTTGGCATTGTTCAATTTTTTCGCGCCCCCGTTGCAAGCTCGATTCCATCAAAGCGCGCGCCAATTGGCTCTGACACTGCTCTTTTTTACGCAGCAACTGATCCGTTTCCTGAATCACCGTGCCGACTTCACCAAACCAATCCAACAATTCCCCCGCGACCACACCGCGACGATCCCCGCTCAAACCTGCCAGCTCAAGCCAATGCATCAATCGGGCCGCAGGGCTCATGATCACGCGATAAGCTTCATTTAATCGGGAAAAACCTGGCTCATCTGCCTGGTGGTTTTTACTAGCTAGGCGATACGCCTCCCGCACCGTTTCCTCGGCCAAATTCAAGCTACGCGGTAATCCAAGACATTCAAAAGCATCCATCGCCATCATGAATTACGCAGCAAAACTCTCACCGCAGGAACAAGTCACCAATGCATTAGGATTGCTCACCTTGAAGCCGCCCTGCTGAAGATCATCGGACCAATCCAATTCACTGCCGCTCACAAAAAGCGCACTTTTCGGATCGATCACGACGTTTACACCATTGCTTGGCACCATGATGTCACGATCGCGCGGCCCATCGATCAAATCCATTTTGTATTGCAGCCCACTGCATCCACCGCCGATCACCGCAATCCTTAAGGCCCCACTGCTACGCCCCTGCTTTTCAAGCAAGCCACGCAAGTGCGCTGATGCCGCATCCATCACCCGGATGAGTTTTTCATTCCCGACTTTGTAATTGATCTCTGCCATGGCCTGCCGGCAGGATGCGCGAGATTTGCCTGCAAGTCAAACAGCATTCATTTTTCCCTTTCCCACAGGCAGAATTTCCCTCTATCATGCGCCCATGGCACGCTGCAAGTTCCACATCTATCATTTCACCATCATCGCATCCTTATTCATCGCATCCTGCGGTGGCAATCCAGATCCATCGCCACACCGTGGCGCCAATGCCCCTTCCATCAAGGTTAGCCCCAACAGCATCCCACAGCCACTGCCCGGCTCGATTCCTCAGATAGCTCCTCCAGCCGTCGCCGCCGAGTCAGCCATCGTGATCGACATTGGCTCTGGACGTGTGCTCTATGCAAAAAATGCCGACATGCCTCGCCAAGTAGCATCCACCCAAAAAATCATCACCGCGCTCTGTGTGCTTGAAGGCGGCGACGTCGATAAACAAGTCACCATCGCCTCATCAGATGGGCAATGCGAACCAACAAAACTTTATCTCAAACCCGGTGAAACATACACCCGTCGCGAACTACTCAAAGTTCTCATGGTCAAGAGCGCAAACGATGTAGCTCGAGCACTCGCTCGCGATGTCGCTGGCAGCCAGGAAAATTTCAGCGCTATGATGAATGCCCACGCCGCCAAGCTCGGCATGCGCCAATCCCGCTTCCAAAATCCACACGGCTTGACCGAGCCCAATCAATATTCTACCGCTCGCGATATGGCCATCGCCGCGCGCCAAGCCTACCGCTCGCCCCTCCTCCGCTCCTTCATATCCACAAAAAACATGACCTTTCGCTTCAATTCTGGCCGCACAATTGCGCTAGAAAACACCAACAAAGTGCTTCAAACTGTAGCGTATTGCAACGGCATGAAAACGGGAACCACCAATGCCGCAGGACGCTGCCTGATCTGCACCGGCGAAATTGGCAACCGCGCCGCGATTGTCGTTGTTCTCAAATCCAATACGCCCAACATTTGGAAAGACTCAGAAAAACTCCTGCGTTGGGCTCTGGAGCGTCCCTAAATTCAACTCACTCACACTCACTCGAACCAAATCATACTCATGCGCGCAGATTCCACCTTCACACTTCGTCCTAGCTCCACAGCTCCTGATTTTGCACTCCCTAACGCAAAGGGGGAAATCGTCACTCTCGGCGAGGCCCGCGGATCTCTAGGCACCATCGTATTTTTTGCCTGCAACCATTGTCCTTACGTCGTCCACCTCGCAAGCGAACTCGGCGAATTTGCTGACCGCGCCGCAGCACTTCGCGTGGAAACGATCTGCATCAACTCGAATGATCTCGCCGCTTATCCACAAGATGGCCCTGAATTCATGAAAGAATTTGCCGCGACTCATAAGTGGAACTTCCCCTATCTTATCGATGAAACTCAGGCTATCGCCAAGGCATACGGCGCGGCATGCACACCCGATTTTTTTCTCTTCGATGAAAACCTTGCCTTGTTCTACGCAGGTCAATTCGATGACTCTCGTCCGAAAAATGGCAGTGTCGCGACCGGTTCCGACTTGCAAGAAGCCATCGATCGCATGCTCGACGGCGAAGCACCACCCACCAGCACTAAGCCAGCAAGCGGCTGCAATATCAAATGGAAGCCAGGTCAAGAGCCACAATGGTTTTGTGCCCCTTAAGGCAACGTGTGACCCTTGATGATCACGATGTGCTTTTTGTCCGATTTCTCCGAGATCATAAAGCTCGTTTCCCAAGCGCCGGTATCCAGTCCCTCTCGCCGCTAATTGTGTAGTCCAGTGCGCCCTGCAGTTTACTCAGGTAGCGCGTAAGCTGCCGTGCTCGTGCCCCTCTAACATCTTACGATTCGATTGTGGGGATTGAGGTTTCTGGGACAACTGTGCCATCAGCAATGCGAATCTTACCGTGAACTCTAATCTGATGCAGCTTACGCTGTGTGCACGCTCTTCGACTCGCCATGATCGCCTGCGCAGGATTGGCCTGAGCATTGTCGTCGGTGCCATTCCGACTCGCTCAGCAGGCTCTGTCCGCGCAAAGTTCCAAAAGTAATCACCATAAAAATCCAGCAGCGAATATGAGTGTGTTATGATTCATGTTTTTGATGAAGAAATGGCTGATAAAATGACTCGACTTGCCAGCAGACTCCCCGAGTTCCGCCGATAGGCCGCCAATTTACGCTTCATGCCGCGCCATCCCGCGGCGCGATCCCACAAAAGATCTCGCATGATCGCTGTGATCTGTGCAGGATTTTCCGCCAAACGCCCTGCGCCCAAAATTTCTAACAATTGCAAATTACCCTCTTCCTGGCCTGGCACAAGATGATAAACGATCATCGGACACTGCGCCGCTATCGCCTCATGCACCGTGGCGCCACCGGCTTTACCCACGACCAAGTGGTGCGTGTTCAGCAACGATGGCACACGGCGCGTCCACCCGATCAACTTGACGCGACCGGGAAACTCGCGCTGAATTTCCTTCGCTCGCGTGTAGAGCAAACGAATATTTTTTCCTAATACTATGGTGATATGCACCTCGGGAGATGCTTGCAAGAAGGCCCTTGCTACTCGGCGCACATGAGGCTTTTTAGCCGTCGGAAAATACAACACGCGAAACGGATCGACTGCGCCCTCTCCATCCACTCCATGCATGGTTGCAAACTGCGGATGGACAGGAAACCCTGTATCTACTAAGCGCTCGGCTGGCAGGCCCGCTTGAGTCAATCCATCGCGCGTATATGGATCCGTCACCAACCAGGTGGTATTTGGCGCTTTTTTCCACGAAGCATTGATCTCGATCGAGTCCGTGATCACCGTGAAAACTGCAGGTCTTTTCTGCTTCGCGGATAAGATGCGATCCAAGAAATACGGATAAATCGGATACGTACTCACCACCGCATCTGGCTGAAATTCATCAAGCAGCCTCGCTAAATCATTTTCCGGTTTCCTCATCACATAGGATCTTTGACGAGATAAATCCATGTCGTCCGTCGATAAATAAATGCGATACCATAAGCGTGGCAAGTGAGTGGTGATGTAGCGGTAGCACTTGCATAGCATATTTGTCAAAGCTGGCATCGCACGCATGCACGGGTCTGCCACTAGGCATACCGCCCCCTGGCCTTCTAAGCCCATTGCAAGATTGCGCGCGGCACTATTGTGCCCTTCTCCGAAGGATGCTGTGACGATCAGTATGCGCGGTGCTGGCATGCACACGATTTACACAAGTTCCAGGATTGCGTCGAACATGTTTTTCGACTATCGTGTCTTTGCCACGCACCATTATGGACGAAGAACCTATCATCAAACTCGGCACCTCTGACTCTTCGCAGTCTAGCCGTCGTGTTGTTCGTCTAGACGATGTGAAAAAAAATCGAACTCCCAAACTTGCGGACTCTATGCGCAAGTTCAAAACCCCTGGCGTCAGGATCGTCGAGGAACAAGAAAGCACACCCCCTCAACAGGATGAGCCTTTTGTCATGCAGGAGCAAACTCGCAGAAAAAACTTCGAGGGTAAAAGCATCGGTTACAACATCGATGAAATCATGCAGCATGACGTGTATGATCCGTGTGCCATCGAAAAAGAATGGGGAGGAAAAACCAAAACTCTACCCTTCGGTTGGATTTCCCTCTTTTCTACGCTAATCATCGCCGCGCTCGTCTATATCGGCTACTTAGTATTCACCAGCGAACACAAGGAAGCACAAATCGTCCAGCAACAGAATACCACCTTGCGTTTCAATGAAATGGAAGAAAGTGATGCGCGCGCTGTCGTCACCGCCATCGATCAGACCGTCAAAGCCTATCTGGCCGCCTCATCCATCGAGGAAAAATTGCGCTACGTTCGCTACCCTGATGTCATCAAAGCACGCATGATGCATCACTACCACACTCGCCCTATCACCCCTCTCAAGGCCGTCACCACCACTGGTTATGAACCATTAACTCTGGGTGGAAAAACTTTTTGGCGCGTTATCGCTCCGCTCGATGACGTCACTGGCGAAGCCTTGCTCATCGAGCAAATCGAGAAGGATCAAGTCAAGATCGACTGGGAGAGCCACGTCTACTACCAGCCCATGGCATGGGATAACTACATTAACGAAAAGCCTAGCCGACCCATAGCATTCCGCCTCAAAACCAAACCAACCAACCGCTACCTTATGGAGTTTGCTGACGAATCGCGATGGTGCTGCTATGAACTAACAGAAAAAGATAGCAGTAAAACACTTTACGGGTATGTCGCGCGGAATTCACAAGCCCACGCCTCGATTCATAATTCTTATCTCGCAGGAAAGCGCACGTTTATCCTCCGACTTCAAGCGAGCAAAGCACTCAAATCACCCGATTCCGTCGTAATTGATAAATACATCAGCAACGACATTCACCGAATTGATCCGCCCACCACCATTGAAGATTGATATGCCTAGCTCCACTCAACGTGCACGTAACTGCATCTATGGCATCGTCTTTTTCCTGCTCTGCCAGTATCTAACCGGTCTCTACCGATTAGCATTTAGCTCCAGTGACATGGACAATAAATTCAGCGCCCTTGCCCGCGAGAAACATCAACTATTTCTGTTAGGTGAAAATATTTACGCCATTATCGCTTACGCGCTTATAGGATGCGTCGCCTATTTTCTCATCATGCCGCTGTGGCAACGCTGGGAGAAGTCATCTTCACGCCAAGGAATTTGGTCGATCTTGCGCGCCTTCGCACTTAGCTGGGGCTTTCATCTTTTCTGCTTATTACGACTTTCACGCACGCGACCCTACTTTTTGCACGAATCCGAATTCGGCCAATGGTATGATCACCTGTGCGGCTTGCTTCCTGAATGGCTCGCCTACTTTACCTTCACCTTGCTGCCCATAGCCTACATCCTATTCGCCATCGGATGGCATTTTTATCGTTGGAGGTCTCACCGCCGCCCCCACCGCATTGCCTTTGGCATCCTTATCAGCCTCTCACTCGTGACACTAACCTCGTCGCTTATTCCTCAGAAAAAACCAACCCCGATTGCTAACAGTCCTCAAAAACAATGGAACGTTCTCATCATCGGCTCCGACTCACTCCGCGGTGACCGCCTGGGCTTTACCGGCTATCGTCCCCAACGCGCCGATGGCATCGCAGCCACTGGCGTTTCGCCCACCATCGATGCCCTCGCCGCAAGCTCGCAAGTTTTCACTCATTGCTTCACGCCCATCGCCTCCACGCTTGAGTCCAATACGAGCCTGCACAGCGCTCAATACCCCCACACTCACGGCTTCCGCCATATGTATCCGGGGAAAGCACAGGTCGAAACTACTACGAAAATCGTAGAACCGATGGCCACCATTTTGCAGGAGCAAGGCTATCACACCTCCGCCATTGGCGACTGGTGCGCTGGCTTCTACCAAATGATGCCACTCGGTCACGAAGACATCTCCGTCTCATCGTTCGATAGCTTTCAAATCTACATGAGCCAGGCCGTCATCCTCTCCCACTTTGTAATCCCACTCTACTTCGATAACTCGGTCGGCTATCGTATTTTCCCCGAGATCCAATCCTTTGCGCAATTCGTCACCCCAGAAATTGTCACCTCGCGCGTCGAGGAAAAAATCAGCACCATGGCAGCCACTGGCCAACGATTTTATAGCCACGTTTTCTTCTCCTGCAATCACCTCCCCTATCGCACCATAGAGCCCTACAACAGCATGTTTGCCGATCCTCACTACCAAGGGAAAAACAAAACATCCGTAGACTTCGACATCGATGAATTCATCGGCGGCACCGATCTCGAAAATAAATGGAACAAGCTCAGCCCTGCTGATGCGCAACAAATCTCCGCCCTCTACGATGGCTGCACGCGCCAATTCGACGACTGCGTCAAACGCATTCTCGAGGCGCTCAAAAAACATGGGCTCGACCAAAACACCATCGTCATCATCAACTCCGATCACGGCGATGATCTCTACGAGCCAGGAGCCACCCTCGGCCACGGTCTGAGCTTTCACGGCGGCGACCAATCCAATCACATTCCCCTCATCGTATACGTTCCCGGTCTCCCGCCCCAAACCTTTCCGCAGATCGTGCGCAGCATCGACATCGCCCCCAGCATCGCCGACCTCGTCAAAATACCGCGCCCCGCATCGTGGGAAGGACAAAGTTTTACGCCTTGGTTCAGCGATCGCAGCCAAGCCAAATCACGACCCTTCTATGCCGAAACAGGATTCCCCTTCATCCAATTTCGCGTCGAAAATGTCGAGCGCCCCAAGCTGCCGCCGATGGATGAACTCAACTTCATCGATGACCAATACGACTACCACTTTGTGCTGCGACCCGAATACGAGCAGCCCTTGGTCGATGCCAAAGAGCGCATGCTGCGCACCGAGAACTGGAAAATCATCCTCACCCCCACTGCCAGCGGTGGCCGGCATTATCGACTCTATCACATCGCCCAAGATAAACACTGCGAGCGCAACGTCGCCGCCGCTCACCCCGAAGTATTCGCCGCCATGCAGCAAGCCCTCGAGCGCTGGGTCGACCAACGCACTGAATTTAGCATCGCAGAAATTTTCCCGCAAGGTGAGCCGTGACCGGGAAAATCCCTGCTCCGATGACACACTCAGAGCCATGGGCACAGGGTATTTTTTCCACATGAAGATGCGCACTCACAAGAGCCACGCAGCGAACGCAACGATTTATCCTATGGGCAAGGTTACGGCTCTACTTGGAAGTTCCTTGGCGCAAATCTGTGGCACGCCTGCGACAACTGGTAATCCTAGCTGTTTCATAGTTTTCCACACCGATCAGCTCTGCCGAGGTTGGTAAGTCGTCACAATCGGGGAAGTGAATTGACACACTACCGAGAGATACAAATCCTCTGCGCCGGTCCGCGTATCCGCCCCTTCCGTGAAGCCCTGAAATGTAATGATTGCTTTTATGCTTAACGTCTCCAAATACAGACTATGTGACCGCAACCTTTTGAAAGTCGGTCCATGTCGACCTGTAACTTTTTTGATAATTTTATCCTGAATCGCGAGACGTCGCGCAGTGTCGTCCAAATGATCCCCGCCAAAACCGAGATCACCCCGCCCAACGTGCCGATGCCCCCAATCAACCAAGCCAACGGCAACACCAATTCCCGCATTGTGTCCCCGCTTGCTTGTAGTCGTAAATGTTGAATTTCCCTAAAAATGCGAACAATCAAAAATATGACATAAAGCCTCATGCTATCACTCATTCCTTTCGTACATAACCCTCGCCGATAATGCCTCCATCGACACCGATAATGTTCTGCCTTGCAGGATTTTCATTTACCACTATCCTGATGCCATCAACGCATGGACACACTGAAAAACATCCTTCTCATCCTCATCGTCATCCTGAGCTTTAATTTCATGATCTTCATCCACGAGCTCGGGCACTATCTCGCAGCACGCTGGCGCGGCTTGAAAATCGAAAAATTCCAAGTCTGGTTCGGTAAACCCATCTGGTCCAAGACCATCAACGACGTGCAATACGGCCTCGGCTGGATTCCCGCAGGTGGCTTTGTTTCCCTGCCTCAACTCGCCCCAATGGATGCCATTGAGGGTGAACGCACCACAGATGAACCACTGCCGCCCATTTCACCTATCGATAAAATCATCGTCGCAGTCGCTGGACCGATTTTCTCGCTTGGCCTCGCCCTTGCCGTTGGCTTGATCGTCTGGAATGTAGGCAAACCGGTAGACATCATTCCCTCGACCACCATCGGCTACATCGCCGAGGAATCTCCAGCCTCCAAGGCGGGCTTCCAGATCGGCGACCGCATCACCGCTGTCAATGGTGAGCCAGTCCTCGGATTCGTCGGTGGCCTCGATTTTATCACCGAAAAAATCATTTTCAGCGAAGGTGAAACGATCAAATTTACCGTGATCCGTGAAGGTGAAACGGAACCGCGTGAAATCACCTCGGGCTTCATCACTGAGTCCACTAAGTTTTACCAACGCCGCGGCCTACGCAAAGTCGGCATTTCCTACGCTAGCCAGACAATTGTTGCCGAGACCTCGCTGAACAGCCCTGCTCGCATCGCTGGATTACAAAAAGGCGATGTCATTACAGCCATCGATGATACCAAGCTTTGGTCGCCTCAACAAATCACCTCTCACTACAAGCAAAACAACTACCGCGCCGCGCAATTGACCGTTCAGCGCGGAGCCGAAATACTCAATATCACTCTCACTCCCGAGGTGCCGCAAAAATCCCCCGATCCGAAGACACCCATGCTCGGCATCGCTTGGGACATGGAGCACGTAGCCGACACCCATCTCATTCATCCCTCACCGCTCAAGCAATGCTCCGATAGCGTAAAAATGATGGTTAAGACCATCGGTGCTCTCATTTCGCCAGCATCGAACATCGGCATCGACCAACTCAGCGGCCCGATCAGTATTGCGAAGGCAAAATTTGACCTGCTCGACACCGATAAAGACGGTTGGCGCCGACTCCTTGCCTTTTTGGTGCTGATCAACGTCAATCTCGCGATTTTCAACATGTTGCCCTTCCCCGTGCTCGATGGCGGTCACACCACCCTCGCCATCATGGAACTCATCGCCCGCCGCCCCGTGAAAGTGCGCGTGCTCGAATATGTCCAGACATTCTGCGTTTTGCTCATTTTCAGCCTCTTTCTCTTCATCACCTTCAAGGACGTTGGCAGCTTTTTCGGCAACTCACCCGACACTGAGGTCATCTTCTCACCCAAATAAAAACCCATGCTGCGCAAAAAAAACCTCATCATCAGTCTGCTGGCACTGAGCCTAATCCCTCTGGCCCCTGCCCAAGATACGCTTAATCCCGCGCTCACCCGCATTGTTTTTGGCTCGTGCTGCCATGAATCAAAGACCGCGCCGATTTTTCAATCGATCCTCGCCTACAAACCGCAGCTTTTCATCTGGATGGGCGATAACATCTACGGCGATTCACCCAGCACTGCCGTGTTGCGTGAAAAATACGAACTCCAGCAACACCGCCCTTCGTATCGTGAAATCTGCGACCTCTGCCCCGTCATCGGCACCTGGGATGACCATGACTTCGGCGCCAACGATGCAGGAAAAAACTACCCCAACCGCGTCGAATCCCAGCAGGTATTCCTCGATTTCCTACGCGAACCAGCCACCTCCAAACGCCGCAGCCAAGAAGGCATCTACACCTTCCGCGATTTCGGACCCACGGAACAGAAAATCCGCTTCATTCTTCTCGATACCCGCTATTTCCGCGATGATATCGGCAGCGATGGCGACATTTTAGGCGAAGCACAATGGAAATGGCTGGAAGGCGCACTCGCGACCAGCAAAGCACAAATCAACGTCCTCATCTCCAGCTTTCAAGTCGTGCCCGAGGATCATCGTTTCGAAAAATGGTCCAATTTCGGTAAAGCTCGCAAGCGTCTTTTTGATCTGTTAGCAGCACCAAAATCGGCTCCCGTGATCATTCTCAGCGGTGATCGCCATCTCGCCGAAATCTCACAACTTCGCGAAGAAACATCCGCATCAAACCCCATTGGCTACCCACTCACCGAGATCACCTCCAGCGCTCTCACTCAAAGCAGCGGCGGCAATCCCAAGGAAATTAATCGCCACAGAATCGGCGAAAATTACGGCCAAAACAACTTCGGCACACTCAGCGTCGATTGGACCCGCACTCCTCCCATCATCACCGCCGCCGTGCACAACCTCGACGGCGCGCCCGTCCGCGCCATCACTCTCAACGCCCCGACCAAGCCCACGCCGCCGGCACCATGAGTCGAGGATCCCGACGAATGCGGCAGCTTGCTTCGGCCAGTTGGCTAATGCATTTACTTTGTCACAAATACCCCGCAGCTCTTCGACCTCGCCAAACATGCAGGCTCGCCAGCAATGCCCCAACCCCACCGCCCTGCTCAATGCCAGAATGAACTCGATTGCGCGCGCGATATGGGCTGCTTAGATCAAAGCGGCTGTTGAAAAAATCTACTCTTGCCAATACCCCCGCCATTTGGCAGTCTCTGCCCATGATAAAGCGTGCTTTGACTTATCTTCTCTCACTGATCGTCATGCCTTTTGGCTGTGCTCAAGTGATGAACGACATCGATCCCACCAAGGCGATGGATAGCCAATACGTGCGCGTGATGCGCAATCAAGATGGCTCCACTGCAGTCTTCCGCCGCACCCCCAGCAATGAAGTTCTCGAAAAACGTACCTTCAATGCGAACTCGGTGCTCAGCATGCTCACCGTCTATCGGATGGATCGCCAAGGAAATCCCCTCGGCTGCAAAATCTATGATGGTCTGAAGCAAGAACTCTTCAAGGCCCGCTACGGCTACGATGCGAACACCGGACTGCTCGTCGAGGAACAACTCTTCGATGCCCGCGTCAAGCGTCTCGATCCCACAGGTAAGTTTGAAATGCCTGTGCGCCGCTTCATTTACACCTACGATGCCAACGGTAAGCAAAACAAGCCGATCGCCCTTGGACTATTCGCGGGAAAAACTGCCGAGGAAATGTATGCCCGTCCGTCCGCTCTTGAAAGCAATCCTTTCGAAGACCAAACCAAAGACGAGCCATCCGACGCCGCCCCCACGGAAAAATGATGCAGTTGCCACCGCAACAACTTCTGCCGATTCTTTTGGGTACTGCCCTCGCTGCAGCTGGCTGGATGCAGGGAGCACAATGGAAATCTCTCGCTCGCGAGGATAATCCCAGCGATTCTGTTGAAGTCGTCGCGCTTCAGCAACAGATCGATCAGCTCACGAAAGAAAACGAAGCACTGCGCTCACTGAGCCAAGGTGGTGGCGCATTTGCCGTTCCTCCGGAACTCGTGACACGCATCGAAAAACAACTCAGTCTGAGTTTTCGCTCGACCCCCATCATACACCAAATCGCTAATGAAGAACTGCGCGACCGCGTCGCGGCCTCGATCGAAGCGCGCTTCGGCCCCGGTGGCATCGATGATCGAGAAAAAGCCTACAAGCTTGTTGGGTGGCTCGGTCCCGAAGATCGATTGCTCGGTCAACTCTCCGCCCTACGTGCAGTCGGTGCTCGTGCCTGGTTCGATGAAGTCAGCGGCGAAGGTTGGGTCACCGATCGCTTTCAGCTCGAAAACGTGCCCGATCAAGCATCGCTGCTCCGCGTTTTAACTCGCATTTTGTTAGAACAACATTACCCCATGGCCAAAGGGGAAATCACCGACGAAACCATGCGCGCGCGCGATGCCCTCCACACCGGAGTCGCCGCAGGAGTCGAGGCCAAATACTACCAAGACAATGCCCGCTCCATCGGCTTCATGTCACTCAAGCAAGACAACGAGGCCAGCCAACTGCTCCTGAGCATGCCGCCCTTCCTCCAAGGCCTGATGTCTTTCCTCAGCCAAGAAGGCAAAACCTTTGCCGATCAAGCGATCCTCCAAAGCCAAGACCAGCTCCACAAAGCCCTTCACCAACCGCCGACCAAAACGGCAGAGCTGATGTATTTGTTCGAGCGCAATCTGCCCGACAAAAAAGTAACCCTGCCCACCACCCCTGGCGAAATCGTCCTCGAAGACAGCGGCGGGGCTCTCGGCCTGCGTCTCTGGCTCGATCCTCTCGGAGATGTGCAAGCCTCGCGCGACATCGCCGAGCAACTCGTCGATGACCAATGGCGACTCTACGCCACCGATGACCGCACCCACCACCTCATCTGGATCGTCGAATTTGCTGATGCAGCCACCACCACCAAAGCCCTGACCGGCTTCTGCGGCATGGGCTCCTACTTCACCGGCTCAGACACCGATCTCACCCCCGGAAAACCCGCGCAAACCCCCGAAGGACGCTGGCTCACCATCGATCGCCCCAGCCCCACCAGCCTCCGCCTCCAAAATACCGCCAATCCCTAAAATAATGGAGAGCGGACTTTAGTCCGCTTCTAACCAACCACAGCCCATTGTCTGTTGCCACAACTTACTTATTCGTCTTCTTGATCTTATCGGTATACATCACGACGATGCCTGACACGGATAACCGACACGTCAAGCTTGGCACCGTGTATATCATAAACGATACGATAATCACCAACGCGAATTCGGTATGTATGTTCAGAACCTACGAGCTTCTTCAACCTGACGACCTAGGATCATCAGCTAAGGCATCAATTGCAGAAACAATTCTTGGCAGCCATTGACGATCTATCGTTCGTAAATCCTTCGTCGCCGAACGAGCAAATTCAATTCGATAGGAGTCCATCGGTGATCAATTGCTTTTTAACGTCCTCCCACGATACGCGCTCTTCATCACGACATTCAGCAACACACGCAAGATCAGTAATATCCTCCACCAGAGCATCGTAGTCTGCAATAGGAATCACCACCGCCACTTTGGCGCCACGCTCATCAGTATGGTATTGTGTGGTCATAAGTCTATCTTAGAGCCTCGACTTATCAAAAAGCCTAGGCCAGTTCCGTTATTTCACCGCCATGCAGCGGCGTCATCTGCCTCCGCTGACAAATTCTTCGCGCGTCAGGGTGCCATTTTGATCCTTATCAAACTGCAAAAATCGCGTTGGGGCGGCTGCGGGGGCAGGCTGATTGGTGAGAAACTCTTCGCGTGTCAATTTTTTGTCCTGATTCAAATCACGTCGATCAAACATCGCGCCACGATCTTGACGAGGCTTGCCCGCAGGTGCAGCGGGAGCTTGATTACCAATTCTGAGCTGCGGTTTGGCCTCGGGATGCGCAGCGAGGATGACTTTCAACGTGGCAAGAACTTCCGGCTCTGAGGCTGCGAGATTTTTGGTCTCGAGTGAATCTTTTTCGTAATCGTACAGCTCGTATTCGGCGGTGGACGTTTCGGCTCCTGGCACTTTCCATTCGACCATGCGATAGCGAGCGGTGCGAATAGCTCGACCTAACAGTTTATTGCGAGGATACACGTGGATGATCGACTCACGTGCCGCCGTTTCAGGTGCGCGCAACACTTTTGCGAAGCTTACACCATCGATCCCAGCAGGTATAGGCAACCCAGCCATCTCGCTGAGCGTGGGAAAAATGTCCACCGTCTCCACAAAGGCTTTGGTTTGCGCAGGCGCAACGCCAGGGGCCGAAATGAGCAAGGGAATGCGCGCTGCCTGTTCGTAGTTGGTATGCTTGCACCACATGCCATGGTCGCCGAGATGCCAACCATGATCCCCCCAAAGGACGATGATCGTATGTTTTGTTAGTTTCAATTCATCCAGCTTGTCCAGCACTCGACCCAATTGGGCGTCCATGTAGCTGGTCGCCGCGTAGTAGCCGTGAACCAGCGTGCGTTGCGAATCTTGCGACAAGGCACCTTGGCGAGGGATATCTTGGTAGTTCCGCAGTTCTCCACCAAACTGTGGCGCATAGCTCGGTGCCCCAAACGGTGGCTCGGTCACCGTGGGCAAGGGAAGTTTTGCCGGATCATGCATATCCCAGTATTTTTTGGGTGCGCAAAAAGGCAGGTGTGGCTTCACGAACCCAACAGCCAGAAAGAAGGGCGTTTCAGGACGTTTGACAGCCTCCGTGAGACGACCAATGGCCTCGGCAGCAACCACGCCATCGGGATACGCATCATCGGCAACATCGGCGTTTTCATAGGCCGGCCCATTACCGTTCTTTTTGCGCTGCACGTTGCGATTTTCGGGAGACTGATACATGCCAGCTCTGCCGCCCGAGAAATGCGGAACATCCCACGATGCCGCATCTTCGCCATTGCCATGACCGACGTGGAAAATTTTCCCCATCGCTTCTGCGCGGAATCCCTGCTTGCGAAAATGCTGCGCCATGGTGATTGCGTCTGGTCGCGACTTGCGAAAATTGGTGCCAAGATCATAGATGCCCAGCGTTTGGGGGCGCAATCCTGTCATCAGGGCATTACGCGATGGCGAGCACACCGCTTGATTGCAGTATGCGGCCTCCATGACCACCGACCTCTTCGCCAAGCGATCCAGATGTGGAGTCTTCGCATGCGGATCTCCATAGCAGCCCAAGAGAGGCTTGAGATCATCCACGCAAATCAACAGCACATTCGGTTTTCTTTTTTCCGCAGCAGTGCCAGTGAAAATCGAGAAACACAGCACGAAGAAAGTGGTTGGCAGAAAAGTAAATCGAATCATGCAACAAACACTAGCGATGCCGCCCAGAAAGTCAGCATTTAAATTGGGTTGAGGAAATCTGGTGGAGAACTTCTATTGAGTCATTAGGCAGGGAGGCGAGACGCCTACGCCACTGTCAATGATCACGACCAAGCACGGCGCAGGCGGGCGAGCCAGGTCTCGGTGATTAGGAAGAAGGAGGGAATGAGGAAAAGAGTGATGATCGTGGAGAACAAGATGCCGAAGGCTAGCGAAACGGCCATGGGTATCAAAAACTGGCCTTGGACAGAATCATCTGTGATGGTCGGGATAAGCCCTACGAAAGTTGTCAAGGAAGTCAGCAAAATTGGCCGAAAGCGTTTGGTGCCAGCTCCAACAACGGCATCAAAATCCGACATCCCGGCCGCACGATGCTGATTGATGAAATCGATCATAACGATGGCATTGTTGACCACGATCCCAGCAACCGCCAGAATTCCAAAGGCTGAAAGGAATGATGGCGTCACATCCATGATCAAGTGACCTAACAGAGCACCGATGACGCCAAAGGGAATCGACAGCAAAATATAAAAGGGTTGTAGCAGTGATTTGAACGGGATCACCAAAAGAAAATAAAGACCAAGTAAAACTGCTACAGCACCTAACACAATGCGATGATTGGTTTCCTCATGCTCGGCGAGATAGCCGGTATATTTCCATGAGAGGGACGGATAACTCATGAAAAGTTCGTTGATGCGTGGTTCCAGATCGCGACCGATCTCGACGATATCCACAGAGGAGTCATCCGCTTGCGCCCATAGCGTGACGGCTTGTGCACCATTCGTGCGAGCGATCTCCGAGCGGGCTTTGGCAAAGCGGACATCGGCGACAGTCGAGAGCGGAGCTACTCCGCCGCCCGGCACCTGAATGCGCATACTTTCGAGCGTGTGTAGCGATTGACGCATTTCTAGGGGAAGACGGACCATGACGCGGATGTCGTCAATTTCACGCTGCACCCGTTGAGCTTGCTCACCGAAAAATGATGCGCGCACTTGTCGACCAAGCTCACGTTGCGTTAGGCCAAGCGCCTCACCTTCAGGTCGAATCGAGATGACAAGTTCATCGCGATTACGCGCCAAGTTACTACCAGCACTGGATATGCCCGCATAGGATTTCAAGAGTAACTCCATTTCCTCGATGAGATTATCACGATCCTCCGAGGCTGGTCCACGCACCTCAATCTCCATTGACTCACCTCCACCATCGCCGCGAAAGCCACGCCCACCGTCTACCATCAGGTAAAACGATTGCGCTTCACTCATTTCTCCGCACAATTCTTTCCATCTTTGTAAAATCTCTTTGGCTGTGGGTCCTGGCTCAGAGCGCTCTGTCGCATCGACAATCGTCACAAGCACAAATCCTGATCGAGCATCCACGCCTGGTCGTCCGGGCCAACCTCCCGCTGAGGTGAGCACGTCATTGATCAATGATTGTCCTGTTCCGGGATCGACGAACTCTTTCTTCAACTGCTCTGCTGCTTTTTCGCAGCGTTCCACGAGTCGGTCGGTATCTTCCACTTTCGCTTCTCGGGGCATCGTGATGTTCGCAATCAAACGATTTTTTTCAATGTTGGGCATTGATACAAAACCTAGGCGCCCGCTATTAATTAAACCGAATGAGGCGAATGCGAGAGCCAAAAACAAGCAACATGTTGAGTAACGGTGCTTGGTGGCAAAAACCAGGAGAGGGGTAAAAATTCGGTCGATGAAAAACTCCATACCGTCGGCGACTTTTTTCTGAAATCTTGCAAATGCACCACGTTTACTCGAAAGAGGTTTCAGAAATTTCAAGTGCGCAGGAAGTGACAACTTCGCTTCAATCAATGAGAAGAGCAAAATGGCAATCACTACAGGTGGAACTTGCCGCGCGAATGTACCATAGAATCCATCAAAAAACATCAATGGAAGAAATGCGACGATCGTAGTGAGCGAACCAAATGTCACGGGAAGAGCAATTTCCTCGGTACCAACGATGGCAGCTTCTTCGGCGCTCATGCCCTCATTCATCTTCGTGTAGATGTTTTCGGAGGTAACAATCGCATCGTCGACCACAAGGCCAACCGCAATAATGAAACCAAAGATTGTCATCACGTTGATCGTCAACCCCATGTACGGCATCACCCACAAAGTGCCTGCGAAAGAAACAGGAATTCCCACAAGAACCCAAAAAGCAATACTTGGACGAAGGAACAGACCGAGCACTAACATCACGAGAAAACAGCTTTGCCACAGGGAATTGCCCAGCGAGGACAAACGACCTTTCAGTTCGATGGATGAGTCATCCCACACATGTAAGCTGATGCCCGCGGGAAAACGTTGCGGAGCTTTGGCGGCGTAGGCTTTGACATTTTCGGCAATCTCTAGGGCGCTCTCCGTATTCAAACGCAGCACTTCCACCAACAAAGCCGGCTTGCCATTGAAGCGCAAAATTTTGCGGTTTTCTTCAAAGCCGTCGCTGACCTTGGCAACGTCACCCAGCTTCACGACAGCTCCACGATTGTTCACCACCATGATGTTAGCAAAGTCACTTTCGTTGAAAGCCTGACCGCTACTACGGATCATCAAGCTGCCTTCATCAGTCTGAATTTGGCCCGCAGGCACATCGAGCGATGAACGACGCACCGCTTCGGCGAGATCCGTGTAGGTGAGACCATAGTCGCGCAAGCGAGCAGGGTCGGCTTCGATGGAAATTTCTCGCGGGGAATCACCTTGCAGATCGGCTTGAGAAATGCCGGGCAGCTCTACCAAGTCATCGCGAACGCGGCGTGCGGCCTTGAGCAGATCGGCCTCGTCCATTTCGCCGGTGATGGCGACCTTGATCACATCGAACCAACGCGAACTATTCGGCACTTCGAGACGTGGTGGTTCGGTCTCGGCGGGAAAGCTGGTAATGCCTTGCACCAGAGGCCGCAGCTCATCCATGAGATCTTCGGGATCGGTGAGGGTATCAGCTTCAACAATGATGCGCCCCGAGCCAGCGCGAGCTTCTGACTCGATGGAGGCAATGCCGGGAAGATTCTCGATGGCCCGCTCAATCGGAATGACCACGGCACGTTCGACATCGGCGGGGGTTCCGCCACGGTATTCGACATTGATGTGAACTTCGTCAAAACGAAATGCAGGATTTACCTCCAAGGTCGTGCGTTTCCAAACAGAGTATGCGCCTAACAGAATGATGACGCCAATCATGAGATTCGCGGCTAGGTGATTACGGGCAAACCAGGAAATCATAAGGAGAAAAAAGAAGTTACGTGAATGTCGCAACGATCTTACGACAAAGCCTACACACCAGATAATGGGGCACCGCAGAAGATGAACGCAAAATGGCTGCAATCAAGCGTTATGTGGCAGGAGCGTAAATTCCCGCTGCGCCATGACACAACCGTTGATGGCGAGCTCGATGCGATGCAGCCCTGGATGATAAACGCGGGTGGTGATCTTGCGGAACGATTGCCGACGCTCGGCGCGATGCACTTGTCCGGCGGGCAGGACGATTTCTTTCCACAAGTAGGTTTTCGGGCTGAGCGAGCCGTTGGCTTTTTGGTAATGCACGATGATGTCGAGGCGCAGTCGTTGTTCCACGGTGGCAAGCGAGGTCATTTCCAACAGACAACTCAGATCTCCATAAAATGGCACGCTGCTTGAGGCGAGAGTAAATGATACATCTCCGAGTTGTGGTGCAGCGAGACCGTGCAAAGCGAGGGCTTGCGGTTCGCCCTTTTTGAGCAAATTCCGCATGGCATGGCGAAGAAGTTTTTTGCGGGGAGCTGGAGCGTTTTTCATCCACTTCTCGGCGATCTGAAGAGCGAGTTGCGGATGATCGCGCGCGATGTCATTCAAGTGATTGGCAACGGAGCGGCGCACATACTCGGAAGGATCATCGCGGAGGGCGTGAAGAATTTTTTGCGTCGCGGTGGGATCGGCAATAAAACCTGGAATCTGCGCCCCCCATGGCAAGCGCGGACGAGTACCCTCGGTGAGCCAACGGCGAACATGATCGTTCGGGTCATCGAGCCAGCCGTGCATGATCTGCAAGCAGGCCGGAGCATCGTGCAAGAGCAAATGGCGCACACCAAACTCGGAGGTGAAGCGCATGGTCAGCTCACGCAACAACTCCATTGCCACGGGAAGGTGATTTTTTCCGTAAATGCCCGCGTAGTCGGCAAGCGGTGCAATCATCCAACTTTGCACTCCATCTGCGGTGGTGCCCTCGCGGAGAGGATCACACTCGCAACTCGGGTGCAGCACACGACGAATCACCGCTGCAGCTTCGGGGAAATTGCTAGGCAAATGCCTGGCGAGGGCGTGGGTGACTTGCAACCAGCGTTGCTTCATTTCGAGCGACTCGAGATCAGCACAGGCATCGGCGTTCCATTTTTTCAGAGAAAAACGTGGAATCTCACGAGCAAGAAGCCGCCCGAGTGTCGCGATCACTTTGCGATTGAAAACGTTTTTGAATGGCTCCACGCAGGGGAGATTGGCGCATTGCACCCTGCGACACAAGCTCACGAAATATGCTTCACGAAATATGATTGGCAATTTCTACAAGTCTTGCTAGAATAACAATATGATACGATTTGCAATTTCTGCGACAGCGGCTATTGGTTTGAGCACATCGATTGCCAAAGCGGATCGTGAGAGCCCATTGCCCGACTTCGGTCCGGGCTATCTGACCTTTTACTTGGATAATGATTTGTTTGCGAACAAAGACCAAGATTACACCAACGGCGCTCGCTTGTCCTGGATCTCGGGCAACCGCTCCATCGGTGACATTGGTTCGATTCAACGCGGGCTGCGACCTTTTACGGGAGATCGCAAATCATTGCGCGCATTCAAGCGCATTACGGGTTTTGATGATCCCAATGCGGTGCAATACAATTTTGGATTCTCATTGACGCAACTCATGTTTACGCCGGAAGATTTCGCCTCAGAGACTCAGCCCGAGGGGCAACGTCGCTACGCGGGTTGGTCAGCACTGGGTTTCTCACTGCATACCAAAGATGATCAGACGCTGAATTCAGTCGAGTTTTTGTTAGGCATCACAGGACCGAAATCATTGGCACAAGATACGCAGGATTTCATCCACGATTTCCGTGACATAGAAAATTTTCTTGGCTGGGATAATCAATTGCCCGCCGAAGTAACTGCGGATCTGAGCTTCGTTCAAAAACGCCGACTCAACTTTGGCGAAAATGATGATATCCTCAGCATGGATGGCATTGGAGAATGGGGCGGACGACTCGGGACGTTTCGCACGACAGGGCACATTGGCGGCATGGTGCGCGTAGGCCTATACCTACCAGCCGATTTCAGTGATCCGCGATTGTCTGAGACTGCCTATGCACACAAATACTTCACCAATGATCGAGTCATGCTCAGCTCGTGGTCGGCATTTTTGTTAGGTGGCTTCAAAGCCTCCTTAATCGCTCATGATGCTACGCTTGACGGGCCAGTATTTCATGATGATTTCGAGACGGGAAATACCCGTGAAGCGTATGTTGGTGAGTTGTATGCCGGCTTCGGCGTCCGAATTAAGACCGTCGAGGTTAGCTATGCTCACACCTGGCGGACTGAGGAATATGAGGAGCAAATGGGCAAATCCAACTTTGGCACTCTCAGTGCGCGACTCCAATTCTAACAATTTCCATCATCTTGCGAGACTTACTTCCTGCTAACCGCCCGGCGCTCGTCCTCGCGCCGATGCAACATGTAACTGATCTTCCATTCATGCGGGTGCTTGCTCGGCGCGGTGGACCAGATTGGTTTGTGACAGAATTTTTCCGTGTGCATTTAAACTCGAAGCCGGATCGTTACATCCTGCGATCGATCCGCGAGAATGAAACCGGCATTCCCATTTTTGCGCAAATCATCGGTTCTGATCCTGAATCCATGGTGAGCGAGGCCAAGGTATTGTTGCGCGAGCGCATCGCTGGCATTGATCTGAATCTCGGCTGCCCGAGTCCGACAGTTTGTGGAAAATCAGCGGGCGGTGGATTACTGCGCAAACCTAACGAAATCGACCGCATGATTGGCATGCTACGCGACGCCATTCCCACGCGTTTCACCGTGAAAACCCGCGTCGGCTATCATGATGAATCTGAGTTCCCGGCTTTACTCGAAGTCTTTCGCAAGCATGCCATCGATGGCTTAACCATACATGCACGCACTGTGGCTGATCGCTATCAGACGCCCGTACGCCCTCATTGCATCGGTCTAGCGCGAGAGCGGCTCAGCTGTCCGGTGATCGCCAATGGCAACGTGGTCAATGCGCAGGCAGGCGAAAATTTTCACCGCCTCACGGGAGCCAACGGATTGATGATGGGGCGTGGTGCTATCCGCAATCCGTGGTTGTTTAATCAATTGCGCCGACGCTATGATGAGCAGGCGACGCTCACGCCCACGGCACGAGATTTACTCGAATACATCGAAGATCTCTACGCCGAACTCGCAAGGGAGAGCAAAGATTTTCAAGAGAAGCATCACATCCAACGAATGAAAAAAACCATGCTCTACATCGTGCAGGGTCTTGGCGAAGAGTTCGAGCAACAGATGCGACGCATGCAAACAGAGGAGGAGTTTTTCGCGCTTTGCCGCGGTCACCTCAATCACAATGCGCCCTTGCCGGATGTGCCACCAGAGCAGTCGAAATTATTTTGTGGATTTCAAGATTTGTTAGACCCATCACTCCCCTGACGGGCGAGGTAGCGGAACGCCTCGTTTGACTGGTGTGCCCAATTGTGGCATCCCCGATTGATCAAAGGTAAAAGGCTGGATCATCACATCACGGTTCCATCCCGGTTCACGGCTTTGTTTGGAATGATAGATGTGCCACCATTCGCGGCCATCAGGCGATTGAACAAAGCAAGAATGACCAACTCCATAGGTGTGCTCGACGCTTTCGAAGGCAGGGCGCACCGACTTTTTCCACGACTTGGGATCGAGCGGATTTTTGCCAACGATTTCTAACATCCCTAACTTGTATGATGGCAACCAAGATGCCGCGCACGAGTAAAACACAAATGTCCGACCATGCGCTTGAACCACCTGCGGCCCTTCATTCAAGCCGCGGCCGTGCGGACCCTCTTCTGTTCGCTCCCATGGGTATTCGGAGTGATCGCAAATCAACACACGCGGTCCAGAAAGTTCGGTCGCGGATTTCATCGGCGCAATGTAGAGAAATTGACGATCCGTGCCGGGACGATCCCACCCCGACCAAAGAGCGTATAGTTTTTGATCGTGATGCAGCAAGGTCATGTCGATCGCCCACACCAACGGGGATCGACCATCTTTGCCATCACCCGTGGCCATAGGGCCCAGCACTTCGTACTCTCCCATCACGTCATCGGTCTTCGCACGTAAGACATACGCGAGGTGATTTTCGTTTTTACCATCACTGCCTGCCATGTAGATATGCCAACGACCCTCGGCGAAATGCAATTCTGGCGCCCAAATTTGTTGCGAATACGGCCCTTCTTTTGGCGCACGCCAGACCACAGTCTTCTCACCGCGTTCCGTCAAATTTTTACTCCGATACAATGCGATGCCCAAATCATTTTCGGAAAAACACCACAGATACGACTTGGAAGCCTCATCCCTCACGACCCAAGGATCTGCTCCACCGAAAAGCGGATTCACAAAAGTCTGCTGCGCCATCAGCGAGCCGACACTGCATATCACCCCTAACATTATTCTTTTTAGCATGAAAATGACTACGTAGAGAAAGGTGACAACATATCAAACGATGACACGGAGATTGCCTCTTGATGCACTCCCAAAATACGTAATGTTCGAATCAATCCCTCACCAAATCTTATTGCCCATGAAACTTCTCACATTGATGCTCACCCCCGTGGTCGCGTTTCCCTCTGAGCAATCGCTAGAAAAATTTGTCCGCTACACAATGCAAAACCTGCGATCTGCCGAGTTTGAGTGCGGTCATTTTTCACGAAGGAAAAATCATCGAAAGCGCCTGCCACGGCCAGCGACGCCGCGGATTTCCCGAGCAAGTTACGCTGAAAGATCGCTAGCATCTAGGCTCAATCACTAAATCGATGAATAGCATTCTCGGCACCATCATCGTAGAAGAGAAAAAAATCAATTGGGATGACAGCATCGAAAAAGTGTTAGGCAAATCATTTTCTGACATCCATGCCGACTATCGCAATGTGACCCTGCGCCAGCTTTGCGAGCGTCGCGGCGGAACGCCCTCTGGTCCAATCTCTGCCAACGCAACAAAAAAGTTAGCCCTGAAAAAAATCGCGCCTGGTTTATCGGCGAACTTCTCAAACTCAGCGCCGCATCATTTGATTTCGTCTCACGGCAAAATATCTCCGTATACTCCGGGATCACTGCCCTCGATCACTGTCGCACCACAGGCTTTGGCGTAAAATTCACGCGGCCCCACTCCACCGATCACCGCATAGGCATAGCCCATTTCGCGCATCGATTCGAGACATTTGAAAAGCAAGGCCTTGCCCAAGCCCATCCCGCGAGCTGATTCATCCACGCCCGTCGGGCCGAAGTAACCTCGCATCGTCGTCTCGTAGCAAGCAAAGCCCAGAATCACTTTGTCCTTGGTCGCGATGAAGCAACTCACCGGTTGCCGTGTCAGCGCGACCTCAATCTCGCTCACCCATTTGGCCGAAAAATGCTTGCGTGCAAACTCAGCAACCGTGTGTTTTTCAAAAGCCCGAGCCCGCCGCAAGGTCACCCCATGCGTCGCCACAGCTTCATACATCGCGCCACTCTCAGGCAGCGCATACAATCGCACCAACATGTCATCCATGCCCGCGATGCTAGCAAAACCCCGCCGTTTGCCAACCTCCGATTCTCGCGTTTTTCACAGCAGCCCGACTTTCCCCGCGCTTTTCCCTTTACCCCGCCGCTTCAATCTGCGCAATCTCCCCCCGCCATGCTCAAAGCCGGAATCGTAGGTCTGCCCAATGTCGGAAAATCAACTCTGTTTAACGCTGTCACCCGCTCACGCAAAGCGGAGGCCGCGAATTATCCTTTCTGCACCATCGACCCCAACGTCGGCGTTGTTACCGTCCCAGACTCACGTCTCGCGGTTCTTTCGAAAATTTCTGGCTCGAAAAAGCTCGTTCCCGCCGCCATCGAATTTGTCGATATCGCGGGCTTGGTGAAAGGAGCCTCCGAAGGCGCGGGCCTCGGCAATCAGTTCCTTGCCAACATCCGTGAGACCGATGCCATCGTGCAGGTTGTCCGCTGTTTCGAAAATGATGACATCATCCACGAACTCGGCAGCGTCGATCCCGTGCGTGACATTGAGATCATCAACTCCGAGCTCATCCTTGCCGACATCACAGCACTCGAAAAACGTCGCCAATCGCGCGATAAGAAAGCCAAATCGGGCGATAAGGACTCGAAAAAAGAAGTCGAGCTCATCGACATTCTTCTCCCTCACCTCTACGAAGGCAAACCCGCCATCACCTTGACCTTCCCCACCGAGGACATGCCCTACATCAAGGACTTTTTCCTCCTATCCTCCAAACGCACGATCTACGCCTGCAACGTTGCCGAGGACGAACTTGCAACCGCATCAGCCGATCCTGATTCGCAGCCACTCGTCGCCAAGGTACGCAACTTTGCCGCCGAGCATTTTGGTGCTGAGGCCGTCGTGATCTCCGCACGCATCGAAGAAGAACTCGTCGATCTCGATCCCGAAGAAGCGCAAGCATTTCTCGCTGACATGGGCGTCAGCGATAGCGGTGTCTCCACCCTCATTCGCGGCGTCTATCACCTGCTCGGACTGCGCACCTACCTCACCACGGGTGTCCAGGAAACCCGCGCCTGGACGATCAATGCTGGCGATAAAGCTCCCGCCGCCGCTGGAGTCATCCACACCGACTTTGAACGCGGCTTCATCGCTGCGGAAATCGTGCACTTCGATGACCTCGTTGCCACGGGCTCAAAATCCGCCGCGCGAGATGTCGGCAAGCTCCGCATCGAGGGCAAAGAATACGTCGTCAAAGATGGCGATGTGATCGAATTCCGCTTCAACGTGTGATCACAAGAATCGTCAATCGACACATTTCTGACGAATATTTGCGCTGATTATGCAAATTCTTTCGCCATTTTCGCGATTTCCCAGTATCATGAATCTGTGCGAGAGAACAACACTGTTCTCGCATCGCTTGCTTGTGGTTGCATGCCATTCGTCCGCTTGATCGATCACACCGAGACATTTCTCTACCATGAAAAAGCTCAACATCTCTCCATTAGCCGAGTCCAACAGCCCGGAGCACAACACCTCAGCAGCACCGAAAACAGGCGCAGGTTCTGCTCTTTCTTGGCTCGCCATCGTCGCCTTTCTCGGCGGCGGAGCTTGGTGGGTTACCCAGCAAATGGGGAAAAAGCCGCCGCAAGCAGCTGCCGCAGCGGAGCCCATTCCCGTTGTAATGATCCTCGAAAACGCCAACAAGCCAGCGGCTCCCACCCCGACTGCACCCGCACCTGCAGCCCCTGCCGTCGCAGTGCCTCAACCCACAGCTCCCATCGCTGAGGTCATCCCCGTTGCCATGCCCGAGGAACCCGCTGTCCCCTCCGTTAGCGCGGAGCTTTCAGCCAAGCTTGGTGAAAAAGCCCTCCCCCTAGCACTCGTCGGCATGGATGCTACCAAACGCGATGTCGTCGCCTTTGATAAGCAGCTCATCATCGATGTCGCCCGCGAAGGTGCATGGGGCCCCTACCGACTCCATCTTCAGCGCTCCCTTGCTGAAGCCTACCAAAAACTCCCCACCGATGGCAACGGCCGCAACCGTTTCCAAGCCCTCTGGGATCAACCCTCCTTCTACCAAGCGTTTCTCCGCTGGCGCGTACTGACCCTGCTGCCCTCCGAGCTCATCACCAAGGACGGCTACGAAGGCGGCATGTTTTTTACCTGGCTGCTGGAACGCAACGAAATCATGGAGGAAGTCCTGCTGACCATCCATCCGCAAAAGGACGACCTTCCCCAAGTCACCAAACTGCTCTTTGACGCCTGGCAATCCACTGCCGAAACTCATCGCGAAAAATACATCAACCTCGCTATCGCCTGCGCCGTGGTTTTCGATCGCGATCAAAGGATTACCACTCCCTCCGAGGACGAAAAATACGGCGAATCCACCACCATCAAGCCCCTCGCACGCTACCGCTGGTATATGGAGAAAAATGAAGCTGGCAAGCTTACCGCGCCCGTTCACCACAGCTCCGCACGAGATCTCGTTTGGGTCGTTTGCGCACCCGTATCCACCAAGGAGCTCGACTGGGCCATCTCCAAAATGAACATCAGCCGCCGCAACTGGGGCAATGCCTACGGCATGGTCGAATACCTCATGGAGCGAGCCGTCAATGGCCTCAACCCCTACAAAGAGTACACCTTCGCAGAGATCCTCAAAGAAGGTGGCATCTGCGGTGATCAATCGTATTTCTGCGTCAATACCGCCCGCGCTCACGGCATTCCCGCCATGGTTCTCAGCGGCGAAACCGACCTCGGCGGCCACGCCTGGGCTGGCGTGAAAGTGAAAGACGACGAGTGGAGCACCATGGTTGGCCGCATCGGCGGTGCCGCCAATGGCAAAGCCGGCAACCCTCAAACCGGCGGCGACCTTAGCGAACAAGAAATCTGGCTGTGGAATGACAGAGCCCAACAAAGCCGCCTCGCTACCATCACCGTGTTCCGCCACCTCTGGCTCGCTGATTTTTTCGACACCATCGGCGAGGCAAAAGCCGCCGAGGAAACAATCCGCCTCTCACTCACTCCAGGACGCATGTTTTCCGAAACATGGTCGCGCCTGCACAACATTCTCGTCAAAAAAACCGCCGCCACTACTGACCCTAGCAAGCCTGAGATTCTCAACGAGTGGATTGAATTCGTCGATACCATGCGCGATCAATTCAAGGAAAATCCCCGCATGGCTGCCCTCGCCGCCGATGCCGAGAGCAAATACATTTTCCCCTACGCCAAGGAAGAAGACGCTCGACGCTCACTGATGCGTGAGCGCCGACGCATCGAACGCGAGGCCGGCGAGCAAAAAGACCTCATCGCCGATTCCCTCAAACGAGAGGCTGACCTCCTTTTCAAAAACGGCGAAGGCGGAGACGAAGCTCGAGCAAAAATCTCCCGTCTCTACGATCGTGCCCTCCGCGACTACGGCGGCAGCATTACTGGTTTCAAGCAAATGGCCGAAAATTACTTCGCCTACATGAAAGACGATCCCATCACCACGCGCAAGGCCGCGCGCGACATCGAGCTCGCCTTCCAACGCGTCGTCGAGACTGGTTCCAAAGACTGGTTCCGCGCCAACACCGAGACCTCCATTTACAAAATGATCTGCTCTTACTATCGCACCGCCGGGGACGAGAAAAAAGCCGAGAAACTCGAAACTCGCTACGAGCGCCTCCTCCGCGCCGCCGAACGTGGGGCGCTGTAAGCATTGGTCTTTTGGTCACTAGTCACTGAAACCAATGCTCGCTCCTAAAAGAACGCATTCAATCAAACGCCGACTGTTGTGGACTTTCGCGGTTCCCCTCATCGCAGTTGCCATACTTTGGGCATACACATCAGTTCCCATCGCCGCACCATCGGCTGAGTTTGGTTATTATGGTAAGTTCAATCAAGTCCAGAGGATTATTCACCAGATCCCCGGTTTGAGGATTGTCGATCATTGGCAGCATCATGACGTCATCATGGAAGATTTCAGCTTCACCGTAGCCAACCAATATGGGGTTACCATCAAGATCGATTTCTGCGAAAACAGGCCCGAGATGATGCTTACCAAAGATGCCGATATTCGATGCTATATTGAGGGTGTCGTCGCGGAACACATTCGAGTCGACCAGTCCAAACTTCACTGAATAGTCGATGACCGCTCATCGAAAGCCAAGTGGTTCTGCACCGATGAACTGCTCATCCTCCTACGCTCATCCTCCGGCGGATAAACTGCTCACTGCTAACACAAAATTCAAACATCTGGCATCGTTCCGAACGCGATCCTTGGCACATCTTCCGCTACTGCCTCGTGCGCGGAGCCGAACCACAGTGCCTTGGCGCCATGACGTTTGCTGATTTTTTCTAACAATACACTCAGAGCTTGCTCACGCGGCTCTGGCGCAAACAAGGGCAAGCGCGGTTCCCCTTGCACGAGCAATTGACAAAGGTCCACGCCCACCGCAAACGGATGCGATAGCGGACGCGGACGCTGCTCCCATAGCTCACGCCATATCGACAACAAAGGCCGCACTTCATGAGTGCTCGGGAAACGTGCCATCACCGACCACGAAGACATCGCAAATTCGCGACTGCGCTTCACATAGACATGCATCTCGCCGCATTCGTAGCCCTGCTTGCGCAAACGCAGCGCCGCTTTGTAGACAAGCCGATCCAACATCGCGCGCGCGCCTTGTTCATGCCGCAAATCCGGATGCAAGATTTTCGAATGCCCGACCTGCCGCGGTACGATCGCCGGACGCACCGGCTCGATCCCATGCAGCGCCTGCCAAAAACGCTCGCCCTCGATCCCGCCCCACACCTTGCGCAACACCTCCGGTCTGGCCTCCCACAGCGCCTTAACCGTGCGGATGCCACGGTACTTCAGGCGCTTATGCATCTGACTGCCGATGCCGCACAAATCCCGCAACTCCAGCTCAAAAAACGCCGGCCCTGGCTGCGCGGCATCCAACCACACCAAGCCATCCGGCTTCTGCATATCGCTCGCCGTTTTCGCCAAAAACACCGTCGGCGCCAGCCCGATCGAACAGGTCAAGGGCCCGCCAAAATCCTTTGCCAAGCGCCGTTTCACTTGCTGCGCGATCTGCCACACCTGCTCCTTTTCCGCATATTTTCCGGTGAAAACACCATACAGCTCATCCACCGAGCAGACCTTTTCCACCGGGATCTCCTCCTCCAACAAAGCCACCAAGCGACGGTGATAGTCCATGTATTTCATCGTATCGCTCAACACAAACACAATGCCCGGACAGCGCGCCCGCGCCTCAGGTACCGCCGTCCCAGTCTTCACCCCAAAACGTTTTGCCTCCACACTCGCGGCGATGCAACACGTCGTCTCCGCCATCGTCGCAATCACCCCCACTGCCTTGCCCCGCAACAACGGATTCGCATGCTGCTCCACCGAAGCAAAGAAGCTATTAAAATCCACAAACATCACCGTCCGCTGCATGCGGATATACTACTCATTTGAACAGTATTTTGCAATCGGAAAATATGAGCCGTTTGTTTTCGTAGACGAAAAAAAGCCAACCTAGAGAGAGGCTGGCTTTTTTTAGAAAAAATCGTGTAGCGCCGAAATTACTTGGCAGCAGCGGTGCGTGCCTTGCGGATGATCGATTTCACCGTTTCGGATGGCTTAGCGCCGGTGCCGAGCCACTTATCAGCGGCAGCGAGATCGATGTCATAGTTCACGCCTTCTTTCATCGGGTCGTAGGTGCCAAGCTGTTCGATGAAACGTCCATCGCGGCGCACGCGGCTGTCCACGGCGATAATTTTGTAGTAGGGACGATCTGCTGATCCCTGGCGGGTAAGACGTAATGCAACGGCCATAATAAAGTGTTTGTGTTGAAATGAAGTTGGTTCCAGCCTTCGTTTGCGCGCAGGCGGGGGCGGAAATTGGACAAAAAAAAGCCCCTTGGCAAGAAGAATCTGCGATTTTTTAAAAAATTTCACCTCCACGCCCACGCCACACTTGCCAGATGCCAGCACGCGCGCTAGCAATACGCATGCGTCTTTACGATACTCTGCAGCGGAAAACCCTCGAATTGTTAGCCCTCGACGGCCAAACATTTCGTTTCTACTGCTGCGGACCCACGGTCTATGGCCCCGCTCATATCGGTAATTTCCGCACCTTCGTCTTACAAGATGTGTTCCGCCGCACGCTCGAAACCAGCGGCCAGCGCACCATGCATGTGCGCAATCTCACCGACGTCGATGACAAGACCATCCGCGAATCGCAGCGTGCTGGGAAAACCCTCGGCGATTTCACGAATTTCTGGACCACCAAGTTCCACCAAGACTGCAAGGCGCTGAATTGCTTGCCACCGCACGTGGAACCCAGTGCCGTCGAGCACATTCCGCATCAAATCACCATGATCAAGGAATTGGTGGAAAAAGGTCACGCCTACTCGTCCGAGGATGGCTCGGTGTATTTCAACATCGCCTCGTTTCCTGATTACGGAAAACTTTCACGTCTCGATGAGCGGGAGATCGAGCTCGGACGCACGCAATCGCAACGCGCCAATGCCGATGAATACGAAAAGCAAAGCGTCAGCGACTTCGTGCTCTGGAAGAGTCGTCGCAGCGAGGATGGCGAAAACTTTTGGGCATCGCCATGGGGGGACGGTCGTCCGGGCTGGCACCTCGAGTGCTCGGCGATGATTCGTGAGTATCTAGGAGATAGCTTCGATCTGCACAGCGGCGGAGTGGATTTGGTGTTTCCGCACCACGAAAACGAAATCGCACAGAGCCGTTGCGCCTGCGGTGGACACTTTGCCCACAGCTGGTTCCACATTGCGCACTTGATGGTGGACGGCGGAAAAATGTCGAAATCGCTGGGCAATCTCTACACCCTCGAAGACCTCGCCACCAACGGCTGGACTGCCATGGAAGTCCGCTATGTCTTAATTAGCGGCCACTACCGCAAGCCGCTGAATTTCACCTTTGATTCCCTGCACGCCGCGCGCGAGGCCTTGACCAAGCTTGCCAAAGCCGCCGCCGCACTTGCCGAAAGAGCCGCTACCTCTACGACCATGAGCGAGGTCAGTTTCGGACCCTTTCAAGCCGCGTGGGCTGCCCTCAATGACGACCTCAACACGGCCGGCGCTCTCGGTGGCATCTTCACCGGCATGCGCGAGGCCGCCAAACTCGAGGGAGCCGCAGCTGCCCAAGCTCTCGCCGCGCTCAATCGCATTCTACGCGCTCTCGGCCTAACCTTGCCCGAGCCCGAAAAAGCCGCAGAAATTCCCGCCGATGTCCGTGCCCTCGCCGAGCAACGCCTCGCCGTGCGCCAGGCTAAGGACTGGGCGCAATCCGATGTCCTGCGCGATCAACTCGCCGCCCTCGGCTGGACCGTCAAGGACAACAAAGACGGCTATGAACTCCTACCCAAGTAACATTATGCAGCTCCCGATCCGACCACGCCGCAATCGCAAGTCCGCCGCCATCCGCGCCCTCGTCCGCGAGACAGTGCTCAGCCCCGGCGATTTTGTACAGCCGCTCTTTTTGCAAGAGGGCACCCAAAATGACGCCATCGCCAGCATGCCTGGCGTCACTCGTTGGTGCGAGGCCGATGTCGTGCGCGAGGCCTGTCAGATTTTTGCCGCAGGCGTGCCCGCCGTGGTTCTTTTTCCCAAAATCGACGACGCGCTCAAGACCTCCGATGCCGCCGAATGCTACCATGACCAAGGCCTCATCCCCCGCGTCATCCGCGCCATCAAGTCGGCCTGCCCACAGCTCTGCGTCATCACCGACATCGCCCTCGATCCCTACAACGCCGATGGCCATGATGGCCTCGTCCGCGCCCAAGCCAATGGCGAAATGGTGATTCTCAACGACGAGACTGTAGAAATTCTCTGCCGTCAAGCACTGTGCCACGCTGCTGCCGGAGCGGACATCGTTTCGCCAAGCGATATGATGGACGGCCGTGTCGCCGCCTTACGCGATGCCTTAGATCACGCCGGCCATGAGCAGGTCTCGATCCTCAGCTACTCCGCCAAATACGCCTCCGCCTACTACGGACCATTTCGCGGAGCGCTCGATTCCGCACCCAAGGCAGGCGACAAAAAAACCTACCAAATGGACTACGCCAACGCCCGCGAGGCAGTGCGCGAAATTTTGTTAGACGAACAAGAAGGCGCCGACATGATCATGGTCAAGCCCGCCGGTGCCTACCTCGACATCATCGCCAAAGTCCGCGAACACAGCACCTTACCCGTAGCCGCCTACCAAGTCAGCGGCGAATACCTCATGATCGAAAGCGCCGCCGCCGCCGGTTGGCTCGACCGCAAGGCCATCATTCTCGAATCCCTCACCGCCATCAAACGCGCCGGTGCCGACATCATCCTCACCTACTACGCCAAAGAAGTCGCAAAGTGGCTGCGTGACTCATGATGGAGCGCGGATCTTTAGTCCGCTTCTTCATAATCCAAACTCGCAGCCGCACTCCGATTTGGCAAAATTCTCACTTCAGATTTTAGCGGGCATGTTGGGCAGGTTTTGCAAATTTCAAAAATTCGTGAAATTTGGTTTACATAAGAATTAACTGTTAGATTTGAGCCCCGAAAAATCAGACCATCCAAAAAGTCAACACACTCAAGAAATTCATACGATGCCTACCTGCGAATTAAAGCCCGAAGACAAGAAGAAGTTTATCAGTGACGTCGGTCAACGGTTAGTCCGAGATCACGGCAAGAAAAAGTATTACGCGCCCGAACAGATAAAGAAGGCTGCGCGTGACGGTGGATATCAACCAGATATTGTGTGCTGGGCGTATTGCATGTTTTCTTCGCCAAGCGACTTTGCCGCTATTCATGAAGCCGTTGGCGAGGTGTGTGACTACGCAAGCATGAAGGCGGAGGTGCTGTCTGAACTTGCAAGCGGCGGATCCTTCCTTGGTATTGACATCGATTTATCTTGGCTTGAGTGGCCAGACATTGATTTGTCTTCAGTGTTTGATTGGTTTAACTTACCGTAAGACAACACACAAATATATCAAAGAGAGAGTACAAGACGACACATCCAACGGCGGGTAACGTTCTTCTTTGAATTCGGGCTTTCCAAGCGTCGGAATGCCCAAGCCAATTCAGACAACAAAACACAGGAATCGGGTCCTCGGGAGTGATTAGCTCCCGAGGACCACACCACCCTGTGTAAGGCTCCTTCTAGGGCAGTTCCAATTAGTGTCCCTGAGCTTGTTCGGTATCAATATGACAGCTCCAATAAACAGCGACCAATGAAAAAGAGCTTTCGTATGATCCCTTCCGCACCGATTCATTGGATGAATGAAAACGGAAAACGCGCTTGACAACGTGTTGCCATTGCAACACATTGTTGGCATGAAAACCGCAGCAGTTCACAGTCGGATGCAGCCTGAAATCAAAAAGCAGGCTGAGGGCATACTCCATCGTTTGGGCTTGAGCCCGACTGAGGCGATTCGTATGTTTTATACGCAGATTACCTTGCGGAACGGATTGCCTTTCGATGTGTCGATTCCAAATGAAGAAACGATCAAGGCTCTGCAGGAATCGAGAAATGGGCGTAACTTGGAGCGATTTGATTCTACTGAGAAACTTTTTGAGAGCTGGGATGCATGAAAGCCATTTTTCAGACCAGCCAATTCAAGAGGGATTTCAAGCGAATCAAGAAGCGCGGCAAAGATCTGAACAAGTTCAAGGAAGTCGTGAGCATCTTAGCCAAAAGTGAGGCATTAGCGGATCGTCATCATGACCACGCGTTGATTGGTGAATGGTCTGGATCACGGGATTGCCACATTGAACCTGACTGGATTCTCATTTATCGAGTGGAGGGAGATAGCTTGTTTCTAGAGAGAACTGGCAGTCACAGTGACCTCTTCAGATAAAAATGGACAT
Source organism: Akkermansiaceae bacterium UBA956 (assembly GCA_002293145.1). Lineage (GTDB taxonomy): Bacteria > Verrucomicrobiota > Verrucomicrobiia > Verrucomicrobiales > Akkermansiaceae > UBA956. Next base: position 77,074 of record DBCO01000032.1, on the reverse strand, counting down.
TCAACAAGTGGATGGTGGTAGATTAGCGAGAGGATTTGTCACAATGCGGGCTTGAAAGTTCTCCCAAACCAGCGTATGCCCGCTGCGCATCCCATTTTTTCCCATGCTTCTGCAATTCTACAAAATGAACGGCGCCGGCAATGACTTCATCGTTGTTGACAATCGCAATCTCGACATTTCGCTCGATGAAGACACCATCGCCGCACTCTGCGATCGTCATCGCGGGATCGGGGCCGATGGCTTGCTCGCCGTAGAACCTGCCGAACACGGTGCAGATTATCGTTTTCGCTACTACAATGCCGATGGTGGCGAGGCGGAAATGTGCGGCAATGGCGCCCGTTGTTTCGGACGTTTCACCGCGCATTTGACCGACGAAGTCAAGGATATTGTCACCTTCGAGACCATGGCGGGCACGCTCTCTGCGCATTTGATCGAGGAAAATGTGCGCATTGCGATGTCGGACCCGCATGACCTGCGTCTCAACATCGATCTCGTGATCGAAGGGCTGGAAGGCAGCATTCATTTCATCAACACCGGCGTGCCGCACGTCGTCGTTTTCGTCAAAGATCTCAACAACGTCGATGTCTACAAATACGGCAATCTGTTGCGCTTCCACCAAGAATTCGCTCCAGCCGGCACCAACGTCAATTTTGCGAAAGTTCTCAGCCCGAACCACATCGCCATCCGCACCTATGAGCGCGGCGTGGAAGATGAAACACTCGCCTGCGGCACTGGCATGACCGCTTGTGCCTTGGTGCATCATTTGCTCCATGGCGCGACTTCGCCGGTGAAAGTCGATGTGGCCGGCGGCGACACCTTGGAAATTGGCTTCACGGCACGGGGCCAAGCGTTTTCTGAAGTCACACTCAGCGGCCCCGCCGATTTTGTTTTTGAAGGAGCCATCGAAATTTAAACCATACCTACCATCATGTCATTCAGGGGAACTTACACCGCCATTATTACACCGTTTCACGAAGGAAAAATCGACGTCGCGGCATTCAAGAAACTCGTCGATTTCCAAGTCGCTGGCGGCGTGACAGGCATCGTGCCCGTCGGCACCACCGGGGAGTCGCCAACGCTTGACATGGAGGAGCACAAAGAGGTCGTGCGCCTCGCTGTAGAATTTGCAGCAGGCCGCATTGAGGTCGTCGCCGGCACCGGCGCGAACTCGACCAAAGAAGCCATCGAGCTCACCCAAGCAGCCGAAGCCATGGGAGCTACTGGCACATTGCAAGTTTGCCCGTATTACAACAAGCCCTCGCAAGAAGGTGTGTTCCAGCATTTCAAAGCGATTGCCGACAACACCAGTCTGCCTGTGATGCTCTACAGCGTGCCTGGGAGATCCGGCATCGAAATTTCTGTAGAGACTACCGCGCGCTTGGCCGCTGCTTGTAAAAACATCACCGCGATCAAAGAAGCCGGTGGCTCAGTGGAGCGCATCAACCAGCTCGTGCAAGCACTTCCTGCCGATTTTGCGATCCTTTCCGGCGATGATCCACTCACGCTGCCCTTCATGATTTGCGGTGCCGTGGGTCTTGTTTCGGTCGCTACCAACATCATCCCCGCTGTGATGAGTCAGTTGGTGCAATTGTGCCTCGATGCCGACTACACCGCCGCTGCCGCATTGCATAAAAAATACTACCCGCTCATGCGCGGTCTGATGTCGATCGACGTCAATCCCGTGCCGATTAAAGCCGCCGCCAGCGCCATGGGCCTATGCGGTCCGGAGTTCCGCTTGCCACTCGTCGGCCTTGATGAAAAACAAAATGTCGCCCTGCGCAGCATCCTCAGCCAATATCAATTGTTAGCCTAACACCTTCGTATGCCTCAACTTCTCGTTACCGGAAAATCAGGCCGCATGGGCCAAGCTGTCATCGAAGCCGCACGTCAAGCCGGCGTCAATGTCGCAGCCACCCACGATGCAGGCGAAGATCTTAGCAGCGCCATGGCCAAGGCTACCGCTGTGATTGACTTCACGATCCATTCGTTCACCAAAAATGTGTTAGAGGAAGCACTCAAGCACGGCACACGCTTGGTCATCGGCACCACCGGTCACTCCGATGAAGAACGCGCGGCAATCTATGAGGCTGCCAAAAGCATCCCGATCGTCTATGCCCCGAATTTTTCCATCGGCGTCAACACCTTGTTCTGGCTCACTCGTCACGCCGCCCGCATTCTCGGCAATGATCATTTCGACATCGAGGTCACAGAAATGCATCACCGTCATAAAATCGACGCGCCTTCTGGCACCGCTCGCCGTTTGCTAGAAATTCTCAACGAAGAAACCAACACCTCCTACAACGATGACATCGTCCACGGACGTTTCGGCCTCACCGGAGCTCGTCCCGGCAAAGAAATCGGCATGCACACCTTGCGTGGCGGCGATGTGGTCGGTGATCACACCGTGATCTTTGCCGCCGATGGCGAACGCGTCGAGCTCACCCACAAAGCCAGCAGCCGCCTGACCTTTGCCTCCGGCGCCGTAAAAGCAGCCCAATGGCTCAGCACCCAGCCAGCAGGTCTTTACGACATGCAGGATGTGTTAGGTTTGAAGTGATTTTACTATGCCGAGAGAGCAGAATTCAAAACAGGAAATTCAACAGATCCGCATTGCAGGTTCTGATATGCATCCTGTGCAAGTTCAGTTTAACAAACTGATGGCTTCACTAGAGAAGTTGCGCCGTGATTACGATGAAAGGCACTGCAAGATGGAGGCCATGATGCGTGAATACAATCGCCTTGTTTTCCCAACAGTGTCCAAACTGAATCAAAGCAATCTTTCCCTGGTACGCCTTAGTTTCGAAGCTTATCAGAAAATCAAGCTCCCAAAAGTAACAAAGCTTACTTTTGCGGAGATGATTTGTGAACGTTGTGATAAAGTTCTTTACGACCCGACTGGCCTAAGTGATGAGGAGATCGAATTATTACAAAGTGTTCATTCTCAATTGACTCCTGCGACTCAGGCAGAAACTGATGCGCAGGCGAAAGAAGAAATGTTAGAAGCTGCCGAGTATTATTCTCAGATCACAGGCGTTGCCGTGGATTTTTCTGATATTGACTTATCAATGGAGCCAGACGCTTTCGAAGCTGAACTGAAACGCCGAATGCTTGATGCTTCCGAGCGCCACATGACTAAAAAAACAATCGCTGGCGGTCGCTCTTCCAAACGCAAACCCAGCAAAGCACAACTCGCTAAACAAAAGCGCGAAGAGGAGATTGAAGAAGCGAAAACGCGAAATATCAAAACCCTGTATAAGCAGCTTGTGAAATTATTGCATCCCGATCTCGAAACCGATGAGACGGAACGATTTCGCAAGGAGCAGTGGATGAAGCGCCTCACCAGCGCCTACGCTGAGGGAGATTTGCGGGAACTCTTGCAAATTGAAATGGAATGGATGGGTCACGAAAATAGTGGGTTGCATAGTGCCTCGATCGAAAAACTCAGCATTTACATCAGTGTATTAAAAGAGCAGGTAGCCGATTGGAAAAATCGTATTGATCAGATTGCTTACGAAGCTCCCTATGCAAAAATCGCCCGCTTCATTCACCCCTTTTTGCGTCGTCCCGATCATCCGCAAGCCGTGGTAAAAGCTTTCTCCAACATGATCGCGGAAAATGAGCCACTGATCAGAGTGCTTTCTCGCATGGACGACCAAACACGTGAATGTATCAAGCGTTGGTCACGAGAGTTCCGCAGCTTCTCATAGATCCGCTGATTTTCCTGAAAACAGTATTGCTACCACGCGATACCTCGCTACCATAACGCCGTCATGATCATTGCTCCTAAAATTCGCGGATTCATTTGTACCACCGCTCATCCCGAGGGATGCGCCCAGCATATTGCGGAACAAATCGCCGTCGTCAAATCACGCGGCCCCATTGCGAACGGCCCGAAAAAAGTTCTCGTGATCGGATCGTCCACGGGCTACGGGCTCTCTTCTCGCATCGCTGCCGCTTTCGGTTGCGGAGCCGACACCATGGGCGTATTTTTTGAAAAACCCGCAGAAGAAGGCCGCTGTGGCACCGCCGGTTGGTATAACTCCGCCGCCTTCGAAAAAGAAGCCGCCGCAGCAGGTCTCTTCGCCCGCTCGTTCAATGGCGATGCGTTTTCCGATGCCATGAAGGCCGAGGTTTGTGCCGCGATCAAAGCCGACTTTGGTCAGGTCGATTGCATCATTTACAGCCTCGCTTCGCCTCGCCGCACCGATCCGAAAACCGGCGAAGTTTACAAATCGGTGCTCAAATCGATCGGCGAATCCTATACCAACAAAAATCTCAACACCGGCAATGGCGTAGTCGATGAAGTCACCATCCAGCCCGCTGAAGGCGATGACATCAAAAACACCGTCGCCGTGATGGGTGGCGAAGATTGGGAAATGTGGATCGATGCCCTACTTGCCGAGAACCTCATCGCCCCCGGCACACAAACCGTGGCATATTCCTACATCGGACCCGAAATTACTTGGCCGATCTACAAAAACGGCACCATCGGCGCAGCCAAAGAAGATTGCGAACGCGTCCAGCGCGCGCTCGATGCCAAACTTTCCGACCTCGGCGGCAAAGCCTGGGTTTCGGTCAACAAAGCCCTCGTCACCCAAGCCAGCTCGGCCATACCCGTGGTGCCGCTTTACATTTCCTTGCTCTACAAGGTGATGAAAGCCGAGGGCACGCACGAGGACACCATCGAGCAGATGGACCGCCTGTTGCGCGATCGACTTTACAATGGCAACCCACAACCCGATGAAGCAGGCCGCATCCGCGTCGATGATTGGGAAATGACCCCTGCCGTGCAGGCACTCGTCGCCGAGCGTTGGAACAATGTTTGCTCGGAAAATCTCAATGAACTCGCTGACTTCGAGGGCTACCAAGCCAGCTTCCTGCGCCTCTTCGGTTTTGGCCTCGCCGGTGTTGACTACACCGCCGAAACCGACCCGAATGTCGCAGTGCCCTCATTGAGCTAAGATATTCCCACAACTCACTGCAGTGGGAAATGGGTGCAAATGAAAGTAATGTTCAGGTCAGAAACTCTCCGCAATGTGCTCAGTCCACAGAAACGGGCTTATCAACAACTGTAGCCACTGAATTCCGCTGATAGAACTGATCATTGATGAAGAAAAGACTCGCGCATAGACGCGGAGACGCGGAGATTCCGTGATTAACCAATAACAAATCACCTAGTAACTCCTGCCTTCTTCTCAATTCTGAAATTTTGAAAATTCTGAAATTCTGTTTCAATTTGCCTCCATCACGACTCATTTCCCCATACTCTGAGATCTAGGCTAACTTAAAATTTTTGCAAGCCTACCGCTTGCCCACTAGTTTCATTTACACCAGTGGGTAATTTTTCGGCGAAACTTTCACGCCGCAGCTTGAGCTGCCACTATGCCTCGAAATCGTCGATGAAAATTGCCGCGATCCTTTTCTCGTCTACAATGCCTCGCGGCAACTGCGCTGGATTGATTCCCCGTTGAACGATACCCGTAACGAAACCCTCACAGCCTCCTTCGGTGTGGGTCTCGGTCTTTCGTATTCCTCGAAAATTTACCTGATGGATCACCAACGTCATCCCGGCAAAGTTCGCTAACATCTCAAGTTCAATCTGCCGATTCATCTGTCCTTCGCCCTGCCGGAATACCCTAATCAAGAGCATATTCTCTACCTTGCTCACCAATCCGGCGGCTTTCACATTCTTGACAAAGGTGGAGTGAATAGCCTCGGCATTGGGCTCAGACATCGCTTTTGATCCCTGCAACTCACTCGCAAAAAACTGCATGATCGTTGGACGCAGGAGCAGAAATCTCCGTTGACTTACCGATGAAAGCCGGTAGAGTAGTGGCATTAATCAAATGATCAAAAAACTTTTTTTTGTCGCGATTTGTTGTATCTTGACCGCGCTCTTTTTTCTCCTCAGTGAAAAGGAGTCAACGCATGCTGCCGATCAAGCACAGGCTAACGAAACATCGCAACCCTCATTGCCAGCGAACAACGCGGCCGAGCCCCGCAACCGAGAAGCAAGTGCAGCCACAGCAGCTACAACATTCAACTCGACCGCGCCAACAGCGAATGTGCGCGAAAAATTTCCTCAGCGTTTGATCAAACCGCAAATCGAAGAAGTGGATTTTTCGGCAATCGAGGCCTTTTCTCAGTGGACCAAGGAATGGAAAAAAGCCTCTCCGCAGGAGCGTCGAGTGCTGGAAACCAAGGGCGTGGAATTGGCGATCGCGCGGCGTGCTCATTTCAAAACTCTCATCCAAGCGAATCCAGAACTCGCCTTGAAAAATGCCGTTCCCATCGTCGATCGTCAGGAATTGCCGGAGCCGATCATCGCACAACTCGAAAAACGTGTCTCGGCGAGTGGTGATTATCGCGTGATGTTTCGCATGCCACAGGAGGGCGAAGCGCGCTTGCCGAACGAAGTTTTTTCGCAACCGATGTTTGCCTCCGCTGATGGGGAGTTGTCGCTTTTTGCCAACGTATATGGCACACGCATTGATGATCATTTTTTGCGCGAGGCGAAAGTATGGGGCGTCGCGATTGACCGACAATTTGCCGTAGCCGAAAGCCCACTGCGGCCACTGGAAGATGGCGAACGCATCGCCGCCAATGTTGAGAAACAAGATTGGTGCCCCGTTTCCGAAAAGAGCACGGCGAAAGCTGCGGCGAACGCGACGTATTCCGCCGAGGAACCCGCGGTGGAAGTGGCAGGAAAAATCGTTTACCTCTGCGATGGCTCGCACACCGTGATCTACGAGCAAGCCGTGATCGCAGGGCAAGGTGGTCCTGCTGGATCGCAGAATATCATCACCACTGGTATCGGCGTGAAGGGCAATCTGCGCGTGCTTTTTATACGCGCTGCTTTTCCTGATCACATGCGCGAACCGGGCTCACGCACCGCTTGCGAGGAATTGATGCACAAGGCGGATAAGTATTACCAGGAAAACTCTTATGGCAAACTTTCAATGACATGGGCGGTGACGCCAACGATCGTGATGCCACACACCTCCACCTGGTACTTGGCCAAGGATGCCGAGGTCGATGGCCTTGGATTGATGCAATCACATGGACGAGAAGAAGCACGACGTTTGGGTTACGATTCCGCAAACTACGACTGCATCGTCATGCGCTACTCTGGCGGTGTCACGCGTGGCGCAGGTGGCTGGGGCGGTGGTGATAGCGTATGGGTATTTGACGAGGGACTGGCGGTATTGATTCATGAAATCGGTCACTCCCTTGGCTTGGCACATGCGAATTTCTGGGATACCAGCGGCCAAAGTGCGATCGGCACGGGAGCGAATCAAGAATACGGCCATCAATTCGACGTGATGGGCAATGCCTATGGCGTGAACGAAAAAGGCCACTACAATACCTTTGCGAAAAACAAGTTGAAGTGGCTCACCGCGCGCAACATTTACACCGAACCACAATCGGGACTCTATCGCATTCATGCCTTTGACCAACCTGCGCTCGATCTCAATAACCGCTACGCTATCAAGTTGCAGAAAGACACCAGTCGACACTATTGGCTCGACTATCGCGTCAATTCCATCAGCTCCCATCAACCTTGGAGCCTCGGCATCCAGTGGGGTGCATGGACTGGCATCGCGGGCAATGCGTTGCAGATCGATACCACCCCTGGCTCGCCCGATAGCAAAAACGACGCGGGAGTAGTCGTGGGCCGAACATTTTCGGACTACGAAGCGGGACTACACATCACTCCCTTAGCTCGCAATACAACCACACCGCCATCGCTCGATGTGATGATTCAAAAAGGCGACTTCGCCAGCAATCAAGCACCCACTCTTGCTCTTACTGCCTCCAGTCTTTTCGTGCCGACGGGTGCCAGCGTCACCTACACCGCCACCGCCAGCGATCCGGATGGCGATACGCTCGCCTATTCCTGGGATTTTGGCGATGGCTCGGAATCACTCAATCAATCCGTGGTCTCGAAAACTTACGCATCTGCCACGCAGCGTACAATCATTTGCCGCGTCAGCGACATGAAGGGTAAAACTGCGGTGCGCACTGTGACAATCACTGCAGGCAATCCCACAGTCTATCAGATTTCTGGTCGAGTCACCAATGGCTCCACAGGCGTGGCCGATGTGCTCATCAGCAACGGTGCAGGAAAAATCACCTATTCCGATAGCGATGGTTTCTACAATCTGGCGAATCTTTCCGCAGGCACCTATACGCTTTCTGCACTCTCTTATGGCTATTCATTTTCGAACACATTTTCGAATCCACTCAGCGTAGGGCCATCCCAAGTGAATGCCAATTTTACCGCATCACAGGTGCCACGCCTGACCATTGCCACCACTAACGGCACCGAAGGTGGCACAGCAGGGAAATTTACCATCACGCGAACGGGGGTGACGACATCAGCACTCGTCGTGCGTACGATGGTGGTGCGCGGCACTGCCACGAAGGGAACGGACTACAATTTTTCACCTGACTACATCACCAACAGCGTCTATCAGAATTTCACCATCCCCGCTGGCGCGGCGTCTCTCGATGTCACCACGAACATCACCAACGACACTTCTGCTGAGGGTCCAGAAACCATTGTGTTAGAATTGGCGAACGACAGCAGTTACTTGATCGCGGGTAATGGTGTGACGACTCAGGTCATCAATGATAACGACACTTCACTGCCAAAAATCTCGATTGCCTGCTTCGATGATTTTGCCCAAGAGGCAGGTGGTAGCGCTACTTGGACGGTCACGCGCACTGGGGTGACAACTTCGCCGCTGGCAGTGAATTTTGCGATTTCGGGCAATGCCGGAAATGGCAGCGACTACGCGACGATCAGTCCCTCTGTGACCATTCCTGCTGGTGCCAGTTCCGCGACGGTTGCGCTCACCCCCATCAATGACTCGCTCACCGAGATCATCGAGGATGTCAAACTCACACTGTCCACCAATGCGGCCTATTTGATCGACTCCACAGCGAACAATGCCACGGCGAGCATCATGGACGATGACATTGCCGTTGTTAGCATCGAGGCCGCCGATGCGAATGCTGCGGAAGCTTCGCTGGATCAAGGGATTTTTGTGATACGTCGCACAGGCTCTACCAACGATCCGCTCACGATTTTTTATAGCGTCGCCGGGCGCGCTGTTCATGGACAAGACTACGAAGTTCTGCCCGGTGCCGTCACGATCCCTGCGGGGCAAAGTGCGGCATCGGTCGTGATCACCCCATACGATGACGCCCATGGCGAAGTTGCTGAGCCTGTGGTCTTGCAAATCGGTTCTTCCAGCAATGGCATTTATCAAGTCGGCACAGCCAACAAAGCTACCGTTACCATCGCCGATAACGATGGCACGCGCGCCCACGTCGGCATCGGCGTCAACGATGGATCCATCGCTGAGGGCAACAATGGTTCATTCCAACTCCGCGTCACCAGCCCTACAGCCGGAACTGTTGCGGTGAAATATACCATCAGCGGCACCGCGACCAATGGCACAGATTATACGAGCATTTCTGGCACGACCAATGTGACCACGACCGCGGGCGCACTGACAACCGTTGCCGTTCCGATCACTGTCACCGATGACGCTTTGTTAGAAAATGCCGAAACCATCATTGTGACTCTCACTCCTGATCCCGCGTATGTTTTCTATGGTGATGACACCGCCACTCTCTACATTCGCGACAACGATGGATCCAATGTGATCGTCGGCGTGGATGCCTACAACTCATCGCCCAAAGAAGGCTCGGCTAACGGAAAATTCTGGTTCTATCGGCGCAACAAAGATTTCACCGCTCTCACCACAGGCGCACTCACGGTCAACTACGCGGTGACGGGCACCGCCACCAATGGTGTCGATTTCACCACGCTTCCCGGCACGGTAGTGATTCCCGATGGCGCGGACGGAGTGAATGTGGATCTCGCAGTAACCAACGATACCGCACAGGAGGGATTTGAAAATGTCTCGGTGCAGGTGACAGCAGCTGCCGCCAGCGAATACAGCATCGGCATCAACAACGCGACGCTGTGGATCGAGGACAATGAGACGATGCCACTCGGTGTGCAATTTGCTCAAAGTGGCAGTCGGGTGTTAGAGTCTCCTGATGCCAGTGCAGCGTCTGGTGAAGAACAATACCGCAACATTACCGTCAACCTAAGTGGAGTTTCAGCTAGCCCTGTCACCGTGGAAGTCTATGCCAATAGCGGCAGCTCAAACATGACTAATGTGAACAGCACAGGTCTCGCCGTGCCTTACTGGGTTCGCTTAGTACGCAGTGGTGAAAGCATTTCCTCATTCCGTTCGGCCGATGGCAGCACGTGGACGCAAGTCGGCACGACGCAGACCATTCCCATGGGACAAAAAGCCTACGTCGGGCTTTTCTCGTGCGCCTTAAACAATGCCGCCTTGTGCACCGCTACTTTCACCAATGTCAACATCACAGGCGCTACAGGCGTTTGGAAAAATCAAGACATCGGCGCTGTCGGCATCGCGGGTTCGTACTCACAGAGCGCAGGGACGTTTACGGTCAATGGTAGTGGCACCGATGTCTGGAACAGCACCGATGAATTTCACTACGTCTATCAGGAAATCGAAGGCGATACCACCATCACCGCCCGCGTCACCAGCCAAACCAACACGTCTACATCCGCGAAGGCAGGCGTGATGATTCGCAGCACGCTCTACCCACGCACGCCACAAGCATTCACTTGCGTCTCGCCCTCGAACAGTGTCGCTTTTCAATACCGACCCACCACCGCCACCGGTGCCCTGGCCGACATGGTAGACTACGGATTGTTAGATGAAATGAATGTCGCACAAAAAACTCTCACCCTGAGCTTTGCTCCCGGCGAAACATCGAAAACCTTTCGCATCAGCGTCATCGATGACAACATCATCGAATCCACTGAATACGCCACCCTCAGCTTGCGTCGTGTGACCGGAGCTGGATTCGGCACGCGGACCTCGCATGCGCTTGCCATCAGCGACAACTCTACGGTCAATCCTTTGCCGAAAATTGAATTCGCCAAAGCCGCGACCTCTTCTGCGGAGTATGCACCTGCCGCCGATCTACTCGTCACGCTCAATCGCCAAATGGATCAAGCGATCTCGGTCAACTACGCGGTCACCGCGGGCACCGCCACCGCAGAATCGGATTACACACTCACCTCAGGCACGTTGACATTTGCCCCTGGCGATACGGCCTTGGTGATCCCACACAGCATCGTCAATGATTTGTTAGAGGAAACAGCGGAAACACTAGCCGTCACCTTGACTGCTCCCACAGGCGCCACACTCGGGGCGAAATCATTGCACACGCTGACAGTTCTTGATGACGATTTCCCCGTCCTCAGCGTCATTGCTAATGACAACTCTGCTACTGAAAATTCTGACCCAGGTCAATTCACCATCACCCGCGCCGGCGCCACCGCAGCTCCATTGACCGTGAATTTCACCGCCAGCGGCAGCGCTACTTCTGGCGTGGATTACAGTTCTCTCGGCACCAGTGTCACCATCCCTGCTGGCGAAACTTCAACGCAAGTTCCCATCAATAGCCTCAACGATGCCACACTCGAAAGCACCGAAACCATCATTCTCACTCTCACTGCTAATGCGGCTTACAGCATCGGCTCACCGAGTTCTGCCACCGTGAATTTGTTAGACGACGATAGTCCCGTAGTCAGCATAACCATCGCTGATGGAACCGCTACCGAGGCCGGAGTTGGCACAGGAATACTCACCGTTTCTCGTGTCGGTTCGACCACAAATGCGCTGACGGTCAATTTCACCACCAGCGGCTCGGCGACATCGGGCAGCGACTTCGTATCCATTGGCAGCAACATCACCATTCCCGCTGGCGCAAGCTCGGCAAATATCACCATTACTCCGATCGATGATCTCCTCCAAGAAGGCGACGAATTCATTTTGGTCACGCTCAGCTCATCCGCTTCCTACACCTTGAGCAGCGCGTCGTATGCTGGTGCATCGATCGAAGACAATGATGTTGCTCCTGTTGTCACCATCCTTTCACCGTTCGCACAAACTGCTGTACTGCCATCAGCACCAGCAATTTTGTTAGAAGCCACGGCGACCGATGATGGCTTGCCAAATCCACTATTGACACAATGGAGCAAAGTAAGCGGACCCGGCACTGTGACATTTACCTCAGCTTCCTCGACCACAACAGGTGCCACATTTTCCGCCGGTGGCCGATACGTTCTGCGCTTGAGCGCAACGGATGGCTCCCTGAGCACCGCACGCGATGTCGTCGTCCATGTCGGCGGCACTGATGCACTGATCGGTCGCGATGTCGGCACGCTTGGTGTCAGCGGAACATACACCGAGAATGCTGGCGCTCACACGCTCACGGCACGCACCGGAGATTTGTGGGGCACGGCCGACAATGTTTTCACAACCTTCCAAGCCCACAGCGGTGATTGCACGATCAGTGCACGCGTCGTCTCGATCAGTGGCACCACCGCCAGCTGGTCGAAGGCAGGCGTGCAAATTCGTTCTACCACCGAGCCGAATGCCAAGCACGCATCGGCCGTCATGACGCCATCAAATGGTATGGCCTATCAATATCGCAGCAGCACAGGAGGCAGCACCACCAATAGCAATACTGCCGCACTCACCGCACCTTATTGGATAAGACTCGTCAAAACAGGTGACTTAATTTCCGCTTTCCGCTCCGCTGATGGCATCACATGGACGCAAGAAGGCACCGCGCAGACCATCACCATGCCATCGCAGTATTTCATCGGATTCACTCTCTGCTCGAACACATCATCCGGCACTGCGAGCGTAACATTTGACAATCTCACCGTGACCTCGACCGCAGCAAACAAAGCGCCACTGGTAGCCGTCGGCGCCGATCAATCAGTCACCTCTCTCATCGCAAATCTCACCAGCGTCACCTCAGATGACAACTTGCCCAATCTCCCAGCCAACGTCAGCTACACATGGCAACAACTCAGCGGACCCGGCACGGCGACATTTGCCACACCGAATGCCGCACAGTCAGAAGTCCTTTTCTCCACCGATGGCACCTACGCGCTCCGCCTCCTTGCCGATGATGGCTTTGTCAAAACCTACGATGACCTCAATGTCAGCGCCAGCTCACAAACCGTCACCTTGACCGCTGCCGATTCGATCATTTCAGAAACCGGCAGCAATCCCGCCTCATGCACCTTCAACCGCCTGACCAACCTTGGCGATCTAACGGTCAACTACACCATCACCGGAACAGCAACGGCAGCAGACTATGCCACTCTCACGGGATCCATCATCATTCCCGATGGCCAAACATCCGCAACCTTATCGATTCTACCGATCAACGATACTTTGTTAGAGGGGCCCGAAACCTTGGAAATAACCATCAACAGCGGCGGTTATCTGATCGGCTCGCCCGATACCGTCAACTTCACCATCGAGGACGATGACTCACCACCCATCGTCAATATCACCAGCCCGACTGCCTCCACCGTGGCCATTCCCGCAGCTGTGGGCATCATTCTCGCAGCCGAAGTCAATGATGATGGCACGCCTACCCCCGCAGTGCTCACGCAAGAATGGAGCAAAGTCAGCGGCCCCGGTAGCGTCACATTTGAAACGCCCAACCTCCCCGCATCAACAGCCCTATTCTCATCATCGGGCACCTATGTGCTACGTCTCACAGCATCTGATGGACAGCAATCGACAAGCGATGACGTCACCGTCCACGTCAACGTTCCCACCGTATTTTCGCCCACATGGCAAGACCTCGGCAGTCCCAACCCTCCCGGCACGCAATCGTTTAACGCCCCAACTGGCACCTACACTATCGCTGTGGGTGGTCGCGCCTTCAGTACACAAACCAATGACGTCGGATCCTTTGGTTCGATGCCCTTCGTCGGGGATTTTGAAATGATTGCCAAAGTCACCTGCAATGATGCGCAAGGCAGCACCAGCGAACGAGTAGGCCTCGCCATCCGCCAAGGCACCAACTCGGGAACAGCACAGGCCTTCATCGGCACATCATTTACCAACTACATCTGGGCCACGCGCGCCACCAACGACGGAGCAGGCACTGTCACCCAAAACCCCTGGGCCAGCGGCGATCGCTGGGTGCGACTGGTGCGCACAGGTTCATCCGTCACGGGCTTTATCTCGACAAACGGCACCACCTGGACGCAAAGCGGAACCATCAACCTCACCCTGAGTAACCCCGTATACGTCGGCATCGGTGCAGCGAGCGGCTCGGTCAACAATACAGTCATTGGCACCGTCTCGAGTGCCTCCTTCGTCTCAAGCTCCGCCAATGTCGGCGCGCTGGTCAACGCTGGCCCCGACCAAACCATCCAGCTCCCCCAATCCGCCACACTCGCCGGCAGCTCATCCGATGATGCATTGCCTAGCAACCCCGGAACTCACACGCTCACCTGGTCAAAAATCGCAGGTCCGAGCAGTGTCGAATTTTCTGACGCATCATCCGCCACATCCACAGCCTCGTTTTCAGCCGTCGGTACTTATTCTCTGCGCTTGATTGCCCATGACTCCGAAGTGCAAACCTTCGATGACATGATCGTCACCGCCACCGCGACTCCCATCCAAGCATGGCGAGATGATCACTTCAGCATGATCACCAATCCACAAGATGCCGAAAACCTCGCCGATCCCGACAACGATTCCATTCCCAACCTGCTCGAATACGCATTCGGCACCGATCCTACCATCGCCAACGCCAACGGCGGCCCCACCGCTGATACCGTCGAGCTCAATGGTGAAAAACACCTGCAACTCAACGTCACCAAAAACCCCAACGCCACTGACCTCATCTATCAAGTCGAGTTCTCTACCGACATGCTCCACTGGAGCTCCGCGGGCAACATCATCATCACCAACACACCCACCCTACTCGAAGTCCGCAGCCCCGCCAACTCCATCAAAAAATACGGCCGCGCCGTCATCACCAACCCTTGATTGAGTCTAAGCTCTAAAAGTCCAACGTCGAAAGTTACAAGTCACTCCTCACCCATCATTGCTCACCCACAACTTCATGCCTTTGTTCACCCTATTCCTACTACTCCTCTCCCTCATACCCGCACTCGCACAAAAGCCCTTGCAATCATTCCCCAACTGCACCTTCGAGAAAACCGCTTGGGGCGATGGCGATAGCTTTCTCATCAAACCACCCGGCCAAACAGCCTTCAGCGTCCGACTCTACGGCGCCGATTGCATCGAATGGCATGTCACCGATACCACCGATAGCCGACGCCTCCGCGCCCAGCGCAGCTACTTCGGCATCACCAAAATCGATCCCGATCCACAAAAAGCCGCTGACATCGCCAAAAGCTACGGCGAAAAAGCCGCGCAATTTGTCGCCACCGCGCTGCAACAACCCTTCACCGTGCACACCGCACTCGCCGATGCCCGCGGCGATGCCAACTTCACCCGTGTCTACGCCTTCATCGTCACTGCCGATGGCAAAGATCTTGCCGAAGAACTCGTAAAACAAGGCCTAGCCCGCGCCTACGGCGTTATCCGTACCACCTACCACCAGACCACTCTCAGCGGCGAGGCCTACGGTGTCGCGCTCAAAGACCTAGAGCTCCAAGCCGCCGGCGCCAAACGCGGCGTCTGGAGCCTCACCGACTGGGAACAACTGCCCGCCGAGCGCAAACAACAACGCAACGAAGATGCCCAAGACCAGATCGGCATCGACGCCGCCAAAGACCTCAATGGCAAAAAAATCAACCCCAACACCGCCAACCACTCCGAACTCATAAAACTCCCCGGAATCGGCGCAGCCATGGCCAACCGCATCATCGAAAAACGACCCTTCTCAAAACACGAAGATCTCCTCAAGGTCCCCGGTATCGGCCCTGCCACCCTCAAAAAAATCAAACCGCATCTGGATTTTCAATGAAGTTACGAGCGTGAAGTGCGCAGGAAAAACTCTTCCAAATCAAAAATCAAACATCAACAACTTGTCCTTCCATAGCCGGATGGCGACGGAGGATCGGAAATCAAATCAACTCTTCGCGCTAACCATTTCAACCTGACTTTACATCGGTGTTCCTCCGTGTCCATCCGTGGTTCCCAAATCAAATCAACTCAAATCAACCCTTCGAGCCTTCGCGAACTTTCCTCCTTCGCCAAGGCTACGGCAGGACAAGAGCGGTTAATCAAATTCAAAACTCTTCACCCTAACAAGGAATGGAAGTCCGCAATACCACACTCGGCAGCACCGCACTCAGATGCTCATTTCCCCGCGTCAACAACACCGTCGCCCCGCGCTCCCAACGCTGGCCACTGGCATCCTCTAAGGCTCCTTCCACAATCGTCAGTAACGCAAACCGCTCGCTGTGCGCATTGCCCACCGTCGTGCGCGGCGCTAACACAAATTTCTCCACTAGGAAAAATTCACACAGCGCGAGCACATTCCCTTGCGGCACATCCATCTGCGGCTCAATATCAGAAAAATCAATGCTCGCTAGCGATGCCGCCACATGCAGCTCTCGCGCTTTGCCATCCAGGCCCAGACGATTCCAATCAAATACCCGATACGTCGTATCCGAGTTTTGCTGGATTTCAAAAATCAACAATCCCGCACCAATCGCATGCAAACGGCCCGATGGAATAAAGATCGAGTCCCCACCACGCACCGCGATCGCATGCACTTGCTCCGCCACCGTCCCCTGCTCGATCGCTTTTTCAA
Source organism: Akkermansiaceae bacterium UBA956 (assembly GCA_002293145.1). Lineage (GTDB taxonomy): Bacteria > Verrucomicrobiota > Verrucomicrobiia > Verrucomicrobiales > Akkermansiaceae > UBA956. The sequence continues at coordinate 60,406 of DBCO01000032.1, read as the reverse complement.
AACTCCCACGGTCCACGCCGGACCGCAGCCCGACATACAATTGCGCGTCCGCCGCCGCCTCGGCGATGTACCACATTTCCGTCTTCGGCTCGCCCGCTAAGGACTCTGCCAAATGCGCCGGCGGATGCACTTGGATCGACAAATCATCCCGTGCATCCAAAATTTTCACCAATAACGGAAACCGCTCGCTATCCGGCAAGCCTTCGCCAAACAACAACTCCCGCTGCTCCGTCCACAACTCATGCAAGGTCTTCCCGGCATAGCCGCCCTGCGCCACCACCGATTGCTCCTGCGGCCGATCCACCAACTCCCAGGCCTCGCCATATACGCCATCCTCTTTCGGCAAGGTCCGACCGTAGGCCGTCTCCAGCGCCCGACCACCCCACACCCGCTCCATCGGCAACGAAACAAAACTAATAACCGCCATAAGCCCAATCTTATTCACCCTCATAAAGCTGGCAAGGAAGAAGTGGGAAAGTGGGAAAGTAGGA
>DBCO01000032.1:0-59784 GCA_002293145.1 Akkermansiaceae bacterium UBA956 | reverse complement strand
AAGTAGGAAAGTGGGAAAGTGGGAGTGATCAGGAAGAGAAAAGGCAAAATCTCCTCCCTCAAATCTCAGCGCCCATCGCGGCTTAGCGGTTAATCAACTTCAAAAAAATCAAATATCAAACATCAACAATCGTCATTCGGAAATCAAAAGATGCCTACAGCATCGCCACAATCCGCTCGGCAAGTTTTTCCCAATCGACGGAGGGCGTTTGATAACTCCAACTGAAACGCACCGCTTCATTGGCTTCGTCATCGGAAAATCCCATAGCCTTGATCACATGACTGGGCGTATAGCTGCTGGAGGTGCAGGCCGATCCATTCGAAAAGGCTGCCAAATCTTTCAATGCCACAATCAAAGCCTCTGAATCGATCCCGGGAAAGACTGAACATCATTTTCGTGGCGACACGAAAATGATCATTGCGAATCCATGATCAGAGTCACGAAATGAATCCTGCCCGTGGTAAATTTGCTAAAAGAAAACCCCAACTCAAAAACTCTTTGTCCTTTCCGACCTGCGACTTCTCCGCTATCCTTACACTAGCACCATGCCCCACCAACACTGGCTCGGAAAACTCGCAAACCTGAACGCCTCAAAGTCCGCAGGCCGTGGTATCGCTCCACACAAGCCGCTGATGATGTTCACGGTCATGGACCTGATCGAATCCGGCGACGTGACCGATGGCTGGGTGAAATACGACGTCCGCCTCGTCGCGCGCTTTCGAGATTATTGGGAACTGGTTCGCGAGCGACAAAAGAACAAACCCGAGATCCCCATGCCCTTTCACGCCCTCGGTGGCGACCGCGACAAAGTCTGGGAACGCTTCACTGCCGACGGCCAAGTCTCCCACGCCCAAGAAACCACGCGACTCTGTTCGCTCGATCCACAACTTTTCGCCTGCCTACAAGATGCGGATTTTCGGCATCAAGCGCGCAAGTCCATGATCGTCCGTTACTTCACTCCTAGCGAACAAGTGATGCTCAGTGCGCGCCTAGGAATCCCCGAGCCTGATACCGCAGAAATCGCCCAACTCCAACAAGACGCCGAAGAGTTCAAAGCCAAGCAACGCAAAGGCCGCGATGCCCGCTTCAAATCTGATGTGGTCAGTGGCTACTACCACACCTGTGCTTTCACAGGATATCGCTTAGAAACCGATGACCGCTCCATCGTGCAAGCCTGCCACATCCACGAACACTCGAAAAGCGGCAACGACGACCTCAACAACGGCCTCGCCCTCACCCCCGATGCTCATTGGATGTTCGACCAAGGCCTTTGGACCGCTATACCGAAAGGTGATCACTTCCTCATCCAAGTCGCCTTAGGCCGCTTCCAAGAAAGCTCCCCCTTCGGCAGAAGCCTTGTGCTAAGTAACGGAAAACCTCTCTACTTCCACCCATCCGCCAGACTCCGCCCGGATCCGAAACATTTCGAGTGGCATCGCAAAATGCATGGGAGTTGATTTTAGCTAAGTTTTTCATTCCCAAAAATTACACGGAAATTTTATATCCCTGCAATCAGGAATTTGAATTCGCTCGATATTCACTCGTCCCAAAGTATTTTTTGGTCAGGAAAATCATTTCTCTTACGCCATCGACTTCGTGCTCTAATCACGTTATTGCGCTCCAGTTTAGGAAAATAACCGGTCTTTTTGACCAAATCCACTAACCATGTCAGAGGTAAGGGATTGTCTTCTTCCATGAGTATAGCCATAATACAACTCCGAAGATCTGTCCGAGCTGGATGAACCCGCCCAGTAGCTTGATCAAGAGTAAACCGAGTACTCAAAGTCAACTTCTCGCAAAACACCGCCCTATCATCCAAATCCAAATTATTTAGAAAATCTCCGAGACACGTTCCTCCGAACCAAAGATCAGGACAAGCATCAAGCTCATCTTCAATCTTTGCCATTTTCATCTCTTCCGAAAGCTCGCGCGCTACTCCCTGTGGACTATCCCGAAAGATTGATTCCAAAGCCGCCTTAGCAAGATAACCAAGATCCTCACCACCGTTCCATTTCGCTAAAGTGAACCAATCCTTCGAGCCGACCCACGCTCTCAGCAGCACTTCATTTGTAATCTGAAAGTAATTTAGTCGCAGCGTAATCTGCGTAAGAAAATTTAATTCCAATTGCCTAACTCGTTCCCTACTCAAGTTTTTGTCGATGGCACACTCTTCCAAAGTGAGCCCATCTATTAAACGAAGCATCAATATGTCGATTTCCTTATGCGATTGTTGCATCAATACATGATACAAAGACGCTGCAAAATCAGCGCCCTTAGCTTCGGGTGCAAGGGGAAGAAAGCGAGAGGCCAATTCAGCGTCGCCTTTGACTAAGCTATCCACGAATGCCTCTAGTTCACGTACCGACTTCATCCCGAGATTTCTTTTCCCCTTGAAACCAATAAACCCTAACTGCTGCCACTCGCCAAGCAAATCACCAAGCGTCGTAATTTGGTTTTCTTCACAATAATGACTTATTCGAATAGGCAGCGAAATTAAGGAACAAGGAAAATTCTCAGGAATACTCCAGCAGCTCAAAGTTTCTAGAATTTTCGAACTTTCCTGTATTTCTACAGTCTCTACAACTGCTGTATCCTCGTCTAACAAAGTTTCCAAGATGTCACAAAGCCGACCGATCTTTTTTTTTCCTAAGCTATGAATTCTAAAAATATCCACTTCATCATACACGAGAAAATCCGAAAGGCGCTCGTCCCCACGTGAAGCATACCACCCCAATCCCGCACTTTGAGCGAGATCGCGCACCCTTGCAGATGCAAAGGCAGTTCCTTTTGCTCTCTTTGATAGCGTTTCCCAGCGATGCGCTACAATTGACTTAAGCTTAATCACGGCTGAAATCCTTTGTCACAAGCAGCATCTAGCATATCTAGTATAGCTGCACATTCAGGTATTTTAGGTTTCTTGCCCCTTTCCAGCTTCGCCCGAAAATTTGAGCAAAGAGTCTGCTGCCACGGTTCGAGGTTTCTGGTTTCTTTGCCCCAATTTGCGAGATTATTCCATGTTTCGATACGATACTTCTGAACATCTCCGAATAATGTTTGCCATGATAGCTTGTCTCTCGCGCCCGCAGTCGTTAAAACTTCAGTGGACCCTGTGGAAACTTTGGGCTTCCTTCGCTCTCGTGGTATCTCTGGAATCACTATATTCTTTATTTTAAAACCATCCCAGCATTCCTCGCGCTTAGCCCACTCTGTTACGTTGCGGCCTCCAGCGGTTTTTGTGAGATATTCAAACGCCTCGATTGCGATGCGCTCGACTGCATCTTCCACATTTTTGGGAATTTTCTGATTTTCCCAAATTGCCTCAAAGTCAAGATTTCCGCTGGTTGCACGTGATAGCCAAGCTATTGAGTAGGCAACTACATTAGCTCTATAGCCTCCCTGCTTCAGTGCAGTTACTATCTTCTCAGCATTACGCCATAGAATAGCTTTACCAATCAAACGATGGAAAAAAACCTGATCAGGAAGCTCTGCTTTTATCTTTGCGCGTCGTAATGTCCACTCAACGAAATTCTTCTCCGCGCCCCTCCCCACTACGTGGGGCAATTGATCCCATACATGTTCATACTTCGCGACATCGGTTTTTGTAAATTTTTGCGCCATGGGGTTTTCCGCCAACCAGTTTTTTTGGCGTAACGGAGTTCCAGTGCGTGCTTTGTCGTCCAGATGGGACCCCCGAGCACGTTCGTAATACCAGCGTGTTCCACGCGACATGCCGTCCGCTGCAGGTGCCCATACTGTGCGCGAAAGGGATTCCAACTTTTGATGGAAAATGTCGTTTGCTGAGAAATCCGCCGTGTTCACCTTGTTTTGGCTATTTGCATATAGGGAAATCAGTGGCACGAATTCAGCAACCTGTTCGGCACAATGAACAACGGTAACTTTGACTTGTACCGAAACATTGGAAATATCCGCCTTCTCTTTTCTGACGGCATGATAGATTGAGGCCGTCGTCTGCCCGCCGTTGACGATCTGGAAATCGCGTAACATACGCAGTTTCCCGTCCTCGGAAATCTCCACCGTTTCCGCTGTAGCCGAAATGCCATTGTTGTATGCTAGGAAACGCTGCGGAGCTTCCCGAATCGTCGTCTGAATACCTTTATTCACCTTGCCTCTGGCTTGGAGATAGGAGCGGACGTTTTTCTCCAGCAAACGCGGGCCATAGTCGCCATAGATCCTTGACAACAGCGTTGCTGGGAAAAAGGAGAGATAAGCTGTGTATTCTCCCGTCCCATCAGCCTGGGAAATGCATGGTACACCGCCTCCATAATCGCCTTCGAGATCTATAACAATGGTTTCCCGCTCCTGACCACTTCCCAAAAGCCTCCGCATTTTCTCAAGATCCCAGAGGAAATGCTTTACCTTTACACCCTGGAACGAGACATCCACCTCTTCGCTCTGCTTTGCGACTCCGTTGGTAAGCAGGAAAATTCTAGCTGTCTCCAGCTCTGTTCTTCGGCGATAGATCGTTTGAACCGATTCATAAGGCGGCGCGCTTTCCTCCATTTCGTGCATTCTTCCACCAAAACCAGTAAGCGCCGCCTCCAAAAAATTCCTCGCCCACTGGAAATGCTCTGCGATCCGCGCTTTCGGAATCGCCTCCCCCCCCATTTCGGGTTCGTAGAGCGTCACGAAGAGATCTACCATTGGGGCACTGTCATCTTCTCCCTGAGAGTGGACATGCCAAGCGTTGATCTTGAATGCTGGCGCACCTTTGCGGCCTGGCTTCTTCGCGTAGCCTATCTCCCACGTATCGACCTGTCCTTCGCGGGCCAAGTACTCCAGCATTACATCGGTAAACCCGTCCTCCGGCCCCTCCAGATCTAGATCCCCCGCGCAACGTGCCAGCACTTCTGCATCCAAATGTCCTGCAAGCTCTTTTAACTCTATATCACTCATTGTTCTGACTGTTTCAATATTTCTTCAACCGCTTCACGAAGAACTGCATGCCCTGCAACCGCATCTAGCGAGAGGTCATAAACCACCCCGCCGATTCCTTGCGGCAAATCCGGTGGCGTCAGGCGGGAAAAGTCTCCCTCCACCCTGAACATTTCCACTTCCCGTAGCACAAAACCTCGGAGCCGGTGTTTCTCTTCTTCCGCGTCTAACCAACACGCTTCGATAAGAGCGTCCTCGAAAATTTCCGCAGCAGCATGACCGTGAACCTGCTTTCTCAGCTTTGAAATCCGATCGGGTAGTGTCTCTCCAGCACCATCTTGCTCGTCGACAGCCACCTGAATCAGGATCAGATGTTTCCACGGTTCCGCGTGGAGTTGTCTTTCGCTTGAAATACGTACGACAGCAGGGGATTTTGCCGCCCGTGTTTTCACTTCAAGTGCTACGTCTGTAAGTTGGAAATCTTGCGCAACTCCAAACGGGCCCTTCCAAGCAATCATCGCGACTTCGATCCCTACGCATGGCATGATAATATCTTCTAGAATTTTTAACTCGCCCCATAATCCACGCCGCGCTTCATCTGAAAGGCTTCGTCCTATTGATGCCAAGAATCTCTGCCATCGCGCCAATCCAGCAATAACTCGTCTTGCCGCATCCGCTTCCGTGCCGCCGACTGCTTTCTTAGCCAAATCCTCTGCTAAAGCTGTAAAAACATCCTTCCCTCTAGGATCGCGTAGTCTAATGACCAGAGTGGATTTCCCTAATGTGCCATGATCGATTAGGAGTTCCAATCCTCGGCACTCTGGCCACGCTGCACGTGGCGGAAGTGCGACTGTATCAGCCGAAAACAATAACAGCCGTACTTTAGATGGAAGCTCTATGCCTACTCGCAGGCGCTGTCCGCTGTCTGGTGTTGCAAGCCTTGTCAGATTACCGCCACTAGGAGTTGCAAATAAACTCGAGGCGAGCTCAGCTTCAAGTTCTTCCCATAATTCCTCAATCCTCTTCATCGAAAATGTCCCCCAATTCGTAACGATCAAGCTGCTCTTTGATCCATACTTTGTTCACTTTGTATTGTACTCGCCGTGCGCGATCCGTGGCTGGGAAGCTCAGCGCCAAACCCGGGATAAAAGGAACTTCTTCCAAACCCCTGATGTCTTCTGTCGAAATAGCATATAGTATCAATAGTCCACGTCCGCTTGGCCGAAGCTGTCTCACTTCTTTCCTCGTCTGACTTGCGCCCACGTTTCCCCGCACTTTACCTAGAGCGATCACCGCATCAGAAACCATACTACCGACTAAAGATGCGACTGCTTGGGCTTCTTCTCCCGGGCGTATTAGAGGAATTTGATTCGCACGTTGGGTCACTTCTAGCTTTGCAAGTGCTTCGGAAAGTAGCTCGGGCGTAAATTCAAGCTCATCTAGATCGAGAATCTCATGAGCTGGATCTTGAACGTTAGCCTTGCTGAGACTGTAGTACGTTTCGTCAGGCGTAGCATCTTTTCGCCTTACGAGCTTAACTGCTCCTCCCGCGATTATCGCTTCTTTCCGAACGCCTTTAGGAACGATAACAGTCCACACCGCTAGTCCTCCGTTCTCTTCTTGAGCTTCGATGAAACTGCGAAGCTCTGGCCCAAAGCGACTGCATTTCGGATGTGTAAAGCCCGGTTTACGAAGGCGTACTAAAATGCCCAGAATCTCTGCTCGAGATGCAGTCCAACGCAAATTCCCGGCAGAATCCGTTCTGAAATCAGACAAGGAGTTCAACCATTCTTCGCATGTCGCAGCTCGGCCTTTCTGAATCTCAGCATCCCTAGTGAAAAAAGCTGTCTGCACAAGCTGGCCTGCAAAGGTCACTTCCCTGCTTTCACCGTGTGCCATTTTGTTGAGTGCTGTAACAAGCATCCCGTCAGGATGCTGCCTGACACGAAGTCCGTAGTCAGCTGGGGTTAGGCGTGCGTTCGACATGTATTCGAATTCCCTTTTAAGCTCTTCTTCTGCGAACGCTACATGACTAAACCAATCATGGAGTTCATCCGTCGTGTAAAGTCGGCAAAGATCGAGATAACCTTCCCTATAGCCGAACCATCGTCCCATCTGCATCAGAGTATCATACATCTTGGTGGATCGGAGGAAATAGCTCACAGATAGTCCTTCCAATGTGAGTCCCCGTGAGAGTTTGTTCCCGCCAATAGCAATTACGTAAAGTCCTTCGGTCTCTCGTCCGTAGTCCAAAAATTCTCCACTCGTTCCGTGGATTGTCCTTACGGAAATTTTGTCCACGACTACTGAAAGCTCTTTAGCGATATCGTGCCATTTTGCGGTGATCAGTCGCTCGTCAGCCTCACGAGCTCTAACCGTATCTGTACAGTAGCAAAAATCATTTTCCCATAGTTCTTCCATTCGTCGCCAAATCTGGCTCGAAAGGTCGTAACGAATAGCTCTCCGGATTTTACCAAATTCTTCGTCAAGAAGATCGCGCGTGCCTTCCTGTACTTGTTTATAGTGTGACACATGAACAAGCATGGAGCAATGAGACTTTTTCTGCCCTCGCAGGCGTCTCGCTGCACATGAAAGAACAAAAGACAAAACCGCATCTACCATCGAGATTGGTAATTCATGCGGAGCCGCCTTGATCTTGGGTGGAAAAGCATCCTCATGATCGGTAACAGCTCGGTAAACGGGAAGTGGCGTGGCATCTTCAATCCCGTTCTCAAGCTCGGCTGAATAACCGAAAACTTTGGCTGGTCCTACATATCGCGAGCTGGGTCTTACATTGACGATAAAATCTCTAGGAAAAAGATCCTTGCCCTCCTCATCACGTTCGGACTCGGGGTCAATAAAAATATTGGCAAAAGGTGTCGCTGTGTAGCCAATGTAGGCGCTCTGCTCAAATCTAGCTAAGATGAGCCTTATAAGTTGGTTTGTGCGAGTAATGTTAATTTCGTCGTCTTCCAAAGCAGGCTTATCCTTGGTGTTAATAGAAGCGTTGTCCGCTTCGTCGTCGATCAAAAGGAGGGGTAACCCCTCTATCGGTTGTCCCTTTTCCTTGTGTCCTAAACTGCCAGCAGCAACATCTAGCCAACTTAAAATATTTTTCAGTGGGCTTACGTTTTTTTTCACCACCATAATAATCGGTCCACCTTTCAAACTTACGTTGACAGATTGTGCCCGCGCAGTGAAATCACCGTTGTCTGCGCTACTTGTCATTGTGGTGATACTAGGAGCATTGCCTAGGAGAGGTGAAATAATTTTGCCAACCCCAATCCGGTAATCCGACCTCCCATTAGTGGGCCTGCGCTGACTGTCAAAACCGACTATTCCCTCATCTATACGTTCCTGCGTCTGGGCACGGAGGTTTTTGTGAATGCCGCCCAAAACGATGATGATTTTGTAACCGGCATCCAATGCTTTCGCTATCACTCCCGTATAGTTCGCGGTCTTGCCGGATTGGACGCTTCCGACCACCATGCCTCTGACATCCCAAACGCCCGTTTTTGTTGGATCCTGAATTCGGTCAATTACCGTATCTGTTTGTTCATCCACGGAATCTAATTCCTTTTCACCGAAGTTTTTTTCCTCGGCAAGATAGGTTCTGTAACGCCTCCAAAACCGCATCGGTTCGATCTCCGGCTTGCGTTCGATCCACCATGGACGGACTTTACCATCTGTCAGAAAAACAGAACTTTGTGTCCACACCGAAGCCGCATGAGCGATTTCAGCAACTAGTTCTTCGATTCTCACAAATTGATCAGGTAACGTTATTTTTGCTACACCTGCATACAGATCGACTAGCGTTCGGATATCTTCCGGTGTCCGTCTCGTTCCGTCACGCAAAGCACGGCTCACGTTGTCTAAAACCAGTTTTTCAGCAGCATTAAAATCGATCATTGGTAAGGTGGGTTTGATTGCAGTTGTGCAACTAGTGCCGGATACGCGTTGAAAGGTTCCCAAGCCGCAAGGATTGTCATAATTTGGGAGTGTCCAATACCCTTGTCTTTGAGCGCATGCCACGAAGCGACAAGCATCTTGCGGACTTCCGTATCATCATCGGAAGATGATTGTACAATCGCAATCACTTGATCATCTATTGGGTTAGGATCAATCAGATGCGTGGGGAAATGGGATTCGACTACTTTGAGAAGTCGTTCGACAGAAGAGGCATCGCCGGAATTCTTGGCGGCCTGAACCAGAGGATGTTCACGGTTAATCCGATAGCTCAATTGACCGTGCAAAACAACCTGTTCCCATACAAACTTCAGCTCAAATGCTGAGGTGGGCGCAATACGCGATCCGCGGTATGTGTAAACTCGTTTTGCTCGTTCCCTAGTAGTTTGTCCGATCTTGCGTAATGCATCTTTAAATTGCTCGGGCGGTGATGCTTTGCGCTTAGTCACATCGATCTGCCACAAAGCGTCGGATTGATTGCCTATGGAAATTCGTATTCGTGCTAGTTTATGATGTTCATCCTTTCTCCATCCGCGGAATCCGAGCCATGAGCCTGCGACCAATAAACGTTCCTGCCTGTAGATGTAAAACCCCTGCCTAGATACCCAATCACGACTATCGCCAGCTTTTTCCCGTGCTGATTGGTCTGTTACTTTCGATTCGTGAGGCATAACAAATGGTTCAACCAAAACTGTTGCACCAGACGAATCGCGCAACCTGTGGGATTGAAGAATTTGAGTAGCCTCTACAACAAAAAATGGATCCACTGGGGTTATCCTGCGGTTGTTCACATATATCTTCACACCATTTGGTGCTTCAATAATGCGATGAAATACTAGTGACAAATATTCCTCCACTTCTTGGCATTGTCGCATAAAGGAATCCTCGCTGCCAGCTTCGTCTTCGTGAGGAATTCCCGGTACGCGATCGAGATCTTGAAGCAACACGAAGGTTCCTGATTTCAAGTTTTCTAGACCTACTCGTTCCTTCATTGCGCCATCACGTGGGGAAAGCATAACATGCCATGCGTCCTTGTTCGAAACATGGTTGAGATCCCATCGCATCACAGATTCATCTCCGCCACTTTTTTTTGTGATAACGGTCACACAGCGACACTGCGAAAACGACGCCGTTTTTAGCCCTAGCCCAAATCTTCCAAGATCGTGATCTGCTCTAAGCTCATTTGGGTTGCGACTCCCCAATCTCATTGCAGTCCGCAGACCTGATTTATCCATACCTTCTCCGTCATCAGTGATCGATATTGTGGAAGCTGTTCCACGCCACTGAAAATCTACCCAAATTTTCGAAGCTTTTGCTGCGATGCTGTTATCCACTAGATCGGCAATAGCACTACCCAAATCGTACCCAAACGCTCGCAGAGATTCAATGAGCGATGCAGCGCGTGGCTCAACGACTTCAAAATCGTTTTCAGACATAGCTTTCAAAATTTTTACTATGCCACAGACTGGCGGTTATCACTTAACACTTTTAAAAGCTCCGGATTACGAAAACAAGCTCCTGCCATTTGAGCGTCAGAGCAGTAAAATTCCTCTTCAACCAAAAATCCCTTCTCATAACGCCGCCATGCTTCCTTAGCTATACGAGCCAAGACTACTGGCCATCCACTTTGGACATAGCGCGGATTTATAAGCCTCGGTTCTTCTTTCGACACAACAGAATAATCCTCGTTGTCGTAACTTACTTCTTTGCCGTGTTCCAGTGCACTGTCTGGATGAAGTCCCATAAAAAGAAAACTGATTGAATACCAAGCCTTTTTGAAATCCTTAATTGGCACTTCTTTCAAAGCTCTGGAATCTAAATCAAGCATAGGAACAAGCCAACGGACTGCTTCTTTCTCGCTGCATGGAAGAGGCGATAGATCAAATTTGATTTGTTTTTGGTGTTTCATAGATTGGTTGAGGAAACATTTCACAGCAGTACCGACAGCCTCAGCGACCAAAGGCGGAACTGCATTTCCAATAACACGGAACTGATGGGTTCGCGCGATGGGAAATAGAAACCAATCTGGGAAACTCTGCACGCGAGAGGCTTCGCGAGGCGTAAGTGTGCGATTTTGGGTAGGATGAATGAACATCAGCCCGTCTTTTGCCAAATGCGCTACGATGGTCGAGCAGGGGCGGTGTCGATGTTGTCTCGTGTAGCGGTCTTTGAACGTAGTCTTGTCGTAAGGAAAATCGAATTCAACTCCGCGCTTGATTGCCTCTCCTGAATTTTCACCTTCCTTGAGCTTTAGAAAATCACCAAGATCACGAGCGCTATGTGGTCGTGCACGGTGAGCGGTGAGCTTTGCTGCTTTATCGACTTGAAGAACTTGCGTGAGGTACTGGTAAGCGCGGGAACTAATCTTACCCACTCGCCGCGAGATGTCATAATCCCTACTCTCCTCGCCCTCGCCGGCCTTCAACAGCGGCAAATCTCCGATCGCTTCCCATAGGGTGGCATCGGCGATAGCTCTGTTGGGGAGTTTGAGCTTAGGATAAAAATAGCCCGGCAAATCCTCTCTCGTGCCAATAAAAAGCTGCCGCCGTCGCTTTTGTGGAACGCCTAATTTCACGCATTCCTCGATCTGCGCATGCACTCGATAACCCAGTTTGCGAGCCTCAGCCTGAACATTCGTAAAATACTGACCACCCGAAGCTGAACGGATGCCAAGTACGTTTTCCATAACGAAAACCTTCGGCTGAAAAAATTCTACGTGACGAAGAAACTCTTTGTAAAGATGCCGTCGCGGATCTTCCATCAATCGCGCACCATGATTGGCACCGTCTACTTGGCGAGCAGTGCTGAAGCCCTGACAGGGCGGACCTCCAACAATTAGATCGACGCGATTAGTTCCAATCAGAGCGGCGAGATCGTCTGGCGAAAATTTAGTCAGATCCTTTTCGAGGATATGAGGGATTTTACGAAAGTTCGCTTGAAATACTTGGACTGCCTCTGGATTGAAGTCGATGGCAGCAAGCCCTTTGAAACCAGCCCGCTCTAGACCAAGGCTAAAGCCACCGCAGCCGCAAAACAGGTCAATAAAGGTTGGTGTATTTTTCATCGAGATGTGGTCTTACTATTTCGGGAATGCATTTGTTGTTGAATGAGCTTGTGGTCAGTTACCTAGCAAAATTTTCTACTACTGGCAAGCAGTTTCGTTGCAAACCTTGGAAATACTTCTAAAAAGTAGTCATACTCGACAATTGCATAGGATTTTCATGAAGCTTTGGCAGCACCTCTGAAAAATCGAAAACACCCGCTGTAACGCCCTTAAAGGGGTGAGGAAGCCTTTTGGATGCCATTACCCTAGGGCGGTGCTCCCGCTCAGCGGGACTCAAGGGTCATTGCTCCATTGGTGCGTTTGCATTTCTTCACGAATTACCCATAACGATGAAGCAATCACTTCTCCTCTCTGTTGCTTCGGGAGCTTTTTTCGCTAGCCCCATGCATGGGGCGCGATGGTTTTTCCTGGGGGGATGGTTGGATACCCAGCCCGTTGGACTGGGCTGGTATGGTGTTGCACCGTTGGTGCGTTTGAAGATGCCTGATCACTCTGCACTTTCACCCACTTTCAAGATCTGTGTATCGGGGAGACGGGTGGCGGCTTTTTCGAAGGTGACGAGAGGCAAGCGGGCCGATTGAGCCTCGGAGTGAATGAGGCGATCAAGGAAACCTGGTTTGGCGGTGGCTAGGCCATCGGTTGCGAGAAGTGGCAGCAGCACGGGATGCACGAGGAAGGTGGGCAGGGACAGAAGGAGGTGCAGACCGCGCAGAACATCGGCCTTGGGCATGCCGTAGTGGTGTTGGCAGGCGTAGTATGCCTCAAGAACGACAAGGTTGGAGACGAAAACTTTTGCTCCCGCTGCCTCGATCTCTGCGAGGTAGCGGCGGGCGACTTTGGAAAGATCCTGCGGCTGGCCGGTGAGAAGTCTCATCACCACGGAGGTATCGAGCGCGGCGCGAATTTCAGGATTGTTCATCCCAGTTGTTCGTTACGGATTCGCGCATGGCAGCGGTGTTGTGATCTTTGACAGAGCTTGGCACAAGGTGGGCAAGCGGAGATTGGAAGTTTTGCCAATCCACGGCTATGACGGTGGGTGCTTGTTGTTTTTTCTGACGCAACCATTGCTCAAAGAGCTGGATGGCGACATCGCGTAAGGTGCGACCATCGCGTGCGGTTTGTGCTTTCACTTCGCGGTAGAGCTCGTCGGGAATTTGAAATGTCGCTTTCACAAAGCCAGCTTACTGTATTGCTGGCACCATGTCAAGTGACGAAGAATGGAATGTTGAAGAATAGGAACTACCGATGGATGGGGGTTTTTTGATGCTGAGTAACCGCTCTTGTCCTGCCGTAGCCTTCCTGACCTCCATAGCCTCGGCGACGGAGGTGGCGAAGGAGGATCACTCCGCACTTTCCCTCGGCGGCGAGAGAATCCGCAAGTCGGGGAAATAGGTGCGGAGGTAGCCACGGTCGAGAGCGGCTAGGCGATCGGCCTGCACGCTGGCGTGGGCGGCGATGAGGAAATCGGGAATCAAGTGCAGGCGCGGCCCACCCAAACGCCGATAGCGCAAAAAAATCTGCCCCGCGAGATAGGCGGTCTCAGCGCTGATGGGATCATAAAAGATGTGAAGTCGCTCCAAGTCTTCCTGGGCCGCTTCCATGCGGGGATAAGCGATAGAAAACTCGGCAAAAGCTACGGGAGAGATGAGCAATTCGCCCTCGGTCACAGCGGTCTGCAGGCAGTCGCGCCAAGCTTCCCAGCCGGGTTGCCGTCGGGAGAGAAGAAAGAGGACCGAACTATCGAGAGCCGTGCGCATAACAAAAGAGATGCAAGGTTACTCGGTGGCAGAGATCTCGGCTCCTCGAAGTGGAGGAAGTTCCACGGGGCCGCGCAATTCGTCCATGATCTCGAGGGTGCTCATGCCAGCCCAAGGATCAGCAGCGGCTTTGCCAAATTGTTCCCAAGCATCGGCAGAAATCGTTCTTGTCGCCTTGAGAAAGGGAGCAGTTTCATCAAATTCCAAGACATCGCCCGGCTTGAGGTGGAGTCGATTGCGCACATCGATGGGAATGGTAATCTGACCTTTGGAAGTAAGCGTCGCTCGCATGACGAAAAAGTAAGCGAATTAAGTAAGGAAATCAAGGAGGGATTTGGGGGTAAATGCTTAAAACTTAAAACTTCTCACCTTTTTCCAAAGACCGCGGAGCCGACGCGGATGTGGGTGGCGCCTTCTTCGATGGCGATGGGGTAGTCGCCGCTCATGCCCATGCTGAGGTAGGGCATGGGTGTTTCCGTGAGGGTGGCGAGTTCGTCCCGGAGCTCGCGCAGGGCGCGGAACCAGGGGCGGGATTGCTCAGGATCATCGCAGGCGGGTGGCACGGTCATGAGACCCATGATTTCGAGGCGTTCGAGGCGCAGTAGGCTGTCCCAGTCCTCGCGGAGGGCATCGGCGCTGAAGCCGGCTTTGCTTTCTTCGTTGGCGAGGTTGAGCTGGAGCAGGACTTGGGGAAAGAGGCCGAGCTCGCGGGCGACTTCATCGGCGTATTGGGCAAGACGCAGGGAATCGATGCTGTGGATGAGGCAGAACTGCGGCAGGACCTTGCGGACTTTGTTGCGCTGGAGTTGGCCGATGTAGTGCCACTGCAGCGAGGCGGGCAGGAGCGGGATTTTTGACTCGGCTTCCTGTAGTCGATTTTCGCCGACGTGGCGTTGGCCGCAATCGTAGGCCTCGCGCACACGATCGGCGCTGAAGGTCTTGGTGACGGCAATGAGGGTGACATCGTCAGCACTGCGGCCTGAGCGCGCGCAGGCGGCGTGGATGTGCTGCTGGATCTCGGTGAGGTTCGCGGCGACGTCTGACATGTCTGGGATGACCAAAGTTTAGCGCTCGGCAGTTTTCTTGAGAAGTCCGGCCTCGCGGGAGGACTCGGTGATTTCGGCGAGATCGGTGAGGATCGATAGGCCCTCACGCTTGACAATTTCCATGCCGCTGGGCCATTTGGGGGTATCGTCGAGCTCTTCGGTTTTTTCCTTGGCCTTGCGCATGTATTCTTCGTCCTCCTTGGAGGGATCGTAGGCGTGGGCCTTGATCTTGGTATCGACATCGCCGAGGGAGAGTTTGTAGAACTTCATGGTGGCGAGGTCTTCTTTTTGGATGGCCTCAAAGCGGGCGAGGCGCTCGGCGTTGCGGGCTTTGCGCTTGGCATCGGCATCGGCGATTTCCTTTTCGCGCAGGGCCTTGGAAAGCGTTTCTTTGTTTTCCTTCATGCGGCGTTGCATCTCGGCGATGTCTTCCTTGACGTAGGACATGTCCTTGTTTTCCTTCATGCGGGCGGCGCTGAGTTCGGCAAGACGCGGGAGGAAGAGGTTCTTGCGCTCCTTAGGCTCAAAGTCGGCCGCAATACGGATGCGATCGAACTCAAGGACGTTATCGAGATATCCTTCGCCGACTTCTAGGCCCTCAAGGATGCTGGGGAGGACGATGTCGGACTTGACGCCTTCGAGCTGGGTCGAGTGGCCGGTGGGGCGGTAAAACTTCTGGAGGGTGACCTTGACGGTGCCGGCGCGATCGCGGCGGGCGAAGAAGGGCATCATCCGGCCGACATCCATGAGCTGCTGCACGGTGCCTTTACCGAAGGTGGAGCTATCGCCAACGATGACGGCGCGGTTGTGGTCCTGGAGGGCACCGGCGAGAATCTCGCTGGCGGAGGCGCTGGTCTTATCGATGAGAACGACGAGCGGGCCATTGTAGATCGGCTCGCGGGCATCGGTATCCTTGACCTCGATCTGGCCGAGTTCGTTTTTGACTTGGACGACGGGGCCGCGATTGATGAAATAGCCGGTCATTTTGCGGACTTCATCGAGGGAGCCACCGCCATTACCGCGGAGATCGATGATCAGGCCGTCGATTTTTTCCTCCATGAGAGAGACAAGGAGTTTTTTGACATCGTTGGCGCAGCTGGCCTCGCCGTTGTCGAAGTCCATGTAAAAGGAAGGCAAGGTGATCCAGCCGAGGCGGCGATTTTTGCCCTTGGAGTCCTTGCGCTCGATGATCTCGGCGCTGGCTTGCTCGTCCTTCATTTCGACTTTGCCACGGGTGATGGTGATGAATTTGCTCTCGCCGGGAGTGGCTCCTGCGGGCTCGACCTTAATGCGGACTTTGGTGTCTTCCTTGCCACGGATCAGATCGACGACTTTATCGAGCTTCATGAACATGATATCGACCATGTCGCCAGTGTCGAGGGTATCGACGCCGACGATGCGGTCATTGAGCTTGAGTTCGCCGTGCTTATCGGCAGGACCGCCGACGACGATACCCTTGATGATGGTGGCGCCGTCCTCTTCTTCTTGGAGCTGAGCACCGATGCCAACGAGGGCATTTTTCATACTGTCCTTGAAACGCTCGATCTCGCGGTAGCCCATGTACTCCGTGTGGGGGTCGAGTGTTTGGGTAACGGCGGAGAGGAAGAAATTGGCGATGTCTTCATTATCGACCTCGGCGATGGCGCGTTGAAGACGATCATAGCGGAGGCGGACTTTTTCTACAGGTGATTTCTCACCTTTGAGCGGATCATCTTTGTCCTGCTCCTTGGCGAGGCGGGCGATATTCTCACGGCGGAGAACCTCGCCGAGCACGGCATCCTTGACGGTCAGCAGCCACAGGGCTTCTGACTCGGCGCGGTCTTTGGGATAAGGGGCATCCTTGCGTGTGCGCTCGATGGTTTCATCTTTGGTGAAATCGAATTCATTAGCGGCGAGGGTTTTTTTGATGAATTCAGAGCTCTCGGTGACGCGGTCTTGAAACACCTTGTAGATGTCATCCGCGGCGGTGATGCTGGTCTTGCGGAGGAGCATTTCGTGTAAGGTCTCGGCGTAATCTTTGTGAAAACGATCGACATCGGGCTGACGGAAATACATGCGCTTTGGGTCAAGATCGAGCAGGTAGGTATCGAGAAATTTTTCGCCGAGTTTGCCATCCCATTTGGCACGGCTGAAGTGGGTGTTTTGTAAGAGGATGGAAACTTGCTTGCCGACTTCATTGAAATCGGTGGGTTGCTCTGCCTGCACGGCACAGCAGGTCACCAGTGCTAGGGAGGCCGAAGTGACAAATTGACGAAGGATACGATTGCTCATGATGGGAGATTTTTGCGTTGAGTAGCTTACGTGGGATATGATGACATCTTTCCGCGATTTGTCCACGAAACAAAGCTATGTGGCGGGGCTGCTTTGTTTAGTTATTTTGCGGTGGGGACCTGTTCTTGCAGTTTGAGCCACTCTTGGAAGTATTGGGAGCTATTTTTTTCTTCTGCTACCAAATCGTCGATCATTTTTTTATCGAACTGAAGGCCTTGAGCGAGCCCGAGTTGCGCACCGCCGCGTAGGCCATTGAAGTTGGGAACATCGAAGGGAAGCCTTTCAAGGTTCGCGGGTCTACGTTTGAGAGTGACGGGGATTTTGACAATTTCGTTTTTGCGCATCATCTCGAAAACGACGGTGGCACCGGCACCTTTGGCGCGAATTTTCGCTCTTAGCCCTGCGTATTCGTCAACAATTTCTTCGAGTGTTCGCCAGCGAAAACCATCGAGAGACACTACGATATCGCCAGGTTTCAGACCCGATTTTTCCGCAGGAGAACTGGGGCTTACGGCCGTGATGGGTAAGCCAATCAGTGTAGACAGATCTTGTGGATGCTTAAGCTCAATGGCTGATAGCTCCATCGCGACGCCGATGTAGCCATCTCCGGTTTTATCGAACTCGCTAGCGGCGACGATTTTCAGGAGCTTGACGGATCGTTCGCGGGCTTCCGGTTGGGGGTCTTCGCGAAGGATGCTGAGGAGGCGTTTTTTGGCCTGCGCGGGGTTGCTTTCCACCCAGGTTTTGAGGAACTGAGTGGCCATTTCGCGATGCTCGCGAGTTGGGGATTTCCAGCCTTGGATGGCCTCGGTGATTTTTGCCTCGTTGAAGTCCTGGGGCGAGGGTGAAGGAGTATCTGGTGCTGAAGCCGCAGTTGCGGGCGGAGGCGCGG
Source organism: Akkermansiaceae bacterium UBA956 (assembly GCA_002293145.1). GTDB lineage: Bacteria > Verrucomicrobiota > Verrucomicrobiia > Verrucomicrobiales > Akkermansiaceae > UBA956. The sequence continues at coordinate 41,895 of DBCO01000032.1, read as the reverse complement.
GCACATGCGGTGCGGGCTCTACGGGAATCACCTTGAGCTGAACTGGCGCTTTTTCTTGGGCGCATAAAAAACCCACCCCGAGAGAAAATAGGATGATTCCAAATTTTTTCATGAAGTGGGCTGAGGATGTGAAGCGCCTTTAGCGGAATGGAATGATGCTTTTCTCTGGCACCTCGATGGTGTCATCGGGCTGAAGAATTACGTTACGGTCCTGAAGGTTGTTCAGGTTGTAAACACGGCTACTTTTGCCGCGCATGAGCAAGACTTTTTTCATATCGCCGAATTCATTGGGGCCACCTGCTGCAGCTACGGCTTGATACAAGGTCATGCCAGGCGTGTAGAACTTAGGACCAGCACCGCGAACAAAGCCACTGATGGTAACTTGATCTTGGCGGATGGCGTCAGCGCTGGTGGCGCTGATTTGAAATGTGGGTGAGGTATAGATTCCGTTAGTCTTATAAATACCTTCGAGCTTGGCAGCAGCGGCATTAGTAGACATGCCGGCGATGCTGACTTCTGCGCTGGAGCCATTTGGACCAATGAGGGGCATGCGGACGGTGCCTGTGTTGGAGACAGAGTAAGCACCATCGATACGGCCTTTTTCCTCAACAGGAACGCCTTGAATGCGAATTTCGATACCGCGGCCTGCTACAATTTGGGCGAAGGCCGAGGGTGAGGTGATCGTCAGAGCGATCAGAATCAATGGTAGTAGATATTTTTTCATGATAGCAATGGAGTTATAGGAGTCAATACAGTGTATCGTTTTGATTGGAAGTGGAGGCAGTAGAAGAAGGAGTCGCGGGGCGCGATGACGTGCTAGGCTGCGGCTGTGGCAACTCACTTTCGGCAGGAGCGTAGTAGGTGTAGTAGCTGGTGTAGTATTGGTATTGGCTATCACTGCGGACGTCGACGTTGTTTAGAACAACACCGAGCACATGACCGCCGACATTTTCAACAGCTTGCTTCACGCGGAGGAGCATGTTGCGAGGAAGCTTACGGTGTTGCACCACGATTATGGTAAGATCAACCTCACTGGCGAGAACGGAGGCATCGCTGACACCGAGAATCGGCGGGGAGTCAACGAGGACGAGGTCGAAGCGTTGTTTGACATCGGCGATGAGCTCGGACATGCGGCGCGAGTTAAGAATGCCTGCGGCATCGGCGGGGAGAATGCCGGAGGGCATGAAGAACAAATTTTCTACGGGGGTCTGCAGGATGACGTCTTCAAGCATCAATTCGGTAGTGAGGTAGTTGCTGAGACCGACGGAATTGTTGATATCAAAGAACGTATGCAAACGAGGACGACGAAGGTCGGCATCGATCATCAGCGTGGTGTAGCCACCTTGGGCGCAAATGTAGGCAAGATTGACCAAAGTGGTGGATTTACCTTCACCAGCAGCGCCGGAGACCACCGTGATCGAGTTGTCCTCGGGGTTTTTGCGATTGAACTCAATGTTGGTGCGCAAAATCCGATAGGCCTCGGCATCGGGGCTCATACCGCTTTGCTTGTGCAGCACGCCGATATCCTTTGGAATCACAGCGAGCACAGGCACTTGCAAATAGCGCTCAACATCTTCAAGAGTCTTGACAGAGGTGTCGAGGTATTCAAGGAAAAAGGCGATACCGATGCCAAAGACTAGGCCAACGACGGCGCCGAGAATGAGCGCGATGTTCACCTTCGGGCTGGATGGAAAACGAGCTACAACGGGTTCTTCGTGGAGCTGGATGATGTTTTGTGGTTGGCGCAAATTGATGCGATCCGTAGTGAGTTTTTGCTTCATCTCATCGAGCAATTTTTGTTGGGTGGTGAACTCATCATGAACGTTCTGAATCTGCGTCATCGCAATGATGTTCTCCTTGCTCATATCCTTTACTTCAACGAGGCGATTGTTTAACTCGACAAGCTCGACATTTTTCGTTTCTCGCTTAATCTTCAATGAATCTTTAAACGAAACAACGCTGGCTTGGAGTTGCTTGAAGAGGCTGTCTACCGTGCTTTCCTGTGCTAGCACATTGGGATGACGAGGGCCAAGGCCTTGCACTTGCATGCCGCTGAGCATGCGGACTTGTTCTTGGTATTCAGGAAACAGCGACTTCAAATCTTGACCAGCGACTTCGAGATTCGCAGCGTAGCGGATCACTTCATCCGCGCTCAAGCGATCGATGCTCGCAATCATGCTGTCAAGCTCTGCGAGAGTAGTTTTCGCAGCTTCGACTTGGCTCTCCACGTTGGCTTGCATGCTCTGATATCCGTTGCCTGCGTTTCCTGTTAGAAAATCCCGAACCACCGACGGCGCGCGACGTTGGAGATTGTCGCGCTGCTTGCGCTTCTCCTCAACAACATCAGAGTGCTCAAGTACAGCCTGCTCCAACTGCTTCGATGCATTCTCGGATAAATCCGTTTCCTCCTGGACCCGTCGTGCTTTGTATGCCTCATAAACTTCAACGGCAATGTCTCGTGCATCTTCAGCACCTGGATGAAGAACAGTGATCTCGATCAGGTCGGTGCCGCGGATGTTTTGTGCTTGCACAATTCCCGTTAAGGTCATCAAGGCATCTTCTTCCGTGACGTTCCAGCGATTGGTGAGGCGCAGCTTATCGACAACGCGACGCAGCGTCATTTGAGAACGGATGATTTCGAATTGCGTCGCGAAGAACTGCGGAGTCATTTGAATCTGCGAATTATTGTCATCTCCGAACGCCGTGCCAAAGCGGTTGGAGGGGTTCACTTGCACGACTGCGCGGCTTTCAAATTTGCGCGGCATCACATAGGTAATGACAGCTGCAGTCATGAACACCAGCAAGAGAGTTATCAAAATCACGCCGTAGCGATTTTTGATCACCTGCCAGTAATCTACGGCATGAAGGGCTGCTTCACTGTTAGAGCTTTGTGGTTGCATATAAAAAATGGATCAGAAGGAATGGGAGGAATGTGAAAATTGATTGAACGAGCTTGGTTGTAGTGTTCGTGAAGAAGCTATCTTACAAACAAAACTCCCGCAATGAAAAACATTGCGGGAGTGTAAAAATCTATGATTTGTTAGAAATTTTGTTAGTGACTAATGTATCAACAAATTAGAACGAGTAGCTCACGCCAGCGCTAAGACGGAGGCGATCGTAGTCACGACCTTCAAAGTCAGAGCCCGAATCGGTATAGTTGATAGTGCAATCACCAGTCAACTGCTCAGTAAGCTTAGCACGGAGACCAACATACATGTTGACAAGGGCTTCTTCTTGACCGCCTGCGGCGAGACTGCCACCCACTTGATTGCCAGCTTCAAAGGATGTGAAAACATAGTCGACACCACCAAATCCAGTAAGGCGAGGCATCAAAATATATTCGCCAGTTAGACCGACGCGCAATACTTGTTGATCGCTGAACTCAAAATCGGCTGTGCCGATCCGACGAATGGTGTCAAGATCTTCTGCACTGTAACGAGCGAAACCACGGGCAGTGAAGCTGGTGTTTACGCGGGTGTTAAGAGCAACCTCAAAATAAGGCGAGGTGCCACTGTCAGCGGCATCAACTTCACGAACCTGAATACCACCATTAAGAACAACGATTGAAGTCAAACTCAAGCGATGCTCAAGACCTACAGTCCAATAATGGTTCTGGGAGTCAGATGGGTCACCACCACCCCATTCGCTATAGCGATAGCCAGGGGTGATTATGGAACGCGGGCTAGCTACGAAGCGCATTTGATGGAAAATAGACCATGATTGACGTTCACTGCCGGTATATCCGGTAAGGTTAAAACCGGTGTAGGAACCGACACGCTCAGTCCAAGTATAGCCAACAGAGTTGTCTGAACTCCAGAACGTAGATGGATCAGTGCCACGCTGGTTAGAAACTCCATAAGCGTATTCAGGCTCCATCTCATGAGAGGCGAAGTTGCGACTAGTGAAGCGCAGACGCTCGCTCATCCTATGGATTAGATCGAAGCTAGTGCGGGCACTAGGTGTGGTGTCGTCGGCACCCGCGAGATCGGATTCTGTTAGGTAGTAGTTCACACCAGCACGGGCATAAAAGTCAATTGTCGTTTGCGGACTCTTTGTGGTGAATTTAGCAGCGACATTGGGATTGAGACTCCAAGATTCCTCATTGTATCCGGGAGTACCAGCAACTGCACTTGGATTAATGTTGTTATCGAGAACAAGGCTGGCTCCTGCTGTCCAGCGGATCGGCGCTCTTTCGAAAGTATTGTCGCCCGAATAAAAGAGACCTTGAGAGCAAGCTACACCGAAAGAGCCAACGGCGGCAAATGTGAGAGCTGTTTTGTAATTCATAGTTTAAGTATTTTATGGTTTAGGTGCTTTACATTGGAATAAAGCAATTGCAAAAGATTAGCTAGTCCTGTCGTTTCTGGTAGCAGGAGTTGAGTCAACTACAGGCGGATTGTATTGATTGATAACTCCACCAGTAGTAGTTGAACTACCAGGGCCTGTCTGAGGATTGACTGGTGGGCTGCCAGCTCCGCCACCAGCTGCTGAGGGAAAGTCGAGTGGGCTGCTAGCAGGGTTGATAGTAGCACGAACAGCGTTAACTTCATCACCAGCCTCTGGGCGCACTGCAACAGCAAAAGTAGCAATCGCGTCCATCTGCTCGGGAGCAGCCTTGGCTACTGCTTCAACAATTGCCGCAGTGCTCATATCATTAGCATTGGAAGCCGTGATAGCGGCCTGAGTAATTTCGCCAGCAAACTGAGGTGATGACGCGGCAGCCATGGCAGCAATTTCAGACGCTGCGGCAGGATCCTTTTTGATCTCAGCTGCTACCCAAGCTGCAGCTGCCTTTGCATTAGCAAATTTGGGCGCAACGGTAGGAGCTGCGCTCAAAAGCGATGCGCTCAATAATAGGGCGAGGGTGGAAAATTTAAGTGCTGTTTTCATATTTGTATGAGGTGCGTTGTTGATTACCTGTCAGCCCTTGAACTAGGATCAAGGGATGTTTTTACTTTGTTTTTCTGTTATTTTTGGAAGACAGTGGAGCGGGCAGCGGGAATCGAACCCGCATGTCTAACTTGGAAGGATAGCGCTTTACCACTAAGCTATGCCCGCGCTCACGGTTTATTACTACGCAATTTGCTGACCAGTTGCAAGTTTTTTTGTGAATTTTGCTAAAAAATCTCAAGCTGCGAATAATTTCCCTTCAATTGCTATTTTCCTGCAAAATCCCCACAGGCTACTCGAATGATTCATATCCCTAATGGCTTCGACCCTCTCGCGAAGATCGAAGCCGCTGGCTTCATGAGAGTTTTTCATCACGAGGCTACATTGATAACGTTTTGAAACGAGATAACCTATAGGATCAATGTGGAAGATTGTTATTGGTCACAGGTTTCGGAGTCACGAAGCATAGTTGATACTGGAAAATCCAGGGCACATAGGCCAATGCTGGATTTTGTCCCGCAGCAGCACCCACACTCACAACTTGACCATTAGTCGGAAAATCCAAGGAATTGACCAAGGCATCGGTGGCTGCTGGTTTGGGACCTAGCTTAGCAAGTACTTCTCGCACGGCGTCGAGGGCGTCAGGGGCCACGGCTGTAGCACACTGCGCAATCAAGCGAGCGTGTTCGGGGGCCGCGATCACTGCCGTCTCAACAATTGACACGACAAGCTGGATATCCGCCATTGCTCGCGCGAATGGCCGCCTTGACGATCTCGCCAGACCAAGATGGATGCAGCTTAACCGCTTTCTTGACAATCGACAGCACGGCCGATGGCTGCGCTTTGATTTCGGACTGAATCGATACGACTACTATGGAGCTATCGACTGAGGGTTTCTCAGCAGCGTAGACGACGCCACCGAACAACAGTGCAAGCACTACGTGTACAGTATGTTTTTTCATTTTGGGGGTTGGGGGTTGGCCTAGAGCAAAAAAGTGGCTTATGCATCACTCAGTTACCTTTGGTAAAAAAATAAATACGCGCAACTTTTACCAATAACAAGCGAAAAATAGCATCTCAGCAAAAAAAACCAACTCAGCCGTGGAGTGACTGACTACAACCCCGTGGGATGGTCTATGAAATATTGTTCAATCTGCCAGCGCTGGGAGAGTTCCTGCGCAAGGGCTTTGACGCCAAAGGTCTCGGTGGCGTAGTGTCCGGCATAGAAAAGATTAACACCCATTTCCTCCGCCATCGGATAGCTCCAGTGCGGGCCTTCGCCAGTTATGAAGGCATCGAGCCCTGCAGCGGCGGCAATTTCGCTACCTGCGCCACCGGTGCATAGCCCGATCTTGCGAATGTGCGATGGTCCTCCGGGGCAAAGGTGGACTTTCGCCCCGACTGCTTTTTCTACAGCCTCCAGCAATGCTTCGCGCGACAGCTCAAGCTCACCCAGCAAACCCACGGGCATGCCTTTGTAGGGCAAAAATGTTCCTGTCACCCGCATCCCGATCGCCTGGGCCAGCAGGGCGTTGTTGCCCCACTGCGGGTGGACGTCGAGCGGCAAATGCGCGCTGTAGATCGCCAGATCGGCATCGAGTGCGCACTTGATTTTTTCGTAAAATGCCCCCGTTAGAGCTTGGGCGCCTTGCCAAAAAAGGCCGTGATGGACGACTAACAAGTCCGCGCCTGCGGCGATGGCTTTTTTCACAACGGGCAACGAGGCATCAACCGCAGCGGCCACTTTCGTGACCTTGCCGCTATTTTGCACCTGCAAGCCATTCACCGCGCCGGAGTAGTCGGGCAACTCGGCGATGCGGAGTTCGCGCTGAAGAAAATCAACAATGGCTGGCAGATTCATAAAAACATCAAGCAACTACTACATTCATGGTAGTTTCGATTTCTGCTCGCTTGCTGCGATCAGGGGCAGCACCGCGAGCCATGTCAGCATTGCCGCCGCCCTTACCACCACCGAGTGCGGCGAGTTGTTGCAAAAGCACCCCCGCAGCTTTACCAGCGGATTTGGCATCGGCGCCACAATAGGTGCCGAGATGAAGTTTTTCACCGTCATCGACGAGCACCGCGGCCGCTCCCGCAAACTGCCGTTTTTTCAAACCATTGAGCAATTCCTGCAACAAACTGGCGTCACCATCGGTGGCATAGCAGATTGAGGGCGAACCTGCAGCGATCAATTCACTGAGCGCCGCATCGGCAGCTGTAGCCGCGGCTTTGGCAGCTAGGCGCTTAGCTTCCTTGTCCTGCTCCACGCGTTGTTCACGGATCTGCTCGCTGAGTTTGCGCCATGCCGTAAGGTCGCGATCCGCGCTGAGATCGACGGCGGGGGTGGGATTCATTTTTACCAACTCCTTGCTGATCTCTTCGCGGCAGGCATCGATTTGCCCGGCGATCCATTGTTTGGCCGACTCACCGCAGGAGGCCTCGATCCGGCGCACGCCAGCAGCGATCGCGCCCTCGCTTTTGATTTTGAAAAGTCCGATCTCCTTGGTATTACGCACGTGGCTGCCGCCGCAGAGCTCCATGCTGTAGCCATTCAGTTGATGAGCCTCACCACCAATCTGCACTACGCGTACCATGTCGCCGTATTTGTCACCGAAAAACTGCATCACATCGACTCGGCCTTTAACGCTAGCATGCGCCACCTCACCACCGCTGACTTGATGCGCTGCGGAAATTTTCTCGTTCACGAGCGCTTCGATTTTTTCCACTTGCTCGGCAGTCACGGGGCCAGACGAAAAGTCAAAACGCAGGCGCTCGGTATCGACCAAGGAACCCTGCTGCACTGCGTCCATGCCGACGACTTCATGCAAGGCCCAGTGCAATAAGTGCGTCGCACTGTGATGCGCCTCAATCGGGCGACGACGCGAAGTATCAATTTCTAACGATATCTCCTGCCCTAGCTGCAAAGAAGGCTCGCCTACAATCACATGCGCGCGAGCTTTTCCGATTTGCTGCACATGCACCACGGGCAACCCAGCGAGAGTGCCTAAGTCACCTACTTGCCCTCCCATTTCAGTATAAAATGGCGTGCAATCCGTGATCACATAAGTAACGCCATCTTGACGATGCATCTCTAGGATCGTTGCCTTTGCCGAATCCGCATCGTGTCCGACGAACTCCGTCACGGCATCGGTCGAAAGGTCCAATGCACGCACCACGGTTTTCTTTTGCGCACCACGCGAGTCCTCGCGTTGTTGCTCCATGAGCTTCTCGAAGGTCTCCATGTCGATCGAAACATTGCGCTCCTCGCACAGCAATTGCGTAAGATCGATCGGGAAACCATAGGTATCATACAAACGGAATGCAAACTCGCCCGAGAGCGTTGCGCCGCTGCTAGCCAATTCTTTTTCAAACAACACCAGACCGCGGTCCAGCGTTTCATTGAACGAAGCCTCTTCTCGGCCTAACGTATCCTGGATTACCGTCAAACGCGCGCGCAGTTCAGGGAAAACATCACCCATTTCCGCAGCCAGCGTGGCAGCAAGCTCTGGCAAAAATGCCTTATCGCCCGTGAAGTCCAGCTGACGACCATAACGCACCGCGCGGCGAAGGATGCGCCGCAACACGTAGTTGCGGCCGTTGTTTCCAGGCAAGATGCCATCAGCAATCGAGAACGAAAGTGTACGTACGTGGTCGGCGATCACGCGGAACGCCACGGCTGTTTTCACCTCAGAAGAAATCGTCGACTTCGCCTGGCCATCGCTCGGGTAGATGTCCTCATACGTTTTCCCGCTCATCACTTCCAAGGTGCGGAACAATGGCAAAAACACATCCGTATTGTAATTAGACGGACGACGCGAGAAATCGGTAAAACCTTTCGTGCCCTGAATGATCGAGCAGGCACGCTCAAAGCCCATGCCGGTGTCAACATGCTTCGCAGGAAGCTCACGGAACGTGCCATCGGCCTCGGCATTGTATTGGATGAACACCAAGTTCCAGATCTCGATGCATTGGTCGGAGGTGCCATTGACGAGCGCACCCTTGGTATCACCGAGTGGAGTGAGATCAACGTGCAATTCCGAGCACGGACCGCAAGGACCCGTTTCGCCCATCATCCAAAAGTTGTCCTTCACATTGCCATTGACGATGTGGATGGCAGGATCGAGCCCCTTGGCACGGAAAAGCTCCGCCCAAATGTCCCAAGCCTCCTGATCGAACGATCCCGGATCTGACGGCTTCGGTGCATAGACACTAGCATACAGGCGATTCGCGGGCAGCCCCCACGTTTCCACCACGAGATTCCACGCCCACAAGATCGCTTCCTTTTTGAAATAATCGCCAAACGACCAGTTGCCCAGCATTTCAAACATCGTGTGGTGGTAGGTGTCATAACCGACATCCTCGAGGTCATTGTGTTTGCCGCCCGCGCGAATGCATTTCTGCGTATCCGTTGCACGCGGTGGATTGTAGGGAGCCTTGTCGGTGCCAAGGAAATACGGCACAAACTGGTTCATGCCCGCATTCGTAAAAAGCAGGCCTGGTGATTGCGGCATCAACGAGGCCGAGGGCACGATCGTGTGACCTTGTTGCTGGAAAAAATTCAGGAAACTTTGACGGATCTCGGCGGCTTTCATAAATGCGGCACGCAAAGAATCATGAATTTGCTGAATTGGCAAGGGAGTTCCGCGTCTCACCGTGGCGGCAGCATCCTGCTGCCCAGCCTCAGCACAGAAAAAATCAACTCACTACTTCCCATCCCCTTTGCCTTGCCAAAAGAACGCGGGGCCTCACAGCTTCTGCTTCAATGCCTCAATGCTCACCACTCGCTCTTTCCCAGGCATGCGCCAGAGGTTTTTCGCTTGATCGAGATGCTTCTCGTAAATGTCTCGCGGCAAGCAATTGTGCACCCGGCAGAGGGCTGCACTGCGCCCCACACAGACGCCCATCATGCCAATGGTTTTCATCACGCGAATGGTGCCGAGAGCATCGCGATCCACGCTGATGTTGCGACCAGCCATGAAAAGATTCGGCACATTGCGCGAGTAGAAGCAGCGATACGGAATCGGATAACCGACACGCTTATCCACCGCATGGCGGTGAATCGCTTTGGAGATGAAAGGATGCTCAGGATTGCCCTGAACGTATTGTTTCTCGGGAATATGCAAATCGATCGACCAAGTCGTCAGCACGCAACCATCAGGAAACAACGTTTTCTTTGACTCGATGTCTTCGCCTTTCAGAATCACATCGCCGAGGAGTTGTTGCGTTTCGCGCGTCCCGCCGATGTAAGCGAGCCAAGTCAGCTCAGCATGGGCATGCTTTTGCGGATCGCGTTCGGCGTGAGCCCCATCATTTTTCATCGCGCTAAAGGCACTGTAGGATGAGACCAAATTCCAGTCGCGTGTCACTTCCAACTCCTCAATAGGATGGCGATCATAGCCACTTTCCCAAAACCATTCCGCATGGCCACGACGCGGATAGGGAAAATCTTTTGCGCTGAGCGGCAGCATCCATGATTGACGCGGAAATGCAGTCGGCTGCGCCGCATTTGCCCACATCCACATGTTGCTCATGCCCATGCGGCCTTTTTCTTCCATCGTCCGATCCGCATTGGCCCATTGACCGATGAAACCGTGACCAGTGCAGTCCGCAAACAAATGTCCACGGATTTTAATGCACTTACCGCTGGTGATTTCCAACGCTGAGATCGATGTGATGGCGCCCGATTTCGCTTGCTCTAGCCCATAGGCATGGTGACCGAGAAAAAGCGTAATATTTTTCTCCGCACGCACGATCTGATCTTTTTTGGCATCGCCGAATTGCTCTGCGGGCGCTGGCGAGGCCTTGGCATCATCCTCGATTTCCTTCACGATATCCGCCAATCCATATTCACTAGGTGGCGTATCACCCATCGCCCATACACGCACTTCTGAGGAACCATTGCCCCCAAGCACTTCACGGTTCTGTATCAGAGCTACTTTGGCACCAAGGCGCGCCGCAGAAATCGCAGCACCCATGCCGCCGTAACCACCACCCACGACGACAAGATCGAATTCCCCCGCGTCCGTCACCGGCCCCGCAGATCCCACGTAATCCCACTTCAAACGAGCGCTCATCATGCATGCTTCGGGCGGCTTCGCCCCAACCTCACTGCTAAGAAAAATCGCATCCACCCGCGCATTAAAACCAGTCAAATCCTGTAAGCGCAGTTTCGCCTCCCCTGCCGCCAATTTCACCTTGCCCGCACTCTCCCACGCCCACTGCGGAGCCCCCTTGCCAAGAGTTTGTTTGACCTCTACACCATTGACCGCAACGGAAAATGTCCCCGCGCCCTCTGCTCGTCCCAAGCGCTCACTCCAGTCGATCGTCCTTACCCAAAGTTCATAATCCCCCGCCGTCTTGATCGCCACCGACGTCTCCGCATCAGTCACCGCCTTACCCATGCCATGAGCATTCAGATACGGCGAGCCCATCGTCTCAACAAACTGGGTGTCCACCATCCATCCACCTTTTTGAGAAAATTGCTCAGCTTCTACGAGAATCGAATCCGCCCATGCCGCAGCCGATAGTCCAGCAAAAATCAATGTTGTTATCGCACGCATAAATGTCACTTTATAACGCCCAAAAGGAACAAAATCTTACGCGATTTCGTAGTGAATCGACTTCCCTCAAAAATCATGCACTTTCCAGCGTTGACCAAAACCAATTTCCCACTACGTTCTTCTCCGAAACAGCAAAACCTGTTCTACCACAAGTGACACCAGACAGCGACATCGATTGGGCCAAATTTGAAGACTTTTCTTGGATTCGTTGCAGCGGAAAAGGCAACTTCCTGAGCAGTCCAAACGTCAAAGCCTGTGCCGAGCACTGCCTCGCCCATGGCGCACGCTGCATCGTCGTCGACCTCAGCACCTGCTCAGGCATGGATTCCACCTTCATGGGCATGCTCGCAGGCCTCGCCATGAGAATCACCAAGCAAACTGGCGGCGGCCGCCTCGAGATTGCCGATTCGGGCGAAAAGAATCTCGCCTCCCTCGAAGATCTGGGTCTCGATGCCTTCATGGAGATCAACCCCAGCGGTGCTCTTTGGAACTCCTGCAAAGACGAGATCCGCAGCAAACTTGATCCTTGGAAAAAAGAGCCCACTCCACCGCACGAACGCGGTAAGCTCGTTCTCGAGGCTCACAAGACCCTCTCGGCTACCAGTGCCGCAAACGCGAAAAAATTCGAAAACGTTGTCAATTTGCTGGAAAAAGAAATCAAACCCGATGTATGATGGCGTCGTCCTTTGCCACACATGCCGCTCTGCGCGACATCACGCATGCTTGCTGAATATTACATCCTCATCGGCCTCTCCGTTCTCGCCCTCATGATCTTGGCTTGGGGAGCACGTTATCGCAGAAACGCCAAACGCTTGGAGCAAGAAAAAAAAGAAATTGTCGGTGAAGAAGAACGCATGTTCGATTTCCTCCACGAACTCGGTGAAGCCATCGAAAAAGACAGCTCTCAGCTCCGAGTCAACCGCATGATTGTCGATGGCGTCGTCGCTGTCGTCAACGCCACCGGAGGAGCCATCTACTTCAGCAACGATACCCGCCAAAACTTAGTACCCAAGTATGTCAGCGAAAAGTGCCCCCAACTCATTGGAGTGCCACTGGAGGTGAAACGCCGCGCGCAAAAAGACCAACGCGTCATGGACAGCCATGTGCGCCTGTCCACCCAAAGCAGCGATGAAGGCATCCTCGGCCACTGCCTCACCGTCGGCAAAGCCGTTCACGTCAGCGACATCAAAACGCACGAATCCCTGCGCGATGCTTTTGTGGTATACGACGACAATGTTTCCGCCATGGTCGCACCACTCCGCCACGCCGGCAAAGACCTCGGCGTGCTCGCCGTAGCCAAGCCCCACAGCGCAGGATTTTTCAACGAACATGATTTTTCTGTCTTTCGCTCCGTAGCTGAACAATCCTCATTCGCCCTTGGAAATTCTCTGATCCACCTCGAAGCAAGCGAAAAACGCAGCCTAGAAAACGAACTGCGCACCGCACGGGAAGTCCAACGCATCCTCCTTCCCGACTGCAATCCAAAAGTAGCTGGCTATCGCATTTCCGGAACTAACACCCCTGCACGCATCATCAGTGGCGACTACTATGACTTCATCGACCTCGGCCAAAATCGCTGGGGACTCGTCATCGCCGATGTATCGGGCAAAGGCGTCGCCGCAGGCCTACTCATGGCCATGTGCCGCAGCGTCCTACGCTGTCTCGCCACAAACGAATCATCCCCTTCTGCCGTTCTCGGCAAGCTTAACCGCCAGCTCTTTCCCGACATCCGCGAGGACATGTTTATCAGCATGGCGTATCTGATTCTTGATGGCGATTCTGGCAAAGCCGTGATGGCCCGCGCCGGTCACGACCCTGCCTTCTGGTTCCACAAAGCCACGGGCGAAATCACCCAGATCAAACCACCTGGCCTCGTCGTCGGCATCGATGAAGGTGATGTTTTCGAGCGTGTCACCAAGGATTACGAATTCACTATCGAGCCCGGCGACTGCCTCTTGCTTCACACCGATGGCGTCAAAGAAGCGCTCAATCAAGAAGAAGACGAATTCGGCATCGAGCGAATGAAGGAAAACTTCGCCAACAATTCTGCCAAAGGTGCCGAATCTGTCCTAACAGAAATGTTGCGCACCCTCAAAGACTTCACTGGTGAGGGACCACAGATGGACGATATCACTCTCGTCGCCATCGAAAAACGTTAGATTTTTTCCCTGGTGGGTTGCTCAGCGCCGTAGTTCCACGGTCCACAATCCGCGGCCAGGCAAGCTCATGCGAATTACCCCTTGTTGCGCACGGCCCTGCGGCAGCACAACGATGTCTTCTTTTTCACTGGTGCACCACTGACGATAAACGGCATTGTCAAACGCTTTGTCGACGCGTATTTCGACATCCACTGCGGAATCCTGCACTGCTGCTACGTGGACCACCAGCTTCGATCCATCGGGCTTGAGAAACGCACTCGCTTTCACGCCCGCTTGCGAATAGCCACTCGCCGCAGGCCCCTCCACCCGTGAATCCACCACCCGCATCCCCGGCTCTAACGGCGCGCACCATTGGCGAAATCCGTGATAGATTTTCGTGTAATGAAAAGCCTGCCCCCAATCCACATGCAACAGGGCCTCTCCTCCTTGACGCGGCGGATAGACCCAATCGTAGGCATGCCACACATTCACGCCATCATTGAATGCCTCGGTCATATAGAGCCAATACTCGCTCGCCGAACGAATCAATCCCGGCGAGCGATCATGCGCATTGTAGCTGCATTCGCTCTGCCACAACGGTCGATCTCCCGCCAATGCGCGCAAAATCTTCCAGCGATCACCCCGACGGTCGTAGTCGTGACTGGCAATCACATCCACCTCCTCATTCGCCGCCTTCAACAATGCCGGCACTAACACCTTTCCGGCATCCACCGCACTCAGCGAATTCGGCGCGACCAATTTCGCTTGCGGCACATCCGGAAAACGTTTGTGCATTTCTTTCAAATAGCCTGCGACCTGAGAAAACAACGCCACATGCCGTTCTGTCGTCAGAAAATAACTCGGTTGCTCATGAGGCCAATCTGGTTCGTTGGCAATGCTGAGATAATCGATCGGCTGCTTTTGCTGATGCATGTGCACCAAAAACGCCCAAATGTATTCGGCAAGTTCGAGCTCCAACCCCTCTTTCAATGTGCCGCGCGCTTCTCCCCCGCCCTCCTCGCTACCATTCGTTTTCATCCAACCCGGCGGCGAATACAATACCGCATACAACTTCATCTGCGGAATGCGTTTTTTCGCCGCAGCAGCGATGGCGGCCGGATGCTTGCAATAATCAAAATCCGCCTCGCGAAATTCCTGCTTATATGGATCGTCATTGTCGTTCTGCGGTTCGTGATCATGGCGAATCATCAACTGCAAAAAGTTCGTCCGCACATCCGTAAACATCGCATCATAGAGCTGCTCTTGCTCCTTGCTTTTACCATTCACCCCCAAGCTGGTGATGTGGGCTTCATAAAAAATTGCACCACAGCCCATGCCTTGAAATTCCTGCCGTTGTGCCTGCGAATCCACAGTCACAACAGTCGGAGCGGCGTCAGTGAAGCCACAAGCTCCACCTGCCGCCAACAGAGCAACCATTCCCCAACGTATCAAGCCAGCTTTTCTCATAAATGCTAATCACTACGCCCAAGCTCCTCGCCGTGTTTCACGCCAACTCTGTCATCTCAAACAAATCTCTTTTCACCGATACGTTAGGTCGATGGATTTTCCTCCAATGTCATCATCTCAAATCGGAAGACTGAGTGATAAAGTAGTCAAAAGGAATCGTATCAGCTCAAATGAAATACTTCGTAATTCCCCTCCTCCTATTGAGCATGGTTCTTGCTGACCCGCCACAGGCCACGCTAGAGGCTTTAGAAGTGCCCGATAAAATTGATATTCCTATCGCCAAGAAAACTCTTGGGCATAAGGATTTCCCGGAAGATTTATGGAAGGAACTACTCAATCTAGACTGGGGGAAATCGGATGGCAAACTTCCTGATCAAGTGGATTGTCAGATGCTTGATCTCAACTCAGATCAATCATTGGAATATCTGGTGAATTCCCGTGCTGGTGGCTCCAGTGGCACTCTTTGGTATATCTTCTCAAAGAGGCAAGGAGTATGGAAAATGGTGGGCGAATGTCAGAATTACTCGATCGTCAAAAAACAGAACGGCTGGCATGGCATTGTTCATACCAGTCGAGGAGGAGGCGAACATTATACGAAGATTTTTCAAAGCTTTTCCATCGAAAAAGATGAGTATGTTACTACCGAGTTGCATCGGATCTACGATGGCAAAATTACAGTAGAAAAGCCAAAACAATGAATGGCTGCATTCTCACCAATACTTCAACGCGATGGTTTTTTTCTCATCGTCTTTGATTTCGATCACCGCTTCCTGGAATTTCGGCGCGCGATTTCCTAACGGCTTACCAGTCATACCAACGCCCTCCTGCGGGATTCCCAACAGATTTTTCCGCAATTTACCATCGCCATCTTCATCGTGGAGAACGGTCAGCGCCACCTTTCCCGCAGGCACATTTTTGATGGTCAGCGTGACCGTGCCCTTCTGCGCATTCACCTGTGCTTGGGCAAAAGCCTGATTGACACGATCTGGAAAGCCTTGATCTTGCGTAAATGCCAGCGCAGCAATTTTGCCATTGTCATTGCGAATCCCCGTCACCGTGATCGTAAGATCAGCCGCTTGAGAAATCAGTGGAAATAAGGCAAATAGGAGAGCGAAACGTTTCATGGTTCGATTAGAAAGCGATTCTCACCGCAGGACTTTTCTTTCTTTTGCGCGATCATGAGAAAAATCACCGCGCTGGCAGGAGGGAAATCTTCTTGGCTTGGTTTTCACCCACGGGAACATTGCAGGTGATTTGCCATTGTTTTGTGGCGGGATTCCAGTCGGTTTGCCATTGGGCGATGGGTTTTTCATCGACGGTGAGGCAATGGCCGTTGGGAGTGGTGAGACCGGTAAAGGTGACGGGGCAATGACCGAGGCCACCCTTGATTTGGATGGCGGCTTGTTGCTTCTCATCGACCGCTACAACGACGGGATAGTTGTGCAGGATCTTTCCTGTGCTGGCGGTAGGTTGGAAGTGATTGCCTTTGGCTTCGCGATGCACCAGTTGCCACGAGTTCGGTGATTGCTCAAGGGCTTGGCGCAACGCGGCATCCGGTCCATAGTAACTGGCGGGATCAGCGGGAAAAACGACAATTTCGATCTCGGCTTCCACGAAGTCGCCAGGCAGTAGTTCTTTCACATCGGGTGGCGCGGCGAGTTCGACGGCGGTGCGGTGATTGCCTTTGCCCCATTCGTTGCAAAACGTTGCAAGATGTGGCGCGGCAGGCTTTCCTCCTAAGACCGCACGCCAAGAACGCACGATCATGCCGCGCGTAGCATTGGCATGGCCTTCGGTGATGGCTGCTGCTTCAACGCCATGCACAGAAACCCAGGCGGCATCGCCGGTCAGCGGCACTGCTTGGCGATCATAGACATCGGCGGCACGAGCAGGTTGCCACTCGTCTCGCAATCCATTGCGATCCCCCACCGCAATGCTTCTCGCGGGCACGCAGTTGTAGTAATCGGCACCGAGTTGCATGAAGGCAAGTCGCTGCCAGCGCATCGGCTTTTTGACATCGTAGCGCAGTTTCACAAAGGTGCGCAGATGATCGTTGGCTGCCGGCACCGATACATCCATGCGAGCGGAAATTTCCCCACCTCGACTTTCCTCGGAGTAGCTCACATCGGTCAAACATGGTCCGTGAGCGCGATAATCGGTGCGTGTTCCCGTCATGGTCTGGTAATTTCCGTTAGAATTTTTCCACATCAGAAAATCGCCACCTCCGCAGTTGTCAGCCCAGCCCCAAGGTTTGCTGTTAGGCTTTCGCGATAAGGTCATCAGCGGGCGCACATCGGTGATAAAAGCACGACGCTGCACGCGTCCTGGCTCGAAGCAAATGCTCTCACCGAAGCTGCCGACGGCGGCTTGATCCCAAAATTGGTTGTGTCCCCATCCTACGAGGCACAGCTGGGCATGAGAGGCAGCACAAATGCCGCCGTAACGCGCATAGACGATTTGAAAAAGGAATTCGCGTTTTGATTTGGCAGGGAGATGCACCATCGAGAATCCATGAAACCATTGGCCATCATGCAATAGGCGACCTTTTTCTGGCCGTGAATGCCAGTTTTTCGATAGCTGCACGGGAATGCCTGTCGGGGTGCCATCGGCATCACACAACATCGGCGTAAAGCCTGTGATCGGCATGTAGCCATGCTGGGTGAACATCAATCGCGCTACCGTGGGAGAATCGGTATCATTGCGCAAGGTCACGCGCCAGCGATCGATGCGATCAAGGTGTTCTTCCGGATAATAGGTGCCCTGCGCATTGCTCCATGGTTTTTCTGGTAAGGCGAGTCGGTGACAGCCTAACGATTCATCGCGGGTCACGGGAAGTTCAGATTCAACGATCGCGCGATCTGTAAGACTCTCGATAGGCAGTAGGCACGATTTTTTTCCTTCGCTCTGCTCTTGACCACAACGCAAGCGCAGCATCGCATCCGAGTCGGACTCTAACCGAAATGCCAAGCGGTTCGGCCATGCGGTGATTTCCAATCGGCATGTTCCCTGCCACTCCTGTCCTTTGTCGTCTGCGAATTTCAGCCCTTCGATCACCACGCGTTGGAAAAATTTGCCACTCTCGACAAATCGGACTGCTTGGAGAAATTCATCGCTTGCCTGCGCATGACCGATGCAATCGAATCGTCGATCGCCATCGATCAACGTACATTCCCATTCTCCGCTCAAGGGACGCAGGCGTTGCGTATCGAACAGCAGAGTGTTTTTTCCATACACCAAGCGCAAGATGCTCTCCTTGGGTTTTTCCTGCACGCTCATGATCTGCGGCGGGCCATCGGTCCATGAGAGCTGCGTGAAGTCATCAGCTCGCAGCATGCATTTCTCAGGCGCTGCCGTGAGGTAACTTGTTAGAGCAAGCAGGCAAGAAGCGACCAAGAAAACAGATTGCGTGAATGACTTAATTTTCCTCATCAAAACGATACTCTCGGTGGGCTTTGAGTTCTTTCTTTTTTTCGCGAGCTTCGCGGAAAAAGTTTTGGATGATGTGCAGGCATTCGTCACCGAGCACGTTCGAACTTATCTCGCAGGCGTGATTGAGTGGTGGATTCGATTGCAATAAATTGATCCAACCACCGCAGGCGCCGGCTTTGGCATCGGGACAACCGAAGACAACGCGGGTAGGGCGACAATGGACGATGGCCCCCGCACACATCGGGCAGGGTTCTTTGGTGACGTAGAGGGTACAGCCATCCAGACGCCAATCGCCGATGGCGCTCTGAGCCGCGGTGAGGCAGAGCATTTCGGCATGGGCCGTGGCATCCTTGAGTGTCTCGACTTGGTTCCACGCGCGGGAAATGATTTTTCCTTCATGAACCATCACGGCACCGACGGGAACTTCGTTCGCGGCGAGAGCTTTGTAGGCCTCGCGCAGCGCTTGACGCATGAAGTATTCGTCGCTTTGTAGGTCGATGATGGGTGGTTCTTCCATAATAGAAAAAAAGGGGCGCGGCTTCTCAACCGCACCCCTGATAAATGATTAGCGCTATTACATGTGTTGGATGATGTTTTCTCCGAACTCGGAGCACTTGAGTTGTGTCGCACCTTCCATCAGGCGAGCGAAGTCATAGGTCACGTTTTTCGAACCGATGGCACCGTTGAGGCCTTTGATGATGAGGTCTGCGGCTTCGTTCCAGCCCATGTAGCGGAACATCATTTCGCCGGAGAGCACGACGGAACCAGGATTGACTTGGTCTTTGTCAGCATACTTCGGTGCGGTGCCGTGAGTGGCTTCAAAGATCGCGTGGCCGGTGATGTAGTTGATGTTGCCACCAGGTGCGATGCCGATACCGCCAACTTGTGCAGCGAGAGCGTCGGAGAGGTAGTCGCCGTTGAGGTTGAGCGTCGCGATGACGTCGAAATCAGTCGGGCGAGTGAGCACTTGTTGCAAGGTAATGTCAGCGATGGCGTCTTTGATGATAAGGCCAGCACCGGGTTTACCCTCGGGGATCACACACCATGGGCCACCGTCGATTTCGACAGCGCCGAATTCATTTTTCGCGCACTCATAACCCCAATCGCGGAATGCACCTTCGGTGTATTTCATGATGTTGCCCTTGTGCACGATGGTCAGGGACTTGCGGCCTTGATCGATCGCGTATTGGATCGCCGAGCGCACGAGACGCTGGGTGCCGTGTTTGGAAACGGGCTTGAAGCCAACGCCAACCAATTCCGGACTTTCTTCGCCGAAACGGATTTTCTTGAAATCAGCAGGGAAATTTTCCTTGAGGAAAGCAAGGGATTTCATGGCCTTGTCGCCACCGGCTTCGAAGTCGATGCCGGCGTAAATATCCTCGGTGTTTTCGCGGAAAATCACCATGTCGACTAGCTCAGGATGCTTCACGGGGCTAGGAACGCCAGTGAAATACTGCACAGGGCGCAAGCAAACGTAGAGGTCGAGGATTTGACGAAGCGCCACATTTAGCGAGCGGATACCGCCACCGACAGGAGTGGTGAGTGGACCTTTGATGCCAACGAGATATTCACGGAATGCGGTGAGTGTGTCTTCAGGCAGCCAAGCTTGGCCGAGATCGGTGACTTGATCCTTGTACAAGTTGAAGGATTTTTCGCCAGCAAATACCTCAAACCAAGAAATCTTGCGTGTCCCACCATAGGCTTTATCTACAGCGGCATCCAATACGCGGACGGAGGATTTCCAGATATCGCGGCCTGTGCCGTCGCCTTCGATGAAAGGAATGACGGGATGATTCGGGACTGTGAGAACGCCATCTTTGATGGTGATCTTCTCGCCGGCAGGAGGTGTAATGTTGTTGTATGCCATGGTCGTAATCGAGATTGCGCGCGGAGTGGAACAGGTTTAGCCCCAATGTGCAAGCATGGAACACGAGAAAAATGTCGATTCTTTTTGTGCGAAAGGGGAGATTACGGCTTTACCCTATTTGAAAAACAGGCGAGACACCAGTTTGCCGAGAAAGGCGGGACGCACTGTCTTCCCGATGAAGGAGTGGTGGTGATTTTCGATTGAGTAATTACTTTTCCTGCGCTAAAATTAGGGCGTGCAGGGGAATCGATCGTCAGGAAATGTAAGGAGGTCACGCTGATGGCATCGATCATCCGCTGGTTCACCTACAATCCCGTGGCGGCAAATTTCTTGTTGCTGACCGTCTGCGTGGCGGGATTTGCGAAGTGGTTCACGCTCCGCAAGGAGATTTTTCCCGAATTGGTAATCGACGCTATTTCGGTCACCGTCCCCTACCCCAATGCCGCGCCCGAAGAAGTCGAAACAGGAGTGTGTTTGCCAATCGAAGAAGCCGTAGCGGATCTACAAGGCGTGAAACGGGTGCGCTCGACGGCCTCACAGCATGCTGGCTCGGTGATGGTCGAGGTCGAGAGTGGCTTTGATGTGCGCGATCTGAAGGACCGCGTGAAGTCGCGTGTGGATGCCTTGGATAGCTTGCCCGAAAAGGCCGAAAAGCCCGTGATTGAAGATCTGGTCATCAAGTATCAGGTGATGAGCCTGGCTGTCATTGCTGACACAGATGAAGCCACTTTGAAGCATTTGGCGGAGAAAGTGCGCGATGATTTGCTCGACTTCGATCCTGGGCCCGCGCAGGGATTTTCGCAGCGGATGGAGCGCTTAGTGCGTGGTAAGCCGAAGATTTCCCAAGTGGAAACAGCTTTGGTGCGGCCGTATGAAATTTCGGTCGAAATCGAGGAAGAAAATCTTCGTCGTTACGGCTTGAGCATGGGAGAGATTGCCGCAGTACTGCGTCGCGAATCCGTGGATATGCCCGGTGGATCGGTGCGCAGTGGTAAAGGGGAACTGGTGATTCGCACGGTGGGGAAAAAGTTCCGTGGCGATGAATTGCTCGACATCGCCGTAGCGACGAATGCCGAGGGCGCGGTAGTAAAATTACGCGATGTCGCGCGGGTGATCGATGGATTTTCAGACGTCGAGCTTGAAGCGCGATTCGATGGCGAGCGCGCGATGTTGGTGAATGTCTTCCGTGTGGGCAATGAAGACACGCTGACGATTGCGCGAATAGCGAGACAGTATGTAGAGCAATCCAGCAAAAATCTACCACCAGGAGTCAAACTCGCTGTATGGAATGACCAGAGTGTGTGGTTGCAAAAACGGATGGAGCTTTTATTCAACGATGGCTTACAGGGTCTGATCTTAGTGCTGGTGAGCATCGCGTTATTTTTGCGGCCCAAGCTCGCGGTGCTGGTGGCACTGAGTATCCCTGCAGCGTTTGCGGTAGGTGTGTGGATGATGCCAATTTTAGGAATCTCGATCAATATGATCTCGTTATTTGCTTTCATTCTCGTTCTGGGAATTGTGGTGGATGATGCGATCATCGTTGGCGAGACAGTGTATACTCGCATCGAGGCGGGCGAAGACCCTTTCGAGGCATCGTGGCGCGGAACCACAGAGCTGGGCGGAGTGGTAACCTTTGGCATTCTCACTACCTGTGTGGCCTTCACACCGATGTTAGGACTCAGTGGCGTAAGTGGCAAAATTTGGCCGAACATTCCATGGGTGGTGATTCCAACTTTGTTAGGCTCACTGGTTCTCACAAAATTGGTTTTTCCGGCGCATTTGGCGACCATGAAAAAGTTAGACCGCAATGCCAAGCGCGGGCCGATCACACGCGGTCAGCATTGGTTCGGCGATCGCTTGGAGGACTTTGTGAAACGAGTCTACCAGCCGAGTTTGTATCGGATCTTGCGCTGGCGTTACGTGACAATCACCTTGTTCTTGGCAGCCTTACTTTTAACGGGGGCCTTGGTCGGCATGGGTTTCATCAAGAGCCAATTCATGCCAGAGGTGGAAGGCGATGTGCTCAGTGCAAAACTCGAAATGGCACAAGGTGTTCCTTTTGCGCAAACGCAGGAAGCCATCAAAAAGCTCGAAAATGCGGCGCGCGAGATGAACCAAATCTATCGTGAAAAAGTGGGCCACGATGTGGTTAAGCACATACTTGCGAGCGCAGGCACGCAGCCATTCTTAACAGATATGGTTTCGTTAGGTACGCCGCAGTCTTCACATTTGGGCGAGGTGACATTGGAATTACACGAATCCGCTGTGCGTGGCGTACCCGCTCAGCAACTCGCCAATGAATGGCGCGAACGTGCAGGACCTCTCGCTGGTGCCGTGAAGCTCACGTTCCGCGCTGAAACGGCGGCAGGCGGAAACGCGATTGATTTCCTACTCACCTCGAGCGATCTCGCGCAACTCGAACGTGCCACCGCATACGTCAAATCCAAGCTTGCCGACTACCAAGGCGTGGTCGATATTTCCGATAGCAACAGCCCCGGCAAGGATGAGTGGCGATTGGTCAAACTAACGCCCGTCGGCGAATCACTCGGTCTCCGGCTCGATGATGTGGCAATGCAGTTACGCGATGGATTTTACGGCAGTGAAGTGCAGCGCTTCCAACGCGGTCGCGATGAAGTCAAGGTGATGGTGCGCTACACCGAATCCGAGCGTCGATTTGCCCACAGTCTGGAGGAAATGAAAATCCGCACACGCGATGGCGGTGAGGTGCCCTTGCTACAAGTCGCGCAATTTGAACGTGGTCGAGGTCCGGCATCGATCCAACGCACCGATCGTGAACGCTCGATCAAAGTGATGGCCGATGTGATCAAAACAAACGCGAATGCTAATGAAGTGGTGCAAAAATTCACCAGCGAGGTTTTGGATCGCTTGTCCGAAAATTTTCCCACTGTCAGTTATGATTACGAAGGCGAGCAAAAGGACCAGCGCGAAAGCGTGCGCGAGATTGGCACCAAGTTTTTGTTTTCCCTGCTGATCATGTATGTACTGATTGCCATTCCGCTGAAGAGCTACGTGCAACCGCTGATCATTCTCGGGGTGATTCCCTTTGGTGTGCTTGGTGCTGTGTGGGGGCATGTCGCCTTAGGAATGTCGCTGAGTATCATGTCGATGGTCGGAGTGGTGGCATTGGCGGGTGTTGTCGTCAATGATTCGCTGGTGATGGTCGATTTCATCAACGAATACCGGGATCAAGGAGGCTCAGAAATCGAGGCCGCAGAGCTCGCTGGCGCGCGACGTTTCCGGGCGATTTTCCTTACCAGCATTACAACTTTTCTCGGGCTGGTGCCGATGCTTATGGAAGATGACATGCAGGCAAAATTCCTAGTGCCCATGGCTGTCTCGCTAGGCTTTGGCAGTTTGTTCGCCACCGTCATTATGCTCTACCTCGTGCCCTGCATCTATTTGATGCTTGGCGATATCAAGGCGCTTTTGCGAAATGGAAGAAATCGATTTATGCGCAAAAATTGATTGCGCCCGCTGTCTGTTTTTCATAGAAGTCACGCCGATGAATCCAACTTGGTATGTATTGAACGGAGAGGATCGACTTGGCCCCTACACAGGCGAGGCACTTGTCGAATTTGCAGAAGAAGGTCGAATCGCTCGTGAGACGATGGTCTGGACAGAAGGGATGGAGGAGTGGCTTCCAGCATCACAGATCGAAGGAATTTTCCCGCCCGAAGAAGTTATCGTGCAGCCTACGCCAGTGCATGTTGCCCCCGCAAAACCTGCTCTCGCTACCTCCAACTGGGCGCCTCCAGGAGCTACGACTCGTGGAGCAACCATGCTGGCCTCGAGCCCAGCAGCGCTGACTGGCTCACAGACCGCTGCGACAGCACCTGCCGATGACAGTTACCCATACTTCAAAGTAAAACCCGCGGGCTTTGGCCTGTGGATCGGGTTCTTCGTCGGCAGTATCGTGTCGATGATCGTCATGATTGCCATCATTGCAGGAGTAGTAGGTTCTGCTGATCCAACTTCCGGAGATGTAAGTGACACAGCTACCGCAGGCGGTATGATCGGAGGTTTTGCAGCCGCTGGGGCAGCTGGCTTTTTCTTATTCCTCAATACGCTCTATGCCTATATCGTTTTGCATCGCTCATGGAAATGCTTGCAATACGGCGGAGCACGCACCACTCCCGGTGCCGCTGTTGGCTATCTTTTCATCCCGTTTTTCAATCTCTATTGGTTGTTCATCGCCTACAAAGGACTTGCCGAAGACTGGAACCGAATTGTGGGAAGCTATGAAGACCTGCGCACAGCACCACGTCTGAGTGAGGGATTGTTTTTGGCATATTGCATTTGTTGCATCGTCGCCGGTCCCATCGCGCTCTTCCTGATGTTCCCGATCATGTCGCAACTCTGCAAAGGCGTGAACTTTTTCGCCTATCGGCGCAACCCACAAGTGGGATCGGCGCTATCTGGATTCGGTGGCATCAAGTTTGGTTAATGGACTCCGCCAAAAAACAACGCGCATTAGGACTAGATCGCCGACGAAGTCCTTGGACTGCGGCAGCCTGCTCTGCGGCCTTCGGCCATGCAGCCTGCTACGAGCGGGGCAAGCGGAGGTTGCATCGGGCTTTTTCCGTGCCAATGCCCCGGGCTTGCAGCAGGGCTGCATTGCCCAAAGCTACAGCAGGCTGGAGCAGTCCAAGGAGCTTCGCACGTATCTTCGCCGATTTCAATTTGGCGGAATTCCTAATGAGTCACTACTCAGCTTTCCATCAACCACTTCAAGTGCGGTGTGTAAAGGTGCGGCTCTAACAAAAAGGAGTCGTGCCCTTTATCCGAGTGCACGGTGATCTGCGTGGTGTTGACGTCGGCGCGTTCCAAATGCAGCGTCAAATCCGCTTGTTCTTCGGGGTAAAAGCAAAAATCACTGTCGATCGAAAACACCAACCAGCGCTGACCTGCTTCAGCGGCTCTTTCTAACAATTGACGCGGACTTTCTGCGCCCGCTTCTTCGACGGCATCATAGCGCGACCACATGTCGATGATCCGCAAGTAGGTGTTTGCATCGAAGCGTCGGACGAATTTTTTCCCCTGGTGCAGCATGTAAGATTGAAAGGGGTCGCGCACTTTATACCAAGAGAGTGTATCGGCATGTTGCACGATTTCCTGACGAGCCCGGCGCTCGATGGCATCGAGATGCACAAAGGTCTTGTGTGAAATCATCCGCGCCAGCGCCAATCCATAGAGCGGTGGCTGCGTGCGATAGTAATCCCCGCCCTGGAAGTTCGGGTCATTTTCGATCGCCAAAATTTGTTCGAACAAGATCAAGCGATTGAGAACCGTCGTCTTGAATCCTGCAGCTAAGGAAACCACACGTTGCACACGCTGAGGAAACGTCGTGGCAAATGTCAGCGCCAGCAAACCACCAACCGAGGGGCCCACCACGCCGTGCAAAACTTCCACGCCCAAATGATCGAGCAACACAGCCGTAGCCCGCACTTGGTCGGCAGCAGTGATATGCGGAAAAATCGAACCCCAAGGCTCACCCGTGCCCGGATTGATCGAAGAGGGACCCGTCGTGCCATAACAGCCACCGAGATAGTTGGCGCAAATGATGCAAAATCGATCGGTGTCGAGCGCTTTTCCGGGGCCAATCATGTCTTCCCACCAACCCGCGTGCATTTCAGGCTGCCACAGGTCGCCACATCCAGGAATTTCTGGATTATGCCCCGCCGCGTGGTGCGAACCAGAAAGCGCGTGATAGAGCAAAATGACATTGTCTTTTTCCGCATTCATCGTGCCCCAGGATTCATAGGCGATGCGCAAACTCGGAAGCACGAAGCCATTTTGCAGACGAAATGGTTCAGCGCTTTCGCAAAAATGTGTGATGGTGGAAGTGGACACAGCGGAAAAGTTGGTGCGACGCGATCAGCGGCGGGAAGAATGATTCTAGAGGCAAATGAGCAGGAGATCAAATGTAAAACATCGTGTCACCCGGCGTCACCGCCAGTTGCTCCAAGGTGATGAACGACAAATTTTTCTGAAAATCGGCAGCCAGAGACTTCCACGAATGAGCCACCGCAGGCCCCGACTCCCCTTCCGTGCTCACGGAGAATGCCAACAAGGAGGGATCGATGGCGTCGACAATTTCCTTCAACGTGATCGCCGCTGGTGCTTTGGCCAACAAATAGCCACCTTCCTTGCCGCGCTTGCTCTCGATCAATCCCGCACGACGCAGATCATTGAGAATCTGCACTAAAAAGTTTGCAGACACGGCTTCGCGTTGCGCAAGTTCATCAAGTCGTGTAATACTCTGCGTGCCGTGACGTTTGGCAAGCTGAGCCAAGGCCCGACAGGCATATTCAAGCTTCTGGGAAATCCGCATAAGGAAAATGAAACATAATATGGAAAAAAGTGCGAGCGCTAAGGTAGATCGATTTTGCAACGGCAAAGAAGTCGATCATGCATCACTATGGCAAAAAATCCGCGAGGAGGCTGCTGCCATAGCCCTGCGAGAGCCGCAAATGGCTAGCTTATTGCGCGATGTCGTAATCGATCAACCATGCTTAGGCGCGGCCCTCGGTTGCCGCCTCGCCCGCAAGCTCGCACGCGAAGATATGTCGCGCGAGGAACTCGCGCCCTTGCTCGCTGGGCTTTTCCAACAACATCCATCGCTCACCTGCAGCGCCGCCAAAGACCTCATCGCCATCTATGAGCGCGACCCCGCTTGCGATTCACCCTTGCAACCGCTGCTCTTCTTCAAAGGCTTCCTCGCGATCTGCACCTACCGCATTTCTCACCACCTGTGGCACCACAATCGGCGCGATCTCGCGCTCTACTTCCAGAGCCTCGCCAGTGAAGTTTTTGCGGTCGATATCCACCCGGCAGCGCGCATTGGTTGTGGCATTTTGTTAGACCACGCCACCAGCTTTGTCGTCGGTGAGACCGCGATCATCGAGGACGATGTTTCGATCCTACACGAGGTCACCCTCGGTGGCACTGGCAAGGAAACAGGCGACCGCCATCCCATCGTGCGCTCGGGCGTGCTGATTGGTGCCGGGGCAAAAATCCTCGGTCGCGTCATCATCGGCGAACGTGCCAAAATCGGTGCCGGCAGCGTTGTCCTCAACGATGTCCCCGCCCACAAAACCGTCGCCGGCGTCCCCGCCGTGATCGTCGGCGAAGCACGCGAAAACGCCCCTGCACTCGATATGGATCAGCGGCTTTGAGAACTCAACCCGAAAACCGAAGTTAGAAAAAGCATCGTTTGGCTACAGGTCATATGGTAGAAGGGTTGTGTCGAATAACCGCACACCAATTTCCTTCACCAAACGATGCGCACATTTTGTAATCCTGTTTTTCCCGCACGGCAAGTCAATCTTGCTGCTACTCCAAAGCCTATCACGCCTTTTGGCGGTTTGGTTAGTCTGATTGCTTTCTTCGATAAGATCGGGCTAGCCGGACGCATTTCGGAGATGATTCCTTTCGCCTATTCGAGTCCTAACTCGATTCCGCCAGCCAAAACTCTCGTGGCTTTCATGATCTCTGTGGTGGCTGGTGCTCGCCGCCTCGCTCACACGGATTGGCTGCGTGCTGATAAGGCGCTTCACGCATTACTTGGCATCGAACGTTTCCCGGGAACTGACACTGTGCGCAATTTTTTCCTGCGCTTCCGTCAAGGCTACATCGAAGAGTTTTGGCGACCGCTTTGGAAGTGGTTGCTCGAACTCTCTTGGCCTCTACCGCCAGAGGGCTTTAGTCTCGATTTGGACAGCACCGTTTTCCAGCGCAGTGGAAATCAAGAGGGAGCCAAGCGTGGTTATAATCCATCGCGTCCAGGCCGCCATAGTCACCATCCGCTCATTGCCTTTCTTGCCGAGGCTCCACTTGTCCTGCATGCTTGGTTACGCAGTGGTAATACAGGCAGTGCTCGTGGTGCTGTGGCTTTCCTAACAGAAGCATTCGCCCTCATGCCTGCCAACTGGAAGCTCCGAACCATACGGGCTGATTCAGGATTTTTTGAGAACTCGCTACTGTCGTTTCTCGAAGCAAAAGGCATTCCCTACATCGTTGTCGCTCGGCTGACGCAAAATGTAAAACGTAAGGCTGCTGCGCTCGCTCACTGGACAGCCATCGACGAAAACTATGCTTGGGCGCGTTTCTCTCTTCAACTTCAAGGTTGGTCAGCACCGAGAGAGTTTTTTGCGATCCGCGAGCGCATCCGTGAAAGCAAAAGTGCGGTGGGGCGTCGTCTCATCGACGTGAACGGCTATACTTTTCGGGTCTTTGTCACGCATCGCCAAGGCGATGGAGCGGAACTTTGGCGCGATTATAATCAACGCGCTTGTTGCGAGCAGCACATCGAAGAACTTAAGAATGATCTACAAGCTGATGGCTTTTGTATGAAGAATTTTTACGCGACAGAAAGTGCCTTTCTGAGCGTGTGCTTCACATATAATCTACTCAGTCTTTACCAACACGCCAGTTCACCAGAGCAGCGCAAAGCAGGTTACAAACGACCGGTCACACTGCGATCGGAGGTATTCATCGGCGGAGCGGTATTGGGGGCACGCAGTCGCACGCCAGTGCTCTACATTGCCGAAAGTTGGGGGGGCTCGATAAGCACAAACCCTTGCTAGACAACATTTTACAATGGCCTAGAGCAACTTCGCCGAAGTTGCCACCAGAGCCACCCGAAAATGAACAAACAGGCGGCAAAACTGGCAAAAACCACTGCGCTGCTTAATTCAACATCGATTCAACTTCGGATTTCGGGCTCAAAGGAAGGGTGCACAGGCGTGCCGCCTGTGTGTCAATGGAGCTTGAAACTAATCAAAACCCAAGAACTCCTCACCCCTTTTCCGCCCTCTGCGTTTTTTCCTGGCTAAAAGAATCCACCTTCGTTCCCTTCCTTCCCTTATGTTCAAATCCATCTTCCACAGAAGCTAACAAAGAAAACAAAGATCAAGAAACCATCCCCCATTTTCCGACTTCTGCCTTTTTTCGCGGCTAATATCATCCCCATCCCCTTCAACCCTGCCCAACTATGGCAGAAAAATTCTTCTTCGAGCGGTGAAGACCGTATTTTCCGATATCCGCCCCCACAGGAAATTTCCTCGCGAAGAGCGCATCGCTGTGCAAAATATCAGCGAGTTTGTCCTGAGGAATAATCTTCCAAGCGTTAGGACTACCAGCACTTTTCTCCCAATTGGTCCACGTTAGGTCTTTGTTATAAACCAAATCATGCAAGGGATAGCCCTGCATCCGCAAAACAGTAGCAAAATACGCTTCATCCGGCACAAACATCTTCTCAAAATAACTGGTCATGTCTTGATATACGACAAAAGTAGCAGCAACTCGATCCAGCATCACCCACTGCGAGTGGAAATGCCAACAATCCTGCGGCACCTCTGGTACCGCAATCATGCGCTCTTGATGCCGCTTGACGGCCTTTGACCAGTGCCGGAATCCGAATTGCGGACGGGAATCAACCGTCAGGCGTTGGAGAATTTCGGGCAGTGACTTTATAGGCACACACGCCTCCGAAAGCAAAATGAAATGCGTCAGACTTTCATCAGCAAGAGCCTCTTGCAGCATCGCTAAAGTGGCCTCTACCAAAGACAATTTACCCCACTCTGTATCGTAATGCTTTTTGATCTGCTTGCCGTAGAGAAATGCCTTTGTATCTCGAATCCTCTCCTTTGGATGATTGAAAATTTTCACGCATTCAGGAGCCTCCGCGACGAATTCCCGCCAAATCTCAGGGTGATTCACGTCACCGCGAGTAAGAAAGAGCAGGCCCAGTTTCACCGGCTTCTTCGCCTCCGCGCCTACCATCTCAGGCAAGAGATTTTTAACGCAATGAGTCCAATTGCGCTGAGTTCCATCCTTCTGGTAATTGGTATAAGTTACGTTGATCAAATCAGACTGCGCTTCATCTTGCCAAGCGAGATTCGGAAAACAAGCATACGCAGGGATTTCTCTGTGAAGCACCGCGAGAAATTGATCAGAAGCCTTTGCGATGTGCCCCAAATCCGTTTTGCCATGACGATCCAGCATCTCAATCACCCGATCATAGTAGCGCGAATGAATTGCAACCGCATGAGTGTCCACCGCATATCCAGATTTGACACAACGGGCTCCCACCCACTCTGGCTTTTGTTGATGAGAACAACCGAGATAGAAAATCCCCCAGTCATCTGGCAAATGTACACTTTGAAAAAGATTGGCAAAATTCGGATGCAACACCACATCATCTTCCAGCAACATAACAGCGTCCATCTTGCGTCGTTTTGCTTCTCGGATCGCCATGCGCTGTGTCAATGCCAGGGCGTAGCGTCCAGGACTATCATAGCCCCGCACCTCACGAGCCTTGCGCAAACGAGCTTGCTCAAGTTCACTGAATTTCGAGAAATCATCAGGCAAAGGAGCACGTTGATATTTCTCCGAGAAATGCAAAGCATCCACCGCAGGAAAGCGTATGGCCTTGATCCCTGCCGCCTCAAGACGCTCCTCCGTATCCACCCGCCGATCTTGCCGGCGACCAAGGTTGATGTAAAAACACAGGGGAAAAGCTTCTTCAAAAGTCATGCCCGTGGCTCTAGCAACGCACCCATACCAAGTCAACGCAAAAACATCGAACGTAAGTCAACGTAGGTCTGGCGTCTCCTCGTCGCGCCGGCTTGTGCCTCGGAGCGTGCGCTTATGAGTAAGTCAACCGAAGGCGGAGCCAGACTCGGCAAACGGGCTTCCAGACTGTTTCTTTACAACAAGATTCCTTCCCTCGTAATCCTTCTCTCAGAATAACCCCCTTCAAGCTTTTCGCAATTTCTGCGTTTCTTTGCGGCCATCATTCCACCTTCGTTCCCTTCCTTACCTTCTGTCCAAATCCATCTC
Organism: Akkermansiaceae bacterium UBA956; assembly: GCA_002293145.1. GTDB lineage: Bacteria > Verrucomicrobiota > Verrucomicrobiia > Verrucomicrobiales > Akkermansiaceae > UBA956. The sequence goes on along the minus strand of DBCO01000032.1, from coordinate 10,681 downwards.
AACAGAAGCAAACAAAGGTAACAAAGGATGTAAACCACGCCCCTTTTGCGGCTTTTGCGTATTTTCGCGGCTAAAAAAATTCACCCGCAACTACTCTAACCCATTGCTAATCAATGCTTTTTCAACAAAATGAATTTTTTTCATTTTTCCGATTGACTCTCCATGCTCTTTTGATCAGAGTTTAGTAGTAAATCATGCGTATGGCTTCAACTTCATGCATATGGCTTCAACTTCATGCGTATGGCTTCAACTTCAAAACTCAAACATACGCATACTTATGAATCCAAAATTCCTGTCGTCGATTCCCGTTGTAGTAAATGCCCCCCATGATGATTTACAGTCTGGAGGAATTACCCGGAGATCATTTTTGAAGCGGTCTGGCGGTGCTACGGTAGCTGCTTTAGTAGCACTTGGATTGGCTACTGAAACTTTACATGCCCAAAACTCATCAAATTCTAGCGCCAATGCTAGCCAGACGTTCGATACTTATGTTCAGCATGCAATTACAGCGTCAGTTACCGTTACGGGATTTGGCAACCCTGGACCGACTGGACAGGGAGATGCTGCTCGTGATGCAGAGGTAAAACTTGCAGATGCCTTAAAAACTGGTGGTTTATCAACTAAGACCACTTACAACCCAATTACCGTTAACCGCCCCCCCATTGGCTGCTTTAAAAATTTTACTGCTCAGGGCGGCCCTGGTTCACTGGTGTCAGGCCCTCCAGTATACAACGCTCAAACCAAGAAATGGAGCTATACAATCACTGTAAATGCAACAGCAATTGTTTCATGGAAGTTTCAAGAGTAATTTCTATAAGTAACTATGAATACAATCTCGGCATCTCAAAAAATCAATTTCGGACAAGGATCCCTAGCTTTATTAATTGGACTAGTAGCTGGTGCGTCAAGTGCTATCTTCTACAAAGATAACAATTTAGTCGCAAACGAAATACATCTTGGCAACCCAACTCTCATTAGTAATGTAGTCGATGAGCCCAAAATCTCCCCCCACCAAAATGCAGAAATTATAAAACTTCTTAGCAGTTTAAAAACTAATAATGATGATAAAATTCCAGCATTTAACATGACAAATTTAGGGCTTCAACCTTTTGAATCATTGTTTTTCTTTGATGAGTTCATCAAAGAATGTGTGCGAGAACACAATGGAAACCGTGCGGAAGCGATTGCTTGGATTGCAACAAGGCTTGTAGAAGGAAACGATGAAGCATTTTTGAATGTACTTGCAGGCGACGCGATCCATGATGCAAAAACTCTAATCCAAGTAGAGGATATTTTAAAGTCACAAGGCAATAAGTATTGGCATCAATTCACAGAAGGTGCTCTTGCACAATTTGCCTTGCAAAATCCCAAAAAGGGTTTTTTATGGTTAGATAATTCTAAATTAGAGGATACCGCTAGGAGCTCACTCTCGTTACACTACGTTGAGAAAATCGTTGACGGATTACTAACCAAGCATACGAGCGAAGCATTAGATGCTCTAAATGGAATTGACTGCCCTGATGAAATTAGTGTTGCACTACGCCGATCATATTATGAAAAAATGGCACGCAATAATGGCGAAGAACTTTGGCAAACCGTGATTAAACCAAACACATCACCTGATGTTTTTTGTGATGCCTTTGAAAGTTTGTTTCCTACTAATCCCAACAAATATGCAGATCAACTCACCGCGTCGTCGATAACGGGAGAAGGTCGAATCAAATCAGAACAAATTCTCATTCATTCTTGGAGTCAGCTAGCGCCAGAGCGCGCATTTGAATGGCTAACAAATAATCGACATCTACTGAAAAGTCAGACACCAATGTCACCTTTGTTTGAAAGTTGGGCGCGGCGCGACTCGCTACAGGCATCGTCTGCGTTGCTTCAATTGGAAGCGGGCGATGAGCGTGATGATGCCATTAGCGGGTTGGTATTAGGTTTGTACCACTCAGAGAATGACGTGGCGATGCGATGGCTAGCACAGATCGCCGATAACGAAAAGAGGAATACTCTCGAAAATCGACTATCAAAGAACCTGAAATGAAAATATCTCAACTTATCAAGTTATGTTGCTTGACACTCATCGGGGGGCTCCTTGGAGCTGTCTTCATGTCGCTATGGAAAAGAGAAACTGAAGAGATTGATATGAAAAACGCAGTCGATACTTCCATGCCTATCATTGATGGGAAAATATCCCGACAGACGACATCCCGAGATGCCAAGGCACAACAACGTCGGTCTGAATCAGGTATTCAGGCGAAAATGGTGAAACGATTTCTTGAATCTTACGCAGCCAATCCATCTGCATTACCAGATTTGCTAGAGCAACTTTATTTACCTGAACCACTCCGCTCAGACATCTTGAGTTGTGCAGTTGCTCAAACCATCAGCTTAAAGACAGATGAAACTTTAATGGGTATCGAAGCTCTAGCAATGAAAAATCTCAAAGTGCCTTTACTTGTGAAGGCATTCGAGGAATTGTCAAAAACAGACCCTGTGGAGGCAAATCTGCGAGCGATTGCATCGCCATACCCTGAAGCACTTGCGGGAGTTGCTCTAGAATATTGGAAACACTCACCAAAAGACGCAATGAAGCAGCTGTCATTGAGTAAACCAGAACAACAGTCTGCAATTATCCCTGGGTTGGTATTTTCTGATATATCTATTGATGAAACTGATGCGAAAAACATTCATGAAATGATCAAATCGCTAGCGGCGCAAGGTGACATGAGCGCGGCAGCATCAGAGGGCGCTATTCTGAGAAAATGCTTGGCTACAGACACCAAATATGTGGAGCAATATCTAGATTCCATGGATTCCATAGTACTAAGAGATCAGGTCGCACCAGAATTAGCTTTAGCCAAATGTAATGGACAATGGGAAAAAGCAAATGAATGGCTAGAAAACTATCAAGAAAATGTAGTTACACCTGCAACCTATGAGCTATGGCGACGTTGGGCTGCAGAAAACACTACTGGCATAATATCTTTTTTGACTTCGTCCTCTAATGAAGACACACAGGAAAAAATGCTGTCCTATTTTCGCGGTCTTGGCTCAAGCTATGAGGGAGCAAATGCTATTATTGAAAAATTCGGAGAATAGACTAAAAAAATGCCGTTCATGTATTTTCCCTTTACGCTGTTTTTACAATGGTAATAATTCATATTTGTTAACACTCAAAAAATTCCAAATTAATTTTATATCAATAACTTTTTTGTATATTTATTCAACTCACAAAGTCACACCGTTTGGCAATTTCATTCGAATGGCTTCAACTTTCAAACTCAAACATCCACATACTCATGAATCCAAAATACCTGTCGTCGATCCCTGTTGTTGTAAATGCTCCTTTAGATGATTCATCATCTGGGGGAATTACTCGAAGATCTTTTCTTAAGCGTTCTGGCGGCGCAACGGTTGCTGCTATGGTTGCTTGGAGCTTAACTGAGGAACAGTTACGTGCGGAAGTTATTAATGATTCCATTTCACTAAGTGGCACAAAAGACGCATGGAAAATAAAAGTAGATGCAATCAATCATACTGAAGATTCAGAAGGATCGGAAAAAACATGGAGCTATGATCACGATAATAACCCTAATACCCCCGCACAGAGCTGGAAGGTCAAAAAGGTATTGTGGGTATACGTAACAGCACCGCAGACTGATTTTGCTGATTCTGCAAAAAGTGATGTGTCAATTGTTGTAGCAGAGTGGGCTATTATAGAAAGAAATCCAAGCACCAGTCCTGGAATATTCACCATTATGACAGAGACTGAATTTGAAGCTTATCGTGATGGTAATCGTGATGTTCATAGCTCCAGTGCATTTATCGAGAAAACGATAAATACCGATACTGGAAATATTGTTAGCACAACTACATCTGATGAATATGATGATACTGTAAGCGGAATATTTATGTCTCACGAGTGGGAAGGAGACAAGTTAAAAATTACATTTGGGGGCACTGGTGTACCAAATAACAACGAGTCTGTAGAAGCAGTATTTCACATTAAATCTCATAGTATTCAACAATGAGGAAAATTAATAACATGAAATTGACTGCAATTGGTATTATAATAACAATTCCACTGGCAGCTTTGGTGTATCTAAGCAATGACCCTGCACATGGAGATCCTTTTAGCGATAGTTTGAGCAAGCAAAAAACTTCAGCTACAAATAGAAGGCAGAGTGAGTATATTTCGGCTCTTGCGCACCTGCGGAAATTCACAAAGCTCCCCCCAGAGCAACAAAATCACCAATTGTTAATTGAGAATGTAGGCTTGCTCCATAAATCAGGCGAATTAGTATATGACGAGACTTTGGAAGTATATTTATTTGCACTTCAAGTGTTTACTGATGAAGAACTGGAAAGTCTGGTTAAAGCATGGCCAGTTGGAGACATGAATAGCCCGCTAAATCGTCTTTACCGCAAACTTGGTCAGGAAATAGCTAAAAGAAATAAAATAGAGTTACTCCATAAAATCTTGAAAGCTATGCCTGAAAATGCAAATGCCAGAGACCATCTACTGCGAACGACAGTACAAAAAATGGAATCATTCACACCATCAAATCTAAAAACCATCACTAACAATTTAACATCAGAAGACAAAAATTCGATCGGGGAATGGTTAATAGCTAGAATTGAAAATTCCGCAGTGAAGTTCAGTGATCGGTTATCTTTGCTTAATGATTACTCCAAGGAATCAGAATCAGTTGAGATCAATAAACATTTGCTAAATGCTTATGTAGAGTGGGAATCTGATCCGATTAAAGCTCTGAACTGGATTAAACAATCAGATCCCCAAGTATCAGCCTTTAGCGATAAAGTGATTCTTGAAAAAATAGCAGCAAATTATCCAAATGAGACCGCAGACTATATAAATGATATAATTGCTACTGGTGACAAGCAAAGAATAACAAATAGCATCCAAACTGTCGTTACTTCTTTGCAGGGTAAAAATCCTGAAGGAGCACTCGAATGGGGAAGAAAAGCTTATGGGGAATTTACTACAGACTTTCAAGTTATTGGAAATCCGTTCGCTAAGCTTTATCAAAAAAATCCAGCAAAGGCCTTGAAATATGCCCAAAACGAAGCTGATCCAGAAGTAAAAAAAACATTTTTGGGCTTATATGAAACTTTAAGTAACAGAAAATAATAATCAATATAGCAATATAGTTCTGTGATAAATAAAATTTTAACCTTAACCATCTCTCGTTCTTTTGCTACTGAATTGACTGCCGATTCTGTTTTTAACATTAGTATTGGATCAAACAAGACAGACAATAATATCACTAAAGTTATAAGTAATTTAATCCCGAAAGATGTTCATAAGCAACAATATTACACCTTCCACGCCTCGCCCATCATCTTACTCCGCAATCCCGATCATCTACTTCCTGAAACATCCAGCGAAGAATGTCTTTATGCCCAGAGTGGCAAAAACATTCCTTTGTTCAGCATCAAATCATCATCGCTTCAAAAGTTTTCTGATCTGTATTCTGGATTCCTTGAAAAATCCTCTGATGCAGAATCCGCCTTGATACAAGCGATACACAGCTTAGGCGGAAAGTCTTTTGAAAAAGGCGAGGTAGCGATTGCCAATTACCCGAACATCAACTGGAAAGAAATATCCAACGCTGCCATTGTCTGCGCGCCAGACTGGCCTGAAAAAGAATCTGCCGAATTTATGCAATCACTGTTTTTCGGCCGCTATCTTGGCGACGAAACAGGATTATTCTTAAACATCCTTCATCCCTAATCCTTATAGGGCTACAACTATACTACTCACGAGAAAAGTGATTAGGCAAAATTCATGAATCAATCCATTTTTATTCTTTGCCGCAAAGTGGGCCCTCAAGCATTGACTCTGTGTCAATTATTTCAAGAGCTCGGCTTGAATGTGAAAATTGTTCCTGATGAATGGAATGACGAGAAATCCCTGACCAGAGAAATCAGAATCGCAGACGATTTGCTTCTCGGTTATGAATTCATGAATGCAGGAATTGCAAAACCTAAGCCATATACCGCTTGGGAAAGAGCCATTTATTACATTTTGCAAAATTTGTCCGAGGATCAACAAGTTTGGCTGATTGAGGATGACGTCGCGGTGCAAAAAGACTCCTTCTTATCATTGCAAAGCCTAACGCTGGCATACGGTGCAGATTTTGCTACGAGAGACATCATGCCACAACAGCTGTCGAGCGATTGGTATTGGTGGAATCGGGTCAATTTTCATCATACTCAACCGCATAACTCGTTTAATCCACTGTGCTATTGCTCATACAAACATCTTTTGGCATTAAAGCACTACCGTGAAAAACATGGATCACTCGGGTTTCTAGAAATTTTTATGCCAAGCATCGCAGTCGATGAAAATTTAACGATTTTCGATTGGAGCAGCAACCCCGAAACATCGGCATGCTTCGGTGAATACAGCCATCGCCCCGAAGTGACTATTGCGCAGTGGGGCATTTGCCATCCCGTAAAAAATGCAATTGTGTTTGATGAGATAAGCGTTTCGTCACAACCCCTAAGAAACAGAAGTATTCTAGCTTTACCGTGGCTAGATGAATTGAAGAACTCACTAAATAAATCAGATGAATATTATACATGGGTGACCAATCCCAAGGTCTGGTGCGACTGTGATAATAAAGAATTCTTTTCAAGCTTCAACCAATGCAACGCAGATTTTTTGGCAACGAATCTTCGGACTAGGGAAGACGATCCAGCTTGGTATCATTGGGGCACGTTTACACCGGTTAAACAGATGCTAGGTTCTACGACTCAGGATTCTGTAGTCGGCAGTCTGTATTTAATGCGATTGAGTCGTCCGGCAGCAGAATATCTTTTAGCATGCGATTTTCGCGTTTTATCGCAAGATCCTCAATCCGCAAAAGACTTAATCGTTTGCACTCCGCTGGCAAATGAGCATACAGGCGTAATTCATGGACAGTATTCAGGACATATTGAAGCCGTAATACCTACCTTGCTACAAAACGCTGGATTTTTGCTTGAAGACATCGGTGGCAAATCTCGCTTCACGCCAAAAAACAGAGTGGGGCAATGGTATGATCAAGACACTTGGTCATGGCAGAGTCCAATCAGATTCAAGCCTGGAATGATCCATCACCCCGCTGAACAAAAGAAGGTCAACCTATCGCCAAAACGGTTTGCCACTCATGTGGAAGATCAATACCGTATTTTGTTTTTTTCTCCCATTGGTGCCTATGCGAAACCTTACTTATCAACATGGCTGCAAATGTGCAAAAAAAGTGGTGCCGATGCATATTTTGTCCAATATGATCAGGATGATGAACTTGAAGGACTTTTCCAAGCGCACGATGGTTGCGAAAGTGTGTTTACGCTGCAACGTGGTAGCAAGTGGCAATTGGTGATAAATCACATCAAGCCCGAGCTTGTCGCTAAATATGATTATTTGTGCTTATGGGATGATGATCTTGCTGCTATGGATTTTGACTTGCAGCGATTTGTGAAAATCATGGCTGCCAACCGCTTGGATATGGCGCAACCAGCGATACTCTCTCCCCATCCGTTATCGCATCAGATCACCGGAGTACATCCACTCGAAGCGCCTGTCTTGACATCCACTGGAATTGAAATGGACGTGGTAGGCCGTTTGACAAATTTTGTAGAAATCATGGTTCCATTCTTTTCTCGTGAAGGTTGGAGCGAGTTTTCAAGTTATGTTGATCCTGCCAATTTGAGTGGATATGGTTACGACTACATTCCTCTTGGCAGAAAAGGGATCATAGATGTTATGCCAGTCATCCATACTAGAGCGGTGCAATCATTCAAAGAACAATCATTCAAAGAGTGGGATGATTTCATGACACAACAAGGGTTGCTAAAACATGCTCACCTGAACCTCGGGTCACTGTATGAGAAAGCAGATCCCTTAGCCCCGTCCTTTCACGAGGGATTTCTGCGAAATTATCATGACTCATAAAAATATTCTTATCGTCGGCGCTGGATTTTCTGGTGCAACCGCTGCGAGGTGCCTCGTTGAAAAATTTCCACATATCCGTGTGACGGTGTTGGATAAACGCAGTCATACTGCAGGCAATTGTCACACATCAAGAGATCCTGTTACGGGAGTAATGTTGCACGTTTATGGTCCTCATGTATTTCATACTGACAGGCAAGACGTATGGAATTTCGTAAATCGCTTCGCGGTATTTCGTCCTTTCATCTTGCGTACAAAAACGACAACAAGGGGCGAGGCATTTGGACTGCCGATCAATCTACATACCATCAACCAGTTCTTTCGCAAAAACTTTACACCGCAAGAAGCTAGAGATTTTATCGCTACTAAGGCTGATAAATCGATCATAGAAGCACAAAATTTTGAAGAGCAAGCATTGAAATTTATCGGGCCTGAACTTTACTATGCATTTTTTCGCGGATACACAATGAAGCAATGGGGCTGCGATCCTAAGATGTTGCCAGCGAGCATTTTGAAACGTTTGCCGCTACGCTTTGATTACAATGACAATTACTTCAATGATCCATATCAGGGGATTCCCGAACAAGGCTATACAGCAATGGTAGAAAATCTTTTGGACGACAGCAGAATTTGCGTAAAGCTCAACACTGAGTATGTTAGAGACATGAGCGCCGCATACGACATGACAATTTATACTGGAGAAATTGACCGCTTTTTTGCCTACGATGAAGGGCGACTGCGATACCGCACCGTATTCTGGAAAACAGAAAAAGCGATTGCAAGCCAGACTGAATGCAAAACGTCTACAATTACTACTTCGCCAGACCTCAAAGTGTATGATTTGCAGGGAACTGCTGTAATGAATTTCCCTGACCCAGATGTGCCCTTCACCAGAAAAATAGAACACAAGCATTTTGCTCCATGGGAGACACATGCAGGGTCAGTGCTTTATACAGAGTTCTCCAAAGAAACTGAAGCCGATGATACCCCATATTATCCCAAGCGATTATCATCGGACTTACTATTGTTGACGAAATACCAAAAAAGAGCCAGTGAGCTACCAAACATCCATTTTCTTGGCCGATTAGCAACGTACCGCTACATGGATATGCACCAAGTCATCGGTGAAGCATTGGATTTTGTGCATGTGCAGTGAATCCAACCCTACCTCTTCTCCGCACCTTTGCAAATCACTTGTAAGGCCACTCCGTAGTAGTCGGCATAGGCGCGGGGAAAATGATGACCTTTGCCGGTAAATTCATGCACGTAGCTGCTGACACCATGCTTTTCGAGAAGGGCGGCCTGCTCTTGGCATCTTGCCTTGATGCCAGCACCCTCGGCAGAGATCCAGGAGAGAAAGACACTTTGGCCTGTGCGTTGTTGCGGCGTAGCTTCTAACACCTCCAACAATCGTCCAGGGTATCGCGATCCAGGGCTCATCGCCAAACAGCCTGCCATCTCTTGTGGATACGCCGCCGTAAGGTGAACGGCAAGCTGGCCACCCATCGAAAATCCCACTGCCATGATCTGCCCCGGTTTCACTGCTACTTGCCCCTCCACGCGCTTCAACGCTTTTTGGATTCGGCTCCAGTCATCCTCATGCCGCGCCGACCACATGAACGAATTCCGCCCTAGCGGAATGGTACCGCTCAACGAGAAAAACGCGACATCGAGGTCATCACAAATCTTCTGATGATCCGCTCCCGTGAAATCTTCCGGCCATGAGCCATAGCCATGCAATCCGAGCACCAAGGGAATCGGGCGCTTGCCATCATAGCCCGTCGGCGTAATGAGGATCTCACGAGAAAATCCCGATGATGCCCATACTTGATCGCAGGTACGCAAAAATTTTAGCAACTTGGCCCAGCGTTCGTCTTGTCGCAGCGAGGCAAAATCATCATCTCCCGCAATGTCGTCCGCGTTTGCACAATCTTCGTGCGCCGCTCGCTGCAACCAAGCAAAGGCCCGATCATGATCTCCTGCTTTGGCGAATTTTGCGGCCTCGACCACGAAGCCATCCGGCTCACATTTCGCATCGGTAACGTCCTCCATCACGGCCCAAGCTGCTGGTAATGCCGCAGGCAGCGGTGACTCATAGACCTGCGTTTCCGCATGCAATACGGAGACTGATGCTGCGAGCCATGCATAATAGAACGAATTTTTCATGCCAAGACTATGCTTGTTCGACCCAACTCTGGCAAGACCTATGGTGAAGGGATTTTCAATCCCTTTCCTGATTTGATGGAACCATATACAATGAAAAAAGGGATTGAAAATCCCTTCTCCCTATTCACGATTTTGAAATCGCGTGATTGGAAGGTCAGCCAACCGATCACAAATACCGTTGCATTGAGCGGTGCTTGGTAATTGTAAGAAACAGAAAACGTAAATCACTTGGGTTCTCAGCTGAACGCTCAATACTTGGAGGCAAAAGACGCCATGGGGAAATCATTTACCATTGGCGCAAGAAATGGACTGGAGTGATGCCCAAGTCCACTCGCTTACCGATGACACGATCACCGGGTGTAACTGAAGCTAGTGGTCAATCGGTAGGCTGGCAAAAATTTTAAGTTAGCCTAGATCCCAGAGTATGGGGAAATTAGTCGTGATGGAGGCAAATTGAAACAGAATTTCAGAATTTTCAAAATTTCAGAATTGAGAAGAAGGCAGGAGTTACTAGGTGATTTGTTATTGGTTGATCACAGAATCTCTGCGTCT
>DBCO01000010.1:200753-340244 GCA_002293145.1 Akkermansiaceae bacterium UBA956 | reverse complement strand
AACCAATAACAAATCACCTAGTAACTCCTGCCTTCTTCTCAATTCTGAAATTTTGAAAATTCTGAAATTCTGTTTCAATTTGCCTCCATCACGACTAATTTCCCCATACTCTGGGATCTAGGCTAACTTAAAATTTTTGCCAGCCTGCCGCTTGACCACTAGTTTCAGTTACACCCGGATCCGACACCAGAAGACGTCGCAATGATCAAGAGGCCGTCCTCCGAATTGAGACCCGCGGCTCGAGAACTGCTTCCGATTCTGCTTGTGCGCGCTCTTTGTTACGAGCAATCGCAGCGACCTGAGCGGATGAATGATCGGAAGATGGGGTGTTGTGAGACATGACGCGCCGTGGGTCTCCTGGGGGTGAGTCAGAGGATTGCAAGTGAATAACCAATCACATTGAATGAAAAATTTTCCCTTGTAAATAAATGCTTTGATCCTGCGCTTTCTCGTATTTTTAGAGCATCCCCATAAAAATTAAAAAGTCCCAAGAAACTACTGGAGACAAGCCCCCAGTTCTGTGCTATACCTCCCGCCGATGAGCGAAGAGGAAAAAGACCCAGAACAAGACGTAGCGCTAGCCGCCATCTGTGCCAAAACGCGCAAGAGCTTGATCGCGCGGCTCGATAACTGGGAAGACCAGAAGACCTGGGATGAGTTTTATCAGACCTACTGGAAGCTGATTTACGCCGTTGCCATCAAGGCCGGCTTGCGCTCCGATGAAGCCTTCGATTGTGTGCAGGAAACCATTTTATCCATCGCCAAGCAGAGCAAGAAAAAGCTCTACGATCCCGAGCAAGGATCATTCAAATCGTGGCTCATGAACATGACCCGCTGGCGCATCAACGATCAATTCCGCAAGCGCAAAAAAGACACCTCCATGAACAGCAGCGACTGGGGTGACGAGCGCAAAACCGCGGTGATCGACCGCTTTGAGGACCCGAACGGCATTCCGCTCGATCGCGTCTGGGACGCCGAGTGGCGGCGCAACATGGCAGATGCCGCACTCACCCGCGTGAAGGCCCAAGTTTCTCCGAAACAATACCAAATTTTCGACTACTACGTGCTCCGCGAATGGGAAGCAACGAAGGTGCAAAAACATCTCGGCGTGAGCATGGCGCAAGTCTATCTGGCCAAACACCGCGTCGGTTCGGTATTGAAAAAAGAATTGGAAAAACTCCGTCAAGATGCCGACTAAGCAACGACCACTCCCCAGCATACCCGACCATGAAGTGCTCCGCAAAATCGGCGGCGGTGCCTATGGCGAGGTGTGGCTTGCACGTGGCGTGACCGGAGCGATGCGCGCAGTGAAAGTCGTCTGGCGCGAAGACTTCGAGGACGAACGCACCTTCGAGCGCGAGTTCGAGGGAATCCTCCGCTTCGAGCCTATTTCGCGTGATCACCCGGGTCTAGTGAACGTCCTGCACGTCGGCCGCAGCCCTGACCGCCACTCCTTTTACTACTATGTGATGGAGTTGGGTGATGACATTCACCGGGGCACGGAAATCCATCCCGTCGAGTATGAACCTCGCACACTACGTGCCGACAGCAAAGACACCAAGGCCAAGCAATTCCCCATTGATGAATGCATTGAGGTTGGCCTACGTCTCTCCGACGCCCTCGGTCACCTGCACGGAAAAGGCCTCGCTCACCGCGATGTCAAGCCCTCGAACATCATCTTCGTCGGCGGAAAAGCCAAGCTGGCCGACATCGGTCTCGTCGCCGCTCGTGGACAGCGTACCTTTGTCGGTACAGAAGGATTTGTGCCACCAGAAGGACCAGGTTCCGCACAGGCTGATGTGTATTCGTTAGGCAAAGTGCTTTATGAAATTGCCACGGGCAAGGACAGGCTCGATTTCCCCGAGCTGCCCGATGAACTTCCGCAAGGCGATCAGAAAAAAAAGTGGCTCGCGCTCAATCGTATTATTTGCGATGTCTGCGAGCCCCAACTCTCCAAGCGCACGATCAGCACGGCTGCCGAACTCGCCGATGCTCTGCGCCGCATCCAACGCGGCAAACGCCGACGCCGTAGCCGTGGTGCAAGCGTGATGATGACCCTGCTCATTTTGCTCGCAGGCATCGGCTTTCTTGCCTGGAAATTCATCCCCGTAAGCTCCGTGCAAAATTGGGTCCAAGGGATCATCGGCAACGTCCCTGTCCTCACGCAGCCAGTTCAAAAAACCGGACAGATCAAAATTTTCAGCGAGCCCGAAAATGCCACAGTATTCGATGAAAATGAACTATATCTCGGCGAGACTCAGACCGCAGTGCTCACCTACCCCGTCGGTACAGCGCTCAAATTTGTGCTTCGCAAAAATGGCTACCAAGAAATGCTGTTAGAGCACACAGTCCAAGAATCAAGCGAGCCCCATTTGTTAGGCGGCAGTCTGAAAGTCTACTCACCACCGCGCATCGGCGAGTCGTGGAGCGATCACCTCGGTATCCGTTATTTGCCCGAAGACGAAATGCACGTCTCCAATGACTACCTTCCGGAACGCGTGTGGCAACTGTATCTCAATGCCGAAAAACGCCCCGCTGACATTGGCCAAATCATCGAGATTTCGCAAAACGGCAAGCCATCGCGCATCGTGATCACCTCCGCTAGCGAAGCCGAGCTCTTTTGCCGCTGGCACCAACGCGGTGCGACGCCATCGTATCTCACCAACGACCAGGAAATCCTGCCGCGCATCGAGTCGAGTTTCGAGCACCCCAATCTCAACGACGAGGCGCGTGCCAAAAATTTCAAACCCTTCCGCGTCATCGTGCGCCAAGTACCCTACGGCTCGATCGAGCTCGTCACCCTGCCCGAAGGTGTCGAAGTATACGTCAATGATGAATCGCGAGGCCGCATCACCGGCTCCACGGTATTAGGGAAAATCCGCCCCGGCCCCGTCGATCTGATGTTTTTGCTCGATGGCTACAAGCCGCAAACGCAACAAATCAATCTGCAAAATGGCGAGCGTGTGCAACTCAACATCGAGCTCCAGCGCAACCAAAGCGTCTTCTTCGGCCGACCTTGGGAAAACGCCCTCGGCATGAAATTCATGCCCGTGGGTGATAGCCTGATGGTTGCGGCATGGGAAACCCGCGTCCGTGATTACGCCATGTTTGTGAAAGAAACCAATCGCCCGCCTAGTCCGGTTCCTGATTTTGCGCAAAGCGATGATCACCCCGTGGTGTTCATCAGTCGCGATGACGCCAATGCTTTTTGCGAATGGCTCACCCTCCGCGAGCGCAAGGAGGAACGCATTCAGTTTTCTCACGAATACCGCTTACCCACCGACCTCGAATGGTCGACTATGGCTGGGCTGGGAAATGATGTGGGCAACACGCCCGCGCAACGCGAAGGTCTAGATCAGAAAATTTGGCCATGGGGCAAAACCTGGCCACCACCTCCAGGCTCGGGGAATTTTGCCGACGAGGCCGCCGCCAAAGCAGGCAGCGTCAACAACTCTCTCATCATCGTCGGCTACAATGACGGCTTTGACAAAACCTCACCCGTCGGTACTTTCACCGCCAACCTCCATGGCCTCCACGACATCTCAGGCAATGTCCATGAGTGGGTCTCAGACATCTATAGCAGCACCAGCGAGCAAGGGGTATTGCGTGGCGGCGGCTGGAACAATTACAGAGATTATCACCTCTCGATCACCTATCGGAAAACCCAGAAAGATCCGAAAAAACGCGACAACCTCCACGGTTTCCGCGTCGTGCTCGCCAAGGTCCCCAAAGAAACTTCACAACTCACACCTCAATCTCATGGTAGAAATCCGCATTGATTACGAAGGCCAACTCCACTGCTCCGCCCAGCACGTTCCCTCGGGAAATACTCTCGTCACCGATGCACCGGTCGATAACAACGGCCGCGGCGAAGCATTTTCCCCCACCGATCTCATCGCCACCGCCCTTGGTGCCTGCATGGCCACCATCATGGGCATCGTCGCCCAGCGCAAAGAGCTCGATCTCGCAGGCATGAAAATTGTCGTCCACAAGGAAATGAGTATCGACACCCCGCGTCGCATTGTCAGTTTGCCCGTCTCCATCGCCATGCCGATCGCTGAGGACCATCCCCATGCCGCACTTCTCAAAGCCGCCGTCCATGGCTGCCCGGTGCATCACAGCATCCATCCCGACATCAAGGTCGAAGTGACTTGGTCCTGGCAGTAATTGTTAGACGAAGTCTATGGACTGCGGCAGCCCTGCTGCCGCTTTCCGCAGTGCAGACCTGCTGCATGCGGAGCAATGCAACTGCTTCATCCGCAATCTAACGAAGTAACGGATTGAAGAACAATGCGCGGACTTCGATGTGCTGAAAATAATCACTTTCCGCATACACCAAAAGCTGCTAATATACCCCTATGAAAATTAAGGCAATCATTCACACGGCAGAAGAAGGCGGATTCTGGGCAGAGGTGCCTGCATTACCAGGATGCGTGACACAGGGAGATACAAAAGCCAAGCTTGCTGAGCAAAAGGGTTGAATCTTGGCTAGAATCAACGGAAGTCACCATATTTACATGCAAGACGGGAGATTGGAACGCGTTGTAATTCCTATACACGGCAACAAGTCCTGAAAGATCTGGCTACAGAAATCACTCATGAAAATTATCCCTGTTACAGAGGATGAACTATAAGTCGGCCAACAAAACGTCGCGCCCAACGCCGAGTATAACTGAAACTATTTGTCTGGCGGCTGGCTAGCAGAAAACTTTAAGATAGCCAGACCCAGAGCATTTGGAAACCACTCGTGATGAAGGCAAATTGAAACAGAATTTCAGAATTTTCAAAATTTTAGAATTCGGAAAATGGCGGGAGCTGTTAGGTTCTTTGTTCTTGATTAAAAAGCAAAAACTCTGCGTCTCTGCGCGAGTCATTTCTTTTTCCAATGATCAGTTCTACCCGACATGCCTTGGTCCTGGCCGTAATTTGCCTCATGGCTGAATGATACCGAAAATTGGCAACTGCGCACATGCACCCCTGCCCTGTAGTGTGCTATGTTTCTCATTCCTGTGGCACAACTCCCCAGAATCGGAACATGAAAAAAACCTCGCTGATTTTATCACTTCTCGCCGCCATACCCGCTTTTTCCGCGGAGTGGAAACTCGTCGATGACCGCATGCTCACGCCTTGGGCGAAGCAAGTCACACCGGACAATGCATGGCAGGAATATCCTCGTCCGCAGTTCCAACGCGAATCATGGAGAAATCTCAACGGCCTCTGGGAATACGCCGTCACCCCCAAGGATGCCACCACTGCCGAAACATGGAACGGCAGCATTCTCGTGCCATTTTGCCCCGAGTCGGCTCTCTCTGGTGTCGGTCGCTTGATCGAACCCTACGAAGCTCTTTGGTATAAACGCGAACTTCCTCAAGCCAGCGCCGACAAGCGCAGTTTGCTGCACTTCGAAGCCGTCGACTACCAAACCACCGTTTTTGTGAATGGCAAAAAAGTCGGCACACACATCGGCGGACACACTCCTTTTTCCTTCGACGTCACCGAGTTTCTGACCAGTGAAAAAAATGAACTCGTCTTGCGCATCGATGACGCCACCGAGGGCTACCAACTTCACGGCAAACAAAAACTGCAAAATGGTGGCATTTGGTACACACGTGTCACCGGCATTTGGCAAACCGCGTGGATGGAAGAAGTCGCCGCACTTCATCTCACCGATGTCGACTACGCTTGCGATCTCAGCAAAAACACGATCACCGTCACGCCCAAGCTCAGCTCTGAATTGCCCGTGGGCGCGAAAATTCAGGTCGTCATTTCTCATAAGGGTAAAGAGAGCGCTCGTGCAGATCTTAGCAAGGTAGGACCGCACGATTTCGCCATCGCCGAGCCTGCTTTGTGGTCACCCGATGCCCCTAATCTCTATGACGTGCAGCTTTCCCTGATCGATACCGCAGGCAAGGTGCTCGACTCAGTCAAATCCTACACCGCCATGCGTGCCTTCGGTAAAGCCAAGGACAGCGGCGGTAGCTGGCGCTACACACTCAATGGCATATCGATCTTCCATTGGGGCCCACTCGATCAAGGATGGTGGCCTGATGGTCTGCTCACACCTCCGTCCGATGCCGCGATGCTCTCTGACATCGTGTATCTGAAAGCTGCCGGATTCAACATGATCCGCAAGCACATCAAGGTCGAACCCCGCCGCTACTACTACCACTGCGATCGACTCGGCATGATGATGTGGCAAGATCAAGTCAGCAATAGCTACGGACCACGCCCCGACTATAGTCCGGAATGGACCCGCATGGCACCGAATCCCCAAGACGCCAATTGGCCCGATACCACGCACGAGCAATATCTCATCGAATACAAACGCATGGTCGATCATTTGCACGATGCTCCCTGCATCGCCTCCTGGGTCCCCTTTAATGAGGCCTGGGGCCAACACCGCACCATGGAAGTCGGAAAAATGGCCGTCGCCTATGACTCTACCCGCACCATCAACGTCGCTAGCGGCGGAAATTTCTGGCCCATCGGCGATGTGGCTGATCATCACAATTACCCGCATCCCGATTTTCCGTTAGACGACAAACGCTTCGATGACTACATCAAAGTCGTTGGTGAGTTTGGTGGTCATGGTTGGCCCGTGGATGGGCATTTGTGGAAAAAAGACAACGCCAATTGGGGCTACGGCGGGCTTCCCAAGTCGCTCGATGAATGGAAAGATCGCTACACACAATCCATCAACATTCTTTGCGGCATGCGCAAACGCGGTATCGCAGCTGGTGTCTATACGCAGACCACTGATGTCGAGATCGAGATCAATGGACTCCGCACCTATGATCGCGTCAACAAAGTCGAGCCCGCTTGGCTCAAGCCGCTTTCCGATAAATTGTTAGGTTCGCCCGATGTTGTGCGAGTGACCTCATTGCTCTCTGACTCCCGTGCCGAGGCGCATTCATGGCGATTTTCGTTAGAAAAACCCACTGCTGCGTGGGAGTCCGAATCTTTTTCCGACAAAGACTGGCAGGAAGGCCCAGGTGGCTTTGGCTCCAAGGGCACGCCCAACAGCGTCGTGCGCACCGAGTGGACCAGCAGCGATATCTGGCTGCGCCGTGAATTTTCTCTCACCGAAATTCCCACTGGTGAATTGCAACTCATCATCTACCACGACGAAGACGCCGAAATATTTCTCAACGGCAAATCCGTAGCTACGCTCAGAGGCTTCAACGGCCACTACGCCAGCATTCCCATGGATCGCGCAGTGCTCAAAAAAGGACGCAATGTGTTAGCCATTCACTGCCATCAAAGCACTGGCGGCCAATACATCGACGCCGGCCTCACCATCGAATCCCCTGCTGCCAATCCTGAGTAGGGGTGAGCCAAGCGAAGGCGGGATCAGTGTGACTCAACACAAAAATTTTCCACTTCGTTTCCTACCTTTCCTTCTGCCGATGAAACAATTTTCTACAGAAGGGAACAAAGATAACGAAGGTAGACCGCGTCTCGCCTGCCAGCCGAAATCAATATTACAAACGATTGAATGACGGCAGTAACCACGAAATACACGAAGCACACGAAACTTTTGCATTGCTCGATGATCAGTTTTTATTCTTCACGGCCTTTCCTTTCGTGGAATTTGTGTTTTTCGTGGTTCCTAATTCAGATTTCACGCCACACCAAACATTCTTGACTTTCTGCGTGATTTCTTCATGAGTGTCTCATGCGAATATTCTCGTTTTTCGGTGCTGCTCTTGTGCTTCCCTTTTCCCTCCTCGCCGCGGAAAATCCTGCGGAAGTTGCTGTGCCACAACGCGGCATGGAAAAACGTCATCAAGAAAAATGCGCTTTGATCGCGAAAGAGAAATTTGATCTCTTGATGGTCGGTGATTCCATCACGCACAATTTTGAAAAGCCCGATTACCAACCGGTCTGGAAGCATTACTTTGCCCCACGCAAGGCAATCAATCTCGGCTACAGTGGTGCCCGCACCGAAAACATCATTTGGAATTTACAGAACGGTGAACTGGCAGGTCAAAACCCGAAGGTGATCACGCTCATGATCGGTACCAACAATGCCGATGCGAAAAACTACCCGACGCATCACACGGGCGAGCAAATTGCCGGCGGCATCAAACGCATCATCGAGGTCATGCGTGAAAAATGCCCCGAGGCCAAAATCCTCCTCCTGCGCTGTTTCCCCGGTGCCTACGGCGGCCCAGGCCCTACCGAGCATCGGGCCGTGCTGGATGCCGCCTCCGCCATCGCCATGAAACTCGCCGATGACAAGCACATCTTTTTCTGCGACGTGAATGCCGTCTATCTCGAATCCGATGGCAAAATCAAAAAACATCTGATGCCCGATTGGCTCCACCCCAACCCCGAAGGCGCCCGCCTCTGGGCCGAGACCATGGAACCCCTCCTCGCACGCCTGCTCAACGAAACCCCCAAGCCGCCGATGGCTCCATTGCCCTGAGCTAGCAAGTTTACCTTGGCCGCAAAAAAACGCAAAATGCGCAGAAGGTCATCTCTGAAAGCTCTACATCCCCAATCTGACATCACAAAAGATTCGGGGATTACGGCTTTTTCAACCACTGATACACTGAAGCCACTGATGAAAACTGAACTAGAGCAAATGATATCAGTGAACTCAGTGGTGGCAGTGTATCAGTGGTTAATAGGCTGTTTTTGTGATTTATCGGTTTTTTTGTGGCTGGAGTCATTGCGGGATAGACTGCAAGTGCTGCATTGATAACGATCATCCGACGAAATGCCCACACCCGTGACGCCCAAAAAAGTGACGCGAAAAAGTGTGGGCACGAACGCTCTACTGTGCTAGCGTCCGCAGGCAAGCGCAGCTTTTCCACCAACAAATCTTCACTTCACACGTTTATGAAAATTGCAAACAGCATGGTCGATACCGTGGGCAACACCCCACTCATTCGCCTCAATCACGTCACCAAGGGTCTCAACGCCGAGATCCTCCTCAAGGCCGAGTTTTTCAACCCGCTCTTCAGCGTAAAGGACCGGATTGGTCGTGCCATGATCGAGGCCGCCGAACGTGATGGTTCTCTCAAGCCTGGCGGTTTGATCATCGAACCAACATCGGGCAATACCGGCATCGCACTCGCATTTGTCGCTCGTGCCAAGGGCTATCGCTGCATTTTGACCATGCCCGAAAGCATGTCCGTCGAGCGCCGCGTTCTTCTGCGTCTGCTGGGTGCCGAAATCGTTCTCACTCCTCGTGCACGCGGCATGGGCGGAGCCATCGCCATGGCGAAAAAAATGCTCGAAGAAACACCCGGCGCCTTTGGTCCCGGACAGTTCGATAACCCCGCCAACCCACAAGCGCACCGCGATACCACAGCCGAGGAAATCTGGGCTGCTACCGATGGTCAAATCGATGCCTTCGTGGCAGGAGTCGGCACCGGCGGCACCATCACGGGTGTTTCCGAGGTTCTCAAATCTCGTTGCTCGATGAAAACATTTGCCGTAGAGCCCACCGCCAGCCCCGTGATTTCCGGTGGCGCACCTGGCCCGCACATGATCCAAGGCATCGGCGCTGGATTCATCCCGAAAAACCTCAATGTCGACATCATCGATGAGGTGATTCAGGTCAGCAACGAAGACGCCTTCGAAACCGCTCGTGCCTTGGCGCAAGATGAAGGCATTCCTGCTGGCATCTCCACTGGCGCCAACGTGTGGGCCGCCATGCAGCTCGCCAAGCGCCCCGAATACGCAGGCAAGCGCATCGTCACCGTGGGCTGCTCCAGTTCCGAGCGTTACCTCAGCACCATGCTTGCCGAGAAACTTCGTGAGGAGTGCGCAGCTCTCCCCGTGCAAGAAATTTGAGCCTCATGATTCTCACGGTCGATCAGCCAAGCACGGAACGCATCGATGCCTGGCTGGCCAGTCGTCTCAGCGATCTTTCGCGCTCGCGGATCCAGGAATTGATCCGCGAACAATTCATTTTGTGCAACGACAAGGCCGTCAAGCCGCGAGATTCGATCAAACTCGGCGATCGTATCACGGTGTTGATCCCCGAAGCTGTACCCTCGGAGGCGATCGCCCAAGAGATTCCCTTGCAGATTCTTTTCGAGGATGATGACATGATTGTCGTCGATAAAGAACCGGGCATGGTCGTGCACCCAGCCGTGGGTAATCACGATGGCACTCTAGTCAATGCCTTGCTCCACCACTGCAAAGGCCAGCTTTCGGGAATCGGTGGAGTCGAGCGACCCGGCATCGTGCATCGACTCGATAAAGACACTTCCGGCTGTCTGATTGTGGCCAAAAATGACCACGCCCACCAGCACCTCGCAGAGCAATTTTCGAATCGCTCCAACGACAAAATCTACCTCTGCGTCACCCAGCAAACACCTGTGCCCGCGAGCGAAACCATTTTCACCCACATTGCTCGCGATCCGCGCAATCGACAAAAGATGGCCGTAGTTTCACCGCCCGCAGGCCGCGCCTCGATTACCGACTACAAGGTGCTTTTCGGTGATGCCTCAAACCGCACCGCTCTCGTCCTGTGCCACCTTCACACCGGTCGCACCCATCAAATCCGCGTGCACATGAAACACAAAGGCACTCCACTCATCGGCGACCCAATCTATGCCCAACCGCAGCGCCAAAGCGCGCACACCGGGCGACTGATGCTCCACGCATGGAAATTGTCCATTGATCATCCGCGCAGTGGCGAAAGGCTGCATTTCACTGCTCCGATCCCCTGCGAATACACGCCCTGGCTGCAAAGTTTGGAGCAGCCGATCGAATCGTATCTCTAACACTTTATTCCATGTCCGAAATTCTCAACGGCCTGATACAGGCAATCGACGAACAACTGCAATCGCCACAAACGCCTTACGTCCGTATGACCTTGGAGCGCTTGCTAGCGCTAGGGCTAAACGAACAGCAAGCGCGCGAGGAAATGGCCGACTGCCTTGGAGAAGAACTCGATGACATGCTCGCCAAGAGCCGTCCCTTTGAGGAAAAATCCTACCGCGCCTTGCTTGATGCCCTGCCTTGGGAAGAAGCGCCCGAGAGCAACAATCCGTTTCAAAATCTCTGAGCAAGCCTCGACCTTACGAAGCCTCTGCGGTGAGCCATACTTTTTTGCGCAATGCCTCGATGGCTGCTCGCACTTCCGCTTCTTTTTTGCTCTTGCCGCGACCTTGCGCCAAGATCAGATCTTGCCACAACACTTGGGCATGAAATACTTTTCGATGGTCCGGCCCGCTCTCGCTAGTGATACGATATTTCGGCGCCTCCGTAGCGATGGCTTGCAGAATTTCTTGCAACGCGCCTTTGGGATTACCATCCTCGGGATTTTCCGAAATTGTATCGATTTCTTGTTCGAACAAATGCAGCACCAAATCGCGGGCCGAGGTGTAGCCAGAGTCGAGATAGATCGCGCCGACGAGCGCCTCAAAGGCATCCGCGAGGGTAGAAGACCGTTTGCGTCCGCCGCTAGCCTCTTCACCTTTTCCTAACAAAAGATACTTTCCGAGTTCGAGCGAACTCGCGAACTGAGCCAAGGCCTGGCGCGATACCAACTGCGCACGCAGCTTGGTCATGGGACCTTCCGGAAAATCGGGAAACATGCGAAATAAGTGCTCCGTCAAAGCAAGTTGCAATACCGCATCGCCAAGGAATTCGAGGCGTTGGTTATCGAAGTGGGCCTTTTGTGATTCATACGCGAGGCTGGGATGCGTGAGCGCTTCCGCCAGCAAAAGTGGATTGCGAAATTTATACCCTAGTCTGACTTCGAGGCTATCCATGCTATTCTCTCCTACCTTCTCTCCGACCTTCTCTCCGACTCAATCGGCGACGTCGCCATGAATGCATCGGTGATTGCTATGTATTACACAAAATCTGGGGGGAAAGATGGGGTGATCGACGGGGCTCGAACCCGCGACAACCAGAATCACAATCTGGGGCTCTACCAACTGAGCTACGACCACCATCTTACGTTGGGGAGAAAAATATACCGCTAAACCCCTAAATTGCAAGACAAAAATCAGCGAATATCGAGTGTTCAAAACTAGTCAGATGATAACCTAAAATGGCCGATGACCGGCGGCGATGTTAACTTTGGTGAATGATCGGTGATCCAGAGCTTCTGCCGAGGGTGGTGAAAGTGGTTCCAAGTGGTGTCACTTTCGACGCGGCGGCCTGCGACGTAGAGTTCAGAGTAGTCGTCGATGGTGAAGAGCAGGTTTTGTTTGCGCGCAGCGTGCCACCATTGATGGATGGAGCTGTGGTGTTGCGCTTGATTACTCGCAATACAGTGCTGGGATTTCGCCCAATAATCTCGGCGATCTTGGCAGGGGGATATTTCTTGCTATTGAGAGTGGCGAAGGTAAAATGTTTCTAGCGATATAGGCGCTTGTAGGGCATTTGAGCTTGGATTCGGTTTTGACGAACTAAATCAAAGCCGTTCTGCAGGCCCTGATCCATTCATTTCCGATCCGTAACACTTCCATGTTGAAACAGCCCTCAACATGCTAGATCGCTTTGGCGATAACACGGGTCGACTGAAAAATACCTAACATATTAATCTCATGCGCTTCATCTACTACATTTTCATCGCATTTCTCACCTGTTTGTCACAAGCAGCAGAAATCATCGAAGAAAAAAACCAATCCTACCATGAGGATGAACCAGCATGTCAATTGGATCTGTATCGCCTTGAGTCAGACAAGAAACTTCCCTGTCTCGTCTGGTTTCACGGCGGTGGCATGACAGGTGGCAGCAAGAATGATGCGAGTTCCATTGCTGTTGCTCGGGCCTTTGCCGCGAAAGGACTGCTCGTGGCATGTGTGGGATATCGCCTCCATCCAAAGGTAAAATATCCTACTTACATCGAGGATGCCGCTGCGGCAGTGCATTGGGTGAAATCTCATGCAGCATCGCATGGAGGTGACCCGCAGAAAATTTTCGTAGCGGGCCACTCGGCGGGAGGCTATCTATCGCTGATGTTAGGCAATGACAAACGCTGGCTTGGCCATCATGGCGATGCGCACACCGATCTCGCGGGCATCATTTCCCTCAGCGGCCAAACAATTACGCATTTTACCATTCGTTCCGAACGTGGCCTAGCAGATACTACTATCATAGTAGATGATGCCGCTCCATTGCATTACGCCAATCAACCCTGTGCTCCCCAGTTGATCTTGTATGCCGAAAAGGATATGGCGATGCGTGCAGAAGAAAACATTCTCTATCTCTCCGCTCGTGCTGCGGCTGGCCACAAGCAAGTTTCAGGAAAACTGATGGCAGACACCGATCACGGCAACATCGGTGGCGATCTCGCGAAACGGGACAATGCGGCAATGAAAGAAATTCTTGCGTTCATTCGTTGCCATAATGCCAAAGCGCTCAGTCAGCCGGAGTGAAACCGAGCACGATATCGAATTGCGCGGACAGCACACCTACTTTGGAATTTTTGATCGGCACAAAAGGCACCTGCACTGCGGCACGCGCTTTTTCATCCTTAATGCCCTTGATCACCATGTCATTCGCGTTGCGCGCATCACCTTGAACGTAGCACTGCGTGACGAGTAGATCTTTGCCCTTGGACTTGATCTTGTAGTGGATGTGCGGCGCACGGCCAGGGTAACTGACGGGCTTGATGGTGCGGAACAAATATTCTCCTTTGCTGCCAGTGAGGAAACGTCCGAAACCTTGGAAATTTTTATCACGTTTGTCTGCATTGCCCGTAAGGCTATGTAGATAGGCTCCGTGTTGATCACATTGCCAAATCTCGACTTCGACGCCGCGCAACGGCGCGCCTTTGGCATCGAGAATGCGACCACTGAGGTAGGTTACTTCGCCTAAAGCAGGCGTAAGATTATCGTTAAGGATGAGCAGATCGTTGTCGGTGTCGAGTGGAAGTTTGTCAGGATAAAATGGACCCTCAGATTGCTTGGGAGTCTGTGTGAGCATCTCGGCGTAGGCCCCAACCGTGGTGAAACATGCGGCGCTAAGGAGACTGGTGGAGAGAAATTGACGACGATCAATCAAGGATTTGCGTGAGGTAACCAGTTCGATGCTCATGGGTCGATTCCATCAGCTAGACTTCCACAATGCAAGTTCGAAAAATTGTTCACTATATCAATAACGTCATGCGATGCTGCTTGCCATTGTCTGTTCTAATGTGTAGTTATTTCTCGTTATCCCTTACATGGTCACCAACTCATCACCAACCACAAACAACCAACGCTGGGAGCAATTGATTGGCATGGGAGCACTATTGCTCCTGCTCATTGGTGGTTTCACGATTCTCAAACCGTTCATGACGGCGATCATGTGGTCGGTAATTCTCGGTTTTTCCTTGTGGCCAGCGCAACGACTTTTGACGAAATTGTTGCGCGGTCGGCGGACTCTCGCCGCGGTAGTTGTTGCGATTTCCGTAGCGACTTTACTCGTTGGCCCAATCGTTTTGTTAGGCGTTGGATTGGCGGATGATGCTACCGTATTGGGCACTACGACGAAGAAATGGATTGAATCATCGACCAGCCAGCCTCCATCTTGGTTGAAAAAAGTCCCGTTGGTGGGCGAGCGTGTTGAGACCTATTGGGTTGATTTTAGCCAAGATCGCAAACGCTGGTTAGAGCAGATTGACAAGGGCATGAAAGATGTTCCTCTCAAGGCCAAACCAGTGGATGAAGATGGTGACATCATTCTTGGAGGAGATGCATCAGCAGCTGACGCCATTGCGGATGAGCTCAACAAGCCACTGGCAGTGAATCCCGTATCGCCCGAAGAGAAACTGCTAGATGATGAGCGGATATTCGAGCTACTCGGCAAAACTCTGGGTTGGGCGCGGTCGTGGCTGGTCGGTGCGACTTTTGGCGTGGTGATGGGCGTCCTGCAGATTGTGATGAGCATTTTGCTGACCTTTTTTATACTGCGTGATGGAGAGGCTCTGGGGGCGCGCGTAGCTGTTGCAGCATCGCGCATCGCTGGCGTCCGTGGTCAACATTTGATCAAAGTGGCAGGCAATACGGTACGCGGAGTGGTTTATGGCATCATTGGAACTGCTGTCGCTCAGGGTGTGCTCGCTGGCTTAGGTCTTGGACTTGCCGGTGTCCCTGCTGCTGCATTGTTGGGAGTTCTCACGTTTTTCCTCTCGGCTGTTCCCGTGGGGCCGCCATTGGTATGGATTCCTGCTACGATATGGTTGTTTAGCACTGGCAATACTGGCTGGGCAGTATTCATGCTTTTGTGGGGGATTTTTGTTGTTAGTGGTGTTGATAACATCATCAAGCCTTACCTGATCAGCCATGGTGCGAAAATACCATTCGTTATCGTGTTCATGGGCGTGATCGGTGGTGCCCTCGCCTTTGGATTGGTCGGTGTATTTCTCGGACCCACCTTACTAGCCGTAGCCTATCGGATTTTGGAAGAGTGGTCTTCAGCACAGGCTCTGCTTGAGACTCCGAGTCCCACAAGTTCGGATTCTTTGGCTTCTCAAGTTGGTTCATCGGCCTTATGAGCCCAGTGCATGAATAACCGTCAGCTGTAATCGATCTAGGATTGCAGCTGCTGCGTAGCTGTTCCTAGCACCACCGCCGGTTCAAGAATTTTTTTATCTAGACCTGCAAAGCCCTCATAAGAATCAGCAATCCATACCGTGCCAATGGTGTGAAGTATGCCATTCTTGGAGACGACGTCTAAACTGAAGACTTTATTTCCTTCGATTTCGATTTTACCACGACTTACCGCTATCTTCGCTTTCTCAGCATTCGTCGTTTTGACGTTACCTGAAGTCAGGTCAGCAGCCATGACTTTGCCGGGCACGAGATGATAAAGAAGCAACGTGCGCAGCTTTTCTTTATTTTCAGGTAATAGCAGTTTTCGCAGCACTTCGGGCTTGATTTCACCAAATAAAATCTCGTCTTACGCCCAATCCCATGCAACAAGAATGCTGAACTTATGATCAATCAGGGGATCAGCATTTTTTGTTAGTAAAGCGCTTGCTTAAAAAATTTCATCCTCAAGACCAAAGAAATCAGTGTGCTTTTTTACTTTTGCTCCTTGCCGAGTAGGATTTCCCAGCCTAGAATGGAGCACATGAAAATCACCTTTTGCGGTGCGGCAGGCACTACCACTGGCTCCCAGCATTTACTGGAAATCAATGGTCAGCAAATTTTGCTGGATTGCGGACTCTATCAGGGACGGCGCGAAAAAAGCCACGAGGTCAATTGCTGCTTTCCTTACTTTGAGCCATCGGAATTGGATTGCGTGGTTCTTTCTCACGCGCACATTGACCACGCTGGCAACCTCCCGAACTTATCGCGCAAAGGATTCAAGGGGAACATCTACTCAACCTTTGCAACACGCGATCTCTGCCAAGTGATGCTTGGGGACTCAGCACGCATTCAAGAAAGCGACGTCGAGTGGCTCAACAAGCACAACAAACTCAAAGGGCTTCCTGAAGTCGAGCCGTTATACTCCGAACAAGACGCGGAGAAATGCCTGCGCCAGTTCGTAACTCTCAATTATGATCGCCCGATGCAAATTGCTGATGGCGTAAAAATGACTTTCATCGACGCCGGCCACATTCTCGGGAGTGCCCAGGTCATTTTGGAAATTCGCGACAATGATGATGGCAAAACTAAGCGCTTGCTTTTTTCAGGCGATGTTGGTCGCGGCAAAAACGATCTCCTCAACGATCCCGCGATTGCTGAAAACATCGACTTCATGATCATGGAAAGTACCTACGGTGGTCGCGAGCACGAAGTCCCTGCCGGAGTGGATGCTCATATTGCCGATATAATCAATGAAGCCATCGCGCGCAAGGGGAAAATCTTCATCCCTGCTTTCGCCGTGGAGCGCACGCAGCAAATTTTATTCGTGCTGCATCAACTATTTGAAAAAAACAAAATACCCGATGTCCCAGTATTTGTCGATAGCCCACTGGCGGTTAGTGCAACGGAAATTTTTCGACTACACCCCGAGGGCTTCAATCGCGAAGTGTATGATGCGTTGTTTGAAAAAGAAAATCCCTTTGGTTTTGAGAATCTTACCCTCATTCGAGCCGTCAGGGCTTCCAAGGAATTGAATCAACTGAAGGGCACGGCGATCATCATAGCAGCTTCTGGCATGTGCGAGGCTGGGCGCATTTTGCACCACCTCAAAAATGGCATCGGCGACTCGAAGAATACCGTGCTCTTTGTGGGTTACTGTGCCGAAAACACACTCGGTCGTAAAATTCGTGATGGCGATAAAGAAGTGTCCATTCTCGGCGAACGCTATCAAGTCCGCGCCCACATCGAAAAAATCGATAGCTTCTCTGGCCATGCCGACCACTCGGAATTACTGGATTACTTCTCACGCATTACTGGTAGCAAAGAACAGGTATTCCTCGTTCACGGTGAGCCTGACTCCTCCGATAAGCTAAAAGAAGCGCTCGACGCACAACACGATGGCAAGATCGAAGTCGCAGTGCTAGGTCGTGAAGTGATTTTCTAATTTTTGATCATATGAGTTACAAACATTCCGTCTGTCGTTGGTGCTATGAGCACATTCCCCTTGGTGAATTTTGCGAGCAAGTCAAAGCGCTCGGCTATGAATCCGTTGAGCTCACTGGTCCTGCTGAGTGGCCGATGCTAGCCAAACATGGGATGAGTTGTGCGATTGCGACATTTCCCGTTGGGGTTGATCGGATTGGTACGATTGAGCAGGCATTCAATCGCGTGGAACATCATGATGAATTGGAGCGCATCTATCGGGACATGATTCCGCAAGTGGCTTCCGCAGGCATCAAAAATTTGATTTTGTTCTCTGGTAATCGGCAGGGCATGGATGATCAAACAGGCTTGCAAAACTGTGCCGCGGGATTGCGTCGCATTTTACCCTTTGCGGAGGAGCATGGGGTTACCTTGGTGATGGAATTGCTCAATTCCAAGGTCGATCATCCTGACTACATGTGTGACCACACCGAATGGGGTGCTGCTTTGGTGGATGAATTGAGCGCGCCAAACTTTGGCTTGCTCTACGATATTTATCATATGCAAATTATGGAAGGCGATGTCATCGCGACGATCCGCAAGCATCATGCGAAAATAGTGCATTTTCACACTGCGGGCGTGCCAGGCCGCAAAGATCTCGATCTTCACCAAGAACTCAACTATCCTGCAATCTGCGCCTGCCTCAAAGAAGTAGGCTACTCCGGTTGGCTCGGACAAGAATTTACTCCCAAAGTTCTCCCCGGCTACGAGGCCTTACGTCAGGCACGGGAGCTTTGTGATTGATTGCTGATGGGCTACATCTCCGCTGAGCTGCAGCCGCGCCACGTTATTTTTCGATCAGTTCTACCTCGCTGTGATGAAGCCAGCCACAACTGTTACTTGGGATTAGCTGCAGGTAGCGATAGTCGCCTTGTACTCGGATAACTTGCATAAGCGATCCTGGCGGGCAGGAGGTGATTTCGTCGGCGCTGGAGAATGGCGAAAGCAGAAGTTTGGCAGTGCTTGCGGTAACAACCGCACGGGCTGATTCCGTATGGCGTTGTTTCAGCGCAAGGATACCGAAAGCTAAGGGCAATAGGGCCAGGACACCGATGATGATGGCGGATTTGCGCCAGAGCGGTCTTAGCCATGCGCTGATGGAACTCACGCCGAGCACAAGGGCGCAGATAACAATACAGGCCGCCCACTCGCTACGGCTTAGTGCGTGCAGTGGCCCCTTGGGCAAATTAATGACTTCATTGGAAAAGGCTTCTTTGCGGGTGAGAGCGAGATTTTTCCGAACATCGGCGGCACGCGGGTTGATCAATAGGGCGCGTTCGTATGCTAATATGGATTTACCGTAATTACGAGATTCATAGTAGCAGTTGCCAAGGTTGAAGAGCACGGATCTACTCGCTTGTTGTTGGGAAATCATGCTTTCATACCGAGCAGCAGCTTGCGCATGCTGTCCTTGTTTTTCAAGAGCTAGGGCGTCGGCAAACATGTCGGCCCGCAGATCAGTTAAGCAGGTGCAAACAAGCAAAAGAATGAGGAAAAGCGATCTCATGGTCGGGGCAGGGATAACAGTGCTTGTTGGAAGCGGGCATCGAGAGCATTCCAATCATCGGCCGTTGGAGGTGCGCCGTAAGCGTAACGGTCGGCTTCGCGAAAAAATGCAACGAGTGGTGAGTCTGTGGCGCAGCGCACTTGCACATCGGCGAGAGTGATGGCCTCGGGTTTGAGTTGCCATGCGGCTGACAGATGCAACTGCAACGTGCGTCGCGCTGCGGCGAAGTAGGAGGTGGCATCACGGAGCTCTAATGCTAACGACGTGGTCTTGGAAGATGCAGCGATTTCACGAGCGATTGCCATGGATTTTCTGCGCTGCGGGTCATTGACTCGTGATTGTATTACTGCACCAATCGGCCCGGCGAGTGTCAGCAGTCCCGCGATTGAGAGCAGCGAGATGAAGGCGGCGCTGGTATGCCATGGGCTAAGTGAGCGAGTAGCGGAATTATTATCTCTTGAGGGAGCGGGGATGGATGCGGGATCGATGTCTGGTTTTTTTTCGTTTTCCCGCGCTTCGCCTTGAGGTTCTTCGACCATATCCTCACCTGTTACGGTGATGGTTTGTGTGGGTGACTGGATACTTTGATAGGCTCCTTTATCGGGATCGAAAAAGTGCAGTGTGAATGTTACGGGATGGTTTCCAGCTTTGCGTGGGATGGCATTGTATTGGAAAATTTTATTTCCAGAGAAGGAGGCTTGATCGTCGGGATTGAATTGATCTTGTCCAGGATAAGTGTTCCAGAGTTCTTCTGGTGTCAGTGGCGGTGCTTGCATGATGGCAAAATTGCCACGGCCTTTGATGCGCAATGCGACTTTTTGCGGTTCGCCCGTTTTCCATTGTTGAGGAATCTCAATGCCGTCAAATTGAAACTCGCCCACCGCGCCCGAAAAATTTTCTGGCTTCCCCTCGGTCGGTAAAGCGCGCACTTCGATCTCTTGATCTTTGGTGCTGAGCGTGAGTTCTTTTTCAATAAAATTTCCGCCGATTCTCATGCTGGGACGATTGCGCTGACGCAACGCAGGCTGGCTATCATCTGGAACGGCGATAGTAGCTTTCATGGCTAACGAAACAGAATGCTTGCCGGCTTTGGTTGCGGAGATGCCGCCAAACCAAGTGAGTACGCGGTATTGTTTGTTGTCGCGCATTTCCACACTTTGCTGGGGTTGTTGGGTGACATTGTGCAGAGTGAATCCTTTGCTTTCGGGTTGGATCACACTGCGCAGTTGCACCTGAGCGTCCATCGGCAACCAAGCGCGAATGATCACGGGGGCGATTTCGCTAATGTAAGCATATTGCCGTTGTTGTGTAGAGAGTTCTAGAGTGAGAGAGCCAAATCTCTCGGGGTCTTTAGCTTTTGGATCAGGAACTTGAAGCGTAGCGCCATTGCCAATGACGTGCAAAGTAAGCGGCTTGGTGGTGAAATTTTGCCCGTTGATCGCAAGCGTGATCGCTGGTATAGCGTATACGCCGGGGATGTGTGAACCGATGATGTATTGGAACGATTGCACAGACTCCGTGCGACCATTGATGATCGATACCATTTGATTTTGCCCCTGAAACTGGACGGTGAGATTTTCGATGTTAGGAACATTCGGCCGCTGCGTTTGTCCGCCTTTGATTTCAAAAGTAAGATTCGCCGCATCGCCCGGGTTGACCTGCGTGGCGTCAAGTGTAGCAGTCACTTCCACCGCACGGACGAACATCGCGAGAACGATGGAGAACAGCAACCAATGAATGAAATGCCTTACCATGTTTTTCCTTTCGTTGTGTTATCGGTTTTGCCATCGCGCCGATTTTGTTGGGGGATCGGGATTACCTGACGTTCTTCGTGGCGCAAAGATTGTAGGAGTTGCATGGCTTCTTCCCGCGTCATCTCACGGGGTTGCATCGCTTGCGCTTGTTGCTGCTGTTCATCTTTGGGATCTATGCCTTCCTCTGTTTTCTGCTGAGCGGCTTGTTGTTCTTTTTTCTTCTGTTCTTCCGATTTTTCGCCCTGTTGGCCTTCTTTTTTCTCTTCGTCCTTCTTCTCACCGTCTTGCGATTTTTGTTCCTGTTCCTTCTGTTCTTGTTCCTGTTTTTGCTGTTCCTCGGACTTACTTTCTTGCGGCTTATCTTGTTCTTGCTTTTTTTGTTGCTGTTCTTTTTTATCTTGTTCTTTTTGCTCGTCAGATTTTTCGCCGTCCTTTTTCTCTTGCTCTTGCTTTTGTTGCTGCTTCAGCTGTTCGAGCTTTTTCTTTACAAGTTCGTGGTTAAATCGCGCATCAACATCCGCGACATCGAGTGCCATGGCATCTTCGTAGGCCTTGAGAGCCTCTTGCCAATGCTTGATCGTAGTCTTCGTTTCCTTCTCCAGTGATGCCTGACCGTGGCGATAAAGGCTGTTGCCCAGATTGTAATAAGCGCGCTGTTGAATGCTAGTATCGGGTGTTTTGAGTGAGGCACGCAAAGCATCCGCAGCTTGAGCGAATTCACCACGATGATAAGAATCCGTGCCTTGATTGTAGTAGCTAACGGTGTCCGTGGATGCTTCACTCATCGTAGCAGAAAAGCCGAGACAGCACATAAGAAATACGGCGGAGTTTTGCACGCCAGCAAATTCCATTCGGCTTTTTTTGCTGCGATCTGGCAGAAAAAAATCTAACAAGAGAAACAAGACCGCAAATGTGAGTGGCCATTCGTAGCGTTCTAACGGAATACGCTCGAGGCGCTGGCTGGCATCGCTTTTCGGAACAAGTCGCAGTTTTTCTTGGTAGATGGTGTTGAGCCCCTCGGCACCGCGACCTAGCGGAACGTAAAGTCCTTTGCTGGATTCCGCGACTTTTTTCAAGGTTACTTCATCCAGTGCTGTGCGGATTTCCTGACCTTTGGCGTCGCGCATGACATCGCGGCGACCATTGTTGAGTTGCACCGGGATGCTTGAGCCATCGGGGCTGCCGACGCCTACGGTATAGATCACCATGCCATCATCGCTCGCCTTGAGCGTAGTGCTAAGAACATCCCCTTGGAGGTCTTCGCCATCGGTGATGAGGACGAGAATTTTCTGGTTGTTTTTGTTTTCCTTAAACAGGCGCTCGGCTTCGCGAATGGCGCTGGCGAGGTCGGTTCCTTGATGAGGAATCATGTTGGTACGGACACTTTGTAGCGATTCTAGAAAGGCATCATAGTCGAGCGTAAGAGGGCAGAGTGCATAAGCGCTGCCGGCAAAGGGAATGAGACCAATGCGGTCGCCTTCGAGACGATTTACGAAATCAATGATGCCAAGACGCGCGCGTTCCAACCGATTTGGCGAGAGGTCATCAGCGAGCATGCTCTGTGAGGTATCGAGCGCAAAAAGCAGATCAATGCCACGTCGTTTGACCTCACGAAATTCCGAACCGTATTGAGGACGAGCAAGCGTGACGAAAAGCAAAAAAATCGCCGCAACCCAGAGGAGACGTTTGGTCTTGCGCCGTGCGGGTGATGCAGCGGCAAACAATTTGGAGCGGAAACGAGGGTGTACCAGTTGGGCAAGATCGGATTCGCGTTTGCGATCAAATCGGCGGAAAAAAATGATGACTATGGCGCAGCAAAGGAGACCCGCTAGCAGCCACAGAGGCTGCGCGAAGGTAAAAGAATGATCGTGTGCGGAGTCAGTCATGGCAGGCGGCGGAAACGGGTGTGGCGAAGAATCCATTCAACTAGCAATAGCAGTAGTGCGGGGCTGAGAAAATAAAAAAATAGCTCTTCGAAGTTTTCGTATTTCTTGAGCTTGCGCTCGGTAGTTTCCAGTTGGTTGATAACGGCGTAGATTTTTTCTAACGAATCGGTATCGGTGGCACGGAAGTATTTTCCTCCCGTGGAGTCAGCGATGGCGGTGAGTGTTTTCTCATCGATTTCGACCTTGACCATCTGCATCTGCGTGCCGAAAAAGCCGCGTACGGGATAGGGTGCCTCGCCATTGGTGCCAGCGCCGATGGTGTAGATTTTGATTCCCAGTGCCTTGGCCGCCTCTGCCGCGGTAAGTGGATTAACTGAACCACTAGTATTAACGCCATCGGTGAGGAGGATGATGATTTTGCTTTTCGCGTCAGATTTGCCGAGGTGATCAACAGAAGATGCGATGGCGGAGCCAATCGCAGTGCCATCCTCGACTTGGCCGATCTCCACATCGCGCAAGCGGCTTACGATCCAGTTTTCGTCATGCGTCAATGGCGCTGCAAGATAAGGACGCCCGGCAAATGCAACCATGCCTAGGCGATCATCGGGGCGGGAGATGGCAAATTTTCCTACCACATCCTTGACGACTTCGAGTCGATTGGCCTGCTTGCCATTCAAGGTGAAATCAAGCGCCTCCATGGAGCCCGAGACATCGAGCGTGAGAATGATATCGATCCCGCTTGATTCGACCTCGGTTGAGCCTTTGACGAGGCGTGGTCGAGCGAGCGCCGTGATTAACAGGCTGAGCGCTAATAGGCTGAGTGAGAGCAAAATCCCACCGACGCGAGAGCGGCTGCGAGCGCCGACATTGATCGCGTCATCCGTGCTCGGCATGCGCAAGGCCACTGGACGACCGTAGCGGCCTTTCCACCATGCCATCAAGGGCACAAGGGCGAGGAGGGAGAGAACCCACGGGTAGGCGAATTGCAGCGAGCTCGTCATGTGGTGGTGGGTGTGGGTTGTGATGTTTTTACTACAAACGTTGTAGCTTGATCAACGAGATCTTTACGCGTTTCAGGCGATAAAGGACAATTGGCAAACTTGGTGCGATCGCAGGATCGCAAAAAATCATGCAGCTTTGATTGGTGCCGTCCTAGTGTTGAATCGCTGGTGATTTCCGCAAGAAATTCTTCCGTGCTCCG
Organism: Akkermansiaceae bacterium UBA956; assembly: GCA_002293145.1. Classification (GTDB taxonomy): domain Bacteria; phylum Verrucomicrobiota; class Verrucomicrobiia; order Verrucomicrobiales; family Akkermansiaceae; genus UBA956. The sequence goes on along the minus strand of DBCO01000010.1, from coordinate 316,425 downwards.
TTGGGTCGCGGCGATGCTATAGCGACTCTGGACATAAGAACGAAGGATGGCGGAAACCTCATTGGCAAATGTTTCATCGGGACAATCTAATGTTACCTTTTTCAGCGCCTGCAATGCGATTGTTTCTGCTGTGGCTGGAGTGTGGGCATTTTTCCACCATTTCCAGGCAAAGTAGGCGATGGTCAGTAATGCCAATGCACTCACTACGAGCCACCATACACGATAATCGGCAGCAGGATTGCTAGGGATTTCAATCGGTCCGCGTGGACCCCGAATGTCTTCTTCTGGAGCGGCCGGAACGGTCTGTGCATGAGATGGCAAAGCCACAAGCAAGGCACAACAAATCACACGCAGTTGCGTGATTAGTTGAGATGCCGATTGTCGGTGAAATGCTGCCATTGGAGGTGTCAAAGAAAATGTTTGTTAGCCTGAGCGCTGGCGACGTTTGAGGAAGAAGCTCATCAGCTGTGGCATCCAGTTTTCGCCGTTCATGCATTCGAGCAAATCAATCCCTCGCGAGCGAATTTTGTTAGCAGTGAGTTCACGACGTGCGCGTGCTTGGTGCTGATACTTTTCGCGGACTTGAGCTTTGCTGGTGTCGAGCTCGACAACTTGCCCAGTCTCGGCGTCCTCGATGCAAATGCGTCCAATATCTGGCAGTGATTCCTCGCGTGGATCGGTAACGGAAACGGCAATCACATCGTGGCGTCTGCTGGTGACTTGCAATTTCGTTAACAAAGGCTTTAAGCGATCTTCGATGGGCGTACCAACGCAAAAATCCGAGACCAAAAAGATCACAGCGCGGCGATGTAGCACTTGGTTGGCAAAATCGAGCGCCTGCGTGAGATTGGTTCCTTTTTTATGTGGCGAAAAGAATAATGTCTCACGAATCAAGCGCATGATGTGCATGCGACCTTTGCCGGGCGGAATGTAGAGCTCGACTTCATCGGTAAACAGAATTAGCCCCACTTTATCGCGATTGCGGATGGCGGATGCTGCGAGCACCCCAGCGGCTTCTGCAGCGAGTTCGCGTTTGGAACTTTCTACCGATCCGAAATCCGAAGAGCCGCTAATATCAATCAACAATAAAATCGTCAGCTCACGCTCTTCGGTAAACACCTTGATATGCGCTTCACCTGTGCGCGCCGTGACATTCCAGTCGATGGTGCGCACATCATCGCCAGCAACGTAATTGCGCACACGATCAAAATCCATGCCGCGACCTTTAAACACACTGGCGTAGCGGCCTGCGAGCGCGTCGTTGACGAGTCGATTAGTACGCACTTCCATGCGCCGCACGCGTCCGAGAATCTCGGCGGCGCGGGCCTCATCGGCGGCTGTAGTCAACGTGCTGGATTTTTTCCGGATCATGGCACGGGAAGCTCATTGAGGAGGCGCGTGATGACTTGTTCACTCGAAAGCCCCTCGGCCTCGGCCTCATAGGTGACTGTCACACGATGGCGCAACACATCCATGGCAATGGATTTTACATCGTGAGGAGTCACATAGGCGCGGCCATCGAGAAACGCATGAGCGCGGGCAGTGAGAGCAAGATTGATCGTGGCACGTGGCGATGCTCCCACACGAATGTAAGGAGCGAGCGGGATGCCGTATTCATCGGGACGGCGCGTAGCATGTACCAAGCGAACGATGTAGCGTTTGACTTTTTCATCGAGGTGCAAAGCATTCACGACTTTGCGCGCCTGTTGAATGGCATTGAGGCTGACCATCGGCTGCGGCACCGGCATTTCTTCGGTCGTACCGGCGAGATCGAGCACCAGCATTTCCTCATCTTCGGTCGGGTAATCCATGATCACCTTCATCATGAAGCGATCGAGTTGGGCCTCGGGCAAGGGATAAGTGCCTTCTTGTTCGAGAGGGTTTTGCGTGGCAAGCACGAAAAACGGCGAGGGCAGGGGAAATGTATGCTCACCGATGGTCACTTGCTTTTCCTGCATGGCCTCAAGCAGTGCGCTCTGGACCTTGGCTGGTGCTCGGTTAATTTCGTCGGCCAGAATGAAATTCGCAAAAACTGGCCCATGCTTGACGCGAAACTTAGCTTCCTTGGGGTCGTAAATTTCTGTGCCCACAATATCGGCGGGCAGCATGTCGGGGGTGAACTGGATGCGATGAAATTGCGCGTTCACCAGCGAAGCGAGAGTTTTCAGCGCAAGCGTTTTTGCAAGACCAGGAACGCCTTCGAGCAAAATATGACCCTTGACAAGTAATGAAATCAACAGGCGATCCACCAGTGTCGATTGGCCAATCAAATAGCGCGCGATTTCCTGGCGCAGTGGCTGAATCCATTCGGAAGAGGCTTTGACCTGCGCTTCGAGTAGGGCAAGATTCGCGGGAACTGTGGGCGGTGTTAGGGATGGAGTAGTCATGCGTGTGGCAAGGTCAAAAAGTCCCCCGCGCGATATTGCAGGTGACGAAAGTGATATCGACAGAACAAGCGCAATTTGTCTATGGCATTTTCGCGATCAAGGAGCAATACCGTGCTGTGCCGATCGGGAACCTGGTTCTGTTTGACTGCGCTTACTTCTAGAAATTATTGCATACAAAAATGAAATGCAGATATCATCTTTGCTCTCATGTATTTCCTTTCAATTGTCGTTCTTGCATGCAAACAAGCCAATCGTTGCCAATCGCCTTGTGAAGAATTACACTTTGCGGTGCATCGCCGAATTAAAACTTATTTACCGAGTTCCTGGGCGGTCCAAGGTTGGAGATGAGCTTTGGTTTCTTGGCGAATTTTCTTCACGAGATCTGGAGCTACGGCAGGAAAATCGTTTTTGCCAGTTTGACGCACGAAGGTGAGGACGTCGGCGATTTGTTGGTCATTGAGGTCGATGTGCGGTGGCATGACGTTGGTGTAGTCTTTGCCATTGACGGTAACTTTCCCTTGCAGGCCTTTAAGCACGATTTTGGCTTCCAGTGAGCCATCAACGCTAAGCCAATCAGAGCCATCGAGCGGCGGGAAAATTCCCTCTTGGCCTACGCCGCCAGGTTGGTGGCAAGCGATGCAAGTTTTCGCATAGATTTCCTCACCACGCTTATGCACCACGGTATCGGGCTTGTGCTTGCGCACTTTGGCAACCTCGGGTGCAGCATTGCTGGAGGCTTTCCATTTGCGCAGATCGGCGATTTCGTCACCGGTGCCAGCACCATCGAGTTGGATCAAATAAACGTCATCGAACCATGTGGTGCCAGTAGCTTGACCATAGGAACCGGTTAGGCAGTTGATGGTGACTTGGTCGTCTTCGGCGGTGAAAGTCGTGGACACCTCGGTCCAGTCCTTGGTGCCATGAACGGCTTGAGTAGTACCGTCGCGTCCGTGGACATTGAACATCGAGCCGCGTCCGCCGCGGAGTTCGACCTTGTCGGTTTTGATCCAGCCACCCAGTTTGTAGCGCGCACCGCGTTTGGCGGGAATCTCGAGCATGGCACCGCTATCGGAGGGTTGCTCGGAAACCACTTTGAGCGCGGAGCTATCGTTGCGGCCTCCTTTTGGATCGATGGTGAATGCAGATTGACCACCATTGTAAACATTCGGCTTCCAGCCACGTGGCAGGGTGCCAGCGTGTTGCTCCATGTCACCGTTATTCATCACATTGACGGGCTCTGGCTCTTTGGCCTCGGTGTTAGCAGCTGGTGCGGCGGCGAGCACGGCATCGGCATGGATGCGTGCGGCGATGCGCCAAGCATCTAGCATGACGGGGTCTTTGTGCAGTTGTTTGTTGACAGTGAGGAAATCATACAATTTCTTACCAGTATCTGCGGCGACTGGTTTGTTAGCAATGTTCACCAAGTCGGCGAGTTTTTGACGCTCGGGATTGGACGAGGAGGCAACAAGTTCTGTGCTGACTCCGATCGGTGATCGGGTGAAATTTTTCTGCGCCCAGATCGACTGCAACTGCCAGAATTGGTTGGCGTGCTTGGCGGCATCGGCCATAGAGTCAGGATACAAATCGTTTTTGCTGCCCTTTGGATAGACGCGATAGATCCGGCCATGTCGTTTATCGCGCACAGGTGTCTCATAAGCGTTTCCTTTGCCGTTTTTGGCATCAATTCCAGCGGATGCTTTGTTCGGCGTCGGGTTGTGCTGGATGATCAAGTTATACCAGTCGCAGATCCAGACGGCACCATCGGGACCGGTTTCGGCAAAAACAGGACCTGACCAGGCGTCGGCAGAGTTGTAGAGATTGTTCGGCAACTGCGTGGCGACGAAGCTGGATCCCTCGGTGGTGAGTTGGAACTGCCCGACCAACTTGCCCGTGCCCTCGGTCACGAAAGCAATGGCGTTATGGTATTTTTCGGGGAAACGACGTGCAGTGTAAACTGCATGGCCAGCACCTGCGGTGTAGCGCTCAAACTGATCGACTTGGCGGATGTCAGCGGAGGATGGATTGAAGATCGGGTTGTCATCGCAACGCGGAGTTTTGGGCTGAGTCACCCCTGCCTTGTCATAAAGAGACTTGGCGAGTGAGAGCTGCCACGAGGGATTTCCGTTCGCGGTAGAGCCGATCACATCATAATCTTCCGTAAATCCTAAGCCCCAGGTATTGTTGGTAGTCGATTGAAGGAACTCCAACTTCGAGCCATCAGGAAGGAAACGGAAAACGCCGGATGAGAAACGGACATTTTCACCCCCGACTTGACCATTGTAGCCAGAATAGCCAACGGTGCCGTAGATCCAGCCATCGGGACCGAGGCGGAGATTAGACACACCGGCGTGGGTATCACCTGTGCCGAAGCCGCTGATCAGAGTTTCACGGACGTCGGCTTTGTCGTCACCGTTGCTGTCTTTCAGCCACAGGATTTCCGAGCAGTTTGCAGCGATCACACCGCCATTGACACAGACGAGTGATGCAGGGATTGAGAGTTTATCGGCAAATGTAGTGAACTTATCGGCGCGACCATCTTTGTCAGTGTCATCGCAAATGATAATCTTATCGTTGCCCATTTTTCCTTCATGAAGATCGTTCGGATAGTCGGTAGTTTGAATCACAAAACAGCGACCTTTCGCATCCCAAGAAAGAGCAATCGGATTCACGATGTCAGGCTCGCTCGCGAAAAGCGAGAGTTCAAAGCCGGGGGGCACTTGAGCAAGCTTCATGGAATCCTCGGGACTAAGTGGCTTTTGCGCCTCGGTAATAAGCTGGCGCTTCAGGTAGCCGGGGAGCTCGACTTTTTCCATCTCCAACTTCGGGAGATCGAGAGCCTTGAGCTTGCCATACGCCTCTGGACCGACGGACCAATAGACTGCACGCTTCAGCAATTCATGAAACTGCGGTAGATCCCAGACGCGGTGATCATGACCCGAGGCGGTGTAAAATACTCGACCATTGCCTTGATTGCGCACCCATGTCCAGGGCTCTTGCTCGCGCGTTTGCAAGATCACGCGGTCGTCGCCGTGATTGTCATGCACATACGTTTCATCCCATGCCGAAAAGCTCTTAAAGCCATCTATGATCGGATGCTTAGCACTTGTATTTTTCGGTTCGAACACGCCATCGGTGTGTGATTTGAAACGACCACCGACGAGCTTGATGAATTCTGGAGAGCCGCCATAGCAAGCAGAGGCACAATGCAAGGGCAAAAAGCCATGGCCGCTCTCGACGTAATCGGTGAGAGCCTTCAATTGATCCGCAGGCATCGGCCCATTTTGCAGCCAGTTGCCATACATCATAACGGCATCGAAATGCTCCAACGTTTTCGCATTGAACACCACGGCGGGCTCCTCTGAGTAAGTAAAATTGATACCCTCAGTGCCGAGGTTGCGCTTAATCACACGGTAACGCGTGATCGGATCATGCCCGGGATGAGCCGCCGTAGGCGCACCGAAAAACAGCACTTCCAGACGACGCGCGTCTTTCTTGGGCTGGACCAGTGTGGCCGCGATGGCCGTGATGCAGAGGATAATTGGTATGAAAATTCGCATAAGTATCGGAAACGTATACATACACCATAGCTCGAAAATTGCAATAACCGAGAGTCCTTTGTGTCATGTCGTAACGGAAATCAGTCTCCGTCCCAGCCAAAAAAGGCAGCTAGTAATGCAAGCTCAGTCTTCAATCCACTTGTCCAGCGCTTGGAGTAGCTCATCACTGCGCTTAACTTGATAGAGCTCCGAAAGCTCGACGGTACAACGTTTTCCGAAGCTATTCTGGAAATGCATTTGCACAGCAACATTGCCGGGGTAGCCAGAAATGATGTGGCGGATGTCTTGGAGATCGTGCTCACTGTGACGGCTTGTCCAGAGCGTCAATTGCACTGGACCTTTGTCGTTTTTGACGGCGATGCGCGGCTTGAGTTCATCGACTTCGTAGCCAGTCAATCGACGTGAGTCCGTGCGGTCATCAACTTGGATCGATGCCTTGCAGCGGATGATTTTCCCTGCTTCAAGAAATCCTTTGTCGCGCGCGGGCACGAAGGATTCGCCCCACATGACGAGCTCGGTGGAACCGGTGAAATCTTCGATCACGAGGATGCCGAATGGTTTTCCTGATTTGGTGATCTTCGGCTCAACGGTGCGGATCATGCCAGCGAAGGGAAAGCGATTGCGCGGGTTGCTGGTATCGAGATCATCGATGAGGCCAATTTTGCAAAATTTATCAGAGTCGAGCAAACCGCGGAACTTATCGAGCGGATGTCCGGTCACATAGAAACCTAACAATTCTTTCTCATGCGCGAGTCGTTCATCCTTGGACCACTCTTCGAGAATCTCTCCTTTTTTCATAGGTGCCACGGGTGGGGCAAAGTCCACGGAGTCAAACAGAGACACTTGCCCTGAGGCGCGATCTTTGTGCAGGGAGGAGGACGCGGCGACGACAGCTTCAAGACGCAGAAACATAGTAGCGCGAGTTTCGCCGACCCAATCAAGCACGCCGGCCTTGACGAGGTTTTCCAAAATGCGCTTGTTCACCACGCGCGAGTCGAGTCGATTAGCGAGGTCTTCGAGCGATTTGAATTCGCCATTCGCATCGCGTTCTTCGATGGCAATGGCCATGGCACCTTCGCCACAGTTCTTGATAGCGGCGAGGCCATAGCGTATCGCCGCCGCTCCCGAAGGCGTAGTTTCCGGCAAAAAGCGCAGGCCTGATTTGTTGAGATTGGGCGGTAAAATCTCAATTTTCATGCGATGGCACTCTGCGACGAAAACGGAAATTTTATCGGTGTTGTTGATCTCGTTAGAAAGCAATGCGGCCATGAATTCGACCGGGTGATTTGCTTTGAGATAAGCCGTCCAGTAAGAGATGTGGCCGTAGCAGGCGGAGTGAGATTTGTTGAATCCGTAACCAGCGAACATCTCGATCTTATCGAAAATCTGGTTGGCAAGTTTCTCGCCAATGTTATTGGTTTCAGCACATCCTCTAACGAAGGTGCTGCGCTCTTTGGCCATTTTCTCGGGGTCCTTTTTGCTCATCGCACGACGCAGCAAGTCAGCGCCGCCGAGCGTATAGCCCGCAAGTAGCTTGGCCGCATTCTGCACCTGTTCCTGATAGATCATGATGCCATAGGTGGAGCCAGAGACTTGCTCTAACAAAGGATGCTCAAAGATCGGTTTTTGACGACCTTTTTTTACCTCGATCATTTGATCAATGAACTGCATGGCACCGGGGCGATACAGCGCGAGCAAGTCAATAATATCATCGATGCGTTCGATGCCGTATTTGCGACAAGTTTCGACCATGCCGCCAGACTCTAACTGGAAAACACCCATCGTTTCACCGCGATTGAGAATCTCAAAAGTCCTGGGATCTTCCAATTCCACATCGGCAACACGGAAGCCGGGGATCTTCTTGCGGATGTGCTCCTCGGCGTCGTGAATGACAGTCAAGTTTTTCAGACCGAGGAAGTCCATTTTCAGGAGTCCACATTCGGTGATCGCACCCATGTCAAATTGCGTAACGACCTCGCCCTCGTTGCCGAGAGTTAGCGGAACATGGTCATCGAGCGGACGATCGCCGATCACTACACCAGCGGCGTGCACACCGGTATTACGGACCAGACCTTCGAGCTTGATCGCGTAGTCCCAGAGCTCATGATAGGTGGTGGAGCTATCGACCAATTCACGCAGTTCCGGTTTATCTTTCCACTCTTTATCTAAAGTGATGCCCGGCTTGGCTTCGATCATTTTCGCAATGCGATCGGCCTCGCCGTAGGAGACACCCATCACGCGGGCAACGTCACGAATCACACTCTTGGCACCGAGGGTGCCGTAGGTGATGATTTGCGAAACCGAGCGGCGTCCGTATTTATCGCGCACGTATTCGATAACTTCGCCGCGACGCGATTGGCAAAAGTCGATGTCGACATCGGGCGGACTAACGCGTTCCGGATTGAGGAAACGTTCGAATAACAATCCGAAACGCAGTGGGCAAATGTCGGTGATGCCCATGGTGTAGGCGACGAGCGAACCCGCCGCCGAACCCCGGCCTGGGCCGACGGGAATGTTGTGATCGCGCGCCCATTGGATGAAGTCGGCAGTGATCAAGAAGTAGGAGGCAAAGCCGAGCTTGTTGATGGTGTCGATCTCATAATCAAGACGCGCCGTCACTTCGGGATCGGCTGCTTTTTCCTTGCCGTAGCGACGTTCCAGCCCCTCATAACAGAGTCGTCGAAAATATTCCTCACGGGGAGAACCATCCGGAGTGCCGAACTGCGGGTATTTTTCCGAGCTCGTCGAATCGAGCTTCAACGTGACATTGCAACGCTCAGCAATCTCCAAGGTATGATCGCAGGCCTCGGGCAAATCGGCGAAGACCTCGCGCATTTCCTCCGCAGTTTTAAAATAGACCTCCGGGGTGTAGCGCATGCGATTTTCATCGATGAGCTGCTTACCTGTGCCGATGCAGATCAGCGCATCGTGGGCCTCGTGATCGCTGCGATTGAGGAAATGTACGTCATTAGCCGCGACAAGCTTAAGATCAAATTCGCGCGCTAATTCCACCAATTGCGGCAAAACCTGGAGTTGTGGTCCGAGTTGGTGATTGTGGATTTCCACATAGACATTGTTCTTGCCGTATATGTCGATCAATTCAGTTAGTGTTTCTTTCGCCTTCTCGCGATCACCGGCGAGCAGCCACTCATTCACCGGTCCCGAGATGCAACCGGTCAGGCAGATGATGCCTTCAGAAAATTTCCGTAAATCCGCGCGTTCTACCCGTGGTTTGCCATAATACATGCCCTCCAGGTGCCCTAACGTAACCAGCTTAGTGAGATTTTCCCAGCCTGTGTTATTTTCTGCCAACAAGGTCATGTGACAGTTGCGCTTGCGCCCAGGGATGTCCTTTTTTTCCTCCTTAGTAGTTGGACAAAGATAAATTTCGCAGCCCAAAATCGGCTTCACCTCGGCCTTCATGCAGGCCATGTAAAACTTGATCGCGCCATACATATTGCCATGATCAGTCATTGCAACGGCAGGCATGCCCAGTTCCGCCGCGCGTTTGGCGACGTTACCCGCGCGCGTCATCCCATCGAGCGTGGAATATTCAGTATGCAGGTGAAGATGAACAAAGGAGCCGGACATGTGCGCCACAGTCTAGTCCCAGCTTGCGCGAAAAAACAAGCTCACGCGCAGAAAAGTACAAAAAAACTCACGATGGTGGTAAGGTGGCTGCTCCATGCGCTCGGTAAACGAGTACAAAAAAACTCACGATGGTGGCAAAGGGCGGATTTGAACCGCCGACCAAAGGCTTATGAGTCCTCTGCTCTACCACTGAGCTACTCTGCCATCGTGAGTGTTCCGCAACAGCTTACACCGTAGCGGGGCGCGGAGCTTGTAGGAAAACACCGACTTTGTCCAATAAAAAATTGACGTTTGCATTTTTGTGAGTCTGTGCGAGATTATGCCAGATGAATCCTCTTAAATTTCTTGCTCCTGCCGCTGCCGTGATTGGTATCACCCTTCCCGGTGCCGCCGAACCCATTGCCGAAAGCTCCCCGGTACCGAGCGTCAGTTGTGTTGACCAACTCGGCAAAGAAGTGAAACTCGCCGAATCAGCCGCCAAGGGCTATGTGCTGGTGTACTTTTATCCCAAAGCAGACACCCCAGGCTGCACCAAACAGGCTTGTAGCTTACGCGATTCTTATGAAGCGATCACTGAAAAAGGTGTGAAAGTTTTTGGCGTCAGCCTCGATTCCGTGAAAGCGCAGAAAGCCTTTGCTGACAAATACAAATTGCCCTTTACACTGCTGGCCGACAAAGAAGGAAAAGTCGCTGATGCATTTGGCGTTCCCCACCTCGCTGGTTTCGCCAAACGCCAAGCCTTTTTGTTCCTCGATGGCAAACTCGTCTGGCGCGATCTCGCGGCTGCTACCGATCAGCAAGCAGCTGACGTGCTCAAAGTGATCGAGAAAAAATAAGCATCAGCTGCAATGGTTTCTTCCGCCATTGAAAAGATCAACTTCTCTGGCTAGCACCAGCAGATTTGATCCTTCCAGCACGATCCATCATCGGCCGCTCCACGTAGCGATGGCACAACCAAACCAGAACCCATGTTATGACCATAAAAAACGGCAAGCGCAGCACAATCGCGAGATTTCCCGGAATCCGCTCGTCCCATAAAAACCAGAACAATTTCCCCACCACCAGCGGCGCAATGTTATGAAATAAATAAATCCCATAGGAGACCTGGCCCAGTTTTACCAAATGCCGATGCTCCAAAATTCGAGAAAAAATCCCCCACCGGCCTGCTGCCGCACGCGAGATCACCATCATGAACACCACCGCCAACAAGGTCTGCTGCAGGTGGCACCACAGCGGCACTGCTCCATGCATTTCCCAAGAAATGTAAAGATAGGCATAGCCCAACAAGGCTGCAGAACCAAGCAAATCCAACCAGCGCCTCGGAAAGACCATACCCTGATGCATCAGTAGGGCCAGCAAGGAGCCTAACGCAAAATCATCAAGCAAACCCCATGGAATCAGATCCATCGATAACCATCCACCGGCGTCCGATGAAAAGCGCACTAACGGCGAGCAGAGACAGAGCAGCACTAAGACTGCCATCAAAAATCGTCGCGGCACAAACAACAACACCAAGGGCCACACCAAATAATACTGCTGCTCCACCGCCAAGGTCCAAAAATGTGATACCGAGGGTGGCCAATAGCCGAGATCCAGGATCAAAAAATTCTGCGCATTGGTCAACCACCACAACGGATACTCCCACAGCTCACTTACCCCCAATGCCAAGGCCAGCAGCAATGCCGCATAGTAAGCAGGATAAATGCGGCGAAATCTCTTCGCATGAAAACGCTTCAAAATCATTGCCTTCGGTAGCACCTCACGCTCGCGCAATAAGCCCTGAGCCATCAAAAATCCACTCAGTACAAAAAACAAAAATAGCCCCGCTTCCGTAGGAAAATGAAAGCGCCAAGACTGCGGCAGCCAATGATGATAAATCACCCCCAACATTGCCAAAGCACGCAATCCATCCAACTGCGGCATCTTTTTTCGCTCCTCGCTCACGCCAATGAATGTGACTGATTTTGGAAAAAGACACAAGACTATCAGGCATAGGACCTCAGACTTGATGGCAGAACTCAAAATATCTTTGGCTCAAAAATGCTTTTCACACGCATGGATCAGAAATTCCACCGCTGATTTTTCGATTCTTGCGTTTTTTTGTGGCTAAAAAATCAAGAATCTCCTGAGGAACATAGCCTTGCCTCACTGTGATTTGCTGTCATACTACATCCATGAATCAGACGGGGACGCAAGTCCAGAACATCATACTCATCGGCTTTATGGGCTGTGGAAAGTCCACGATAGGTCGTGAACTCAAGCGTGTTCTAGGCTTCGCGCTGGTCGATACCGATGCTGAAATCGAAGCCCGCGCCGACTGTAAGATCACGGAAATTTTTGCCAGTCTCGGTGAAGTGGAATTTCGCGATCTCGAGGCCGCCGTGATAGCTGACTTGTTAGAAAAAAATCCGAGTAGCACGGTCATTTCCACCGGTGGCGGGGCAATCCTACGCGAGGAAAATCGCGAGATCCTGCGTAAGCTCGGCTACGTCGTTTGGCTGCGTGCTAGCCCTGAAACGATTTACCAGCGTACCAAAAAAAATCGTGAACGCCCGATCCTGCAAACAGACAACCCGCGTGCCGTCATTGCTGAGTTGCTAGAAAAACGCACACCGCTCTACCGTGAATGCGCTCATCTCGTCATCGATGTGGCGGGGCTTAACCGCGCTGAAATCGCCGCTGGCATTCTCGAAAGTGCACATTACTATTTTTCCCAGCAGCAATCATGAGTCTCGGCAATGCGCCCATCGATGATGAGCTGGTGGCCCGTGTGCGCACCATCGCCCGTGAATGTGGCTTTGACGATTGCCGCATCGCAACTGCCAATCGCGCCACGCATGCCGATGACTACCTTCACTGGGTGGAGCAAGGTATGCATGGAGAAATGACTTGGCTGGAGCGCAATCAAGAACGCCGCTGTGATCCGCGCGAGGTCTTGCCAGGCTGCCGTGCGGTGATTTGCCTTGGGATGAATTACTATCCAGGTAGTAGTTCAGCAAATGATCAATACCGCATCGCCCGCTACTCATGGAATGAGGACTACCACGATCTCATTGGTGATCGTCTCAAGGCGATGGATGCTGCACTGCAGGCACTCGGCGGCACCCAGCGCTATTACGTCGATACTGGTCCTGTGCTAGAACGCGATTTTGCCACCGATGCCGGCCTTGGCTGGAACGGCAAGAGCACGGTACAAATTCATCGCAAATTCGGAACTTGGCTTTTCCTTGCCGAGTTGCTCACGACGCTGCCGCTCGTCGCCGATTCTCCCTTTGGTGATCATTGCGGCAAGTGTACCCGCTGCATCACCGCATGCCCCACCCAAGCGATCATTGCACCACATCGTGTCGACGCCCGCCGCTGCGTATCCTATCTTACCATCGAGCACAAGGGCGCAATTCCGTTAGAATTCCGCCGCGCTATCGGTGATCGCATTTACGGCTGCGATGATTGCCTCAGCGCCTGTCCCTGGAATCGTTTTGCGCAACTTTCCCAACACGCCCAATTTCATGCCCGCGCGGAAATTTTCCAGCACTCGCTCAGCGATTTTCTCGGCTTCGATGATGAAACCTTTCGCCGCGTCTTTGCCCGCTCGCCGATCAAGCGGATCAAGCGCAATCGCTTTCTGCGCAATGTCTGCATCGCCCTTGGCAACGTCGGCACGCGCGCTGATCTTCCAGCCCTAGAAGTCGCGCGCATCGATGCGGATCCGCTCATTGCCGAGCACGCGGCGTGGGCAGTGGAGGAAATCCTTGCGCGAAATATTTAATTACACGGACACGTATTCCATCGCGCTACCATGTCTCAACGCAAAATCATTTCCCCCTCACATTGGCGTCGCCGCTGGCAACGCTGGGGCATCGGTGTGTGCCGCTTGAGCTTGATCGGCCTGGCCATGGCGGCCTTGGCATTTTCGCAAAAAACGGACGAGGATGATCCCACGGACTTGCGCGTGATCGCAATGCAGCATTTCCCTGGTGGCTTGATGGATGATCAGGCTGAAGAGGGATTTTATGCCGTGCGCGATGCCGAATCCACCACGCTCGGCTGGATCACCCGCAGCAATCCCGCAGCTCGCAGCATCCTCGGCTACGCCGGTCCATCCGAGGTAGCCATCGTTCTCGATGCCGCACGCAAGGTGAAATCCGTAGATTTTCTCAGCAGTGCCGATACCGCTGGTCATGTCGAAAAAGTTCGCCGCGATGTGTCATTTTGGCAACAGTGGCAAGGGCGCGGTGAAGCCGCACTGGGCGACTATGGACAGCCGATTTTGGTATCTGGAGCCTCGCTGACGAGCGATAGCATTGCCCGTGGCATCGCTGCGCGCTTTGGATCAGAAGGAATGGATCGCTTTTTTCCCGATGATTGGAAACTCGAGCAAATCAAGGAATGGTTCCCTCAAGCTGATCGACGCGATGATACGCCCCGAGCGGGGATTTTCACCGTGCATCAGGGAGAGAAAATGTTAGGCCACGTTCTGCATAGCTCACGTATGGGTGTGCAAGAGCGGGGATTTCAGGGCAGCAGTGATGTGCTGATTGGCATTGGAGTTGATGGGCGCATCGCAGGCGTGCTTTTGCTCGGTAGTCGAGACAATGAACCCTACCGCAGCGATGTGACTGACGAGCTGCGCTACGACGATGGCTTTCGCGGTCGCTCCATCGAAGAAATTACCCGCAGCAAGGATCAATCGGAGTTTTTGTTAGTCAGCGGAGCTAGCACCACCGTGCGCTCGGTGTATGGAACGGTGGTGGAAATGCTGCGGCGCTGGCAACAGCCGCCCACTTCCCCTGCCCTGCCTTGGCAATGGCCCATGGCGGCACTGTGGATCGGTGCAGGAATTTGGCTAGGCACGCGCGGCGACAAACGCTCGCGGGTGGTCGCGGCGCTCATGTCGATCGCAGCAGGGATTGCGTTAGGATTGCTTGTCGGTCAAGACCAATGGATCGGTTGGGCTCGGCATGGGATTTCTTGGCGTAATGCCTTGCCGATGTTGGCATTGAGTGCCGTTGCCTTGATGGTGCCAGCATTCACCGGGAAAAATTTCTATTGTAGCCGCATTTGTCCACACGGAGCCGCACAAACCCTGCTTAGCATGGTCGTGAAGAAGCGCATGGCATTGCCTGCGTGGTTGCACCGCTCACTGCAGCACCTGCCGTGGTTGACGCTGCTGGTCATCTGGGGATTGGCGATTCTCGGCTGGCAACTCGCCTTCGCCCATGCCGAGCCGTTCGAGATTTGGAATACTGGCTTCATCGCATTTCTGCCCGCCGCCATTTTCACCATCGGACTAATTGCTGCGTTGTTTCTGCCACAGGCCTATTGCCATTATGGATGCCCCACCGGCGCCTTGCTGAAATTTCTCACTCACGCCCCCGCCCGCTGGACGAGACGTGACAGCATTGCTACGGTATTCGTAGTAGTTGCGTGGCTGGTGAGATTTGTGGTTTGAGCAAATACTTGAGCGCGATGGCGCCACAATGAACCCACACCAATTTGGGCTTTTCAAATTTGATTTCATCAGCGAAAAAAGCTCTAGGAAAAATTTTCCTGTCGATTGAAACGCTTGGTTCTACTCTTTTTGGGGATTTTTGCGGTGCTGGCTCTGCTGGCACCTCGCAAAAGTACGCCTAGTGTGCAGCGATTGCACGGTCAGGCAATGGGCTGCTCGTGGACTCTTTTGTGGCGCGATGCTGAAGTCGATCCTCATGACTTACAGGCAGAAATTGCTGTGGAACTGGAGCATTGGGAGCGAGTCATGAGCACTTGGCGTGAGGATTCTGATCTTTGCCGACACAATCGCGGCGAACCAGCGAGCGATGATCTAGCAAAAGTGCTGCGCGTAGCTGAAATCGTGCGCAAAGAAAGTTGTGGGGCATTCGATGAACGGTGCTTGGAAATGGTTCATCGGGCTGGTTTTGGACCTGTGGGACAGGGCATCGATCTCTCAGCGATCGGCAAAGGCTATGCGGTAGATCGTATGGCGGCTCTCTTGCGCAAGCGAGGTGTGAATGATTTTTTGTTTCAATTGGCGGGAGAAACTATTGCAGGTGATGGCGCTTGGGAGGTGGCATTGGAACACCCTGATCCCGCAACGAGCACACGCTCTCAAGTTGTGCGATTGCAGCAGCAGGCAATGGCTACGAGTGGCAATTACCGACAGTTTCAACCGACGACAAATGCCGATGCGGCGGTCATCAGTCACATCATCGATCCGCGCACAGGATCTCCGGTGAGGCGAAAATTTTGTTCCGTCACCGTCATTGCCGATGAAGCAGCTACGGCAGATGCCTGGGCGACAGCACTCTTTGTGCTCGGCCCTGATCAACCTCAGCCTGCCGCTGTGCAGAAAGTGATTTGGCAATTTGGTGAAAAGCAATGATCCCAAAATCCGAAGTAGAAACCACAAAACACCCGGAAATTTGAGATGGGTATTGGAACTCACTCACCAACATGGGGAAACATACCCAGGGAAGCCCCACTTTCGTGCTGCTATCCCGCCTTGGCGGGACTTTGGGGCGCAATCCCGTTGGGATGGAAGGCATTTTTTGATGAACTTGTTTTATGGCGGGGGATTGCTTCTGCGAATTCTTTGCATATCAAGCGATGGGCTGGGTGGCAAGATGCCGCCGCCACAAAAAAATGAGGCCGGACCTAAGTCCGACCTCATTCGCAGAGAAACCAATCTCAGTCAAAAGTAGGCATTAGTTGCGGCGACGACGCAGCAACGCAAGCGCACCCAAAGCACCAAGCAACGATGTGCTAGTTTCTGGAACGGCTTCGCCGAGCGTAAAACTCATTGTTTTCAATGAATCCGCACCAGCCCAAGCAGGTGAGTAGTTATATGTGCCTGGGTCAGCACCAAGTGTGTTACCGGCAATACTCGTGCCAGCTGCAACAGTAATAGGAGTTGAGGCAATTTCAAACATTCCGTATTTAGTGCCCGTAGCAGATGTGCCAGTCAGGGCTGTTCTATCAAACCAAATAATGCGGAATGTGTCTCCTGCAGAAATTCCTACGCCAGTAGTATATGAAAGGCTTGAAATGTTAGTAATACGATTCAAGCCAACCGATCCAGAGTCTGTAGTATTAGTTGTCAGGTTCATCAAGTTCGACGACAACACAAGCACATCATCACTAGCGCCGCCACCAACAGTGGACAAAACATAAGGAGCGGCAGAGTTACCAGCGTAGTTGAATCCTGGCATATATGGTGTTGCAGCACTTCCAGCAAAACCATTGCCAGATGTGTCAATAACAATACCCCATACCAGTGTAGAGCCGCCAACACCAGCGCCATTGGCGAAGTTAGTCGCATAGCTGGCGGTTCCACTCATTTGCATGGTGATAGTAGCACTTGCCATTGAGGCACTGCCGATTAAAAACAAGTATTTTAGTAGTTTCATTTTTTTGTATTTAGTTAAGTTAGAGGGAAGGAATGTAATTGGGGGTGTCTGATAATACAGTAGTAGTACCTGTTCTACGAAGAACGTAACCCACTCCTGAATTTATTGTGAAAGTAGCGGTAACATCATCAAACGAGTTAGTGTCAATCCATGCAGCACCATCATACTCGATAATTTGAGTTGCTGATTTGTTTTGGCCAGCGACAGAGTTGTCAAAAACAAGAAGCTGATCTCCTAAAGCACAAACGCTAGACAATCCCGATGTGCCAATTACCTCACCAACCGCAGCAGTGTGTGCAAATCCGATATCTTGAGTAGCAGACACCTGATCTAGGATCGAACGATGCTTGTATGTAGGCACGGTGCCTGCCATCGTAATTGCAGGGATATCAGTGCCAGCGCTGTTACGAATAATAAGGCATTCTGAAGGATACAATACAACATTGTCAGCAATATCAAAACTACCTGTGTCAATCCAGTTAGTGCCATCCCATTCAAAAATAAGATCTGGAGCCAAATTCACACCGCCAGCTGTACCACTGAATGCAAGCAACTGTGTCGCGGATGGCACGACAGTGGCCCCGAAAATTTCCTTTACTGTCCACGCTTCATTGATGATGATTTGGTCGCCAGCTGTTACGCCAGTCAAATCGTCACCTGCAGGAACGGAAATCGTGATCCCGCCTGCGGTGTTTGCAGTAATAAGAGCAGTCAATCCTTCACGTGCACCGCTAGCAATTACGCACAAGTGAGGGTTTGCAGCGTCAGATAGCGTACCAAGTGCCGGTGTACCAGCCAAGGTAATGGAACTACCAGAAACACTTGCAACACCGCCAGAGAACACGTTAGTGTTGTTAAGCGGCAGGCTTACGTATGAATCTGTGTTAGCCAAAACGGAAGAAGAACCTCCGAGAGCCAGGTTCACATACCCCACAGGAGTAGTTTTGGCGGTTGTTTGCGCGAAAAGCACACCTGGAGCGAGCAGAGCGAGCGCCAGTAAGGATTTGATTGATTTTGGTTTCATATGTTTTTAAGGAATGATTGTTTTGCTATTTTGAGGTTTTTTCTTTTGATGTTAGGGGTGATCTTGTGAGGAGTATCTCGAAAGTTGCGCAAGGCATATCTGCTGTCACACAGAAACAGAAAGAGCAAAAGTAGAGAGAATGCGTCACAGACAACGAGGCAATAAAACAGCATTTTTACCCCGAGCGCAAGAAAAATTTGCAGAACGATAAAAAAAAATCTTTTTTTCTGAATCGGGCTCTTGAATTTGCTAGTTTCCTTTATTTTACGATGGTTTTCGAGCGCCGCTTCTGTGACGACAATCGACACAAAGAGAGGGTGAATCGGGTGATTTCGGATTCTGAGGTCATTTTCACAGGGGGGGATGGCGCAAAAAACGATTTGCTAGAGATCCACTAGATTTGTAGTAGTTCCCGCGGCAACGAGAAGAAGATTAAACGCAAAGCACTCAATGACGCGACGGCGCGACGGCGCGACGGCGCGGGGGTAGAGAGTGGAGAGGGTTTTGTGGCAACCCGCTAAGTGAAAACTTCAAAAAATCAGTCGACTCCGTGGTGATCAGTTCATCAGTGGTGAAAAAATCCTCCGTGATGGCTGGCGGAGCTTGTTGATGCCTTTCGCGCAGAGATACGGAGACGCTGAGGTTTGAAGGGCGATGGCGCTGGGTGTTAGTTAGTGGGAGAGTTGAGATAACATTCAAGCAGGCGAGACGCCCGTTTGCCGAGACAGGCGAGACGCCTAGCCTCCTTGCCCTGTGATTTTTGAGAAATAATCATTGCACATTGTCGTGAGTGAGTGTTTGCTTCCGTCGCTGTCAGGGGCTATGGAGGTTCGGCAGGCGAAATCCGCCAGGTCTTAATCGAAGCAACGGTAGTTTGTCCGGGCTTGCCACGGATTCCCTGACAGCACTTTTTTCTGAGAGGAAAGACTTCCATGCATAAGACACTAGAGGTTGAAGCTGACGCTGAGTGAAACCGTCTTGGGAAGAGGACTTATTTGCGGCAACGGGCTTATCAATAACTGAATTCTACTGATAGAACTGGACATTGATAAAGAATTGACTCGCGCAGAGACGCGGAGACGCAGAGATTCCGTGATCAACCAATAACAAATCACCTAGTAACTCCTGCCTTCTTCTCAATTCTGAAATTCTGTTTCGATTTGCCTCCATGACGACTAATTTTCCCATATTCTGAGATCTAGGCATCCTGAAAAAATTTTCAATCCTGCCGTTTGATCGCTAGTCCCAGTTCCACCCTTTTGGGCTTTGCAGGGGGGTGATTTTGGACTAGTGTCGTTGGCGTGTCTCGTTTTGCCGATCATGCCCGTGCGTCAACCGCTGCTTTGCGGGATTTGTTTCCGGAAACTCCGTTGCAGCGCAATGATCATTTGAGTGCGCGTTATGGAGCGGAGATTTGGCTGAAGCGTGAGGATTTGTCTCCCGTGCGCAGTTATAAAATACGCGGTGCCTTTACGGCGATGCGCAAGGAGCGGGCGATTCACCCAGAGCAGGGGCACTTTGTGTGCGCTAGTGCAGGGAATCACGCGCAGGGCGTGGCGTTTGCTTGTCGGCACTTTGGAGTGAAGGGGACAATTTTCATGCCGGTGACGACGCCGCAGCAGAAGATTGATAAAACGCGGACCTTTGGTCGGGAGTCAATTGAAATTGTGCTGGTGGGGGATTATTTTGATCAAACGCTGGCGGCGAGTCAGGAGTTTTGTGAGCGAGTGAGTGGGCATTTTCTGTCGCCCTTCGATGATGCGGATGTGATCGAGGGTCAGGCCTCGGTGGGCGTGGAGATTTTGGTGCAGCTGGGGCGGGCGCCTGATTGGGTAGTGCTACCGGTGGGCGGCGGGGGCTTAGCGGCGGGGGTGACAGCTTATCTGCGGCAGGAGGCAGCGGCGGTGCAATATCGGTTTGTGGAGCCGGTGGGCGGGGCGAGTCTGACGGCGGCGATCGCAACGGGTGGGCCGACGACTTTAAAAAAAGTGAATAGTTTCGTCGACGGAGCTGCGGTAGCGAGGATCGGTGCGCTGCCATTTGCGCGATTGGATTGGGTGACGGAGGATATGGTGCTGCGGGCGCCGGAGGATCGGATCTGTGGCACGATGTTAGAGATGTTGAACGTGGAGGGCATCGTATTAGAGCCAGCGGGAGCCTTAGCGGTGGATGTGCTACCGGAATTGGCGGCGGAGATTGTGGGGAAAACGGTGGTGTGTGTGACATCGGGCGGGAATTTCGACTTTGAGCGATTACCCGAGGTGAAAGAGCGGGCGCAACGGCATGCGGGACTGAAGAAATACTTTATTTTGCGGATGCCGCAGCGGCCGGGGGCGTTGCGCGAGTTTTTGTCGATGCTGGGCCCGCATGATGACATTGCGCGTTTTGAGTATTTGAAGAAATCGGCGCGGAATTTTGGCTCGGTGCTGATCGGCATCGAAACACGGGAGGCGCGTGGATTTTCTGCACTGACGGAGCAATTGGATGCGCAGGGGTTTGCCTATCGGGACATTACGAATGATGAGACATTGGCGGAGTTTTTGATTTGAGGAAATGGCGGGGGCTCTGGCGGAATTCCGGCATTGCCAGACGCGTGGCCATGGGATACACTCGCTAGCGCACACGCATATGAATGGACTTCTATATCGCGGCTTCTTGCATAATCGACTTTCCCTATTAAGGGGGATCGTATGGATGAGCTTAGTTGGGATCTTGGGTGCTATGGGCCAAGAGACTGGATCACCTACGGGAGCTAAACCTAATAGCAATGATGCATCCGTAACTGGTCTGAAAAATGCGCGTGTGATCACATTGGCGATCCCAGCACCACGAGGGCAGATTTTGGACCGCGAGGGTGAGCCATTTGCGCAAAATCGGGTCACTTATCGATTGGCCTTACAGTTTCCTCAGTTTGAAAATGCGAGTGAAGAATTCGTAGTGGCATGGGCCCGCAAGCGGCTGGAAGAGCTGAAGGCAATCCATCCGAAATCGGCGGATAAATCCGATGCCGACTTATGGGCACACTACCAGTTTCGGCGGTGGCTGCCTCTCTACCTGAGTGGATTTATCACCGGCAGCAATGCCACCGCTCTGGCGAAGAAATTGGATGACCGAGATGACATCGTGTTGCAACCAGTTTACTCTCGCTACTACCCGGGAGCTAGCATGGCGGCTCACATCATCGGCTACACTGGCAGCGCGGGCAAGCTACCAACTGGGCCGATCAATTTCAACGAGCCCTTGTGGGAAGTGACCGAGGGAAAAGCGGGATTAGAAAAAATCTACGACACGCAATTATCGGGCACGCCTGGCGTCAAGCGCATACTGTATAACAACGATGGCATTAAGCTCCAAGAGGAAATTGTGAAGCGACCAGTAGCGGGAGGAAACGTCGTCATGACACTCAATCGACGTTGGCAAGAACGTGCCGAGAGCGTCCTGCGCAATGGCTGTCAACGCGGAGCATTGGTGGTGATTGATGTCACTACGGGCGAGGTGCTGGCGATGGCATCCAGGCCGACATTTGACCTGATGGAGTTCGTGGGTGGCATTAGCACGACGCGCTTCAAAGAGCTCAACGAGGATCCTGCTGCGCCGATGTTTGGCCGCGCCTTTTCCGCGGAGTATCCACCGGCATCGACGTTCAAATCCGTCGTAGCGCTGGCGGCTTTAGCCGATGAAACCATCACCGAGCAAAGCACGGTGTATGCGCCTGCGTTCTTGCAATTTCCGGGCCACAAGGTTCGTAACGCCTCGGGAGCAGCAGAGGGCAGCATTGCTGTAAAATATGCGCTCGCACGTTCATGCAATACATGGTTTGCGCTCGTAGGCATTGATTGTGGACCCACCAATTTCTTGGCCATGGCTCGACGCGTCGGCTACGGGGAAAAAACGGGGCTACCGTTAATCGGCGAGGCAGCTGGTTTGATACCGACCAACGAATGGATGATTTCCCAGCACAAACGTCGCTTCATGAATGGCGACACCGCCAACATGGCGATCGGTCAAGGAGTGCTGCTCTCCACTCCTCTGCAAGTGGCGCAAGGCATGGCCGGTATTGCCAACGGTGAGGCCCTGCCGAAACTCCAAATGATACGCCAAGTGCAAGATTCCAAAGGTCGGGTGGTGTTCCAAACGCTACCAGAGGTGCGCAAGGACCTCGGTGTGCCCGAGTCCGCCTACCTGGCAGTACACAAAGGTATGAGCGATGTGGTTAATTCTAATTACGGCACAGGACGTAGCGCAGGCCTGAGCTGGACCACACTTTGCGGAAAAACGGGAACTGCACAATGGGGACCTGCCTCGAAAAACCAACGCCTTGCGTGGTTTGCAGGTTTTCTCCCCTATGAGAACCCCCGATTCGCTTTTGCTGTGATCTATGAAGGGCGCCCTGGACAGATCGTGAGCGGTGGTCGCTATGCCGCGCCAATGGTCAAAGCGTTTTTCAATCCACTGCGTGATGAGATCGAAGAAATCATCGCCGCACCGAAAAAAGCTTTGGTGATTGACGAAAATGGCAATGTTGTAGCGGAGTCAGATGAAGTGATCCGAGCCATTCCTGTTGAACCTGAAATCGACCGCGATGGTATACCACGTGCCGTTCCCATCATCGAAGAGAGCATGAATGAATTCACCGAAGACATTTCTGAAGAGGAAATGACCAATACCGATGAGGAGCCAGCCGATGCAGGAATCCAGCGAGCCATTCCCGTGCCGGATGCCGAGGAGACCGGCGATGAAATTGAAATCACTCCCGAATGAACTGGGATCAATGCCGTCCAATCGAGTGAGTCGAGCCCATCACAAAAAAGTCAGCAGTTTTTTTGAAATAATTCCCTCGCACCTACGTAACATTGACTTGCCGCATGATTGATGCGCACATCCTGCGATAAAATCCGTTAAAATCAACCCGAACAAGCCATGAAACCAAAATGCCCAGGAAATCCTTTGGAACGCTATTCCTCACGTCGTGAATTTTTTTACGTTGGTCTGCTTGGAGGTCTAGGCCTGACATTGCCCGGATTTCTCCAGAAGCAAGCTGCTGGTGCGCAGAAGTTTTACGAAACCAAAGAGGGTGTTGCCAAAAGTGTCATTCACATTTTCTTACCTGGTGGCATGGCTCACCAAGAATCCTTCGATCCCAAGCCGCTTGCACCATCGGAATATCGTGGCCCCTATGGCGCGATCGATACCAAGATCCCCGGTGTGCAATTTGGCGAGCTCATGAAAATGACCGCGCAGGTTGCCGATAAAATGACCATCATCCGCTCGATGACCCACGGCGAAGCGGCCCACGAGCGCGGCACGCACAACATGTTCACCGGCCACCGGCCCTCGCCGGCGGTGGAATATCCATCGGTCGGCTCGATCATTTCCCATGAATTGGGCTCGAAAAACAATTTGCCACCCTACGTTTGCATCCCGCAGGTGCCGAACGAATACGCCAACTCAGGTTACCTGAGCTCGGCCTTCGGTCCCTTCGCTCTCGGAGCAGATCCAGCAGAAGGTGGATTTAAAGTGCGCGATCTCAATTTGCCGGATGGCGTCAGCGATGAGCGCTTTCATCGCCGCCAGTCGCTGCTTTATACCGTGGACCAACATTTTCGCAGTATGGAGGAATCCGATGCACTCGATTCGATGGATGCTTTCTACCAGCATGCCTACAAATTGATTTCGTCCCAACAGGCACGCGATGCATTCAATCTCGAAGCCGAGCCCGCAAAACTTCGCGATGAATACGGCCGCACGCAAGCCGGACAACGCATGATCCTCGCCCGGCGCCTCGTCGAAGCAGGCGTGCGCTTCGTTTCCCTCACTGCGGGCGGCTGGGACCATCACGATAACATCAAAGACGGCATCCAGCAGCAATTGCCACCGACCGACATCGCCATCGCCGCGCTCATTCGCGACCTCGATCAACGTGGTCTGCTCGATTCCACACTGGTCATGGTCACCACTGAGTTCGGCCGCACGCCGAAGATCAACCCCACAGGTGGTCGCGATCACTGGCCGCGCGTTTTCTCGACCATGCTCGCAGGCGGCGGCGTGAAATCGGGTTTTGTCTATGGCAGCTCTGATGCGCTCGGCGGCGAGCCCGAAAACGATCCCGTCAGTGTGGCCGACCTTGCTACCACGGTCTACAATCAGATTGGCATCAACGCCGACAAAGAACTCATGGCGCCCGGTAATCGACCCATGGAAATCTGCGATGGCGGCCGCGTGCTCGATGAGATCCTTGCGAAAAAAGCCTAATCTTTTTCCCATCGTGAAAACCATCTTCCTCGCTGCATCGACCATGCTGGTGAGCACTTTTGCTGTGCTCGCAACATCCCCAATTCTCTCTGTAGTGACGCCGCGTGGCTGGCAACGCGGCACCACAGTGGAGCTTCACTTTTATGGCGACCGCCTCACCGATGTGCAAGAAATCCTCGCTTACCAGCCAGGCATCACATTTACTGACATCAAAGCCGTAGATGCCAAACACGTCACCGCTCAAACCACCATCGCAGCAGATGCACCACTCGGTGAGCACCAATTCCGCGTGCGCACGGCGGGGGGCATCACCGAGATGAAATTGTTTCTCGTCGGCCAATTCCCCTGCGTGGACGAAGTCGAGCCGAACAATCAATTTGACCAGCCGCAGACCGTAGCCATCAACTCCACGGTTCATGGCGTCGCCAAGCTAGAAGACGAAGATTTTTACCTCTGTCATCTCAAAAAAGGCCAACGCCTCACCGTCGAAGTCGAGGCCATCCGCCTCGGCCAAGAAATGTTCGACGCCTATGTTGCGATCCTCGATCCCAAGCGATTCGAGATGAGCGCTCGCGATGATTCGCCGTTGCTGCGCACCGATTGTTTTGCCTCCATCGTCGCACCGGAAGATGGCGATTATCGCATCCTCGTACGCGAGGCAGCCTACGAGGGCAATGACAACTGCCACTACCGCCTCCACGTCAGTTCCGCACCTCGTCCATCCGCCGTTTTCCCCACCGGAGCCAAACCCGGCGAAACCATCGAATTCACTTTTATTGGGGATCCCTCTGGCCCCATCAAGCAAAGCATCACCCTGCCCGCCGCTGGCCCCAATCCCTTTCCTCTCTTTGCCCAAGCAGACGGTCTTTCCGCTCCATCGCCCAACTGGATTGCACTCAGCCCCGTCAATTACACCAACGAAGTGGAGCCGAACCATGACGAAAAAACCGGGACGGTGATCGGTCCCGCACCCTGCGCAGCACACGGCATCATCAGTGAAAAAGACGACCAAGACTGGTTCCGCTTCACCGCTAAAAAAGATCAGCAACTGGTCATCAAAGTCAATGCGCTAGGACTGCGCTCGCCGCTCGACTCCGTCGTCAGCATCCACGATGCCGCAGGCAAAGGGTTAGCCGATAACGATGACCAAGGCGGGCTCGATAGCTCCATCGCTTGGGGCTGCCCTGCTGATGGTGATTACGTCATACGCGTATTGGATAAGCTCAAATACGGCCAAGCTGATTTCACCTATCGCGTCGAGATCGTCGAGAAAGCGGCTGCTATTTCCGCGGGACTTCCCACCGTCGAGCGTGTACAAACGCAGAAGTGGAAAATGCTCACTGTTCCGCGCGGCAATCGCTACGCCACGGTCGTCAATTTCACCCGCGAAAATGTCGGCTGCAATCTCATCCTCACACCAGAATCCCTGCCAGCAGGCATGACCATGACGGCACCACCGATCCCCAACGGAGTTACTTCATTTCCTGTTTTGTTAGAGGCCGCAGCCGATGCTCCCGTTGCCGGAGGACTGCACAAAATCCGGCTAAATTCTGGTGGCGATGGCGCACCAGCCGAACTCAGCGGCATTCTTGGCGAGCGCATCGAGCATGTTGACATCAACAATCAAGGCTCCTACCACGGCACCTCCGTGGATCGCATCAGCATCGGTGTCACCGAGGAAGCGCCGCTGCTCATCGAGCTCGTGCAGCCCTCCATTCCCATCGTCAAAAATGGCGTGCTTCCTCTTGCCATCAAAATCCAACGCACAGCTGGCTACGACGAAGCCTTTACTCTACGCTTCCTGTGGATTCCCACCGGCATTGGAGCCCCCGTCACTATCGATGTCCCCAAAGGAGCCACCGATGCCATCTACGAGATCAATGCTAGCAATGACGCTGCCGTTGGCCAATGGCCTATCGTCATCCTCGCCGAGGCAAATACACCCAAGGGCCCGATCCTCGTCTCCTCCCAGCTCGCCACACTTACCATCGCCGAGCCATTCATGACCATGGGCATCGAGCTCTGCGCGACCGAGCAAAACAAACCAACGGGATTGCTCACCAAGCTCGATGTCACCACGCCTTTTGAGGGCAATGCCACAGCCGAACTGATGGGGCTACCCCATGGTGTCAAGGCCGCCCCAATGTCATTTAACAAGGACACCAAAGAACTATTGTTCTCGCTCGAAGTCGCCGCCGACGCCACCATCGGCAAACACCAGAATCTTTTCTGCAAAGTGCTCATTCCGCAAAACGGACAAAACGTCGTGCACCAACTCGCCTACGGTGGCGTATTGCGCATCGATGCTCCCATGGTCGTCGCAGCTCCCGCAGCTCCCGCAGCTCCCGCAGCAGCACCAGCAGCCGCGCCTGCCGCTCCCGTTGAAAAGCCACTGAGCCGCCTCGAGCAACTCCGCTTGAAAAACAAAAAATAGGCGCGCGGACTTCAGCCCCGTATCTCACCAACCATCACCTCAACCTACCCCATTGGCAACATCGCGCAACCGATATATTATACCCAATCTTATCATCTAACACAAAACAAACATGAAAAATGCACTACGAACCATCGCCGCCCTTTTCCTCACCTCCACCCTCGCACTCGCCAATGGCTGGATGACTGATTGGGAGGCCGCAAAAGCCAAAGCGAAAGCCGAAAATAAACCGATTCTGATCAACTTCACCGGCACCGACTGGTGTGGCTGGTGCATCCGCATCGAAAAAGAAGTTTTCTCGAAAAAAGAATTTCAAGAATACGCAGCGAAAAATTTGATTCTCATGGAAGTCGATTTCCCGAAGAAAAAACAACTGCCCGCCGAGGTGAAAGCGCAAAATAAAGCGCTCGACAAAGAGTTCAAGATCGAGGGCTATCCGACAGTATTCCTGCTTGATGCCGAGGGCAAAAAAATCAGCGAAGAAATCGGCTACCGTGAAGGTGGTCCTGAAGCGTATGCCAAACACCTGACAGCCTTGATCGAAAAAGCGAAAAAATAATTTCTCGGAATTTCGAATAGATCATTGATCGATGGCGTCATAGTTCACATGACTCATCGATCGATTTTTTGCCGTCATGCTCACCATCAGCTCCGCCCAAGCAGCGGCCCCACCCAGGAACTCACCGTGGCGAAGTAATCACTCCCTAATTTTCCGTTAGGAGACGCGGCCAAAAATAACCGCACTGTTGTTCGAGATTGCCGAGTAAGGCCACGGACTGCTGCAGCCCGCTGCCGCTTTCCGCCATGCAGCCTGCTGCGAGCTGGATAAGCGGAGGTTTCATCGGGCTTTTTCCGAGTGGGGACGCCGGCTAGCAGCAGGGCTGCATTGCCCAAAGCTACAGCAGGCTGTAGCAGTCTAAGGTGCTTCACACATGTCTTCGGCAATATCAATTTTGCGGAGTCACGTTAGGGGAAACTTTTTCGAATACACTCCAGTCCACACTTGTCCTATCCATCGCAACAATTAGAATGCCAAGCACACCACAATGAACATTTTCCTCTTTCTCACCACCGCCGTTCTTGCACTTGCTTCCGGCATCCCAGCATACGCGCAGCAAGCAGCTACCAACGCGGAACAAATCATCGGCACTGCGAAAATGATCGCCGCACTCCAGCAATCCGACCTCAAGGGCAACATGATCAATGGCCGCACCAAGATCCCGGTGGTGCTTTTCCTCCGCCAAGAAAACATCCAGTTTCAGGTCTGGGAGGCCGATAAATGGAAGGCATTCCATTTGCGCATGAATGATGAGAATTGTGATTTGCTCGAAATGATCGGCAACAAGCAAAGCAAATTCCCGGTTGCCAAAATCGCCAATCCCATCGCCGGCACAGACCTTTCTTACGAGGACCTAGCCATGCGCTTTTTCTATTGGAAAAAACCCATCCTAGAAGGCACTGAGCGCGTTGGTGTTCACAATTGTTGGAAGATCCGCCTGAACAATCCCGGCCAAGGTGGAGCCTACCAAGTGATGTATGTGTGGGTGCATCAAAAATACGGAGCCTTCATGAAAATCGAAGGGTTCAATCGCAACGGCCAGATTCTCAAACGCTTCGAAGTCACTGATGTGATGAACATTGGCAAAGATGCATCCGGCACCGACATTTACACGCTCAAGCAAATGAACGTCAAAACGATGGACCCCACCAACGGTCGCGCCGCCTCGGAAACCAAGCTCATTTTTGACAAACCAGAAACCGTGGCACCCAAAGGCCGCCGCTGAGTTTTCCAGGAAAAAATCGCTCGAACACTATTCTAGCCGTTTACAACTCAAATCATTGCCGCATTGCATGATGAAGCACCGTGATCAAGCTCGACTTTGAACCGCGGGATTATTGTCTCCTCGCAGCATATTCTGGATTTTGGTGATCATGACGAACTGCTGTGATCCGTATGAAGTCAGGAAAAAATCGAAACAAAATATGCACTGGAAATCTTTTTAGGTTACTTCGCCTACGTCCAGTGCGATCAAAATGATGTCTCTCAGGGAAGTCCCTCGCATAGTCGATTACCTCCATCAATTCGCACCAAAATGAATCCCCAAGCTCTTGCGAAATCGATTCGTAATGATCAATGAATGCGCGAACTTCCTTCGGCACTTAGGATGGTATACGACAGATCTGATCATTTTACTCGTCCTACCTGATCGAGAAATTCTTTGTGGCTAATCGGAGTGATTACTCCAGAGTCCATCTCAGCATCACGCAGTTCAACTTCTTCATCACTTGCACCCATGGGGGCATCGCTGAACCCATGCAACAAATATGCGACCAACCCTTTCCGATCTTCTTCGGAAAGTTCACGAGCTTGTCTTTGTACATCTGCGAGCTCAACCATGCATGAAAGCTACTTCAAAAAATGAACTTATGCAACTCCCGAGTCGAATAGCGGCCAATTTCAAGATACATCATCTCACTTTCTGAAAGAACACCGCGCGGCTCGCGTAGTGCTATCGATATGAGCAACGAGGATAAAGACGCCGTCGATCAACTGCATCGGGTTTACGGTCGAATGAAGGAGGAATTGGGCCAGGTCATCGTTGGCCAGGACCAAGTGGTAGAGCAAGCGCTGATGGCGATTTTCTGTCGAGGCCACGCCTTGCTCGTCGGCGTGCCAGGCCTCGCCAAAACATTGCTCGTTTCTACGTTGTCAAAAGCACTGGACCTCAGCTACAAGCGCATTCAGTTCACGCCTGACCTGATGCCTACCGACATCACCGGCACCGATGTGCTGGAAGTGGATCCCGAGACCGGCCGCCGCGGCTTTCGCTTCGTCAATGGCCCCATTTTCGCCAACCTTGTGCTGGCCGATGAAATCAACCGCACGCCGCCGAAAACGCAGGCTGCCTTGCTGGAAGCGATGCAAGAACACCATGTCACCGTCGGTGAGCACACCCTCGCGCTGCCGCAGCCATTTTTCGTGCTTGCCACACAAAATCCGATCGAGCAAGAAGGTACCTACCCACTGCCCGAGGCACAGCTCGACCGATTCCTTTTCAACATCATTGTCAATTATCCGACCGAATCCGAGGAGCGCGAGATCATCAAACGGGTTACCAGCCCCAATCACGCGACTGTCACCCCGATGATGAACTCCGCTGACATTCTGCGTTTGCAAGAAGTCGTCAAACGCGTGCCCGTAGGCGACCACGTTATCGACTTCGCCGCCAAACTCGTGCGCGCTACCCGCCCCAAAGACCCAAGCGCGCCCGACTTCGTGCGTGAAATGGTCGGCTGGGGTGCTGGTCCCCGCGCTGGCATCAGCCTCATCACCGCCGCCAAAGCCCACGCCGTACTGCGCGGTCGTTTTCATGCGACCACCGCTGACGTTGCAGCTATCGCCGCTCCCGTCATGCGTCACCGCGTGATCACCACCTTCAATGCCGAGGCCGCAGGAGTCAGCAGTGACGATGTTATTCAAAAACTTCTCGCCACCCTTGCTCCACGCGAAGAATTAGTCGTTTGATGGAAGCAAAAAAACGCTGAGCCTCAGCTCAGCGCAATGCATTTTCAGAAGGAATAAAGGAGCGCATGCAAAACGCATGCGCTCCCTTTTTTTCATCATCAGGGATGAGTAACCTCAACCCTCATAAATGTAGGTTTCATCGGACCGCTTGGTGTATTGATCGTATTCGGAAATTGCACTTCCACCGCTTCGATTTCGCTATCACTTGCTACCGGAGTCAGAGTGACCGCTGGCGATGCCCAGTGATTGAGGTCGTTGCTAAATTGCACTGTGTAGGTCAACCCCGAAGTTGCATGATCCGCTCTGCGCCCAAATACTGCATACCAAACACCACCATCTTCAACGATTGCTGAGCCCCCACGATTGGTGACAGCGCCGCCGGCCAAATACTCGATGGGTCCGCTCTCACTGACACTAGGATTCAAGCCAAATGCGTATTCCAGAACGTTGCTATAGAGATCGCCATCAGGATTTTGTCCCGGCTGGCCCGCCGTGCCGACCAGTGGTGAATAGTTTGCACGCCATGTATCATACGATGACAACGGAACGAAGCCCGTCGTAGGAATGTAGACATTGTCCATGGCCACCCACCCCCAGGCACCGCGGTCTGTGTTGATCAATTCGATGGTGCACGCGACTCCGTCATAAGGCTCGAGCTCAGCTTCGGTAAAAGTAATCGTACTAAAGGCATCGCCATTGGCTCCCGTCCTTGGCTTGGCGATCAAAAATGCGCCGTCACTCACACGACGAAGCACGGCACCCTTCCAGCCACCAGGTGCAGCACCAGTTGCATTTGTCACAGCAGCAAATGGCACATCGCCCTCATTTGTGGGGTCGGTAGTATTAGCCACCCCACCCCGCAATTGCAGCGTGAGATCTGCCACAGCATCCAAATAGAACGCAGGCGAACGCAGGCGCTGAGAATTCAAATGCGTATCGCCGTTACCACTATAGAACACTTGCCCGTTGGTGACCACAAACAAACCATTGTTCACAGCAGTCGGCTGAATGACGCCGCCATTCACCGTTGCGGGCATCGTTGTGGCATTCGGAGCCAATTCGATCCAACCGCCCGAGCCACCATTGGCACTGAGATCCCAAACAAGGTTTTTCCATCCTTGAAGATTTCCATTATTATAGTCGTAGGATTGGAATAGATGACTCACAGAAATCGTGTAGATCGTTGACTCCGTGGAATCTGCCGATGTTACCGTATAAGTCTGCGCAGTCGTGAAATTTCGCGGTGTTCCTGATGGCGGCACGCATGTCGCTCCAGGAGAAACGCCGAACTCTAGCGCAAGATCTGTGATATCGTTCCCCAAGGGCAACGCAATCTCTAGTTCGGTGCATTCAGGATTTGTCGGCACAGCAACACTGCCTGCATAGTTTGCATACCACAGAACCGCAGAAGACGGATTTGAAGCGGGTTCAGCGATAGAGAATAGACCTGTATTCCCAGAAACACGTGTCAGCTCCGTCCAGCTCAGACTATCACCTTTGCCAAAACGAGCCTCCATCACCTGTCCGCCGCCGACTTCGAAGTAACCAATGGCAAAACGAATTTTGTCCATCTGCAGTTTGACGGTAGTCGTCCGGATCGTTGATCCTTGCAATGCGTTGTTGTTGACGATGATTTCGCCAGTGTCGTCAAAATCGCCATCATCATTGAAGTCCAAGCAAAACACACTTCCATCGTCACTCCGTGTGCCAAAGGTGTATTCCCCCGCGCCATCGGCAGCGACGTTGAACCAGCCCTCCCAGATGATGGAGAAATTATCAGCACTCGTTAGACCAGGCAGTGCAAGAAATGCGGCATCACTCTCATGAATGATTTCATTGGTTGTATTTGTCGTGCTGCTGGGAGTCTGTGCTTGCAAGTTGGAAAGTGGCGCCAACATTGCAATGCCACTGACACCTTGATAGGTAGTCATTTGAATCGGCGTGGCGGACCGAGCGATTATGGTAAACGTCGTAACAGTATTGGTGTCCTGCGAGGTCACCGTGTAGGTCTGTGGAGTTGTGAAATCACGAACAGTTCCCGAAGGAGGAACGCTAACTGCACCGGGTGATAGATTGAATGTAGGCGCGAGATTGGTGAGTGATGTCCCTTCGGGCAAAAGGAGCAGAAGATCCGTCGGACTGCCATAAAGCTGAGCGACACGGCCTGTTGATGTCAAATTCCATAGCACAGCAGAGGAAGGATCAGCGGCAGGTTCAGTGGCTCGGAAATGGCCGGTCTTTCCACTAATGCGCTGCAAAGAAGCAAAAGCCTGACCTGCACCCAGTCCGAAGCGAACATCGATGCCTTCTCCACCAGATTCTTCAAAATATCCAATGGCTATGCGAACGGTATCCATCGGCAGATACACCGTTCCCGTGCGCGGCGCATTGACACCATGAAGACCATTGTTGTTCATGACCAACTCGCCGAGATCGTCAAAATCTCCATCGTTGTTCAAATCCAAATAAATCACACTGCCGTCATCACTGTCGCTACCAAAGGTATAATAGCCCGGGCCATCTTTCGCAACGTCAAACCAGCCATCCCAGAGGACCGCGAAGGTTTCCGGACTTGTCACCCCAGGGAGCCCTGTCACAAAGTTACCGTACGAAATATCACCCACTTGTATCGAAGTCGCAGTGGGTGTGACCGCCTGCAAATTGGAGATCGGTTCTAAAAATGTCACCCCACTCGTGGTATCATAGGTTTTCACATTCAACGAGCCAGCTGTGATCACCGTGACGGTGTAATTGGTGGTAACAAGGGAATCTCCCGAAGTAACTGTGTAGACCTGTGGTGTGGTGAAATTACGCGATGTGCCAAGAGACGGGGACAATACTGCCTCTGGAGAAACAGCGATGAGCGGGTTAAGAGCCGTGACATCAGTTCCATAAGGCAACCACACCGTAATGTCCGTGCCGGAAATTTCCGTAAGGCCGAGCGAACCCATTTTGAGAGATGTAATCAAGGCCACTGTCCCAGGCTCTGCGGCCACGCCAGGAATCGAGACATCATCAAGATAGGTCCATCCCCAACTACCTCTGTTGTAATCGAGGTAGTCCAGCGTGTATTGTTTCCCATCATTGGCAAAAGGAGCCAGCTCTGCCGCCGTGAACTGCATCTGCTCAATCCCGCCATTGGCAGACTTCCTTCTACTAAGAACGTAGGAATTTGTCGCCACATCGCGCAAAGCCACGCCTGCAAAGCCACCATTTTGGATGGCCTCAGCAGGAATCGAGGAAGGACCAACGTGCGGAACTGCTAGAGGAGAAGATCCGCCATTCAGAGAGAAGGTAAGCGGGCCAGAGTCTAGCAGATAAAAAATGGGTGAACGCCCGAAACGGGTAAAAGTATCATCGGGTGCGATACCATCGTAACCAGATCCCAGCGCATTGGTCTGCCAGAGCACGGCAGGCAATGTCGGTTGAATCTGCTGCCAGCCCTGCAATCCTCCTGTGAAGTCATAAGTAATGGGAGTCGCAAGTGCTACCGAGACCGTATAGGTTTTCGTCGATCCATCTTCTGCGGTGATCGTGTACGTTTGCGGAAAAGTAAAGTCGCGGGCCGTGCCAGATGCAGGGCTTGCCGTGGAAAAAAAGGAGGTCGTAAAGGTTGGAGCTAAATTCGTCACATTGGCAGATGAAGGCAAATATTTCGTAATATTCGTTCCTGAAATCGTAGCATTGCCACTGATTCCAAACGCGAAGGTAAGAATGTCTTTGCCCGAACTCATCACGGGAGTAGCACCTAGTTCAGCCGAGTATGCACCATTGACCGCGCCATTGTTGGCTCTAACTTTAAAAAGATAAGGTCTTCCGTTGACTAATCCCGTTTTCTCGAAAAGCGCAGATGTTGCTGTGTCGGTCTCCTCAACGTTCGTCACCGTGTCTTTTGTCCAGACTGTGTAGCTAGTAGCGGAAGGCAATGATGTCCAGCTCAGACCAACTTTGCCATTGCCAGGAACAGTTACCAAGCCAGTAACAGCAGGAAGCGTTAAAGCTGCGACATCAGGCTGAGTGAGCGAGGTATTGTAGATGCGCACATCATACAGATTCCCCGTGAAGTAGCCTTCATATCCCGTGCCGCCACCATCGGTGCGAGCCCCTAATACCAAGCGATGAGCCGCAGCGAGGGACATATCATCCCCCGGAGTGCTAGCGACTGTGTGGGAAAAAGCACCATCGATATAGAGGTCGCGGGTGCCTGCTGCTTGATTCCATACCGCAGCATAGTGACGCCATGCAGGTTGCCCTGCTGCAACGTCGATTGGGCTACCCCAGCCATCTTCGTTACCCACACCGCGCACCGTAAAGCCTGCGACGTTTGCGCCGGCCATCCGACGTACCTGCCAACCAATGCCACCTTCCCCACGCTTGCCTACCCAAGGAGACCATGTAGCAGGAAATCCTTTCGCCCAAAATGCGATGGTGCATTCACTGCTGATCCCACCATCAAACGTATTCTGATAGGTTCCTCCATCGGCTGATGAGCTGTTTGCAATACTCACAGCTACATTGCCAACGAGGCTGAGTGATTGCCCCGTGAAGCCCGTGGGAACATCGGAACTGTAAGCTAACAAACCAGCATTCGGCCCGACTGCGACCCCATCGTGAGTGCCAGCAGTAGTAAAACCAGAGGCATCTGTTAGATTGGTATCGCCGTTGAGCCAATGGCCCACGAGAGTCGCTTTTGCGGATGATCCCGCGCCAAGCAAGAACGCGGCAAGGGTCAATGATTTTAAGTACAATGATGACTTTAACATAATCGTATCGAGGTTTGGGATTTTTTCACTAGGGTTTCACCAACAGCAATTTGCAACAGTTGGTTTATCGAAATTAGACACTGTATTCATGTCGTCAAGAAAAAAGCGAGCCAGTCACGGGAAATCGGAGCTCTGCAACTATTCCACCATCTCCGAGACCGTATGAAACATCAAATGCTTGGTGCGCGGTGAAACAAACGCAAATAAGAACTTTCGCACGGTTGGCTCATGGGGCCAATCTTCGGTGCTCACCAGTGTCCACTTCCCCGCTTTTTTCACGTTGACCACTACGGGTATCGATGCATTTTTGGCCGCTGTTGGAGTCTTGAGAGTTCCACTCTTCCCCGAGGAAATGATCACTGGCTCCGCCGTCCCGAGTTTCACTCCGATCTCATCAGGTGTGGTATTGATGATCATCTGGTACCCGCCTTGCATGCGATCAGCAGATGTCACCACTTTCATCAAACGAAACGTTTTCCCATCGGGAAAAAAAATCAACAACAGATCTTTGCGTTCGTTTGCCGCGATCGCCACCGAGATTTCAGGATTGTCCGCAGCAGCCCCCCAAAAATCCAAGTACGTGCCATCGCGCAAGGTTGCCGAGAATGGTCCTTCGATGGAGGTCAAAGGCACCTCGCATTCTTTTTGCTCCGTACCCACGCGGAACTTGGGTGAGGTGCCATCACCAGGATCGAAGCGAGTGACGCGGAACGAAACTTTCGGCGATTTCGCGGCATCGGCTTGTGACAGGGCTGGTGTCACCATAGCAATGCACAGCGACGCGATGAGTTGGTAAAGTGGTAGCATTTTTAACATAGAAAATGATGAGATTAGATTTCGCTGCTATCGGCAAGCCAGCGGAAAGATTTTACAACAAAACGTCGGCCGAATACTCGATTGATCGGTGATTTGAGAAGATTTTCTGCAACATCAGCAGCATCTAGCGAGTCAACAAAATCGGGGACTCGCTGAACCACGGCCTCGCAACTGGCGCGCGCAATGATGGCTCCATTCTTCGCTTTTGCCTCACCATAGCCGCGAATGACAAAGGTATCAGAACGGGCTTGGATGATGGGAGCCATGGGAGTCAAAATGTCCGCTTGAGAAATGTAGGCTGGGGTGCCTTGAAACTTTGAGCCCAGCGCAGCAGCAGGAAACTTGTAGTTGGTGCCGGCAATATTTGCCGAAGAAATTTCATTCCCAGAGCCACGATAATTTTTATTAATATCCACCTTGGGGTCTTCGAGAGCAGCTTGAAGAGCTCCGTAGCGCGCCATCTCTGTATCGGAAGAACGACGTCGATTGACGAACTCGCCGAGCGAGCGGAATGGGCCGCGGAGTTTGACTTGGCGAACGATGGCTTCGGCGAGTTGTTCCATTTCTTCTTCCGTAAGTTCGCGATATCCTAACCAACGATTGGATTCTTCTGCGGTACCCGAGCCATTGCCCGCAGCGCCAGCTAATGGTGCGGAGTGTCGATTGACGAGAAATTTTGAAGCCTTTTCCGCCTTCAGAGTATTACCGTTCATCGTTACAGGACGTTTTAAATGCGCCGCAGCAAGCATGGCGCGCCAGGCAGGCTCAGATGTGGAATTGATGTTAAAGCCTCCTTCTACCATCATGCGGCTGGCAGCAATGAGGTGGGCGGTAGCCGTTGACCCCGCTCTCGAAGTCAATAGTGGCACGAGACGTTCAGGGGTAACTTCTTTACCGCTGAGATAGGGGCGATACGCCGCAATGGGAAGACGCCTGTTGTTATTGTAGAAATCTTCGACCACAACCTTCAAAGTTCTCTCCTTCCCGTATTTTTTAAAGATCGGCCCCGTTTGCGCAGACATCGAGGAGAAAAAGTATTCATCGAAGAGCAAATGATTCGCCACATAGCTCCGATCTACGAGTGATGCAGGCGCCGCACTGATGGTATAGTCCGCGTTATTGAATGCATTTTTTGCTTGGTACGTATTCCCTGCAATATCGCCACCTTGCCAC
The DNA here is from genome assembly GCA_002293145.1 of Akkermansiaceae bacterium UBA956. GTDB lineage: Bacteria > Verrucomicrobiota > Verrucomicrobiia > Verrucomicrobiales > Akkermansiaceae > UBA956. Next base: position 279,496 of record DBCO01000010.1, on the reverse strand, counting down.
GCAAAATATTGCCCCAAGTAAAAGGGAAACGATGTCTGTTTGATGGCAGTTGGTGCTAGCCCCGGCATCGCGTATGAGTTACCGATCGCTTGATTTTGCAAATAATGTCCACTCCAATTCAGCGCTTCAATGGGCAAAAGTGGTAAATTTTGCAACTGTGCCAACGACGTAAGAGGCGCAAGCGGAACGGAAACCGCGGCGATGCGTGGCTCGCCACCGGGGCGATTGCTCAAACCAATGAACGGACGATTTTGCACGACACCTGCAATGCCATTGATCTGCTCGAAGTTAATGGCATAGGGATGCGAAAAGAACGGGGTTTTGGCATCGACACCTTTACTGGCATGCTTACTCGTGGAAGTTGCCGCAGCATATGGATGCATGGGAATATTATGCAGCCAGCTTTTGTTAGGCAACTGTTGCTCATCGAGTGTCTTGTATCGGACATCCAGGTTGATAAAGGGTGACGCCGTGTTCAACAATGCAGCGACAGTTTTCTTGGGATAATTTCTTTCGGAGACTGTGATGGGGCTGGGATTTCCTGCCTCATGCCGCCATCCCACTTGGCCACAAAACATAAATTTGAGAAAGTTTTGATCATGTCCTGCATGCACGGCACGCGGCTCACAACGGAAATCAAAAGTTGTCTGAAAGTCAGCCCCTGAATACGAAGTGCCACTTGTCTCCCATCGCGACATCTCCGTGCGCACAGAAATGGAATCACTCGATTTTGCCCGAATTTTCCCAGCGATACGCGGCTCCCCTGCGGCACTAGGCAACCATGCATTGAATTGCTCAGTCATATCGTGAGCATTGAACCCACCCGCTTGCGCGGTTTTATAGGTGAGCAATTTTGATTCACCAGGAGCTAACGTGACCGATGGACCAGTACTTCCTCCCACGCGCATCGTCATGTTACCCCGAGGCCAACCCCAATTGAATGTTCCATTTTTAGAACCTTCTTCCGTCATCGTAACTTTCGCATCATTTTTGAATATCGTATGCTCCAAGGGTAGTGTGTGAAGAAAACAACTCCACTCTCTTACAAACATTGAAACATTGAAAGGATTCCACAGCGTGACGACTGGATACGCATGCATCAATAGCTCATATTCGGATTCGCCATTCGCATCAGGTGGAGCACTCGCATCCGTTCTCCGCATGCTATAGGAGAGAACCATCTGCATACGCATCATTACGGGGGCAATGCGGGTGACGGAGCTGTTCCATGATGGATTTGTGAGCTGATGAACTGCAGCTTGATTATCCATGGCCGCAAACTGCAAAGCCCCCGAGCGCAGTTGCTGGCGATGCATTTGAGACCAATGGTAGAGATTTTTCCACGATAGAACGTCGTATTGGTTCGGAGCGCTGAGTGAAATCAACTTGTTAGGACCAAGCGGACTCCGCGGCAGTCCCGATTGCCCCCCAGCCAAACCCCAGCCAGCTTGCCAACTCAAATCCGTCCGCTCAAGATACAAACTCAAATCCTTACGCAATGAGCCCGTCGTGACATTGGCTAAAACGCTTTCTGCATAAGGCGTGAGGTGCGCGTGTGATTGAAAATACTTTTCTCCTTTTTCTGCGAGCGATAGAGAATTGATGGAGTAGAATTTATCACTTGTGGTGGTATTTGCAGGAAATTCTTCAAACTCATCCAATGCTGTAATACCTTGAGTTCCAGGTGTTGCATAACCTGCGAGGAGATCGGCAATGTTTTCATCCCCTGCGCGCTCACGCTCATCTCGCCGATTGATCGAAGCTTTGCAATTTTCGTCGATCACATACCATGCCAGAGCTCCATTGTCAGTGGGAACTTTCCCCGCCTGAACTTGCTCCGTATCGTTTGCCGAGGTTTTAATTTCGTAAATGGTTACTGGATCAGGCAGCGTGCCATTTTCCGCAAAATCGAGTTTCTGAAGCGCTGATTGATCCCGATGAGACACCAACCATTCACGAAAAAATGGCTCACGAGAATAATCTGGCATCGCATCGATGGTTTCAGCACGAGCTTGCCATACTCCCGAGTAACGCGGGTGTTTTACTCCATCTGCTTGCACTGTTTCTGGATTTTTATCGAGAATGCTCGCGGGCGCAGTGATGTTGCGATCTGAACCCATTGTGTTTTGCAACTCACCCAATGCCATCATCACGGAGAGCCGCGCATTCGCTCGTGCTATCGAGATAGAAGCCCCATGAGAACTGGCGCGCAAACTCACGGCAGACAAAGAAAGAAGGCCTACCACGATCAAAGTTAGCAGCACCAACAACGAGATCGTGACAATCAGAGTAAAGCCACGAGCCTGCGTAAAATCACGAGGAAATCGACCACGGGCTCCTGGGTTATCGCCGAGGAAGTTAACAAAAGTAGGGTTCATTGCATTTGGGGATTAGCACAGAGTTTACTCTGACCTTTGCGACATCAGACACACTCAATGTAATCGCAATGTATTGCGCTTCAATCTAAAAGTTTGCCATCATGCAAAATGCGGACGAATGGGAAGCGCGTCTTCACTTCACATTGCGATTTTGACGTCGCAAGATCCATCCCGTTAGGCCGGGGCAGAGGAAGATCAACAGACCCAGCGCAAAGCCATTGCGCCGGTCTGTTTCCATCCACTCTTGCTTGCGCTCGGGCACGGCCTCGACCACACCGGGGCCGCTTTTCTCGACTTCCACTGGCTCATTATTGTCCGCCCAAAACATCGGCTGTCGCAAGGCGAGGAAAATCGACCGCGCTTTTTGATTGCGATAATCCGTACGCAGTGTTTCCGCCTCGCGTGTCATCAAATCAATCCTTGAATTCACAAAAAAATCAGCAATCGATTTTACCTTGCGCGGATCTTCTCCCTCGGGCCAGACTTCTAGTGCTTCACATTGCTCACGCGTACCATTGCGGGCAAGATAAGATATTTCCTCCGCAATGATCTGTCCATCAGATGCATGACTCGCCCCCGCGCCTAACAACTTGGTCAAGGATAACTTCAATATCTCCAATCTCTCGGCACTTTCTTTGGTCAGCTCACGCGTTGCCGCGAGATCATCAATCCTCCGCTGAATACGCATGCGTTCCTTTTCAAAAGGATTGCGCGTCGCCTGCGCCACCACCATAGCCTCATATGCATAACGCAGCGGCATGATTTGAGCGGGAACAGGAGTGCCGCCACGCTCGCGATTGATTGAACCATCGTCAAACATCGCGCGATTCATCTCCTTAAACGGCACCAACGCGCCAGCAAGAAGCATCTGCGGCACTAACAAAAGTGGCACCGAGGTCAAGGCCGCGCGTTCCGTTTTGACCAAGGCCGAGACCAATAAGGCCAGAGATGTCCCCGTCCATGCCGTCAAGGTCATCCACAACCAATGCTCCAAAAACATGCCGCGGATTTCTAATAACGGATGCGCCACGGCAAGATACGCGCCGCACTGCAACATCGCCACCAGAGCTAAGGCCAGCCATTTTGCCGCCACATACAAGTCGCCACCTGGATAGCAATTGCGCTCGCGCCGAATCACCGCACGATCGCGCAAAATCTCGGTCGCAGAATTTGTTAGCCCCAAAAACATCGCCACCGTGACGCTGAGGAAGAGATATGCAGGCATGTGCAAAGCCGTGTCGAATTCATACTTACCCGCAGGTGATGAGCGCAGTGTGAAGGCAATCAAGGCCGCAAGAATGGGAGCCTCCAGCAGAGTTGAATACAGCGTGCCACGCGCCCGCACTTTCGAAAGCAACGAGCGCTGAAAATGCGTTGTAAACACCGAAAAAATCTCACGCACGCGCCGCCGCCGCCGCCTGGGAAACGGTCCATCCAATGCAGATTTCTCACCACCACTCAACCGCGATGGCACATCGCCCACTCGTTGCAGCGACTCGATCAAGGTCTCACTCTCAAAGCGCTCTTGCCAAAAGGTCGGAGGGAAACGTCGTGCTGCCAAAGGATTTTGCCCACCACCAATGGTATTGAGCGGCGTTTCTAATATATCGAAAACAAAATCCGCGCCCAATGGCGAGCGACCAACCAATGATGGATGCGCGATGCTGAGCTCGACGCAAGCGACACGAAAATACTCCATCATCTCGTGCGGCGATCCATAGTAAGCCATGCGTCCGCCCGAGTCTAACAACAAAACTTTATCGAACAAGCGCAGCACCTGAGCCCCAGGCCGATGCAGCGAACAGATCACAATTTTATCCCGTGACATGGCCCGCAGCGTTTCTGCTACATGCTCTGAATCCTTCGATGATAAACCAGAGATCGGCTCATCAAACAAAAAAACTTCTGCCGCACTGAGCAAATCCAAGCCCAAGTTCAAACGCGATCTTTCCCCGCCCGACAAGGCTTTCTCTCCCGCAGCACCCACGAGGCGGTGCGATAAACCTTGCAGACCCAAATCGGCGAGCACTAGGTCGATGCGCCGCTCACGGTCCGCCGCAGATTGAACTGGTCGGCGGATCGATGCCGCATGACGCAGATGCTCACGTACGGTTAACAAAGGAAACAATGCCTCCTCTTGTGCCATCCGCGCAATCAAGCGCACGAGCTCCGCACGATTTCGATAGAGCGAGGTGCCATTAAGACGAACATGACCACGCGTTGGTTCGAGCTGCCCCGAGAGCGCCGCGAGTAAGGTCGATTTACCCGAACCACTCGGGCCAATAATACACATCATTTCGCCACGCTTCACCATGAAGCTCAAGTTGTCGAGAGCACGCACCTGCGGCGTAAAGTCGTGGATTAGATCCTCGATTTTTAACGACTCGATCACCTGTCGCTCTTCATCAATCAAGCTTTCAGAAAATCGACAACGCAGAGCTTGACGAGGAGAAATCCGAATGAGCGCCCCTTCATCAAGGCGCGTCACACCACGCAGCGCATGCTCGCCCACAGTCACAGGACCATCAGCAGCGATAACTTCCACATAGCCCGCAGACTCCTCAGGCACATAGCGCATTTCTAATACCACACGCGGCGCCAAGCCTGCCGAAATCAACAAATCGCCTTTTCCAAGTGCTGAAGGATCATTCGACACGCGAAAGCGCTTACGCTTGTTGTCAATGCGAAATCTCCCGCCAGCCTTAATGGCTTGCTTGCGCAGAGCTTCAAGATCGACGGTGGCCCCATCGGGATCGATCAAGCGCGTGTGGTGATTGCATTTCACCACCTGCCCCACATCCAGTCCTTGCGCCTGGCCAACTTGCAAATCACAAGCGCGGTAAGCCTCCACCTCCACCTGAAGGCCGAATCGCAACACTGCCAGACTTTGGCGCGTGCGCGCGCGCTCCACAGTGATGCCCTTGTCGCTCGCTGCGATGTGCATCCGCGGCATCAGCCCGGTTTTTTTTACATTGAGGAAATGCACCAAATCCTCGTGCAGTAAGGTCCAGCCCGGCACGACCAGAGCTTGCCCCTCGCGCATCCGCAAAAAACTCCCGCTTTCTAACGAGCGCCCACGCACCCATACAGGCATCACACCGGTGTTGCGCAGCATCATCAAATCACCGACGCGATAGACGCGGAAGCGGTGTTCCGCAGCTTGCGGCGGCAAAATGACATCCGCTTTGCTATCGCCAAATGTCACGCGCTCAAAATTCCCAGTAAGCACCATTTCATCATCCTCTGCCATTTCTCGCAGAATTTCCTGACCGTAATCAGGGCGACCGAGGCGACGCATGAAGCCGTCAAAAGTTTCGCGCAGAGGCGCTGATCGGCCCGCCGCATCCACCAATGCCCAAAGCTGGAAGGCCAATGCCAACTTTCCGACATCGTCCAACCGCTCGTGCAGTTCCGCTGCTAGCGCTTCCAAGGATCGCGGCGAGCGCACGGAACGCTGCAAGCGCCTGGCCAACCAACCGTGGTCCACCTCAGGAAATGCCGCTCGCAACAGATCAAGAATGAGGTCAGCTTCATCATCATCCACGCTTTGGTCGGCAATGGCAAAAGCCGCGAAAACATCAATCAGAGGACCTAACAAGGCATCAGTGCCCGGACGCAAAAAACGCAGACGCCCGACGCCGGGAATCATCCGCAAAAACGCAAATGTTCGCCGTTTCCATAGGGGCTCTTCCTCCGATCTCAGTTCACCATCAGGCACGCAGACAAGGCTGTCAGATCCGCGCAATCATCGCAAGCCTACGCTTCAAAAAAACTCGTTCAGTCTTTCTTTCCCTTGCATCTAGATTTCTTCGCGGTCTTCTACCCCGCTTGCCGCGCTACCTTTTTCGCGATCACAGGCGCGGCTGTCTCTTCATGTGGCGCGATCATTTTCTTGCTCGTCACACGCGGTGGCAGGGGCTCAATTTTCAATGAGCTAGTTTGCGGGTTGCTCAATCCGACCGATTTTTTTCCGCCCAAAAGCCCCCCCATTACGAGCTCGCCCACCCATCATCACGATAACCACGGCAGTGCCCAAAGGACTCAAAGGAATCCAGGTATGAGCAAAGCGGACCGCCAACAACCACAATACCAAAAGCAATGCCACAGCAATGAAGCGAGTCCATGCCTGCATCGACCCCATGGTGATCAACTGCAAACAAAAAGCCGCGCATAATAAAATCTCAGCCCAGCCCGGCAGACGAACCAGCAGCACGCTCTGCCGCAATAACGGAGCCTGAGCCATCGTCCAGAGACAGCGCTGCTGTTCCTCGCTCGGCGAGCCATCTGCTTGATCTAACAAATGCACAATGCGATTCTTATCATTGATTAAAGCCAGCGTTGCAGGCTCGGGACGGATCAACATTTCCGCTTGCAAATCCACCGCCGGCAAAGTGATCGGATCTAAAGAAGCGCGGCCGTATACATCAAGCCCGATGCGCTTACCCGAGCGCGGTAGCTGAATCGAGTGCCCCACACGGATTTTCAATTCCTCCAGCTCAACTTGTTCCTGAGCCAGTAGCGCGAGAAACGTCGATGAAAAAATCAATCGATCGCCCCATCGAGCTACGATATACGTAGTAGCTGGATTGGTTTCCAATGTCTCAATCCGAGAGAATCCTGCCCACGTTTTTTCTTGCCCCAAAAATGTCTGGGGCAGCGCGAGTTGACTCACGCGAGGCAGCGAGAGCACATCACCTTTCACATCAGCAACGGCCACTGAGGCTCGCAAAAACGCAGCGGGCACCGCCGCATCAGTCGCTGCGCGCATCACCGCAGCACTAGTAATGCATCGCTCAAATTTTCCTGAGAGCTGCTCGAGCGCATCCAGCGCAAATGGATCTGCATCAGTCCAAGCCAAGTTACCACCAAGCATCACGCGAGGCACTTCATTCAGATGCAACTCCTGCAACAACACAGCATAGTCACTTGCTGAAAGCGGATAGACATCAAATACGCTTTGCTCTGACTCCTTGATACCGATGACAAATGGCGGCACAACAGGGGCGGGCGCTTGTAGTGTTTCGATCCGAAAAGGATCCGCTCGAGTACCTTCACCTTCGTGCAAATCATGTCTTGGAAATAACACCCACGCAATCACCCGACTGCATCCCCGCTCCACTTGCCGGACCACTGGTGCATAGGCTAACAAAAACCACATCACCAGCGCGCCCACAAAAGCCAGAGCTACGCGTTGCCACAGAGGCTTGCCTGCATTCAGGACATCATTAAGTTTCATTGCCATCGGCGTTTGGTATTCAACCAGACTACATACTATGTGCCGAGTCCGCACCTAACAGATTGCAAAATCAACGAGCCTTCAGCGCTTGCTTCAGATACGGTGCCAGCACATCTTCCAGTGCTGTATTGGCAACTACTTCCAACAACAAAGCCGCTGCCACAGGAATGTACGGTGCGTACCAGTCGTCACCTTTGTTTTCTAGGAGGTTACCATAGGCACCCAGTGCCTGCATCAAGCGTTGTGTTGCACAATCACGCAGCACCCTTTCCGCAGGGCGGTCTTCGGATATCTGCTCCCAAATGTCGAGAATCAGCTCCCTTTCCTCCGCATTGTGATTCATATAGGGGTCATACAGCAGCGATGCTAAATCATATTCTTGCCGCCCCCTCCGCAAGCCCTGAAAGTCGATCAAAAAGCACTGCTCATCATGCACGAGGATGTTTTGCGATTGGAAGTCGCGATGCACCAAATGCTTCGCCGAGGCACCCATGCGTTTGGCCAAGGCGAGCAGCTCTTCACTGCGGCGTAGCGGTCCGGCATCCATGCCAAGAAAATCCACCGCCAGATGATCCATAAAATATTCTTGCTCCCAGCGATACATACCCTCGTCAAATGACGGCATCAATTCAAGATCCTTCGGCGTGCGCGCGTAAAACAATTTGTCAATCTGCTCCAACGCTGATCGATAGAACGGAGCTCGCTCCGCAAATGATCGATCACGCAATGAGAGCAAATCCACATCTCCGAGATCCTCAACCAAGGCCACTCGCTTGTTACGATTCTCATAAAAGATCTCCGGCACATTCACCTTACACTTTTTGAGAAATCGAGCGACTGGCACAAATTTTTCGTTATCTGGCCGTTCCGGCTTCCAATGCACTCCGATGAATGGCATTTGACCGGCGCGCACCACGCGCACGATTGTGCGACCTGACGCTCCCTTTTTGATAGGAGTCATCGTGATCGAAACCGTTGGATCGACATCGAGATAAAGGCGCGTGCAAGCGAGAATGGCGTCGGTTGGCATAAGAACTTGGCGGGGATTCTTCCTAGAAAACAACGGAATTGCCAAGCGGAAAGGGAAAGTTTTTCACGATAAAAGGAAAATAGACATCTTGTAGGCCTGTCCTGCAAGGCGGCGGCCTGTCCTGCAAGGCGGCGGTCAAAGCAAACGTGCGTAGCGCCTGTTTTCTTCACTCGCCCTCTTTCAAAATCGCCTGAGCTGTAGCCTTCAACCGTTCATCCGTGCTGTTCACAGAATCCTGCGCGTAGCGTTTGACATCATCGGCTTTCACCAACTCGGGTGATTTTTCGCTCAAACGATGCAAGGAAATCAATGCGGTACTTGCCAGCACAGTGCTCCCTGATTCATACGCAGCACGGATCAAATCAGCCCCCTCTTGCCCCGCCTGCCCATCCGCGATCAAATGCGAAATGTGCTGAATGCTGTAATCCCGCATCGCTTCGGGAGCTGTGCCATCGGCTTGGATGTTAGAAAACAGTTCATACGCCTTCTGCGGCACTTCTTGGCGTAACATCGTCATCATCTCATCGCCGATCCAATTCCGCTGCCCTTCCGGCCAACCAAATAAGTCTTTGCCTCTCAGAAATGCTTCCACATTCTCCAACGGCACTTCAAATCCCCTGCCCGCCCGCAGTTCATTCACCAAGAGATTTGCACTCTCACCCCAATCCTTCGCCACAATCGACTTCAGCCGCTTCTTGCGCAATTCTTCCGAGACTTCTGGTGCTTTCGCCTTCACTTCCCCCAAGCCCCCCGCTGCTAAAATCGCATCATCAGATGAAATCGCCCGCGCTGGCAAAGCACCAGCATCATCCACAGGCAACGCCTTCACATTCGCAGGCGGAATCGACAACGCTTTGCCGATTCTTGCTTCACTCTCTTCACCCAGACCTACTTCACCATCTGAAAACTCCTGCCCAGATCGAGAAGAAGCCTTACCGGGACGCGGTTCATGCGTGGAGGAAACATTTCGACTGACATCCTCGCGCGTGCGTTTTTCCTCTCCACGCAACCCCCACCAAACAAATAATCCCGCCGTGAGAAGAAGTAGCGCGATCACATAAATGTTTTTATTCTTCATCGTAGCAGGTTATTGTGAGGTGAGCGACTGAGGTTTTCAAAGACAGTTCCATTATAAAAAAACAAAGCAAAATCAACATGTTATATCTTAACCGGAGCTTTAGAATAACTAAAAGTTGTTACCGTGCGAGGACTCCTGAGATTTCGGACATAGATACTTAATGTTTTCCCACCCCGCTTTATAGACACATACATCTTTTCCAGTGTAGACCAAATGTCGCGCTACAAGACTAGATGTGTCACAGGAATTTCCATAACAATAAACAACAATGCGATTATATTTACGACTATTTAATACTTTCATCACTTCTGTTGGAGAATTCTTAATCATGTTGCTGGTAATGTTTACAGAAGTTGGATAATGAGACGAATTGAACGCTTCTACAGACCTGCTATCAACTAGTAAAGTTTTCTCATCAGTCAGAAAATCAACTTGTTGCGCCTCCATCTCGACTACTAAGTAAATTTCTTTAGAGCCCGTTTTATTACAGCTTATCAGAAATAAAAAAAACACTAAAAAGAAACCACTAAATGAGGTTCTGAACATATGTCACTTCGAGAAAATCGTTGCATTAAGACCTGAAAAGATTAGCCGTTTAGCACTCCATTATTCGTGATATTTTTTTGATAATGAGCTAATGACATCTTTTTCATATTGCTTTACCTCGTTATAATTAAATGAGTGAAATATATTATATTTATCGTATTTAAAATAGTACAACATTTTTATTCCGTTAGTTACACGTTGTTTAACTTCATCAACTTTAAAACTTTCTAGATTTTTTATCTCCAAGTCACCTTCACAAACACCACATAAAAAATTCACACCATTTGCTCTGATAATTGTGATAGACTTGTTTCTAAATTTAAACGTAGCGTAGATAAACAGAAGGCTCAAAAGAAGCCCAATTAGTACTACGCTAAACGGAAAATATATTGACAAATCAGGGACATCATTAATAGCAACTACCATAATGATTGACAAAACAACCTATTATTTTTTTCTGACTTTCCATAAAATGAGACCTATGATCAATAAGCTAGCAATACATACAAGTATTGTCGTGTATTTATTATTAGTGTCGGCGGAATTAACAGCAAGATATTTTCTGCTAGATTGAGTTGTAACAACTTGTGGTACATGTGGATAGTTTGCTGACCACCAATTAATTATCTTGTAAATAGGGGAATCAGGAGTTGAGTTGTTGCTGATAATTTTCAGTTGCCCATCTTCCTGTCTTACGCTCAATATACTTACAAAACGCCCTGTTTTATCCATTTCTGTCAGATATACAACATCAGTGGGCGTATCGCTATCTAAATTTACTAAGAAACCTAATACTTCGTAGGATTTTACGCGCGACGCAATTTCAATCCATCTTTTTTTAGCATCTTCCGGTTTTAGGAAATCCAAATAAGGATCATTGGTTGAAAACATAGAAATCACACCATCGATATCTGTTGACTTTTCCATTGATGTGTATTTATTAAAAATAAAAAGTATTTCTTCTTTTTTCAAGTTATGCGACTGATTTAATAAAACCAGTTTTTTGTCAATTAATTCGAAAACACTTTGATTCTCATGATTTTCGTGAGAATTAATATTTTGCGAAAAAACGCAACAGCAAAATATATTCAAAAAAAACAATACCAATTCTTTTGCTTGTATTATTCGCATGGCGGCGTCTCTCCTAAAGGTATAGTATGAACATAAATGGGGTCAGTCCTTGGAAATGAGCATTTCTTGATGAGAAAGTGCATTACTTGAGGTTATTTTCACCAAATTACTGTCCACGCCACTTAAATACTTCATCAGATCCGATTCCGCAAGCTTTGATTTGCGTTTTCCAGTTGATTTCTTTATCGTTTTTTTGAATGACAAAAACAGATTGCGTTTACTAAATTTCATTTCTCTAACAAATTATTAATAGTAAGAGACTTACGCTAGATACAACAAATCAAAATGACTGCTTTTTCCTAAAAACAGTTTGAGTTTTTGAGCATGATCCCGAATTTTGCCTCTTTGCCTTCTGAGGAACGTGAAACAAGCGGAAAGGGAAAGTTTTTCTCGGCAACTTCTCTGAAACAAAAGCGCAACAGAAAAATGCTGGACGCATTTCCCGCTCGGCTCATTGTTTAGTCATCGCAAGACGCGAATCCCTCCACATACAAAACGGCTTCTTGTTACCAAGAAGCCGCTTGCAAAAACATTGAAAAACAAAAACAAATAATCTGAAAAACCTGAGTGAGTGGCGGAGCGGACGGGACTTGAACCCGCGGCCTCCAACGTGACAGGCTGGCGCTCTAACCAACTGAGCTACCGCTCCCCGTTCACTCGGGCGGCGGGAAACTAGTGAGATCCACACAATTTGGCAATAAGAAAATACAAAAAAATAAAAATTCTTTCTTCAAACCCCACTTTCTATCGCTGCTTCAAGGCTTGCAAGGTCCTCGACGCTAATGATTTGCGCATCTTTATCGATCTTTCCGACCAATCCTGCAATCACTTTGCCTGGCCCGAACTCGATAAAGTGCGTAAATCCTTTCGCTCGCAGCGCCTCAATCGACTCTATCCAGCGAACGGATCCCGTCACTTGCTTCTCTAACATTTCACGAATGACTGCGGTATCAGAAACCTCGCAGGCACCGAAGTTGCAAACCACAGGGACTTGCGGTGATTGCATCGCCACGCCTTGCATCTCCAACGCAAGCGCATCTTGCGCGCTTTGCATCAGACTCGAATGATACGCGCCCGCCACGTTCAGCTTAATCGCGCGGCGGATGCCGAAATCTTTCGCTTTTTCGACCACTGCATCAATGCCCGCCACCGAGCCAGACAACACAATCTGGCCTGGTGCATTGAGATTTGCAACGTCTACATTGCATGCCGCGGCCAGCTCACGGATCTGCGCTTCTTCACCACCAATCAAGGCCGCCATGGAGCCCTCCGTATTCTGGCAAGCTTGCTCCATCAACTCGCCACGCTTCGCTACCAAGCGCAAGCCATCGGTAAAGGAAAAAGTCGATGCCGCAGCATGTGCCGTAAATTCACCTAGCGATAGCCCCGCCGCAGCCTCCACCTTGAGTCCATCCATACGCTCCTTCAACATGGCTAGCGCAACTAATCCATGCAAATAAAGAGCAGGCTGACAACGTGAAGTGCGCGTCAATTCCTCTTCAGGACCCTCAAACATTAACTTAGTGAGAGAAAATCCCAAGACCTCGTCCGCTTCATCCATCATCGCCCGCGCCGTCGCCGATGATTCATAGAAATCCTTGCCCATGCCCACTTTCTGAGCCCCTTGTCCGGAGAATAATGCTACTACATTCATGTCGATCGAGATTTACGTGCATCTAGCTTACACCGCAATCCCAAAATGCCAGACTCTTTCCCCGCGCGACTATGTTCCCATCTTTGCAAACTTCCTCTTCATTCTCACTCGACAGCGCTGGCCATTCTCTGTAGCATTTTTCCATGCACAATCCTGTTCGTATCCTCTGCGTCGGCGCCGGTCACATGGGCCGCTCTCATGCTCTCGCCTATCACCAGCTCGATGGTTTTTCGATCTGTGGTCTCGTCACGCGCTCTGCCTCGTCACGGGAACAACTAAATGCCGAACTCGGCGGCAACTACGCACTCTTTGGCGACTACTACCAAGCCCTCGCCGAGACCAAGCCCGATGCCGTCTCGATCTCGACATTTCCCGATACACACGCCGACTATGCACTCGCCGCACTGGAGGCAGGATGCCATGTATTCATTGAAAAACCACTCGCTGAAACAGTGGAAGCTGCCGAGCGCATCGTCGCCAAGGCCATCGAGTGCAAGCGCAAGCTCACCATCGGCTACATCCTCCGCCACCATCCCAGTTGGATCAAATTTATCGAGGTCGCTCAGACTCTCGGCAAGCCATTGGTCATGCGCATGAACCTCAATCAGCAATCTTCCGGCGCAAACTGGAACACGCACAAAAACCTGATGTCATCGATTTCGCCGATCATCGATTGCGGCGTTCACTACGTCGATGTGATGTGCCAGATGACCAAATCCAAGCCGATCCGCGTATCGGGGCTTGGGGCACGCCTCTCCGATGAACTACCTGAAGGAAAAATCAACTACGGCCACCTCCAAGTCACCTTCGATGATGGCTCGGTCGGCTGGTATGAAGCAGGATGGGGCCCGATGATGAGCGAAGTCGCATTTTTCGTCAAAGATGTCGTAGGCCCAAAAGGTTGCGTCAGCATCGTTGCCGAAAAAGCCGCCGCCGAGGGCAAAAGCGCTGACGTTAACGCCCACACCCAGACCCAAGCCCTCAAGCTCCACCACTCACCACTCGATGCCGATGGAAAATTTATCCATGCCGACGAAATGATCCGCCTCGATGACGAACCCGATCACGATGGCTTATGCCTCCGCGAACAAGAGTATTTCCTCCGCGCCATCCGCGAAGATCTCGACCTCAGTGACCACATGAACGACGCCATCCAATCCATGCGCATCGTTGCCGCGGCCGATAAAAGCTTCCGCACCGGCCGCACCGTAGACCTCTAACAAACTAACGATTATTCCACCATGACGCCTAACCCTTGGTCACAACTTTTTCAATTTTCCGCCATGGATGTGGTCAAGCTACTCGTTACAGCCCTCTTAATCGTCATCGTCACCAAAGTGCAGTTGTTTCACGAGCGCTTATCCGCCTTGCTTATCGCGCTGCCTTTCACTTCTCTGATCGCCATGGTGTGGATGCACCAAGAAAAACAAAGCAGCACCCGCATTGCCAATCACGCCGAAGGCACCTTCTGGTTCGTCCTCCCAACCCTACCGATGTTTCTCGTCTTTCCCTGGCTACTCCGCCAAGGCTGGACCTTTTGGCCCGCCCTGCTCGCCAACTGCGCCATGACCATCGCACTATTCTGGATCACTGTCATCGTGCTGCGCAAATTCGGCATCGATCTCATGCCAAAGTCGTGAAATGAGTGATCGATCAAAAAAGCAAAGCACCCCATCCAAGCTGTCTTTGCTTTCGTGTATTTGGTGTTTTTCGTGGTTTCCCATTCATAGCATTCACTCATAGCCTCTGCCACCGCTGGCGTTTGCCCTTGCAAATCGGAGAAATTGACTATTGTATTCAAGGCTCTTCATTTCACACCCATGAAATCGTCACTTCGTAGCTTTCTATCTCTGCTCCTCGTCGCCGCTGTGGCGTTTCTTGCCGTATCCGCATTACGCATGTACCAAAAGGGCAGCTCCCCGTGGCAGGTGTTTTTTCCTCAAGACCCCCATCGCCCCGAAAAATACACGCTCCCCGAAAAGCCACCGCTGGAACTGGGCGACATGGATCTTTTATCCCGACTCAATGACGAATACGCAAAACTCACCCAAGCGGTGGTTCCATCGGTTGTCAGCATCGATACCGCTGGCGTGCGCGAGCAACTCCTGCGCGATCCCTGGGGCCGCGCGCGCGTCCGCCGAGAAATGACCCAAGGTCAAGGCTCCGGCGTGATCGTCACCAACGAAGGCCACGTCGTCACCAATCAACACGTGATCTCCGGCCAAACTCAAATCCAAGTCACCTTGCACGATGGCAAATCCTACCCCGCCGTCCTCATTGGCGAGGACAGCATGCTCGATCTCGCCGTACTGAAAATTGAAGCTCCCGGACCCTTCACACCGCTCAAGCTCGGCGATTCCTCGCAGGTCAAAGTCGGACAAATCGTCTTCGCCGTAGGCAATCCCTTCGGACTGAGCGAGACGGTGACCCAAGGCATCATCTCCGCCAAAGAACGCTCCATTTCCGACCAACAGCGCGATCTTTTCCAAACCGATGCTGCCATCAATCCGGGCAACTCGGGAGGACCCTTGGTCAACCTCCAAGGTGAAATCGTCGGCATTAACGTAGCCATTTTTTCTCCCGACAAAGAAAATCCCGGTTTCCAGGGTGTCGGCTTCTCCATCCCCTCCAACGATGTCGGTGAAACGCTCAAGCAAATCCTCGAAAAAGGCCGTCCCGTGCATGGCTTCCTCGGCGTCCACATGCATCCGCTCGATGCGCGGATTCGCCAAGCCTACGGTTACACCGAAGATCATGGCAGCCTCGTCATCGATACCGTCAAAGGCTCGCCCGCCGAATCCACCGGACTGCAAGCTCGCGATGTGATCATGGAATACAACGGCCGCAAAATCCAAACACCCAATCAATTGATCAGCTTGGTGCAGCGCACCCCAGCCGGCCAAGAAATCCCCATCAAAGTCTGGCGCGCGGGCGAAATCCTCGAACTCAAGACCACCATCACCGAAAACATTCCCAACCAACTGCAAAGTAGCAGTGGGGACATCACCAAGGCCCGTGAGCCGATGGAAATCATCCGCAAATATGGCATCCTCGTTCGTTCCTTTTCCTCCATCGAGTCCAGCCGTGGCTACACTGGTGCACTGGTCACGGAAGTCGACCCGAACGGCTTCGGCTCCTCGATGATTCACCCCAACGACATCATCATTGCCATCAACCAAAATCCCGTGCGCCACGCCCAGGATTTCTATCAGCAATTCGTCGCCTCCATCGCGGTTCAGGCCACCCAAGTCACCCTCATCCGCAATCGCCAAACCATGACCCTCACCCTCCAAAGCCTCCCACCCGAGACAGTGGAGAAATAACAATCTGTTAGGATCGCATAACGATGCTCCTTTTGAATTTCTGGCCGCAAAAATCGCAAAATTATCGAAATCCAAATTTTGCGCTTTTTCTGTTTTTTTCGGTAAAATGAAAACATAGCCGTGCATAAAAGCAAACAAGGCACAGTGGTAGAGCGTTTATCCCACCATTTCGCATTGAAATCTCTCTGCCATCATGCTACCCTATCTCCATGAGCGATACACTCACCCTCTTGGGCAACTCTCAGACCTCCTGGCCGCAATCTCCCGAGCAGGCCAAACTTGAGACATTTCCCAACCGCAGTCCGCAAGCCCACTACTGGGTCCATCTCGATTTTCCTGAATTCTCCTCGCTCTGTCCTGTAACCGGCCAGCCCGATACCGCGCGCATTCAAATCCGCTACATCCCCAGCGAAAACTGCATCGAGACCAAATCGCTCAAATTTTACCTCACCTCCTTCCGCAACCACCAAGCCTTCAACGAAGAAATCGTCAATCGCATCCTCAGAGACATCGTCAGCGCAGTCAACCCGCGCGAGGCCGTCGTCCGCGGAGATTTTTCCCCACGCGGCGGCATCAGCCTAACCGCCCAAGCCTCCCATCCACAAGCCCAGTGGAATGGTCTATCGATCGATGAGAAGTAAGCACGAATGGGGAATGGGGTCAGTCCTTGGAAATGCGCATTTTTTTATTGAGTTTTTACAGATTGCATTTAAATTAAGGCCATGGCTCGACCGTTACGCTTTGAATATGCTGGTGCTACGTATCATGTGATGGCACGTGGAGATGGTGGGAAACGAATATTTCTCGAGGAAGAAGATGCCAAGGGCTTTTTCTTCCGACTTGCGGAAGTTTGTGAGCGCTGTGGCTGGAAAGTGCATGCCTATGTCCTGATGTCGAATCATTTTCACCTGCTCTTGGAAACTCCTGAACCCAATCTTGTGGATGGAATGCGTTATTTGATGGGAACGTTCAGCCAAGGGTGGAATGCACGGCATCAACGTCGTGGTCACGTGTTCCAAGGGCGCTATAAATCCATTCCCGTCTCGGGCGAACGTGCAGCCGATGGTAGTTACTTTCGCGTGACGGCAGACTACATTCACCTCAATCCGGCCCGCGCGAAATTGCTCACAGGTGAACCATTGACATCCTACGCATGGAGTAGTTTGCCAGCGTATGAGAGTGGAAAAGGACCGAAATGGCTACATACGGAGCGCGTGCTCGACGCATTTCATCTCGATCTCCGGCATCGGGGACGCAAGGCCTATGTCGCTTATCTCCAACGCCGAGCCGAAGAAAATGGCGGTGATTTGAGTGATGAGGCGATGCGCGAGTTGAGAAAGGGTTGGTATTTGGGGAGTGATGGATTTCGCGATCAATTAGTGAATCAGATCAATGACGTGGCAGGAAAGTTGATCAAAAAAGGTTCTGTGTCAGGACCAGTAGTCAAAGCACACAAAGAGGCTGATGCTGAGCATGTGATTCAATTGTTAGGAGTAGAAATGGCATACAATGTGGATCGAGAATTTCTAGCGCAGCAGCGCAAAGGAGTTTGGCAGAAAGCCCTACTCGCAGCGATGGTAAAAAAACACTGTGCAGTGAGCAACGAATGGATTGCCAAGCGCCTAGCAATGGGTCATCCTGCGGGTATGAGCAAAATCGCAAAATTCTATCAAGAGAGTAAAGAAGGAATCAAATTGATCAGGCACTATGAAAAAATACTAATATCCAAGGACTGACCCCATTTACCCCATTTATGAAAATACTCATCGCTACGCGCCTGTTGCAGCTAACAACTGCGCTACTTTCCACTGCTTTTGCGCAAGAGGAAATAACTGCACAGAAGCAATACAGCATCATCACTTGGAAAAATACGGTTTCGACTAAGGAATGGAAAGAAGTCATCGATGCCCTTAAGGTAAAGCACCAGGCCCAGTTGATAGTGTGCGAGAACTCGCTCAACGAAGCTCTTCCCGCCTTGCAAAAACAACAACCACGCTTTGTGGCCATCGTCGGTCAACCCTCACAAGTAGGCAGCAAGGTGCTCCAAAAATTGCAACCGATGCTGCGCCAAATCGATGCCGATCCTTATCTCGATGTGCGCTGGGGAGTGATTACCGGACGTACGGCAGCTGACGCCATGCGCATCGTGCAAGAGAAAAAGCCACTCATCATCGAGCGCACCGTTTCCGCCACCCGAATTCCCACAAGCTTCGGCAAAGAAGTGGAATGTTTCGATGAACTTACCGCGCGGCGACATAGTCTTAAAATAGACGGTGGTGATAATCAAGAAATCCCCTTGCGGGCCGATGATAGCATCGCTGCATTGGCTCAAGCATTTGCAGATCCGCGCACCCAATTCATCGTCACCTCAGGCCATGCCACTACCCGCGATTGGCAACCCGGCTATAGCTACAAAAATGGCACATTTCACAGTCGCGATGGTGTGCTTTACGGACTGGAACTCACCAAAAAAGAACACCCCGTGCGCAGCGATACACCGAAAATCTACCTCCCCTGTGGCAACTGCCTGATGGGACAAATCGATGGCCCTGATGCCATGGCGCTCGCATGGATGCATAGCGCAGGAGTGCGACAAATGGCAGGCTATCTAGAACCCACATGGTATGGCTACATGGGCTGGGGCTTGTTGGATTATTTCTATGAACAACCTACACGCTTCACGTTTGTGGAAGCATTTGTCGCCAACCAACACGCCCTGATTCATCGCCTCGCAGCGCAAAAAAATCTCAGCGAGATGGATCGCAAAGGCCTACTCTTCGATCGTGATATGGTCGCATTCTACGGCGATCCCGCTTGGTCAGCCAGCATGGCCGCACAACCACATTCTTTGTGGTTTTCGCAAAAACTCACTCAAAGCGCCGACAACATTTTGTTAGAAATTACCCCTCTCAACCAGGAAAGCAGCTACCTCACCATCGACATCAACGGCTCCCAGCGCGGCGGACGACCATTCGTTGCCTTTTTGCCCGAAAGGATCAACCCCGAGGAATTCGAACTTGTCTCCGATTCTCGCTACATGCCGATCCTCGGTGATGACTTCATCCTATTTCCTCGTCCCGAAAACGACACCAATCCCCTCTCTCTCAGTGCCCAATGGAAGCGTCGCTCATCTAACAAAAAATGACAGCCTTGCCAAAGCCGCTACATTTTGCCATAACCACTCCATGAGCGACACAGCAGCAATCGGCGTCATAGGCGGCAGTGGTCTGTATGAAATGGATGGCTTCACGCAAACCGAAGAATGCGTGATCGAGACCCCATTCGGCATGCCTAGCGACGCGCTCGTCGGCGGTGAAATGTCAGGCCGCCCAGTGTGGTTCCTGCCTCGCCATGGGCGCGGACATCGCCTGCTACCTACAGAAATCAATCATCGCGCCAACATCTGGGCACTGCGCAGTGTCGGCGTCCGCTATCTTATTTGCGTGACCGCCGTCGGAAGTTTGCGCGAGGAATACGCCCCTCGCCACGTCGTTTTGCCCGATCAATTTTTTGACCGCACTAGCCGCCGCGAACACCACACATTCTTCGGTAGAGGCATCGTCGGCCATGTCAGCTTCGCCGATCCTGTTAGCTACGGACTTCGCCACATCTTACACGATGCCGCACGCCAACACCAACTTCACGTTCACGATGGCGGAACCTATGTCAACATGGATGGCCCCGCCTTTTCCACTCGCGCCGAGAGTGAAGTGAATCGACAACTAGGATTCGATGTTATCGGCATGACCAATCTACCCGAAGCAAAGCTCGCACGCGAGGCCGAGATCGCTCTCGCTACCCTCGCTATGATTACTGATTATGATTGCTGGAAAAAAGAAGAAGAGCCCGTTAGTGCCGAGGCCGTGATGGGCCACCTCCACGCCAACGTCAGTGCTGCGAAAAGCATCATAGCCACAGCTGTTCCCGCCATTCCTCTGATACCCGATTGGCCCGAGCATCGCTCGCTCGATGGCGCCATCATGACACCTCGCATGCTATGGCCATCGCAAAAAATCGCCGATCTTGGCAAAATTCTTGAACGTCTCATTTGATTTCTTCACAATTCCCACCATATTGCATTTATGAAAGTTACCATGTTAAGCACCATCATCATAGCCATTGGTCTTTTGGTCGCAACCGGCATCGCCCAAGAACAAGGCAAAAAAGAAGTTATGAAAACACTAGAAAAAGCACCTGGAGCGCCCAAGGAGGAGGTCACAAAAACCGAAGAGGAGTGGAAAAAAGTTCTCACCCCCGAGCAATACCGCGTGCTGCGCCAAGCCGGTACCGAGCCCGCAAACTCCGCCACCTACAAGCAATTCAAAGAACAAAAAGAAGGTACCTACTACTGCGCTGGCTGCGGTGCTGAATTGTTCTCCTCCGATCATAAATTTGATTCACACTGCGGTTGGCCATCGTTCTACGATGCTAGCAACAACAAAAATGTCACCCTCAAGCAAGATCTCAGCCACGGCATGATCCGCACCGAGGTCGTATGCACCAAATGCAAGGGCCACCTCGGTCACTTGTTCTACGGTGAAGCCTTCGACACACCCAAAGACCAACGCTATTGCATCAACGGCGTCACCCTCATCTACGTTCCAAAAGGCGAAAAAAAACCTGAGGTGAAGGCTGAAGAAAAACCTTAATCATTTCTTCTAGAACTATCAGGAAAAATTCCCGTTGCCACACACGGCAATCGCGGCTTTATTGGGGTAGCACTTTAATTTATGACAGTTGACCTCATCCGCGATGCCTTGCGCACGGTTCGTTACCCCGGCTTTTCCCGCGACATTGTTTCCTTCGGCCTCGTCAAGGATATCTCCATCGAGAACAAAGTTCTCCACGTCCGCATCGAGATCCAAACCCGCGAGGCAGAAATCCCTCAACAAATTTTCAAAAACTGTCACGAGGTACTCGATCAGCTCCCTGGATTCATCCAAGTAAAGGTCGAAATCGATGTCAAAGATCCCAGCACTCAGACTCCGGCCACCCAAGCAGGCAGTTCATCCATTCCTGGTATCAAGAAAGTCATCGCCGTAGCTTCTGGCAAAGGCGGCGTTGGCAAATCTACAGTCGCATCCAATCTCGCACTAGCCCTCGCTGCTACGGGAGCAAAAGTCGGACTCTGCGATTGTGATCTCTACGGACCATCAATCGCGATGATGTTTGGTTGTCACGAAAAACCCATGGCCAATGAAAGGGATGAAATCATCCCCATTGAGACCAACGGCATTCTTATCATGTCGATGGGCCTTTTGTTAGAAGAACGCTCGCCCGTCATCGTCCGTGGTCCGCTAGCCACCCGCTACACCCAGCAATTCTTGCGCCAAGTCGCGTGGGGTGAACTCGATTATTTGATCCTCGATCTCCCGCCTGGTACCGGGGATATCCAGCTGACCATCGTGCAAACGGTATCTCTCCACGGTGCCGTCATCGTTACCACGCCACAAGAAGTCGCACTGATCGATGCTCGCAAGGCCGTGAGCATGTTTGCCAAGGTAAATGTGCCCATCCTCGGTCTCATTGAAAACATGTCGTGGTTCGAGTGTGATGCTGGCCAAAAATACTACCTCTTCGGTGAAAATGGCGGCGTGCGTGAAGCCGAGCGCATTCGCGTTCCCTTGCTCGCACAAATCCCCATCCAAGTTCCCATTAGCCAAGGCGGCGACAGCGGCTCACCCGTCGCATTGCTTTCTCCCGCTACCAGCAAGGCCTCCGCAGCATTCCACGACGCGGCACGCAAGCTCATCGGTTAGAAAATCCCCCGATTATGATCACTCGCTTCGCGCCGAGTCCCACCGGCCATCTGCACCTCGGTCATGCATTAGCTGCAGCAGCAGCGCATGAGACCGCGCGCGCCATTGGTGGCCACATGCTGCTGCGCATGGAGGATATTGATACAAGTCGCGTGCGCGAGGAATACTATGGTGCCATCGAAGAAGACTTGCATTGGTTAGGCATTACGTGGCAGGGCACCCCATGGCGTCAGCTAGATCGTATGGCAGCCTACCAAGAAGCACTCAACCAGCTCCAAGAAATCGATCTCATCTATCCCTGCTTTTGTACCCGCAAGGAAATTCAGGCAATGACATCCGCGCCGCAACAAGGTGACGAAACCGAAGCATTACTCTATCCAGGAACCTGCCGAGAGCTCAGTGCTGCCGAACGCGAGAAAAATATGCTCATCCGCCCCGGCTTTGCGTGGCGACTCCATGCCCACAAAGCCGCCGCTATGATCGGCGATGCCAGCTTTGATGATCTTCGATATGGCAGCACACGCATCGATGCCAACTTACTTGGTGATGTGGTCCTCGCACGCAAGGACATTGGTGTCGCCTATCACCTTGCCGTCGTGATCGATGATGCCGTGCAGAACGTCACCCACGTCACGCGTGGCGAAGATCTCTTGTCATCCACTCATGTGCATTGCCTGCTGCAACATTTGTTAGGCTTAGTGCGGCCACTGTATCTTCATCACGAGTTAGTCTGCGATCATCAAGGCAAACGTCTGGCGAAAAGGCACGATGCTCTATCGTTGCGTAGCATGCGCGCCGCGGGAGTAAGTGCCGACGAGATCATGGGACGCCTGCGGCCACTCTTACTTCGCAATCTCGCAGCGATTCTTTAAAAAAAGCGAGAGACGCCTGAGTGCGTATGCCTTCGGCAAGAAAACATCCTCGAGCGACTCTCGCTTGTGAAGTGGCATTTCCCTGCTGTGATCCGTGATCGACATACACCGATGCTGAGACCAAGCAGCAGAGAAATTCACCACATGTGTTAGTTTTTCTTAGCTGTCTTCTTAGCAGGTGCAGCTTTTTTCGCTGGTGCTGCTTTTTTGGCTGGTGCTGCTTTCTTAGCAGGTGCAGCTTTCTTAGCAGGTGCAGCTTTTTTCGCTGGTGCTGCCTTCTTAGCAGGTGCTGCTTTTTTCGCTGGTGCCTTCTTGGCAACAGCTTTCTTCACTGGTGCAGCTTTCTTAGCAGCGGCTTTTTTGGCTGGTGCTTTTTTGGCTGGTGCAGCTTTTTTCACTGCGGCTTTCTTTGCGGCTTTTTTTGCGGCCATATGTGTATTGTGTTGTGGTTTATGTTGTTGGTTTTTCCATCTGACAACCAATTGACAGTGGAAAGCTTTGCCATGCTAGAGGAGCAACACGGTAAGTGATGCCTGACATGAAAGGAACAAACATTTGACGCAACGTGAGGAACGTTGCATCAAAATAAAAAGAATGAACCCATGCACGGGATTCGATAAGATTGTCATCAGCACGCGGCGAATCATTCAGCATGAAAAAAATCGAATCACGCGGCGTCGCAGCTGCAATGTTTTTTCTAACAAAAAACTTGCAGAGTGATTGATTTATCAGGCTCAGAACCAGTTGCATAATCAAATTGCGTGCCAGCAATGAATCACAATTAATCAAATTACTCGATCATGTCAACATCAAAGTACTAGAATTCTAGGAATTGAGAAAAATATTTTTTCTAACAGAAATTTATTTGATAGGCGATGACGATGGCGATGTTGGATAGAATTTTTCTAACGCAACATTCAACTCAGGCACCGCGCGAGCTGCATCGTAGATCACATTGTCTTTTTTCGTGCAACGAATCAAAAAGTGATAGGCACCCAGCGCCTCAAAGCATGCATTGAGCGAACCAATCATCGACAAGGTGCTCTGATCTTTCAGTGCTACGTTTTCTACCATACCCAATGGCGTGAATACTTGCTGTTGCTCTAGGCGTTTCATCAGCGCGATGAAGGCTTGCGGATCATCTGCTAGTGGAGCTGACATCAAGATGTAATGCGGATGCAACAACATCTGATCAGGAAGATCAACCCCCCCTACTGCATAGCCTTTGCCATGGTATTGCTCACCGGCAGAGAAGCCGAAGAACTGCAATGCGCTGAAGGGATGATCAGGATGATGATCGGGAAGATAGTTTTTCTGATCGATCAATAACTTCCTGCGCACCTCATTCCAGTTCGCGCCTGAGATTGCATCAGGCTGCATCGAATCAAATTGCGGAAACAACAACGATTGAATTTCCGCAATGAAACCCGTGCCTTGATGAGGACGAGCGGTCGGCAACATTTTTCCTAGCAGATCAGGTGCGGAAACTTTCATCAAGATCAAAGCGAGAGCGCTTTCACCACCCCAATCTTTCCACACAAAGGGAATGATGGTTTTTTCGTCAGCCATCACCCCATGAGATAAGAAGCCCTCATCATCGATCAGTGCGCGAACGGGAATCTCCTTCACATCACGCATCAGGCTCTGGCCCAATACATCATCGCCTAACATCTCCGCAGCAATGATCAGACTCAGGTAAAACAAACTCGTATCAATGGTGGAAAACTCCGTGCCTTGGTGGCGCGCTAAGACTCCAGCTTCATTGCGGCGCACAAAATGTGGTAGCAGTTGATACGGTCCGCGCAATGGCCTCATCACCTCATGAGCCTTGCGCACTATCGCGAGCGCGAAATCTTTGGTCACGATGCCCTCATCAGCGGCCGCAGCCGTAGCAAGACAAAACAGCCCCGTGGCCGATACCGAATCAAAGTTTGCGTCATCTATGTGCGCACGATCCCGCACCAAGCCTGTGCTGGGCGACCAACAGATCAGCGCCTTCGCATACGATGCCAGAAAAAACCACGTCTCTGGCGTAACGTCTGGCGTGACAATTCTGAAATCGATCCGATCCACATCAATGTCCGCGCCAGGTTCTGCGATCCAGTTGCACATCTTCACTGCTTGCAACTCGGCGTATGGCAGTTCGAAAATTTCATCCTGAAAGGTCGGCTGCATAATCTCGCGCGTCTCGCTCCACAAAACTTGATTTCTCGCGCAGACCAATTCAATCTTCCACTTCCCCGTGCCACGCAAGCGCACGCGGATGCCTGTCATCTTCGGCTGAAATGCAGCCTGAATGGGAGCTGGATAAAAAGCAGAGCAATTGATCACATACTCGGGCATGCGCGCGAGGCGCGACATCGAGTGCCACATCCCCGCCCATTCATCAGGGTGATTTCCCAATGTCACGCCAATCTGACCACTCTGCCAACCAATTTTTTTTTCGGCTGGCCCCACAAATCCAAAGTCTGTGCCGATGTTGGTGTAGGAAAGGAAAGGATTGACTCGCCTGCGGTCTTGTCGCCCCGCGTCTTGGGGCTCTTCGATCGTATGATAATCATGAAGACACTGCCACAGAATGCGCGATTCCGCATGCGCTACGCAGCAAAGCAAGACCGTAAACCATCCTAGCAACTTCTTCATGAGTAAGCTGACTTTTACGGATGTGGCGTCCCGCTTTTATCAAACAGCGATAGAATGAAGTAGAATGCGGCTGTGACCAACAAAATCACATCAACACTCACACGCAAAAAATTCTTGGAGAACTGCGCGCGCATGCGATTGATCACATACATCAAGGCCGTTGCAATGAGGATGCAGAGAAAAAACGGATCGAGGGGATTGTCGGAAATGAACTTCATGAACAGCAAACAAAAGAAGCCCAGCACTACCAGCGGTAGATTCAATGCCATTTCATCTTCCTCCGCACTCAATTCATTACTGCCTTTCACCCACAAGTCCACCGCCGTGATGTTGATCACACAAAGCAACCCGAAGGCTAACATGTCGGGAGAAAACATCCGCGCGAGAGCAAAGGGCTGTTGCAAGTTTAGCAATCCCGTCAGACCAGCTCCCACGCCCCAAGCGAAGGCATAGCCAGCTAACAGATTTTTGGAATACGAGACGCGTTGCTGCGAGGGGCTGAAAACCGACAACAGGAAAAAACCAGCAGTTGCCGCCAAGGGTAAGGTCGCATTGATGATGATCGCCATTTGCAGCACAAAAAGCGACAACACCGCAATCATCAAAACAGCAGCACAGATCGCGATGATAAACTTTTTCTTATGCTGGTGATGGAACTCATGGCGTAAGCTTCCCGCTTCATTGCCATTCATCTGGCAATCGAGCAATCGATCTACCGCATACACCACCCAAACCACCAAAGCCAGCACCCAGGGCAGAAGCGGTTCCACATAGCTCACGTTCCACTCACGCGCAAAAATATACAGCCAAGTCACTGCGACTATGGGGGCATCCAAGCTCAATACGTTCGGCCACATCCACCACGGGATGCGAGAATCGTTTGAGGGGATCGTGCGCTCATGTTTCAAGGCACAAAAAACATCCGCGACATTCCTCCATTGTGCAAGCGCGATCTGCGTGTTTGCCACATTTTCGCTATCAAAAATCAACTTTTTCTCGCTTGGCAGGCCGCTTTTGCTAGATCATAGTGCTTGCATGTCCACCACCGTCGTCCCTGCACTGCGCCGTTTGATTCACGAAGTCGGACCCGTGGACCATATTGGCATTGAAGAACGCGTGGCCAAATACACCACCCGCAGCATCAAGAAAAACGCGAAGAAATTTGCGCTACGTCTCGCTGTGACGATGGTCGATCTCACCACCTTAGAAGGCAAAGATACCCCGGGAAAAGTTGCTTCACTCTGCCAAAAAGCACTTCATCCCTGCGATGAAGCCCAGGCGCCCTCGACCGCGGCTATTTGCGTCTATCCGGCCATGGTGCGCCACGCGCATCGCATACTTCAAGGCAGCTCATTGAAGATCGCATCGGTCGCCACCGCCTTTCCTTCAGGGCAAGCTCCCTTGAAAACACGACTCGCTGAAGTGCGCAGCGCAGTAGCCGACGGTGCCGATGAAATCGACATGGTCATCAATCGTGGAGCCTTTCTCTGTGGCGAACTCGATCTGGTGCAAGATGAAATTTCCGCCGTCATCGAGGCCTGCGGTGACGCCACCCTCAAGGTCATCTTTGAAACTAGTGAGCTCGAAACCTATGACAACATCCGCGCGGCCTCATTTCTCGCGATGCGCGTGCTGCGCCCCGGTGACTTCATCAAAACCAGCACCGGCAAGACCTCAGCCAACGCCACACTTGGCAACAACCAAGTGATGCTTGAAGCCATCCGCGACCACTTCCTCGCCACTGGAGTCGAGATTGCCATGAAACCCGCAGGCGGCATCCGCACGGCCAAGCAAGCGATCCAATTTCTCATCGCCGTCAAAGAAACAATCGGCGATGCCTGGCTCAACAACGCGCGCTACCGCTTCGGTGCCTCTGCCTTGCTCAACGACCTCGTCCGCCAACTTGCCAAAGAAGCCACAGGCCACTACCAAGCGCCCTACCATTTCAGCGAAGCCTCGGGCAGCTACTGAGAGCCATTTATGGCAAGATATCGATACTCTCCACCGCCCCAATCGCTCTCTGCGGTTTTTTGATAAATGCTAGGGGGCTTTGACGTATTTGTGGTTCCTATGAACTCATGCATTTCCCGAATCGTTCGTTGCTTGCCCGTCGCCGTCTCGCTGCTCTGCGTGGGCCAACTTGAAGCTGCGGAAAAAATCAAAGCGCTCATCGTTGATGGGCAAAACAATCACCAAGTCTGGCCAAAATCCACGGTGATGATGAAGCAATACCTCGAAGAAACCGGTCAGTATGAAGTAATCGTCGAGCGCGTGCGTTTTTTGTGGAATTCAGGCCGAGAAAAAGAATGGTTGCCGCGTGCTGGCGCGCGTAGAGGCGAGGAAAAAAATGATCCTATAGCCGACCCTGATTTTAGTCCTGATTTCTCCAAGTATGCCGTCGTGGTAAGCAATTTCGGCTGGAATGCCGCCGGTTGGCCCGAGTCGACACGCAAGAATTTTGAAAAATACATGGCCGATGGCGGTGCCTTAGTTGTGGTACACGCCGCAAACAACAGCTGGCCCGAGTGGCCCGAATTTAACAAAATGATCGGCCTCGGCGGCTGGGGCAATCGCAGTGACAAAGATGGCCCTTACGTCTACATCAATGACAAAGGCGAAGTCGTGCGCGATCCACAGCCTGGCCCCTGCGGCAAGCATGGCCCGCAAAACGAGTTTGTTGTGACCATCCGTGACGAAGAGCACCCCATCACCAAGGGCCTGCCCGATTTCTGGATGCACTCGAAAGATGAATGCTACTCGCATCTGCGTGGCCCCGCCGACAATCTTACGGTACTCGCCACCGCATGTGACACACCCGAGCTTCAAAAAGTAGGACGCCACGAACCAATCCTCATGGTCATTCAATACGGCAAAGGCCGCGTCTTCCACACCACACTCGGTCACGATACCGATGCCTTCGAGGGCGTAGGCTTCATCGAGACCTTCTTGCGCGGCACCGAGTGGGCTGCCACCGGAAAAGTCACCCGCCCTATCCCAAAAAATTTTCCCACCGCCGAGAAACCCTTGGCTCAAAAATTCGAATACAAAGAAAAATCACAGCCCGCGAAGTAACAGCCACTCCAACTTTTGGCCCGCGAACAGAATATGCCAATCTAACGTATTGGCTCTCAATCAATGAAGTGAAATTCATTCGCCGCCCACAGCATTTGGATCACGTCAGCCCACGGTGAGACGGATGCTGGCGCAGCGGGCACTTCAGAACTGTGGGGAAATTGTTTCTCGAAGTCGCCAATTTCCCGCTCATCTCCCTCAGCATGCTCTTTGCCGATGACGCGAATTTTCCAATGCGTGCCGCCGTTGTTTTGACCGTTTGGCGCACGATACACAAAATCAATCGCCTCACCTGCTTGCACGGGAATCCACTCGGTGCTGATCGCTTGATGTTGCTTCGGCGCGAGCATGCCGCCGCTGAGCTTGCGCTGATCCTTTGCGTAAACTTCCCAAGCGAGCACATCGCCACCATCTTGTGGTTTGCTGATTTCTCCTTGCATGCGCACCAGACCCGCACCGCTAGCACGCCAACGAATGATCAGAGCATGACCTTGGCTGGGGTGGCCGAAACCTGGTCCGACACTGAGCCATGGAATCGGTGCATGGGCAAGGTCAGCGCCCGTTTTCCATGTATTGCCTTCGAACATCGGAAATGTCTGCTCTGCTCCGAGAACGCCGGCTTGATCTGGAGCATGGCGGATTTCCCAATGCCCACCGAGCGGTGCTTGGTAGCTGGCCGCATCGCCCTCACGAACCCAAGCCAGCACGCGCTGCGCTTCTGACTCGCTCGGTTGGCGTTGGTATAGTTGTTGGTAAATCCAGTTGACGCGTGCGGCATCGTCCGCACAGGCGAGGAAGCCCGCACTCTGCGAAAGACCTTGCGCTTTACGCTGCACTAGTGGTCCGTTGAGAAAATACAGCGCCTGCTGTGGCACGATGGTTTCCACACGTTTGCCGCTGTGATGATCGGGATGCGGTAGATCAAAGGAGACCAATGTCGTAGGCATGTCGTAGCGATCAATGAAAGCATAAAGACTGCGTCGCGCATCCATCGCGGGGTCTTCGAGTTTGCGCGCACGACCACCGCGTTGGTCCGCTTGCAAAGAGCCAGCGGTAGCGAGGACTCGATCACGCATGGATTCAAAGTCAGCACGGCGACGATTCCATTTCCAAAAAAGTTCGTTCGCTTCATCAATGCTGCGATTTTTCTCCGCACCATCGGCTTTGAGGCGATAGGCGCGCGAGCTAAGAAGAAGACGGTGCATTTCCTTCATCGAGGATCCGCGTTGGCGGAAAAGTATTGCCAGACCATCGAGCAATGCGTGCAAGGCTGGCTGCGGTGTTTGGTAGCCAAAGTCGCTAGGTTCCACTAATGCTTGACCGAAGTGCCAGGCCCAAATGCGATTCACAATCACCCGATCTGTGAGCGGATTAGCGGGATCGATGATTTTTTCTGCTAGAGACAGGCGTGGGCTTTTACCCTCGGGAAATTTTTCGCCGCCCAGAAATGACAGCCATTGCCGATCAATGAAGTCACCACGCGTCGCCGGATTGCCACGCAGAAAAATTTGCGCCTTCTGCCATTGTGCTTTGTCCTTGATCACCATGGCGCGCGGCGGTGAACCATCATGGTCAGCTTGAAGTCGGCTCAGAGCGCTGAGACGTTCGCGGCGCTTGACATCATCCTCGCGGTCGAACAATGCGGAAATACGATGAACATCGTAGTTCAGCGGACAGTTGCCCTGGGTTTTCAATTGAGCAAGTTCGCTGCCCTCGGCGGCGCTTGTCCATTCTTGAGAGAGTTCTTGGCACAGTGCGTTGCGTTTTGCCTCGTCGGACTGCTCCATCGCGGCGGCCCATGCGGACAGGCGCGGTGAGCTCTTGGCGTCCCAGGCTTTGCCTTGCAAAAAGTCTCGCCAATGCAATACGCCATCGGGTCGGTAGCGGCCACGTTTGAATACTTCGCTGGTGGCCTTAGGATGATCCCATTGCTCTTTTTTTGCGATCCATGCGAGAGCGAGGTAAACGGCGAGGTGTTCAGGCGCGCGAATGTGGTTGACCAGTTCTTGCCGCACGGCTTCATCTTGCTTTTCCCAATTGACGACTTCGGCCAAAAAGGCTGCTTCAGCAGCGGGATCTGCGGCTTTGCCGATCACGGGTTTTTCGGGCGGCTCTTCGAGGTTTTCGAAAATCGAATACATCGAGTAATAATCTTCCATCACAATCGGATCGGTCTTGTGCTTGTGGCATCGCGCGCAAGCGACGGTGGTGGCAAGAAATCCACGCGATACCACATCCACACGATCATCGATCGTTTCGACAGGACCACTGCGCGGACCGACGGTAATGAAACCAAGCGCGGCGAGGTTCGGGTGATCGGGCCGATCAGTAATTAGATCACCGGCGAGCTGCCAACGGATGAAATCGGGATAATGCATGTCCTCATTGAAAGCCCGCACCAACCAATCGCGATAGGTGTAGGCAAAGGGAAAACGATTGTCCTGCTCGAAGGCGTAGCCGCTGGTATCGGCATAGCGCGCGACATCCATCCAATGCCGCGCCCAACGTTCGCCATAGGCAGGGGAGGCTAGCATTTCATCAATAATGCTGCGCCATGTTGCATCGTCGGGCTGTGCCTCGATTTTGCGAATTTGCTCGGGCGTAGCAGGTAATCCACACAAAGTATAAGCCGCGCGCTCCACCCAATCACGCGGTGCCGCTAAATCCGCCGGCACGATGCCGCGTTCCTTATGTGCCACAGCAAGCCATTGATCCACCGGATGCCCCTCCGCCCCCAAAGCCGGCATGACCGGTGGAACATACGCCCAATGATCCTCCGCCTGCACGGCCATGACCATCCAGCTCAATCCCCATGCCATTTGATGCAACTTCACAGCTGCTGATACGCAAAGGATCAAGGGCGGCTTTCACGAAATGAATTGATGCTGAATCGTCAACAGCGCATGGCGCGCAGCTTAATGGTTGAGCATTTCAGGGAGCTTTCATGGGACGAAGGTTGTTTCGATGCAGCCGTTGATTCAGATGTTCACTGACCTCTTTGCTCAGATCGCAGCATCGAGCAATCCTTGCTAAGGGAGCAGATCGATCAATTCGCTACCATCCTTCATAGTCACATAAGTATCTTCGGGGTTTGCGAATAAAAAAACAAACGTCATAATCACTGTCCGGCGGGACAAATGCCCAAGCCCTAACGCCAGACACAACAGATCATTTCCCCATCACCCATTTAGGCAGTCGTTTTTCCGCAAAAAATCTGCCACTCTAGCTGCGCATTTACGTAGTTCATGTGCAAGTTACACTTTTTACTTGTGTTCACTACGTAAATGAATTAGTTATACAGCACGAACCCAGCCTAGTTCTTAATGACAACCCATTTTCCAAAATCCTCTTCGCATAAGAAAGGATTCACACTAATCATTACGATCTCATTATTGGTCCTCTTGACCATGGTGGCGATCGGTGTGCTATCCCTTTCATCCGTCACCCTGCGCTCTTCCAGCCAAGGCCTCGCCCAGCAGGAAGCTCGCGCCAATGCCCGTATGGCACTGATGATGGCCATTGGTCAAATCCAGAAAAACCTTGGCCCCGATCAGCGCATCACCGCCGAGGCTGATCAACTGACTAAGGGAGCCAGCGGCGAAGAGAGCTCTGCGGCCTCCAGCCAGAAAAACTGGATGGGTGTTTATCGTTCATGGCTCTCCACTGATACCAATCGCCCCGCCCCCAATTTCTTGGGCTGGATGACGTCCGGTCTCTCCGATGATCTCGATGACCTCAACTACGCTAGCAATGCGCTCCCTGAAAACCAGCGCATTGAACTCGTCGGTAATGGCACCGTGGGCGATGATCCTAGAGACTTTGTCTATGCTCCCGTCACCACCTTACGCCAGAGCAATGGTAAAGACGCACGACTCGCTTGGTGGGTAGGCGACCAAAGCGTAAAAGCCACATTGGTGAGCCCAAAATTCACCGAAAGCAGCACCCTCGGTGCCACGCGGCAAAAGTCCCAAGCCGCTCCCCGCTCCGCTGTGCAATTGGCAGCCATCGAGGGCGGAGCCACGCCATTTGAAGCATTACGAAATGGAGACGAGTCCATATCCAAGCTCATTTCCTGGAACCAGAGCGACCTCATCAGCAAAAACTCTGATCAATCACGCCAACTCTTCCACGACATAACCCCCTCCTCCAGCGGACTCCTCACCAACGTTCGCGCCGGCGGTTTTCGCAAAGACCTTTCGCAACAACTCCAGCTCGTCAACGCCTCCGCCACCACCCCCGCGAACTTTGTCACCTCCCCGCTTTATTCCATCAATAGCAGTGGCACCGCCGTCGCCGGAAAAGGCACAGGCACCGAGAGCTACGGCATCAACCTTGGTGAATTGGGCTCCTACTATGCCCTGAGCGAAAAACTCACACGCAGTGGCTCCGCTACCTTCACCTCAGGGGGCTCATTGTCCAGCGGCACAGCCCACCTCCGCACTCCTGGTCCCAGTGAGGGCTCAGACCAATGGTTCTACTACAAACAACCCAGCATCATCAGCTTCCAGATGATCTTCTCACTTCAGGCATTCCCCGCCACCGTCAATGGTGCCCAGTCCACCGTCCTGCACCTCGTTTGCGACCCCGTAGTCACCTTGTGGAATCCCTACGATGTGCCACTGGTCATTCCCAATAGCTCGTTTATGTCGGTGAAATACTGGCAAGTCCCTTATGACTTTTGGGTCAATAACGTCCGCTATCCCATGGTGGCATCTGTAGAAAGTGGTGGCGACCGCAACTACTTCACGCTGCGCATCGGCAATACTGGCTCCCAAATTGTCATGAAACCGGGTGAGGTTCTCAAGTTTTCGCAAACCAACGGCACAGTCGCGAGAACCGCACGTGACATCGACGCAAAAGTCGGTTTCAACTTCGGCGGTGGCATCCGCACTCCACTAAGGACTGCCGACGGAGCTGCTGGCTCCACCCTTGTCGTAACACCACAATCGACAATTACCTTCGAGTGCCGCCCCAACAACCTAACAGCGGGCAAACGCAACGGCACGGGTAATTCACTCACGGGCGTAGATGAACACACCCGCCATTTCTCGATGACTCACCACGAGATCTACAGCGGCTTTGACCGAACCAGCAGTGGTGGCAGCTTAGGCTATGGAAACATGGGGATCGACTATGATTTCGGACGCAAGCGCTTAGTCATAGGGCGAACCCGTGCTGATACGGAAGCCCCTGCAGGCGACGAGAAAAAAGGCAACCGCCTGTATGCCAATAACTTCCCCACTGTTTTTCCCGTGATCTCCGGACGCACCCTCAGTGGCTCCCAACTCATCGGCAGCAAGTCTCCCATCATGATTTTTGCCTTCAATGCTAAAACCGAAAATAGCAGCACATTGGGCAGCAGCGCCCTCAGCCGCTTCAACCCGAAATCATTCCAAAACGACTTCTATGATCTTTCCGCGCGCGAGCGTCAAACCTTACCCTTTGAGATCCAAGTCGAGCCACTGTCCAGTTGGAAAAATCGTAGCATCGAGGCCAGCACCAACGGGCAAGGTTACTTCGGTGGCGGCATGACCGCGGCAGACGGCTCCAACTTTGTCTGCACCCACTCCATCCCCCGCGAGCCCATTGTCTCCCTCGCCGCATTCCAGCATTCCATGGCCAATGGCTTCATCCAACTCAGCCCCACCCCCAGCTACGCCACCATCAATGCGCGTGATTGCTTGCTGCCGCAGATCAGCCATGCCATTGGCAATTCGCTTGCCCCACCGATCCTCGCACCCGCAGCCATTAGTGGCTCTCTCTCAGAGGGCCGCCCCATTGCCGACCACTCCTACCTCGCCAATCGCGAACTCTGGGACACCTGGTTCCTCTCCGGACTCGCCAATTACAGCACCAACAATAACTTCAGCAGCAGCGAGAAAAAAGGCATGAAAACCATGTGTGAAGAATTCCTCAAACAAACGTCATCACTGCCCTGTGTCCGCTACATGCCCGCGCCTAACATCGCCGATCCCACCACTCTTGCCGGGCGCTTCATCTCCGGCAGCAATGCAAGACCCTCGCCTACCACCATCGGCATCAACAGCATCGCCGCCTACATGCGTGTCGATGGCATGTTCAATGTCAACTCCACCTCCGTCGAGGCCTGGAAAGCCCAGCTCGCTGCCCTGCGCGAACGCACTATCGTGACCCGCGATGCCAATGGCCGCGAGTCCGTCACAGCCGTCGAGTCTGGCACCACAGCCGTGCTAGGACTGATCGCTCCCGTCAATGCAGCGACCGAAACTGGCGCCGGCGTTAACTCACGCAGCCCGATTCAATGGATCGGCCAACGCCGCCTCAGTGATGATGAAATCGGCCGACTCGCTCAAGGCATCGTGCGCGAAGTACGCAAGCGCGGACCATTTCTCAGCTTAGCCGACTTCGTCAACCGTCGCCCTGGCAGCGACAAAAAGCTCGCTCGTAGCGGTGCCATCCAAAGTGCCCTCGATGACTCCCAACTCGGAGTCAATGGCGCATACAACAACCGCAAATCGGCTGCCTCCAATGTTTTCCCCTTCCCCGAGGCAGAGGAAGCCCCCATCTCCTACGGCATTCCCGGCATCGTCAAGCAGGCCGATATTCTCACGCCCATCGCACCCATCCTTACCACTCGCTCTGATAGCTTCATCATCCGTGCCTATGGTGAATCCGTCGATGCCGCAGGAAAAGTCCTCGCCCGCGCCTGGTGCGAAGCCGTCGTCGAGCGCAGTGCCAATTATATTGATTCGACAAATGCCGCCGATGTTGTCATCACCAACGCCAGCACGCTGGCCCCGTTGACAAACACCAACAAGGCCTTCGGTCGCAGCTGCCAACTGGTCTCATTGCGCTGGTTGCAAGCAGATGAAATCTAACTAAAAATCGACTCCATCTCATGCTCCGTTATCTACTTACCTTGTTCTGCCTTGGCACCATCGCCGCCACTGCCCAGGAAAAAGGAAACATCTCGCTGCGATTCGTAGCCGAGCGCGCACCCGCCGTCATCGGTCAAGTCAATCTCATCACTGCAGAAACCAAAAGCGCGCCCTTTGCCCTACCCACGAATAACCTCTCCGCGCCGGTCAAGGTCGCGGCCCGCGCCCTCACCTTAAACACCGTTGAGAAAAATCTCGAACTCTGCAAAATCATCCTGCCCGAAAATGGCAACGACTTTGTGATCCTACTGTTGCCCAACCCGAAAGGCGGCTACATCCACACCGTCATCCCCGCAAAAGATGCCTCCTTCCGCCCAGGCGATGTGTATTTTTACAATCACAGCGATAAAACTGTGCTCGGCTTCGTCGGCAAAGCCACCTTCATTTTGCCACCCGGCCAAGGCAAAGCCCTACGACCTGCCGGCGCGAAAGCGGAAGGTTACTATGAAGTCGGCTTCGGTGTCCGCGAAGCTGGCGGCGATCGCCCACTGAGCAGCAGCCGCTGGCCCGTCGAAAAACAAATTCGCTCGTATGTTTTCTTCTTCGTCAACCCGCAGAGCAAAGCCGTGGACTTCCGCGCCGTCGATGAATTCGTCGAGCCCGAACCTACCCCGTAATAAGCTTTGACGGAGCGCGGACTTCAGTCCGCTCTTCGTGAGCTTGTGCAATCGAATCACCGTTCGTTATCATGTGTAGCAATTGGGTCATTAGAATCTAGAAATCTAAGAAGATTTGCCCGCAAGTAAAAACTTGTGTTTAGGGTTAATCCGCGCACTTTTTTTGCATGACTTATTTCTTCGCAGGAGCGAGTAAGTTGAGTTCGTGAATGCTCCAGTATTTACCAGGCTTGGTGCCTTTTTGGAGGATGCGCAAATGTTGGCTGGTGACGGGAGGAAAATTGATGCTGGTAAAGCCGGGCGTGCCTTGGCCTTTGGCAATGGATTTCCAAGTTTTGCCATCGCTGCTGGATTGCGCTTCAAAGTGAGTTGGGGAGTCGTTCGCAGATGCTGCGCATTCGAGTTCGATCCCGACTAAAGCGGTTGGAGCTGGGAGATCGATTTGCAACCACATGCCGGGTGCTTGTTGGATCTTGGTGTCCCAACGCGTGGCGGGATTGTTATCGATCATGAGCGCCAGTTTTTCGGGATTATGGCTGCTGGTAAATTTCCAGGATTTGTTCTCAGCGATAGGCTGCGGCGACATCGCGCGGAGTTCTTCGATGGTCCATGGTTTGGTGCGACTGCCGATTTCCTTACGCAGGGCTTTCACTTGCTTGGCATCGATGATTTCGCCGCTGTTGCCAAAGGCATTGCGCACGTAGCTGGTGATGTCGGCGAGCCATTGGTCGCTGTTGGTGTTTTGTGGAATCATTTGCGACTCATAGGTTTTCCCTTCGATCGGACCTTCGAGACCATTGATCAATACGCGCAGCATGGCATCACCTTGGCGCACGGTTTTCGAGCCTGCCAGCGGTGGGGCCAGGGTACGCCCTTTGCTGCCTGGAATGGGAGTGCCTTGACCATCGGGACCGTGGCAAGCGAAGCAGACCTCTTGGTAGTATTTCATGCCGTCGCCCAATTGCTTGCGTTGCTGGGGCGTGAAATTTTGGGAAATGGTAGGGCCAGTGGCAAGCAGCGCGGAGCCGATTTCTTTGAGACCGTTCGAGGTAGAATGCATGATTATCTGCGTGGCATTTTCTTTCCAATTCGGAAATTTATGTAGCTTGCTGGTGAGCACGCTTTGCAGTTTGACGTGGACGTTTTCATCAGCAGAGGCGGCTTGTATGTCGGCGATGAAAGATTGATCGCCGGCCTTGAGCAATGTCTCGGCGGCGCGAATCGACTGCACGCGGATTTGTGGATCAGCATCTTTCATGCCTTGGCGAGCGAGATCGGCACTAAGAGCGCCCATGCCTTCAAGTGTCCACAGAGCATGAATGCGAGCGAGTTGATTTTTGTTCGATTGGAACATGCTGACAAGTTCGTGCGCGACACTTTTGTCATTTTTGATGATCAACAATCGCTGTGCGGTATCACGCCACCAGCCGTTCGGATGCTCAAGATACTTGACCAGTTGCGCTGGTGTTTCTTCTAACATTTTGGGCTGGGGACCGGGCTTGAAATCCTTATGCACTATACGCCAGACACGACCGCGACCGACGTTGTTTTGAAATCCGTATTGCTCGACCACTTTGCGCAGGTAGGAGCCCTCGCGCACCCAGTTGCCTTCTTGGATGATGCCGCGATACATATCGACGATGTAGAGGCAGCCATCGGGGCCAGTAGTCATGTTGAGTGGGCGAAAACAGAGATCGGACGAGCGGATGAATTCCGATTGCGGATGTGGATTGCTGAGCTGGGTGATGCCATCCACATCACTTACAACCGAGCGGCGGATCAAGCGACCGACGGGCTCGGGGAGAAACACATTGCCAATAAGTTCTGCGGGCAAGCGATCGCCACGGAACACGGTTTGTCCAGCGCAACCAGTGAAGTGATTGAGCGTGCCATCAGGACGGGACTTCGGCGGGCCGCCTTGGAAGTCGCGCGCACCTACGAGCGGCGAAGTCACATCAAAGTCCTTTTCTTTTCCCGAGGGCACATTGATCGCGCCGTAGATGATCGGCGTCTGGAAATTCCACAGGCCTTTTTCGCCACCAGCATTGCTCCACCACATTTTACCGTAGTCGTCTTGGGCGAGTCCCCATTGGCCGCCATTGCCCGGCGTGGGCTCTTGCAGAGGCGTGCCATTTTCTCCATTCCAGCGTAGGCGGAAGGAATTGTAGGTGGTGTAAATCCAGTTGTCCAAGCCCCAAACAAGTCCGCTAGGTTGATGCTCCATGTTGCCACCGCGGGGGCCACCTTTGAACCAAAGTTTGCTTTCATCAGCTTTGCCGTCGTTATTGGCATCGCGATGAATGGTGAGATCGAGCGTATTGGTGATGCCTAACAAAATTCGATCATCGAGCGGTTGAATCATGCGCGGCAACAAAACATTGTCGAGATAGACCGTATGCATGTCGAAATTGCCATCGCCTTTGCTGCTAACATGCTTACTGACGACACTACGCGGCGTGATTTCATCGGTGCCATCGATGTCTTGCATGTAGGTACGCATTTCGGCCACATACATCGCGCCATTCGGATCAAAGGCGATGGCGACGGGCTCTTTGATTTGCGGTTCGCTGAGAACGAGTTCAAGCGAATAGCCCTCAGGAAGTTCTACAGTTTTGAGAAATTCCTCGGGCGAAAGGTAGGGCACTTGTTTTTGTGGGGTGAAATCAAGGGCGGGTGGCACGGCTTGCATGGTGGCGCAACTGACGAGGCACAGAGCGATGGATTTCTTTGGGTTCATAGCGATGGTTTTCATACGCAAGAATGGTGGTGATTTTTCATTCGGAAAGAAAGAATGATGACATGGTAGCTTCTGGTGCAGGGAGTGTGTCGAGGAAAATGGGGCGATTCAGTAAGAAGGGAATGTTTGACAAAGCAGCGCTGCCACGGCTAGGCTGCGGACCATTTTATGTCCCTACTGCATGAATCCAAACTGACTTTGCGCCTCGCGCTGCCCTTGATCATCGGGCAGGTCAGTCAAATGCTGCTGGGTGTAGCTGACTCGGTGATGGTCGGAAAATTGGGTGTAACGGAGTTGGCATCACTGACTTTTGTGAATTCAATTTTTTGGATTCCGTTTGTGTTTGGCATTGGCGTGCTGACCTGTGTCTCGGTTCTGACATCAAATGCACGGGGCGCGGGTGATGCCCAACAAGCACGCGGGAGTTGTCGCAATGGCTTATACATTTCGTTAGGCACAGCCGCATGTTTTTTGCTAATCGGTCTCGTTTCATTGCCTTTCCTTGATCGACTCGGCCAGCCTGCAGCGGTGGTGGCTTTGTCGCGTCCCTATTTGCTGGTCTTGATGTGTTCGATTGTGCCAGGCTTGGCATCGATTGCGCTGAAAAATCATGCTGATGCGCTCGATCGCCCATGGCCGCCCTTTTGGATTTTCTTGGCCGGAGTAGCGTTCAATGTGTGGCTGAATTGGGTGCTGATTTATGGCAAATGGGGGGCGCCAGAAATGGGAATGATGGGTGCGGCTTGGGCGACTTTGGTGTCGCGTATTTTGATGTTTTTGGCGATTTTATTTTGGTTAGAAAAAGATCGCGAGTTGCAAGACTGGGTTCCTTTTACCTGGTTCCGCAAACCTACGCGTGGGGAGCTGTTGGCGCATGCACGCATCGGTGTGCCAGCGAGTTTTCAGATGTTGTGTGAGGTGGCTGCATTCTCGGCGGCAGGCTTAATGATGGGGAGGTTTGGTGAGGTATCAATGGCAGCACATCAAATCGCAATGACTTGTGCTGGCACCGCATTCATGGTTCCGTTAGGTTTATCGATGGCGCTAACAGTGCGGACCGGTGCCGTGACGGGATCAGGGGAAACAGCTCGATTGCGCGGAGTGGTGTATTCTGGCTGGCTATTAGCGGGTGGGTTTGGGGCGCTGAATGCCTTGTTCTTTTTGGTGGGCGGGGTGTTTTGGGCGCGGCAGTTTACAACGGATCTCGCCGTGATCCAGGCGACCGCCGGGCTCTTAAGCATCGTGGGCGTATTTCAGATGTTTGATAGCCTGCAAGTGGCATCATCATCGATGTTGCGAGGACTGCACGACACAAGAGTGCCCGCCTTGATGGGTTTTGTGGCTTATTGGCTAGTCGGCTTGCCGGTAGCAGCGTGGCTGAGTTGGCATGGTCCGATGGCAGCACGAGGTGTCTGGTGGGGGCTAGCGACGGGCTTATTCATTGCGTGTGTGACCTTAGCACCACGTTTGCTGCATCGCTTGCGCAAGCAAGAACTGGCTATCGCAGTGGATGCAGGCCTTTAGTATTTTTTTTGATTGTATGCTTGGCGGATGAGTGGGTTTTCTTTTACAGTGGCGGCGATGGATATTACTGTTTCTGTATCTGACTCTTCCAACCCTAATACATTGCGAAGTGTGCTCGCAGCACTTCGCGCGCAGAAGCTTGAAATAAAGCATGATCATAAAAATTGGGGCGATTGGATTAGACTGGATGGATGTGAGACGGTGATCAGCATTGAGGTAACTCACGGGCTCACGAGCTCAGCAACGATTGAGCATTGCGAAGATGACTCTGAAGATGTGTTGCCAGCGATTTATCGTGCGTTTGACCACATTGGTTGGATTGGTATCGATGAAGACGGCGAGTATCAACTCTTGTGATAGCAGAAGTATACTATTTTGGCAAAAACCCCACAGGCGGCGAAGCAGAAACCGATAAGTAAAGTGCCAGAGCGCACTTGGATGATATTTTTGACTTGGCGTCGGGGTCTTTGGAGTGTGCTTGCGCTATTTTTGATAGGCTTGGGTATTTATGGATACTCGCAGCGTGGTGAGTGGGCTTTATTTTTGCACCGCTACGGTCTGCAATCGTCTGATCAATCGGCAGTGGTGCCAGACATCGAGCGTTGGGATCTTTTGCGCAAGGACATGGAGCGTTGGCGTTTGCACTACGCACGCGAGCATCGAGCTGCGACATCTGAGGCAGATAAAGCGCGGGTGTTGGTCGAGGCACGGAGTTTGTTAGAGCACTCGCTACCGGAGTTGATGCGTTGCTGGCTAGGCACTCCTTGGGATTTTAATGGCACGGCAAAAACGCCGGGCGAGGGGAAAATCGCTTGCGGATACTTTGTAACAACGGTGATGGAGGCGGCGGGATTCCGCGTCAAGCGTGCGCAGCTTGCGCAACAAGCTTCGCAAAACATCCTACTTAGTTTTTTGCCGCAGGATGCATTGCGTTTGCGAGTGGGTGTGCCTTACAAGACTTTTCGGATTGAGACGGAGCGCAGTGAGACAGGTATCTACATCGTCGGCCTCGATACACACGTGGGATTTTTAGTGGTGAAGGATCAATCCTACACCTTCATCCATTCTTCGGGTTCGCGTCCATGGTGTGTCGTAGAGGAAGCCACCGCCGAAGCGCATGTGTTAGAGCGATCGAACTACCGTGTGTTGGGCAATCTAACAGCGAGTGAGGTGATGGTGAAAAAATGGCTCCATGGTGAGGCATTCGCTACGAGAAAATGAGCGGACTGGCGTTCGCAGCTGTTACATTTTCGTGGTAATGACGCGATGATGATAGGCGCGAGCTGCAGCAATGATTTGCGGGGCTAGCTGTGCTTCTGGCTTAGCGAATGGCGGCACGAACCATGGGTAGGAGCCGAGGAGGTCCGTGATGACGGCAACTTCACCGTCACAAGTTGTTTCGCCACAGCCGATGCCGATGGTCGGAACTGGCACGGATTTTGTGATTGCCGTGGCACTACTCGGGATGATCGATTCCATTACGATCGCGCAGACACCGGCCTCGGTGAGTGCTTCGGCATCAATGAGCAATTGCTGGAGCGCAGCTGGTGTTTTGCCTTTTTTGTGATAGCCGCCTTCTTCAATGACATGCTGCGGGAGCATGCCAATGTGGCCGATCACAGGTATGCCTGCGGTGGTGATCGCGCGGATGGTGGCGGCATGCTCGGAGCCTCCCTCAAGCTTGACGGCATCTGCCCCAGCCTTGATGAGAGCCTGCGCGGAGGCGATAGCTTGCGCAGGGGTATTGTAGGTGTGGATTGGCATATCACCAAGCACAAGGGCGCGGGGTTGCGCGCGGGCAACGGCGGCAGTGTGGTGCAACATATGCTCAAGTGT
The DNA here is from genome assembly GCA_002293145.1 of Akkermansiaceae bacterium UBA956. Lineage (GTDB taxonomy): Bacteria > Verrucomicrobiota > Verrucomicrobiia > Verrucomicrobiales > Akkermansiaceae > UBA956. Next base: position 237,143 of record DBCO01000010.1, on the reverse strand, counting down.
AACATGGGTGGTATCGGGAAATCCGAGAACGACCATGCCCAAGGAGTCGCCGACGAGAAGCAGGTCAATGCCTGCCTCATCGAGCAGGCGTGCACTCGGATAATCATAGGCCGTTAAGGCGCTGATGCGGCGATGACCTTTGGACGCACGGAGAGCCTGGGCTTTGGCGAAAGAATTCATGAGAAATGGTGAACAGGCTGAAAACAAGGTGGAAAGAGAAAGCCGCATTCATGAATTAATGAATGCGGCTGAAAAGAGAGTGTATAGCGATCGTCGCACCAAGGGCATGAGATGCTACGCAAGCGGCAGACTTATTGACCTACTGGTGGAGTTACTGCTTCTTGCACTGCGCCGGCAGCGGCAGCTTCTTTAGCCTTCGCTTCTGCAGCAGCAGCGTCTGTATCAGTACCGGCCTCAACAGCAGGGGTAGTCTCGGCAGCGGCTGTTTCAACGGCCTCTGTTGTGGTGGCAGCAGCTTCTTTGGCTGGTTCGGCAGCAGTAGGGGCTGCATCTTTGGTTTCTTTGCAGGAAACGGCAATGAATGGAAGGGCTACAGCGGCGATGATGGTGATCAGTTTCATGGTAATGTATTTTGCTTTGTGTGTTATTTCTCCTTCGAGAACGAAGCCATACTACAAAACTGCAGCGATCATGTCAACGAGAAATGACGTTTTTTCATTCCTCTACGGCTTCGGCACGCAAAGGCGGTACTTCTTCGACGATGCGGGCTGCGGGCGGGTCCGTTTCTTCCGGCAAGGCACCCGCACGCGGTGCGGGCGGATCCTCCATCGCGGGACGGGCTACGGGTACTGGTGGAAGTTCTTCTTCCACGGGTAAAGCGCGCTGCGGCTTAACGAGAATGGCCTTGCGAGGCGCGGGGTCCGCACTGGGTTCGTCTGATACTGGCATCGCTTTCGGGGGAGCCATGGCGGATGAGCTGGGCTTGAAGGCTGGACTAGGTGGCGGCGGTGACTTACGCATGCGGATCTCGACCCGGCGGTTGATCGATTGCTCATCTTGATTACCTTGAAGCACGATGGGCTCATTTCTGCCGATGCCACGGGTGTGGATTTTATTGGGATCAAGCCCCATATTCACCAGATGGGACTTCACGGATTGAGCACGGCGAAGTGAAAGCTCGTAGTTGGGAGCATCGCCGCCGATGAGATCGGTGTGGCCATCGATCCAGCAATGCAAGTTGGGATTAATGTCCATCACGTAAGCGATTTTTTGGATACCCACTTTAGAGCTATCGCGTAAATTGGAGTTGTTGAACTCAAATAGCAAATCACCGGGCAACAGAGTTTTGCTGTTGACAAGGACATTCAGTGGAAGGCCTGCCATTTCATCGAGTGTGGATGTGCCGTCGAGCCTGCCATTGTCGGCAATACCGTTGCTGCCTTTCTTAATCAGATCGCGCATGAAATTATCAAGATTGTCGATTTTCGCGAGATCTGATCCTGGATCAACGATCATTTGCCCTTCTGCCGCTGTCGGCGTGAAGCTCTCAGTTTTGCCGAGCGTCTCCAAATCCTCAGCGGAAATTTCGGCGGCGGTGGCGAGATCTGCAACATCTCCAGCAGGATCACCAGAAAGCGCGGGAGACTCCAACTTGATATCGATGTCATAAGCAGCCTCGCTCACGTCAGGCCTCATTTCCAGCTCAGGATCTTCGATCATCGGCAGCACATCGAGTTCATCGACGAGCTTGCCTGCCAGGGGCTTGGGAGGCTCGATATCTGGTTCGACGACTGATTCCGGCAGCGGAAATTCTTCCTCAACGGGGCGAACGATCACGGGCTCTGTGTAAACTTCTTCCGTACTCGTCCAGCCGAAACCCATTTTGATATGGCCAAGGGCAAAGAAGAGGATGATGTGCAGGATGATAGCGGTGAGCAGCGACACCACGAGCCACCAACCGACACGGTCAGGCGGCGGCAGAAACGACTCTCGCCCTTGCGGAGGAGAGGCTTTTTGCCAATCGAAATGTGCTTCCATGGCAGGATCATACGTGAGGATCAAGCAAGATCAATCACCAGTTCCGCAAAAAATGAGCAAAATGGCTGCTAATACGGAATTTGCTAAAACCTGATCGAGAACCAAACAACGCAATCATCAAAGAAAAAGCCAAGTCCCAAAAACAGCTGACACTAGCAAAATCACAACGGCATCTGGCGCGAAAAACAAGTTGCCCCAAGAACTACCAAAGCGGCGATAAAGTCTCCATCACATGCCCAGGCACCGAGCCAAAGCAGGTAACCAAGAAGGATTCATCGGCCAAAAAGTCCACTCAGGTGAATCGGCTGAGGCTGACTCCAGAGCCCCTCGCAGCCACTGCAGAAGCAGCCACACCAGGCTGGTCTGAGGCCGCAATTCAGCAATCGGCATTCTTAAAATGGTGTGACAGACGCAATGAAGGCTTGCCAGAAGACCTGCTGGCTGATTGAATAGTGGCGGAGTCTGAACTCGGTCTCGTCCATTGGAATTTTCTCATCATGCCATCAAGGGAATCTTCGATCAAATTGAGGCTGCGGACGACTCATTCAGCGTATTTTTGCAAGAATTTGCCATTTGGCACGCGGTGTGCTATAACTTATTTACAACCTGAACAATCATGAAAAAAATTGAAGCAATTATCAAGCCGTTCAAACTCGAAGAAGTCAAAGAAGCTCTTGCGGAAGTTGGAGTGCAAGGAATGACCGTTACTGAGGTGAAAGGCTTCGGGCGTCAAAAAGGTCACACCGAGATCTACCGTGGTTCCGAGTATACCGTCGATTTCCTTCCGAAGGTTAAAATTGACATCATCGTAGACGATGGTCAGGCAGCGTCGGTGGCCGAAGCCATTGTGAAGAGCGCCAATACCGGCAAGATTGGTGACGGAAAAGTTTTCATCTCACACGTGGAAGAAGCAATCCGCATTCGCACCGGCGAAACGGGCTCTTCTGCTGTGGCCGTAAACTAATTTTTGTGTGAGTTAGTGTATTGTAAAGTAATGAGCCGCTGCTACAAAAGCAGCGGCTTATTTTTTCTTGTGTTGGGGCGAGCGAAGCGGATCACATGGCACTGACAAATCAAGGTCTTGACGTTAGTCTCGATACATGGCAATTTTTTTCTCAACTATATGAAGCATCCATCTTCTGCACTTGCGAGTGTTGTTTGTCTCTTCCCCCTTGCGCTTCCTTTATCCGTGGGTGCATGGGAGCGTGGAGAAGTAACCTTTGCCTCCATCGAAAAAAAAGCGCATGCTTTGGCGGCGAAGGATTACCAAGCCGTGGACAGAGATGCTTTGCCGGTCTGGATGAAGGAATTGAGCTATGATCAATACCGCTGCATCCGGTTTCTGCCCGAGCGCTCGCTGTGGGGAGCGGACAAGTTGCCCTTTAGCACGCAGTTTTTTCATCCAGGATATTTGTTTCGCGAGCCGGTGCTGTTACACGAGTTCACAGCTACGCATCAGCAAGAAATACGTTTTTCGCAGGATTACTTCGAGTATGGCGATCTGGTAGGTGATCATACGGAAATGCGCGGGGAAGCAGGCTGGGCAGGATTTAAGTTTCTAACAGATTTTGCCGGCAAGGGTCCCATCGATGAGTTCGCCGTTTTTCAAGGGGCGAGTTATTGGCGCGCGCTGGGGAGAGAAACGAGATATGGTCTCTCGGCCCGTGGTTTGGCGATCGATACGGGTGTCAATGGCGGACCGGAGGAGTTTCCACGTTTTTCCGAATTTTGGTTAGGTAAGCCACAGGAGGGATCAAAGCAGGTGCGTTTGTTTGCTTTACTCGATAGTCCCTCGGTGGCAGGAGCGTATGAGCTCTCGATGGTGCCGGGTGATGATACGGTGCTCTCAGTGAAGGCGGTGCTTTTCCCGCGCAAGGCAGTGAAACGTTTTGGCGTGGCTCCACTCTCAAGCATGTATTGGTTTGGCGAGAACTCGAAGCGTCGATTCGATGACTTCCGCCCTGAGGTGCATGACTCTGATGGTTTGGTGATTCACATGGCATCGGGTGAAAAAATGTGGCGACCGATCACCAATGATACGGGTCGGCTGGACTTTAGTTTTTTTGCGGGTGATCACGTGAAGGGATTTGGGCTAGCGCAGCGGGATCGTCGATTTTCAGCCTATGAAGATGGCGAAGCTGCTTATCATTTGCGTCCCTCGGCATGGATCGAGCCGACGAATGATTGGGGCAAGGGCAAGGTGATGTTGATGGAGATTCCTACAGTGCGCGAGCTGGATGACAACATCGTGGCGACGTGGGTGCCAGATGAAACGCCGCAGCCGGGTCAGCGTTATGAATTTTCCTACAAGCAGCACTGGACCTTGCGTGGTGACCTTGCGAATGCGGGCGGCCATGTGGTGGCGACGCGCACGGGCGTGCATGAGTGGGAACCGGATCAGCGCACGGTGATCGTCGAGTTTGCGGGTGGCCAATTGAATGAGGTAAAAAATGCTGCAGAATTGACGCCGCAGATTGAAATTTGCGGCGAGGCAGGCGAGAAGATGAAAGTGAAATTTGCCAACGTACAGAAGATGGAGGGTGATCGCTGGCGAGTCGGAATCCTACTTTCACCAAATAAAGAAGGCGGCAAACTCTCTGAAGTGGGGCCTGCGGAAATGCGTTGCAGCTTGAAAAAAGGAGAAGATCACCTAACAGAAACATGGGTATATCGAATTCAGCCATGACCAGCTTGCGTCCGCTGAGCGAAATGGAGCTCGCGGAATGGGAGGAAGCATACATTTCTGTGGAGTGCTATTTGCGCGCTCTACAATTGCGGAATCGTCTGCTAGTGGCGGACATGGTGCGGGCGATTTTGTTTCGCGCCTCCGACCGCCAAGCGCATGAGCCGCAAAAGGCGCCGCGCGTGCTGGCCATGGAGGAAACGCTGAAGGCTGTAGCCGACTGGACCTCAAACGTACTTAATGTGGAGCTGCAAAACAATCGACTCGCGGCGCGGGGACGATTGGCACTTTTGCTGGCGGACATGCCCGGCAAGTGGCAGCCAGTATTTTTGACGCAATCTCCTTGGCCTGAACCGTTCGTGCAAAAAATGCGTTCATCCTACCTCGCAGCAGGACCACAGTTCGCAGCGCTGACGATGACGCCGCAACCTTTGGAATTGAATGCTCTTGGCAGCGGAGCGGCGCAGTGGTTTGGAATGATGGAGCGACGGCCATTGATGAAAAAATTGTATTACACAGGAATTCTAGCAACTATTGCGACCATGGTCTGGTTAATGTGGAAGGGATAAAAATAGCAGGGTGGCTGACATGTTAGAAAACGATTACGAAAATGAAAATGACCGTCTGGAGGAAGCAAATTTCGCTCATGTGGTAGCGGGAGCTTCAGCCACAACTGACTCGCCGGTAGCAGACGAAAAAATTCCGCTAATGGCGGCGAAGAACTTACAGGATTTACCGCAAATTTCTCCGCCTGTGTGCGCACCGACCTTGATCAGCCCCTTGCGTGCGAAGCTGCGCCGGATGTTTTTTTTCGGCAGTGTGCTATTGGTGAATTTGCTTGCGGTGCTGTGGATGGCAGACCTTTTCAATCGCCAGGGTTTTCACAAATCGCACATACTTTTGTTAGGGATTTTTGCGCTGCTGAATAGCTTGCTGGTGTTAGGTTCATTCCATGCGCTCGCAGGAGTCTGGGATTGGTTGTTCTCGTGGCGATCGGTGAAAATCACGCAATACACCCGTGGTGGTGACACAGCACTTGCGCATCGCTACGCAGTGGTGATGCCAGTATACAACGAAGACATCGTGAAAGTATGCGCACGAGTGGAGGCGATCTATCGCTCCATCGAGGCGACGGGACGATTGGCCTCGTTCGATTTTTTCATTCTCAGTGATACAACTCAGTTGAATCTGTGGGTTGAGGAAGAAGTCGCATGGACGAACATGAGCCGTAAGCTCAATGCCTTTGGACGGATCTTTTATCGCCGCCGCCGCATCAATGAGAACCGCAAGGCGGGAAACATCGGTGACTTTGTCAAGACATGGGGCGGACGCTACGAGGGCATGCTCGTGCTGGATGCTGATAGCTTGATGGAAGGCCGCGATATTGTAGCGATGTGCCGCGTGATGGATGTGAATCCGCGCTTGGGAATTTTGCAAACTCCGCCAAAGTTGATCCGTGGAAGCTCTGTGTTCACTCGCTTGCAGCAGTTTTCGATGCGGCTCTATGGGCCACTTTTCATTCGCGGATTGAACTTCTGGCAACTCGGGCAAGGCAGCTATTGGGGGCACAATGCGTTGATTCGCGTGAAGCCTTTTTCGGAGTTCTGTGAACTGCCCGCCTTGCCAGGGAAAGAGCCCTTCGGCGGGAAAATCCTCAGTCACGATTTCGTCGAAGCCGCCTTGATGGTGAAAGCTGGTTGGGAAGTTTGGCTGGCATGGGACATTGAGGGCACCTACGAAGAAGCGCCACCAACATTGATCGATCACTTGAAACGCGACCGCCGCTGGTGCCAGGGGAATTTGCAGCACATGTGGCTAGTGTTCGCTCAGAGATTCCCCTTCCCCAGCAGGGCGCATCTTTTCATGGGTATCATGGCCTACCTTGGCAGCCCAGTATGGTTTTTGTTTTTGTTGATTAGCACATGGGTGGCTTGGGATTTTCGCACCAGTGATTTGAGCCAATTGCCCTATGATGGATTTGTTGGAAAATATCTCGGGTTGAATGGCGCGGAGCAAGCCTGGTATCTCGCGGGCTTTGTGCTGATTATGCTGTTTGCTCCTAAGTTACTGGCATTCATCGGCATGTTGTTTCAGCCACGAGTGCGCCGCGGCTTTGGCACGGTATTTTCGCTCACGATCGGAGTGCTATTAGAAGCACTATTGTCTGCATTATTAGCACCTTCGATCATGGTGTCACATACCATGATGGTGCTCAGCATGGTATGCGGTCGATCGGTGAACTGGGGCAGCCAGACGCGTGAGACGGACGGCACCACTTGGAGTGAAGCGATTCGTTATCATGGTCCTGCAATTGTAATAGGCATCGCTTGGTCAGCGCTCGCATGGTACATTAGCAAATCGTTTTTCCTGTGGATGTCGCCCATCTTGGTAGGTTTGGTTTTTGCGGCACACGTCTCGGTGTGGACTAGTCGCACGCGCTACGGTAGGGTCCTACAACGCCAGCGCATATTGTCGACACCAGAAGAAACTCTAACACCAGAAGTGATTCGCTTAGCCGATGGTTCCAGTGCCGCAGTGGATCTCGCTTTGACCGCCCATGCACTCCATCGTGAAGGCTCGATCGCAGCTGTGGTAGACCCCTATGTCAACGGAGTCCACGTTTCGTTGTTAGATCCCGACAACGATGAAATCCCCACTGAGCTGTTAGAGAAATGGCTAGTCACTGGACCTGATTCTCTGCAAAAAAATGAAATGGCAGAGGTAATGTATAGCGCACAAGGAATGTTGCAGATGCATCGAAACGTGTGGTCGCTACCCTTCGAGCAGATGCATTCTGCTTGGAGTCGCGCAGTAGAAAGCTACCGTACTCGGGCCGAAGACTTTTCTTCAGCCGATGCCGTGTGATAAGGTGGTTGATTTAATCCGATATCTCGATCACTACACCGCGATGGGTGGCAATGAGATGACAGTGGATGGCGCCATGCGAAATGTTAAAGGCTTTGGCGCAGAGTGTGCGGTAAGCGTTTAGCTGGTTGGCATGCCGCATGCGCAGCGTTTCAGGCGCGTCATCTTGATCCGTTTTGTAGTCAATGATGTCGATGCGCATGATTTTATTGTCGGCATCACGATGCAGATGCAGGCGATCAATTACGCCGCGTAGCCATTGACCTGCAACCCGTCCTTCAATCGGAACCTCGCGCATGAGTTCGATGCAGCGGTTGTTTTTTCTGAGCAGCGCGGCGACTTCTGCTTGTTGCAGAGCTTTTTGCAGCGGATGCGGATAGCTCGAAATATCGGGTACACATTCGTCATCCAGCCAAGAAATTTTTTCAAATAAAGCATGGATTGCGATGCCGTAGTCGAGAGCTTGTTGCGAACTGCTCGATGCAGCAGCACGGTGGCTTGCCGTGGCGGTAAGCCGCCGAGGAATTGCCGGGCCGAGTGATGGCCGCGCGGTGATGACAGGCGCTTCATTGGCAGGAACTGCGGCGTAGCATTCCATGCTGCCAGATTCGAAAATCACTTCGCCATCCGCTGGACAGGAGTCGATGATCCATGCGCTAAAGGAATTGTTTTCATCTTTGAAGGGCTTGCGATCAAGCAACACATAAAGTCCTGATTTGGCGCGGGTGAGGGCGACGTAGAGCAAGCACATAGCCTCGTATTGTTGCTGATCGGTCCACTCTTGCTCGGCACGCCGCAGCGGCGGAAGTAGTTGCCTTACCCATTGAGGCGGAGTTTTGCTAATCCAGTGCTCGCTGCGGGCGATGTCAAAATTTCCGGCATCGGGAATGTTTGATCGGGATACCAGAGGCAAGAACACCACATCGAATCCGAGGCCTTTTGCTTTGTGAATGGTCATCACTTGGATGTGTGCTGAGCCCGGGCTTTGACTCACGGTGAGTTTTTCCAAACACTCGGCGGCACTCTTTGCAGAAGCTCCAGGGCTTTGATCGATGCAGCGGAGTGCTTGCATCAGATCAAGCGCTCGGTTTTTGCCAAAGGCGGAAAGTTGATCCCAATGGAAGTTCAGCAAAAATTCTGCTAGACCTGCGAAGCCAACTTCGTGAGCGACGCGATGCGCGTGTGACCACGGGTCATCAGCATTCGCAGCGATCAGTTGCGGCCACAGCGGTGACATCGCAAGAGTTTCTGAGGCAAAAGAATCGGCGGGATCAGCGAGCCAACGTAGCAGTTGATGTAGGACTACACCTAACGGATTATCTTGAGCGGGCTTGCGAATGCCGTCTTCGATCACGTGAAATCCTTCCTCGCGCAAGTAATCGGCAACATCTAACATTTCCTGATTGGTGCGAACCAGTACACCACAACTCAACGCTTTGGTGCCGATGCCGATCTCGTGCATGATGCTTGCCATGCGAGCAAGGCGCGCATCGGCATCCTCCTCACAATCGACCGTCTCAACGCGAGCATGACCACGCAAATCCACTCGCGCAGAAGTATGCTCTTGCCATTCCCAGCGCGCCGCGGCCGCGGGATACATCTGTGCGAGAGTGCTTTGGTTGCCACAGATGCGATTGACCAAATCTAACACTTCCGAGGCGGAGCGATAAGACTCAGGCATCTCCTCAATAGCGAACCGATCTTGGTAACGGTCGCGGATTTCATCGAACAAACGAACATCGCCACCGCGCCAGCCATAGATCGCTTGTTTTTTATCACCGACAATGAACAAGCTACCCTCGTCGTCAGTTGCGGCCTCGTCGATGAGGGGAAAAAGACCCGCCCAATCGGTGCGACTGGTGTCTTGGAATTCATCGAGCAACCAGTGGCCGTATTGCGAATGCAGGCGGAAATCCAAAGCCTCGCGCATGAGACGCTGATCTTCTTGCTGCGACCATGATCCCATCAACACCTTGACATCATCAAAGCGAAAGAGACCCTTTTGCCGCAGTCGTCGTTGGCAGACATCGTCGTAAAGAGCGATCACATCACGCACCGCTTGCGTGCTCTCACAAGCATTGGCCATTTCCGCTTTAGCAGCACAAAGCAGGCAGTCCGAAAGCAGCTGCACCACTTCGAAGGGAATGGTGAAATCTTTGTAGAGCTTCACCGTCATCGAATCCTTGGCGCCTTGCTCTAACGAATCGACGACTTTTCCTAATAGCGTTCCACCCTTACCGATCACACCACTGCCCGTACTGTGATTACCCAGATTTTCGCAGAGCGTAGTCCACGATTTTTTCTGACTGCCGTGAGTAAAAATAATCAAATCAGCTATGCCTAACAACTTTTCGTAAAACAACGGGCGTTGCTGATTCCACTCCGATACCGATCCTCCTCCCGCGAGTGCATCAGGCCCCCAAGCAAGCGCATCTGCACCGCTGCGCCATTCCTTGTGCCACAGCGCCGCGTATTCGCTCAATCGCGATTGAATCGTGAAACTTTCGCGCCCCATCAAGGACTTGCGAAAGGCCTCGAAGAACAATTGTGCTTCTGCGGTACTCAGCTCGTTTTGCAAAATACTTTGCAGTAAATGTTGCTGCATGGTCTCCGCCTGCGCCCCTTCGATCAATTGAAAGGTGCCCGAGGAAATGCCCAATTCGTGAGGGAATGCTTTGACTATTTTGGTAAAAAACCCATCCATGGTGCCCAAGGTCATGTGTGGCAACGCACGCACAAACGACTCAAGGATTGCAATAAAATCGACATCGCCCAGCGCGCGCCCACTCTTCGCCAGATCCGCGCGTATCGCATCTGCTTTGGTCTCGTCGAGACCAGCAGCCGCGATTTTTGAAAGTACGGCATCGGTAAACTCCCCTGCCGCCTTACGCGTAAAGGTGAGAGCCACAATCGTCGCAGGATCAATGCCCATGGCAATGAAGCCAATGATGCGATTGCCTAGCTGATAAGTTTTCCCCGAACCAGCCGAAGCAAGCACCATCACATTCGAATCCAAAATCCTCACACCAGCAGGGTAGCGGATCTGTGTTGAAATGGATAGAGGAAAAAGCAATCATCGCGTTATGCAATATGGACTACATCGGAGGCAATTCAAACTGGGCGCAAAAAATCCTCCGCAGAAGTTAGCGGCCATGGACTGCGGAAGCCTACTGCCGACGGCAGGATACCCAAAGTCCCAACCATTTCCTATGACATCGTCACGAGATGATTGCCACCTTCCGATTAACAACACTAAGTTCACCCTAACTCTTCCATCCGCCCAGCACCTTATGCCTCACAGGACCAGCGATGCTTTGTAGTTATATCATTCAAGGAGATGCACTACCTCGCAGAATCGCCATGCGGTTTTCAGGGTCATCGGGGGCTAAGAAATTCGGAATGGTCGTCGGGGTTCTTCGAGGGCGTTGGATAAACTCAACGGGCCATTCCGTGATTCGCTCCTCCTTGACGTGGCGATATTCTCCTGGCTCGGCCTCTTCAATGTATTCTCGCTGGAGAATCAGCGCCAGCGGGCTTTCGGCACCATTCGTGGCATGGGCAAACTGCTCGGCGTCGGCATAGGTCTCAAAACTATAGTAGTAGTCATCGCCTTCAAATTCATCTACTGCTCCGTTTTCTGGGTGGCACCAGACACGATATTCAAGGACCTCATCCCAAACGTATCCGCCTCCTGACCCAGCCAACGCCGGGTAAGTTCCGACCTTTTTCAAATCCATCACATCGGGATATTTATCTTTCATAGCGTTTTCTGGGGCTGGCGTTTCATTTGTTGGGTGCACCGATCGAGAACCTTTGCATCAGAGCAATGAAGCAAATATCAAAAAATTCGGAAATCGCATAGAGTGTTTTAACTAACGTAAAAGCACATGCACCCTTATCGGAGGGAGTGCCCATCCGATTCAGGTTGAGGTTTGTCGCGCCCCTCAGACTTCGGGGCGGGTAGCGGGTTTCCCAGTGCCGGCAACGGTAAGCCTGGAATAGTAGATTGGCAGCCCGGCGAACGTTAGATATGGAGGCACCGGCGGATCAAGCTTCGAATCAACGAGGGACGTTATCGCCGTTTGCCACGCACGGCTTGTTCGCCTTCTTTGATTCTTATGTGGCATCTCCGGTCTTCCAAGCCAAACCACGCTCCTTTAATTCCTTAACGCGCTTATCGAATCCCTTGTCGCTCCTCCAGACCCAAATCCGCTGGGCGATCAATAGCGCGCCGAAGACTATCGGGATCATCCAATTCGCAACAAGCATGCATGCGATTGCTCCAAGAAGTCCTCCAAGCAGAATACCTCCAAAAGCACTGGATTGTGAGAACCCTTTTGGAACAGCTTCAATTAAATCCCTATGTGCTTCCGGGATTAACTCTTGTATGTCTTTGTCCATAGCGGTTTCAGTTGGAAATTTAATGGCGAACAGTGCTTGTTAGTAGGATTCCACCGGGGAATATCAAGTGGGATTACGCTACTGAAAGATACGATTTTTGTCGATATTGCATGCATTTTTTCTTCTTCCGTTCGTCGCGTAAAAGGCTTCGCCTCACGTAATTGGGAATGGCGGTGCACCGTTGGTGCGCTTGAGGCACAAGGAAGAAAGCGTTATTCGAAATGAGTGGGCAGTCAAATACGGGAAGTGGGAGGTTTTTGGGCACCGGGGCCGACGGCAGCAGGCTGCCTGTGGGAAAGCGGCAGCAGGGCTTCCGCAGTCCAAGGTGTGGGGATTTTTTAGCCAATCACGTCGGGCCAGTTGGTGTGGAAGAATTGGCCGCGTGGTTTGTCGGTGCGCTCGTAGGTGTGTGCGCCGAAGAAGTCGCGCTGAGCTTGCAGCAGGTTGGCGGGAAGAACCGCGGCGCGGTAGCTGTCGTAGTAGCCGAGCGAGGCGCTGAACGCAGGAACGGGGATGCCGTTGAGGGTGGCGAGGGATACCACTTCGCGCCAGTTTTGTTGGAACTCGTTGAGGAGCTTGGTGAAGAAGGGGGCGAGCATCAGGTTGCTGAGCTCAGGATTGCTGCGATAGGCATCGGTGATGTCGTTGAGGAAACGAGCACGGATGATGCAGCCGCCGCGCCAGATGGCTGCGATTTTTCCGAGGTCGAGACCCCAGTTTTTCTCGGCACCCATGGTTTTGATGAGGTCGAGGCCTTGGGCGTAGGAAATGATTTTCGAGGCGAAAAGGGCATCGTGGACCTTTTTGACCAATACGGCTTTTTCTCCGGTGATGCTGGCGGTTGGACCTTGCAACTCGGTGCTGGCGGCGACACGTTTGTCTTTCATCGAGGAAAGGATGCGGGCTTCGACAGCGGCGTTGATGGTGGAGATGACCACGGTGTTTTCGACGGCGTTCATGATGGTCCACTTGCCAGTGCCCTTTTGGCCTGCGGTGTCGAGGATGAGATCGACGAGTGCTTTTCCGGTCTCGGGATCGATTTGTTTGAAAATCTCGGCAGTGATTTGGATCAGGTAGCTTTCGAGGTCACCACTGTTCCATGAGGAGAAAACTTCGCCCAGTTCTGCGGCGGTGAATCCAGCGGATTTGAAGATGTTGTAGGCTTCGCAAATCAGCTGCATGTCGCCGTACTCGATGCCGTTGTGGATCATTTTTACGTAATGACCTGCACCGCCAGGGCCGATGTGGGTCACGCAAGGTTCGCCGTCAACTTTGGCTGAAATGGATTCGAAAATTGGCTTCATTACATCCCAGGTCGAGAGTGGCCCACCGGGCATGATCGATGGGCCTTTACGGGCGCCTTCTTCACCACCAGAAACGCCAGCACCAATGAAGCGCAGGCCTTTTTCGGAAAGGTACGCATCGCGGCGCTCGGTATCGGTGTAGAGGGAATTTCCGCCATCGATGATAATGTCACCTTGGTCGAGCAGGGGGATGAGTTGCTCGATCACGGTATCCACGGGGCCGCCGGCTTTGACCATGATCTGGATCTTGCGCGGGGTGGCGAGAGATTGCACGAAATCTACGAGCGTGTGGGCACCGACGAGTTTTTTGTCGGAATGAGCCGCAACGAATTCATCGGTAGTGGCGGTGGTGCGGTTGAAAACGCTGACTTGGAAGCCGCGGGATTCTACATTGAGAACGAGATTTTGGCCCATGACGGCCAGTCCGATAAGTCCGAAGTCGCTTTTTCTTGTGATTGGAAGGCTCATAATTGGAAGATTTCGTGGTGGTGAGGTGCGGCAATAGGGGAAATCGGGGTCATGCGCAACCCCTAGTTGCTGGTATGTCAAAGAAAATCGGCAAGAAAACTAGAGGTTGCAATTTTTTCCGCCGCTGCGCAACGTGGGCGTCCGTAGTATGAGTGAAGCTTCCTTGAGTCGAAAATTGCTGGCGAATGTGTCGCAGGAGTTTTTCCGGCCGCTATCGCGTCCGTCCTCGGCGATCTATGTCGATTGCGCGGAGCGTTTGGCGGAGGAAGCGGGTGAGGCCGGGCGTTTGCCGCATGCGGATGCGATCGCGATCATCCGCGAAGTGATCTCGGCGCATCCTGACATCAAGTTGGAGGACGATGAGGGCGCGAACATGCGGGATGCGCGGCAGCGGGCGGGGCAGTTGTTCAATCGACTCTGCGATGCGCGTTGGATGGAGGATCAGCAGCTTGGTCTGCATGAACGTTACGCGCTGATTTCACCAGGATTGCGGCCTTTGTTGCGGATGTTGCGCGATCTCGCAGAGGATGAAATTGCCGAGCTTAAAACTTTTGCGGACACCTTGAAAGGAGTGTGCAATACGCTCGAAAAAACCGATGTTTTTCTGCTAGAAGTAGGACAAGAAGGGCAAATGCGTTCTGTCTTGAGCGATGTCACGGCGCGTCTGGAGCATGCGATTGTTCAGTTGCATGGCGTGGAAAAACTCATCGCGATCTTTGACCGCAAGCAACGTCTCAGCGATACTCCAGCGGAGACTTTGCGTCTGCTGTATGCGGAATTTGGCGTGGGCCAGCACATGGTTTGCTATGATTCCTTGCGTCGTGGTGGACTGCTGCCGCGGATCCAGGCGCTGCGGTTGCAAATGGCAGACCACCGCGATAATCCGCTGGTCCGTGAGCAACTCGCCCAGGATCTCCAGCTTCATTACAGTTACGATCCGAGCGAGGCCTATCATCATAGTGAAAAAATGCTGCGCAATGTCGAGCGCAAGTTGGCGAGCATTCGCTTGATCGCTGAGAGCATCGATGCGCGCATGGCCTCGTTCAATCATCTCTCCCTGCAACGCTATCGTTATCAAACTGAACTGCGTGGTCGTAAGCCTGAGATCGTCAAAAATTACTGCGATGCCATCAATCAGCAGCACGAACAACAAAAGACCTCGCATCTTCGTGATCAGGCCGCTGATTTTTCACCACTGGTATCCGAGATGAAATGCTACTACGGCACCGATTCGCTGGCGCGAGTTCGCAAGAGCAAGGGCAGTGCCGACTTGAGCTTCGATTCCCAAGGCATCAATCGCGAGGAAAACGTCGAGGACACCATGGCTGGCCTGCGCGAGCGCCAACGGCTAGCTCTCACGCCACAACGTGCCGCGCGCTTATTGCAGCAATTATTGCCAGCTGCCATAGGCGAACTCAGCACCGATGCCTTTCGTGCCAGTGATGACGATGAATTGCTCGATCTATTAGCCATCGCAGCCTTTGAAACAGCGGTGGGCATCAGTGGCAAAAGCATCACCTGGCAAGTCGATAGCCCAAGTCGCCCGCTCGGGCTCGAACCCGAAGCCATCCTCCGCGATCCACACTCCGGCTGGATGCTCGATCGTTTCACCATTACCCGTAAGAAATAAAGCATTTCCCCATCATGTCTGAATCCCATAAAAATTGGCCGTCGTTTTGGTCGGAGGTTCCTGAGGAAGACCGGGCCTCGTTGCGTGAGGTGCTTGCGGATTTGTTAGGTCGTGGAGTGATCCTTGGCGATACCGCATCGGGCCGCGATCAATTTCTGTTAGTGCGCGATCATTACCAAAAGCATCTCGAAGATTACCTCTCGGTGCTGGGTATGAGTTTGATCATCGATGATGATTTTTGTTTGCTGCAAGCACAACCTCGCAGTGAAGATTGCGCGTTGTTGGCGCAGTTTAGCAAGGATGAAACGCTGCTTCTGTTAGTATTGTGGCGTGCTTGGGATGACGAGCGCAGCAATCATGCTCACCAGACAGTCATCCTTCCCGTCGATGAAGTTTGGCAAAAATTTCGCAACACTTTTGATAAAATCGACCCACCAGAAAAAACCCATCTCGAAACGATGCTAGGCAAATTCAAGCGTCATCGATTGGTGCGCACCAGCAAGCCCGAGGGCGCGACGCAACTCGGCGAAATGATCATCGAAATTCTCCCTAGTCTGCCGCGCGTGATTCCCTTTGATTCGCTCGAAGCCTACCTCGATCGCCTCGCACTTTACCAAGCTCCTACCTCTCTCCAAGACTCATGAAACGCGTTCACATCAGCCGCATCATTGCGATCAATTGGTATGGCTATCAGAAAATGATCGACCTCTCTGGCCTCACGCTCATTACCGGCGCGAATGGCTCGGGCAAGAGCGTTTTGTTAGACTTAATTCAGTTTGTGATGCTTGGCGAAAACCTCAGCCGATTCAACAAAGCCGCCGCTGGTGCTGGCAGTGGTCGCTCCTTGCGCGGTTACTGCCTTTGCGATACCAATACGCAATCGGCCGATGGTCAGGAGCGTTATCTGCGCCAATCAAGCGTTACTTTCGCTGCGCTGGAATTTGCCTGGCCCGCTGACGCAAACGGAGCAATCCGCCGTGAAACATGGGGCGCGCGCATCGAATACGAAAGCCCGACAGCGAAGCCGCGTACGCTGTGGTTCACCTTGCCGCAACGGCTCGACCCGGTGAATTTTTTCGTGAAAAATCTGCATGATCAAGATGAGTTCATGCCCGAAAACGAATTTCGCGTGCATGTCAAACGCGACCTCGGCGGTGAGTTGTTTGATCGCCAAGCCTCGTATCTCGATGAAATGGCCAGCCGCGTGCATCTGGGATTTGATCGCATTCAGATGAACAAAACGCTGCCGAATTCGATGGCATTTCAGCCCGTCGAGTCGTTCGAGCGCTTCATTCGCGATTATTTGTTAGAGCCTGGATTGCCTGATGTCAAAGCCGTGCGCATGAGCGTGGATGCTCATCGTCGCGCCCAAGATCGGCTCGGAAAAATGCAAGATCAGTATGAGCGATTGAAGCGCATTTGTGATCAGCATACATGCTATGAGCGTGCGGCTACGGAAGAGAAAATTTACCGTCACCTGCGCGATGCCTTGATCCATATCGAAAAAGAAGAAGCACTGCAGCAACGCAAAGATCGCTTGGAATCCCTGTGCATCCAAAATGCCGAAGACCTCGCCGCGCACGAGTCGGTGATGCGGGAAATTTCCGAGACCGATTATCAGTATCAGGCGGTCTGCTTGGTCGCTGGCAAGGATAGCCAGGTGGCGATGCTCAATGAAAATCGTCACAAGCATACCGAGCTCAGCAAAGAGGTCGATCAATTACGCGATGCAGCCAAGTCCGCCAAAGAATTTCTCTACACCAAGACCACACACTGGAAGCAATGGTTACGCCACGCGGAAGAGCTTTTGTTAGATATTCCTACCATTGCCGATACCCGACTCAAGGCGATGCAAGGCACTGACGAAGGTGCAGGCTTGGATGCAGTGGAACGCATGCCTGCAGTATTTGAAATGCTTAAATCACAGGCCCATGATGAACTGCGGCCCTTAGACGATAAAATCCGTGAACTGGAAAACAAGCAAGCCCGATTGAATCGTGACATTGAAGAGCTTCAGCGCAAGGGAAGCACGATGTCGTCACCTTTGCTCGATCATCTGAAATCACGAGGCCAGCGTGCAGAAGCATTAGCCCGCGTGATCGAGGTAAAAGAAGAAGCCGAGGCATGGTGGCCCTTACTCGAGAATCTGTTAGGCAACAAACGTCATGCGATTTTGGTCGATGATTTCGCCGCAGCGTGGGAGCAGGCGCGACAACAACGCCTGCCCGATGAATGGCTGGTGAATCCTAAGGAAATTTCTGATGCGAGTAGCTCGGTTAAGGCCGGCAGCGTAGCGGCTTTGTTTGAGACCAAGCATCCACTCGCGCAGCAATACCTTCAGCACGCCTTTGGTGATATGATTTGCGTGGCCGATGTGCAGGCACTGGAAAAACATGCGCGTGGGTTTTCGCAAGATGGATGGCTCAAGGATCCGCCGCATCGTCGATTGATTACACCCTCGCGCGAGCTAAGCATCGGCGAAGAAGGCATGCGGCGTTTGCGAGATTTGCGAGTATCAGAATTGGAGCAAACGCAGCAAGAACTCGTCGCGATCAAACATCGACGGGATCAATGGAGAAATTTTCTGCATCGAGGAAATGAATGGAATCTTTCCCAGGGTGAACGCCCCTCAGGCACCTCGCGCTTGCATCGTTTACCTGATTTACGTAAGCAATTGTTGCAGCTTGATGAGACGATCAAATTGCTTGCCACCCCCGCACGAGAAGCGGCTGTTGCACAGATGAATCAACTTCACAAAACCTTGCTTGGCTTGAATGAACGCAAAGGCAAGTTGATGGTTGTGATCCAAGATTTTTCGCAAAAAGAACGCGAATTGATCGATGCGATTGTCAGTTTGCAGGAGGAAGAAAGTGAGGCGCGATTGCAAAGAAATCTATCGCGAGAGAGAACCCCGCAGATCCGCGATGCTGAGATTCAAGAGCGCATCGTGCAGGCGATAAAGCAATACCCTCGCTGGCCACAGCGCATCGAGGGAGCATCGGCCATCATTCACAGCTGCGTGGCTGATGCCGACAAAGCACGCCGTGAACGTGATATGGAGCGCCGCGCTCTAGCAGAAACGCATCGCGAAATTGCTGATAGTTTTGATGTCAATGATGAAGGCAATGCGGCTTATCAAGCTCGTTGTACTGAGCTCGAAACGCACGAACTCGAGCGCTATACGACGGCAGCCGAAGATGCACGCCGCGAGTGGGAAGAGCGTTTGCAGCATCAAGTGCTCGATGTTTTGAAAGAGAAACTCGAAGAAGCAGAGCGCACCAAACGCGAGCTGAATCGGGCGATGGATCACAACATCGGCGGCTGGAAGTATCAGCTCTCGATGCGCATGGATCGCGCCCATAGTGCCATCTGGACGCTGGTGGAAAAAGGTCTGAGCGCGGGTCTGGAACTTTTTGCCGCAGGTGGCAAAGAAGAAATCGAGCGAGCCAAGGAAGCACTGATGACAGCCATCGAAAATGCCGAAGATCCGCGCCATCAGAAAGCGTTAGATTATCGCTATTACCACCAGTGGGACATCCAAGCGATCCCTGCGGGCAAGACCGATGCGGCAGCGATCTCGCTCAACAAGAATGCCAAAAAGCAATCGGGCGGTGAAAACCAAGCGCCGTTTTTCGTGGCGATGCTGGCGGCATTTCAACGCGTCTACGACCTCGGGCGTAAGCATCAGAACTGCAATCTCGGCATCGTCATCATGGATGAGGCCTTCTCGAAATTATCGGGCGATCGCATCGATGACTGCCTTGCGCTAGCGCGCAATTTTGGTTTGCAACTGATTATGGCATTTCCGGAAGACCGCTTGCCGACGATGATCCAACATGCAGAGACCGTGGTGCAATGTCGTGTGCATCGCACCTACGATGAGGCATCGGGCCAGATTCAAAACATCGAAAACTGGTGCATTCGTGTCGATCGCGAGCGCTTAATTGAGAGTTTGATGTAAGCGCCCCTGCCCATCTCCTACCTATTGTATTAGGTCTATTAGGCCCCGAGTATCTATCGTTCAGTATAATATTTTTCCAAGATATGCTTTTTTTTCTTGCCAAATCGCTACGCATCTCGTAAGAACCGTTCTGTATCGTATATACATACAATTATGAAACAAAAATACCCACATTACATGACACCAAGCCTCCGCCGAGGCATTAATTCTAGTTCGAAACTACAAATCGCATTTGCAGCGTGTCTGATCGCCCAGGCAGGTGCAGCAAATCTTTACTGGGATGCGAATGGAGATACAGTAGGAGCAGGGACAGCAGCAGCCGGAACGTGGGGTATCGATTCATTTTGGAACGCCACCGCACTAGGAGACACCACAATGCCTGGCGCTTGGAATGATGGCGATGTGGCTATTTTTTCAGCGGGAAATGATGCAGTCGATGCTTTTACCGTAGAAACCAGCGGTATAATCACACTAGGACAGCTGGTTTTTGAAGAAGGAACTGTCAGCATTGGCAGTGCTGGCTCACTAAGTTTCGCTGGTGCGGGCACATTAGCTGGTTCGGGCACGGGATTGATCGCCGCGAATGTTTCGTCGGAGTCATTGTCGAAAAACGGTGGGGCTTCCGTAACCTTGTCAGGCACAACTAGCGTCAATGGAAACTTGAATCTCCATGGCGGAACTTTGACGATTGCAGGGCCATTAACCGTCTCCGGAAGTATTCGCGGCAGTTGGAACGGCTCAGGATCAACCCAGAATTTAATCATTGCGGCAGGGGCTAATATCATCACGGACCGATTCATCATGGCTGACTGGTATTACGTCAATGATACAGTTAGTCACACAGGAGGCACTCTCAACATCAACGGATCCAACGATGGCAATGGCACAGGTGCAGCGTTCCTAATGGGTCACTGGGGCTACGGCTCGACGACCATATACAACCTCTCTGGAGGCACGCTGAATTCACCTAATGCACGACTTAGTCTCGGCTGGGATCGCAGCAACGTTCAACTCAATCAAAGTGGCGGCACTGCCAATCTACGCGGTATCAACCTCGATAATGGAAGAGGTAACGTAGCGTCATACAATCTCACTGGTGGCCGATTAAACATTGGAGCAGGCGGGATCAACAACCAAGCCAATAAGTCAGTCAATGCTGGCGATGCGACCATTGGAGCAACCGACAATTGGACATCAGCCAAGGCGATCAACCTCACCAGCACGGTGACATTTGACTCCTTGGATGCTGTGAATGGAACTACGGCTCGCACGATGACCTTGGCCAACGGTGCGACGGGAGCAGGTGGCATCATCAAAAATGGGGCAGGCACACTTTCTCTGGGGACAAATCCTTCAGGCAGCAACTATGCGGGAGACACCATCGTGAATGCAGGCCGATTCCTAGCAGGCTCGGTTCTTTCAAGTAAGATTGTCGCCAACAGTGGTTCCGTGATCGGTGCTGGTTCGACACCTACTCCTGGCACAAGTCTGGTTAGCGACATCGAGGCCGACACAACAACCTTCAACTTCCGTGTTGGCGGAGCGAATAGCGATCGCTTGGATGTGCTAGATCTTAATGTCATCAGTGCGTCGCAAGTCTCGCTTTCCCCCGCTGGGCCACTTTTCATCAGCGACGAATTCACTGTCATCAAATACACGACCTTAACTGGATTGGGCTTTGCTGGCCTGAGTGCCGCTGCACTACCAAATCCGCACTACAGTGCCAACCTCGTACATGATAGCACGGCACAAGAAATCAAACTTGTCATCACCGGGGCGGAAAGCGTGTTATGGACTGGCGCCTCTAGCTCAGCATGGGATATCAACTCGACTTCGAACTGGAAACTGGAGAGTGACTCATCAGCATCCAAATTCTACAACGATGACGTGATTACCTTTGACGATACAGCAAGCACGGGAACTGTAACCCTAGCCGCAGACGTTGCGCCAGCGTCCGTGCTGTTTATCAATGACACTCTTGACTACACAGTTTCTGGAAGTGGCAAAATTTCAGGCCCCTTAGGAATCAGCAAATCAGGCCCTGGAACGCTCACGTTCGAATCCGGCCACACATATCAAGGAGTGACCGACATCATGAATGGCACGCTGGTGGTCAAAGGAAGTCTGTCCAATTCATCGATCGCTAATGCTGGCGTGCTCGTCTATGATCTCGCCGCGAATCAGTCAGTATCGTATGCGATTACCGGCGGTGGCAGTTTGGTCAAGCGCGGAGCAGGTACTCTGACGATACCCAATAACAAGAGTTTCTCCGGCGGAGTCACTGTTGAAAATGGCACGCTCCATGTCACAGCGGGAGGATGGTATGTGAATCCTTTTGGAGCAAGCAACATCGTCACCGTCGAAGAATCTGGCACCTTAAGCACAAGCGGAGCACACAACTTGGGCGTGGATGCGAATTCCATCCGCGTGAAGGGAACCCTCACCTTGGGTGCTGAGCAATACATTTCCACTCTGCAATTGACAGGCGGCTTGGTGAATGGCACTGGCCCGTTGCGCACCTGGGGTGGCACAATGTCCAGCCTCGCCAGCGCAGAAAGTTCGGAAATTACAACTCCCCTGCAACTCGTCGGAAGTGCAACGCTCTATGTGGAAGATGGCGCTGCCGCAGACGACTTGATTGTCAGCGGCGTGATCTTCGTGAATAACAACCTAACGAAAACCGGTGACGGCACACTTAAGCTGACAGGTAATAATACCTATGCCGGCGACACGACAGTCAATGCTGGCGTGCTCAAAGTATCGGGAACATCACTGTCTGACACCAATAAACTCGTCATCAACGGCGGCGTTGTAGATCCTTCTGACAGCAATGAAACGGTTAACACTTTATTCTTTGGGGCCACGCAAAAGCAAGCTGGCACGTGGGGCGCTACAGGATCAGGTGCAGACAATATCGACGACACCTATTTCACCGGAACTGGTATCGTGACAGTAATCACGGGACCACCATCAGCCTATGATGTTTGGGCAACTGCCACCGCAGCTACGGGTGGAAAAGCTGGTGACACAGATGGAGACGGTATGAGTAACCTGATGGAATTTGCCACGAACTCCAACCCCACTTCCGTGACATCACAGGCCAAAGTTTATTCGAAAATCCACACGCTAGCAGGAGACGATGTCTTAACGTTCACGGTTGCCGTGCGCACGGGAGCAACATTTGCTGACGGCGCTCCCGATGCAGTCAAACAGGAAAGTGCCATCGATGAAGTCAAATACACCATTGAGGCCAGCAATGACCTCACCGTCTGGAATGTGGTCAACGTCGATAAACTTAGTACTTCAGACGCCGCAAATGTTCAGGCGGCGATCACGAATCTACCCGCTCTGGATTCCGGTTGGGAGTGGCACACCTTCCGCACCAGTGGTAGCACATCAGCAAATGACAAACGCTTCATTCGATTGATGGTCAGCGAAGTCACTCCTTGAGATTGATTCCTACTCCTTGAGCTTATACCTATGGGCGGCAGTTGATCACTGCCGCCCATTTTTACCCTCGATCTCATTGCCCTTCTCACCATGAATTCCGACCTACTTTCATCACTTCATCGCGAATGCATGAATTTCATGCAGGTCGGACAATATGAAGAATCCTTGCAAATTCTTGAGCAAATCCGCTCAAGCGGATTTCGGCATCCCGCATTTCTACTCGATCTGATCCTATGTTGCCACAAGCTACGCCAACGTGACCGCCTAGTGGAATACATTACAGAAGCAACCTTGCTCTGTGAACACAATGGGTCACAGCTGGATTTTCTGGGTGAGGAATTACAGAAAATGAGCTTGTACAAGCATGCACTCGAGGTCTTCCGCAAGATGCGCTCTTGTCGCACCGATGCGGAAAAGGCCGTCGGCGGAGCGCGAGAAGCTGCACTACATTTGCGCCTATCCGCCATCGAAGATGCACAGGAGGCACTTGATTATGCCGAGTCTTTTAGCGGATCCTATCCTGAGGTCCGCTCCGCGCGGGCAATGTGGTGGATGCGCTGCGATCCGCGTCAAGCATTGCCAATTCTCACCGAACTAGCACAAGCCCACCCCCAGATTCCCTTCACCTTTACTGCAGCTCACGGTCATCACCTCGCCCATGTCCAAGATCAACTTGGGCACTACGATGACGCATTTGCCTCGCTGTGCCGAGCCAAACTACTGGAAGTCCGCCATGACCCAAAAATTCAGGCATTCCAATCCCAGCGAACGTCCTGGCGCGCATGGCATCGAGATAGTCTACAATTTCGACGAGAAGACGCATGCAGATGGAGGAATGAATGCCCGCCATCACAGGATCATGCATTTTTACTAGGGCATCCACGCAGCGGCACAACCCTGCTAGAGCAAGTTCTCGACGCCCATCACGAACTTTGCAGCATCGAGGAAACCAACCTCTATTCATTGTGCATTGATGCGCAATTGATGGCCGAGCACAGCTCCTCAGCCGTCACCCTACCCTTCTCCGCCTACGTCCATCAATTGCCAGAAAACCAAATGGCTATCCGCAGGCAAAATTATCTCCATCATCTGCAGCGCGAGCAACCGCAAGATCCTAGAATCAAAGTGTGGCTTGACAAAAATCCGGGTCTTAGTGTCTCTGTTCCGCGAATAGCGAAAACGATGCCCCACTCACGCTTGATCTACGCGCAA
Organism: Akkermansiaceae bacterium UBA956; assembly: GCA_002293145.1. GTDB lineage: Bacteria > Verrucomicrobiota > Verrucomicrobiia > Verrucomicrobiales > Akkermansiaceae > UBA956. The sequence goes on along the minus strand of DBCO01000010.1, from coordinate 213,171 downwards.
CGTGATCCTCGTGACGTCTGCATTAGCTCATTCTTCCAGTGGTGTGATCGCACCCCATGGAGCAGCCACTGGCTATCGCTAGAAGATACCGTGCACCAATGCTTGTTCACCCATGACATCTGGCAACAGACCAAACCGCTGCTAGAACAAGATTGGATGGAAGTCCGCTACGAAGACATGATCGATGACCTTGAGTCATGGGGGCGGAAAACCACCGAGTTCTTAGGCCTCGAATGGCAAGCACAACAAATCGACCACAAGCAACGAGCCGCAGAAAAAGTAGTAAAGTCTCCCACCCATCTTGCCGTGCGCAAAGACCTCTATCGCCACTCCATAGCACGCTGGAAAAACTATGAGAAGTGGCTGCAACCATTTCACGACACCTTCCGCCCCATGCTCCGCGATCGAGGATACGAGAGCTAGAGTGCGCGCAATTGACTCATTTCAGCAAGTGAATGCCGAATGACTTTTCTTCCGAATCGACGCACAAGGCCATGAATCCATATTGCCCAATCGAGGTTTTTTCCTGAGCCACGGTGCCCCCCGCGGCGGCCACGCGACTTGCTTCCACTGCGCAATCCATCGAGGAAAAATACACCAGCGTATGATCCTTCAGGGCTTGCCCATGGGATCTTTCACCAAAGCTCCATGCTCACCATAAATTTGCGCACCTTGCTCAGACATTGGGAAAAACATCATGCCAATGCCAGCAACGGGCGGGACAATTCTTTCAAAGGAAAATCAAAACACAACGCATCGATACACGCGTATTTTTTCTGCACGCGCTGCTATTTGATTGCGTAGAGCTGAGATTTGTGGATAATGAGGAAAGAAGCAAAAATACCAATTTATGATGTCACAATCTCTCCTCCATTGTCGCCATTTTTTACCCAACTTTGCTGTCATCGCATGACTGCATACCCATTTCGTGCCCGTGCATGGTCGTCACGATAATCTAACAGAAATCTGATTATTTACCTGCGAGATTGCGAATGCGGATGTTGCGATACCAGGCTTCTGATTGGTGATCGGTGAGCATGATGCGACCTTTGCCCGGAGCGAACTCGGGTTTATTCTTGAATTTGCTCGCAGCAACTAGTGTTTTCCACTCGGGTGATTTGGTGTCAGCGGAGACGACCAGTTTGCCATTGAGGTGGTGCTCCACCACGCCATTGCGACTGATGACGCGACTAATGTTCCATTCGCCCGCTTGTTTCAACGGCTTCTCGGTGGGCGCGGCCTTGATGTCGTAAAAGCTCGCGGTGGCGTGACTGCTACCGCTTTTACCATCGGGACTCACGCCGTCATCGATCATTTGGTACTCGATGCCGAGCCAATCATTGCCCATTTTGGTGACCCAGTATTTAATCCCGTTGTTGGCGCTGGGGGCGATCTTCCATTCCCATTCGAGCTCGAATTCACTAAATTCCTCCGTGCTGATCAAGTTTCCGCCTTGTCCCTTGAGGTGGATGATGCCCTCCTGTACCTGCCAACCCTTGCCTGGCGCTTTGCCATCGAGAGCCGTCCAGCCGCTCATGGTTTTGCCATCGAAAAGTGATTGCCAGCTGGGCTCAGCGGCATGCAGCGAGTGAGAGCTCATGCTAATGGCGGCGGCGATGCTCAGCAAAAATGCTGGTTTCTTCAGGAAATTGGTCATTCTTCTCTTTTACGTGCGATTTTTTCCTTGTCGATCAAAGATCACGTCTTGCGCAGGAAAAAATCTGTGGCATAGCTGTAAAATCACATGACTGATAACACCGAGACACCCTCACGCGCCTTCATGCCTTATCCGGTTTCGACCTTGAGTCCGCCGATCATTCCGAATGATTTGAGCAGCTTCAAGTCGCGCGGAATTAGTGAGGTGCAACGCGATTTGCAACAGAAACTGCGTGAGTTGCGTGAGCAATATCTGCAGGCAATCGATCATTTTAACTGGAATAAACTAGTTTATGAGGCATCGATCCAGTTCGAGCCAGTCGTTGGCCAAACCTACTACCTCTATGCGATGTCGCGCGGCAATGTGCTCTCGATGATCGCCCCGCACGAGTGGCCGATGCGCCATCTTGCTACAGTGAGGCTCAACATTGACCGACAATGGAAAGTAGAAGCCCTCGGCGCGACGGTGGACTCCCATGAACTCTTCGGCACCGTTTCAACCGCAGGCTCCTCGATGTAAGCGGGCTTGTTTCACGGCGCAGAAACACCGTGAAGTCTTCATCCAAAGACACTCGCCGCATGAAAGCTGATGGCGAATAGGATGAGCATGATACCAGCGAGCGCGAGCAGGCTATTCATGCCTTTTCCGGCGGGCTCGCTAAAGACCCGAAAGAGCAGAAACATCCCCAAGGTGAGCAGCGGCAACGAGGCCAGCGTGAGCCATGGTAGGCCGTGCTTCAGCCAAAGCAATCCACAGAAGGCTGCGACTTTGACTTCCAGCCAAACTAAGAAACGTGCACCGCGATCCCCCAAACGCACGGCCATGGTATTTTTGCCAGTGCTTGCATCTTCTTCACGATCGCGCAAGTTATTGATCGAAATCAACACGGCGGAAAGCAAGCCGATTTGAAAACCAAGCAGCATCGCCTCCTCGCGCCATTGGTTCATCTGAATCAACACAGTACCTCCCACAGCGATGATGCCAAAAAACGCGACGACAAAAACCTCGCCCATACCGCGGTAGGCTAACGGAAATGGCCCTCCGGTGTAGCCATAGGCCAAGTATAAAGAGGGCAGGCCGATGGCGATGATCGGCCAACCAACGGCTTGGTAGAGGACCACGCCGCAAAGTGTTGCGAGAAAAAGAAACACTCCCGCGGCGATGAATACAGCACGGCGAGAGATTAGTCCACTCGAGGTCACACGAGTCGGCCCGAGCCGTTTCTCGGTATCGGCACCTTTCTGCGCATCGATGGCATCATTGAAAAAATTCGTAGCAATCTGAATGCAGATAGCGCCCGCAAGAGTACAAAACGCCAGCCACGGATTCCAGCTTCCTTGCAATTTCCACGCCAACACGCATCCGGCCCATACCGGCACAATGGCGGCAGGCAGGGTCTTTGGTCGAGCAGCTAGGAGCCAGTTTTTCATGGTTGATCTAATCTATCAATTAAGGCACCCGCGGGAACTTGGTGAAGTCGGGCTTGCGTTTATCAAGGAATGCTTGTTTGCCTTCTTTCCCTTCCTCGCTCATGTAGTAAAGAAGCGTGGCATTGCCTGCGAGATCGAGCAGTCCCATTTGACCATCGCAATCGGCATTGAGGGCAGACTTGAGGCAGCGCAGCGCGAGCGGCGAGTGCGCGAGCATCTCGCGGCACCATTGCAGGGTTTCTTTTTCCAAATCCGCGAGCGGCACCACGGTGTTGACGAGTCCCATGTCGAGCGCTTGCTGCGCATCGTATTGACGGCAGAGATACCAAATCTCTCGGGCTTTCTTCTGACCAACGATGCGCGCGAGGTAGCTGGAACCAAGGCCGCCATCGAAGGAGCCAACTTTGGGCCCGGTCTGACCAAAGCGCGCGTTATCGGCAGCAATGGTGAGATCGCAGACGATGTGCAGCACGTGTCCGCCACCGATGGCATATCCTGCGACCATGGCGACGACGGGCTTGGGTAAGCTGCGGATTTTTTTCTGTAAATCCAATACATTCAAACGCGGCACGCCATCATCACCGACGTAGCCGGCATGGCCGCGGACTTTTTGGTCACCGCCAGAACAAAATGCAAGATCCCCCTCACCCGTGAGAATGATCACGCCCACGGCAGGATCTTGGTGCGCGAGCTCGAAGGCTTGGAGCATTTCCATTACCGTCTTGGGCCGAAAGGCATTGCGCACTTCCGGGCGATTGATCGTAATCTTAGCGATCTGTCCCTCATCAATCGTCTCGTATCGGATGTCTTCGAATTCAGCAGCAGTAGTCCACATGGCGAGGGCAATGTGTACGATGTGCGGTCTTTTGGCAACTGCACTTTCATGCAAGAACAACGCAACGCTCCCTGCGCTCTAGAGTTGGTAATTTCTCCCAGGCTCGGGCACGATGGCCTCGGTGCTAGGAAGTTTTTCTTTGAGCTGCGCGGCGAACCAAGCAACGGCATCGTCATCACCGTGGACCAAGAAAGTTTTCTTCGGTTTTACCGCGAGGATGTAGTCGAGCAATTCCTCGCGAGTGGCATGACCGGAAAAATCGAAATTTTCGACATCGCACAGCAACGGCACCGCGGGGAGTCGATCATCGAGCTTGATCAAATCTCCACGGCTTGCTCCTTTGATGCGGGCACCTGGCGTGGCAGAATCGGTGTAGCCGACGAAGTAGATCGCGTTTTTGCGATTTTCCATAAACCCTTGCGCGGCGAAGGTGTTAGAGACGGTATTTTCGGACATCATGCCGCTCGAGAGAGCGTAGATGCAGCCCGGATTGAGCGGGATCGGTCCGCGGCGTTTGCGATTGCCGATCTCGAGGTGCATGTCTTCAAGGATCTCAAAGTCGGGGAAATTACGCCGCGAGCCTTTGATGTGTCGATCGTAGATCATCGTCATCTTGGTGCTGAGTCCACCGATGTAAACGGGGGTTTTGCGCGGAATGAGTTTCTTTTTCTTGAACTGGTGAATCATAGTCAGCAGCTCTTGGGTCTTGCCGATGGCAAAAACGGGGACGAGGATGGAACCGCGACGGTCGATCACGGCAGCCATCATTTCGGCAAGCTTTGCTTCCTCGGCCTCACGAGAATAGTCAGCACGGCGTTCTTGCGCGCCGCGGGTGGTCTCGATGATCAGCGCATCGACAGGATCCTTCGGCATGACGGCACCCTTGAGCAAGGTGTGACCCGAAAAGTTTAGGTCGCCGGTGTAGAGAATTTTTTTTCCTTCTGCTTCCATGGTGATGCCCACGGAGCCAAGAATGTGTCCAGCATCGTGAAAAGTGCCGCGCACGGTGCCGGCTTCGTCCATATCAAACTGGCGCTCGTAGCCACGTTGTTCAAATCGTGGCTCCAACTCCTCTAATTCCTCGTGGGTGAAAAATGGATACTCGGTGATGCCGAGTTCGATGCGCTTGCTGCTCATTACGTTGACCGAGTTATGAAGCATGGCCTTCGCTAGATCGGCAGTAGCAGGCGTCATGTAAATCGGCGCACGCGGGTGACGGCGCAGCAACAAAGGCACGGTTCCTGTGTGATCAAGGTGAGCATGGGTGAGCACGGCGGCATCCACACTGCCGTCTTCTACGTATTCAAAATGCGGCGTCGCCTCCTCGCCCTCGTGCTTCGGGTGCATGCCCGAATCCAATACGATTTTTGCTTTTCCTGTATCGATCAGGTAGGAGTTGGCACCGATTCCTGCGTGCCTGCACAAACTTTTAAAAATCATTCTTACAAATCCAATCTCGGAGTGAACATAGAGCACCGAAGATGGCTTGTCAATCATCGAAAACAGCGTTAACCGGAATTACTTGCATGATGCACTGCCATCATTGCATGAAAAATAATTCATACACCAACAGTTCCAAAAATTTGGCACGACATCCGCTATACCCTAAGTGTCGCCGTTGGTTTTGGGTTTCCTTGGCGTACACCAAAAGGGGCGGCGGATCGATCGAGTATCACAAGGATGCGCCGCCCTCTTTTTTGTTTTTTGCTGCGATGATCAGAAATCGAACTGATCGATGTTTTCTTTGGTGAAAACGAAGGGTTTGCCGAGCAATACGTTGTCGCCTTGGATCTCGAGCTTGCCGAGTTTACCGGCATCGAATTCGGTTGCACCCGCTTGCAGTTTCCCTTGCGCGACCGCTGCGGCCACTTGCACAGTGAGATAACCAAGGTCTTCAACTTTCCAGAGCACCACAGCTTGGGTGACACCTTCTTTGACGTAAGCTTTGTTTTCGCTCGGGAGACCTAGACCGAGAACTTTGACTTGACCTGCTTTGCCCGCTTGTTTTACGGCTTCTGCGGCTCCGGGAACGCCTGGTGAGCAGACGGCGATGACGGCTTTCAAGTTCGGGTAGGCGCTGAGCAAGTTCGTAGTTTCTTGCTGAGCTTTGTCTTTTTGGTCATCGCAGGGCTTCACTTCGACCAATTTCATGTTCGGATACTTCGCCGCCTGACGCTCTTTGATGTATTTGATCCACTCGTTGGTATTAGCGGCAGTCAAGGTAGCGGTGATGATCGCAAACTCCCCTTCACCCCCTGTGAGTGCTGCAGCGGTGTCCATCAATTGATCGCCGATGCCTTGTTCCGTGGCTTGGTTGACGAAAAACGAACGAGCATCAGGCTGCGCGTCGGCATCGTAGGTGACGACTTTAATTCCAGCTTGTTGGGCTTTTTTCAATGCAGTGGAAATGCCGTCCTTATTTTCGCAGGCGGCAGCGATTACGTCCACACCGAGCGAGATCCAGTTCTCTACGATTTCATTTTGCTTGGCAGGATCAGTATTGGTTGGACCATCGAACAACAGCTCGGCGCCAAGATCCGCTGCGGCGAGGCGAGCGCCTTTTTCGCAGGTGACAAAATACTGATTACCTTTGCTCTTAGGAAGTAGGCCGATGGTGAGTTTTTCACCGCCACCCGAAGAGGTTTGCGATTTGCAGCCGACCATGGAAACGGCGGCGATACAGGTGAGGAAGAGAGGAAGAACGCGTGGGATGGTTTTCATTCAGGTTGATGGAGTTGGATTTGTGGTCGTGATCAGAGATTGGCGTCGAGCGCGGCGTGTGGCAAGTGATTTTAGCAACACTCCGGCAGCCAGTGCGAGCAAAAGGAGCAGACCCGTGAGCATGCCAGAAAGCTCGCGGGCAACGCTGGATACCGGTTGGTCGAAAATTTGATGCGCGGTGATACGGCTCAACCCGTTGTTAAGAATGGCGATCGCTACATAGCCGAGCAAGGTGCCTGAGATGCTGCCTGATCCGCCGAAAATACTCGTACCGCCGAGAACCACAGCGGTGATGGCCAGCAATTCGTAGCCGATGCCGATGTTCGCGCGAGCTTCACCGAGGCGTGCCACGAGAATCACCGCAGCCAATCCTGCGATGGCTCCTGCCAAAACATAGGCCATGCCCGTATTGCGCCCGACGGAAATCCCTGCATAACGCGCGCCCTGCGGCGCAAAACCGATGGCTTGCAGTGAGCGCCCCCACACCGTGCGGTGCACCAGCACCCAGACAAGCAAAGTGATGAAGAAAAACACCCACAACTGCGCGGGAAGGCCGAGCACATTTGCGTTGCCGAGATTCAAAAACCCCTGCGGAAATCCCGAATACGCTTCGGAGCCCTTGGTCAAGGCTTCGGCCAACCCGCGAAAAAGCGAAAAAGTGCCCAGCGTGACGATCAGCGGCGGCAAATTCATCCGCGTGATCAAAAACGCATTTCCCATGCCTCCAAATGCACCTAACGAAATCGCCGCCACTGCAGCGAGCCATGGCGACACATCAAATTGCTTCACCAACAAGCCAAAGACCACGGCACACAGTCCCATCATCGAACCTAACGAGAGATCGATGCCTCCCGTTAAGATCACCGGAGTCATCACCAGTGCAAGCAGTCCGATTTCGACAGAATGCCGGAAGATGTTCGAGACATTGCTTTCTGCGAGGAAATTTCTGCCAAGATTCTGGAACAGCAAAATTTCGACTAAAATGACCGCCAAGAGCACGGTCTCATGCTTGGCGAGCAAGGCGGTCCATTTCGGTTGATTCGTTGATTGCGACATCGTAAATTTACCCGTTTTTCGATTGTTTTTTCTGATTCCAACCATCCGCCACCACGGCCAAGATGATTACCAAGCCCTGAATTGCTTTTTCCCAATAAGGCGGCTGATGAAAATGCGTGAGAGCAGGGTTGACATTGGCGAGCAAAAGTAAGCCCGGCAATACGCCCCAGAGAGTTCCTCGGCCACCGCGGATCGCGATCCCACCGACCACCGCCGCGGCAATCGCCTTGAGCTCCATGCCATCACCACAGCTCGGCTGAATCTGTGGCGATTGCACCAAGTTCATCACCGCAGCCAGTGCCGCCAAGACTCCCATGCTAACAAACACGCCAAAGGTCGTGCGTTGCGGATTGATGCCCGCCAGGCGAGCGGCCTCGGCATCACTGCCGACAGCATAAATCGCACGCCCTGCCGCGATGTTCTTCATCAGCCAGGACAACAAAATGAGTAACAGCGCCGTAGCACCGATCACGATGGCCTGCCCCTGCGCTTGGCTTTGTCCAAACCACTGAATGCCCTCAGGCAAATTCAACAAACGACCTTGTTGCCACAAACGCAGTGCCTCTTGCCAAGTCACCATCGTCGCCAAGGTCACCACGATGCTCGGCAAGCCCAAATAGGCGACTAGCAAGCCATTCAAGGCTCCCATCAAGGCTCCGCAGGCAATGGCAGCGAGAATCGCAACTCCCAGGGGCAAGCCCGATGCCGCAACGAGCCCGGCGATTACCGCACACATACTGAATTGCGCGCCGATCGAGATATCGATTTGCCGTGAAATGATCACCAGCGCCACACCCAGCGCCACGACCATGGCGGGCATCTGAGAGGTCACCCGCGAAAGCAAGGGCTGCCAATGGAAAAAGTGCGGTGCCACAATCAACAACGACAACATCAGCAATCCAAAGGCCGCAGCCACACTCCATTCTCGGGAATACTTCTTCATCGTGCTACCTCCTGACTCTTGTCATTTTCGCTGTGTCCCAATGCCGCAGCCATGATGCTGGTAGCATCAGCTTTGTCGCCATCTACCATCGCCACGAGTCGTCCGCCACGCATCACCGCTACTCGATCACTCATGCCGAGCACTTCTGGCAGATCACTGGAAATCATCAACACTGCCAGACCTTCTTTGGCGAGGCGGCGAATGATTTTATGAATTTCACTCTTCGCTCCCACATCCACGCCCTGCGTCGGCTCATCCAAAATCAACAATCGCGGTTCCGTCGCCAGCCATCGAGCTACGCTGACTTTTTGCTGGTTTCCCCCGCTCAAGGAACCACCCGGAGCCTCGGGACCGAAGGCCTTGATCCCTAAATCGTAAATCATCTGCACGGCCAAGCTTTGCTCCGCATGCTTGCGCAAAAAATGTCGAGGAAAAATGCGCCGATGAATCGCCATCGTGATGTTGTGCGCGATGGGTAGATCAAGAATCACGCCATGCTTGCGCCGATCTTCGGGCACATAAGCGATGCCCTGGGCGATCGCTTCCTGGGGATTGCCAATGCTGATCGTTTTCCCCTCCAAACGAATGCTGCCACTGCTCGCCGGAGTAATACCAAACAAAATACGCGCCAACTCCGTGCGCCCAGCGCCGACGAGACCTGCCATGCCAACAATTTCTCCCGACCGCACCGTGAGCGATACATCGGCGATGCCGCTCGCGGCACAACTCACGTTCTGCATTTCCAAAACCACCTCGCCCGGTGCGCTTTCGGCTGGTGGATAAATGGCACTCACCTCACGGCCGACCATCAATTGAATCATCTGCGCTTGCGTCAAGCTGCCCACGGGATGAGTGCCTACGCTTTCGCCATCGCGCAAAACAGTCACACGGTCCGCCAAAGCGAAAATTTCTTCCAAGCGATGCGAAATGTAGACCACGCCCACGCCAGAATCACGCAAATCGCGCACCACCGCATAAAGCAAATGCTGCTCCTTTTGCGTCAGCGAGGCCGTCGGCTCATCCATGATCACGATGCGTGCTCCGGAGCCCAATGCGCAGGCGATTTCCACCAACTGCTGCTCCGGCATCGAGAGGCTTGCCACCTCGGCATCTGGTGAAATTTCGGCGCCGATCCGCTCTAGCAGTTTCGCTGCGACTTCTCGCTGCTTATTCCAATCGACCTTAGCCAACGCCACCGATTTTTTCAATCGTATACCGATGTTTTCGGCAACGCTCAGATCAGGAAACAACGCGGGCTGTTGGTAAATGCAGGCGATGCCCCATTCCTGCGCTTTGGCCGGAGTCAGCGCCGCAACTACTTGCCCTGCTAACGTCAAGGCACCCGAATCCGGTGCATGCGCTCCGGTGATGACCTTAATCAAGGTGGACTTACCCGCGCCATTTTCGCCGAGCAATGCGTGAACTTCACCCGCTTTCAACTCAAAGGAAACGCCCTTCAGCGCGCGCACCGCACCAAAGGATTTTTTGATTCCCGAAAGTTCTAACAGCTTCTCCACCTCACTCATCACGTTGACATTTATGCATAGCTCGATCCCGTGCTCATGACAAGATCAATGCGGCGTTGGCTGCGTTCCGCCGCAACCTTTGCCTCGTAGCCACTGGCGCGATGCGCCTCAAGCGGATCAACGGGAAGCTCATGCGAGGTGCGCCATGCGGCGATGGCTGCGGTCACATCGGTATTGAAAGCTTTCTTCAAGCACAGTTCCGCATCGATGATCCGCCCTGCGGCTTGATGTTTCACCATCGCTTCGTGATCGACCAATGCCGCCTTCGCGTAAAGTTCCTGCGCGGTCGTGACCGTCTGGATCATCGCCTCGATCTTCGGCTTGAGATTGTGCGACTGATCGATCATGTATTCGATCTGCGGATACACCCCGCCGCGCTCCCAGGCATAGAAATGAATTTCGTGGAAAATGCGGAAAATTTGATACGGATCGATGGAGCCGAGCGTGAGGTCGTCATCGGCGTAACGGCGATCATTGAAGTGGAACCCGCCAAGCATGTTTTCATCGAGTAGCCAAGCGACGATTTGCTCAATGTTTTGTGAAAGATAGTGGTGCCCCGTGTCAACCAGAACCTTCGCGCGGGGACCGGCGATTTTCGACATCATGTATGCCATGCCCCAATCCGCCAAATCCGTTTGATAAAAGGCCGGCTCGAAGGGTTTATACTCCACCAAGAGCACTTGGTCATTGTCTAGGCGATCGTGAGCCTCGCGGAGGGCATACTCAAAGCGATGCTTGCGGGCGCGGATCGAATCCTGACCTGGATAGTTTGTGCCATCGGCGAACCACAGTGATACCGCGCGGCTATGCAGTTCCTTGCCGAGATCGATGCAATCACAAATGTGCTTCGTTGCCCGCGCGCGGATTTTTTCATCAGGATTTGCCACCGAGCCCAACTTGTATTCTTGATCTTGGAAAACGTTCGGATTGATCGAGCCGATGCGCACCCCGTGTTGCGCCGCCAAGGCTGCCACCTCCGATGCTTTGCTGAGATCAGGGAAATCCCACAGAACATGCGTTGCCACCTTGGGGCAGCATCCTGTCAGGCGATGCACCTGTCCCGCATCAGCGAGCTTGTCCCCCATATTAATCGCCGCCGCTGGTTGATGAAATTTTCCGAAACGCGTACCCGTATCAGTATAACCCCAAGAAGGCGTCTCAATGAAAAAATGTTCCAGCGCGTGGTGAACTAGTGATGCCGTCGATGTCATGATGAAAAGTCGTGCCATTGGCAGCACGAATCCGCATTATGATACGTTTCCTATATTTGACAAGATGAAAATGTGCTAGAGACAGGATTCTCAGCTTATTTTTGCGATTTTGTTTTTTTTCTTGCAAAAGTCGAAATTACCAACTAAGCGAACATTGTCCTACGGCAGTTCTGCTGTAGTCGCTCCTTGGGTCTACTCGCTGTTGGCCTCGAGAGTGTTAATCAAAACAGCGTTTTTTTACTAAAGTTACTATTATGGATATCTATGTGGGCAACCTGCCCTTCTCCGCCACTGAGGAAGAAATTACCGACCTCTTCAGCCCCCACGGCACCGTGGAACGTGTGAAAATCGTCACGGATCGTGAAACAGGACGCCCTCGTGGCTTCGCGTTTGTAACAATGGCTGAAGTAGCCGGAGCAAATGCAGCGATTGCTGCACTCAACGACCAAGACTACCAAGGTCGCGCCCTGCGCATCAATGCAGCTGAAGCTCGCGAACCCCGCACTGGCGGTGGTGGCGGCGGCGGCGGCGGCGGTGGCTACAAAGGCGGCGGCGGTGGCGGCGGCTACAAAGGCGCTGGCGGTGGCGGCGGCGGCTATAAAGGCGGCGGCGGTGGCGGCGGCTATAAAGGCGGCGGCGGCGGCGGTGATCGTCGTGGCGGTGGCGGCTACAAAGGCGGCGGCGGTGATCGTCGTGGCGGTGGTGGTGGCGATTGGGGTTAATCCTCATTGCTCTGCCTACCAGCTAAGCCCTGTAGATCATTATTGACTACACCACTCAGCAAAAACATTTTCCCAAAACCACGCCCCACATCCCGGGCGTGGTTTTTTTTATATCACTTCGGCCCGCGAAAGCCCTGCTGCTGCTTTTCACTAGACTCCTCCCACGGGTGCAACTGAAACTAGTGGTCAAGCGGCAGGCTTGCAAAAATTTTAAGTTAGCCTGGATCACAGAGGATGGGGAAATTAGTCGTGATGGAGGCAAATTGAAACAGAATTTCAGAATTTTCAAAATTTCAGAATTGAGAAGAAGGCAGGAG
>DBCO01000010.1:0-200696 GCA_002293145.1 Akkermansiaceae bacterium UBA956 | reverse complement strand
CTCTGCGTCTCCGCGTCTCTGCGCTAGTCATTTCTTTGTCAATGATCAGCTCTGTTAGTGGAATTCCGTGGCTGCAGTTGTTGATAAGCCCGTTTCTCTGGACTGAGCACATTGCGGAGAGTTTCTGACCTGAACATTACTTCCAGTTGCACCCCTCCTCCCACGGGCGAGGTAGCTGCAAACGAAAAAATATTCTTGGCTCCTTCATAGCCTTCTACGTGAAGACACCCTCACTGAAAGCCCAAAATTAGCGCGTAATGTAGACCGCCACCACCAGGCATCCCTACGCCAGTTGGCAAACGACAAAAACTCTACACCCCGGAAAGCCGAGTCCCACAATTACATCGAGGCGGCCAGATACAGCCAAGATCTTACTTGCAGAGCAATCAGAATTACTCAAAATTCCCTATCTCCCTACATCTCCAACATGCGCTAATCTACAGTACTTTTCGTCTACCGCATACTTCACTTTCGTGCACCGCATGCTTCACAGAAGCAATGCGGAATCACATAGCACCGATCATCCTTCATTTCGTTAATTTTTCTTGATGAAAATTCCATAAAAAAACCTATTTTTGGCTTGCGTGGTTGATCGGATTCTCCTAGCTTCGCGCCCCGCAACCTCACTTTTCCCATCTTATGTCCAAGCACAACAGTCTCAAATCAGCATCCACCGTGGGTGGCAAGCGTTCCGTCCTTAAGCGTTTCGAGCGTGTGAAGCTCATGAAAGAGCGCGGCCAATGGAAACAAGGTCGCAGCCCCATCGGTCTGCCTAAGACGAAACACGAAGCATAAGAATTGTCGCCGATGCGCGACTTCTTAACGCCTTCTATGACTTCTCAAGAGCGTGGGTCTGAAAAGATCCGCGCATTTTTCTTGGCATCCATCGATATCTCTACTCACCAACCGCAGCAGCGGTGCACCTTTTTCCCTACATCATTCCATGGAACCAGAAACACGATTGAACAAATACCTTGCCGCCTGTGGTGTTGCTTCTCGCCGTGGCTGTGATGATCTCATCCTCGCAGGTCACGTCGAAGTCAACGGCCATCCATGCCTCAAGCCAGGCACGCGAATCAAGGAAGGCGATCACGTTCGCGTCGATGGCAAGCGCATGACCCTGCGCCGCACTACCACCATCTTGTTTAACAAACCACGCGGACTAGTCTGCACGCGTGAAGATGAATTCCAACGCGATACCATTTACGCTTTACTTCCTGGCTCCTTGCAGCACTTGCATCACGTGGGGCGTCTGGATGTCGATTCGGAAGGCCTGCTGATCCTAACCAACGATGGCGATCTCACCCAGCAATTGATGCACCCGAGCAACAAGGTCGAGAAAGAATACCTCGTAACCAGCAATCAGCCCTACACCCAAGAGCATCTCGATCTGCTACTCTCTGGCGTTTACACCAAAGAGGGCAAACTCAGTGCCAAATCATTGCGTCGCCTCAGCGCGCGCCGCTTATCAGTCGTGCTCGATCAAGGCGCTAAGCGTCAAATCCGTGTGATGCTCGACACCCTCGGCTACCAAGTCATCAAGTTGGTTCGCGTGCGCATCGGCTCACTCTGGGGCGGCGACCTTGAGGTGGGACGCTATGTTTTGTTAGGCCCTGAGGAAATCGCCAAGGCCAGCACCAATCCTGATCAACCCGCACCAAAATCAGTACTCCGCGAAAACATCAAATCCATCCAAGCCGCGAAAAAACTCGCGCGTAAGACCCCCGCGGTCCCTTATTCCAAGGAGCGCGAAAAACAAATCGCCAAGAAAAAAGCAACACGCCGGCCTGCTACCAAAAAAGCAGCTTCTTGGAGGAAAGAAAACGAACCACCTCGCCGTGAGCGCAAGCGGTATTGATCGTTTGATTAGTTCCGACTCGCGAGATGGATGATTCCTGTCAAAGGCAAACCTAGCAAAAGGATGCTCAATGGAAGCCCAATCCCACCAAAAATCAGAAAATGGAACAATCTAGGCGATGAGGGTGCTTTTGCAATCTCTGGAGCCTCGTGGAGTGCTATAATGTTCTGAGGTTGTTTTAGATTGATTTCATCATTGGCAAACTTCTGCTTCATTTCTTCTAGCAGTTTCTCTTGAGTTACCAACTCTTGGCCTTCTGACTGGATCTGTGCGCGCAAGATAAGATCATCATTTCCACTACCTGCTGTCGTGGAATTAGCGGCATCACTTCCGACTTGTATTTGTAACTCTTGCACATACTTGCTAAGGCTCGTTTGGAGTTGTTCGGATATCTCGCGAATGCGATTTTTTTGCATAACGTGGGTCGGTTGATCATCGCCCAATCCATTTTTTTGCATCTTCTCAAGGTCTTCCCCAGCTTTAAGATATTTTTGATAGATGAGCTTTACTGGGCTGTCCCCATACAACATCATCGCAGCAAGCAACATGCGCTCGTCATCATTTTTCGCCTGCGTGAGCAGAGTCATATGCATCTTCAAAAGCAATGTCTCGTTCGATGGGTTCGGCGCGGTATCTTGCGTGGTAGCGGATAACAGATTCGATTCAAGTTCTTGAACTAGTTTGCGTTTATCTTCAACGACTGCCGAGTGAGCAAGCATGGCTTCTTCGAGTTCGCGAATTGCTCCGTCTGAAATCTTGCGCTCTGCTTCCAAACGCCTTTCCTTATAGCTTTCATACACCGCCTGAGCAATGTCGCAAGCATCTTCTGGACCAGTGTGCCTCACCGTGATCGCAATCAAATCAGTGCCACGGATATTCTTTGCATCGACGATGCTCACTAATTTTATGATCGCCTCATCATCACTCGTATTCCAACGGTGCGCCAAGTTGAGTTTCTCCGCGACCATTTGCAACGTCATCTGCGAGCGCATGATTTCGATCTGCGTTGCGGAAAATTGCGGCGTCATTTGTGACGGCAAAAGGCCCTCATGAAAAACAGTATTGATGCGACGCACAGGGTTCACCTGCACGACTGCACACGACTCATATATTTTTGGTTTCACGTATGCCATCGCAGCAGCGCCCACCAAGCCCAGCGGAATTGCGATCAGCACCAGCGTGAAAAGCTTTTTCCCAAATCGCTCCCCGTAAGAAGGTGTTGCATTGAGTGCCGTAGCGTAGTGGTTTACCATGAATCGATTCTAGCAAAAGACGACAACCGATGAAATGAGAAAATGAAACACATTTTCCACGCGCGGTCATCAACAAAGCGCTGAGCGTGATTCCGCTGAATGTGAATTGACCAATACCGCCGAAACTACTAGGGTAGCGGCGTGACGGAAATACCCCATCAATCCCAAAAATCCCCCGAACGCGAAGCTGGCTGCATGGAGCGATTGGTTGCACTCTCAGTCGTCCTACTGATCAGCGGTTTGGCCTATGCGCTCTTTTTGATTTTCAGTCCGCAGAACATGAAAGACATCGCCATCTCGGATCAGCCGGCGCGAGACTTGAAAACCGTTTTTCAGAAATCGATCGAAGGCTCCTACGAGCTGACCATTTCGGAGGAAGAAATCAATGCCTACATCGCGAAGACTCTTGCCATGAAGCAGAAAGGGCTTTGTGCCAAATTTGCAAGTCTCGAAAAAGTGCTTGTTCGTCTGGAAAATGATCGTGCTGAGGTAATTTTGGTGCGCAAGGTCGCAGGTCTTGATTTGACGATCTCGATGTGGTGCAAGGTCAGCCAAACAGAAAATGAACGCGGCGAAATCCAAACGCATGTCGACTTTGATGGCGGCGCCTTGAGCTCCGCGCCTGGCATTGCCCGCGGTGGGCGCTTTGGTAAGCTGGTGGTGCCACAAGGATTTCTCTTACTCGTGCGACCAAGTTTTGAGGCGCTTGCCACACAATACCCCGAGGAACTGCGATTAGGCTTTGAGGAAATGGTTCGCATCCGCATGGAAGATGGCGCGCTGGTGCTGGATCCACGGTATCAACAGAGCTCCAGTGCGCTAGGCTTTTGAGGGAGATAGCGCTGAAGTGATGGAATATCACGACACACAGAGGCCCAGAGTTCGCGGAGAAAATCGCGGAGCTTGATTCATGGGCTTCGGAAAACCCAGGATTCTCTTGCGTTAGCGAGGCGGAAGAAAACAAGATTACAGGATTTTCAGGATTTCAAGATTGGGATGAAGGGATTGTTACATAGGAAATATCAGTCTCATCCGTTATATCCAAAGCCCGAAGGAGCAACCACTAAATACGCAAAACACCCGAAAAATGGAGTGCAAATCGAGCATTCTTCATACACCAAAGAGTGATGTTTGGTCCCCCGTTGTCGTCTTGGTAGGAAAATGAATGGCAGAAAAATTTCCACTCATTCTGCACTCTGATTCCATCACATCCCTGCCCTTCCATTTTCCTATCCACGGAATCAGGATTTACTCCGGTGAGGAACTCCTTCACGAAGGAACATTTTGTTGGGTCTGCGGTAATTTCTCATTCAGCTATCCACAGGGTTCAGCTTGGTTGGATTCAAATGCTGAGTTGAAGGCGACTTTTATGAGAGATTATTACCGATTCCGCAGTCGGAGCTAGATCGGTTTCACAAAAAGTATCCCGGCGCACAACCCAAAGGCGAACAAGACGGCACTGGGCAACCCGCTACCCGCTCTGAGTCGACTTCGGACGATGGCAAAAAATCTCAACCTGAATCGGAGGGGCGCTCTCAGTAGCGGGTACCAGGCCTATTCGTTAGTTCGAGTTTTCTTCGCTGCTACGATCTTCGATTGGCTTTGTTTTTGTCGTGCCGAGTGAAGGAATGAATTTGTTGATGATTTTCATCATTCCCGTGGCTTGTTGCTCAGCGTGTTCCTCGGCCTCGCGCATGGCACGCTCCCAAGCTGCGGCGAACCCAGGAGCTTGCTCACGCATAGTGCGCACGGCGGCTTCCGTGATTTGCAAATGCCGCATCTCAGCTTTGCCGGGCTTTTGCTGCACGGCGGCGAGATTGATGCGCAGCGTTTCATTTTGTGAACGCAGTTGTTCGAGTTCTTTGTGCAGCGCCTCATTGCCCGTGGCATTGATCTTGAGCTGCGTGTTCAAGTGGACTTGGAGATCGCGCATTTCCTGCTCCAATTTTTTCTTCTCTTTTTTCCACATCAACTGGCAAGCAAATTTGCTTTTCCACGCCAATCCCGCGACGACGAGACCAACGAGCAAACCAAGCACGAAGGGATTGGAAAACATGTTTTTGAAAAATTCCATCATAGTAACTACGTTCTACTAGTGCGCTGCTTGCGCATGAGAAGCATGCAGCAGATTCTACCGCATGTCCAGTATGGAGAAGGGATTTGTAATCCCTTTCACAATCCCAGTCACGATCAGGCATCGTCTCTCACTATGAAACAAAGGGATTGCAAATCCCTTCTCCTTATTAAAATGGCGCATCGTCATCATCCCAACTGTGGCCTACGTTCCATTGCTCGACCATGTCGGCGGGGAAGTCGTTGAGGAATCGTGATGGTTGCTGCATGATATCTCCGGTGTAGGATTTGGGATTGATCATGGGATATAGCAGGTAGAGTTGATCCTTAGCGCGGGTGATCGCGACGTAAAACAAGCGCCGTTCTTCTTCAAGCATGGCATTGTCATCTGACTCTAACACACGACCATTAGGGAACTGGCCTTCGGCAAGCCAGACCAGGAAGATGACTTTCCATTCGAGGCCCTTGGCTTGATGAATGGAGGAAAGTGTGATCTTGGGCTCGTCGTCCTGTTCTTGTTTTTTTGTCGGATCACCGTCGGTATCGGTATTGCTGAGCAGAGAAAGCTGTTCGAGAAAAAGCATCACGTCATCGAAGCCGTTGCCGAACTCCATGAGTTTTTCGACATCGTTCTTGCGTTGCTCATAGTTGTCGAAGGTGGCCTTGAGGTATTCATCGTAGATGCCTTCGAGAATGCTATAGACCATGTCGGACGGCCGCGCGAAGCCTCCTTCACGGCGCAGCATTTCATCAAGGATGTAACCCATCTGTTGCCAATCGGGCTCGGCTTTTTTCGGTGGCTTGATATTGGCGAAGATCGAGGAAAACGTTTCGGGCGTCTCGACGCGATCAGCCCATCCGCTCTTTTGCCAACCGGCCCACATTTTGTCCGCCGAACCTGGACCGATGCCGGGCATCAGCTGAACCATGCGCTTGAAGGCGACTTCATCGCGGCGATTGGTGACAAAGCGCATGAACGCACTGACGTCTTTGATGTGGGCTTGCTCAAAAAAGCGCACGCCGCTGGTAATGGCGAAGGGGATGCCGCGCAGGGTCATTTCCATCTGCACTTCCATGCTCTGAAAGTGGGCGCGGTAGAGCACGGCGATCTCATCGAGCTCGATGCCTTCTTGTTGCAATTCGAGAATGCGCTGGCCGACGAAGGATGCCTGCATGTGAGGGTCCTCCACGGCAACGAGTGCGGGTTTCATGTCGGCAGCCACCCGCGCGGCCTTGAGGTTTTTGTCAAAGCGTTCGGTGTTGGCACGGATCGCTTCGTTGGAGAGATCAAGAATTTCCGGCACACTGCGGTAGTTGGTCTCGATGGCAAAGGTGCGGCATTCCTCACGCTTGAGCGGAAAGGTCAGAATGTTTTGCATGTCGGCACCGCGCCATGAATAGATCGATTGCGCATCATCGCCAACAACCATCAGGCTGTTGCTTTCGCCTTCGAGAAGCTCGATCAACTCGCACTGCACTTGGTTGGTGTCTTGAAACTCATCGACGAGAATGTGGCGAAATTTTTTCCGATAGAGTGCCAGCAAATCCGCGCGGCTCTTGAGCAGTTCCACGGTTTTGACTAACAGATCATCGAAGTCCATGCAGTTCGTCTGCTGTTTTTTCTCGATGTATTTCAGGCGGATTTCCTCCATCGGGATGAGAAATTCCTCGAAGTATTCATAGCGCTCGGCGAGGACTTTTTCGAGCGATTGCCCAGTGTTGACGACGAGGCTGAACATCGAGGCTAACACATCCGCCTTGGGAAAACGTTTTTTGCCGGTATCGAGCTTCATCGCCGTAACGATGGTATTGAGCATCGATTTTTGGTCATCGCGATCCAAAATCGTGAGTGCGCGGGTGTAGCCAATTTCTTCGGCATGACGGCGCAGGATTTTTGATCCGATCGAGTGGAAAGTGCCAGCCCAGAGGTCGGAAATGTCCTGCGTCACCAGCTCGCGCACCCGAGTACTCATCTCGCGCGCGGCTTTGTTGGTGAAAGTGAGGAGGAGGATGTTACGTGCTTCGATCTCGTGATCGAGGAGCCATGCGACGCGATATGTCAGCGTGCGTGTTTTTCCTGAACCGGCACCAGCGATGACCAAAGAACGACCCGCAGGTGAACTAACGGCAGCGTATTGCTCATCGTTGAGTTCTTTTCGATAGTCGATCCCCGATGCCAAAGTGCGGGGCTTTTTCTGAATCTGATACTCGCGCGCCATGGAGATTACGAGTGATGCTCACGGTCCTCCGCATCGGCTTCTTCGACGGAAGCCCCCGCATCAACGCGCTTGCTAAACGAAACAAAACGGCCGAGTTCGGAGCGGACTACGGGTAGAAGCAGATAGACGCCAATCAGGTTCGGGATGCTCATGGCAAAGAGCGAGGCATCTGAGAAATCGGTTGCATTGTTCATCGAGGCTGCGGAGCCAACGATAATGATCAGGCAGAAAATCACCTTGTAGATCCAGGCGGCAATCGCTTTTTTACCGAAAAGATATTGCCATGCTTGCAGGCCGTAGTAGCTCCAGGTGATCAGGGTGGAAAACGCGAAAAGGAACACGCAGAGGAATAGCACGTATTTGAATGAGCTATGAATGGTCTCGAACGCTGCGGAAGTCATTGCGATTCCATCCTTGGTGCCAGCACCTGCTGTGCCTAATACATAGGGATGACCATTGATGACGTAGTTGCCCGTATTTCCGTCGAAATTCATGGTCACACACAGCACCAAAGCCGTCATGGTGCAGATGACAACCGTATCGAGAAATGGCTCTAACAGAGCGACGACACCTTCGGAAGCGGGGCGGCGGGTTTTCGCTGCGGCGTGGGCAATGGGTGCGGAGCCGATGCCCGCCTCGTTCGAGAATGTGGCACGACGCATGCCCCAGATGAATGCGGCAAGGATGCCGCCGGTTACTGCAGCGCGAGGATTGAAGGCCTCGGAGATGATCATTTGTAGAGCTGGGAAAATGTGCGAGGCATTGACAATGAGCACTAAGAGACAGCTAACAACATAGGTGCCACACATGAGTGGCACAAGCTTATCGGTGACTTTGGCAATGCCCTTGATGCCGCCGAGGATGACGAGCGCAGTCATGAATGCCATGATCAGGCCGAAGACCCACTGCTTGTCGAAGAAGAATGATTGCTCACCACCGGTGATGTTGATGAGCTGTGAAGTTACTTGATTGACTTGGAAAACATTGCCGCCGCCGAAAGAGGCGAACACACAAAAGATCGCGAAGAAGAAAGCAAGAACCATTCCGAGCGGCTTGAGACCACGCTCGGAGAGACCACGGCGGAGGTAATACATCGGACCACCGTGCACGCGACCTTCGGTATCAAAAATCCGGTATTTCACACCGAGAGTACATTCGGCGAACTTCGTGGACATGCCGAGGAAGCCGCTGAGGAAAAGCCAGAAGGCAACGCCTGGTCCACCGCTATGAATCCCGATTGCCACGCCAGCGATGTTGCCAAGACCGACGGTGCCAGAAACTGCGGCGCTGAGTGCTTGGAAATGCGTCACTTCACCAGGATCAGTAGCGAGGCTGTATTTTCCACGCACGGTGCGTGTGGCGAGGCCAAAAGCGCGGATGTTGATGAATTTAAATACAATGGTGAGAATAAACCCTGCTGCGGCAAGCCAGAAGACCACAAGCAAGGCATCAAACTTGCCGATTTTTACAGAGGTGAAAACAGTGTTTACGAAGGGAGCTGTGACATCACCAAACCACTTGTCGATTTTTTCATCGAGACTCGGTTCGGGGAGTTTTTCTGTGACTTCTTGAGCGAAGGAAGTGAGAGCCCCGAGAAAAAACACCATGACCCCGAGGAGCCAGCCAAGTGGCGAACGTTGCTTTGTGTGATCCATACCAACGCAAACTGTCAAAATTTTCCCTACCCGACAAGTAAGAAACACCGCCAAGCAAAGGAACTCATAGCATAACCCGAAAGGGTGATAGCCAAAATCTTGAAGTCTTGCGATATTTGTTAACTATACCAACCCATAAATCCTATGAAATCGAAAAAATCCAACACTATTGCCGCGTACATTCTTGCCGTTATTGCCTCAACATCACCCTTCGCATATGCAGCGAAAACATGGACAGGCACCATCGATGGCGCATGGACGAACACAGCCAATTGGTTAGAATCGACACTTCCCGGCACGACAGAAACCGCCATCTTTGATGCAAATTCTGCGGGAACACTAGCCATTGCACTAGGCGCAGATCGCAGTGTCAGCGGACTTCGAATTGTAGATCCAGTGGGCAATTTGACGATGAGTGGCAATAACCTCATTTTGACTGCTGACAGCACAGGGATCGATATGTCCGCCGCAACACGTGACTTGACGATTAGCTCGGGCGTCGGCACACGCAGCGCTCTCCATGTTTTCGATGTGGCTGCTGGCAGATCTCTGACTACGCCTGTTCCTAGTCGAGTTAATGGGGCAAACAACAATACGGTTGGCGGCCTCATTCAGGTGAATACCACAGGTATAGTAAAGATGGGGGCGGCGGCGCTTCTAACCATCAATGATGCCGCGGGTAACCCGTTTGTCAGCTACGGGCAATCTCAGTGGGCAGCAACTGACTCGACTGGCACAGTGATCGCAGCTACTAACATTCCTTGGACTGCGAGCACTGGAACCACTTTCCATTCTGGTCCCGTCGATGTAAAAGCAACTTTTGCACAAGGAGGAAACGGGGGCTCCCAAGGCGTTCGCTTTGCTGATGCCACGACTGCTCATACGGTAACGATGAACACTGGCACTGCATATTCTGCTCGTGGGATTCTCGTGGCCCCTGGTTGTGTGGGCGCTACCATAAATGGGGCGGGATTTATACGGCCTAATCGAATCTCTACGGTAGGATGCGTGTTTAGTATTTTCCAACATAGTACTGATGGTGACTTAACGATTTCTTGTAGTATGGGGACAGCATCGAGTAGCACACCCGTATCGATAGCCAAGGCAGGCGAGGGCAAGATCATTTTCAATACCAACCTGGGAACCAATGGCCGTGTTTTCAATTATGCAGGTTCCATGCATTTTGGTAACGGAGGCGCATTAGGCGCACCCAATGGAACGGGCGAGATTGTGAACAATGGATCCCTCGTTTTCAACAGAACTGCTGATCTTACACTCAATAATCCGATTCAAGGCACAGGCTCCATAACAAAAGAAGCAGCCAATGTACTCGTACTAGCTGGAGTCTCAACTTATACTGGAAGCACTACGGTGCGCAGTGGATTAATCAGCATCGGAGCCTTGAATCAACTCGGAGCTACCTCCTCGCTAACGCTTAATGGAGGCGGTATTCGGACCACGACAGCGCTCGATTTTTCATCAATCCCTACGACGATAGGCGCGAGTGGAGGCACGATCGATACGTTTGGTCAAAGTGTCACACTTGCGAACGATGTTGGCAATACAGGAACTGGGGCGCTTACTAAAACGGGATTAGGTACTCTAAGCCTAAGCGCTGCAAACACTTATACGGGCGGCACCATCGTGAGCCAGGGAACTTTGTTGATATCAAATAGTGCAGGTTCAGCAACGGGCGCTGGAGCGATATCCGTAAACGCGGGGGCTACAATCGGAGGAATTGGAAGTACGAGTGGTGTGTTAACCATCGCGAGTAATGGAATTTTATCACCCGGTGCCAGCGTAGGCACTGTCACAGTGGGAGGACTAACTCTGGATGCAGGGGCAAAGCTCGATTATGAATTTGGTTCTGGCAATGATACAACAGTAGTGACTGCGTCAAATGGTCTCGTCATCAATGGTGGTGCAGTGACGTTATTTCAGGAAAATACGACCAATCCATTTGCGGCCACAGGCACTTACAATCTTATTCAATACTCTGGTTCGATCGGTGGCGCGGGGATTTCGTCTCTATCGGTTGCCAATCCCCAAGCTGGTTTTAATTATGCTTTTGGCACGTCAGGCGGCTACGTGACTCTAAGCATCACCGCAAGCGGGGCAATAGGTGAATGGAATCTCGACGGAAGCGGTGCTTGGGCCACCGCAGGCAATTGGACTGGCAGCATTCCTGACGCACAAGGTGCTGTAGCTCGGTTTAATCTAACATTAACTTCAGATGCTGTAGTTTCTCTCAACGGAAGCAGAACAGTGGGCGGTGTAACTTTTACGAGTGCGCTCAATGATTATACAATCGCGTCCGGCTCAGGTGGCTCGCTCATTCTCGACGATAGCACAGGAGCTGCATCCATTGACGTATCTTCTGGAACACATACCATTTCAACACAGGTAAATGCGATCGACAGCGTTGAAGTGTTTGTGGCAAATGCAGCGGATTCATTGAGCATGCTTGATGTTATTAGTGGAGTCGGCGGACTAACGAAGGCAGGCGCTGGCGCGCTGGCTCTCTCTGCATCAAATACCTTTGGTGGTAACGTGACACTCACTGGTGGGGTGACTACATTTGCCAGTGGTGGATTAGGGAATGGCTCAAGCCTAGCCATCAACAATGCTGGTCTCACCTATGCAGTTGGCAATACCAATGACATCACGAGCAAGGCTGTAACGCTGGGTGCTGGTGTGGCCACCATCAATACGAATGGCAACGATGTATTGTTTGCGAATGCGATCTCAGGTGATGGTGCTTTGGTGAAAACGGGTGATGGCAAACTGACACTTGCCGCCACCAATGATTTCCTCGGAACTCTTACCATTTCGCAAGGGGCCATCAAGCTGGGCAACGGTGCTGCAACAGGTGAAGTGGTGGCAGAAATCATCAACAACAGCGTATTGCAGTTGGATCTTCTCGACAATACCCCCGCAGATGTTACAGTGTTCAATACGATATCAGGCACAGGTAGTTTGCAACATTTAGGTGCTGGGACAACGGTGCTGAATGGTGCTAACACATTCACGGGTGACACGACGATCGCAACAGGAGGCACCTTGAAATTGTCGAATGCTTTGGCTTTGCAAAGCAGCACGCTTCAATACCCAGATACAGATGGGGCATTGAGTTTTGGTCCTCTAACGAGTGCAACTTTGGGCAATTTGAATGGATCAAAAAATCTCGCGCTCGACAATGCCAATGAGATTCCTTTGCCAGTAGCTTTAACTATTGGAGGAAACAATACTTCCTCCACGTATTCTGGAGTTCTCAGCGGTGCTGGATCCCTCACGAAAACGGGAACGGGAGTGCTTACTTTGTCGGGATTGAATACCTATGCGGGGGCGACTGCGGTGAATAACAACGGTCAGATGATACTCGATTCGACTGCTGGTATCGCAAGCTCTGCTCTGACTGTTTCACAAAATGCGACGTTTACGGTTGACGGTGGTAGTGTTGCCATCTCGGGAGCTACGACGGTCACGAATGCAGGCACGACAGCACCGAAGTTGATCGTGAATTCGGGAACGGCTGCGTTCACGGGTGGTATATTTGCGACGGGGAACCAAAATAGTGCTTATCTGATTGCGTTGAATGGTGGCACGGTATCGGCTGGTAGCGTGACGTTGGGACGCAGCAACCAAAGCATTACGTTAGAGCCAACAGCAGGATCTGCAACACAGGGGCTCTATGTCAATGGGGCAGATTTGACGATCACAGGTGATCTTTCCGCTACGACCCTGACGACACCCAATTCAACGGTCAATGTTCGGATGGATGCTGGCTCGATCACTGTAGGCGGCGTCACGACCATTGGCCTTAACAACGGTGGTCGCTGGTCGGTGATCGATGTGGCTGGCGGTGAATTTGAATCGACGAATGCAGCGACGGGTGTTGTCCTCGGAAGTACTTTCGCAGGTCATGCCGCCTTCTTGGTTCGTGATGCGGGCAAGGCAATTGTGCAGCGAATTCAAATGGGGCAAACCATTCCCGGTGTCGATCCGGCTCCTGCCACTCCCGTAGCGGGAACTCATGTGGTGCATGTTTTGAATGGCGGACAATTGTGCATCGGCACTGGTGGAATCGTTGACGACAGCACTGCGAATGCTGCTACGGTAAAAATCAGCAATGGCAATCTTAGCGCCTGCGGTAATTGGTCCACGGATGTTCCAGTCATTCTCACTGGCGGTTGTATCATTCAAGCAGAGGATGCAACGGCAACTTCTTATGACATTTCGCTCACGGGCTCAGTCAGTGGCACAGGTTCGATCGAGAAAACTGGCGCAGGAAAAGTCACCATGGGAGATAACCAATACTCCGGAAATACGGCAGTCACTGCTGGCACCTTATCGCTCGGTGTGGCTACCTTACATGATGAGTCCACCGTGGATCTCACTACAGGCTCAGTGCTGGAACTCACTCACAGTGCCACAGACGATGTGAAGGAATTGATCATCGGCGGAATCGCTAAGGCTCCAGGCGTCTACAACGCGGCCAATAGTGGTGGAGCAATCACTGGCACGGGTTCGATCCGAGTCTTGGCTGAGGGCTATGCCGCCTTCGCCGCAGCCTCTGGTTTGACTGTAGGTGTCAATGATGGCAAAATGGCTGATCCCGACAACGATGGAGTATCCAATCAACTTGAATACATCTTGGGTGGAAATCCATTGACTTCAGATGCCTCGATCTTACCCCAACAGACAGTTTCCGGTGGGAACCTAACTTTGACTTTCAAACGTAGCGATCTATCAGAAAGTGATACCGTAGTGAAAGTGCAAGTTACCACGGATTTGCAAACTTGGCCGACAGAGCTTGCGATCGGCGCAACTTCCGCTGCGTCAGCTTCAGGAGTGACAGTCGTAGAAGATAGCCCAAATGCTGAATTGGATACCATCACTGTGGTGATTCCCGTGGGCTCGGACGGCAAGAAATTTGTGCGAGTTCATTCGACGATGGCTCAATAATCCTTGAGCGCTTATACTCATATTCAACAAACGGGACAGGACCTACCTGTCCCGTTTTTAATCGTGATTCGATACCTATCAAAACCGTTAAAAATTCCCAAACAGATCCATGTGCGGCGGATTGGGATCGGGCATGGATTGATTGCTTCGCGTGTTTTTGGCCTTGGGACCTTCTTTTTTCGCGTCGGGGCGCGAGGAGTGGAGTTCTAAGTGACTCAAAATTGCCTTGGCGCGATCGATCACGGGCTGGGGCAATCCGGCAAGGCGGGCTACTTGGATGCCGTAGGATTTATCGGCGGAACCGGGCAGAATTTTGCGGAGGAAAATGATCTCATCATTCCATTCGCGCACGGCGACATTGAAATTCGCCACGGCATCCCGAGTGCTGGTGAGGTCGGTCAACTCGTGGTAGTGGGTGGCGAAGAGTGTGCGGCAACGAGTAAGATCATGCAGGTGCTCAGCGACGGCCCAGGCAATAGAAAGTCCATCAAAGGTGGCGGTGCCACGGCCAATTTCATCAAGGATGACTAGGGACAAATCGGTCGCATTGTTAAGAATGAGCGCGGTTTCATTCATCTCGACCATGAAGGTGGATTGTCCGCGTGAGATGTCATCGGAGGCTCCTACTCGGCAAAAGATACGATCTACTATGCCTATAGTAGCAGATTCGGCCGGTACGAATGCGCCGATTTGTGCCATCAGGGTGATAAGCGCGACTTGGCGAATGTAGGTGGATTTACCCGCCATGTTCGGACCTGTGATGATGTGCAGCAAGGAATCGCTGGGATCAATCGCGGTGTCGTTCGGCACAAATGTTTCGCCGACGAGTGTTTGTTCGAGCACGGGATGGCGACCGTTGACGATGTGCAAATGGCGTGATTGTTCCAGCTTAGGACGGACGTGGCGGAAGCGTTGCGCAGTCTCTGCCAGTGAGCAGAGGACATCGAGCGTAGCAATCGCGGCAGCGGTTTGTTGGAGCGCGTCGAGGTGGGTGCTGATGTGGCTGCGGAGTTGGAGAAAAAGTTCGTATTCGAGCTGCTTGGAGCGTTCCTCGGAGCCGAGCACCTTGCTTTCCATTTCCTTGAGCGCAGGTGTGATGTAGCGCTCGGCATTGGCGAGGGTTTGCTTGCGGGTGTAGTCATCGGGCACCTTGGCGAGCTGGGAACTAGTGATCTCGATGAAGTAACCGAAGACGTTGTTGAACTTGATTTTTAGCGAGTCGATGCCCGTGCGTGCACGCTCAGATTCTTGAAGTCGAGCGATGAAGCCTTTGCCATCGCGTGAGATGCTGCGGAGTTCATCGAGCTCGGGTGAGAAGCCATCGCGAATGATGCCGCCGTCCTTGAGTGCGGCGGGAGCTTCTTCGGCGAGAGCTTGGGCGAAAAGCTGGCTGAGTTCGGTAAAATCGTGCAGTCGCTCGCAGATGAGTTGTTTTTGCGAAGCGGCAAGCTGCAGGGCTTCGAGGTCTTCTTTGAGCGCGGGAATTTTCTCTAACGAAATGGACAGAGATTGCAGATCACGGGCATTGCCAGCGCCCTGAGCGAGGCGGCTAGTGGTGCGCTCGATGTCGCGGATGCCGCGCATGGCATCACGGAATTTGGAGAGCAAAAACGGCTCGGCGATGAGCGCGGCGATGAAATCTTGGCGCTGCACGAGTAGGGAAAAATCGCGTGAAGGATGCAATATCCACTCGCGCAGGAGCCTTGCGCCCATCGGCGTGTGGGTGCGATCCATGACGCCGAGGAGAGTGTGCTCGCGCCCGGAGCGGGCCTCGATGAGGTCGAGATTGCGTTGCGATGCGGCATCGATCAACATTACATCCAGCGACTCACGGACGCGCACGGAACGGAGGTGCGAGCAATTGCGTCGGAGTTGATGAATGAGGTAGTGCAGGGCAGCACCAGCAGCACCGATGGCGGAGAGCAAGCCAGAGCAGCCGAAGCCATCGAGCGATTGCACACCGAAGTGATCCAACAAAAGTGGTTGCGCCTGTCCGGGTAAAAATGTGTAGCCATCATAGGCAAGGGCGTGAGCGAGTGCGCCGAAGGCCGCGGTTTGATCCTCCGGAATGAGCAGCTCAGAGGGAGTGAGGCGATTCAGCTCATCCTCGAGCTGGGCGCGATCAGGATACTCGGCCACGGTGAACTCGCCAGTGGAGTGATCGATGCAGGCGAGGCCGAATTTTTTCCCATTCTGATAAACGGCAGCGAGGTAGTTGGGCCGTTGGTTGTCGAGCAAGTTGAGATCATCAATCGAGCCCGCGGTGAGGATGCGTGAAATTTCGCGCTCAACGAGTTTGCCAGGCTTGGGGTCGGAGGTTTGCTCGGCGATGGCAACGCGCTTGCCGACCTTGAGTAAGCGGGCGATGTAGGATTCCGCAGCGTGCCAAGGGATGCCACACATCGGCACGAGATGGCGTTTGGTCAGTGCGACATTGAGTATGGGCGCGGCAGTTTTTGCATCCTCGAAGAACATCTCGTAGAAATCACCGAGCCGGTAGAGCAGTATGATATCTGCGGGCAAACTGCGCCGTATGGCCTGGTATTGGACCATCATCGGGGTTAACTCGCTGCCACTCATGCGCCGGAGTTTTACGAGAGGATGAGGGTAATGGGAATCAGAAAGGTGATTTTTGAGCTGATTTTTTTGTTTTGCTTTTTTTCCGATTACTTGCCAAATAAGTCGAAGCGTGTTGCTTGCCCACGTCCCGCCTATGAATTCCCTTACAGATCGACTTCACCTAAGCCAGAAAATGGTCCAACTGTTGGACGCGGCTGGCTGTGGCAATGTCGCAGATTTGGCAGGCCGAGAGGCAGGGGAACTGCATGCAGCTCTTTTGAAGGCGAATGAACACTTGCAACTGCATAGCACAATCCCTACAGCCGAAAAAATTGCCACGTGGATCGATGAAGCGCGTGAATTGCAAGAGGACGGTCAGACGGATGCATACGGGTTGGTGAATTTTGAATATGACCCTGATGTGTTAGAGATGATTGCGGCATCACCCGTGGCGGTGCCAGTCTCGGGGAAATCACTCGCGGCAAAAGGGGTGCCAGTGACCGCGATTCCTGAGGCCATTTTACTGACGGCAGCTCGTGGCGATATTTCCATTCGTGCGACAGTAAAGGGTTTGAAGAAGTCCAAGGATGCGGTACAACCTGCTACCACTGCGTCTTCCCCCAGTAGCTACGTCAATCAGATTTCTTTTGCCAAGCGGAAAAAAGAGAAGGTAAACTTGGATCGTCTGCGTTCCACAGCGGAGTTTCTTGATCCGAATATCGAAAACGCATTCGTAGAAGATAAGTCGAAAGCGGAAGATCGTTTGAGTCTTTTGCGTGCGGCATTGCCCGCGACCAATCGAGGGGTGGCCCCGGACTCACGACGCTACATTCGTGGCGTTTTGCACTCTCACCCGAGGTCTGTGTATTGGGGTGCATGGTTCACGATTGCTTGCCATTTTTTCATTCCCGCCGGCATTCTAGCAGCAGTAGCGCTGCTGCTCAAAGACAATGGGACCCCTTCCTTCGCTTGGGTGCCTGAATGGTTTCTCGCATTTCCGTTAGGTGTTTTTATTTGGGGATTCCTCTATCTCACGGTTGGCTACGCCGCCTCTTGTCGCATTTGCGGACAGCGTTGTTTTGTCCCAAAAAATTGCTTAAAAAACCGTAAAGCGCACCACATTCGGCTTCTCGGCTACGTGCTGTCATTGGCATTGCACATCGTCTTGTTCGGTTGGTTTCGTTGCACATTTTGCGGCACACCTGTGCGTTTGAAGCAATGAACTATCTCATCGTATTCTTCGTGCTGACGCTTGCGCTTCGTGCTGCGGAATTGCGCGTTGCTACATTTAACGTATCGATGTTTCGCGATCATGCAGGCGAGTTAATCCAAGACTGCTCATCTCCGGGAAATTCGCAGCTACTTGCCATCGCTCGCATCATTCGTAAGATCGATGCCGATGTCATCTTACTCAACGAATTCGATTACGATCCCGCTGAGTCTGCCGCGCAGGCGTTTCTGAAAAACTACTTACCGGATCTCTATCCGCATCACTTTTCCGCCCCGGTCAATACAGGTGAGCCGAGTGGACACGACCTCAATGGCGATGGCGACGCCAATGGTCCAGAAGACGCGTTTGGCTACGGCAAGCACCCTGGTCAATACGGTATGCTATTACTCTCCAAGTCGCCGATTTTGCGTCAAGATGTGCGCACATTTCAGAAATTTCTTTGGCAAGATCTCCCCTCAGCGATCATGCCCTCTGCTCATTATCCCGAATCGGCATGCGATCAACTTCGCTTGTCTTCCAAGAGTCACTGGGATGTGCCGATCAAGCATGGCAATGCGGTGATTCATTTGCTCTGCTCGCATCCTACGCCGCCGTCGTTCGATGACGGGCGGTCCCTCGATCTCGCTGCACCCAAGCCAGTTGATTGGAATGGTCGGCGCAATGCCGATGAGATCCGCTTTTGGGCAGAGTACATCAAGCCCAGCGAGGCGCCGTGGCTCCGTGATGATCAAGGAAAAATCGGTGGCCTCGGCGCCAATAAACGCTTTATCATCCTCGGCGACCTCAACGCGGATCCCACTGACGGCGACTCTCTCCCCTCTTCCATCTCTGCCTTGCTTACTCACCGCCTTGTCATGAAATGCCCTTCTCCCATCAGCGACGGAGCCTTGCTGCACGTTAAAAAAAGCATGCAGCATCGCGATCAGAAAACAGCGCACTTTCATTTGCGCTGTGACTACGCTCTGCCCTCACAGTGGGGCTTTTCCTACAAAAAATCCGCTGTGCATTGGCCTGCTGATGACCCAGTTGTCGAGAAAGCCAGCGACCATCGCCTCGTCTGGATCGACCTCACGATCAGAACCTGAAACACCGTCTGATCATGCCGTGGAAAATCATCACACTCGTCGCCCTCATTCCCGTAGCTGCCTACTGGATCTCGCGCTATTTTTTCTATCAGAAATCCAAAGAAGTTCATGGCAAAATCGATTGCCGCATCACGACCCAAGACCTCGCACAAAAAATTTCTTTTGCCGGAAAAATATCCCGCCTACGCAAAAACAAACGCACTGCGATGACGCTAGCTGATATTCTGTTAGATTCCGCCTATGAGCAACTCAAGTCTTCGCACCAATCACTCGTCGCCATCCGCCGCCGTGCCGATACATTTGCGCAAATTGTCGCTCCTTTCGCGATCATGATCGCCGTATTCGCAATCGCTGTCGGCCGTCCTGCCACCGTATCCATCGCATGCGCCATGCTGGCCAATGCCCTTGTTGCGGTGATGAAATTCACCTCGCGCGGTGTTGCCAAGCACGCCGCAGAACACGCGGTGAACCTGCTGCGCAAAGCCCGCATTCCTCGCAAGGAAGATGAAGCGAGTATCGAGTCATGCCTCCGTGCGCTCACATGGAAATGATTTTTTCTCGCATGACAAAAATAAATTGATGCTGTAAATACACTAACAAATCAATCGTTTCGGCAGCAAAAATCGCAATTTCACTGAAAGAATCAGAAAAACTCTGCATTCTTGCCGTCTACCCGATTGACATTTTCCCGCGCTAACGTCAAAGTCGCCCCTGCGTAAGTGGAGAAAGTCTTTCTCCTCACTCATCCTCTAACCAAAATCCATTCCCGTGTTTTCCAACGAAGACTATCTCCTTCAATTGCTCACCGAAGCTGGCTTGGTGAGCGACTCTACCATTGCTGCCGCTCGTTCCTCGAGTGGTTCATCCTCTGTGATTGAAAAACTGGTTCAGTCCGGACAGATCAGCCAAGAAGATGTAGCCGGTATCCTTGCCTCTAGCAATGCCCTCGAATATTTCGATCTCGCCAATGCGACCATCTCACCTGATGTCGCGAACTCGATCACCGATGAAGTCGCCCGCCGCTACAAGACCATTCCGGTCTATGACGATGGCTACGCGCTCACGCTCGCGATCGCTGATCCGTTCAACTTTGAGGTGCTCGATGCCTTGCCGCACGTTCTTTCCCGCGAAGTCAATTTCGTCGTCTCCACACCTGACTCCATCCAAGCGATGCTCAAGGCTTTCTACGGAGCCACGGATATTTCAAACAATCCCGGTGATGACTCCATCGAAGACAGTGATACCGATGCTCCGATCATCAAACTCGTCATCAACATGCTCGTCGAGGCCTTCAATCACCGCGCCTCAGACATTCACATCGAGCCTCTCGAGACCAGCGTCCGCGTTCGTTACCGGGTCGATGGCAAGCTCATCGAGGTAGCAAATCACCCAAAAAAGCTACTACCTGCGATCATCGCTCGTCTTAAGGTCATGAGTACCAGCATGAGCATCGCCGAGAAACGGATGCCTCAGGACGGACGGATTCAGATCAAAGTCGGCGGCAAAGAAGTCGACCTGCGGGTTTCCTCGGTTCCCTCCAACCACGGCGAATCGATCGTTATGCGTATTCTTGACAAATCCGGATTGGTTCTCGGCCTGCCCGAACTCGGATTCTTCTCGGACGACCAAACCACCTTCGAGCGACTCCTTGCTCTGCCCGATGGCATTTTGCTCGTCACGGGGCCAACTGGTTCCGGTAAAACCACCACGCTTTATGGCTGCCTCAACGTCATTAACCGTCCCGACAAGAAAATCATCACGGTAGAAGACCCCGTCGAGTATGAAATGGCCGGCATCAACCAGGTCATGGTGAAAACCGACATCGGGATGACGTTCTCGAACGCTCTGCGCGCCATGCTCCGTCAAGCACCCAACATCATCATGATCGGAGAGATTCGTGACGCCGAGACCGCCAACATCGCCATCAACGCTTCGCTGACGGGTCACTTGGTGTTCTCCACACTCCACACCAACGATGCGCCCTCCGCCGTGGCTCGTCTCGCCGATATCGGCATCAAGCGTTTCCTCATCGCATCCGCCGTGCGCGCCGTGCTCGCACAACGTCTGGTGCGGAAACTTTGCCCCAATTGCAAAGTGGAAATGCCACTCAGCGATAAGGAACTCCGCGCGCTGCGTCTCGATGCCAGCCGCATGGCAGACGCCACCATCTTTGGCCCAGCCGCTTGCGAAAAATGCCGTAAAAAAGGCTATCGCGGCCGGATGGGCATCTTCGAGATCTTCGAGATCGACGACGAAGTGCGCCACCTCATCAACGCCGATCTCTCTTCCTCACAGCTACGCAAACGCGCTCGCGAGATGGGCATGCGCTCGATGCGCGAAGACGGCATCCGCAAGGTGCTCGCCGGCCTCACCACCGCGCAAGAAGTCATCCACGTCACCATGGCCGACTTCGATTGATCCTCATCCACTTTCTCTTTTCTCACCTCGTAAAAAAACTCTCACATCATGGACAACCAACAGGTTCTCGACCTCTTCATCAACCGCGGCATGATCGATCATGCTCTCGCAGCCGATATCATTTCGGAAATCGATCACAGCGGTAAGGAAATCGGCGAAATTCTCGCCGACTACCAAGTCATCAATAACCGCAATGACATCTGGCCGATGGTCGCCCAGGAGCTGTCCACGGAAATGGTTGATCTGACGAACTGGACTCCGCCCGATGAAATTCTCGCGCTCATCCCTGCCGGAATGGCCCGCCTTCATGGCGCGCTGCCCGTGAATTTCACCAGCGAAGGACTATTCATCTGCTTAGTCGATCCACTCAATCCGCAAACCGTAGAGGATCTCCGCTTCGCTCTAGGTCGTGAAATTCACCTGCTTATTGCACCTGATTACGTCGTTGAAGATCGCATTAGCGAATACTACGGCGGCGATGGTAAGGCGATGGAGGACATCCTCAGCCAACTGGAATTTGGCGGTCCCGACATGAATGCCGCCGACCTTGAGGCCGAGGCAAATTCTGCGCCGATCATCCGCTACGTTGACTTAGTTCTCTACCAAGCGATCAAGGAAAAAGCCTCCGATATTCACTTTGAGCCCTTCGAGAAGGAGTTCAAAATCCGCTACCGCATCGACGGGTCCCTCTACGAAATGGCTCCACCTCCCGTTCACCTCGCCCTACCGATTATTTCGCGCGTAAAGGTCATGGCGAACATGAACATTGCCGAGCGCCGCGTCCCGCAAGACGGCCGAATCGTCAAGCAGTTCGGCGAAAAACAAGTGGACATGCGGGTTTCCTCGCTGCCTACTCAATACGGCGAATCAGTCGTATTGCGGATTCTCGACCGATCATCGGTCAATCTTTCCCTGGAAAACCTCGGTCTGCCACCGCACATTTATGAGTATATCGGCGAGACCATCGAGAAGCCCAACGGCATTTTCATCGTCACGGGTCCTACTGGCGCGGGTAAAACAACCACTCTCTATGCCGCGCTGCGCCGCATCAATACCATCGATTCCAAGCTGCTCACCGCAGAAGACCCCGTCGAGTATGACATCGATGGCATCATCCAGATCCCGACGCATGAGTCGATCGGCCTCGACTTCCCACGCATTCTTCGCGCCTTCCTGCGTCAAGACCCAGACCGGATCATGATCGGGGAGATGCGTGACATTGAGACTGCCCAGATCGCCATTCAGGCTGCTCTCACAGGTCACTTAGTGCTTTCCACTCTCCACACCAACGATGCTCCAGGCGCGGTGACTCGTCTCATCGACATGGGCTGCGAACCTTTCCTCGTCGCCGCCTCGCTTGAAGGTGTGCTTGCTCAGCGTTTGGTGCGGACCATTTGTAAAGACTGCAAATCACCTTACGAACCAAACGAAGCGATTCTCACCCAGCTCGGAGTTTCCTCGCATGAAATTGGAGACAAGAGCTTCTACACCGGTCGTGGTTGCGACGCTTGTGGACAATCGGGCTACAAAGGCCGTCAAGGTCTCTACGAGCTTCTCGACATCACCGATCCGATTCGCGATCTTATCATCGAGCGTGCCCCCTCGGTAGTCGTCAAACAAAAAGCCGTCGAGCTTGGCATGCAAACTCTCCGCGAGGATGGTCTGCGTAACATCTACCTCGGCAATACCACCATTGAGGAAGTGCTGAAATATACATAATATGTAAATGCTTTGCATCACATTCAACGAAATATTTTTCCTCCTTGTAAAATAGTCATCGCCATTCGCCGATTTTTTGTAGTAAATCATCCCTGTAACTTTATAAACATAAACCCGTCCCAATAGTCCCATGCCGAATTTCCAATACAATGCAATGGATGCCAAAGGAGAGCTTACCTCCGGCACAGTCGACGCCCCGAATGAATCGGAAGCTCTTGCCAAGCTCCGCGCAAGCGGACTCTACCCGACGCAAATCGCGGAGGCTGGCAAAGGCGCCAAAAAAGGCGCTAACAAGAGAGGTAAAGCCGTAGCCAAGGCCAAAACTGGTGGCCGCATCAAGCCGAAAAATTTGATGATTTTCACGCGCCAATTGGCTACCCTGATCGACTCTGGTCTGCCCCTGCTTCGCGGTCTCACCGTGCTCGGCAAACAAGAGCCGAATCCTGTTCTGCGCTCAACGATTTCCGCTCTCGGCGACTCGGTACAAGGTGGTTCTACTTTCTCCGAGTCTCTCGCACAGCATCCACGCATTTTCAACAAACTCTATGTCAACATGGTGAAAGCCGGTGAGCTCGGTGGTGTGTTGGAAGTCGTGCTCAATCGTTTGGCCGAATACCAAGAAAAGGCCCACAAGTTGAAAAACAAAATTGTGTCCGCCATGGTTTACCCGGTGATCGTGATGTTCATCGCCGTGTCGATCTTGCTCTTCCTGATGGTTTTCATCGTGCCGAAGTTCAAAGAAATGTTCAACGAGATGGGCGATGCCGAATTGCCAATGATCTCGAAAGTTGTCTTCGGCTTCTCGGACTTCCTCATTACCTCAAATGTCTGGATCATTCCAAACGTCGTATGGATTTTGCTGGTGGGTGTGATTTTCTACCTGTCATTTACCGCTTGGGGCCGCACACCCAAAGGTCGTAACTTTGTCGATACACTCAAACTCAAGTTGCCGATCTTCGGTGATATTCAGCGCAAGTCTGCCGTTTCACGTTTCTCACGGACCCTCGGAACCTTGGTCACCTCGGGTGTGCC
Organism: Akkermansiaceae bacterium UBA956; assembly: GCA_002293145.1. GTDB lineage: Bacteria > Verrucomicrobiota > Verrucomicrobiia > Verrucomicrobiales > Akkermansiaceae > UBA956. The sequence continues at coordinate 176,629 of DBCO01000010.1, read as the reverse complement.
AATTCTCCAAGCTCTGAACATCACCAAGGAAACCGCAGGCAATGTGGTCATCTCTCACGCCATCGGCCAAGTGCATGAAGCGGTCAAAGAAGGTGAATCGATCGTGACTCCGCTCCAAGCCTCGGGCGTGTTCCCGAACATGGTGATCTCGATGGTGGACGTGGGTGAAGAAACTGGTCAGTTGCCCGAAATGCTTCTGAAAGTTGCCGACGTTTACGACGATGAAGTTGACAACGCTGTAACTGCGCTTACCAGTATCTTGGAGCCAATCATGATCGTATTCCTCGCACTCGTCGTCGGTTCGGTTGTATTCGCGCTTTTCTTGCCACTGATCAAGATCATCAACACCATGGGCAACCAATAAGGTTGTCTCGATCCTCCCCCACACATCCAAAACCCCGCGATCATCATGAAAAAATCCACTCGTTCCTTCGCAAAATCCGCTACAGCCAAAGGCTTCACTTTGATGGAGTTGATGGTCGTCGTTGCGATCATCGTTGTGCTCGCCAGCCTTACCGTTGGCGGCCTCAGCGCCATGCAGCGCAATCAAGCCAAGAGCAAATGTACCACCCAAATCAAGTTGCTGGAAAATGCGCTAGAAGAATTCAAAAGTGACATGGGCAGTTATCCCGAGCGTGTTGCTGAGGACAAAACCGGCTCCAATTCGCTCTATCGCGCCTTGTTTTATGAAGGCTATGATTACAACAAGCGCAAGGGCGAAAGCGCTACCGCTCCCACCGTTGTGGATGGCACTGCGATGAGGATTTACCTCGCAGAACTGGATCCTACTAGCACCAAGCAAGGTTGGTCCAGCAGCCCAGGCGGCTCAGGCAATCCGGCAAATCCGATTGGCGAAAATAACACCATTCTCGATCCTTGGGGCTTCAGCTACAACTACCTGCCCGCTGTCGATGCAACCGGCAACGAGGACATTGAATGCAACAATCCTGATTTCGACCTCTGGTCGAACGGTCCCGATGGCCAAAAGGGCGCTTCAGACACCGATAAGTTCGCTGGTGACAACCTCACCAACTGGAAGTAACGGCAGCGCGGATCTTCAGTCCACCCCCATCGACCACAGCCAAACGCCCGCCCTTACTTGGCTGGCGTTCGACGTTCTTCGTGAAGCGCACTAAAGCTCTGCGCTGCCATTCGTTGTTTCATCGATCACCCGATCCATCATGGCATCGTGTGGCTCACAAGGGATACTATCGCAAACAAAGGCTGAAAATGTCACACCGTAGCAAGGTGGGCGAGCATTGACAAAGCGCACCAAGTAGCGGTCATAGTAGCCTTTGCCCTTTCCTAGCCGATGTCCCGCGCGAGTGAAGGCTAGCCCCGGGCAGAGTAGGAGATCGATTTCAGCAGGTGCGCTGATTTGCGCTTCCGCTCTTGGCTCGAGAATACCCCATGTTCCCGCCCTAAGCTCATTCATGTTCGCAACCGGATGAAACTCCATCTCGCCCTCGCAAATACGCGGAAAAACAAAGCGGCGCTCCGGCATCAGCGCGATCAAGGAGCCCAGATCTGGCTCCCGGGGCATGGCGGCAAAAAGGGCAATGCGGCGGAACTCAGGACGCGCGCTGAGCCATTCTTGCAAATTCTGAACCAGCCGCGACGACATTGCCCCTTCGTCACCCAATGGCAAATTCCGAATGTGGCGGCGCAGTTGTTTTTTGGCAAGATGGATGTCTGGATTTGGCACTTGAAAAATTCTGATTTCGACAGATGCTAGAATCCATGATGCGCATGTGGCAAGTGGTGATTGGATTATTTTTCTGCGGACTCGGCTGCTGTCTCGCGGCGGAGGGTGATGGCGCGAAGTTTGCCTATAAGGCTCCCGTCATTGGCCCAGGGTTATTTTCTGACGAACTCGGAATGATGGACAAGGAGCGCGAGGAATACGCCCTCAACATCGCCAATTACGTCGGCAATCGCATTGCAGAATCAAAGGGTTCAGCAGAATCATTGACGCAAGGCCGCCGCTTGATCGCTCTATCACTCCATCTGTCACCACGCAATCGCAAGGCGGTGGTGATGAATTACCAACTCGAAAAAGGAATTCTGCCACAGATCGTCGATGGTGATTACAGCGCGGAAGTACTCGCGCGCTTGCTGCTCACCCGTGGCCAGTTGCTGCTGAAACAAGCCAACGAGCAAGATCAGTTACTGGGTCGTTGCTTCGTGGAGGTTGCCGCAGAAATGGATCCACGCAATGAGGATTCCGTTTATGCTTCCGAATTGCTACGTCTCGACAACAAAAAAATCTCCTGGCAGTTGCTAACAGACGTTAAAATCGAGGGCCTTACTGAGGAAGAAAAACCAAATAAAAAACCATGAGCATCATCACCAAACGCGGCGACGAGGGCCTGACGGATCTACTTTTTAGCAAACGCATCGCAAAAACTTCCGTTCGCATTCAGGCGCTTGGCTCAGTCGATGAGCTCAATGCTGCTCTGGGCCTGGCGAGGGTCTCCGGCATGCACGACGATCTCGTGCCGATCATTGATCGCGTGCAGGAAAAATTGGTCGCCGCTATGGGGCAACTCGCGACCTTGCCCGAAGATGTAAGCCGTTACACCTATGCCGCTATTACGGAGGCTGATGTGGACTGGATCGAGGAAACTGCAACTTCTCTGGAAGCCCGCGGCGTGCGTTTCACAGGTTGGGCCCGTCCTGGTGCTGAGGGTGCCATTGGTGCTGCAGCCCTTGACCTTGCCCGTGCTGTGTCCCGCCGTGCGGAACGTAACGCCTGGGAACTCCATGAGAGCGAGGGTGGTTTCAGTGAATCCGTGCTGCTTTTCCTCAATCGCATCTCCGATCTCCTCTGGATCATGGCCCGCGTGGAAAGCACTCCAAATGAGGCCTCAGAGCGGACACCGAAATTCTCTTGAACTAGGTTTTTGCCTTTAATCCTTGCATCAAACCGATGCGGTGACTAGTTTTTTCGCGCCACGCACATGAGAGCCATTTTAGCACTTGAAGACGGTCGCACATTCGAAGGAGATTCTTTCGGTGCCGCTGGAACGACGACCGGAGAGATTTGTTTTAACACCTCGATGACAGGATATCAGGAGGTGATCACCGACCCTTCGTATCGTGGCCAAATCGTCACGATGACCTATCCTGAGATCGGGAATTACGGCATCAATGCGCTCGACGGCGAGTCTGCAGGCCCGCACATCCGTGGTTTTGTCATCGGCCAACTCTGCCCCGCTCATTCCAATTGGCGCGCCACGAAGTCGCTGGCCGATTATTTTTCCGAACACGGTGTGCTTGGCATCGAGGACATCGATACCCGCTCACTTACCAAGCACCTGCGCTCACGCGGTGCGATGCGCGCTTGCCTCACCACCGATCTCAGTGTGGCCGAGGCGATCGAAACCGCAAAAAATTCCCCTTCGATGGAAGGCATGGATTACGTCAAAGAAGTTTCCACACCAGAATCGTATCTGTGGACGGCGGAGTCGCGCGACTGGACCATCCCCAATGCCTGCACTGGCCAAGAAAGCAACTACTTGCCACTCCCCGAGGCGCGTCATCGCATCGTCGCCTTTGACTTCGGTATTAAGTACAACATCTTGCGCCGCTTGCGTCAAGCTGGCTTCGAGGTCGAACTCCTCAATGCCCGCACTTCTGCGTCCGATGTCCTCAAGCGCAATCCGGATGGCATTTTCCTTTCCAACGGCCCTGGCGATCCGGCAGCACTCGGCTACATCCACGAGGAAATGCGCCAACTCATTGGCAAAAAACCGATTTTTGGCATCTGCCTCGGCAATCAAATTCTTGGCCACGCTTTCGGTGGAAAAACCTTCAAGCTGAAATTCGGCCACCGCGGCGGCAACCAACCCGTCAAGGATTTGCGCAGCGGCAGAATTTCCATCACCTCGCAAAACCACGGTTTCGCGGTCGATGCGGAATCGTTGCCGAACAATGTCGAGGTCACTCACATCAACCTCAATGACGGCACCGTCGAGGGCATTCGCCACAAGGAGCATCCCGTTTTCAGCGTGCAATATCACCCCGAAGCCGCTCCCGGACCCAACGACGCCTCGTATTTCTTCAGCGAGTTCGCCGACATGATCGATCAATGCAAATAAATAAGCTCATTGATCCGACTTTAGACTTTTAGACATTCCGACTTTAGACTCATTTCATGAACACCATTATCACAGGGCTCCAGTGGGGCGATGAAGGCAAAGGAAAAATCGTCGATTACCTCACCGAAGAGGCCGATGTCGTGGTCCGCTCGCAAGGCGGTAACAATGCCGGTCACACGGTGATCGCACACGGCAAAAAATACGTGCTCCACCTTCTTCCTTCTGGCATCCTCTGGGATGGAAAACTCAACATCATCGGCAACGGCGTCGTGCTCGATCCCGTAGGCCTCGTCGCCGAGATCGAAAAAGTCGAAGCTCAGGGCGTGAAGATTACCGCAGACAAACTGTTCATTTCTGATCGTTGCCACATTGTATTGCCTTTCCACAAGGAACTCGACGTCGCTCGCGAAGCCGCTCTTGGCGATCGCAAAATCGGCACCACCAAGCGCGGCATCGGGCCCGCCTATGCTGATAAAATCAATCGCTGCGGTTTCCGCGCTGCCGATCTACTACGTCCATCGTACTTCCGCGAACAAGTCAAACTCCGCGTCGCCGATGCCAATGAAGTTTTGGCAAAATTCGACCTGCCTCAGTTCGATGCCGAGCAAATGGCCGATGAAGTGCTCACCGCTTTCGCACGTCTTGCCCCGCACATTGCCAATGTCATCCCGATGCTTCACAAAGCCTGGAAAGACGGCAAAACAATCCTTTTCGAAGGCGCACAAGGCAGTCTGCTCGATGTCGATTTCGGCACCTATCCATTTGTCACTTCCTCGAACACCACGGCTGGTGGTTCCTGCACCGGTTCGGGCCTGCCACCGACATCGATCCAACGTGTCATCGGTGTTTGCAAAGCCTACACCACCCGTGTCGGTTCGGGTCCTTTCCCTACTGGCGACGAAGGCCTTTCGGAATACCTGCACAACCTCGGCCGCGAGTTCGGTGCCACCACGGGTCGCCCACGCGGCTGCGGTTGGCTCGATACCGTGCTGCTGCGTTTTGCATGCATGATCAATGGCGTCACCGGCTTGGCGATCACCAACCTCGATGGTCTCGATGAATACGACACGCTGAAAATTTGTACAGCCTACGACATCGACGGCACCGTCGTTGATCTGCCGCCCGCAGATCGCGATGCCTGGGATCGTGCCGTGCCAATTTACGAAGAGCTGCCGGGCTGGAAAGTCGACACCACAGCCTGCCGCAACTACGACGAGCTTCCCGCTAACGCCAAAGCCTATCTCACGCGCTTCGCTGAACTCTGCGATGCACCAGTAGCCTTCGTTGGTGTCGGTCCCGACCGCGAGCAAACAATCGTAGCTTGAAAAAGCAACGAGCATCCTGTCTTATCCATTCTGCATCAGATGAGCTATCACAGAACGTAGAGATCGATTGATTCGAGGATCCAGCGATTGCTCTGAGATAGTAGGGCGCTCAGCCCACACTCGTGCGCGTCACTCCACAAGCGGTAGTAAACCAAGTTGGATTCAAGCCTGCGAGCGTCGGTTTCATCAACTCCAGCTCCTCAGCAGGTCCATGAATTTCCAAGCGTGTCAAATCCGCCAGCTCTAACATTTGTTCGAGCAGTGGCCCTACGCTAGTTAAGTGAGCGAGTGCCGCTGATCCGCCTACGTAGGCCTCGCGGCAAAAAATTTCGTCCTCGTGCGTGGTGAACTCGTAGTAGAGGCAATTCGTATCAGGCTGCGTGGTGGCGACAAATGCAGGCAACAACGCGAGGCATGCTTCACGCTTTCCCGCATGAGCTTTGAAATAGGGGTGGAGGCTTACAGACATAATATTTACGTGTGGAATGCACTTTAGCATGGGCGCGGAGATTCACAACGATAATTCGTAGACCGTATAGATCACGCGGTTAATCCCCAGCGCATCATGCCTCGATCCACTGCTCGTCTTCGAGAATTTTACAGCGAAAGCTTGACCTCGCGCACGCTCCGCGCTTCCCTTGGCACGTGTTACGCCAAGTTCTGAAATCCAAACTTCACCGCGCCATGATCACCGCAGCCGATGTGGAGTATGAGGGCAGCATCGAAATCCCTACCGACCTGATGAAAGCCGTCGGGTTGTGGGAAGGTGAAAAGGTACTCGTCGCCTCGATCAGCACCGGAAATCGACTCGAAACGTATGCGCAACCGGGGCCTCCAGGCACTGGCCACATCATCATCAATGGTGGTGCGGCGCATCGCATCAAAAAAGGCGAACGCGTCGCGATCATGGCATTTGGTTTGTCCGAGACTCCCGTCGTCGCTCGTAAAGTGGTGTTGAATGATCGCAATGAGATCATCCGCCCCGGGCGCTAAGGGTTTTTACAAACTCCGCTCACCCAGTGTACGGATGACGAATGGCTGAGTCGTGTCAATCAGGCCCTCGGCATCACGCTTTGGCTCGAAACGCAGTGTGATCTCACGCGTGCGCTGGCCGATGATTTTTCCCGCACGATCTAAGACCTGACCAGCCACGATGACGCGGTAGGTTTTGCTCTGGAAGGTGACCATATTAGCGATGCGTTGGAAGAGCTCCTCGCGACCAGCATCATCCCAGGTGTCGGGTGGACGTGAGGTCGTTGGGTATTGTTCACGACTACCAAAAAACGGCTCGGTATCGCGATTGGGCGTGGTGTAATTGCGCGCGGCAAGCGGGTTCTTGCGAATGAGGTTCAGATCGGAGAGACTCCGCAAAGGCGTGTGCTGACGTGTGGCGATGACGGCATCCGCGAAGCGATCACCGATGCTTTGGTCCTTGGGCGGAAAGAGCGTGGACTGTACGGGGTCATTGACTAAGCCTTGACCAGCGATGAGGGTGCGGAGAACTTCTCGCGGCGCGGTGTTGATGTTGATTTTGGAAATGCGAGTATTGCGTTGCGATGTGCTGGTATTGCTGAGGGTAAACAAATCGAGCAACTGCGCAGCGCGCTGACCCTCTCGGTCAAACTTCGCAAATTCAGGGCGACCAATTGCTAACGAAAATCCACCACCTGAACCAGCTGAGGCAGTGCCGCTGGTGTTCTCAATCATGGTCCATTGGGCGGGATCAAAAATATTTCCTAACTCGGCCGTCGAGATGAATGGACGATTTGCTATAAAAGCAGGGGCCATCGAATTCTGAGTTACAGGTAATGCCAAGGTCGTGGGAAGCTTGGTATCAGTGCCGGGAGCAACTCCGGTTTTGGACTCGGAACCACGATCAGGCCAACGGGTGATTTTTACCTCGCGATAGTTTTGATTGCTAATGTTCGCCTTCAGCGCTCTCCCACCCCAATTACTATTTGCATCGTAATTGTTAGGAAAAATCGGTACATTGATGTAGTGCGAAGCTCGCGGATCGCCGTGTTGACCGATGCTGTGATCATGAGCAGGAGAGGCATTTCCCTTCCATTTGGCTTTGGTGGACCCTGCTTGAAGTGTGCCTGTGGTGCGCGTCACACCACCGCGCGCCCAATCGACTTGTTGGGCATTCCATTTTAATCGGTAAGTGCTATTCTTGGTTTCGGCAGGAAATTCCAATGAACTCGGTGGAAAGGCTCCTACAGGAAAATTGTAATCCTTAGAGCCGCAATTGCGCACAATGAATGCATTCGCCGGGATCGTCACCTTGATAAGAGGATGCGTGACGCTGGTGAAATTGGCCGTGGCTGCTGGTGGGATCTTGATGCTATGACGGTTGTCATTTTCTAACTGAAATTCTCCAATAATGCTGATGTTTGAGGGATTCCATAGCTCGACAAAGGTGGTCACGCGGATGGTGACTTGACCATTGCTCGTGCCTGTCCATTCATAGAGATCGAAGAGCTCGTTGACAAAAGGGTAGCTATCGACGCCGCGGTAGCCCAGACCCAGGGTGGGATTGGTGTCCACATCGGCATAATCGATGATGCTCGCAGCGATGGTTTTGGTGTAATTTTCCGTGGGCAATAATCCACCTTTGCGCAGAGTGAAATCGGGCAAGTTACGGTCGATGTGGCTTGCGATTTCCTCGATTTTGCGGGTGGACACTAACTGATCAAGCGGCAGTGATTTTTTCCCGGCATCGGGGTATCCAAATCCATGAGGGATGAGTGGAGCGGCGACGACCTCGCGCGGGAGATCGTACGTGAGGAAGGGTTCGATGAGTTTCGCGTTCTCTTCGGTAAGGAATTGCCTCACGCTAGCGGGGCTGCGGAGATTCGCACGTTGGTTGATGAGTGCATCTTCTGGTCCTGCGCCATCTTTTTCTGCCGTCGGATTGAAGATGGTGAAGAGGCCAAGTTCGCGCGCATCGAGGCCCAATTGCCTCACCTCAGAGCCTGCATTGGCCCCATCGATGCGGCCAGAGAGGTCTTCTGCCCACCAAGCATAGCGCATGGTGAAAGGGTCATCTTTTTTGCCCATGACGACCCAACTCGCTCTGGGAACCGCAACATTTCCACGACCTACGCCAGCGATTTCAGCGGCATCATAGCCGTTGATGGCTTCTTTGATAAGGCTGGTGTTAGGAACATTACTACCGCTGGTGATTTGCTTGAAACCGCTTGCGAAGGGAGACATGCGCCATGCTTTTTTCTGCGTATCATACTGCGCTCCAAAAGTGAAAAAATGCTGGGGTGGCAGGACTTTGCTGTCAGCGCTTGCATTTTCGAGCGGCACAGTAGGATCTTCCATCCGGAAAACCAGAGTGTCGTCGCGATTGGCGATCGGGCTGATAGTACCGATGGCCTCGGCCAGGCCACTTTGCAATGCCATATCGGCGCGCGCGGCATCCGAGTACGAACGCGCCGTTTTGCGTTCTAGCGTTAGCATGGACAACAATCCAATGAGCATGACCATCAGGCCAGCCACGGCGAGCACGCTCATCAGGAGAGCGAATCCGCGTTGCGGGCGCCGTTTTTTCCAAGCTGCATGAGAGGAAATGTTCATGGAGTGAGGGAAATGTTGTGAGTGAAACTACGGATGGCCTCGCGCTGTTTGGGATCCGCGCTGGCGCTGAGGCTGACCCAATCATCCTTGCTTGCGAAGCGTTGCGCGGTGTTGTCGTCGATAAGATCTAGAGTCAGTTGCAAGCGCTCCGGAGATTGATTGCTATTGGGCTGCCATTCTTGCCAATTACCTAGCGGATTACGGGAAGAAGGCTTGATCATGAAGCTCACAACGTTATACACTAATGGTTCGTCAGCGTTGGCATCGTAGGTGGGAAATGGAGCTGCTTCCCCCTGTGCGAGCAGTTTCTGCGTCTCCTCGACACTCAGGGTGCGGCGAAAAATTTTCGGTGATTCATGACGAGCATCGTCTTCGGTGACAGCTACATAATAGATCGTCGTCGCCAAATCCCCTTTGCTCGTATCTTCGTCTGCACTTCGGGTGCGGGTGAAGGCGAATTCGACAAAACCAGCGCTGGTCTCGCGATAGAAAAATCGTGTATCGCTGATGCGCGAGGATAGATCATTTTGCAGGAAATGCAAAAACGCCCGCGTATCGGCGAGTGTGTTGACTTTTCGATGAGAGAGACGGTAGTTGGTGCTCGATTGTCCGACGAGGGAAAACAGCGCGATCATCAACATCGATGTCACAACCATAGCGGTCATGAGCTCCACCACAGTGAAACCCCGGCGCCAAAGTAAGCGTCGCGCAGTGGGGAAAGCATTTGATGAAAGATGGACAATCATGGTGCGGTCTGACGAGGGATCAACACGAGAAATGGATTGCTATTGCGCTTCGAGCGTGGGGATTTCGCATTGTGCTCGACAGAAATGAAGACTTTGGAAAGCGTGTTATCGGCCTGATCTGCAGTGCTGGGGATCGCTGCCTCACCATACATCGTGACCATGTAGTATGCTTCTGGATTGCTAGAGCCACTCGCATGGACTTCGGCATTGCCGGGACCGATCAAGCCTGCCGATTGATTGAATAACAAGACCAGTGGTTCTGCTTCAGAGGAAAATGCCGGAAAAGCTGGTTTTGTCGAGAAATACGTAGCAGGCAGATCGCGCCAGGCATCGGTCAACTGCCGTTGTGTTTCCTTCGCGATCCATGCAGCGCGGGTGTCCGCCTCCGAGTTGATGCGTGACCTTGATGCCGCCGATGTCGCCGCCAAGATCAAGGGCACTGCGACCGCAACAATGCCAATCGCGATCACAGCCTCCATCAAGGTGAGACCGCGGTATTTGCGTCGGGGTGATGGCGAGCTAATTCTCATTCGGCTAATGTCTGTCGGGCGCGCCCCGTAAGGCGATTGATCTGCAAGCGATCATACGAGATCTTGCCGCCGTTTTTCTCGGTAGCGGTGACCTGCCCATTTGTCAAATTTCCCGCACCTAGTAAAATCTCGATCGCCTGATCTACCGGAGCTACGATTTGCCCCGATGGCGAAAAAATGATCGCTCTCGCATCAACATCCTTGCGATTCAGGCGGACGCGAAAATTTTCATCTACATCCATGATCGATGGTTTATGATGACCGACACTGGATTGATCCATCACCATCATCGAGCCAGGTAGTTTTTCCCAACGCTGCAAAACCGACTTCACTTCATAGGCTCCCGGTTGCGCATCATTCGGGTCATCTTCCCATTTCATTTCCGCAATGCCGAGCATCTTGCCTCCCGCCTCTGGGCCAGTGTTATAATTAGCAAAAAGTACTGCCGTGGCCTGCTGCGTAGCAATGGCATGAGAGCGTGCTCGATTCAAATGCCCCTTCAGCAGCTCTCGCGATGCCTGCCGCGCCTTCGTGCTCGATTTCATAAAAATCGGAGCCGCTGCTACCAACAATGCCGCCAAAATCACCATCACCACCATCAGTTCCGTCAACGAAAAACCTCGAACCTCACCAGCAAAACGCCTGTGATGCCATCGTTGCCACTGGGGATTGGAGTGATTGACTAGCATGTCGTATGTGGACACAATGCAGCAAGTTTAATGCCAGCACGATGTAAATACTAAAACAACTCACTTGCAACTGAAAATTCTGTGACCAAGGTGTCACAGAGGATGGAAATCCTTCATCAATCGGAAGCATTTTGCACTGTGGACAATCTAAGCCTTAAAGGTTTACGTCGAAAAAGTCCTTCATCACCTGTCTATACACCTCACGCTTGAATTCCGGCAGCCACTCAAGCTCAAACTCCGTCGGCAAGATCCAACGGTAAGCAGAAAACTCGCGCGGCCGCTGGTTTACATTCACTTCAGGCGCACCAGCATTGAGCATGCACAAATAGTAGGTCTGCTCCTGCCCGTGAAAGCCATGCTTTTTGCGTTTTTTCAATCGCACTTCCGGCGGGTAAATGTAGCGGTATCCATCAGCCTTGCGCAGGACCTCGTAGTGCTCTGGCAAAAGTCCAATCTCTTCGCGAACCTCCCGGGCCAGCGCCTGCTCAAGTGATTCACCCGGATCCACTCCGCCTTGCGGAAATTGCCATGCCCCCTTAAATGTAGAACGCTCACAAACCAGAAGATGCCCTTCAGGCCGAAGAAACAAAGCTGCTACATTGGGGCGAAAACGAACCACGTATGACAGGATAATGGGTACCCGCGCGAATGCAATCGCGAAATTCCGAGGTGAAAAAATTTATTCATTCCGCACTGGTCAGCGTCCGCCCTTTGTGCCATTGTTGCGCATCATGAAAACACTCAGCCTCTGCTTTTTCCTCTGCACGACCTTTTCTTTGCTCGCTCAAGGTCAAAACGAAAATAACAATAACAATCAAACCAATCAAGACGCTACCCAAAAGGAAGACGAACTCGAGGCACGTGTTAAGGAGCTCGAAAGCAACGGTAACAATCGTTTCTGGCAAGGTAACATCAATGGCGGCGAAATCATGGTCGCCGTGGATCGCATCGGCGCTATTAGCAAAACCCAGTTTTTACTCGATGGCGGCCTGCTCTGCACTGAGGTCGTGATCGATACCCTTGGCGGTCAATCACTTACCCGCATCTACCACGTCGTGCCCGCAAGCGAAGCAGTCGCCGCCAATGCCGCCACCAAGATCGTTGACCGCGCCAAGGAAGTGCTCGACAACAACGCCGCACGCGCGGGCTCCAAGCTTCACGAATTGGTACAAAAATCGTATCCAGCCACCACTCATGCACACACCGTGGAATTCCGCGTCATGCAGTTGCAGGATCTCGAAGCACTCTACGCTAGCCTCAAGAATGCCTGGACATCAGGTAAAGGTCGCAACTTCACCGTTAAGTGATGTCCACTTCCTCATCGGGAAAACTTACACGTCTCGCCGCGGCGATACCGCTCGAAGACGATCTTCACTACGTCTGGAGAAAGGCTCTACGCGGGCATGAACTCAGCGTTGCGGATCTTCAAACGCGATGGGGAGTCTCGGCTGCCGAGTGGGATGCCATTTTGGCGGGAGAATGGAGTAAGCAAGCGGAAAACCTAGCTGCCGCATGGCAACTGTCGCCTGCAGCTTTGCGTCATCATTCTCACTACCAACCAGAAGTTCCACATCTTACTTCCGTGAGTCGGCTTCAACTCCCCTTTGAGAACGACACCGTCAATGCCTGGCTGATCCGCGATGAAGATCAGACCTTGCTCTTTGATACGGGCTACGGCGAGAATGATGCACGGGCACTGCTGAATCACATCGGTGCCGCAGACCTGCAACTTTTCCTCACACACGACCATCGCGATCATGTTGGCGGCATCTCCGCGTTGCGATCACTCACGCAAAAGCAACATTCACTGCCCCTCGGTTCCAGCATTACCCTCGGCAATCTGAAGATCAAGTGTCTCGACCTCGCCGGACATTGCCTCCCATCCTATGGCTATCTCATTGAGGGTTTATCGAAGCCGCTATGCGTCGTGGGAGATGCTCTTTTTGCGGGTTCCATCGGCGGCTGCCCTGATTCCTTTACCTACGAAATGGCCCTGCGTAACCTGCACCATCACGTCTTATCACTCACTGGTGAGACCATCCTCCTGCCCGGACACGGCCCCGCCACTACCGTAGCTCAAGAGCGTGCGAATAATCCATTTTTCACAGAGCCCGTCAGCTAACATAGTGCTTCTCCCTAACCATGAAGATCATGCTTTTTGCCTTACTGTCGAGTCTTTCGCTCCACGCTGCTACACCGCCGAATTTGATCTGGATCATGGCCGATGACCTTGGCTATGGTGAGTTAGGCTGTTACGGACAAAAGATTATCGCCACTCCGCACATCGACCGCATGGCCCAAGAAGGCATGCGCTTCACTCATTATTATTCCGGCGCCACGGTCTGCGCGCCCTCGCGCAGTGTGTTGATGACAGGTCAGCATCAGGGGCATACAAGGATTCGTGGCAATGGTGATCCGAAAAAAATCCGATTGCTGCCCGAGGATCCCAGTGTTGCTAAGCTTCTCAAAAGCGTGGGATATCGCACCGCAGTTCTCGGAAAGTGGGGACTCGGCGAGTATGGTGGTGCTGAGTCTGGATTGCCTGCAGCACAAGGATTCGATGAATTTTTTGGTTACCTCAATCACCAACATGCGCACAATCATTTTCCGGACTTCCTCTGGGATCAGGAGGAAAAAATATCGCTGTCGAATGTCGTCACGCACGTCGGCCAAGGTGGCAGTGGTTATGCGATAAAGGCTGTCGAGTTTGCAGATGACCTGCTCGCGGAACGCGCCTTGCAGTTTGTCGAAAAAAACCAGAAACAGCCCTTTTTTCTCTATTGGAGCATGGTCACACCGCATGCAAACAATGAGCGCGCCCGCGTCCTCAGTGACGGCGCTCATGTGCCCGATTATGGACAGTATGCGAAAAAACCATGGCCCGCTCAGGATCGTGGTCACGCGGCGATGATTAGCCGGCTCGATGCATACGTTGGCAAAATGCTCGAAAAACTTCGCGCCCTCGGCCTCGCAGAAAACACCCTTGTGATTTTCACGAGCGATAATGGGCCTCACAACGAAAGCAGACATCACCTCGAGCGCTTCCAACCAAGCGGTCCCTATCGCGGCATCAAACGCAGCCTCGCCGATGGCGGCATTCGCATCCCCTTCATCGCTTGGTGGCCAGGCACGGTAAAAGCCGCGAGTATCAGCGACCACGTTGGTTCTTTTGCCGATTGGCTACCCACGGCAACTGAGCTCGCCGGCAAGAAGCCTGACAAGCCAACAGACGGCATCAGCATCGCGCCTACACTCCGCGGCAAAAAACAAGCCAAACACGATTTTCTCTACTGGGAATTTCACGAAGGTGGGTTTCAACAGGCCGCCCTCTACCAAGGACGTTGGAAAGGCATGCGCAGTGGGGGTGCAGATGCCCCCATTGTTCTCTACGACCAACAAAACGACCCAGCGGAATCAACCAACGTGGCAAGTATGCACCCAGATGTATGCGCAGCGATTGATCGATATCTCCGCCAAGCTCGCACACCACTCCCCGAGTGGAAACCTCGCTGGAAACCCTAAACTCAGGAGCTATCGAATTCGATGATTCATCGCGGGAGCGGTGATTGTCAGTAAAAAATTAGCGCACGATATTTTTACCCATACCGCAACTGCTTCTGCATTCATTTTTTCCATAGCATTCATCAGAATTCCGTGGTAAAACTCTCCACAGCACATGTTTGAAGTTAGAGAACGCCCTGAAATGGTCGAGCGCGCGATGCTCGTCGGCATTTATTTTGATCCTCGCGAGGAAGTGGAAGCAGAATCGCTGTTAGAAGAATTGCACGAGCTCGTAGAGACCCTAGGCATTAACATTGTGCACACGGTATTTTACCGCAGCCGGGCTCTCCACAAGCAATTCCTTTGCGGCACGGGTAAAGCCCAAGAAATCGTTGATCTCGCGAAAGCCTTTGAGTGCGATGTCATTATTTTTGACAATGGTCTCTCACCATCGCAGCAAAGATCTTGGGAAAAATTGGGCGACGCAGCAGTGATCGACCGCGAAGAAGTCATCCTCGATATTTTTAACAAACGCGCACAAACCCGTGAAGCACGCATCCAGGTTGACCTAGCACGCATGCAATACGCCCTGCCGCGCATGGCACGCATGTGGGGACACCTTGACCGTGAGGGCGGTGGCGCGGGTGGTGGCAGTGGTGGTGGCGGCGGTGCCAACCGCGGCATGGGTGAAAAACAAATTGAGGTAGACCGCCGACTCGCCTACCAACGCATCGATCGCCTCAAACGTGAGCTCGAAGATGTTCGCAGCCAGCGTAAGACTCAGCGCAAGGAGCGTGAAAAACTCGGCACGGCTCACGCCGCCATCGTCGGATACACCAACTCCGGAAAATCGACCCTACTCAACAAACTCTCAGGTTCAGATGTGCTCGCCAAGGACATGCTGTTCGCCACACTCGATACCACAACGCGGCGCATTGAACTGCCCGATGGCCAACCACTGCTTCTTACCGACACCGTCGGCTTCGTGCGCAACCTACCTCACCGCCTCGTCGAGGCCTTTAAGGCCACACTGGAAGAAGCAGTGCTCGCAGATTTCCTCATACACGTCCTCGATTGCTCTTCGCCCGAAATTGATCGGCTTTACGAGACTACCTTGGAGGTCTTAGATGAACTCGGCGCAGGTGACAAAAAAATCATCACAGTACTCAACAAAACCGACTTGCTCGGAGACGAACTGCAACGCTTACTGTTAGAAAATCGCTATCCGGGGGCGATTTACATTTCTGCCTCTCAAGGTGAAAATCTCGACACCTTGCTCACACTGTGCGCCGAGGCACTGGCCGATCGAATCCAAAAAAAGCACTATCGCATTCCGCAAACACGCGGCGACGTGCTCAATCTTCTGCATCGCGATGCAAAAGTGCTCTCGACTTCTTACGAAGACAATGATATCATCGTCTCAGCAGTTGTGCCTGACTCGATCGCAGGAAAACTGATGGCATTTTCTACTACCGAAGCACCGCCTTCACGCTCATGAAATCAAAGTCGCTCCTCATCGCCGCCACTCTGTTGACGACAATCCGTCTCATTGCACAAGAGCCGCCTCCCCCGCCTCCCACCACTCCCCCGCCTCCCAAAGCGATCTTGGTGAGACCAGGTGCCATGAAAGTCGAGCCAATGCTTGATCCGGAATCCATCCCCTTAGCGAAACCGTTAGAAAGTGATGCAGCCGTGCAGGGCAAGCCCTCAGGTGACGATGCGGTAAAACTTCAGGTTTTTCTCGATCAATTGAACTTCGGTCCCGGAGTGATCGACGGTAAACCAGGGCTCTTCACCGAGCACGCCGTGAACGCATGGAATGAAGTCAATGGCCATCCGATCGATGATTGGTCCGCAGTCATGGATACCGCGCGCAAGGGCGTGAGTGAACCATTTACTACGGTCATAGTACCTGATATTTTGGTAAAATGGGTCAACCCGAAGTTGCCCAATGATCGAATTCTGCAATCCAAAACAAAACGACTTAGTTATCGCAGTGCTGGAGAACTCATGGCCGAGCGCTATCACACGGATCTCGAATATTTGCTAGAGCTCAATGGCTCCAAGAAAGTGTATAATCTCAAAGCAGGCAGTGAGCTCAAGGTGCCAAATGTCACCCCATTTCTCATCGAAAAAATCGCCGGCATTCAGCACAAGAACAATGAAGCCACAGCACAGCGCCATGTAGTCGTAGACACCAAGCGCAATCAATTGCGGATTTTTGAAGCAACACCCGTAGCATTGGTCATCGAAGAAGAGCCAGCTGATGGGTCTGACACCCCTGCGAAGCCTGCCGCAAACCGCTCACTCATCGCGACCTTTCCCATCACTCCCGGCCAACAACGTTTCATTCACTACGGCATGTGGGAGGTGCGCAATTGTGTCGAGTTCCCCAGTTGGCGCTACGATAAATCTTTGCTCGAAACGGGCAAGCGCAGCACCGATCCATCCAAGGTATATGACTTGCCTTCTGGCCCCAACAGCCCTGTAGGCATCATGTGGTGTGGATTGAGTAAATCAGGCATCGGCCTACACGGCACCGCTGATCCTGAAACCATCGGACGCGCGCAGTCTGCTGGTTGCATCCGCCTCTCGAACTGGGATGTGATCCGACTCCCTACCTTGATTAGTCCAGGTACGAGCGTAGAAATCCGGTGATTCCCTATTTTTGTTCTGGGCCATCGTTTCTTAAATTCAAGAAATCATCCGTGATCCTCTCACACGAAAAAAGCCACCATCCTATGCGAATAGTGGCTTTTTGATTCGACAAATGGTCGGCGTTTAGTTGGCGGGTGAACCGTTGGAGATGATGTCCACGAAGCTTTGCGCATCGAGCGAGGCACCACCAATGAGGGCGCCGTCGATATCGGGGCAGGCCATCAACTCGGCCGCGTTATTCGGCTTCACGCTACCGCCGTATTGGATGCGGAGTTTTCCGGCAACCTCGGGACCGTAGAGATCGGAGATCACGCTGCGGACGAAGGCGTGCGCCTCTTGTGCTTGCTCAGCGGTGGCGGTGACGCCAGTGCCGATCGCCCAGACAGGCTCGTAGGCGACCACGGTGTCTTCCATATCGGAAGGTGTGATGCCGTTAAGACCCTCGGTGATTTGTGAGCGCAGGATGCTTTCAAGTTGTCCCGCATTGCGTTCTTCGAGGGTTTCGCCGATGCAAAAGATCAGCTTCAGACCGACCTCGCGGGCTTTTTTCATCTTGGCGTTGATGACGGCGTTGGTTTCACCAAAAATCGAACGACGCTCGCTGTGACCGATGATCACGTGGCGAACGAGAATCTCGCGCAGCATTTTGACGCTGATTTCTCCGGTGTAGGCACCATCATCATACTGCGAGCAGTTTTGGGCGGCCATTTCCACACCGCGAGCTTCGAGCAGAGCATCGCTAAGGGTAGGCAGCGCAATGAAGGGCGCGGCGATGACGATGTCACAGGTCTGACGGCCAGTGAGTTTGCTGAGGAATGATTTCACAAAAGACTCGGTGTCCGAAGGACCTTTGTTCATTTTCCAGTTAGCGGCGAAAATAGGGCGGCGATACATAATAATATGGGTAATGTTTGGGTGAAAAATTAAATGCTGGTGAGAGCTGCGACGCCAGGGAGCTCTTTGCCTTCAAGCAATTCGAGCGAGGCACCACCACCGGTGGAGATGAAGTTCATGTCGTCATCGAGGCCGAACTTGTTAACTGCGGTCACGGAGTCACCACCGCCGACGATCGATACGGCGTCAGAATCTGCCACGGCTTGTGCGATGGCGCGGGTGCCTTCCGCGAAGGAGCCGATCTCAAAAACACCCATCGGGCCGTTCCAGAGAATGGTCTTCGCTGAAGCGATTTCTTTGCTGAACTCGGCGATCGCTTGTGTGCCGATGTCGATGCCTTCCCAGCCCTCGGGGATTTCTCCACCATCGGCATAAGAAGCGGTGACTTTCGTCTCAGCACCATCTTTGAACTCCTGCGTGATGCGATTGTCAGCAGGGAGCAGGAAACGAATGCCCTTGTCTTTGGCATTTTTCAAGATATCCAGCGCCAAATCGAGCTTATCTGTTTCCACGCGAGAGCCGCCCATGTTGTGGCCGAGTGCCTTGAGGAAGGTATAAGCCATGGCGCCACCGATCACGAAGGTATCTGCCTTGGCCATGAGTGAGTTGATTACTTGAATCTTATCAGAAACTTTGGCCCCGCCCATGATCACGAGAAACGGACGCTCGCCTTGATCAAGTTTATCGACGAGGTATTCCAACTCACGAGCCATCAGGAAGCCCATGGCGCTTTGCTTGACGAAATGGGTCACACCCTCGGTGGAGGCGTGAGCGCGGTGTGCGGTACCGAAGGCGTCATTGACGAAAATTTCGGCTTGCCCAGCGAGCTTCTTCGCGTGATCGGCATCGTTGGCTTCATCTTCTGCGTAAAAGCGGGTATTTTCGAGTAAAAGAACTTGGCCTGATTGCAGTCCAGCACGCAGAGCCTCAACTTCCGCACCGATCGAATCAGGCGCGAGTGTAACGTCTTGCCCGAGCAGTTCACGCAAACGCACAGCGGCAGGTGTGAGGCTCAAATCAGCTGTCACACCTTTCGGGCGGCCGAGGTGTGAGCACAGCACCAACTTGGCGCCACCAGCAAGGAGATGCTTGATCGAGGGCACCGCTGCGGTGATGCGTGTGTCGTCGGTGATCGCGCCGTCATTGAGCGGGACATTGAAGTCGACACGCATGAGAACTTCCTTATTGCGGACATCAAGATGTTGAATGGATAGTTTGGGCATGCGCAGTGGGTAAGCGGATGGAGCGACGTATGTCAAGTGAGATGAATCACGAATCGTGCCAGTATCGGCGCAAATTGTGAGGAGAATGATAGAGATTCAAGCATCCGAGCATGGCAAATGGCCACATGGGGCGAAAAGAGTGACCAGTTTTGCCGAGTCGCGGCTTGGCGGAAACCCCGAGAATCAGATCGGAGTGTAATGATGCTTCACGTGCTAACAGCGCGCTCAACAATTCTTGCAATACGCGTTTGAGATCTTTCAGTCGCGGACCTCACCGGGCTTGTTCAACCATGGGCATAGACGGAGACTCGAAAACTCGCCTCCGTATACCCTTTATTATTCTGCGGTTTGCTTGCCACGTAAAGATTTTCGTATGAGCTGGAATCCTGACTCAATTTTTGCAGAGTCCTCGGATGCAACTTGAAGTATCAAAAATAATCTTTTGCCTCCGACATCTTTGGTCCCGTAGAGTCGCCGGTGAGGAATCGATTCGCCGAGCAAGTTAATGGTAAAATCCTCCAAGATCCATTCGAAGCCATCTTCATTAGGCAAGCCAGCAAAAGTTGCGCCTGCAATCTTTCCAACTGGTGTCTCGGTTGCAGCATCGGAAAATGACTTCGAAAAAACAGGAAGATCATCCGCATCTTCAGCCGGGTAAGATTGGAAAATCACAAGAGCATTGCCATTAGTTTCAATAAAGAAAGAATGTATTCCTGATGTGATTGATTCTTCGGTAATCTTCCAATTCTTCGGGTAATCTAATGTAATCGCACCAGAACTGTGCGTTTGCGGGGTTGAAACATCCGCCTTGGGTTCACCACATCCTGTGAAGATAGTGGTTATGAGCAGTGTTGAAAGTAGCTGAGTTAGTCTCATTTGCGGCACAACGTAAAAGAGCACGCGCCCCTATCAGAAAAGACATCGAGATGGGCGTTAGGACTGCTCTTTTACCCCGTGCGATGATTACTCGGGCTTTTTTTCGGGCTCGCGGAAATCGGGGAAGCCCATGACGCGGGGGGCGCGGCTGCCAGGCTGGTTGATGATGAAGTAAATGCTGCGCGAGCGTGGATCGTGGGTCCACTTGGTTTCGCAAAGGGGGTAGAGATTTTCGCGGCTCTCGATGTAGTAGCTGAGGTTGACGTTGTAGTCTTCGTTGCCGCTGGCGGGGGCATCGAGGATGGCACGGCTCTGCGGTTTCATATCGAGCTTTTGTGATCCCACTTGGCCACCGACGCGGGTGCTGGTGAGGTTATACCAGAGCATTTGGCCTTTCCGAAAGCTATCGGGATTGGCGGGGATGACCTGCATGCGCATGGGGACTGCCTTGTTGGTGGGCTCGTGTGCGATGAGCAGATAGAATTCGGTGGTGGTGGCGGGCACCTTGATTTTCGGGCTGGTGGCGGGTGCTGCTTGGTCTGCGGCTAGTGCCTGCGGGGCAAGGCTGAGGTTGATATCACCTGCGGGTAAAACGTAGGGCGGCGAGAGATTGAGGCGCGGGAGTTCTACCTCTTGCGCGGCTCCGGCGACGGCGGGATCGCTGCTGGCGTGGAGGTGGATTTTTTCGGGAGCCTCGGCAGGGCCGTTGAGGAAGAGGATGCGGACGGTGCGTTCTGTCTGTGCCAAAAGTGAGGAGGCACAGGAAATCAGTGAGGCGCAGATGAGAACGGCGAGGCGCGGGTAGAGGGTGCGGTGGTTCATGCTAAGAGGATCGGCAGTTTAGATTTCTTCCTCGCGGAGCCAGCGGAAGGAGGCGACGGTAAAGCGGCGACCGAAGGCTTTGTTGAGGGCTTTGACCGTGGGGGTGGCGAGTTCGGCCGCTTCGCTGGGGTCGGTGTAGTCGCGGGTGCGCTGGACAACGGCTTCGCACCAAGCGCGCGCTTTGATGTTGTTGTTGGCATCGCGTGCATCGCCGTAGGCACGGATGCGGAAGGTGTCATCGCGGGCGGAGAGAATGGGTGCTAGGGGGCGTAGGATGTCAGCTTGGCGGGTCCAGCCCGGGAGTCCGTAGGCACTTTCGCCGACGGCGGCAGCGGGAAATTGGTATTCGGGGCTGGCACCACCCAGTGGCATGGCACCGGCGTCTTTGGAGAGTCCTTGGATGGCAGAGTAGGGGTTGAGAGCGGATTTTTTCGATAGCTCATTGAGGGCGGATTGAATCGCGCCAGCGAGCGCGAGATTGCCGGAGCTGAGCTGGCGATTGACAAATTCTGACAACGAGAGAAATGGACCACGCAAGCGGACTTGCTCGACGATCAGGCGAGCGAGCTCATCCAGTTGATCTTCGTCAAAGCTGCGGTAGCCGGCGAATTCTGCGGACTCAGGAAATGAGCCTGACGTGCCTTGGCGACCAGCCTCGACATCACCCGCTATGCTGAATCGGCTGTGGGGGAAATCTTCCTTGCCCGAGGTAGCGATCGACCATGAGGCTCCACTCTCGGCGATGTATGCTGTCTTTTGTTGACGAGCATGACGTAGCAGCGCGCGCCAGGCGGTTTCTGAGGTGGAGTTGACATTGAACATGCCCTCGACTTCGAGGCGCGAGGCGATGGTTTTCCAGCCGTTACGATCGCGGACATTTTTGTTGAACAGAGTGGTGGCCTCGGTGGCAGAAATGGCCGCCTTTTGAAGATCTTGAGGGATGGCTTGGTAAGCGCGGTTTTGCAGCGGTGTGGTGCCTGTGACAAATTCTTGATACACGACCTGCATGGATTTGCCGGCGGAGCCGAAGTTGGTCGGATTGGGCGCGATGGAGGAGAAGAACCAATCGTCGAAGAGAATGTGATTGGCGCAGTAGGAGTCATCGTATTGGAGGTTGACGGCATCGTTAGAGGTGCTGTTAAATACGGCATTGGGCGGAAGCAGAGGTGAGGCATCGCTATTGCCGATGAGGTTGATCGCGAAGGGAGGAATCGGATTTTCATAACGCAGATCCCAGTTTTGCAGCTCGCCGAGGGAGGATAGCGGACGAGTGGGTAACTCAGCGATAACGCAGCGCGAAAGTCCATCTGCTTTGTTGAAGCCAGTGACGATGTATCCGCGCCCTGTCGTATCACTCGAATTCGGTAGCCAGCTATCACCCGCTCCGGAGTGCTTGATGAAGCTGTAGTCAAAGGGGGAATTCACAGGATGTCCCGTTCCGTTGTATTCGCGTCCGATGGTGCTCTCGACTACGTCTTTTCCACCCATCGCGGTGTAGTTAACGAGTGGGCTCGACTGCACAAAGCCCTTGGCGGCGATGTGTGTATTACTGGCCATGCGCGCACCAAACATCGTGGACATAAACGGCGTGGGATTCGATACGGCGGCACTCAAGGTGCTCTGCGCCATCTGTGTGAGCGGCGGATAGACTTTATCTGCGACAGCGGGCGGATAGACCATGCGGTAAACGAGGTGGCGGCGTCCACCGATGCTCATGTCCAGATAGATGCCCACTCCCAGTGCGCCATCGGAGTAAGTGGTATCAAATTTTGCGTCTGCCTTGATCGTCGAGCTTGCTGGGGCAGCAATCGGCTGACCTTGAGCATTCAATACTGGAAAAAAATGACCGCCTTTGCTGCGATAGCCAACCGCCAATGGCAATGGATTTAACGATGGATTCGTGTCCGTAATGCTTACTGGAGTGGTGGATTGCGGACTAAAGACCCGTGTTTCTCCTGGCTTGAGAGAAAACCCAGTGGCAATGATATAGTTGAGATTACTGGCGGTTGTCAGTGCCGGAGTATTATTCGTAGCTCCTGCCGTCAATGCATTATAGCCAGTAGTTGTAGCACCATTGACCGTGTATTTTAATGCGGCGGGAAGGGGGGCGATAATGGTGAAATTGAGAGCGGAAGAAGAGGTGATTTCTACATTGTAGGGATTCCACATCGTGATGATTGGCGTAAGCAAAAGTCGCGGCTGCAGGCTGCCAGCGGGTGTCGTAGGACTCGTGGGCGCCGGCCCAGCCCAGTGGGAGAATGCCCACTGAATCCGGGCGATCACCGGAATGGCTCGCACTTTGTGAATGAAGCTGTAGGTGTTTGCGGTATCGTCAATGGCGTAGGAGTTCGGCGTGCTGTTCGAGAGAAGGATGCGATTGCCTGTAGCGCTGAGACGTTTGTACATCGTAGCATACTCCTTGAGGTTTTCCCACGAGCATACTGCGCCGAATTGGTAGATGGGTATCTCACTGCCGCTACCACGATATGCCGCCCACGGATAAAGCATGGATTTGCTTGCCCGTGTATTGGACCCAGCAGGCACCGAGCACAGCACATCTTGCGTCGGTGTAGCGCGGAATAGAGGCAGGGAGCTGCTGCCGACGGAGGCGTAATTTTCAGTAAAAATCGAGAGATCCTTGCGCCAGCCACCTGTCGCCGTGTTGGTTAGCAAGCCCTTTGACCAGGGGCTGAGATCGTGGAAAAATTCCTTCGAGGCTAGGACCTCGCCTTTGTCTGCAATAAGGTTGATTTGATCGAGCGAGGAAATTTTATCGACTTGAGTCGGATTGCTGTTGAGGGACTCAAGGCGGAAAACTTCGGGATCGGCGATGGCATGGGATTTGGTGATGCCCGACCAGCCAGCCGCGTTATCGTTGGTGGGTTGGTAGGGCGCGGGGATGTTAGCTTTTTGATTTTCTCCGCTGACATACCATGCATAGCCGTCGCTTTTTAAGGCATCGACGCGGATGTTGCTCGGCGGAATGTGGATTTGCAGCTGATTGCGGTCTGCACCTTTGCCCACACTGGATTCGCCGATGAGGGGCACACTCTGCGGCGAGATTTTGGTTTCGGGCAGGGAGGCAGAGTTGCCAGGAGTCGCAGGGGAGTGAGAGGTTAGCCAGCGGAGAAAGCGCTGGTTTTTCATAGATTTGTAATTCCCGGGGGAAATGGGACGGCCTTGAAAAGAACCGGACTGGGTGTGATCGGACCCCTCCCAACTTTTCCATACACCGAGAATCGGCGGATTGATTTTGTCGAGAATGTCAGCTCGCGCTGTGACCCTTGTGTCGGCGCCCGCTTCTTTCTGCAAGGCGCCAAGGGCGAGCATCAAGGACATCCGCGCATTCGAGCGCGCCGTGGCATAATCGTTGTGGTAACTGGATTGACGCAAGGTCACAGAGCTCAGCGAGAGCACGCCTATAGCCACCATAGTCAAAAGCACTAGCAGGGAAATCGTGATCACCAAGGTGAATCCCCGGGGAGCTTTGGGAAGATTTTTCATAAGAAAGGTTGCTTTGGTTTGTGATGGAGTAATATCATACGATGTAATCACATCGCAAGATGTTTTTGTGACTGCATGCAAAAAAAGAAAGGATTCCTAATCCGCGCGATGCTATCGGGAAAATTCTTTTCAAGAGACGGATTCAGCACTATCGTGCTCCACGCCACTCTGGCACTACTCCGAATTTTTCTATGTCCGACGCCGACGAAACCAAATCTGACTTCATTCGTGATATCATCGCCAATGATCTTGCCACGGGCAAACATCAGAGCATCATCACCCGATTTCCGCCGGAGCCGAACGGTTACCTCCACATCGGCCACGCCAAGTCGATCTGTTTGAACTTTGGTATCGCGTTGGAAAATCGCGGCGTAGGAGCGAAGTGCCACCTACGCTTCGATGACACCAATCCCTCGAAGGAAGAAGTCGAATACGTCGAGAGTATTCGCGAGGACGTGAAATGGCTCGGCTTCGAGTGGGATGCGCTGCATTTTGCCAGTGACTACTTTGAATTTTACTTCGATTGCGCCATCTCACTGATCGAAAAAGGACTCGCCTATGTCGATGAGCAAACGCACGAACAAATGCGAGAGACCCGCGGCAATCTCAATGTGCCCGGCACACCTTCGCCCTGGCGTGAGCGCCCAACCTCCGAAAACCTCGATCTTTTTCGCCGCATGCGCGCGGGAGAATTTCCCGATGGTGCCATGGTCCTGCGCGCCAAAATCGATCTCGCTTCCTCCAATATGAACCTACGCGATCCCGTGGTCTATCGGATCATGCGCGCCCATCACCACAACACCGGTGATGCTTGGTGCATTTACCCGATGTACGATTACGCACATCCGTTAGAAGATGCCCTCGAGCACATCACCCACTCGCTCTGCACCTTGGAGTTTGAAAATCACCGTCCGCTCTACGATTGGGTCATTGAAAATTGCCCCGTGCCCGCCAAGCCGCGCCAGATCGAATTTGCTCGTCTCAACCTCACCTACACTGTGATGAGCAAGCGCAAGCTGCTGCAATTGGTCAAAGAAGGCCTCGTCAGCGGTTGGGACGATCCACGCATCCCGACGATCTCCGGTTTGCGCCGTCGTGGCTACCCCGCCGAGGCCATCCGCAATTTCTGCAAACGCATCGGCATCACCAAATTCAACGGCACCACCTCCGTCGATCTGTTAGAATTTGAGGTGCGGAGCTACCTCAATCGCGAGGCACCTCGCCGTATGGCCGTGCTTCATCCCTTGAAGGTAGTGTTAGAAAATGTCGCGGCCGATGAGCGTGTCGATGCCGAGGTACAAGAGCATCCCGAGCGCACTGAGTGGGGTACCCGCAGACTTTCCCACGGTCGTGAGATCTGGATCGAGCAAGACGATTTCCTCGAAGATCCGCCGAAAAAATTCTACCGTCTCGGCCCCGGTCGCCATGTGCGATTGCGCGGTGGCGACATCATGAAATGCCTCTCCTTCGGGAAAAATGCCGACGGCCACGTCACTGAAGTCCGCTGCGAGCTACTCAAAGGCACCGCAGGTGCTAATGCACCCGAGGGTGTCGAGTGCCGCGCCGCCATCCACTGGGTGGACGCTGCCACTGGCCACGATGCCGAAGTCCGCCTCTATGATCGCCTATTCCTCGTCGAGAATCCCGATGACCAAGAAGAAGGCTTCCTCAGCGCGCTCAACCCCGATTCGCTCAGCATCCTCAAAGCCAAAATCGAGCCCGACCTCGCCACCATGGAGGCAGGCGCATTCTGCCAATTCGAGCGCACCGGCTACTTCGTCGCCGATGCCAAAGATCACCTCCCTGGTCAAAAAGCCGTCTTTAACCGCAGCGTCGGACTCAAGGATTCCTGGGCTAAAGCGGTGAAGTAAGGACAGATTCCCATTACCCGTGACGATCCATGTAGCGCCTCTTCATGGCGATGAATCGCGTTTCCATATCTTCTTGTCGTCATTTTACGAATCGGGATCACCACCAAATGACTGGTGCATCCATCACTCACGGTAACCTGGGCATATTGTAACTTTCCATTCTTCGTTATCGTATGACAGGTCTCTGAATCGCGTTGTTCTCACCTTGCAGGAGTCGCACTTGGGTGTGGGGATCGTGAAAAAGTATGGTAGTGCAAGAAACAAAAAGCAATCCGCCAACTGCCACCACCCATGTAAGAACAATTAGAATCGCGTCCTCATTCAGAGGTGGCTGCGAGCGACAGGCACCAATGACCATCGCCGCCAATGAAATAAGAAGTAATCCGATACTCTTAAAAAACTTCCATGCGGAAACCTTTGACAATTCTAGAAGGGTCATACCCTTCCACACGCTCACGCCGATCCGCACTATGCCCCAGATTGATCCAATAGCGCAACGGAAATTCCTTCTCCAGTTCCATGACGCAAGCCGAGAAATGTACATGCCTAGCCGTCAATCCCAGCGAAGCAGATTAGTGCGCTGAATGGCATTTCGCCATCTATCAGTTTTGGTAGTATGCGCTGAACTAAGTGATCAATTTTTTTCCGTCGCTTCTCGACAAATCTGCACGCTTTCTGCTTACCATTGGGCAGATGACGAGGGAACAGCAGAGACTGCAAGAAGATCGCGAGCGCACCAAGAACTGGAAGCGCTGGGGATCGTATCTCAGTGAGCGGCAGTGGGGAACGGTGCGCGAGGATGATTCCGATCATGGAAATAGTTGGGCGACACTCACCCACGATCACGCTCGCTTGCGCGCCTATCGCTGGGGCGAAGATGGTTTGCAGGGATGGAGCGATCGCAAAGGACAACTCTGCTTTGCCCCTGCTCTGTGGAATGGTAAGGACAGCATTCTCAAAGAGCGCTTGTTCGGATTGGGAGGCAATGAGGGCAATCATGGCGAAGACGTAAAGGAATGTTATTACTATATCGATGCCACTCCGACGCATTCCTACACCAAAGCACTCTACAAGTATCCACAAACAGCTTATCCGTATGCTGCGATCATTCAGGAAAATCAAAAGCTGGGGCGCGAAGGTCCAGAGCTCGAAATTGCTGATATGGGGGTGTTTGCCGAAGGCCGCTATTTTGATATCATTCAGGAGGTAGCGAAACGCAGCCCTGAAGACTTGTTGTGGAAATTGACCATCACCAATCACGGACCAGATGCTGCGCCGATCCACGTGTTGCCAAGTTTGTGGTTTCGAAATACATGGGCCTGGGGCAATGAGCGTGAGGCCCCCTTGAGCAAACCAAATATTTTGTTAGAAAATGATCGCCTACTGGTCAGTCGCGGAAACATTGATGCATACCGCTTTTATGCGGCATCGGATGATCCAAGCGTAAAGTGCGTGTGGTTGTTCACGGAAAATGAAAGCAACTGCCAAGCATTGTGGGGCCAGGAAAATCTAACACCCTACGTGAAAGATGCGTTTCATCGTTATATTATTAAGGATGAGTCATCAGCTGTAAATCCCGCGCAGAACGGGACCAAGGCCGCGGCCTATTTGGTCTTTGAAGTGCCAGCTGGAGCGAGCGTGACGATACGTTGCCGACTGCATGCCATCAAAGAAGACAATGGCCTCGAGGGCTTGAATGACTTTGAGCAAACCATGAGCGAACGCATCGCCGAGTGTGATGAATTTTATCAAGCGGTGATTCCCACGCATATCCCCGATGCCGAGCGCATGATTTGCCGCCAAGGCTATGCAGGTCTGCTGTGGACAAAGCAATTTTTCCACTACGTAGTCGACGATTGGCTGAAGGGCGACCCGAATGGACCACCGCCAACGGAGCGTCGGTTGAAAGGTCGTAACGCGGATTGGCAACATTTTTTCGCGCGTGATATTCTCTCGATGCCTGACAAGTGGGAATACCCGTGGTTCGCCGCATGGGATACCGCGTTTCACATGATTCCCTTTGCGGCGATCGATCCCGATTTTGCGAAGGATCAATTGTTACTGCTTTTGCGCGAATGGTACATGCATCCGAACGGCCAGCTGCCTGCCTACGAGTGGAATTTCTCTGATGTGAATCCACCCGTACATGCGTGGGCCGTCTGGCGTGTTTACAAAATATCCGATAGCAAGGGCCAACGCGACTTGTTGTTTTTGGAGCGAGCATTTCAAAAATTGCTGATCAATTTCACGTGGTGGGTGAACCGCAAGGATGCGGAAGGACGACACGTTTTTGGCGGAGGTTTCCTTGGCCTGGATAACATTGGAGTCTTTGATCGCTCCCATTCCTTACCCGGCGGTGGCCACTTGCATCAAGCCGATGGCACCGCGTGGATGGCATCGTATTGCCTTACTATGCTATCAATTTCGTTAGAACTTGCGTTAGAAAAGCCCGCATACGAAGACATTGCATCAAAGTTTTTCGAACACTACGTCAACATCACGGATGCGATCAATAGCCTCGGTGGCAGTGGCCTGTGGGATGAAGAAGATGGCTTCTACTACGATCAATTGATCATCAACCAAGAGTCACCGATTCCGTTGCGGATTCGCTCGCTAGTGGGTCTCCTGCCGCTCTGTGCAGTCACGGTATTGAAGCAAAAAACCATCGATGCCTTGCCTGGATTCCGCAAGCGGCTCGACTGGTTTCTCACCAATCGTCCGGATTTGCTGAAGTACATTAAAGTTCGTCGCGCCCAAAGTTCGAAAAACCCAGGACGTTGCCTGCTTGCATTGCCGACAGAAAATCGACTGCGTAAGACTTTAGCACGCATGCTTGATCCCAAAGAGTTTCTTTCACCGTTTGGCATTCGTTCGATGAGTAAAGTCCACGAGGAGCAACCCTTTGTGTTTGAGCATAGCGGCATGCGCAATGAAGTGCGCTACACACCAGGTGAATCAAACACCGATATGTTTGGCGGCAATTCGAATTGGCGTGGACCGATTTGGTTTCCGACGAATTTTTTAATTATCGAGGCACTCGAGCGCTACTACTACTTCTATGGTGATTCATTTCTGATCGAGTATCCAACAGGATCGGGCGAAGAAAAAACATTGCTCGAAGTAGCCGTCGATTTGTGTGATCGCTTGATCAAATTGTTTGTTCCTAACGAATCAGGCTATCGTCCGTGCTTCGGTGATGCAACGCGTTACTCCGACGTGCCGCATTGGCAAGACTTGCTGCTATTTCACGAATATTTCCATGCTGAAACAGGTGAAGGCCTTGGCGCATCGCACCAGACAGGTTGGACTTCACTCGTGGTCCGTCTCGTGCGCGAACGTCGTGAAAAATTGCTGAATGGATGAACTAACCCGGATTGGGAATTCCTAAGAGACTGACTACACAAAGTTTTTGTGAGCAACAATAAGGTGGAAGGGGCGAATGGAGATATCACTCGATCATGGCTGCATACCGGAGTCTTGCTTCAAAAAGCACCTAGCGGAAAAACATCTGATTTTTTGCGAGTGATGGACTGTTGGTGTGGCATGACATCGTTCGGTTTGTTCGCACTGCAGATTTTGATAACCGCACGAGTTTCGCTCTAAAAATTCAATCCCTTACCTGTCACCGCACCGCGACAGGCAAGGATCCACTCTTTTTCGATCCATTGCACTTCCTGGTTGAATCCAAGCTTAAAAACCCACGACTCTCGATGATGGCTCGAAATTGGGCGAAACAGACCGTCGAGAAACAAGATAGCCATCGAAAAATAGCGAATGATTTCCTAGCGAATCTCCGGTAATGATTATCACTTGCGCGGTGCCGTTTGCTAGTTATATTACGCTATATTCAGCTATGATCTTCCCATCCTCTCGCATCGAAGCGCTAACTCAGCTGGGTGGATTTATTCCCCTCGCTGCCCTCTATGCCCGCGATCGAAATCACGTAAAACCTGGCCACGCATCGGTATCACGCCTGTCGCCCGCGATTCGCCACCGCTTGATCACCGAGCAGGAAGTAGTTGAAGCAGTTCTGCGCGATCATCCGTTTGGACGAGTGCAAAAATTTATTCAAGAAGTCTATTGGCGGCGGTACTGGAAATCGTGGCTCGCGCTGCGTCCGCAGGTCTGGAGTGATTACCTGAAAAGCCTTAGTGGAATTCATGATAGCCTAGTTTTCCGCAGCATCGAGAATGCGCAATCCGGCAACGCCATAATCGATCATTTCATCCGCGAACTAGTGACTACCGGTTACCTTCACAATCACGCCAGGATGTGGTTTGCCGCATGGTGGGTGCACGAAGCCCGCCTGCCATGGCAGGCGGGCGCGGCATTCTTTTTTCGCCATCTGCTCGATGGTGATCCGGCATCTAACACCTTGTCATGGCGTTGGGTTGCAGGTTTACAGACGCCCGGAAAAACCTACCTTGCACGCCGTAGTAATCTGGAAAAATACATGGATCCAGAGCAGATCTCGTCCCTTTCGAATGGTCTGGCAGCGTTTGAAAACCCGCAGTCGCTACCGCCGGAGCTGGTGGGTAAATCACCAATGACCTGCACTAATGAGCAAGTTGATACGCTGACGCTATCAGATGGCGACGGGCTGTGGATTCATGAAGAAGATCTCGCGGTGGAAAATTCACCACTAGCAAAGCATGTGTTCTCGACTGTCCTCGTGACAGCAGATGTTGATAGTTGGAAAAACCATGCTTTTCCTAACTCAAAAATAGATTGGATCTCCGCCGCACTCCACGATGCCGGCATTCGCGCCGAGCAGCATTGGCAAGTCTCGACGAGAGTCGAAACGAAAGTCGCTCATGTGAACATGATTCTGCAATGGGCCAAATTTCATAATCTCCAACAAGTGGTAACTCTTCGTCCGGATGTCGGCCCACTAAATGACTCGCTACCTGCACTTCACGCTTCCCTTGTTGACGCCGGCATTCGACTGATTCTTATCGACCGCCCTGAGGATTTGCAGATACGGCAGTTTGCTAGTGGTGGGTTTTTTCAATTTTGGAAGCTTACGCAAAAAAAGCTTTTTGCAGATTCGATCGCAAGTGTATCATCCAAACCACAACAACTTTGGATCGATTTTCCCCAATGAATATTCTCTTCTATTCAAGACCTGTTATCGTGGCGAATCTTTTACTCGGGTGCATGCACTCGCTTGCTGCTGGTCCGATTGATGCCTTCCGCGATGTAAATCGACTGGTTGTGGTGTCGTTACCGCAGGGGCCAGTTGCCAAAGAAGTGGCAGCTGCTCTGGTATTGCATCGCTTGAAAATCGACGAGCGCGGCATTAAAATCATTGATGCCTCTGAAAGTGTGCAGCGGGTAGCTACTGGAGTCAGGTTGAATCCAGAGCTAATCATCGAGCTGCGCCAACAATTCAATCTGTCTGCGGGAGAGCCGCGTCCGGTCTTCATACTCGTGGGTAAGGACGGTGGTGAAAAGTCTCGCCAATACAACACGCTGGATCTGGAAAATGGTTCGCCTTGATCGATCAAATGCCGATGCGCCGTAAGGAAATTCAAAACCAACAGAAGAAAACTGATTGAGTGCTTCTGGAAAAACTGTGCTCATCGTTGGCGGTGGATTGGCGGGTCTCGCCTGCGCCATTCGTCTGCATGATGCGGGTGCCAAGCCAACGATCTTCGAAGCGAGCGACGCAGTCGGTGGTCGCGTGCGCACCGATCTGGTGGATGGATTTCTTCTCGACCGAGGTTTTCAGGTCTATCTCGATGCCTATCCGGAGGCTGGTAATCTGCTCGACAAAACAAGCCTTGATCTGCGCCCCTTCAAACCCGGCGCGCTGGTTTATCAGGGCGGACGAATGCTGCGGGTCATGGATGTTTTCCGCACTCCACGTCACCTCGTGACCAGTGCTTTGGCGCCGATCGGCTCGTTCGCAGACAAGTTGCGCGTTGCGTTGTTGAAGTGGCGTTTGAGTGGGGTTAGTATCCAAGACATCGCTACGCATGAGGACATGAGCACCGAGCTATATCTCCAACGTGCGGGGTTTTCTACCCGGATGATAGATGTTTTTTTTCGCTCTTTTTATGGAGGCATTTTTCTTGAGCGGGAACTCCGGACATCAAGTCGGATGTTCGAATTCACCTTCAAAATGTTCTCCCAAGGTAGCGCGACTCTTCCGGCATGCGGCATGGGTGAAATACCGCGACAACTTAACATGCGCTTGCCATGCGGCACAGTCCGACTCGGGGCGCAGGTGACTGATATCCATTCGCACGGCGTCACCCTGAAATCTGGTGAGACTATTGCCGGTGATGCCGTGGTCGTGGCGACCGATGCCTCATCGGCGGCTCTCTTGCTTCCTAAGATGAACTTACCTGAGCCTGCTTGGCGATCCGTTACGTGCCTGTATTTTGCCGCAGCTCGTTCGCCGCTAAACGAGGCCATCATCGCCCTCAATGGCACGGGTAGTGGTCTGGTGAATAACGTCTGCGTGCCGTCAGACCTAGCGTCGGACTACGCGCCACCGGGGCAGTCATTGATTTCGGTTTCGGTTTTAGGTATACCGAATCTAACAGACATGCAATCCCTCGTATTAAAAGAACTGGAGTCTTGGTTTGGAAGTGAAGTTCAAGAGTGGCGTCATCTACGAACAGAACAGATCAAGCGAGCTCTACCCGAGCAAGCTCCCGGACTTAGAAATAGCGGCGCGGGCTTTCGCAAGCACGCGGGGATTTTGGTCTGCGGAGATCATCTGTGGAGCGCATCCATCGAAGGCGCGATCATCTCCGGCCAGCGCACCGCAAATGCGATTCTTCACTCGTCATGATCACGCTCCTTGTCATTCACTTTGCCTGCAGCTGTGCCCTTGTCGGGCTGATCTGGACGATTCAAGTGGTGCACTACCCACTCTTGAAACAGGTGGGGCCTAATGAATTTTTCGCCTATCATGAGCGGCACATGTCACTGATCACTTGGCTGGTTGGTCCGCTGATGTTGGCGGAGCTTGGAAGCGCTGGTTTGTTGCTATTCCTGGGTGAACGCTCGTTGTTCTTTGTCGTCAGCCTTATGGCTTTAGTCTTGATATGGCTTTGCACGGCGTTTTGCCAAATACCACTTCACGAAAAACTTGCGTCGGCTTACGATGTCGACACGATTGACCGGCTAGTGCGGACGAACACCTGGCGCACGCTCTGCTGGACTATCCGTGGCCTGTGCCTCAGCTGGCTACTCATCCAAAAATTTCACTAACTCATCATGCTCTCGATATTTTACACCAGCACCCCACTCGCCGCCAGTTCAGCTAAGATGTTCGAATTCCACAGCGATCCGCAAAATCTCACGAAAGTCATGCCGCCGACTTTGACCTTGGTCAGTCTGAAAACTGATGGCCCCGCGCAGGAAGGGCGATTGATCGAATTGCATTGCCGAGATTGGTGGATCATCCCGCTGCGTTGGACATGCCGCTGGAAAACGGTTCAGTCACCAAATTTTCTGGTAGATGAGATGATCAAAGGACCGTTTGCCGTCTTCATCCATGAGCACCGCTTTGAAGATCACGATCAACAGTGCTGCATTATGCATGACACTATAACGTATCAGTGGGGTCACTCTTGGTGGGGGCGAATTATTTCCGAAACTGGGGTGAAACTGTATTTAACAATGTTGTTCAAGTATCGTCACTACCGTACGCGGAAATGGGCGTTAAACCCGTGAAGAATGGGATCGATTTCGTTCTGGAAAATAGTTCATGATTCACAGGCGTTCCATAGCATTGAGTAAAAATAGGCTGGTGTTGAGTTGAAATCCCTGCCACTCGGTAGGGGTAATGAATCACAAAACACTAGTCCGCGCCAATGTAATTGTTCTCTAACAAAACGGAAGCATGTCATGCCACTTCGTTTGCATTGGTAAAGCCTTTGCGAGTGAGCCAGCCTTGCATACCCTCAGCACAAATGATGCGTGTGTCGCGCGGGAATTGCTTGAGCGTTGCCAGATCACAGTGGTCATAGTGGTTGTGCGTTAGCATAATGGCATCAATGCTTGGTAGATCTGCGATCTGGCAGGCGGCTTGTTGGAAGCGGCGAAATGCGCGTAGATGTAGCGGAAATGGCGCGCAGTAATTGGAGAAAACCGGGTCGATCAGCAGACGCAATCCATTGCCCGACAGAAAAAAGGACGAGTGTCCCAGCCACGCAACACGCCAACCTTGTGTAGGCATGATTCGCCATTCGGCTCGATTTACCTCTCGACGCGCAGCCGGCATGATCGCCTCGGGAAATCGCGATGTTTCACGCGGCTCGAGTCCTATTTTCCAGCGCAGCACATCGCGAAATCCATGTCGTGTGTGCGGGAAGCTGTTAGAAAAAAGACGAGCGCTCATGGCCGTGGGCGATGGTCATTTTTATACCACGCCTCGACCTTAGTGCGCGCCCAAGGAGTTTTGCGCAAAAACGCGAGACTGGACTTGATGCTGGGATCGAGTTGAAAGCAACGAATTGGTATGTGCCGACCCATCACCTCCCAACCATGCCGTTTGACAAGATCTTCTAAAATAGCTTCGAGAGTGACGCCATGTAAGGCATCGCGGGGATGGGATTGTGGTTCTGACATGTTTTTTGTTAGGAATCTTCTCGACTCAACAACGCATCGAGGTCTTGCTCCAATCCTGCCAAAATGGAGGGATCGGTGATCTTCGCGCCACCAGGATGAGTGATGTAAAGGGTGTCCACTGCTGCACCTTTTTCGGTGCAAATTCGTGCATGCACCGTGTCGAGATTGCGGGCATTGATCGCATGGAAAAGATCGTGCAGAAGGCCGATGCGGTCGAGTGCTTGGACTTCTACCGTCGTGCATAAAGGATGCAAGTCATTGCTGATGTAACTGCGAACGGGAAAGGAAATGCCGCCGTCAGTCCGTGGCGCAAGGAAGTTTTTTTTGCGCTTAAGATACTGCTCCGCGTTGTAGTCCGGGGCCTCGAAAATTTTCTCAAAGGTATCCGTGAAACGCTTGCGAATGCTTGGGTCCGAGATGGGCTCGAAGTTCGTATTGCATACGCGGAAAATATCGATGACGATGCCATCGGTGCGCGTGTAGAAATCCGCCGACAAAATATTGATCTGCTCCGATGCGAGAGCGCAGCAGAATTTTTCTAACAAATTCGGGCGATTGCGCGTGGCCAAAATGATCTCGGTGTAGCCTTTGCCGCTATGATCGATCCACTTGATGCAGAATGAGGGTGCCTTAGCTTCCTCGCGCTGCGCAAAGTGGCGCACAGTGCGCACTTGGGTGACGATGTGTGCTGGTTGTCGAAAGCTGAATGCTGGCGGTGGCATACGCTCAAAATGATCACGCACCCAAGGATGGTAGTCATCGCGCATCAAGCCAATCACTGCCTCTTGCAGTTCGTTTTTCTGTTCTTCCATCGTCGCGGCGTAGCCCTCACGGCCTTGATCAAGAAAGCGGCTTGTTAGGCCGTGAAGTTGTCGCATCAAGGATTCTTTCCAGCCCGTCCACGCATCAGGTGATGTCCCATTCGAATCAGCGAAGGTAAAAAGCAGCAATGCATCAAGATTTTCCTTAGTTTTCATCACCGCCGCAAACTCCGCTACCACATCAGGATCATCGATGTTTTTGGTCGTGGCCGTGCGCCAAAAGGTCAGGTGATTGTCGACGAGGAACATCAACAAGGCGCGACGCGCACCGCTGATTTGTAGGCGTTTGCACACTTTATTCGAAAGCATGGTGGAGCCATCGATGTGTTCGCGCACATCTTCTGCACGACCCGTATCGTGCATGATCACTGCGAGATAAAGTGCATAGGGATCAGAAATTTCTAACAGCAAGCGGCGATAGAATTCGCGTTGAGGTTGTTCATCGATCAACAAGGCATCGAGCTGATCGACGCAGCGCAAGGTGTGCTCATCGGCTGTATAGCGATGGAAGAATTCATGCTGTACCAAGCAGTCCATGGCATCAAACTCGGGCAAATATTTGCCCAGAAATCCAACGCGGTGCATCAAGCGCAGCACCCGAGCGACATCACCTTTGCGCTCCAAGATGGCCTGAAAGGTATCGCGGTTGGCCTTGGCGTAGCGGAAGTTTTTATCGACGAGTTCAAGGTGCTCTTTGATTTGCTTACGGATCGGCGGCGAGAGTTTCAAATTGCGCAATTGGCAATGTTGAAACAAGCGCATTAGGCGATTCGGATCGCTGATGAAGCAATCGGGAGCATTGGTGTAAATGCGACCATCCCGCGCGGTGAAGCCATCAAATTCCTCAGTCTTTTTAATACGGAAGGTAAGGAAAGATCGCAAGCCAGAAGCGGCGGCTTGTTGTTCCTCGATCTGATAGATTTCCATCAGCGAAGTCGTATGCTGCCACAGATGCCGGGTATGCGTGTAGTAATCGCGCATGAAGGCCTCGGTGCGGCGGAGGATGCTTTTTTGTGGGTAATCGAAGGATGTGGCGACGATACCTTGAAAGCGCAGGGTCAAGATCTCCGTGGCTTTTTCGGTCTCGTAGTGAAGTTCATTGCGCACGCGATGCAGGAAATCATAGGCCGCATTGATCTCGGCATAGGCCGTGGGGCTGAGGCTTTTTTCGCGCACCAGATCTTCGAGATCAGTGATGCCGCGCTTGACACGCGAGACCCACATGATGTTGTGATAGTCGCGCAAACCACCGCAGGACTCTTTTACGTTAGGCTCTTGCAAAAAGGGAGTGTTCCAGAATTTATCATGCCGACTGCGTTGATCTTGACGCCGTAGTTCCAAAAACTCCGCAGTTTTTTTGCGCACACATTCTTTCTCGAAGGTGACGAGTGATTTTTCATAAAGTTCCTGATTGCCGACGATGAATCTCGTATCGAACAACGCAGTTTTATTTTGCTGATCTTTCTGCGCTTCCTCGATGCATTCGGCGATCGAGCGCACGGAATGGCCGACCTTAAAACCGATATCCCAAAGCAAATACAACACCGCCTCGACGGTTTCTTTTACCTGCGGAGGGATGCTTGCGGAAGGTCGAGCAAGCAAGAACAGCAGATCGATGTCAGAACATGGATTGAGTAAACCACGGCCGAATCCACCAATCGCGACGAGAGCAAATGCCGGAGACTTGATGCCGCGTTCATTCATCGCTGATTGATAGGCATGCCACAACAAGACATCGATGAGCTGGGCGCGCGCACCAGCAACTTCCAAGCCACCAGCGCCTTCGCGATGTCGTTCGTGGATGAGCTCTTCTTCCTTTTTGAGAAATTGCTTGAACAGGGTGATACGTTCTGCAGGCGAAAATACACCTTCGCGTGCAGGGGCGAAAAATTTTTCGGCCCGTATTTGCAGGGGAGAACTAGATTCGCTCATGGAAAATGGTGGGGTGCAGATTGTTTTTTTGTTAGAGGCCGATGGCTGACTTTACGGCTTCACGTTTGAGCCGTAGTTCGCGCCACTCGTTGACCACGCGGCTGGCCTCGATGACGCCGCATCCTGCAGGGAGGAGCACGGATTGATCATGCCACCAAATGCCGCGAATCGCCACAACGGCTCGAAACACTCCATCGTGCCAGAGTCCAAAGGGCGCACCAAATTCGGCAGGGCAACCCAGATGAGAGCGCCACTGAAGCAACATCTCCATGGTCTCCTTAATGCGCGGCAAGGGCCCGAGTGCAGGCGTGGGATGCAGTTTTCGCAATAAGGATTCTACCGACGTCGCTTCTTCCAGTGCTACTTCGATCAAGGTTTGGAAATGCACGATCGGTCCGAGATCAAGGATGCTACGTTCTTGGCGCGTCAAGGTGCCCATGTCGGCCAGCTTAGCAATCAGACTTTGGGCAACGTATTCGTGCTCGCGGATTTCCTTTTCATCGACGGCGAGAATTTCACGCTCTTCACTGCGAGCCGTGCCGGCGAGAGCCATGGTGTGCAAGGTTCGCTCCTTGAGAGAAAAAAGCACTTCCGGTGTGGCACCGGCGAATCCGCCTTCGGCATCCATCCATCCGTAGCAAATTTTCGGATCGCCCACCTTGGCAAATGCTGCGCCGAGAGCCCGCAGATCGCCCTCAGTGCAAGTGCCATGCTCGACACTCACGGGCACGGTTTTTTCGAAAATCCCTTTGCGAATGGCTTGGGAAATGTCCTGAAATACTTGAGCGAAGGAGCCAGCATCTGGCACCGACCAAGTGATGCGCGGCAGCTCTGCATCCGGTAAATCGGTTGCATCCACAATCTCCCAGCGCGCAGGAATCCGCCACGGCATTTCCTGCGTCAGCCCGAAGTCATTGAGGTAAAATGCCACACCATCGTTCGGTCGCGATGCGATACGGGTAAACGGACCATAGCCGATGAGGCGCTTGCCTTGCGGCAGCCCGAAAATCGCCCACTCTTTCGAAACAGATGTCACTGCGACAAGCTCCACGGAATGCGGGCATTCGTCCAGTATTTTTTCACATGCTTGAACCAAACACAAATGGGGTCAGTCCTTGGATATGAGTATTTTTGTATTGATTAGGAAATGCATGATTGGAAGTTATTGTATTTTTGCAAAGAATACTATCCACAGCTGTTTCATTACGAACTTTGAGTTGATTTTGAAAGCTTCGATTTGAGTTTTTTCGCTGATTTCGTGAGTTGTAAAAGTAACCCGATCATAAAAATGCTTATATCCAAGGACGCCATTCAAGTATAGGTGAAGAAAAAGGGAGAGACATCTACCATCCGAGACAGGCGGGATGCCTATCCTCCCATCCCCTCAGGGCAGAATCAACTCTTGACCGGATCTGTCGTGTTGATCATACCTTTGTCATGCGCTTCATGAAAATACTGATGTGGATTGCGATTTCTTTGCTCGGTGCCACTGCTGTCGCCGTCGCTGGATTATCGCGCGGCGAGCCGATCAATTCGTTGTGGTTGGTCGTGGCTGGAGTCTGCACTTTTGCCGTAGCCTATCGTTTTTATGCCTCATGGCTCATCGCCAAAGTTCTCACCGTCGATGATATGCGCGCACCCGCTGCGGTAACGCGCTCGGATGGCAAAGACTTCGTGCCGACGCCGAAATGGGTGGTTTTTGGCCACCACTTCGCCGCCATTGCTGGTCCTGGTCCCTTGGTCGGACCCGTGCTTGCCGCGCAATTCGGTTACTTGCCCGGCACACTGTGGATTCTCATTGGAGCCGCCTTGGGTGGTGGTGTGCATGATGCCATCGTGCTTTTTGCCTCGATGCGACGCGATGGAAAATCGTTAGGCCAAATGCTCAAAGAGGAAATCAATCCCGTCGTTGGAATGATCGCGATGTTTAGCTTGCTTGCGATCATGACGATTCTCCTTGCCGTGCTTGGCCTCGTTGTTGTGAAAGCACTGGCGCACTCGCCCTGGGGATTGTTTACCATCGCATGCACCATTCCCCTAGCCATGGTGATGGGCGTAGCGATCAAGTCAGGGAAATTTGGCGTCACCGCGGTCTCGGTTGCTGGTGTAATCGGCTTATTGCTCTCGGTGGTTGGCGGAAAATTTCTGCCACCTTCATGGAATGCGGCGCTTACCTTGGATGCCACCACATTGGCCTGGGCGATCATGATTTATGGTTTCGCTGCGGCAGTGTTACCCGTATGGTTGCTGCTGGCACCGCGCGATTATCTGAGCACCTTCATGAAACTCGGCACCGTGGCAGTTCTCGCGATTTTCATCGTCTTCCTCGCCCCGCAACTGCAAATGCCTGCGGTCACGCCGTTCATCGATGGCTCGGGATTCGTGGTGCCAGGTCCGGTGTTTCCGTTCGTCTGCATCACCATTGCCTGCGGTGCGATCAGTGGCTTCCATGCATTGATTTCCTCCGGCACGACACCGAAACTGTTAGCCAGTGAAAAAGAAATCAAACTGGTCGGCTACGGCGCGATGGTCGTGGAAATGCTCGTCGCCCTGATGGCGATCATTGCCGCTTCAGTGTTGCCTCCTGGTCAATACTTCGCCATCAATTCACCCATCGATCCGCGCGATCCTGTGGCTGTGGAAATGCAGTTGGAAAAAATCAACAACTACGGCCCCGCGTATGCCGTCACGTTGCAAGATATGGAAATTCTTGCCGAGCAATTGCAAGAGCCCACGATGATTGGCAAGGCTGGTGGCGCGCCGACCTTCGCTGTCGGCATGGCAGTGATGTTCCAAAAAGTATTCAAAGGTAAAGACGCACTCGCGCTGTGGTATCACTTCGCGATCATGTTTGAGGCCTTGTTCATTCTCACCACGCTCGATGCCGGAACGCGAGTTGGTCGTTTCATTCTCCAAGACTTCCTCGGCACCTTTGTGCCCAAGCTCAGGGACACCAGTTCTTGGGGCGCTAACGTACTTGCGACTTTTCTGTTAGTCTCGGCATGGGGCTATTTCCTCTATCAAGGTGCCAAAGATCCCGAAGGAATTGCCAAGAGTCTATGGCCGATTTTTGGAATCTCCAATCAATTGCTCGCCGTCATCGCCTTCTGCCTCGGCACCACCATTCTCATCAAGATGGGCAAGGTCCGCTACTGCCTCGTGACACTGATCCCGATGTGTTTTCTCACCGTTGTCACATTCACCGCAGGATGGATGAAAATTTTCTCGCCGAAGGCTGCGGGCTTTCTGCCAGCCATCGAAAAATCACGCGCCTTACTCGCCGGCGATCTCCCCGAGGCCAAGCGAGCGCTGCTTGAGCAATCGATCACCAATGCCCGCGTGGACATCGCCATCACTGCTTTATTTCTCGTGTTAGTTGCAGCCATCATCATCGGTTGTGCACGAGAGTGGTGGTTGATTCTCAGTGGTCGTAAGCCATCACAACTTCATGAAAGTGCCTACGTGAAACAAGCCTCATGAACAAAAAAGAACGCGCCGCCTATGTGCTGCATCGGCTCGAGCAACTCTATCCCGAGACACCGATTCCGCTCGATCATAGCGATCCCTACACGCTCTTGATCGCCGTTTTGCTCTCTGCACAATGCACCGATGCTCGCGTCAATACCGTGACCCCAGCGCTGTTTCAGCTTGCGAACAATCCGCACGATATGAGCCGCGTGCCCGTGGAAAAAGTACGCGAGATCATTCGACCCTGTGGACTTTCTCCTCGTAAAAGTGCTGCCATTGTTGAGCTCTCCAGATTGCTAGTCGAGAACCACAACGGCGAAGTCCCTCAAGATTTCGCCGCGCTCGAAGAGCTGCCGGGAGTGGGACACAAAACCGCATCAGTCGTCATGGCCCAAGCCTTCGGCGTGCCGGCATTTCCCGTCGATACGCATATTCATCGCCTCGCCAAACGCTGGAAGCTTTCTTCCGGAAAATCCGTCGAACAAACCGAGGCGGATCTGAAAAAACTCTTTCCGCGCGAGAAGTGGAATAAGCTTCACTTACAAATCATTTTTGCAGGTCGTGAATACTGCTCGGCCCGTGGCTGCAATGGCAAAACCTGCATGCTCTGCCAAGAAATTTTTGCACCAAAGGCCTGATCACACAGCACTTACGGAGCGACTTTCTTTTTCCGGTTTTTGCCTGCTTTCGGTCCTGCTTTTGCTTGTCCCCAGGGTGTGGGTTGATGTGTTGTCACCCAAGCATCATAGAGTGCCCGCAAACGCTTAGCGTCATCGGGCTGCTTGCCGCTAAGATCTGTTGTTTCGCTAGGGTCTTGGGCAAGATCGAACAATTGTGCCGTGGCTCCACCGGGTTGACCATTGACGGCGACCAGTTTGAGATTGCCCTCGCGCACGGCCCAAGTGTTACCCATTTTCCAGTACAAGGTTTTGTGCGGAAGCTCCTTACTTTTGCCTGTCATCAAGGGCAACAGATTGGTTCCATCGAGCGGCTTACCAGGTGATTTTTCGATGCCTGCGGCGGCCATCGCGGTGGGGAAAATATCGAGCGCGATCACGGGGCTGTCCGACTTCTGACCTGCGGGAATTTTACCTGGCCACTGCACAACGAAAGGCACGCGAATGCCGCCTTCCCAGGTTTGTCCTTTCATCCCGCGCAAGGGAGTATTGTCATGACCTGCGGCACCACCATTGTCGTTGAGATAGAAAACCAGCGTATCATCTGCGATGCCATTTTCTTTTAGCGAATCTAACACCACACCGACGGCGCGATCGAGTGCAATGGTCATCGCCTTGATCTTGTTTCCGCCCGCTTTTTTCAGATCATCTTCCGTAGTGTGATTGGGACCGTGAGTGGCATTAAAGGCAAGGTATAGAAAAAATGGCTCGGCCTTGTGCTTGGTGATGTATTTCGCCGTTTCTTCAGCGAGATGATCGGTCATGTAAGTAAACTCCTCTTTGATGTATACACGATCGCGCATCATCCCATTGAGTTTGCTCGGATTTTCTTGCGGAAAATACGAACGCGAACCTTGCAAGAATCCATAGTAATCCGTGAAGCCACGTTCCAACGGATGAAACTTCGCCGCGTAACCGAGATGCCATTTGCCCAGCGCGACGGTCCGATACCCCGCCGATTTCATCACCGCTGGCAATAAAGTTTCTGTTAGTGGAAGACCGTTTGTTTCACTCATCGATGGCGGCACATTGAACTCATGGCCAAAGCGTTGTTGGTAGCGTCCTGCGAGCAAGCCTGCTCGGGTTGGACTGCACACCGAGCCCGAGACATATCCTTGCGTAAACTGCATGCCGTTTTTTGCAATCGAATCAATGCGCGGTGTTGCGATCGTCTTCGAGCCATGCATCGAAAACTCCGCATAGCCGGCATCGTCCGAAATGATCACCAGCACATTCGGCTTGCGTGGAGTCTCCGCCGCAATGGCCACAGA
Organism: Akkermansiaceae bacterium UBA956; assembly: GCA_002293145.1. Taxonomy (GTDB): domain Bacteria; phylum Verrucomicrobiota; class Verrucomicrobiia; order Verrucomicrobiales; family Akkermansiaceae; genus UBA956. The sequence continues at coordinate 133,550 of DBCO01000010.1, read as the reverse complement.
AACGCAAAAGAGCAACAGCAGATTTTTTAACATGCGCTGAGGATAAGAAGAGATTCGCAGAGAGCAAGCGAAATGGTCGAGCGCGGATCGATCAGAAAAAGCCTGAGAATTTTACATCATGCCGAACTTGTGGTAATAAACGTGAGGCAAAAAATGTGCCCAGCTTTTGATTTGTGACATGCCATGCCGCATTCGGTGATCGACATCATCGCCTCGATTGCCACAGTGCTTCGGTCATGAAATTGTTGCGCGTATTGTTGTTGAGTCTATCGCTAGGAGTAGCTGAGGGAAAAACTCCAGCGGCGCGACCAAATGTGATTGTGGTGTTGGTGGATGATATGGGATTTTCAGACATCGCACCTTACGGCGGCGAGATCGACACTCCGAATTTGGCTCGGCTTGCGCAAGAAGGTTTGCGTTTTACGCAGTTTTATAACTCCGCGCGCTGTTGTCCCACACGTGCGAGCTTAATGACCGGTCTGCATCCACATCAGGTGGGTATTGGTCACATGACTACCGAGGGTGGAGCAGGTATGAATCCGAACTTGCCTGCGGCCTATCAGGGAAATCTGAATGACTCTTGCGTCACCTTAGCGCAGGTTGCGAAGTCAGCTGGCTATGCGACCTTCATGGCGGGAAAATGGCATCTCTCAGGAAAAGATCCTGCGGACTGGCCGCTTCAACGCGGCTTTGATCGCTACTATGGTTGTCTGCATGGGGCAACCCATTATTTTACGCCCTATGGTGAACGTATCATGTATGCGGGCAATCAACCAGACCCACAGCCTAAATCGACAACACAGCGGCCATTCTATACCACGGACGCGTTTGCGGATCACGCCATTTCATTTCTTCGAGAGCACCAAGAGAGCGAGCGCAAAAAGGATCCGTTTTTCTTGTATCTCGCATTTACGGCACCGCATTGGCCTCTCCATGCTCATGAGGCTGAGCTAAAAAAATATCGTGGCCGATACCAATTGGGTTGGGATCGTTTGCGCAGCGAAAGATACCAGCGACAGCTTGCCACTGGGCTGATCCCTAATGCGTGGCCGCTCACCGCCCGTGATCCTTCCGTGCCGGCATGGGATTTGTTAGATTCGGCTATGCAAGATGCCTGTGAGCATCGCATGGCGGCGTATGCAGCAATGATTGATCGAGTAGATCAGAAACTGGGCGACTTGATCACTGCCGTGAAAGCCAGCGGACAATGGGAGAACACTTTATTGATGTTTATGGCAGACAATGGGGCTTGTGCCGAAGGCTCAACTCTCGGGCTCGGTCACCCAGTCAAGGAGCGCAGAGCTGGCGTGCCCTTGATGGATATCAGCTATGGCACATGTTGGGCCAATGCCTCTAACACACCGTATCGGCGCTACAAGCATTTCACACATGAAGGCGGGGCTAATACTCCCTTCATCGCGCACTGGCCGCAGCGCATTCAAGCGGGCCGTGATTGGTATCGATCACCGGCACAACTCATCGACATCATGGCTACCGTAGTCGATGTCACGGGCGCAGAATATCCGACGGCGCGAGGAGCACATCAGATTTTGCCCATGGAGGGTATCTCACTGCTCCCTGCATTTGATGGAAAATTGTTAGAACGAGATAAGCCGATCTTTCTCGAGCATGAGGGAAATGCCTCGGTACGCGATGGCGATTGGAAACTGGTCGGTGCGGGAGTCTCGCCCGCTGGCGGCATTCAAAAAAAGCACTGGGAACTCTATCAACTGCGTGACGATGGCACGGAAATGCGCAATCTAGCAGCGACGCATCCAGACAAAGTGCAAGTGCTCTCCCAACAATGGCAAGACTGGGCCAAACGCGTGGGGGTAGTTCCGAAAAAACGTGATAATCGTAAAAAGTAAGTCAAAAGCTTTACTCATACTACTGTGATGACCAACCGAGTATCGACGGGTCACCATTTTTTCTACGATCAGCGCCTCTTTGATCAGCGGATGTACTCCGTCATGCGCACTAGCCATCATCACTCGAAAGTATATCTTCTTGACGATTCGTGTTTGCCAAGCCAGCTACATGCTTCTAAGATCAGCGGCACAGAATCTACTCATGAGCTCACTCTTTCTCACCCATTGCCAAATCGCTAGCGAACACTCACCTGCCGTCACTCTTGCTCATGTGCTGGTGGAAAATGGGTGCATTACTGCAATCGGCCCGGATCTCGTAAAGCCCGAGCAGGCGCGTGAGATCGATGCCCGCGGGCGCATTTTGATGCCAGCGATGTTTGATGCGCACGTGCATTTTCGTGAGCCCGGATTCGAGGCCAAGGAAAACATCGCCAGCGGAGCACAAGCCGCGATCAATGGAGGCGTCACGGGGGTGGTAATGATGCCTAATACCTCCCCTGCGCTAGATAATCCAGCAGCCATCCGTACTGTGCTTGATGCGGGCCGGCAAACTCCCATCACCGTGCTCACCAGTGGCTGTATTACCAAGGGCCGCCATGGCAAAGAACTTGCAGCAATTGATGGCATGCGCAATCTCGGAGTGAAAATGCTCACCGATGATGGTGACAGCGTGGATGATCCTGCGGTGTTATATCGGGCTATGCTCTACACCAAAGACATGGGCATGTTTTACGCCAGTCACTGCGAGGTGCCGTCTCTGGCCGGTCCACGAGCACTTACTGAGGGGCCCACAGCATTCCGCCTCGGCATCAAAGGATCACCGCCCTGCGCGGAGGAGATCATCATTGATCGTGACATCCGCATTGCCCACGCAGCAGGAGCGCACATTCACATTCAGCATGTTTCCTCAGCCCTAGGCATGGAAACCATACGCTGGTGGAAGGAGCGCGGCGATGTAAAAGTCACCGCCGAAGTAGCACCCCACCACCTGATGTTTAGCGAGGATGACATTGGTGACTTTGATACCAACTACAAGATGAATCCCCCACTACGCACCAAGCGCGACAACGCTTTGTTGCTAGAAGGATTAAAGCAAGGCGTGTTTGATCTCATCGCAACAGATCACGCCCCACACACGGCATTCGAGAAGTCTCAAGACTTCGTAAGCGCACCCAATGGCATCACGGGCCTAGAGACTGCCTTAATCAGCCTGTATCACTACTATGTTCGTAGTAATGAGTTCGGCTGGGATTTGGTGGTCAAGCGTTACTCCGCGGAGCCACGACGCTTCATGGGCCTTGATGCAGTATCGATCGCAGTGGGCCAGCCTGCGGAGTTCCTCTTATTCGATCCCGACGGCAGCACGACCTTCACCAAAGACTACATGCGCTCGCGCAGCCAAAACACCCCTTTCATCGACAAGACCCTGCACGGAAGCATTGATCTGGTCGTGAAAGATGGCATTGTGCTGTTAGAGAGATGAAGTGATGCTGCGAGGCGGATTAATCACTTGATCCACACAATCAATAACGCGGATTTCCTTGAACACAAGGTGCCATCAACCGCCGTTGGAAAATCCAAGGAGTTGATAACTGACAGTGCGGGCGTAACGTTGGCCCTCGGTGGTGGTGGTCAGTCCGCCGCGGATCACTTGAACCTCAGCGCCGACTCCGACGCGATTGTAGAGATCAACGACGTCGGAAGATGACATGCGGATGCAGCCGTAGGAGGCAGGCGAGCCTAAGCTCCATTCTTCGGGAGTACCGTGAATGTAAACGCAACGACGGTATGTATTGCGGTTGTGGCCTTCCTTGCCGTAGAGCCACATGATGCGAGAAACAATCGGATCGCGACCAGGAGCATTCGGTTTGAGAACTTCGCCAGTAGGGCGGCGTGATTTGAAAACCATACCCTTTGGAGCAGAGCCGCCAATTTTTTTGGCTATGCCAAGTTTCCCGATTGGTGTCCGATTGGTGCCAGAGCCGCTACCAAGGCCAAATTTGGATGTAGAAACCTTGTAGGCCTTCACGGGGCGACCGTCCTTCGTCAGCAGTAGTTTCTGATCACGCACCGAGACGATCATCTTGGATCGCCCGTCGATGGATGGGCTGCATTGACACAGAAGCAGTGCCGATGCCAGAGAGAATAGTGAAATGATGCTGCGTTGGAAAAGCGGTGCGAAAGACTTCATCACGGATCAAGGGAGTTGACAGTGGCTGCTTCTTCAGCAGCCTTCACAGGTCGTGAAGGCAGCATTCGTGCCAAAGAAGACAACGAAGTGTAGAAAAATCCGATCGGGAAGGGAAGCAAAAGAATCGCTGAGGAGAATTTTTTGTCGATAGCGGCCTCGATGACAACGAAGAGGAAGAAGCAGCCGAAGAGGAACTCGATCACAGGAGTGAGAGTTTTGATAGCCTTATAGCTGCTTTTTTTCCAATCGGCGCGAGGTTTTTGGTCAATGCCGTACTTCGGCGTGCGTACAAATGCGGACTGATGATTGAAAATCGCTTCGATGACCGCCTTGGCATTGTTCACCGACATGCCAATGCCGAGGGCGAGAAGAAGTGGGATGTAGGGAATCTCCTTCCACCAGGTGCCAGGGCGTAGGGCTTTTTGTGAGGTAAGGTAGAAGGCAAAGATGGAGACAGTGGTGAAAAAGAAGATGGAACCGTTGAGGAGGTAGTAATGGATACCCTTCAGCGCTTCTGGAGAGTGAAGTCTCGGGTAAATCAGGAAGCACAAGCAGATCAACGCAAGGTAAGCAAAATTGGAAGTTAGATGCGCAAAGGCTTCCAGCTTGATGGCGAGCGAAACCTTGCTACGCAGGATGGTAGGCAGAACTTTTTTGCAAACTTGGATCGAGCCCTTGGTCCAACGATGTTGCTGGCTTTTGAAGCCGTCCATATCGACAGGAAGCTCGGCTGGGGTCTCAACGTCATTGAGGAAAACAAAACGCCAGCCTTTCAGTTGGGCGCGGTAGGAGAGATCCATGTCCTCGGTGAGGGTATCGTGCTCCCAACCGCCTGCATCGACGATGCAAGATTTTCTCCACATGCCAGCCGTTCCGTTGAAGGTAAAGAAGCGCCCGGAGCGATTTCGCGCTGTCTGCTCAAGCTCAAGGTGGCCATCGAGGAACATCGCCTGCACGCGGGTCAGGACGTTGTAGGTACGATTGAGATGACCCCAGCGCGTCTGAATGAGGCCGACTTTTTCATCGGTAAAGTAGTGAATGGTCTTGAGTAAAACATCAGAGTTGGGCACGAAGTCGGCATCGAGAATAAAAAGATATGCGCCCTTGGCAAATGGAGTGGCATTTTCCAAAGCACCAGCCTTGTATCCCGTGCGATCATCACGATGGATCATCTCGGCGTCAAAACCGAGGCCGCGTAGGCGAGCAGCGCCAGCTTCGCAAATGGCGGTTGTCTCGTCGGTGGAGTCATCGATGATTTGGATTTGGAGCTTGTCCTTCGGGTAATCAAGGGCAGCCACGCTATCGAGCAGGCGATCAACAACGTGCATTTCGTTGAAAACGGGCAGTTGGACGGTGATTAGCGGCAACTCTTGGAACAATTCCTTTGGCTGTGGCTTATCGCTGCGGTGCTTGAGATAGAGATAAATAATGGTTAGACGATGGAAACCGTATCCCGACATGCCGATCAGAACTAGCAAATAGCAGATATACCAAAGCGGTGATGTAATATCCATAGTGTGTGTGGGCTGAAGCTACGCAGCAAGTGACGATGATGTTATAGCACAAGCAAAATGTCCTACCGAGGTGTCTCTATGACACGCTAGCAAGAGAGATGACTCGCGCAGGTGAAGTCAAGAATGTGCGGCCATTGATGTCAAGAAAAAAGAACGACAGGAGATGCCCGCCAAGCATAATGCGGCGGAAGAGGCGCGATCCGCAGCCCCGAAAGTGCAGCAAGCGGTCAGTGGCGTAGCCTATAACCTTGCGTAAGAGGGCGGCATTTGACGCCTGCTTTGCGGCATCTTTCACCAAGGAATTTGCGCCAGGCTTTGTCAAAGATGGTCTTAAGTCGGTCAAGCATGGCTTGACTCAGGGTAGTAAAGCTGGAACTGCACCGAGCGAGAAGGCGGCGCAAGATTGAACGGAGGCTGTGCAAGATGCCGAAGCTGCCGAGACCGCATCACAAGGAACCTCGACTGGAAACGATGACGGTCATGGATCGGCGCTGGCGTAAAATTTTCTCCGTGTATTAGTAAAACAAAGCCACTGTGCTCTCGGGCGTTGTGGCTTTCTGTTACAGATAGCTCGGTGACGCCGCAGCGATGAGGACAGCGAAAAATCCGCTCACTCAGGTATTTTCGGAGCTTTTACTGGTGGCTTGGGAGCCTCAGCTGCGGGTTTGGTAAGCTCAACCTTTGGCGCGGCTTCCTGTGCCGTATCTTTTTTCTCCTCTGCTTCTTGCTCCACGGAGGATGGTGGCAATTCAACGCTCGGAGTGGCCCCAGGGGCAGCAGGCATATCGGGAAGTGAAGGCGCGGTGATCGGTGGCAGTGGCGCACCTGTGGAAACATCCGTCGGTGGCAGCGGTGATGATGCGGGGGGTAAATCGACAGGCGCGGGAGCTGCGCCGTCGCCACCGATCGGAGGATAGACTTGCACCGCATTGCCGGTAGCGTTTGTCGATGCGCTGCCATCAATCAACATAACCGCGGCTACGTAGCCGACTTTTCCATTGTCGAGCTCCACTTTCACAAATGAGCCCTCCGTTTTCACCACGCGCATGGAGGTGCCAGCGGCGAGCAGCGCCTCGGCCTCAGCATTTCCTTCAGGGCGCTCGCTGAAAAAGGCTGTGGAATTGGATGCAGCTGTGACATACTGCATCGGCTGAAAATTGTAGTTGTTCACCAAGGTGGTCCCCTTGTTGAGGCCTGATCCTGGCGCGGAAAGTGGATCAAAGCCTCCTTCGATCGGCGCGGTAAACGAGCCGCACTGAGTCAGAAAAAAAGGAACAAGTAGGAGGGGAACATTTGGAAGCCATTTCATAACGACCAAGCTATGAACTAGCTGGTGCGATTCGTCAAGAACTCCGTGCGCGAAAATTTTCACCATTTATTGACAGTTACGGCTTGCCATCAAGGGAATTTTGGATGCATGATGAGCGCATGCGAATTTTCGCCCTCACCGGCGGCATCGCCAGCGGGAAATCCACTGTGTGTCGATTGCTGCGCGAACTATGTCCCACCGTAACTCTCTTTGACTGTGACGCCGCGACTCGTCGTCTCCATGGCGACCCGAACGTGGTTGAGCAGTGTCGTCTCGTCTTTGGTGACGAAGCGATCTTTGCGCCCAAAAACTGTCTTGATCGTGACTTCTTGCGGAAAAAAGTATTCGCTGATGATGAAGCTCGCAAGCAGCTTGAAGCGATCCTTCATCCCTTGATTCGTGAGGAATGCATAGCAGCGCTGGCTGAGGCAAGCGAGCAAGGCCAGTCCTCGTTGTTCATTGCGGACGTGCCTTTGCTGTTCGAAAATGGCTTCGATCTCGGACATGAGAAATCACTGCTGGTGGCCTCCAGTCATGAAACTCAGGTGCGTCGTTTGCGCAATCGCACCCGATTTGACGATGAAATGATTCATTCAATCATCGCCGCTCAAATGCCCGTAGCAGAGAAAATGCTGATCGCTGATGTAGTCTTTTGGAACGAGGGACCGCTTACGGGATTGCGTGCACAAATCGCCCGCTTTCTCGAGTCCCAAGGCGTCACCACCGTGGATCAAGCGCTCATCCAAGCCAAGCCGATCAGCCTGCCCACCTGCCTCGACGTCAACGAATTCCGCAAAAAGACGCTCGCCCAATTGCACGACATGGCAGACGCCATCGCGGGCCTACAAGTCGCCCACGCCACCAAGAGCCAACTCGTGTATGAACTGCTTCAGTTCTACTCACGCGAAGGAGTAGAATTGATTTGCGAGGGCGTGCTCGAGCTTGGCAAAGAAAATTTCGGTATGCTGCGTGATCCCGTTCGTAGTTTCCGCAGCTCGCAGGATGACATTCATGTGCCGCTGAATTTCCTGCGCGAGTATGGATTGCAATCCGGTCACCGCATCAAGCTCAGTGCTCGCTGCTCCAAGGAGCGCGATAAATTTATCACTACCGCTGAAATCCTCGAGGCAGAAGGGATTCCCGTTGCTGATTGGAAAGTACCCACCGACTTTGATAAACTCACGCCGCTGTTCCCTGATCGCCGAGTTTACCTCGAAGGCAATGGCCCCGATTTCCTCAGCGTTCGTCTCGTCGACCTCATCGCTCCACTCGGACTGGGTCAGCGCGCCCTGATCGTCGCCCCGCCTCGTGGCGGTAAGACCATTTTGCTCAAACAAATCGCTAAGGCCATCCGCGTGAATCACCCGAAGGCGGAACTCATCGTGCTTCTGCTCGATGAACGCCCCGAAGAGGTGACCGATTTCGAGGAAACCGTCGGCTGCACCGTGTATGCCTCGACTTTCGATGAAAGTCCGCGCCGCCATGCACAGGTCGCTGATATCGTGCTCGATCGCGCCAAACGCCTCGTCGAGCAAGGCAAGGATGTCATTCTTTTGCTCGATTCACTGACTCGACTGGCACGCGGTCACAACGCAGCAAACCAGTCCGGTCCCATCGGTTCCGGCGGCGTTTCACCCGTAGCTTTGCAGAAATCGCGTAAATTTTTCGGCGCAGCGCGCAATGTCGAAGAGGGAGGCTCGCTCACCATCCTTGCCACCGCGCTGATCGAGACCGAATCACGGATGGACGATGTCATTTTCGAGGAGTTCAAAGGCACGGGCAACATGGAGATTCGATTGGACCGCGATCTCGCCGAACGGCGCGTATACCCCGCCATTCACATCCCGCAATCCGGCACCCGCAACGATGATCGACTGTATCATCCGGACGAATTTTCCAAGGTTCTCGACATTCGGCGACAACTTGCGCAACTTCCTTACGGCGAGGCGGTTGAAACTCTGATGAAAAACCTTAAAGCAACCCAAAATAATGCAGAGCTCCTTTTACGGGGAATTCGCTGAATTTTTAAGAATTCGCTTGCATTTTCTCATACATTGTATTCTATTTGTGCTCGCTTCCCTCAAACCAAGAAAAACTATGAAAAACATTCTCGCCACATTGGCCTTTTCGATGCCTGTCGCTGTGATGGCTCAGACTCAACTTCAGTTCGTGGACCATAAGATGTTCCATCAAGCTGGGCCGACAACCGTCAATTACCTCGGTGGTGCCGTGCAAATTGGTCTCGTCGATGGCTCGTGGGTCATTGCGGGCTGTGCTGGGAACGGTGGTCTAGTATTGATGTCACCAAACCTTGCTTGCCCACTCGGCACGACTGGATTCATCACTTCCGGTGACTCTGATCGCAATGGTGTCAATGACGATAACTCTTACTGGTCAGTTGCCTCCTTGACGCCTGCAGTACGTGTAGCCCCTTTCCTTGCCGAACAGATCAAAATTCTGGCGGCACCGCCCTCACTCTTTGAGCGTCCACAGAGCTTTTTCAACGATGCGAGTGTTTCGATGTGGTATAACGTGCTTACACAAGCATTTCAAGAGCACAACTTTACCTACTATTCATTTAGAAAAGAATTCGACAATAAATCACAACAAGATGGTCAAGTTGTGTACGGTGTTTACCAAATGGGCTTTCCTCTTCTCGCCGATGTGGGCAAGATTGACCCGCCTCGCTCCCTGGTCTTTAGCGTTACCCACTTTCCGCACACCACTGGCTACCCAGGTGTTGGCAAACGCAAAAACGGAATGCGCGTGACCAATGGTCGCTGGTATGATGGCCGTATGCAGCTTGATCCACGGAATTTCAACGACATCCTCTGGAGTGGCGTTGATGGTTCCTACACCATTCCCTCGGATGACTTGAGATTCAGCATCACCAGGTCCAATGTTACCCCATGGGTCACTACCGATTTGGTTGCCCTAACATATGGATTTGATACCGCAGCAGAGTTCTTTGCATACGGACAATCGGCTGGATTCCCCGTCAATACCCTTGGGCAACCTCTGATTTACGATCACCCCACCATCGATGCTCTGGAACTGAAAAAAGGCGAAAACGCTCTATACAATGTAGAGAATGAGGCCATGGCGCCAGACAATATCATTTTCCCGCCTCTCGGCAGGGAAATGGTACTGCCTGCGATGGCATCACGCTTTCGTCTTGGCCCCGGTTTCATGACCAAGGGAAGCCTCGGCAATGGTGTCATCAATTATCGCCGTAACATCGTTACTGGGAATCTCTCGTACGACAGCCCCCAAACTCAGTTCCGCTTTGGTATGGAATTCATCGACAGCTTTTCGGGACACAGCCAGCGTGAATTCCCCCTCGGCGTGGGCACCAAGCTCCGCGCTCCCACAGGTGACTATGATGGTGATGGTATCTCCAACATTTTGGAGTTTGCCTACAGCCAAGATGATGGAGATGATTTGAGCTCAACGCTTGAATGGACTAGCTTCAACCAGGTTTTGAATCGTCGTTCGATTTATGACGCGCCACCTTACACAACGCCGGCACTGCTTGCTGTCCCCACAGGATTCACTGCACCTGTGACTGTTCCCGTAGCAGTCCCTCGTGAAAGTGCGATTGCGCCATTCTTGCTTGAGCCTACTGGTGGCACCGGTCCTATTCCGATTCTTGTGGGCTTGCCTTCGGATGGTCTTACGCCAATCGTCTTCACCACACCAAAGCGCAAGAGCACAGGTCTTTCCATCACATATGGCTTCCAAGTGACCTACGACAACACGGTTGCAAAGCCGAAGTGGGTGACACTCAGAGCACCCGCTCTCGGGCAGACACTGGTGGTCAAAGATACCAAAGCTGGTGCTCTTGTTCAACCAGCTGCCAACAGTACCTTCACTTGGACGATCTCCAACGTTGCTGATGATCGTGTTCTTAATACAACTGGCAGCATCGGTATCACGGCCTCGCATGTTCTTCATCCAAAGATCTCAATCCGCCCGACCGCATCTGTCTCGAAAGGATTTTGATCGTTAGCGATCCGTTCTTCTTCACCGCGTTGGCCACAGTTTGGTCAACGCGGTTTCTTTCTTCTCATTTACCGCGCCTCATCGCGAATGCCTGAAATTATCGAATCACAGCAAAAACTTACCTCCCTGATGGAGGAACTATGCCCTCAACCAAGGCTCTGTGCGATCGATACTGAGGCTGATAGTCTTCACCGCTACAAGGAATCATTGTGCTTGATCCAATTGTCTGCTGGAGGTCGCAATGTGCTCATCGATCCGCTCGCTCTGGGTGATTTATCGTCCTTCGATGCGTATCTCAACTCATGCGAGGTATGGATGCATGGTGCGGATTACGACATGACGATGTTGAAGCGTGAATTCGGCATCTTACCTCCTAAGGTTTGGGATACCCAGATCGGTGCACGATTGTTGGGCCTGCGTAAATTTGGTTTGTCTGATCTCGTCGAGCATTGGTTTGGAGTCGTTCTTTGTAAGACCTCGCAAAAGGCGGATTGGGGGCGCAGACCCATGACAAATAAAATGATGGAATACGCCATCAATGACGTAGTTTTTCTTTTGCCGATGGCAGAATGTATTGTCGAGGAATTGACCGACAAAGGCCGTTACGAGTGGTTCGTTCAGAGCTGTGAGGCAGCACGCAAAAAAGTATTGGAACGCGATGAAAACAAGGAAGATCTTTGGCGTATCAATGGATCTGGCCGCTTAAATTTGTTAGGATTGGCATATTTGCGAGCTTTATGGAATTGGCGCAATGCCGAGGCTGCTTCTTGGGATAAACCCACCTTCATGGTGGTGAACAATAAGGAGATGATCACCTGGGCGGAAATGCTTTCGCAGGGGGATGAGATTTCCCTGCCGAAGCATTTATTGCGCGCCGAACGCTTGAAGCGATTTGAAAAAGCCGTCTACCCCGTGCGCGAAATGGAAGAGGAGCAATGGCCAGAAAAAATCAAGGCACTGCGCCGCAAGAAGGATGCCGCATTTGACCGTGCAGTGGACGAGATCATCAAGAAGCGTGATGCAGCTGCGGCGGATCTGGACATTGATCCCTCCCTTTTGATCGCACGCAGTGTTGCCGAATGCCTTGCTGCTGGTGAAATCGCTGCGGAAGATTGCCTTTTGCCTTGGCAAAGCGAGCAATTGAAGCTTTAACAGTCAGTAACGATGAATGGTAACGCTCTAGTCCGTCTGATTCCAGAATCTAGACGCCGCAGCTGATGTTTTAGTGCAACTATTGCTGGATTAAGCTCCAGATGCCGATTTTTTATGCTGGCCAACTCGGTCCATGTCTGCAGTGCTGCCAAACGATTCACACGCCTGTGGCCTTTGTCGCGCCGCCTACATCCTCCGCCGATCCCAACAAGCGCTGGACCAATCTGGCGGCAAGTTTTGCAGCGGATTCTCGTGGTGTGGTTGGTGATAATGTGACAAATCGCTGCAACGAGGACAAGAAAGAGTTCCGCCAAGCGCACAAAATGTTGTTTGGGTTCATCCTCGTTTTTTGAGTTCTTCTCAGGGTCTGGGATTTGATCAAATCGTTCGCATTTTACGCCTAAAAAGAACCAAAAAAAGGGCCGTTTTTTCGATGAAAACCCTTGCTCTTTTCCTTGATTTTACCGATACTCTGGCAGCTCATGTCAGAACCACTTACTCCCGCGGAAAATACACCTCCTAGCGTTGATGCCAGCCAAGAATACGGCGCTGCACAAATCGATAAACTGGAGGGTTTGGAGGCCGTTCGCAAACGTCCTGGCATGTATATCGGCGACCCCGATGAACGCGGCTTGCACCATTGTGTTTTTGAGGTTCTCGACAACTCAATCGATGAGCACCTTGCGGGCTACTGCCAGCGCATCAAAGTTGCGATCCATATCGATGGCTCGATTTCCGTTTCGGACAACGGTCGCGGCATTCCCGTCGATACGCATCCGAAATTTGGCATCCCCGCCATTGAACTCGTTCTCACAAATCTTCACGCTGGTGGCAAGTTCGGCCAAGGTGCCTACAAATATTCTGGCGGTCTGCACGGCGTGGGCGCCAAGTGTGTGAACGCGCTGTCTGATTGGTTCAAAGCGGAAGTACGCCGCGAGGGCAAGATCCACATGATCGCATTTGAGCGCGGCAAAACGACTTCGCCACTTTCGGTAATCGGTGAAGCTCCTGTGGGCGAGACGGGAACGAAGATTACCTTTTTTCCCGATGCGACGATTTTCGTTGATACCATCGTTTTCAACTTCGAGCGCTTGTCGACGCGTCTACGCGAGCTCGCCTTCCTCAATCCAGGATTGACCATCGATCTGGAAGATGAACGTCCGGAATCCGCGAAAAAGACCTCGTTTTACTACGCGCACGGCATTGTCGAGTTCGTCACGCAGCTCGGCGAAAACAAGCCGATCATTCACGAAACTCCGATCGCTCTCTCTGGTAAGCGCCAAGTGGAGATTGATTACGATGGCAAGGTCACACATGATGACGTATTTACCGACGTCGTTTTCCAATACAACGACTCTTACAACGATCAGATTCTCTGCTTCGCCAACTCGATCCCGAACTCCGATGGCGGAACGCACTTGACTGGATTCCGCACAGCACTGACCCGCGCGATCAATCAATTTGCCAAAGCGAACAAGATTCTCAAAGACAAGGACCCCTCGCTCTCCGGAGATGACGTGCGCGAAGGTCTGGTCTGTGTGATTTCGGTAAAAATGCCGAACCCACGCTTCAACTCGCAGACCAAGGCCAAGCTGGTCAATGCCGAGATCGAAGGCGTGGTATCCTCGATCGTCTATGAGGGCTTGATGAACTACTTTGAGGAAAATCCCAACCTCGCGAAAAAAATCATCGAGAAATCGGTCAATGCCGCTCGTGCCCGTGAGGCCGCCCGCAAGGCTCGCGAAACCGTCCGCAAATCAGCACTTTCGGGTGGAGGATTGCCTGGAAAACTGGCCGACTGCTCGGAACGCGATCCGTCAAAATCTGAGCTGTATATTGTCGAAGGTGACTCCGCAGGTGGCTCAGCCAAGCAAGGTCGAGATCGCCGCACGCAGGCCATCCTGCCACTCCGGGGTAAGCTGATCAACGTGGAAAAATCCCGCCTCCACCGCGCCTTGCAGAATAAGGAAATTCAATCGATGATCACCGCGATTGGTGCCGGCATCGGCGATGGCGATATGGAAGGCGCGTTTAACGTCGAGAAAATCCGCTATCACAAGATCGTCATCATGACCGACGCCGACGTCGATGGATCGCACATTCGCACCTTGTTGCTGACATTTTTCTGCCGCCACATGCCGGACTTGGTCAAACGTGGTCACCTTTACATCGCCCAGCCGCCGCTCTACTTGGTCACGCGCAAAAAACGCGCCGAATACGTGCAGGACGACAATGATCTCACAAAAATTCTCATCGACCTCGGCGCCGGCGATGTTTCCTTGCACTCGATCGCTAATGACGCCCTGCTCACTGCTGACGAGCTGCGCACAGTGTTAGAAAATATTTCGCAATTGACGCGTTACGCCGACTCGATCCAACGCAGCGGTGGCAATTTTGCCGACTTCCTATCCGCAGGAAATGGCGTCAATCTGCCGGCCTACATGATTCGCGTGCGCCAGGGTAACGAGGAAAAAATTCACTATTTCCTCGATGACAAAGCCCTCCAAGAATTCGCCAGCGCAAATCGCGACCTGCGCCTGTTTGGCGAAATTCTCACCGAAGAGGAAATCGCTGCACAAGTGAATCAAATCTCTCGCCGCGCCGTGCTTAAGGAGCTGCACGAGGCCAATGCCATCGAGCGATTGATGGTCAAGCTGCGCGAAAAAGGACTCGATACAACGAACTTTTTCTCCGCCGATACACCGATCTACGAACTCATCGAGGGCGAAGGCGATAAAAAGAGCGTCACGCCGATTTTCGCCGTCACCGAGGTGCTCGAAAAAGTATTAGAAATCGGACGCCGCGGCATGCAGATCAAACGATTCAAAGGTCTCGGTGAGATGAACGCCAAAGAGCTTTTCGAAACCACCATGGACCCGACCAAACGTCAGTTCCTGCGCGTGCGTCTTGACGAAGACAACGCCGTAGAAGCGGACAAAATGTTCGACGTCCTGATGGGCGACATCGTCGAACCCCGCAAACGCTTCATCGAAGACAACGCCCTCAACGTCCGGAATTTGGATGTGTAAAGGTAGTCTTGTCACTGGTCACTCGTCACTGGTATTCATGAACAACGACATCAACAAACTGGAAATCTACCGCGAGGCCATGCGCATCGGGGAGCATGTTTGGAATGTCGTGATCACATCGGATTACTACGCCAAAGCTACCGTGGGCAAACAATTTGTGAAAGCGACTGATTCCATCGCAGCGAATATTGCCGAGGGCTATGGACGCTATCATTACAAGGAAAACATGCAATTTTGCCACTACGCACGCGGCTCAGCCGAGGAAACGCAAACTTGGATCAAAAAATCCGCAAATCGCGGCCTCATGGAAAAAGAAGCCGCTCGCCAACTCTACCGTGATCTCGACACCCGCAAAAAACGCCTCAACGCCTACATCAAAACCATAGGCAAACCCACTACCCCAAAACGCACAACAACCACTCCAACTAGTGACCCGTGACTAGTGACCCTTTTACCTTATGTCCATTGACCATATCAAACCAATCTCCGTAGCCGAAGAGCTTTCCACCAGCTTCTTGGACTACTCGATGTCAGTCATCATCTCGCGCGCGCTTCCTGATGTGCGTGATGGATTGAAGCCATCACAACGACGGATTCTCTATGCGATGCGCGAGCTGAATTTGGCTCCCGGCAAGCAACACATCAAGTGCGCGAAGATTTGCGGCGATACCTCTGGAAACTATCACCCTCACGGTGAAGCTGTCATTTACCCAACTCTCGTCAACATGGGGCAACATTGGACCTACCGAGAAACACTCATCGATGGCCAAGGAAACTTCGGCTCGGTCGAAGGTGACCCACCGGCTGCCATGCGTTATACGGAAGCACGCCTCACCCATCTCGGCATGGCGATGATGGAAGACCTCGAAAAAGATACCGTCGATTTTGTTCCGAACTACGACGAACGACTCACCGAACCCACCGTTCTACCTGCTGCATTTCCGAATCTGTTAGTCAATGGTGGCACTGGTATTGCCGTGGGTATGGCGACCAATTTGGCACCGCACAATCTGCGCGAAATTGTCGATGCGATCTGTGCGCAGATCGACAAACCCGACATCACCTTGCCTGAGTTGATGCAGTTTGTGAAAGGCCCTGACTTCGCCGGTAAGTGCGAAATCCGAGGACTCAAAGGAATCGAAGAATACTTCCGCACCGGCCGCGGCACTGTGCGTCTGCGTGGTAAAATTGATATCGACGAGCAAGAAGGCGGCAAGTCGATTCTCACCATTCGTGAAGTGCCACATGGCGTCAACCGCGCTACTTTGCAGGAACGCATCGCCGAATTGGTGAACGAAAAAGTGCTCACTGGCATCTCCGGCATGCGCGACCTTTCTGACGAAGAAACGCGCATCGAGATTGAGTTGAAGCGCGATGCTCGTCCGCAAGTGGTAGCGAATCAAATTTTCAAACTCACCAGCATGGACACGTCGTACAGCGTAAACATGCTCGCCATTCACGAGAAGCGGCCCAAGATGCTAACGCTCAAAGACGCCATCGATTGCTACATTGAGCACCGTCGTGAAGTGATTGTTCGTCGCACGAAGTATCTCCTCCGCAAAGCCGAGGACCGCGCCGAAAACCTCGAAGCCTATCTGTTAGCTCTCGGTCATCTTGATGACTTCATCCACATCATTCGCTCTTCGAAAAACCGCGATGAAGCGCGTGAGCGCTTGGCAGCTTATACTTTCCCGGTCAAGACCGCAGAAGGCCTAGGCATTCTCATCCGCAGTCAGCCATCGATACAGGGTGACATCTACGTTTTCTCTGAGAGACAAGTCAACGCTATCCTTGAATTGCGACTCTATCAACTCACCGGTATGGAGCGTGATAAGATCAAAGCCGAATACGATAACGTGCTGGCCGAGATTGTTGATTTCATGGACATCATTGCCCGAGAGGTTCGCGTTCTCACCATCATCAAAGACGAACTCCGTGCTATTGCTGAAAAATACGGTTCACCACGTCGTTGTCCGATCCTACCTGACGAAGGCGAAATTGCCATCGAGGACCTCATTGCCAATGACTCGATGATCGTCACCCTCACGCACCGCGGCTACATC
Source organism: Akkermansiaceae bacterium UBA956 (assembly GCA_002293145.1). Lineage (GTDB taxonomy): Bacteria > Verrucomicrobiota > Verrucomicrobiia > Verrucomicrobiales > Akkermansiaceae > UBA956. The sequence continues at coordinate 116,422 of DBCO01000010.1, read as the reverse complement.
AAGCGCACACCAGCTAGCGAATTCCGCGTTCAAGCACGTGGCGGCAAAGGCCTGCGCGGCATGGAAACACGCACTGCCAAGGACCAAGAAGACGATTTCATCGAGCACTTGTTCTCCACCCAAGCGCATGATTACCTGATGTTTTTCACCAACACCGGCCGCGTCTACGTCGAGCGCGTCTACGACATTCCCGAGGGTTCACGCGCAGCCAAAGGTCGCGGCATCCGCAATGTGCTCAATCTTCAGCCCGACGAAAAAATCGCTGCCTTGCTGCGTCTGGAACGCATCACGGATGAGAACAACAACGACATCACCTTCCGCGACGAAGCCGGCTTCCTGCTCTTCGCCACCAAAGTTGGTCTCGTCAAAAAAACCCCGCTCAACGATTACCGCAACTACCGCAAAGCCGGACTCAATGCGATCAACCTCGAAGAAGGTGATGAACTCATCGGTGTTCGTCTAACATCTGGCAACGATGAAGTTGTGCTCGTTACGCGTCATGGCATCAGCATCCGCTTCCACGAAAGTGGAGCTCGCAGTATGGGCCGCACCGCCACTGGCGTGTGGGGCATCCGTCCCGAAGAAGGCGACCAAGTCGTCAGCCTGGCTCTGGTGACTGCCGGCAGCACCCTGCTCGTCGCCGCCGAAAACGGCCTTGGCAAACGCACCGCCTTCGAAGAATATCGTCTGCAATCGCGCGGCGGCAAAGGCATCATCACCATGAAAGTCACCGAGAAAACTGGCAACGTCGTAGGCGCTGTCACGGTCGAAGAAAGTGACGAACTCATGCTCATGACCAACACTGGACTCAGCATCCGCATCAAAGTCAACACCATCCGCGAAACCGGCCGTAATGCCCAGGGCGTGAAACTCCTTTCCATGAAAGAAGGCGAATCCCTGCAAGACATCTCCAAAGTCATCCCCGACGGCGAAGACAATGAATCGGAGCGCGGACTTGAGTCCGCATCCACATCAGAGGAAGACCTCCCTAACGAAGATATCGCAAACGAGGAAGAGTAAGACAGAATCGAGCGCGGACTTTAGTCCGCTTCTAGTAATTGCTGACAAGCGGACTAAAGTCCGCGCTCCAAAGACTTAACGCATTTCATTTTAACATTACGTGCTTCAAATATGATGACTGATGATAACTTACTGCGGATATGGGCAGAAGAAGAGGTGGAGGCCGTGGTGCGCGATTTGCCTGCCGAAGTAAAAGCGGCATTGGAAAGTTGTGTGATTTCGTTTGAAATGACTCCTGGAGCTGATGCCTGGGATGACGAACTGGATGGGGATGAGTTAGGGGTTTTTGAGGGGGCATCTTTGTTAGAGGAGTCGAGCTCTGACGACATGCCGCGCATTCGTCTATTTCTCACAAACTTGTGGGACTGGGTCGAGGAAGACGAGCAAGACTTCCGCGAAGAAGTGACGACGACATTTCTTCACGAGCTTGGTCATTTTTTGGGTTGGGAAGAGGATGATCTCACTGAACGCGGTTTGGATTGAGTATGATGGAGCGCGGACTTTAGCCCGCTTCTAGTAATTGCTGACAAGCGGACTAAAGTCCGCGCTCCATGGTCTGGCGAATCATTTATTGGCATTACGGCATTTCTCCTCAGTTTGTGATTGTGTCGGGAAGGATAATGATCGATAAGCTCCGCGACTATGAAGGTTTTAGTGGTAGGAAAAGGTGGACGGGAACATGCATTGGTGCGTGCATTGGCGGAATCGCCATCGCAGCCTCAGGTGTTTTGTTTTCCGGGAAGTGATGCAATTTTTTCGATCGCCAAACCAGTTCCGGCCAAGACATTGCCGCAGTTGATTGATTGGATGGTAGAACGGAAAATCGATCTGTGTGTGGCGGGTGAGGAGAGTTATTTGGTGAAGGATGAAGGCCTAGCGAATCTGTGTGAAAAGGCGGGCATCCCTTGTTGGGGGCCGCACAAGCAATCCGCCCAGTTGGAAGCAAGCAAGGAGTTTGCGAAAAATTTCCTGCTTCGCCATCAGATTCCTACGGCAATGGCGACGGTGGTGGATTCGCTCGATGAGGCGGTGACCGCGATCAATGGTCAATACCCGACGGTGTTGAAATTCGATGGATTGGCTGCCGGAAAAGGTGTGGCTGTTTGTCCCGATGAGGCAAGCGCGCAGGCATTTTTGCAAGAAGTCTTAGTGAAGCAACGTTTCGGCGAGGGCCGATTGCTGGTGGAGGAATGCCTGACGGGACCTGAAGTGTCGATTTTTGCGGCGATTATTGATGATCAGTATCTGATTTTCACACCAGCTCGAGATTACAAGCGCGCATTGGACGCAGATTTGGGACCAAATACTGGCGGCATGGGCGCGGTGGCGAGTCGTCAATTGATTGATGCAGCTTTGCTTGAAACGATTAAAACAACGATTGTTGAGCCGACAGTGCGTGGGCTGATTGCCGAGGGCCTGCCCTATCGTGGTTTCCTCTATTTCGGGTTGATGCTGACGCCTCAAGGCCCGAAGGTCATTGAGTATAACTGCCGATTTGGCGATCCCGAGTGCCAAGCGGTGATGCCGCTAGTGAGCGGTGATCTTGCGGAGTTTTGCTTGCAGGGTGCTCGCGGTGTGCTCGCGCCGAAGTTGCTGAAATTTTCAGATGGCTGGAGTGTTGCAGTCATTTTAGCTGCGGCGGGATATCCCGAGATCACACGCAATGGCGATCAGATCACAGGCCTTGATGACGTAGCTGGAGCTCGCGTGTATCATGCAGGCACGAAGTTGCATAAGGACGGCATGTGGGTGACGCATGGCGGACGTGTGCTTGCTGTAGTGGCTACTTCAACAACCCGCCAAGCAGCAGCAGAAATGGCTCACCGCCAAGCGGAAAAGATCCAGTTTACGGGATCGCAGAGCCGTTCTGACATCGGCATTTTGAATTTTGACTAAGCAATCTACTTTCTCGCCCTCAACTCGACCACCACTATGCAATTCCCACTTGAAGCAGACGACATCGCCCAAGCCATTGATCGCCTCGCGGCGCAAATTCGCGATCGGCATCCTGTAACGGAGACTTTGGCGCTCATCGGCATCCGCAGTCGTGGCGATGAGGTCGCGGAGCGATTGTGCAATGTGTTAGCCGAGGATGATCGCGAGATTCTTTTCGGCACTCTGGATATTTCGTTGTATCGCGATGACTTCGGCCACATGCACGAAAATCCGAAACTTCAGGGCAGTGACATTGATTTTCCTCTCGAAGATACCACGGTAATTTTAGTGGACGATGTGCTTTTTACGGGTCGCACCATTCGCGCGGCTCTCGATGCGCTATCGGATTACGGGCGCCCGGGCAAAGTGGAACTTGCGGTGTTGATTGATCGCGGACATCGTGAAATGCCGATTCAGGCGGATTTTGTGGGGATTTCTCTCGCCACCGAGCGCCTCGATCATGTATTGGTTTCTCTTGAAGGCACCGACAACGAAGACAAAGTTGAAATGATCCCGCACGCATGAGTCTGATTCCACAGCGCAAGCATACGCCGGAAGAGCTGGCCGCTCTTCGCGCTCAGGAATTTCCACAATTGCCACAGACTCCTTCAGGCATAGCAACTTCAACAAATTCTGTTCAGGAAATGGTTGAACCTGAAGTGATGAGTGAGGTTCCACGTTACACTCCGCCCGTCAATAACGGAACCTTCCTCGGCCTCGACGGGCTTCGTGCTGATGCGGCTGGGTTTCCGCTGTTAGCTCAAGCTGCTGTCGGCCAACATGCAGAAATTCCTCCTACTCACGCAGCGGAATCGGCGCCCTCGTTGCGCAAAACTCCACCACAAAAACATGGTAGACCACATGTCTTCGATGGATTACGCCCAGTGGCAGCTGCCGAAATATCTACTGGCCAGGCAGCACCGAGCGCCGCTCTACCGCAGCGCAAACACGATGATAAAGAAATCATGGAAATGCGCAGACGCGACATATTTCAGGCACGTCCGCCGCTGCAACACATTCTCAGCATGGCGCTCAATCCGATTCTCGCAGGGCTGCTTTACACCATCGCCATCGCGGCGATTTACCTTACATTTCATTATTGGAACACCTTTACTCCGCAAAAATTCTACGCGCCCGCGGCGGGATGTAGCGTGCTTTTACTTGCCAGTTTGTTGATTTATTGGAAAAAACCACGTGGTCGCCACCATGCTGCCTTTCTTGCTGGGATCGCTATCATTCTCGCTAGCTTCGTCATTCTTCTCACCACCAACCATCATGCTCCGTAAGGATCTGCTCGACATCCATTCGCTCACACGGGAGGAAATCATTTCCCTTCTCGATCAAGCCACGCCTTTCAAGGAAATCTTCACCCGCTCGGTGAAAAAAGTTCCCGCTCTAAAGGGAAAATCGGTGCTAATGCTGTTCTACGAGCCTTCTACCCGCACTCATTCGTCCTTTGAGGTTGCCGCCAAACGTTTATCGGCCGATGTCACGAACTTTGATGTCCCCTCTTCTTCAGTCACCAAGGGCGAGTCTGTGCGCGAAACCATCGAGACCCTTCACGCGATGCGCACCGATTACATCATCGTACGCCATCCCCGCTCCGGTCAGCCCGCTGCCATCGCAAAAATGACTAACGCCTGCGTCATCAATGCTGGCGATGGTGCGCATGCTCATCCCACGCAAGCACTGCTGGATGCCTTCACATTACGCGAAATTCATCCCGAGCTCGAAGGTAAAAAAATCCTCATCATCGGAGATATTCTGCACAGCCGCGTCGCGCGTTCGACCACGGAAATTTTCCTCCGTCTCGGCGCCAAGGTCGCTTGGCTCGCGCCCGGCTCCCTCTTACCTCAATATCCTCCCGCGGGTGTTACCTGTTTCACCGACTACGAAACCGCAATGCGCTGGGCCCCCTGTGCGCTCTATCTTCTGCGGGTGCAAATGGAGCGCCAAGACGTACAGTATTTCCCCAGTCTGCGTGAGTATCACAAAGTTTTCGGCATCACCGAGGCGCGCCTCAAGCGCATTGCCGGCGAAGGAATTCACATCATGCACCCCGGCCCAGTCAATCGCGGCGTGGAACTTTGTGACGCGGTAATGGACTACCCGCTTTCGCTGATCAATCAACAAGTCGAAAACGGCATCGCGATACGCATGTCGGTGCTCTACTCGCTCAAAGCTGGGCATTGATTCGCGCAGACTCCGCCACCAACAATCAGATGGTTCATACGAAAACGCAGTGCTTTTTCCTCCGGTGATAGGAGTTTTCTTAGTTCTAGCTATCAGCTTACCGGTAGAAATCTTCGATTTGCCCGATGCCTCGGAATGCATGCTGCGGGATCGCGATGAGGTTTTTCTGCGATCTCCCGAGCGCAAGGTAGCTCTGAAAAAAAGCTCAACTGGCATTTCGCCCGCAGGACGAGGCGATCCTTGGTCAAGATCCTTATTTTTCGGAGAAACAAGTCATACATGCTCATGGGGAATCGCCGTGCGTTCGATTTCCGTTCTATTTTCTGTCGCTATCTCCTTGCATCTCAGCCAAACTCGTTCACAATAACCTTATCCCTCACATGAGTAAAAAAGGCTTTTCACGCAAAGGAGAACGACGCAAAAACTTCTCCCGTTCCACTCGGCCCGAGAAAATCACTCGCTTTTCCACTCGCTTTGCCGATGCATCGCTTACCAGCAACAGCGCGGTCGAGGTCTCTTGCGAACCGATCAAACTCGACGTCAATAAACTAGGGCAATACAAAGATATTGCTCACAGTGAGTCCGCCGCCGCGCCCGAGCCCTATATTTCGCCAAGGCAACGCCTCGTACTCGAGTATGAGTGGGGTGCATCACCCTCGCGGAAGATGTCCCGCCTGAACTCGTATGCTCTCGGCGCTATCATCATCATTCTTTTCGGCCTCATATTTCTCGTCAATCACCCCTTATCGAAGAGCGATGCGGAAGGCGAAGGCCTCGTCAACCCCTGGAAAGTGGCGCCTGATGACGATGATCCATCGTCGCCCGCCTACGTCTTCGTGAGCAATCCCTACAAAGCCAAACTCGAATGCATCGAGGCATTCAAAAAATTCGCCGCCGCAAAAAACATCGCCGCTGTACTCCCGCACATTCGCCAAGGAGAAAGCACCCAGGCCTTACTCGCCAAACGCTGGAAGCCCTGGCCCTCGCCGCCCGATCTCTCCAGCCTCGACCTCTGCACGGAAGAAATTGAGACCGATATCAAACGCCCCTTCCTCTGGCTCACTGGCACCAATCAAGACCAATCCGCCATTCATTGCTTCTTTGTCCACCAAGATAACCGCTTTGTCGTCGATTGGGAAGCCACCTCCCAGCTTGGCGATACCAGCCTCAGCACTCTATCACAATTTCCCACAGAATCAGAAATCACCCTGCGCATTACCCTCGCCGAATCTCCCTACTACTTGCCTACCCTGAGCGAAAAAGACTACGAATCCTACAAAATCACCTCCTTCCACGAAGACACCATCCTTTGGGGCTACGCCGCTCGTAATTCACCCGTTCACCAAAAAATCACTGCGCTCCTCCGCGGCGATGCCTTCCTCGTCGAATCCGTTCCCGCCGCCCGTGCCACCATCAAATTGAAGCGAATCGACTCCATCGCTGGCAAAAATCGATTTTTTATCACAGAGATGCTTCACAAAGACTGGGTTATGCCCTAGGTTTAATTCTGTGACTGACCAAATCCCAGCATGGCTTCATTGCAGTAAATGTGGCGAAGTCTTCGAATCTACTACGGATGCCGTACTTTGTCCCAGTTGTCAACGTGCGCCCATCACTAAGAAAAAAAATGCCAACGTACACATCGTCGATGGCAGCGCGCATTCAACACGCAAAGAATTCAGTGCCAAGCTCACACCCGCCGCCCCCAAGGAGCACAGCCAAAAACGCCGCAGCATGACCCCGCCCGAGGAGACAGACAAGCAGCTATCAGAGCAGCCCACCAGCCCCAAGCAGCCATCAAATAAGCCCACCCGCCCCAAGCGCAGCGGCAATCATTACGAGGGAAGATCCAAACCAGCACAAGATTTCATCCTCATCAAGATCATCGCCCTCTGGTTAATGGCGCTCACCGGCATCGCCTTGTTTATCAAATATAAGCTCGATTCCATGCGCCCACCTGTTAGCGTCATCAGCGATGATAAACCGCTAGAAGACGCAGTCTTGCTCAGCAAAAACATCGATGTCACCAATCAATCCGCTGCACCCATCATGGCAACAGCCAACGAGTTTTTCCAAACAACAACTCCAGAAACTTACACCCAGATCTGCCGCAAACGCCCGCGCCTGGCCCAAACAATTTTTAACGATGCCTCCAAGGTCGCGCTTTTCAAATCTGATAACGCTCCCTCATTGATCGCTCGTAATGTCATCCGCATCGGCGAAAAAACCATGGTCGAGACCATTTGGATCGATGAACGCAAACGCCGCGTCGAAATCGTCTTCGGTCCCCAAGATGACCAATGGCTCGTCGATTGGGAATCATTTGCCAAATCCTCCTTCATGCCATGGTCCGTATTTCATGCCGAGAAAGAAGACGGCGAAGGCACATTTCGCATGCTTGTACGGCAACGACTCGTTCAAGAAAATGCCTCGGCTCTCACCATCAGCGTGAAGTTCTACGAGCCAGGATTTTTCCATGGTAGCAACCTCGGGCTATCCACTCCCGCCTTCACAGTCGAGCGCAAAAGCCACGATGGCAAACTCATCCTTGCCGCCCTCAAGGCACGCGAAGACAATGAGCCTATCTTTGGCTCAATGTTCCCCGCAAATGATCCACCCAGCACTGCACGCGTCACCGTGAAGATCCGTCGCGTGGTCAAAGATGATGTCAAAACTTTCGAATTAGTTGAGATCGTCGCATGCCACTGGCTCGGCGTCGATGATGTCGGCATCGATCTAACTAACAGTCCGTAACCCCTGGCGCATCGTCTCCAGCGGCGCTCGACCCGGGTACCAAATGTCAAAGGCATACACGCCTTGATGCAACAGCATCGAGAAACCATTCGCCACCGTGGCCTGATGCATCACCGCGTGCCGCAAAAAAGCTGTCATCGGCGGTTTATAAATCGTATCATACACCAGATGATGCGCCGCAAAACAACTCGCCGACACAGGAGAAGCATCATCAGGCCGCAAACCAAGCGAACTCGTGTTCACTAACAACTCACACTGCCGCGCCACACCATCCAACTGCACATCCGATAACGCCAGGCAATGAAAACTGGTCTGCGGAAATCGCTTCTGCAACATCGTAGCCAGTGACTCGATTTTTTCCACCGTGCGATTCACCAGCACCACACGCGCTGCACCATCGCGCGCGCACTGCGTCGCAACCGCCTGTCCAGCACCGCCGCCAGCACCCACAATCATCACCCGACGATTGAGCAGATCGAAGGAAAATTCCTGGCGCAAGGCCTGCGCAAAGCCTGGCCCATCAGTGTTCCATCCGTGAATTTCTCCATCCACAAATTTGATCGTATTCACCGCGCCAATCTGCCGCGCCGCTTCATCCACTTGATGGCAAGCATCCAGCGCTGCAAACTTATGCGGCACCGTCACATTCGCTCCCACGAAGCCTAAATCCAGCAAGTACTGCAAAGCCTCCGCCACACGACCCACAGGTACCTCCAACTTAATGTAGCGCCCCTCGATGCCTAATTCATCCAGCGCCGGCTGATGCATCGGCGGCGATGCCGAATGACTCACCGGACTGCCAATCACCGCCAAGATCGCCGGCTTCACGCAGCCATCATCCAGCCGCTCCCGCGAACGTAAATCCTCCATCGTATACACACGACCACTCATAGCATTGATGACAATTGCGGGATGAAACGTTGCAAGCGCGAGACACTCCGCTCCCTGCCCAAATACGCCAGCATAGCGCCCAGATCAGGTCCACCTGATTTACCCGAGAGTGCCACACGCAGCGGAAACATCAGCTGCCCCGCTTTGACGCCCTGCTCTGCTGCCGTGGCCGCGATCGCTTCTTTTGCAGCCTCGCTCGACCACTCCGCAACTGCGGAAAAATGCCCAACCATCGCCGTCAAGCTTGCCCCTGCCTGCGCATTCGACTTCACCTTCTCCACCGCCGCAAGATCATAAGCAAATTCATTTTCTAACAAAAACCGGATAGCATCTGGCACCTCGCTCAGCAAGCGCACCTTTTCCTTCACCATTTTTGCTAATGTAGAAAAATCATCACCCACCGACAATCCCGCCTTAGCAACCACTACCGCAGCCGCCTTAGCAAAATCCTCATCTCTCATCCGCAACAAATGCTGCTGGTTCATCCAAGCACATTTCTCCACGTCAAATCGCGCCGGCGCACGATTCACCGCTTCTAACGAAAAACGCTGTGCCAAATCTTCTAGCGAAAAAATTTCCTCCTCCGTCTTTGGTGACCACCCTAACAACGCGAGAAAATTTACCAAAGCCGGTGCTACAAAACCCTGCCGTGGATAATCGTCCACAGCCGCGCCCTGATCACGCTTCGACATCTTCGAACCATTCTGGTTCTGAATTAACGGAATGTGCGCATACTTCGGCGCCACCGCTCCCAGCGCCTGAATCAGTTGCAAATGCTTCGGCGTATTCATCAAGTGATCCTCGCCACGGATGACATGCGTGATCTTCATTTCCAAATCATCCACCACATTCACAAAGTGAAATACATACGAGCCATCGGAACGCCGAATCACCATGTCTGGGGTATTCGATTCATCCCGATAATCAATCGTCACCTCACCGCAGACCAGGTCATGCATCGTGATCGGCTTGCGCTCGAAACGAAAACGCCATGCGCCCTCGCTCTCATAAACACGATCCGCATCGACCAATTTCTGAAAATACCGATCATAGATCTCCTTGCGTTCGCTTTGAAAATACGGACCATATGGGCCACCAATACCTGGGCCTTCGTCCCAGTCGAGTCCCAGCCAATTCATTCCATCAAAAATCGCCTGCTTCGCTTCATCCGTATTCCGCGCCTCATCGGTATCCTCTACCCGCAACACAAATTGCCCGCCGTGTTTGCGCGCGAACAACCAGCAAAACAACGCCGTGCGTGCGCCACCCACGTGCAAGTAGCCCGTGGGCGAAGGAGCAAATCGAGTCCGTATAGTCATATCCATGCCGCAACCTAGAAGAAAACCATTCCCCGACACAAGCGGATAATCAACGAGCAAACGCATTAAATACATTACAAACCCTGAAGTCGAACAATGGCACTTCGCTACGGTTTTTTTGGATCTGTCAGATTATTTCTAGACAAGTAATCTTATGGTGTGCGTTTGGCAGCTCTTCCGTTTGGTTTTTGGGGATTGTATCGCGGATTCGGCGTAGGAAATTTTGCGTCGACAGATTTTTGCCAAGCACTGAGATCTTGAAACATCGCAGCCACGCGTTCGGGATGCTCTGCTCCGAGATCTTTGGTTTCACCGATGTCGTTTCGCACATCAAACAATTCCTTGCGATCGTCTTCGAACCAATGAATCAATTTCCAGTCACCCTTACGCACGGCAGCGGCAGGCGCACCGCCCTGATTGCCGTAGTGTGGGTAGTGCCAGTATAGCGATCGCTCAGGAAGTTTTTCACCTTTCAATAAAGGCAACAAGTTAACGCCATCGGCATGGGGCAAAGTGGTCTGCGTTTTCCCCGTGGCTTGGATGAGTGTCGGAAAAAAGTCCATGCTGATGACGGGTGTGTCGATACTCGCGCCCACCTTGGTAATCCCGGGCCAGCGGATGAGTAGTGGCACGCGAATCCCGCCATCATACATCCAGCCTTTTCCTCCACGAAGCGGCAGATTGCTCGTAGGCCAACCTTCACTCGTAGAAAGTCCACCGTTATCGCTAGTAAAAATAACGATAGTGTTTTTTGTTAGATTCAATGCTTCCAGCTTGGCAAGTACTTTGCCGACCGCAAGATCCATGGCCTCAACCATGGCAGCGTAGATCACATGGTCCTGCGTAAGTCGGACATCTCGCTCACCCTCACGCCCCCAACGATCGATGAGCCCGAGACGTTTATGCTTTTTCTCGTATTTTTTCTTGAGATCCTCACGAGCCATCAGCGGTGTGTGTACATCATAGAAAGAGTAACAGGCGAAGAAGGGACGATCTTTGTTTTTCTCGATGAAGTGTGTGGTCTCCGTGGCGAGACGATCCGTAAGATGCTCACCATCGGGGCCATTCGTGAGGCGTGGATTTTCATAAGGAGAAAAATACATCTTACCACCATAGGGGCCGCCTTTGTCGACACCACCTTTGTTGTGATCAAATCCATGGTGCTCGGGCCAAAATACTTCAGGACCTAAATGCCATTTACCTGCAAAGAATGTCGCGTAGCCTCTTTCGCGTAATGCCGTGGCTATGGTCTTGTTTTCTAACAACAACCGATCCACATAAGTTGCCGGTAGCAGCACGGTATTACGATTCCATTCTTTTGGTTGCATCGGCGCGCCGATGTAGTCGGTGATGCCACAACGCTGCGGCCACTGGCCTGTAAACAAAGCCGCACGACTCGGTGAACACACCGGACAGGCCGAGTAAGCATCGTTGAACTTCGCGCCCGAGCGCGCCAAAGCATCAAGGTGCGGCGTTTCATGAAACGTGCTACCGTAGCACTGCAGATCACGTTGGCCGAGGTCATCAACAACAAACAATACGATGTTCGGCTGCTCCGCGTGGCAGATTGCGAGCATGGATAAAAGCAGTAACGCAAACTTCATGGACAAGCCTTTACCTGAAAATAATTCTTCGGGCGAGTGATTTCATTCACGGTTCTCTTGTTGAAAATTCATCGTGGTAAAGCTACTTACTGCAATAAAGCATTACGTGTCTGCGTGCAGAGTTGTTTGGTATCAGTCGCTTGATCAGTCTTGAAGATTCCTTTCACGCGGAGTCGGAAAGTTTTATGCCGCATCAAAAGAAACAACCAACCCATTGCAAAGGTGCGCACCCAGGCATGAAGGCTAAGGATGCGAGCAATGATTGGCCGATGCTGTTGCTGAATTTGCAGACAAACAATCGGAGTTGCGCAGCGCATAGCGAGCGCAAAGACCGATTCTTTCCACGGTTGTTCGATGGGTATTGCATGTGGATCATGAGATACGGCAATCGTACCGGCAGGGAAAACTGCGAGAATCCCGCCTTGGCGTAAATGCGCCATCGCCTTGCGCAATGATTGTGCATTTGAATTTGATACATTTTCACCCTTATAGAGACGTAAAGGAATTACGATATCGCGAAGAGAAGGAATTTCCGTTAGTGCTTCGGTCGTAAGAATGCGAACATCACTGCGCTGCGTGGTAAGCCATGCAGCGAGCACGATGCCATCCATCGGGCCAGTAGGGTGATTGGCTACGACTAATGCGGAGCCTTCTTTTGGCAAGCTTCCTTCGCTCACCAGTGTGACATTGCTGTGTGTGAGAATTTCCTGAAAACGATTTTTTTTTTCGTCCCATGTCGCATCGGCCTTGGCGAGAATATCCGCACTGGAATGCAACCCCGTGAGACGATGAACACCCGCGCGCAAAAGATTTTTCCACCAATGATCGCCTGATAGGACTGGTAACGCCGTGCAGACGTCAGGAATGTAATCCACGGTGCGCGGTGGATTCATGCGCAGCAAAGTTGTTTATTTTGACTATGTGCATGAATTCGTGACCAGCCATCAGCACCAAAGTATCGTTTGATTGTTTGCTCGGGAGCATCTAACAAATCCACAACGATCAACACATCGAGCGCGTTGGCAAAATTTTCGTCCACATTGAAACTCAGTACGCGAGCATTGAGTTTAAGATAGTGCTTGAGAAGAATGGGAACGCCTTTTTGATTTTGTTCAATATCCGAAATCACAGCGGTTACATGATTCACATTGCTGCACTCGCGAAGTCTGCGTTCATGCAGTACTGAAAGGTTGGAAACAAAAGGCATGCGCGGTTGCACGAGTGCAGACCAATCGTCGTGCATTTTTTCTTGTCGAAGAAACTCCACCATCAAACTACGTGATAGATGAGAATAGTCATTACTAATACTCACTGGTCCAAACAGCAGGTGATGCTGGGGATTGCGCGCGACAAAGGTGCCGATGCCTTTCCATAACATGGATAGCACAAAAGGATGTCCTTGATAGGCGGGCGTCACGAATGATCGGCCGAGTTCGATACCGCTGTGCAATTGTGTAAGAAGCTCGGGGGAAAATCCAAACAGTGTGGAAGTATAGAGTCCGCGTGAGCCAAGAGCGGCGAGCAGTTGACTTACAACACCCAGTCGATAACCACCGACGATTTTTCCTTGTTCGCGATCCCACAGAAAGAGATGCAAATAAAACTCATCGTATTCATCAAGATCGACCGCCAATCCTGTGCCCTCGCCTACTGCGCGGAACGTAATTTCGCGTTGGATGCCAATTTCACGCAACACCTGCGGAATCAAATGTGCGTGGCATAGATAAACCTGCAAGGAATGATGCTCGTGCAGCAATGTGGACGCGGGCAGCGAGGCGATTTCAACTTCTAAAAATTCACGAGAAACCGAGGATGCGATGGGTGATGCTTCATTCATAATGATTTGATGGTTTTCAGATCAAGGTAGTCGTTTGATCGTAGAGATGCCGCGAGATCACGCGATAGAATTGTCGTGACGAATTCGTAAAAAAAGCCCCCGCACCACAAAGTGATACGAGGGCAGCAATTGCAGGTGAGCAAAGTTATTCGGGGAGAATCACGCGATAGAATTCTTTTGATTCGATTTTAGGAAACGTGAGTTGCAACGATCCAGCAGGCGCCCATTGATCGAGGCTTGTCGATTTTTCCACGGGCAAGGTAAGTGATACGTTTGCACCACTAGCTTGAACCAAGAGATTTCCGGTGCCACGCAAATCTTGGATGCTGGTTGCGGTATAGAGATTGTAAGCGCTGGGGTTCGCGGTCACATCTGTTTGACCTGCAGTTCTGGTGCCGGTTACTGCAGCACTGAGTGCGGTGTTGCTAAGAATCAAACTGGGGCTTTGGCCAATCGCCAGCATGCCAGAAGAAAAGCGATTCAACGTGAGCGACTGCTCGGCCGTGAAGGGCAGAACTATATCGGTACGGGCGTTGGTGCGCTGGATTCTCAAATCTTGTGCAAGGCTTGTATCAGCAGCGGTGTATGCTTTATCGGCTGTCGGGTGTTTTGCTGTAAGATACTGCGCAAGCACTGCTTGCTCTCCGATGGGATTGGCAGGTAGATTGGCAGTGGAAGTAAATGATGTTAATTCATCGAGAACGGGACCGAGAGTGTTATTGTCTAGCAGATATTGGAAGTTTTCACCGTTGACCTTCATCGGATAGCCATCACCATTATCAGCAAGGAAATTCAGCGTGACCATGCGGATTGTAGCCGGTGCGTTCGCTACGAATGCACCATTTCTATAGATCGCGGCAGCGGGCAGTCCGTCTGCACCGATCAATGAAATGCTCAGAATTCTTTGATTCGCTGTCGCCGTAGGATCCCAAGCAAATGCTACGCCTCCAACTTGAGGGAAACGACCTTGGTTCGGATACGAAGCCACTCCGTGTTCGAGAATGGCTTTTAATCCAACGGGATTGGTGACGAAGGTAATCAGCTTGTTGTTGAATCGCAGAGCATTTTCAATGTCGAGCAGCGAGACGCCGCCAACAGGTTTGTTGACGGAAGGATTGGCTGGGGGTGGGAGCTTTGTGGCGCTTCCACCATCGCTTGAAACAGCACCGATTTGTGCGCGAATACCGCCGCCATTTTTGAGTGATACGATCGGCTCCGTACCGCCGATGATTTTTCTCAAACCTGCTGTATTTGCATCTGCGGTGATGTTACCAAGGTTGGTTTCTTCGCTGCGGACGAATGCACGTTCACCTTCGAGATAGACATTGGTGATGCCGTAAACGGTGCCGTCTTTGGTGTTGATCACACCTTGCACAGCATCAGTAATCGACTTGACTGCGGCTCCTTTGGTGCCGGAGGCAAATGCGGTAGTTGCTAGGTTAATGGCAGGAACGCCCCATGCCGCAGCTACATTATCGGTGGTGCTTGCGTATGCACCATTGACTGGAACTCTTGACGCGAGATTCGGTGTGATGATATTTCCTGCTGCATCAAAATCGACAACCAAACGACCCAAGTAGGTGAACTCGTTGTCAGTGTTTACGATGACTGTTTTCTTGCCATCAACAGCAGTGACTTGAATCGGATAAGTATCCGCAAAGGTAGCACTGTGGCCAGCGTATGCGATGGCTGTATCGTCGGCATCGCCGAGTCTGGTGTTCGATCCGGCAGCAAGAATAATGTCAACACCTTGCAGTTTGGTCGCGAGGCTTTGCTCATTGGCGATTTGTTGCAAATGCGCCATCAAGACAATCTTGTTCACACCTTCAGCAATCAACTCGTTGACGTAAGGCTGGATTTGTGAGGCAAGTAGAACCATATCATCGACTTCACCATTGGCACCAAGGCCTGTGGGGAAGCCTTTGACTTCGGTACCACTTGGTGAAGAAATGGATTCGATCAATTGTGTCGTCACACCGACCAAACCGATTTTTTGCCCACCTTTGGTGATGACTGCGGTAGGGACCAACTTGGTTTTGTTTGCCGATGTTTCGGGAATATTAGTGGTTGCGCCATCGAGTGTAACATCCACATAGCGGGCTAAGGCGGTCGAGTCTCCAGAGTAATCGAGGTTCAAGGAAATGTGCGGAAACTGTGCTCCCACCCATAAACCATCATTTTTGATGGCATCGATGAAAACTGCTGTACCAAGATCCCATTCATGATTGCCGATTGCCGAAGCCTCAACGCCGATCGCATTATGGATGGCAATGTCTGGACGAGCGAAAGCCGTTTTTCCAACCAAAGAAACGTTGTTCAGTGCTGGGTCTGTGCCCGCATTCAAGAAGGGGCTTGGGATGAAATTGTCACCACCTGCAAGGATCAGTGTGTTGGCAAAATCATCATCAAAGGCATCAACCAGAGCCGCAAGATTCGGCGCTGTCTGGGAGGCGAGCAAACCTGCTTCGGCATCCGCGAGATGGAGCAGTTGCAAGGTGTAGTCAGCTTCTTTCACTTCGTATGTTGTGAAAGTATTGCTCGTTTCATTCGTCACCAGAAGCAACGCGGTGCCTGATGGCGAGTTTGCTGCGGAGACGAACACACTGCTCTCGGGATTGCGGTCGGTGCTGTTGCTGGCAAAGCCGGCAATTTCAACTTGTGTCGGATTGGTGATGTCTGCTGCGATCACACTACGCGCGCGCTCAAGGCAGATGAATGCATAGGTGCGACCATTGATCGAACCAATGGTAACTCCTTCGGGCTCGCTGCCTTTATTGTCACTGCGTGCATCATCGAACGAAGGTGTGCCCAAGCCCATGACGGCACGATCTAGCAAATCTCCGCTATCATAGACCATCGCACCACTGCTATTGAGGATGGAAAACGAGCGTCCACCATAACTAAGAATCTCATCGATATCGCCATCGCTGTCGGTATCACCGTTCATACCGGTAGCGCCACAGATGACCAAACGGCCGAGGCGTGCGTTCGTTTTAAGCGCTACTTCATCGGGGAAAATCGTATTATCGAGATCCACTGCTCCGACTGTCGTAGTTTCAGCTGAGCTGAGAAAATCATTGCGGTCATCACCTTCGTTCGCGATGACGTAATAGGTCTGCCCTGCACTTTCGAAAGATGCGATAGCATCAGGCATATACATCCCTTTGACAGGATTTCCTTTGCGCAACAGTGGTGCAATGCCCGTACCTGCGGCATTATCCCGATCACTGAAATCCGCGAACAAGGTGCTGAAATCTTTATGACCGAGTGGCACAATCGCGGTGAAAGTTGCGGTAGCGAGATCAAGCAAAGCAACAGAATTCGCCTCTTGCAGGGTGACCATCGCCTTGGTGCCATCGGCTGATACGCTGAGATATTCTGGTTCGAGATCTTCGCTCGCCGTCGCGCCGGGGACAAGTCTCACTCCGGCAGTGCGCAGTGTTGTTTCCTGACCATTGTAGGAGGTAAAATCGACCGTGTTCACCGTAGCCGAAGCGACTCCCGAGGAAAGATCAATGATGCTAACAGATCCATTGGCTTGGGTGGTGCCTGGATCAAATTCTCCTTCGTTCGCGCTGAGCACCTTGGTGCCGTCAGGACTGAAGGTGAGATGGTCAGGCAATGAACCCACGACTACGGAACCAAGCAAAGAATAATCAACTGCGCTCAAGAATACAACCTTACCGGGATTGATCTTAAGTGCATCCGGCAGAGCGATTGCGATGACCGATCCATGAACCGATACGCTGGTGATGTCGGTCGTGGCAAAGCTATAAGGTGCTAAAGTGAGATCTAGATTAGTGATCAATGCAGGTGCCGAGGGATTGCTGAGATTTATCACTTGTAAGCCTAGTGTCGATGTGACGTAGGCACGGTCGTGAACGGGATCGAACGCAGAAATTTCTGCGCCAGCAAGACTGAGCGAGCTCTTCTTTTGAAAGTCGAGCGGAGCCGCATGCAGTGGCATGAGTGCTGCTGCTAGGAACAGCAGAGAACGGATGTTTTTGTTAGTAATTTTCATAATGTTTTGCCAGAGGCAATGCATCAATGAAGTGAACTGCGACAATCAGCGACAATACACTTGTGGCAAAAAAGACAGTGACGGAATTGCTACGCACACGCTCTGTCGTTCGGAGATTTATTGCATAATATATACTTAGCGCTTGCGCATTACGTGCAGCGCATCATGACATTTTTTTGATTTATGATCATAGACGACGCTACTCGGCCTTACCAAGATTCATTTCCCGATCTTGTCAGCTCGATGAACCTCTCGCCCATGGCGATGATACCGGACCAATTCTTGCTCATTTCTTTACCCCAACTTGAGTTGATGAAATCCATGCTCGGCGCTGAAGAATGTTTTGACGATAGGGAAACGGAGTATGCATTTGGTTGAGTAAATCAGCTCAATACAAAAAACACCGCAGGGGATACCTGCGGTGTTTTGCTATTACAAAGATATGCTTCTAAAATTATTTGATGCGGATGAACCCAGTGCTTTGCACAACGGTTTGTCCAGCAGGGGAAAGCACGAAGTTCATAAATGCTTGAGCCTCTGCTGTCGGCTTATCGGGCATGTAAAGATAGCACTGGCGAGCGTATTCGTACTTGCGCTCGTTAGAGGCAATCGGTTGCACACCGTTGATATTGACAGCTTTGATTCCGCGTGTTGTCGCATAGGCAAGACCGACATATCCGATGCCGCCTTTGTTCTTGGCAACTTCCTGAGCGATTTGCTCATTGCCTGCCATCTTCAGAGAGCTGGTAGGATAATCACGACCACCCATGGCAAGTTTCTGCCAGTCCTTGTATGTGCCGGAAGACGTATTGCGGGTGTAGATCGAGATTGGTCCGGGAGTGCCACCAATTTCTGACCAATCTTTGATTTGACCTGTGAAGATCTTTGCTACTTGAGCTTTGGTAAGATTCGACACGGGTGAGTTTTTGTTGACGATCACGCAAAGCATATCGTGGCATATCGCATACTCTTTAATGTAGACGCCTTTGGTTTTGCAAAAAGTGCGCTCTTCGTCTTTCACCTTGCGGGATGACATGCCAATTTGCGCAGTCTTGTTCGCAAGCGCTGGGAATGCTGTGGTCGAACCCTCTGCGGCGATCTCGAACCTTACGCCTTTGTTACCAGCGGCGCGGAATTTTTCCGCAAGTTGAGGAACAAGCTTAGCGCCGAGGGTATCGCTACCTTTGAGGCTGAGAGTTTGCGATGAAGCCATGGCTGTCAAGACAGCGCCGAGTAATAGTGTGGATATTAATTTCATAATGTTTGCTTTATTTACTATGTTTATAGTATTTTATAAATGATTGGATTGTTACAGAATTGTTATAGATTAGAACGAGAAGCGAAGGCCACCCATGGCTGTGTAGCCATCATAGTCACCACCGCCGGTGTTGCCTTCGAGAGTGGAATATTCAATGCCGCCCATTAGTTTGAGTTTGTGGCCGTAGATGTAATAGCTCAGGCCAAGGTAGGTGGACATGTAGCTATCGCCTTTCTTGTCGCCCATGCTTGGTGCGAGACCTTCGTAGCGGCTTGGCAAGCTTAGATCGTTGGCGTCGTCGCTGGTGGCGACTTGGAAGCGCCCAACGAGTTGCAGGCCGTCATAAATGAAATAGGAAGGAATGATGGTGAAACCCATCACATCAGATTGGCTACCTTGGCCATCGGCAAAGAGAGCTTCCGTTACCAAACCAAAGCGGCCTTGGGAGATGTCGTTGGTGATAGCAAACGAGTCACTGAAGTTAGGAGATTTCAAACGTGTAGTCGAAGCAGTACTGGTATTGTTCCCTTGAAAGCTTGGTTCCGTATTGTGCATGAAGTGCACACTGGCAACAGCGCTGTCAATGCCGAGTGCAGATGAGTAGTCGTAGCCGACTTTACCCAAGAAAATCATGCCGCCATCGCGGTCGGTGAATTCGCGGTTACGCTCGTTGCCATAGAAACCAGCTTCGTAAAGCCAATACTCAGCGATGCCTTTTCCGCTTGCCCAAACACCAGTAAGCTCACCGGGGAAAAGCATGTTCGAAAGCAATCCGCGCTCGATGGTGAGTATTTCCTTAGAAGAAATTTCTTGTTCGCGAGAAAATTTCACCTTGGTTTTACCAACCGAAAGATTAAACGTATCGGAGGGCGCATATGTCAAATAAAGATCGTAGATGCCGTGATAGAGATCTGGTTGTAGATTTGGATCAATATCGATTTGACCTTCTAATTTGTAGTTGTTGAACCACTTGGATTTCAAGCCGAGGCGTGCGCGGCGAATATCGAGATCGTCACCCCACATGCTTTCGTCATTGCGTTGCGATGCATCAAAATGTCCGGTGTCAGCATGACCGTCGGCACCTTGTAGTTGCAGGCGCCCTTGAACGGCAAATTCCTGAAGGATTGGATTATTATCATTCTTGTAAAGAGTGAATGCGGACCACATGCGGTCCATAGTGGTTTCACCGGTTAGCTTACCCAGTAGCAGCCCGGTAGCGGAACTTGTCGCTACGCTCTCAGTAGAGATATCGATCATAGATAATTCTTCGGCTTGTGCCCATGAAACGAGGCCCAGGGCGATGGTGGTTTTTATGATTTGTTTTCTCATGGTGTGTAGTGTTTCCTTTTGTTACAATTTTGTTGCTTTGCTGTGACGAAAAAAAACATAAACCGTCACAAAGCCGCCGCCCATGGATCAATTGTGACGTTATTGTCACAATTGTTAATGGATTTAGCTGACTACTTAGACAGCAATGGTGTTTGTTTTATCGATAATATTGATCATTGATCCTCTCCTAGAGCTAAAGATAAGCGTTGCATGTATTCCCTGCGCGAGATTTCGATCGCTCCCAGCGCCAGCGTGTGATCATTCGCGACTTGGCAATCACAGAGTGTAACCTTTTCTTCGACTAACGAATGAATCATTTCCGCAAAGGCCGCCTTGCTGGCATTGCTCACCAGCGAGAACATGCTCTCGCCAAAAAATGCGCTGCCGATGCGCACACCGTAGAGTCCGCCGACGAGAACGCCATTTTGCCATGCTTCATGAGAATCAGCGTATCCTGCATCGTGCAATGCGATGTATGCTTGCTCCATTTCTGGCGTGATCCACGTGCCATCTTGTCCGTGGCGCGGCACTTGACGACAATGTGCGATGACTTCGTGAAACACTTGATTTTTCGTCAGGGTAAATTCTCCACGACGTAGCGACTTGCGCACGCTATGACAGATGCGGATGTCTTGAGGAATCATGACACAGCGGGGATCGGGCGACCACCAAAGGATCGGTTGATCATCTGAATACCAGGGAAAAATTCCACTGCGATAGGCGAGCAGTAACCGCTCCATGGAGAGATCACCACCGAGGCAAAGCAGGCCCTCGTCTGAGGCGTGATGCACAGGTGGAAAAATCTTTGCCGCTGTGAGCCAGGGAATGATCGATTTGTGCCTCATATTTTACGTGTGGAAGAGCTAAGCCCTAGAGCACGAAGTTGCTCGCAGTGCTTTTCGGCCTCGCTCCGGCCTTCCACTTCTGCAACGGCTGAGCCTCTTTGGTGGGCCTCAACCATAATCTTGCAGGCCAGTTGCGCAGGGTGACTGAATACTTTCATGATACTCATCAAAACGTATTCCATCTCGTTATGGTCATCGTTGTGAAGCAATACCTCCCACATCGACTCAATGTCCTGTGACGATATGACGTCGGGTAGTACTGGTGTGAGCGGCAGTGGCACGTTCGACATGATAGCAAATGTCCGGCATCTTGGCAATTCCCGAAGCGTCTCGCCTGCGGATGATCGTCCAAAAATGATCAAACATACATCAAAAAGTGCTTGCGAGACTTTAGGAAAATGGGAATGTGCATTGCCGTGAGTACACCATCTTGGCGCTCACGGAAAACCCCTTCTTTTTCCAATCACAATCAACACCGATGAAATCCTTTCTCACCTGTCTGCTGTTACTCACACTCTCAGCGAGACTTTATGCCGAAAAAAATCCATCCCCACCGAACATCGTTTTCATCATATCCGATGACCAAGGCGCGGGAGATTATGGATTCATGGGGCACCCTCACATCAAGACACCACAGATCGACAAGCTCGCCTCACAAAGCCTTGCCTTCCCACGCGGCTTTGTGCCGAGTAGTGTCTGTTGCCCCAGTCTGGCAACCATCATCACCGGACTCTATCCGCACCAACACAAAGTAACGGCAAACGACCCACCGCTGCCACCAGCAAATCAGCGCGGCGATGAACGCGGTTCTAGCGCCAAACTCACCGCGCAATGGAACGCCCTGCTCGATCCGGTGCCGACACTGCCGCGAATGCTTGCCGACAAAGGCTACCTCAGCTTTCAAACCGGCAAGTGGTGGCAGGGCCATTTCTCGCGCGGCGGATTCACTCATGGCATGACGCAAGGCAGCCGCCACGGCGATCAAGGACTCGCGATTGGCCGCGAAGGAATGAAACCAATCTATGATTTCATCGCCGATGCACGTCAGCAGAAAAAGCCCTTCTTCGTATGGTATGCGCCATTCCTGCCACACACACCGCACACACCCCCGGATCGCTTATTCAAAAAGTATGCAAGCAAAACCAACTCCCCCCACATCGCTCGCTACTGGGCCATGTGCGAGTGGTTTGATGAAACCTGCGGTGAGTTACTCGCTCATCTCGAAAGTCAAAAACTCGCCGAAAATACCATCGTCATCTACGTTGCCGACAATGGCTGGATTCAGTCGCCATCAGCCGCAAAATACGCACCTAAGAACAAAACAACACCCTATGATGCCGGACATCGCACGCCGATTTTGATCCGTTGGCCGGCACGTGTCAAAGCAACGAAATCAGAAGCTATGGCCTCATCGATCGACTTCGTGCCCACAGTCTTAGCGGCGCTCGATTTGCCGGTGCCAGCTGACCTCAAAGGAATCAACCTGCTCGATCACAAAGCGCTGCAAGCACGCCAACACGTCTGCGGCGAAGATTTTACCATTCGCTCACAATCGCTCGATGATCCCGCCACCAATATACTGTGGCGCTGGGTCACCGATGGCCGCTGGCGTCTAGTTCTACCGCGGACTTTCGACACCGCAGGAGCGCTGAAAAAAATCCCGTCTGACAAGTATATCAGCCCCGATCTCATGGTCACGCTCAAGGCCGCACAGCCGATGCTTTTCGATTTGAAGGCCGATCCAAAAGAAAGAAATAACATCGCCCCTGCCCACCCCGAAATCGTCAAAGATCTCCGAGCAAAACTCGATGCTCACTGGAATCCGCAGATTTCTAACCCGTAAACACGAGCCTAGTGAAAAAATGCAGGCTATTGAAAAAAAATCTTGCCTCAGCGGCGGCAAAAGAGTAGTAAAGTTCTTTAACTAAATTGACCTTAACTTTTTTAGCTAAATTAACCCTAATAACCCAAACAACCGACTTGAGTTCATATCGCGGCTACGTGCGACATGAGAAACTTGAAATATGTCGGCAATCATACCTATGAAACCAAAATATATATCCGCGTCATCCCTGCGTACTGCCATCTTAGCTGTGCCCAGCTTTATTTTTTTCGCCAGCACAGCATCTCAAGCAGCTGATTACAACTACGGCTCTGTGACAGAAAATTTCACATTTACCGCGACCGACCAAGCGCGCAGACAGGGCGGCGGCACGACCGCAGGTCTGGCCTTAGGCGACAACGGCTGGGGCGCCGTCTATGACCGTGGTAGCGATCGGGACGTCACCTACATGCACTTTAACCTTTCATCGATTGCAGGAGCCACGATCAATGACACAGTGAATCTCAGTTTGACCATCGATGCCACTTATGGCGGAGCCATCAACGGCGGAATCGTGGGAAGCGCGACAAATGCGTGGAGTTACCCTGGGGGAAATACGGGGGGGATTACCACCATTAGCGGCGCAGATCCCAGCGGAAACTACTCCAATGGCCAGACGGCTACGGCTGTAATCGACAACACGACTTTCCAAGGATTTACGAACGATTTGAGTGCCTTCCATGGTCTTGCGATTACTGCTGGCGCTGGCTCCTCGGCGCATTTTTCTGGACCCGCTGTCCTTTCTGGGAACGCCACTACAGGTGTTATCACAGTGGCGGGTGCCACGGACTGGAGTGCCGCAGCTTGGAACAGCGGCACCTCGACTCTTGCCATCTCGGGAACAAGTGACGTCAGCGGCGGTTCGGTCGTGGTGCGCACAGGTGGCAATATATCAGTCACAGATTCCGCCACGCTCAGTGCAGGTACTTTCACTGGTGGCATTGCTACTGCTGGCAGCCTCGCATTCGGGAGCTCCGCTAATCAGACCCTCAGCGGTGTCATCTCTGGCAGTGGTTCACTCGCCAAGAGCGGCGCTGGCACCTTGACGCTCTCCGCTGCCAATTCCTACAGCGGCGGCACAACAATATCGG
The DNA here is from genome assembly GCA_002293145.1 of Akkermansiaceae bacterium UBA956. Classification (GTDB taxonomy): domain Bacteria; phylum Verrucomicrobiota; class Verrucomicrobiia; order Verrucomicrobiales; family Akkermansiaceae; genus UBA956. The sequence goes on along the minus strand of DBCO01000010.1, from coordinate 92,443 downwards.
CAGGTATCTTGCAAGCAGGAAGTAATTCGGCGCTCGGTAGCAACGGCTCGGCCATTATCGTCAATAGCGGTGCTACGCTCGACATCAATGGTTCTGCTCTCCAAGGATACACGCAAAATATCCAGATCGCTGGCGCTGGCGCAGATAGCTCAATCGGCGCGCTCGTCAACACAGGAGGTAATAATCTCAACGCGATTCGTGGAATCACGATGACGGGTAACACGAGCATCGGCGGCGATGGCGGGCGCTGGGACATTGGACGATTGGACTTCAACACCGATCCTAACAATACCGTGGATCACATTGACGGTGGTGGGTTTGTCCTAACCAAGGTAGGGAGCAATACCGTCGGTCTTCTCACTGGGGCAACGAATCTTGCAGGTTTCATCTTGGATGGCGGCATGATTACCCCGCATGAAAACACTACCTTTGGCTCTGCCCCGATCACGATCAATGCGGGCATCTTCAATACTTGGGGGGGCCTGACATTGGCAAACACCTTTACGTTGAACGGCGGCACCATCCAGCAGATTGACTACTTCAACGACAACTACACCGGCGCATTCACCGTGAACTCTGCAGTGGAGTTCTATGCCAACAACGGCAGTATCACCGTCAGCGGAGCTGTTTCAGGTGTTGGCGATCTCAATAAAACAGGCGGTGGCACTTTGCGGCTATCAGGCGACAATTCGCATACTGGCGATCTCACGATCAATGGTGGTCACGTCCGTTTTGGAAGCTCCACGAATTATGCCATCCGCGGTGATGTTGAGCTGATTAATCCAGGCTCTTTTCTTGTGATGGAGCAGCCCAATCAGTTCGGACCCAACGTAGATTTGCTTTTTAACTCAAGCGGTGCTCACAACGAGTTCGCACTCTACGGCAACAATCAGACCATCGCCTCGCTCGCATCAGCGAACCAGTATGCCGTGGTGCAAAACTCCCATGGCGGCTTCGGAGCGGCCAGCGCAAGCGGCACACTGACAGTCAACCAGAGTACCGATACGACCTATTCTGGTATCATTCGCAACAATACCGGCAATGATGCCTACTCTCTCGCACTGATCAAAAGCGGTAGCGGCACACTCACACTCGCGACAAACACCGCGCACACCGGCGGCACTACGGTAGATGGCGGCGTGCTTGAAGTCGCAGGATCAAACTACGGAAATGGAAACCTGCGCGGAACGGTGACCGTGAACACTGATGGCGAGCTCCGCTATACCGGCGGCGATGGCACGGGATTCGGCTACAATAACGGCAATAAAATTGACACGCTTACTATCAACGGCGGATTGGTGGATGCACAGCATGTTTCACACGTGTGGAATGCCACAGTAAACATGACTGGCGGCGAGTTGCGAGTGAACGGCGGGGTCAGCGACCCAGCTGGCTTACATTTCGAATGGGGGAACAGTTCGGTGAACACCTTTGCTAGTGCAGATACAGCAACCATCTCTGGTCGCATTCGCATTCGTCCTGACTCCAGCCCAAACGTCACTTTTACTGTGGCTGATGGATCTGCAGCTACCGACCTGCTCGTGAGTGCCGCCATCACTCAAGCGGGTATAAGCAGCGTGACCAAAGCTGGGCCCGGCACCATGAAGCTCACCGGCGAAAACCGCTACTCCGGCCGCACCATAGTCCAAGAGGGTACACTGATCCTCGAACAAGCATCACTCAATGACACTGCCGACGTCGAACTGGAAACCGCTGACACAACCATGCAACTCGACTTCGTAGGAACCGACATCATCGACGAACTGCTCATCGATGGCTTGCTCATGCCCAGTGGCACATGGGGACGCCTCGGCCATCCTACAGCTCAGCACACCTCCAGCCAGATCACTGGTGACGGACTGCTGTATGTGGCCTACGGCACCTATACGGGCTGGGCCAGCAGAAACGGTGCCACTGGTCAAACCCCAGGCCAAGACCACGACAACGACGGCACGCCAAACGGCATCGAATACTTCATGGGCGAAACTGGCTCCTCGTTTACAATTATACCAGGCCTAGACGCGACTCACACCGTCAACTGGGTGAAAGATCCTGATTATAGCGGCACTTGGCAGGTTCAAACCTCTCCAGACCTCAACACGTGGACGAATGTGTCTGGCACGGACAACGGCAACTCAGTCTCCTACACCCTACCAACTGGTTTAGGAAAACAATTCCTCCGCCTACTCGCAACGCCTACCCCCTAATGTAGAAAGAAGTCCGAAAATGGTGGATCGGCGTGAGGATGAAAAATCCCCACGATCCATCATAGTCACGTAGACCCAGTCTCCGACTCAACCTTGTTGGCATTCATTTGCTTGCTGCCGAAACGAAGCCCAGTGGTCACTGGGAAAACTTTATGAAACACATCCTCAAATTCCTCTTCACCTGCGCTTTGCTACACGCGCCTCTCCACGCTGAAGATCACGAGCAAGTCGGGCCATGGAATCTAACAGAATTGAAAAAAGCTCCTTCGATGCATTGGCTATCGCAGACGGGATCAGTGCATGCGTTGCTCTACACGGGCGAAAATTATCTAAGCAAAAGCACCGAGGTGTTCGCCTATTATGCATCGCCCCTCACAATCGGTGAAGCGCAGCCCGGCACGAAGTTTCCTGGCGTGGTGCTGATTCATGGCGGCGGCGGCTCGGCATTCGCGGAATGGGCGCATCTGTGGGCCAAGCGCGGCTATGCGGCGATCGCGATGGATTTATCCGGCAGTAAACCGAACGATCTCATCTTCGATGCAAAGGGAAATCCCGTCGCAGGCCAAGCCCACAATCCACAAACCCGCAAACGCCTGCCAAACGGCGGCCCCGATCAAGGGCATGGTGAAAAGTTCGATAGCATCGGCGGCGATGTCTCGGACGATTGGCCTTATCACGCGGCAGCGAGCGTCATCCGCGCGCATTCGTTGTTGCGCTCGTTTCCCGAAGTCGATGCCGATCACACCGCGGTGACTGGCATCAGTTGGGGCGGCTACACTACCAGCCTTGTTGCATCGCTCGATGATCGCTTCAAGGCAGCAGTGCCCGTCTATGGCTGCGGTTTTCTCCACGAAGGTGAATCGGTGCAAAAGCCATCCATCGACAAGCTCGGCGACCGTCGTGAGGCGTGGGTGAAAGCCTACGATCCATCAAGCCTACTTCCGCGCTGTCGCGTGCCGATCCTTTGGGTCAATGGCACCAACGATGTGCATTATCCGCTCGATAGTTACCAGAAAAGCTTCGATGTGATTCCTGGCAAAAAACAATTACGCATCGAAGTAAAAATGCCCCACGGTCATCCACCCGGCTGGGCACCACAAGAGATCGGACTTTTCATCGATTCTTTCTGCCGCAATGGCAAAGCACTAGCCGTACCAGGCAAGATCACGACTCAAGGCCATACCATCCAACTCAGTTTCGAGAGTGCCGTCGCCGTGAAATCCGCCGCATTGCATTTCACCACCGACAGCGGCCTGCGCTCGAATCGCGAGTGGAAAAACCTACCCGCGCAGATCAATAAAGGCATCGTCACCGCTGCCAAACCTCCCGCCGAGGCGAACACCTGGTTCATTTCACTCACCGACGAACGCGGCGCGATGGTGACAAGCACTGTGCAATTTCAGCCATGAACAAAAACATGCATCTTGCTCATAAGACCCATCACTACATAACCATTTTCAGCTAATAGTAGGCTGTGCTGACTGTTGGCTGGTCACTTATTCATCAGCAGCTGGTCATGCCTTGCGGGGACGCTTACACTCCATTCCAGCGATTCTTCGGCAACGCCCGAGCGTAGTGAAAATATGCTGGGGTCAATGGTGTGCGCATTTTTATCAACCGAGCAAGAATGCGCACCATCTTTCAAAAGAAAAAATGGAGACCCCAACTCTGGAATGCACAGCACGGAGTACATCTTAGCAATTCATGCTTGAATCGCTGATGATGCCTGATAGGTGTTGTTTCTGATTTGAGAACGATCCTACATAGCTTACGACTTGCAGTATTGTCCTACTTCCTACACGGAGAATTAGTAGCAGAGGTGCCGGCTACATCCGTAGATGTCTTTGTGAACTGGGAGCAGACAGCGCGGCGGGAGCTCAATCTTAGGTTACCAGCGGGAACGAAAGATTTGCGATTTTTGGTAAAGCCTCAGTCACTGTCCGTGCGCTACAGGCTCGAAGGTCTTGATGAAGATTGGACCCAACGAGTGGACACCTTTTTTTTCCGAGTGGTGTTTTTCAACCAAGATGGTGACCAGATTGAAATAGAACTTTTTCCGGCAAGTGGACGCAGCACAGGCTGGAACGAAACGATTGAGGATTCCGATTTCACCCAACGGGTGGAAAAGGTTACCGTGCCACCTGACGCGGTGACCATGTCTCTGACGATGACCACCGCCGGCCCGTCGACGCTAATAGGGATTTTTGCAACTAAGGATATAAGCGTCTCCTCAATGAGAAAATCCGGAGCCCACCCCAAGGTTCTGATGTTCGACAGTGAATTCCCGAAAAACTCCAAGGCAGCGTGGATCAAGTCTGGCACTCATTCCTCAATGGCAAGCAAGCTGCTCATCAGCAATGATAAAGATTCATCTCCGATCTTTCTGATCATTGATAACGACATCAACGCCCATGCCGACTGGGTGACTCGGTTCCCGATTCCTCAAGACATCGCCGACAATGAAACCATGGAAATCAGTTGGAAAGAAGCTTACAGCACTGGATTGGGCGGCAACTTCAACGCGGTCTACGAACGCCTTCCTGCTGGAGAATACCGCTTTGTGGTGGAAGACCTTTCGTTGACGGGAGAACCTCTGCCAACAGGAACCGCCATTTCTTTGGTCGTGCCGAGGGTTTTCTGGAAAAGCTTCTGGTTCTGGGGATCCACTGCTATGGTTCTCTCTTTGATTGCGATCGTCTACGGACGTTATTTGATCCGCCAGAAAATCCGCCTCCATCTGGTGAAGGAGCGGATGATTTCTGATGAACGACGGCGTATCGCTCTCGATCTGCATGACGACATTGGCACCCGCGTTTCCCATATCTCGCTGCTCGCCTCCCATGCAGATAACACCATCAACCATAAGGAAGCAAATAAGGCATTCGGAGAAATTTCCGCCATGTCACGCGACCTGATAGGCGCGCTATCGGAATCCGTTTGGATGCTCAATCCTAACAATAATGACTTGGAATCGCTCGTTGATTTCCTCTACCGACTCGTCAGCGAGCTATGCCGATTGAAAAACATCCGCTGCCGTGTGGACGCGGTTTTCATTACGGATAATCAAAACATCAGCTATGACTTTCGACATAATGTCAGCCTCGCGGTCAAAGAGTGCGTGAACAATGTTTTGAAACATTCCCACGCCACCAATCTCGACATGAAAATCGAACTGATAAAAAATCTTCTCGTGATTCGTATTACTGACAATGGCATTGGTATATCCGCAACATCACGCCACGATGGATTAGGACTCATCAGTCTCGAAAACCGCATGAAATCTATCTCTGGCAATTGCAAGTTTGAGCACGTTTCGCAGGGCGGACTGCGGATCATTCTCACAGCGCCCGTGGCATAAATTTCACATCCAAAATCCCATGACCCACAAGAAAACCGTCGTTATTGTCGAAGACGACCTCCGGCTTCAGCAGCACCTGATCGAAATCATCAAGGCGGCAAATGACATCACCTTGCTGGGGGCAGTTTCTTCTGCTGAAGAGGCAGAGATAAAAATCCCCGCACTTCAACCCGATGTCGTCCTGATGGATATCAAGCTACCAGGAAAGTCTGGCATAGACTGTATCCGCGGGCTGAAAAAACGCCTACCAAACCTAGAAGTAGTGATGCTCACGGCCTACGAGGAAGAGGATAACATCTTCCGGGCGCTGAAAGAGGGGGCCAGCGGCTATCTCATTAAATCAAGTAATGCCAACGATATTCTCGAAGCGATCCGCGATGTATTCGCCGGCGAGTCTCCTTTTTCCGGGCCCATCGCACGTAAAATGGCGATGTATTTCCGGGAGGAACGCGGGGTTGAGGACGAACGGGAAACGCTTTCACCACGAGAAAAAGAGGTGCTTAAGCTCCTTGCCGCCGGATACATCTACAAGGAGGTGGCAGATCAACTAGACCTTACAGTACCCACAGTCAGGACTTACGTGAAGCGTATCTGCTTCAAGCTCCATGTCCGCAGTAAAGTGGAGGCGATCATCAAGTATTTGTCTTAATCGTCGTGGTAGCGGACGCGCATTAGGATGTTGATGTCGTCGTTTTGAGGACTATGTAACATTTGTAATTTCGGTATGGTTGTCATGACCACGAAAGGGAGCGGCTTGCTCAGCAGCCGCAACTCCCCCTCATCCACCTCATGAACATCAAATCCATTCTTTTCATCTGCGCATGGCCTATCCTGAGCACAAAAGCAGATGTCACCGCGAGCTTTGCCAACAGCGGCACTGGTTTCGGTCCCACTCCACCGTTTGTTTCCGCCAATAGCTCTTCTGCGACGATCACGCTGAGCTTCTTCATCAATAGTGCTGGAGTAATATCCCTCGATGCCTCCACCACTAGCGCCAACGGCGCATTTTCCACCATGGTCGCAGAGTGGGACGAGTCAAACGTCGGTTCTGTGGCGAATCCAGCACTTTTCGGGAAATCCTTCACCTTAGTCGGCACCCAGTCCGGTGGAGCAAACCTGACGATCTCCGAACTGGGAGGGGGAGGCATCGGCATTCAGGGTGAAAATTCAAACCGAATTGATGGCCTAAACTACGGCACGGGCGACACTAGCTCCACTCCAGAAACTTTGACATGGACACTCACTGCGCCAGTTGGCCTCGAACTGACTGTCAAGAATTGGTCCTACATCGAGGGCGTGGGCGGCGACATGCGTGTTTCGAATGGCACGGCCAACAGCGACTTTCCCAATATGGTGAATGCAACGGGTTCTCTTGCATTAAATGATCTACCACTCGCCAATGGCCAGTCCCTAACATTTAAGGAGATTCCTGGTATCGGAGCGACGACTGGGGCGGGCATTGCTGGATTCAGCTTTGCCGTCACGGAGCCTCCCGCGGCCGAAGGATTTGACAACGGCGCGAATAACAACCTCTGGACAAATCCCACCAACTGGAATCCCAATGGCGTGCCTGCGTCTCCTACCGATGCGATCATTGATGGCTACAATGTCATTCTCAATAGCGCAGCATCCGCCAGCCCTGATGAACTGCGCATCACTAGCGGCTCCCTCACCCTAACTGGCAGCGGAGCACTGACAATGCGCGCCATGACCATCGGGCGCGATCTAACCAAAAGCGTGCGCCTCGTGATCAATGGCTCGGGCGTGTCCTTTGGTTATTCCGGTTCATCCGCTATCGACGAGTTTGCAGTAGGTTCCGCCGCTACCGTGGAAACCAAGCCAGACTTGGGCGGCAGCAAACCGCTCGAACTCGGCGCCGCCAAACTGGTGCTCGATCTTGGCTCACAATGGATTCTGGATGGCACCAATTTCACTGGCCTCTACAACATCGGCGATCGTTTCGTAATGGCGAACTTTGGCTCACTCTCCGGCAGCACAGCGGCTCTCCGCACTCGCAATTTCGACTTACCTTCCAATCGTCGACTCGAATTGGTCGCCACCGCCACATCCCTCTACTACGAGGTCAAAGCTCAGACCGCCGCAAGCGGGCCGAACATCATCATCATTAACACAGACGATCAAGCCGCCGATCAGCACTTCGGCTTTGATGGCAGGAATTGTATCACTCCGACGATGGACTCACTGGTCTCCTCCGGTCTGAAATTCAATTTGGCATTCTGCTCCTCTTCTGTCTGCGGGCCCTCACGCTATTCACTGCTCACCAGCCGCTGGCCCTCACGCAACACGAGCGACACCTTTCTTTCTCGCTACCCGCTCGGCACACTCGGGCGCTTCGGCGTATCGGACACCGAGTTGGAGCATGACGGACAGAACATCGGTGCCTGGCTGCAAAAGGCTGGATACCGCACTGGTTTTGTCGGAAAATCCCACGTGCTCGATGATGAGTTGGCCGTCACAGCCAATTGGACATCAAAAGGGCTCATCACCTACAGCCAGACAGCCGATCCAGCTACCAATGCCACGGTCAACGGGGCTATGCAACACAACCACCGCATTGTCTGTCAAAATATGCGCACTCTGGGCTTCGATTATGTTGACGGCTTCTACCATGCCAACCTCAAGGAGCTCTGGAATGATAAGCTCAACGTCCACAATCAGGAGTGGATCACCAACCGCGCTCTGCGTTTCATCGAGGAAAATCGCAACGAGCGGTTCTTCCTCTACATGGCACCCACCATCAACCACGGGCCAGTCAACAACAATCTCGATTTCACACTACGTGCCAACAAGGCCTACACCAGCGCCGGCTACCTGCCCAACGAAGATTATTCGTTCATGCCGACGCGCGCGTCAATCATCTCACAAGTGCAAAACGCCGGCAAGGACCTGATCACCGCCCGCGAGACCTGGCTCGACTACTCGGTCAAGGCCGTCATCGACAAGCTCACCGCATACGGCATCCGCAACGACACACTCATCATCTTCACCTCCGACCACGGTGAGAAGACACTTTCCGTTCCACTTGTGTGGGGCAAGACCTCGCTCTACGACCTCGGCTTAAAAGTACCGCTGGTGATGAACTGGCCTAATGGCATCGCCAATCCTGGACGCAGCTACAATGAATTGGTCAGCCATGTGGACATCGGCACGACATTGCTCGCGCTCACCGGCGCATCTAACCTACCAACCCGCACCATGGATGGTGTTAGTTTAGTCTCGGTTCTCAATGGCAGCAGCGCGGCAGTGCGTAGCGACGTATTCGGCGAGATCGGCTACGCCCGTGCCGTCCGCACCAAGACCCACAAATACATCGCCGTCCGCTATACGCCGTCCATCTACAGCCAGATCGCAAGTGGCTTCCGTTGGCCAGAATCCAATCTCAACTCGCAGCCAGTGCCAGGAGGAACAATCCCACGACCTTATTATACGAACAACAGCGGACTTGGAGCGGGTATCGCGACTACCAAACCGACCTACTTCGACGACGACCATCTCTACAACCTAAGCACTGATTCTAACGAAAACACCAACATCTATGGTCAAGCACCCGCCATCACCTATGACCTCAAGAAACGCCTCGCAAATTACATCGGCAACATTCCCAGCCGCCCTTTCCGCCAGTTCGCTGAAGCTTCAGCCGAGTTCTCACCCACGCCAGCCGCCGTGCCGCTTGCCCCCGGCTCAGTCCAGATGACTTTTAACAACCTCAACGAGGCACAACTCAACTGGTCTGATGCCGCCAACAATGAACTCGGCTATGTCATCCGCAAGACCGTCAATGGCGGCACGCCTGTGATCGTTGGCGAATATCCTTCTGGCTCCACCAGTGCCAGCGTCGCGCTTAATCCTGGTGTCTCAGACATCATGCTCCAAGTAGCCAGCTACAACACTCACGGTGATGCAGCAGTCAATCAAGACCTGCTCTCTCCCGAACCATGGCGCTACCGCACCTTTGGCGGCACTGATCCCACACTGAGCCAGCCGACTAGCCAATGGAATCACGATGCCGATGGCGATGGCGTGACCACAATGTGGGAATACGCCGCTGGCACCGACCCACTTTCCGCCACGTCGGTTGCTAGAGCCATGATGCGGATGACTACAGAAACGGGCAACAATTTCTTGGAATACATATTACCTCGCAGCCGCCGCCGTGGCGTGCAATTCCGTGGCTCGGTTAGCTTAGACCTTACCAACTGGCTCAGCGGACCACCGCATTGCACCCTTGTCGAGGAATGGACGAACCAAATGATCTTCCGCAGCACCACCCCCTTCAGCGGAACTCCCCGCCAGTTCATCCGTGCTGAAATGATCGATCCACCAGGGCAGTAAAAAATCCCTTCTGAATTCCACCCGATCTTACAGATTTCTCGTAATAGTAGGAAGATTATTCGGTGGTGGCCACGGGTGTCAGTTCCTCGTCTACCGCCTGATAGGTGAGGCGCCCAGTGGACGAATTCCGATAGAAAAACACATAGCAGCGACTTGCATTCCGATGAGGCCAGCGGGTGTTTGTGAAGACGCGGGCTTTGCCATCATCAGGTTGGTAGAAAGTAACCTGATAGAACGGTTTTTCTCCGCGCGGCGGAGCCTTGGCGAACACTGCCACGCGCGGGTTGATCAGCACCTTGGTCGCGCCAAGAGTAGCACCCAAGGTAATTTCCGCCGCATTGAAGAACAACACGGCGTCGGCGCCGAAGCGGGCTTCCTTGCCATGAACAACATGGACCTTATAGGTCGCTCGCGCGGGCTCTAACAAAATGATGAAGTCTTTACCCTCCGCCGGCAGTGCGATCTTTGCCACAGCACGGTAGCCGGACTCTTGTTTGGTGTCTGGCGTCGCTAGAGCAAATTCACGGCTACTAGGCTTAAACGGCTCGCTCAGGCCGCGTGCACCAATCTGGACAGCGGCATCGACCACCGCTCCAGACATCGGGTAGAGAGTGACGACTGGCCCGCCTGGGACCAGCAATAAGGCGCGTACTCCTGCGGGCCCGGGCTCTGTCGCAGCCGACAAACATCCAACCAAACAAGCGGCAATCAGCATGAAGCGAAACAATGGGCGGAACATGGCTAGAAAATTGTTAGGTTGGATTGCCGGATCTCAGTAGATTTCCCGAGGACTCAAGTAACGGAAAGAAATGATGTGGAAGCGGCGTCCGAAGGTGAGGTTCACCTTGGATTTCGGGGCAGGGTCGTGAGCGTCGTCTGCAGGATCGAGGTAATCCGGCACGCGCTGGACGATCGCTTCGCACCAAGAGCGAGCCAAAACGGTTTTACCTGAATCATCGCGGACCTCGCCGTAACCGCGGATCACGAAGGTATCGCCACGCACGTTGATGAAGGGTCCGAGCGTAGTGAGCAGGTCGCCTTGCTTCACGTAGCCGGGCGCACAGACAGACTTGGCACCGGCCTCTGCCTCGGGGAAAGCAAAACCCTGAGCCGCAGCATTCGCCACCGAGAGGCTACGATCTCCATCGCGGTATCCCGCGTTGATCGATACATTTTTGTCATCAAGTGCGCTCTGCAGTGGCCCAGACAAAGCCAGATCCTTGTCGCTGCCGGGACGTCGGTTGATGAAGTCCGCGATCGAGAGGAATGGCCCACGGCTGCGCACCTGCTTGACAATCGCCACAGCGAGTTCTTCTATTTCCTCATCTTTAAGACTGCGGAAACCAATCCACTGTTCCCGATCTGCGGAGTCGTCGAGACTACCAGGGTCAATTTCACGAGCACCAGGAGTAAGCAAAGAGGCTACCGGCGTGTTCTCGGTCTCCACAAGCTCCGCTTTCTTTTTGAGATCGGGAGTCGGATTGATCGGAACTGTGGCTCCCTTGAGTCCTGATAGAAATCCTTTCCATGCCGCCACCGAGGTGGAATTGACGTTGAACATCCCATCCACCATCAGGTGGGAGGCGATGCGATCGGCGGCATCAGCAGCAGGCTTGTTGGACGGGAAGATCGCCGCGAGTGTGGCTTGGGGATCCGCTGTCCATCGTCTCATCCGTTCGTTAGGTAAAGGTTTGTAACTGGCTGAATCAGAAGAAAGAAATGACTCCAAGCGATTTTTCTGTTCTTTGTAAGCGGTCGCGCTGTTTTTGTTAGCCGATGTCGTAAGTGGCTTGATCGAGGAGTAAAAATAGTTATCCCAGAGCGCCATATTTGCGAGATAGGAATGATCCGCCGCATCCCGTCCGGCAAGCGTTCCACGGACCTCTGCAGGCGCGAAAATGGAGGGCGCAAACGAATTGGAGATCGCATGACTGACGGATGGTTGCAGGAACCAAGATCTCTCACCGCGGTTCTGGCCGAACTTTGTCGCTTCGGCAGCTGCGTGTTGCAGCGCGCCGAGCGAATGGATCGGCTCGCGAGGAATGGAGCGAGTGATGACATGAGAGACGCCGCCAGCAGCGCCATACTCCGCGCCGTAGTAGCCGAGTCCGTTGGCGTCGCATTCAATGATCGGGCTGTTGAGGCTGTTCACCCGCCGCATTCCGACTTGAAGCGGAGAAGCTCGGAGGATGTCTGGAGATAGATTAAACAAATCCTGCGCCACTGAGGTTTCGTTCGCTCGCAGCATGGCGCGCCCTGTGAAGCGTGACCCCGGCTGCTGATTGCCTTCAAACATCGGATCCGTCTCGGTGCGCATGCCGTAAGTGAACACACAGATGGGCCATTTGTTTCCATCTAGCTGGGCAATTGTTTTTGCGGCCGAAGGGTCGTTGGGAATGGTGGGGAAGATCTTTGGGAAAGCGGACGCCGAAATCGAGGATTCGCTTGATAACCTTGAATAGAGTAGGTCAATGTTAAAGCTGCCGACATATTTCGTGACATTGGAGCTATCTACGAGCTCGCCAATGTTATAACTCCAGAGAAACATTCCAGCATCGCTCTTCACTGTGTTGGGCGTCATCGAGTAAGTAATTTTCTGGGCACCGTTCATCAAATTGGGCGCGGTTTCATAGGGGATTGGATAGGCATAGCCGGAGGCGAACTCCCAGCCAAGTTTCCCATCGAACTGCCACGATCCGCCAGGAACATCTTTGATTTTCTCTCCGAAACCTTGGGCGATGACCTGGACTTCTCCCGGGCGCATCACGAGGCTCTGACCACGACCGAGCTGGCCGTAAAAAAAGAACAGCCGGTTGTTGGAGAGTTGCTTGATAGATCTGGTAAATGCATTCTTACTGCCCGCTGGACCATTTTCCAATTTCAGATTCAAGTCATAAGGGATGGCCCAGCTCTTAAAGGTAGCAAAGGCGGAGGTCGGAACGTGCAGCGCCACATCGAACGGATTCCAGATGGTAAAGACCGGATCAGCCACCAGAAATAAATCATATTGTTTCACGCTTCCAACCATCTTGCTCTTACTGATGAGCGAGTAAAGAAGCGTCAATTGCAGCCGCGGCAGATGCTTGTAAATTAGGAATGGGTCACTCTTGGCGTCCGTGCAGGCCAAAAGGGGTATGCCGGAGGGAAGCGTGCCACCATCGGCGTGCTTGGGAGGGCTGGTTGGATACTCGATCTCCGCCCATACGTTGTGATCGACCCAAAGTTCCCCGAGGTTGATGCCTGGTGTGGAGCCTACCGTGTAGAGAGGGGCGACTTCCGGCGTATTTGGGTTCGGCCGCGGGGTTTCTAGCAGGAAATTCAGATCTACGCGAAATCCGCCGCCGCGTACATTGGTAAGCAGACCGAGCGAAGTGGTTGTAGCATCGTGAAAAATCGGTTTGGCAGGTTTGCTGATGAGATCGACGGATTTCACCGTGAACAAACGATCCATCAGCGGATCATCGGCGGCAATATCATCACCTAGAAACACCTCGTGCGCGGCACGCGGCGCGGACTGTAGGCGGGCGCTGGCAGCGATGACATCTGCGGCAGGTTTTACAGCTCCGCCGAGCTTGGCTTTCATGCTCTCATCCCCAATCCACCACGCGAGTCCGCCCGTGGGCACATTAATGAGTCCTGCTTCGACCGCGTTGTGGTCGTCATCGGCGGCGACCAGTGCGACTTTTTTGGCTGCTGGCGGCGATTTCTTCGGTGCCTCGGGGTCGACGAGCACAGCATCATCGCCAGAAATCAACCAACGCCTGAAGGTGGGCGAAGGGCGCTTGTCCATACTTACCGGCCATGAATCATAGATTCCAGTCCAGTGATTTGCGCCAGACTTATCTCCAGTCGCGAGCTGCTGTCCACCGGAAGCCGAGATGCGCTGGTCCGGTCCCATTCCCCTCTGCAGTTCGCCCAGCGCCAACATCAGTGCCAAGCGGGCATTTTCTTGTGCTTTTTGCTGCGCAGAGGAATTTGCGCCGGAGCGAAGGCTTATGGAGGAAAGGGAAAGCATGCCGACGGCAATGAGCGTCAAGAGAACCATGAGTGAAATTGTAATCACCAATGTGAAGCCACGCTCACCGCAGACTGGAATACCAGCCGCTTCGAGGTGATGTGTGAATTTCCTATTCATGAGTATGAAGACAATTGAAATACCTCAGTTTTTTTCTACGACGCAACAGGGCGAGCATGCCAAGACCAGTCAACAGCGCGGTGCTTAGCTAGGGTTTAGCAGTCATGGTCACAAAGCTACTGCCGGTTACATCGCCAGTATAGTTCGTGCCAGCCGCGTTGTCGTTGTCGTTGAAACGCCAGTCTATGCCGCTAAAGGTGATGGTGGAATCATCCGCGAGGGTGCTGCCTAGATTGAAGAGGCTACCGTTCCATGTGCCTGAGTAGCTGATTCGTGTGAGCTTGTCCCCTAAGCTCCACGACCCAGTTCCCAGCTCGCTCAGTGTGAGGATTGCCGAATTACCCAAGTCAAGGGTCAGCTTACCAGTGACGGCGGTGATGGTTGCTCCGTCACCTGATGTTGTGTCCCAAGTTCGGGAGGCAGCGAAGGTGGAGCTTGTGGTGAAGACCATGCCAGCCACGGTGAGCGCGGTAACGAGAAATGGATGTTGCTTCATGGATTTTTGAGTTGGTTTACACTGGCAATGGTTAACTCATTTTACAGGGGGGAATATATCACGAAAATGAGGCCTTAGTTCAGTTCGATAGGACCTTGAGGCGCAGGAAATTCTTCGCCGGGGTGCCTGGGGTGAGGGTGAACGAGATGGTGGTCGCGTCGTTGACATAGGATCCGCCGGTGACCTCGATCCATGGATCGGTGGTGCCGAGGTCGGTGGATTTCTGGATCGCGTAGGTGAGCCCGTTGGTGCCTGTCCGTTTGGTGTAGCTGAGGACGTTGGCGGCGAAGGTGCCCACCGCTGCGCTTGCCACTGTTGGGTCTTGGCCGGCGATGGCGTATTCCAACAAGTTGCTGATGCCGTCGTTGTCAGGGTCGTCATTGGCACCTTGTTCAAGGGCTGGCAATGTGCCATTGGCGAAGGTGCCGGTGATCCACGAGGAGTAGCCAGCAGGGCCGGAACTTACGGTCAGGGTGCCGGTGCCGGTGATCTGCGCGATTTCGTTAGCGGCACCAGAGCCGATAGATCCATACACGCCGTTCGCTTGCTGGGTGCTGCCGATGTAGAGCTTGTCCACGGTGTCGGTGCCGACGTAGGTGAGGTCCAGCGTTGCTCCGCTCGCGGCGAGGGTGACGGTGGAAACGTCGTTGCCAGTGTTGGAATTGTTCGAGATCCGCACGATGCCCGCATTGACCGTGAGGTTGCCCGGGTAGGTGTTCGCGCCACTGAGATCCAGACGAGATGTCGCACTGTTTTGGGTGATGCCGTTGACGTTCGATCCGATCGAGGCACTGATGAGGGTTACACCCGTGGCGGACCCTTGCACGGTGATGCTGCCGATGTGGTCGACGGCGTTGGTGGTGAGCTCGATTGCGTTTGCGGCAAGACCTAGATTGTCAAGCAGCAGGTTACCAGTGCCGGTGAAACCACCAGTGAAGTAAGATCTGGCGGTGGTCGAGCCGCTGATGGTGTTGTTGTAAGACTGCAAGGTCAGGTTGCCATTTAAGGTGATTCCGCCCGACATCGTAAAGCCCGAGCCGGCGCCGTTGGCACCGATGACCACCAAGCCGCTGTCAGGAGTATTGATGACGAATGGATTCGAGTTGTTCTGCCCGGTGACGTAGGAGGCCCCCGTCGAGCCGGCACCGCCCATGGTGACCGTGTTCGCACCCAGCGTGGTGGTGGTGGTTCTGCTTTCCAGTGTGCCATTTTTGATGGTGACTCCACCCACGAAGGTGTTAGCGCCGGTAAGAGCCAGCGTGCCGGCTCCGGTTTTGACTAGACTGCCGCCGCTGCCGCTTAGGATTCCCGACAGGGTGGCGATGCCCGGGGCTCCGGCACCACCGCCGACTTGGATGGTCAGCGCGCCAGTTAAAGCGGTGGGGGTGGAAAGGGAGAACGCCGCCGTGGCCACATCGTCATTGTTGAAAATGGCGGTGCCAGGGATTGGCAGGGTGACATTACTGAGGGTCGCCGCTTGGCGCAACGACAAGTTCGAGCCCGAGGCGAGCGTGATGCTTTGAGCGAAGGTGGGAGTGCCGCTGGCGTTCAAAACAAAGGAGGCTCCGTTGCTGGCCGTCACCGCAGTGTTGGGAGAGAACGCGGCGCTGCCATTGATAAACAGGCGGTTTTGGCTGACGGTGGTGGCTCCGCTGTAGGTGTTGGTTCCGCTCAGGATGACGTCCGTGGCACCGGTCTTGGTCAAGGCCAGCGTGCCGCCGGTGTTCTTGATATTGCCGGTGGAAGTGCCGCCAACGATGGCGCCTAAGGTCAAGGTGGAGGTGGTGGAAGCCGCGGTGTTATCCACCGAACCTGTGCCGCTGAACCCATTGAGCGTTTCCGAATTGCCGTTGAGGTCGAGGGTACCACTGATACTGAGAGTGCCCGCGCCGACGCCATCTGGCAGCACGTTGGAAGTGCCGAGCTTGAGCGTGGCAGCGGCCGTCACCGTGACCGGTGCGGTACCGGCAATCTTGTTGCTGGTAGTGCTTTGCAGCGTGTAGACTCCGCCGTTGAATAGGACCGAAAGAGGTGTCACATCCGCTCCCGTGATGTCCACGGTTTTGTTCGTGGCGGCGCTATCGAAGACCACCTTGACGTCGTTCACGTAATCAACCAAATTACCATCCAGAATCCAGTTTTTTGAACCGGCGATGGTGGCCGTGCTCCACTCGCTGCTTTGCGTGCCGGTCCAGTAGTAACCGTCCGCGACGACTGTCACTTGAATGGCGCTGCCGGTGTCGCTCAGAGTGAAGGATTTGCCTGCGGGCGTGGTGCCGAGGGTGTAGGCGCTGAAACCGCTACCCCCCAGGGTTCCGCTGTAGGAAATGAGCGAGTAGGTGCCGTTAGCAGGTGCGCTGCCGGTGATGTTGATGACGATGGAACCGGCCGCACCGCTGTTGGTCACGCCGCTGGAGTTGCTCACCGTCAGACCCGTGCCGCCGCTTGCGAGGTCGAAATTCAGCGTACCGGTATTAGTGAAGGTGAGAGCATTCACCGTGCTTGGGGTGGTGGTCAGCGAGAGCGCTGCCCCGTCGGCGAGGGTGAGCAAACTGGAAGTGCTCACGGCATTGGCATTGCCGAGAACCAAGGCGCCGGCATTGACGGTGGTGGCCCCCGTGAAGGTGTTGACGCCGGAAAGGGTTAGAGTGCCCGCCCCGGTCTTGGTGAGCGTGCCCGCACCGCTATCATCGGAGAGAATGCCGGAGAGAGTGATGTTTTTGGCGGCAGCGAGGCTGGTAGCGGCTTGGATTGTGGAGCCGGCGGCGCCCAGGCTCATGTTGAGCGAGGACGACCAGGTGTCGGATGCACCAAGAGTGCCGCCTTGCAGCTTGATCGCGACTGGGAGGGTGCTGGCGTCGGTACCGCGGGTGATCCCTTGGAGGCCGATGTAAAGGCTGCCGCCGCTGAGGGTCAAATTCGCCGCTGAACTGGCGTGATAGGTAGTAGCACCCGTGGAACCTCCGAACTGGATGCCGTTGGCGGTCACCGTGCCGGCGGACTGGGTCATCGCGGCGGTGAAGCCCGCACCGGCCCCGGCCTTGTGGAAGTAAATCTTGTTGGCGGTGCTGCCGGTGCCAACGGTGACCGTGCCACCTGTCACGTTAAGCGTGCCGTTGGATGCGGTGTTATTTCCAATGCGAATCTCGCCGGAACGGCTGGCGGTGGTACCGGCGTTCACGATGCCAGTGCCGCTCACATTCAAGGAGGATGTGAAGGCGCCGGTCCCGTTTCCGATGCCCAAGTGGGCGTTGCTGACGCCGGGAGTCACATTGTTGCCGTTCACACTCAGGGTGCCAGCGGAAAGGTTGTAAGCGACGTTTTGGGTGCTGCTGTTGATGTTGTAACCGACGCCATTTCCGGGCGTGATGTTGAAGGTTCCGCCCGTTTGGTTGAAGGTGGCGACGTTAATGGCACCAGTGTTGGTTGAGTAAGACCCCGCGGTCACGTTAACGATGTTGCCGGTACCGGTACCGCCGAAGGTGTATTGGGCATTGGTCGCACCGCCGCCGAGGTTGAGTGTGGAGCCCGCGTTCACCGTGATGGTGGCCGTTGTATTGTTCGCGTAGGTGATGGCTGAATTGATGGTGGCGGTCTTGCCAGCGGCGACGGTGATGGCACCGCTCGTGGTGGTCGACGGCATCAGGGCCAGTATGCTGCCGGTGATTTGGTAGCCGCTGTTGTTGAAAGTGATGGATTCGGCGGCCATTTGCGCAGCGAGCGTGATGACATACTGATTAGGCGAGCCGTCTGTGCCGGCAAAAGTGGCGGTGTTGCTGCCGTCGTTAGGAGCGGTCTGACTCCAAATCACATTCGAGGTGCCGTTGTTCCAGACCGTGTTTCCTGCGGTGGTGTTCCAGTTGCCACTGGCTGCGTTGATGGTTGCTCCGTCAGCTGTTGTATCCCAAGTTAGGGAGGCAGCGAAGATGGAGCTTGTGGTGAAGACAAAGCCAGCCACGGTAAGCGCGGTAACGAGAAATGGATGTTGATTCTTGGATTTCATTGTCGGGTTTTTGTTTGTGGTTTTAAATTTTTGGTTAGGTTCTTTTGAACATAGCCCAAAAGTCTGACGGCTGAAAGCGCGTACCTGTTTGAGAATACAACAGAAGACGAAGCGAAGTATAGTCCTCAAAGTGAGGACACGAACAGTGATGATCCAAGCGATCCCCGCAGGCCACATCTTTGGCACAGCTGTCGAGGACAGAATACAAGTGAAATACGTAAAACCACCCGCTGATCCCACCCAGATTGCCTGGGAAGTGGAAATACAAGCTCTGATGGCAGCATAAAGTGCTTCGGACCGAAGTTGACCACACCCGCAAAACAACTCCCAACCATTTTCCCAAACAAACAAAAATCCCGAGGCTGTTAGACCTCGGGATCATTTACTTCTCAAAGAGAAGTGCTCGAAAGGTGACTCGAACACCCACAGATTTCTCTACTAGATCCTTAGTCTAGCGCGTCTACCAATTCCGCCATCCGAGCAAAGATGCCTTACGACTTGCGTCGCGGGGCGGCGATGTAAGGGAATTTGGGCCGATTTGGCAAGAAAATCTTTCGATTTTTTTCGGGACGCGGGGGTTCGGGCTTTTTTTCGGCGCATATTGGGATAGATTGACGGGGTGAAGGCTTTGATGATTCGAGAATTTGGGCAGGCGGCTAAGGTCTTGGAGTGGGTGAAAAAGGAGGATTTGTGCTGTGCAGAGGGGGCATTGCGAGTGCGGATGCTGGCGAGTCCGATCAATCCGGCAGATACGAATTGGATCGAGGGCACGTATGGGACGCGTCCGGCATTGCCTGAGGTGCCGGGAACTGAAGGGGTGGCGGAGGTGATGGAGTCTCGGGCGGCGGGCTTCGCGGTGGGAGATCGGGTGATTTTTCTGGATTATGCACATGGCTGGCAGGAGTCGCGAGTGGTGGCGGCAGCAGATGTGCTGCGGGTGCCGAGCGATGGGAATGTGTTGGATTTGGCAATGCTGAAGGTGAATCCGGCGACGGCGTGGTTGATGTTGGAGCGGGCGAGGTCGATGGATAAGCCGGTGGTGTTGCAGAATGCAGCTAACTCGGGTGTGGGACGTTGCGTGATTCAGATCGCGCGGGCTCGGGGCTGGCGGACGGTGAATTTCGTGAGGAATGCGGAACTGGCGGCTGAGTTGCTCGATTTGGGAGCGGATGCGGTTTTTTCCGATGATGAGGCGGGCTTGCAGGCAGCCAAGCTGTGGTTGCAGCAGGAAAATGCGGAAATTTTTCTCGCTTTGAATGCGGTCGGCGGTGAGAGCGCGGTGCGGCAGCTGAATTTACTAGCAGATGGAGCGACGCAAGTAACGTATGGCGCAATGGGGCGGCGGCCGGTGACGGTGCCGAATCAGTTTTTGATTTTCCGCGATATGCGCTTCGAGGGCTTTTGGTTGTCGCGCTGGTTGAAGGAGGCATCGCGAGATGAGATGACGGCTATGTATGAGGAGTTGGTGACGATGATGCAAAAAGGGCAGCTGCGGCAGGCGGTGGACTCGGTGCATGCATTGGCAGATTTCGCAGCGGCATTTGCGCGGCAGACTGCGGCGGATCGACGGGGTAAGGTATTGTTTCGCGGGGAGTGATAGGTCGATGAGTTGAGTGGCGTATGTTGCGGCGATGAAACAGGCGGTGCGCAATTTAGTTATCGTAACGGTAGTAGCGTGCGTTGGAGTCGCGTGCTGGAAATTTTTGGCGAAGCCGCAACCGCGTGCCGAGAAAACGATCGAAGCACGGGAGCAATCAACGACGGCACCTGCGGAGACATTTATGCGCGTGAAGGTGACGCCGCAGGGTTTACTCCGCGGGGGTAATCCATATTTCATTCGTGGCTTGGGTGGTGAGGGCGGGGTGGAAAAACTGCAAGGTTACGGCTGCAACTCGTTGCGCACGTGGTCGGACACAGGCTTGGCGGAGTTGCTCGATGAGGCGCAGAAGCATGGCATCACAGTGAATGCAGGGATTTGGTTAGAGAGCGAATGCTCGTGGTTTTCGTATCACATTCCCGAGCACTGTGCGAAGCAGTTGGCGCGGGTCAAGTCGCAGATCGAAAAATACCGTCACCATCCTGCATTGTTGCTTTGGAACATCGGCAATGAAGCAGAAGGCGATGGCAGTGACCCCGCCTACTGGAAACAGCTAAATGCACTATGCCGCATGGCCAAAGAAGTCGACCCGCATCATCCCAGCATCAATGCCGTCGCGGGATTGTCCGAGGTGAAAGCACGGAGCATCCAAGAGCATTGCCAGGACCTCGATATCGTGGGCATCAATACCTACGCGGCATTGCCAAGTTTGAGGAAATCATTGGCCAAATTGGCGTGGAAAAAGCCGTGGGTGGTGACGGAATATGGGCCCGCGGGATTTTGGGAGCGTCCGAAAACATCATGGGATCGGCCGATTGAGCAAACCAGCACGCAAAAAGCCGTGACGATGAAACTGGGCTACGAACAAGCGATCGAGCCCGCGGGCCCATGCCTAGGATCGTATGCATTTCTCTGGGGTCAGAAGCAAGAAGCTACCTCGACGTGGTTTGGGCTGCGCTTGGAGTCAGGAGAAACCACGGAAAGTTTCGATCTTTTGCGCCAAAAATGGACTGGCCAACGCCCCGACAATATTTCGCCAAGCATCGAGCAGATCCAATGTGATATTGCGCGAAAAAAAGTCGAGCCTAGGCATTCATTCACCGCGTCAGTCAAGAGCGTGGATGCCGATGGTGATGCGCTGAGCTATGAGTGGTCGGTCTACCACGATGTGGTTCATCGTGATGCCAAAGGCAAAGAAATTCCCGCAAAGCTCGTCGCCGAGAGCGTGAAGGTCAAAGATCAAGCGCAAGCCACAATTGTCGCTCCCCAACAGCCGGGAGCCTATCGATTGTTTGTGTTCGTGCGCGATGGCAAAGGTCACGCCGCAACAGCAAATGAGCCATTTTTTGTGGAGCGGTGAGTTTTTGACAAACCTCACACCACTTGCTCATAGGCGCACTTCGCTTGTGCTACCATCGCATGTGCGCTTTCCTGTTCATCGTGAATCACTCGGGCCCCCATCAGCGTGAGCTCGAGGGCTTCCGAGGAAAACTTCGCGCGTGCCATCATCACAATCTCGGGATTTTCCTGGAGCACTAGTGGGATGGCAATGCGCGTGGATTGAAATGACGGGAACGTGAACGCGATCATGCGGGCATCGCGCACCTTCGCCAGCGCTAAGGCTTCGGGATGCGTTACATCGCCAAAAAGCACCAAGTGGCCATTCTTTTTCAACTGGCACACGGTATCGGCATTGAGATCGATAATCAGGCAAGGAATCCCGCAGTTGATCAACGATTCATGCAGTGCTTGACCCACCGGACCATAGCCACAAATGATCGCGTGATCCGCTAGGCCTTTGATCGATTCGACGGGGTTGAGGCCCTTCGGCGTCACACGTTTGGTGCGGAACCATCCGTGTTTTTCCAGCCACGCATGAAGCGGTCCAGTCGCCACCATGCTACCAGGAATCAGCGCCATGCCCAGGGCCGTGCAAATCAAAATCATCTGCTCCAACCACGGATCAAAAGGCCGAATGTGATCCGCTTTCTGAATCAACACTAACGAAAATTCACCAATACTCGAAAGACTCGCCCCCGCCAACAAGGCCGGCCTCAGGGGCAGACGCAGCAAGCGCGCGATACCAAATACCGTCAAAAATTTCACCACAAACACCAGCGCCGTGCCTAACAGAATAATTCCAGCATACTCCACCACTTGCCTGACCTCGATCATCAGGCCCACCGACACAAAAAACAGCGTCAAAAACAAATCCTTAAACGGCAAAATATCCGTCATGATACGATGGCGATAGATCGACTCACTCACGATCATACCCGCAGCAAAAGCCCCCAGCGCTAGGCTCAATTCCAACGCCCCACCCGCAAAGGCCACCCCCGCGCTGATGCCGATGATCGTCAGTGTGAAAAGCTCTCGGCTGCGCGTTTTTGCCACCGCGTGCAAGAGCGGATTGATGCCATATCGTCCAAGCAATGCTGCACCGATCAGAAACGCCAAACCCTTGCCCAAGGCCACCGCGATGTTCCCCGCAATGTTTCCCGAGCTTGCACCAAGCAGGCTTGGCAACACCAAAAACAGCCCGATCACCAAAATATCCTGAAACAACGCAATCGCCAGCGCCAACTTGGCACCTCGGCTATTCGAGAAGCCCATCTCCTGAAAAGATTTCAATGAAACCGCCGTCGAGCTCAGCGCAAACACCACCCCGATCACCAAACATTCCTCCCACGGCCTACCCAAAAAAAACGCGATACTACCCGCCAATAACGCCGTAATCGAGACTTGTAGCCCGCCTCCAAAAAGCGCCAAACGCCACAAATGACGCAACTCGCGCACCGAGAACTCAATCCCTAACGTAAACATCAACAACACAATCCCTAGTTCCGCAAAACCCGCCACCGCACTCTGCTGCGACTCGATCCCCAACCACTGTGGAATGCCGCTATTCGCAATCAAAATCCCGCACAAAAAGTAACCCACTAACAAGCTCTGCTTCAGCCGCACCAGCACCAACGACACAAAAACCGCGAGCAACAAGACCAGAGTCAATAGCCCAAACAACGGCGAAATATCCGCCGCTCCTGCTGCCACCAGCGGAATTTTTTTGATACAATCAAACACCAACTCACCATGCATGCCTCACACCGAAATGAAAAGCGTAAACGCACTCACAACTGCAAGATATTAGAGTCATTTTCATTTTTCGTGGCGTAAATTCGACATGCCAAACAAGGAATTTTGACTCAGCAATTGCCAACAGATTGCCAAATGCTTGATCTACAGTCACGTTCAGCGCAAAACCACGTTTTTTGCCTAGCCAAGCTTCGCCCCCTAGCCTAGAATTCATGCACAAAGCCATGGATTCTACAAAAGTCAATCTTATTACGATATTGCGTGATCGCGTCGACGAATTGTGCGAGCAGGGAAATTTCTCGGAGGCTCTCCATGCAGCGAATGCGTCAGTGGAAAAAGCCGAAAAGGAATTGAACACCGACCTCGAGAGCATCGAAACTTTTGCCTCAATCTTAGAAGTGCGCGGTGATCTTTTCCGCCAGACCGGTGATTGGGAAAAAGCTCGCGAAGACTACCGTCAAGCCATCGACCAGCTCAACAATCGCATTGAAGACGCCACAGAACTCGGCCGTCTTCATGCCAACCTCGGTGCTTGCCATGACCAGCTAAATCACCTCGACCGCGCCATCCATCACTGGGATGTAGCCATTTCCTACTTCGAGAAAGCAACGCCTCCCGCTCAACTCGACATCGCCTCACTCTCGAACAACGTCGCCTATCTCAAAAAAGAACAAGGTGACGTAGATGGTTCCGAAAACGCCTTCCTCAAGGCCCTCGAAATCCTGCACCGCGTGCTCGGCCAAAACAACGAGGAAACCGCCTCCGTCTGCAACAATCTCGGTGCGCTCTATCTGCAATCAGGCTACTATGAACAAGCACGGGAAATGCACCTCATGGCTCTCGATGCACGCCGCAAATTGTTCGGAGATCAACACCTCGATACAGCCCAATCCTACAACAACCTCGCCCTCGCACTGATCAAAACTGGCGATGCCGCGCTGGCGAAACGACACTTCGAGAGTGCCCTCGATGGCCTCGATTCCTGCGGTCCCGATGCCTCCGAAGAACTTAGCTCTGTCGGCGACAACTACCTCAACTTTCTCCGCCAAGATGGAGCCGAAGGCCTTGCCAAGCTCGTCGAAGCGCGCATCAAAGAGACCCTAGCCAAGTGGGCTTAATGATGGAATGGAGCGCGGACTTTAGTCCGCACCTTCGCATCAATAAGCCCAGCGGACTAAAGTCCGCGCTCCTCCTCTCACCGCCCGATGCCCTGGAGTGCTTTTTTTTGAAAACTGGATAGCAGGGCGTATTCCTCGTCGGTGATCGGATAGGGCCCAGAGACTTGCATCGGCTCACTTACCGAGCGTGCCGCCGTGCGCAGCGAAAAGGCGCGGCGTTGCTCCAGATAGTAGAGAATGATGTAACGGCGATCCGCCTGTACGCTTTCCGCGAGACAATCAGGCTGGCCTATTTGTTTGAGAAAACTGTGGAACTCAGGATGCAGCGCGCTGTGTTGTTGGATGCGTTTCCAGCCCAGAGATGGTGGATCGGTAAGCACGAGCATGATGCTATCTTCCGCATCTGCATTGCTCCAACCAAGCTGCCAAGCCGCACGATACGGCGCGCATTGGCATAGAAGGATTGCGAGCAAAAATATGGGCCATAAGACAGGTCTGAACATCATCGCATAGAGTAATCGTCAGCGGCGGCGATCTTGTTCGATCAATTTACGGATTTGCGCCAGATGCGGGCGAATCCCCTGCGACTCCGTAAAGATCGGCGTCTCTAACGGAACAAAAAATTCCACCGAGGAATTGACGCCGATCAAGCGCGCGCGTGCATCGAGAATCGGTCCCCCACTATCGCCGGGTTGCAGCGGGATATCGATGCGAAAGCGATGCGCGGAACCGAATCCGCGTTGCGCAGGAATGTCCGATGACAAGGCTCCGTAGATCGGCTTCAGCCCTGTGGTGATGCCACCATGGAAAATCGGCGTGCCTGCCGGCATCGTGTATTCTGGTGAAGTAAACTGATAGTAGTTTGGCGTGTTCAGCGGAGCATGAAGCAAGGCGATGTCATGTTTCGCGTCGCGCCAAATGACTCGTGCTGGGGCAGTCTGTATGCGCGATCCGCGACCATAAATCACATGCACAATCTGGGTGGCGGAATTTTTCACCACATGATCGGCGGTGAGGAAATACCCATCGGATGAAATCGGACAGGCCGTGCCGCCATTCGCATCCTTGGGTGCGACTTTTTGTGAAAACCCGCATGAAATCCAGCTCGTGATATCCGTTTGTTTCGTTACCACCAATGCTGTGATCCGCTGCGAGGCAATCGCTAAGCACTGGCCATCGGGCAGCGTGCGATCCACATTTCGCGGCAGCTGCATCATGCAACTGGCCATCAACGCGGCGGACATCACGAGTAAGAAAAAACGCATCATCAAGAAAAATGTTAGACCATGGGCACCTCGAACTCGATCTGATGCACCAGTGTGAGACTGTGCGCCGCGATGTCCTCGACCTGCGCACAGGACTCGACTTTGGCTAACTGTTGACGCAGTTCTTTGGCTCCTGGAAATCCCTTGCAATAGGCGAGCAAGCGACCGCGCATGGCCATCATCGCATGGCGTTCACTGCCATAACGAGAACTGTGAATCGCCAAACGGCAGTGCCGCACGATCAACTCCCAGCGCTCATCGTGCGTGATCGGCGCGATCTGTGTTTCGCCGGCGAGACGTTGTTTGGCTTCGCGGAAAATCCACGGATGTTGCATCGCAGCACGACCAATCATCACGCCCGAGACGGCCGTAGCATTTTTTCGCAAAAGCACGTCGTCACCACAGTGAATGTCGCCGTTGCCGATGACTGGAATCTTCACCGAGCGCGCACAGGCATCGATCACCTCCCAATTCGCTAGGCCCGAGTAACTTTGCGCGCGGGTGCGACCGTGGATCGCAATCGCTTGCACGCCGCAGTCTTGGAGAATGTGACAAACTTCGGGTGCGTTAATGCTTTCTTGGTCCCAGCCGATGCGGATTTTCGCCGTGACCGGCACACCCGTGCCTGCCAATGCCTTGACCACACCCGATGCCACCGAGGCGAGAACGGGACAGTCTTTTAACAATGACGAGCCGCCATTTTTCGAGACCACCTTATTCACCGGACAACCGAAGTTGATGTCAATGAAATCGGGCTGCTTCCAGTCGATGATTTTGTTCGCCGCCTCGCCCATGCGCGGGCCATCGGCACCAAAAAGCTGGATCCCCACAGGCCGTTGTTCCTCAGAAAAATCCGTGTATTTCCGCGTATATTCATCGCGCTGCATGATGCCCTCGGCGGAAACGAATTCCGTCACCATCACATCGGCCCCCAGCTCCTTACAAAGTTGGCGAAACACCACATCCGTCACCCCTGCCATCGGCGCAAGATAAAGCGGAAATTGATGATGTTCAAACCAAGGCAGCACAGGCGCAGTCTATCACGACCCACCAAACTGGCAAGCAAGGTTCACAGGGAAACTCTTTGTGGAAATAAATCGGTAGATCATATTCCCATTCCCCCCGGCGCCAACTCCGCGCCGCGATACCAGCCAAGCCCAAAGGGCTAGTTAATCGATTCTCAACTCATCACGAGGGCTGAAAGCCCGTTCGATGCGATGCATGAGAAACGCTGTTGCAAACTTTTCTCCATGTCATTCAATAATAACGATGCAGAATATTCCAAACAATCAGCGGCATGAAGTGGGAAACGGGATAGCCACCAATAAACAATGATGTCGTATTCGAAATTTCAATTTCTGCTGAATCTGAGCCATTCCTACGGGACAACAACTTCATCACCATCATGATAGAATCTTTTTTCTCCCCGCTGTGAAATTGCAATACAACTTTCGCAAGTCTCCCAGAAACATGCGATATTGTATAAGCGGGAAACTTCACGATCAATTGATTGTCCGAATCATAAACGTCGATGCCGTTGTTGAAAAAAGAAGTTCTCACAAAATCAAACTTCTCATTTTTTACTACTACGACGCCTTTCTTTTTCGATAAAAGCTGCACTTTCGCTTCTTGCGAGGTAAGGATTGATTTGGCGTGAAAAGGGATTCGCGAAGAATGAATCTCAAAAGATGACCTACGCATCCCATCGTCATACTGACCCGAAATCACTTTTTTCAGGCCTTGATACGTAACCGTATGCAATGAAATTTTCATGTCCGTGTAGCTCTAAATCAATTCCTTGCTTTCGGAGCCTTGCGAATACTCTTAGGATTTTGTCGCATGTCGAGCACCGCAACGACTCGAGTCAGATCTGTGACAAGGTCATAGTAAACGGCAAATGGAAACCGCTTCGATAACATCCGATGCAAGTCAAAGTGGATCGGATGAATGCCCGCATAAAGATTGAGCGAGGTGATGTCCGAAAGCAGTGACGTGACAAAATACGCCCCGATTCCTTCCTCTTTAGCATCATAAAAATTTCTTCCGACCTCAAGATCCGCCACGGCTTCATCAAGAAGAATGACCTTGTTGTTTTTCATCTAAGAAGTTTCTCTTTCGCTTCTTCTATGGAAAGAAAACTGGCCTCTCCAGTTTCGATGCGTCGCTTTCGATCCGCTAGAATCTCACCGTGCCACACGGGAGATTCCAACTCCTCAGAATCATGACACAGTGAATCCCAAAGAGTCTCCATTGCTCGTAAGCGTTCTGACGTGCTCATTTGTTGAACCTCGATCATTGTCATAGATTGATTACACTAGAATATTTCCGCGAGTCAAGCGAAGAGTTGCTCCGTTTTCGATGCTAGAAGCTCGATTCCGTGGTCGTATGTTTTGTGCATGAAACATTTTCTCATCGCACTGCTTGTCAGTCACTCCATGGCCCTAGCGAAAACTTGCACCGATGCTGCTTCGTTGGTCGCGGCGGTCACGAACGGGGAGGAAGGGTCGCGCATCGAGCTTGTCGCCGGCACTTTTGCGCTGCGCGAACCACTGGTTTTGAAAGCGGGTATGCAATTGATCGGAAAAGGCATGGGGAAAACGATCATCACGGCTGTGCCCGAGTGGCGCGGCAATCCGAAAAGCCTGCCCGACTCAGAAACCGACTTCCGGAAATTTGATCGCAGCGCCTATCTCATTCACCTCGCCGATAAAGCATCAGGCATTGGCATTTCGCAACTCAGCCTAACAGGTCCGCAGGTTCACGGTGCAATCTTTGGCTGGGAAAACGCAGAGTTCACCTTGAGCTTTGTGGAAATCAGCGACTTCCAGTATTGCGGATTGCGCACTTACATCACCAGCAAATCGAAGATCCACGACTGCGTGTTTCGCGATGCTGGACAGCGTTGGGAAAATGGCGAACCAGGCTTGAAAGGCGGCATCACGGGCGGCGGCATTTTTGCCATCTGGATCTCGGATACGGAAATTTCGCACAATCGATTTCTCCACACCAAGACCGCACCGAACGAACATTATTATGGCATTAAAGGGCGCGAAGGCCGACGCCTCAAAATCCAACACAACACCATAGAGACCAATTTTTCCATCGAGTTCCCCTTTGAAGGCGACGAAGATGTGGAGATCTCCCACAACGTCCTGCATGGCACGGTTTCGATCCCCAAGCACGCCGGTGGTCCGGTGCCGAAAAGTGGTCGGACCTTTCACATCCATCACAATTTGTTTCGCGACAGCTACTCGATCGAGTTTGTGCGCAATGGCGTTGAGATCGACCATAACCTGTTCGACTTCGATTCCCAAAAAGACCACGGCAATCTGATCTCGGGCTTCGGCCAAGCCGCCGCCGCTGGCCCGGCGCTGTTTCACAACAACCTCGTCAACAATCCTGGTCGTGGTGTGATCTGGATTAATGAACCCTATAACAATCTCACCGTGCGCAACAATCACATCATCGTGCGGCCCACCGGCAACAAACGCAACGAAGGTCTATTTGGTTTTCATGAAAGCTGTGATTTTCCCACCTTTCGCTTCGAGAATAACATCATCGAATGTCTCGACACCACACGCCCGCTCTTTCGCAATGATGCTAGCGGCAAATCAACTGTCAAAGGAAACCGCTGGCAAGGAATCACGGATGAACATCGCTACCAAAACGGCTATGCGCATCCGCAAGCCGGGCTCGCAGCGCCACTGAAATTCACCTGCGGCGTGCATGAGGAAACAAAAGTCGACGGGTGGAAACATTCTAACAAAAAATGAGCGTGATACTTTTGCGCCCGCTTACCGCAACAAAATTGCCCAGTGGGGGGCGATTCTCATAAATTTGCCACTATTTTCCTGATCTCGATCTTTCTTAAAAAGCATTCATTTTCCTCCATGCTAATGGGCGATACGGGCGGCTGACGATCGGCTGACCGAGATTTTTCCGCACGGAAAGAAAACCCCGCGTACCTGATACAGGCAATGCCGACGTGGAAAGTTTCATTCCTTTTCTTTTCTGCCGTATTATTATGATCCTGTTCGGCCCGCATTTTCACTCGGTGAAAATTAGTGTAGCCGTGCGCCACTACGCCGCAGCCCAGGGTCTCCCCTCCTTTCTCACGGAATTTCGCCTGCTCATTCAGAGCGGCGGGAGCGGGGTATCTTCCGACGTGAACGCTTTCCAAATGATGAACGACCTCGAGATCGGTCCCTCGCCGCATTACGAGCCTTCGAACAAATGGCCGCAAGACCAGCAGGTTTCAAAATTTTCTGGGTTCATTTCGCCACAGGCGGCACAAGGTTTTTCTTCGTCCACGAGTGATGATTTTTGCGACTGCAAATGCTCCCGAATGATGACCACCGCGCGTTCGTAATCGGTATCATCCATCACACACAATGCTGGGAAAAATTCTGGTATCGGGATCTCCGCTAAACCCGAACAGGTCAAATACTCATTGCGGATGATCGTAGCAATGCCCAGATTCTCTAGCACACCACGAAAGTATGCCACCCGCGTAAAATCGCGCTCTCGAAATAATTCTTTCATGACATTTTTTTGATTATCACAATGGGGTTTCCTGAAGCTAATCAAAAAATTGCATTGCCACCAGCTAAAACCCACGAAGATCCCAGACAAAATCTGCTAGAAAAAAGGTCAGCGGGTAAACGATAAGAATGCCTGAGGGGATTAGAATGAGATCCACAGACGTTGGCGACCTCGGCCGGAAAATCAATGCGGAGATCGGATAGCTGCTAAAACCCGCCACCGCAAAGAGGCAGATCTGCCCGATGTGACCGCCATCTGTTGCTAAGTTGGTGATCGCCAACAAAAACAACTGAACGATCAACGTAAAAATGCAGGCATCTCGTAGCTTCGGGCAGACTCTATTTTCTTTGGTGCTCATAATTACATTCCCGCAGGGCTTATTCATTCCTTAGCAGAGTGAAGGTCCCTTCGCGAGGCTTTTTATAGCTTACACCCAGAGTTTGTTTTTTGTAAAAATACTCATATCCAAGGACTGACCCCATTTAAGGACTGACCCCATTTATCAAAAATTGGCGTTTGTGATTTCTGGGGTTCTGTGCACAGTAGGTGCAGCGCATGAGTGATGACGGGAATTTGGATGACCACCAGGTGGAGCAAAAGGGGATGTTCCGCAAGGATCTCGCTGTGCTAACGAAGGTACGGCTGAATACTTTTGTACTAGTTACGACGTTTTTTGGTTATTTTCTGGGATCGCGCGCCCATGGTTGGGACTGGATGTTGTTGGTGCATACGATCGTGGGCACGGCGGCGGCGGCTTTTGGCTCGGCGGCCTTCAATCAGCTAATGGAAATTGATTTGGATGCGAAAATGGCGCGCACGGCGAATCGTCCGCTACCCGCCAAGCGGATGGATGTGTTGGTGGCTTTCGCGATTGGGACTTTGCTCTGCACCTTCGGCTTGGTGCATTTATCGATCAAAGTTGGGAAAATGCCTGCGGTATTGACCTTGATCACGCTGGTGACCTACGTGTTTCTCTACACGCCGATGAAACGCAAGCATTCGGTCAATACGCTGCTTGGAGCCATTCCTGGGGCTATTCCGCCGATGATTGGCTGGACGGCGGCGGGTGCTGCCTTGGATGGCTCGGCGTGGTTTTTGTTCGCGCTGTTGTTTTTGTGGCAGTTGCCGCATTTCATCGCGATCAACTGGATGTGCCGTGACGAATACGAGGCGGCAGGCTACCGCATGTGGTCCAATGGTGATGTCAGTGGTCGCAAAAGCGGATCGCTGTCGATGTTTTTTGCGGGGTTACTTGCGCTTTTAGCGATCTGGCCGTGGTTGATGGGCACAGCTGGGCTCGCGTGGCTGCTGATAGGCTTCCTGCTCGGTACATGGACCGTGGTGCTGGCTGCACGTTTCCGCAAAGCAGGTGACCGCGGCAGCGCACGGAAGTTGTTTTTATTTACACTGCTCTACTTGCCCCTCGCACTCACGGCGCTAGCTCTTTTTTGGTCGAAGGGCTAAGCGTCTAAAGGCTAGAGGTTAAGCATCTCTGGTGAACAGAAATTATGGCTTTTGCCCTTATGAGTCATGTGCAGCGCTGAGGCCATAAAAAAGCATGGCTGTGATCTGGGTGAGACGAGCTTCCCTGCGCGCGATCACTGTGGGAAAAGTGCTAGGTGAGTCGTTGCAGGACTTGGGCGCGGAGAGCGGGCAGACCAGCACCGAGATCAGCGAGGTCAAGCATAGCGGTGTGACCGCCACTGCGCCCGACGCCGTGAAGACGAGCGAGCTCACGCTCAAAGTAATGAAGGGCGCGCAAGCTCGCATTTTTTTCGTCGATGTGATTGAGCGCTCGAATGAGGAGATCGTAGATCTCGGGTTCGGGGCTCTCGGGTTCGGTAATTTTTTCGATCATCGCGCAGAAGTAGGAAGCGATGAGGGTATTGGTGTAATCGAGTCGCAACTGCGCACGATAACACTGCACGGAACTCTCGCGCAAGGTGTGGAGATTTCCCGTTTTGCTGGTGACCCAAGAAATTTCTGCGGTGAAAAAGAGATCGATCTTGCCGGCAAAGTTGCTGGTGCTTCGGCGAGCGCCTTTAGCAACGGTATCAATCAGCCCATGCTGGAGGGTCCACCAGCGAACGATCGAGCTGGTGTCGGTCAATTTCGTCACCCGGAGGACGATGCCGGTAGATTTCTCCCACACGCGTCTGATCATGGCGAGGGGCAGTCGCTGAGGCAAGGGAGAATTGTGAATGCTGACTTGAAACTTGGGCGCAGTGCTTTTATCCTAGGCCTATGAGATTGGTGTTATGGATTGTAGGGTTTTCGACTCTGATTTTGATCATCTGGATGATCTGGGGTGACCATTGGGCCGAGTGGTCGGACGTACGAACGGTGGGCGCTGCATTGCAGGGCTATGGGACATCGGCTGGCTTAGCAGGGTGTGTGTTGCTGTTGCTTGATCTGGTGCTACCAGTTCCGGGGACGGTGGTGATGTCAGCCTTGGGGTTTTTATATGGAACGCTGCTAGGCGCCCTGTGGGGATTTGCGGGCTCGTTTTTAGCGGGAATGTGTGGCTATGGCTGCGGGAGGCTTTTCACGGAACGTGCGGCGGTGCGATTTTTGGGGGAAAAGGACTACCAGCGCGGAAAAACGATGGTGGCGCACAGTGGGGGCTGGGTAATTGCGCTTTCGCGAGCAGTGCCCATTTTACCCGAGGCCCTGGCCGTGACGGCAGGGATGTTGCGAATGCCGCTGAGTGCGTTTGCACTGGCCTTAGCGTGTGGGTGCTCGCCGATGGCGTTGATTTTCTCCTGGATTGGCGCGGCGGGGCATAATCGACCAGTACTGACGATGGTCTTGAGCTTCGCGGTGCCAGCAGTGCTGTGGACATTTGCATCACGCATGCAACGACGAAATGACTGATTTGTGACGCCCTCAGTGCATTAGGTTTGCTATTTGTGACAAAATCGTCACAAATGCCATGTCGCCGTTTTGTCAGTGAGCAATGTTAGGTTACAGGTGTCACAGTTCAGTCATTATGAGTAGCGAAGTGTTAGATCAGCCCAGCATCAAAACCCAAGTAGAAATCGCAGCTTCAATCCGCGAAGTGGACTTTTGCTATGGGAGCTCACTGATCCTGAAAAACATCAATTTGGAGATTGAGCTCAACAAGGTCACAGCCTTCATTGGTCCATCTGGTTGTGGAAAATCGACCTTGCTGCGTTGTCTCAACCGCATGAATGATGAGATCCCCAGAGCTCGTGTTACGAAGGGGAAAATTTTCATTCAAGGAGAAGACATCTACGATCCGCGTGTGGATGTAGCCCGCTTGCGCAATGAAGTCGGCATGGTTTTCCAGAAGTCGAACGCGTTTCCCCGCAGCATCTTCGAAAATGTCGCTTATGGTTTGCAGATTCGCGGAGAACGCAACAGCAAAGTACTGGCAGAGTCTGTGGAGCAAGCTCTACGCGCGGCGGCATTGTGGGATGAGGTAAAGGATCGCCTCCACGAATCTGGCGTAGGTTTATCCGGAGGACAACAACAACGCTTATGCATCGCACGTGCAATCGCAGTAAAACCACGCATCGTGCTGATGGACGAGCCCTGCAGTGCTCTGGATCCCATCGCTACCCTAAAGGTCGAAGAATTGATCACTCAATTGGCAAAGGTCTACACCTTCATCATCGTCACGCACAGCATGCAACAGGCATCGCGCGTCTCTGACAAAACCGCATTTTTTTACTTAGGTGAAGTCATAGAGTACGATGACACCAGCACTATGTTCAGCAATCCTCGTGAAAAACGGACCGAGGAATACATTTCAGGCCGCTTCGGCTGATCACACGCACCAACCACACAGATTTATGCCCGGAGGACACATATTCCGCGATTTCGACCACGCGATTCGCAATCTTAAAGATGAGGTCTTGCTCATGGCCAGTCTGACCCGCCAAAATTTAGAACGTGCCACGCGAGCGTTGATCGAGCGCGATATCGAACTATCTCGCACCGTCATCGGAGATGACAGCGAGGTGGATGATTTGGAAATGAAAGTCGATCACACGGGGATGGAAATCCTCGTGCGTCATCACCCCGTTGCCACAGATTTGCGGTTAGTCATTTCCTCGATGAAAATTTCCACCTGCCTGGAAAGAATCTCGGATCATGCCGTGAACATCGCGAAACGCGCTAAGAAAATTTGCAAGGGCTCGGACCTTCCGGAAGTTACGCTTGTCGAGCCGCTGTATGCTCTTGCCGACTCCCTCTTGCGCGATGCTATGACGGCATTCACCGATCACAACATTGAGTTGGCGGAAGGGCTGAAATTACGCGACAAAGAGTTAGATAAGATGCACAAGTCATTGATCTCCTCATTGAGCCAACAACTTGAAGAAGCCAATGGCAAATCGGAGTCGCTTCTGCATCTCATCTTTGTGGTTCGCTCGTTAGAACGCGTGGGCGATCTAGCAGTCAACATCGGCGAAGATGCTGTATTTTTGGGCACAGCCCAAGACATTCGACACAGCTCACGCAAAGAAACAAAGGATACTGAATCGGATTGATCCGATGCAACGAATCCGTCACACGATGCATCTTTGAATCACCTGAATGACCTATATGAAGGAGAACGTGCAAACCGTATTAGTGATCGAAGACGAAGCCGACATCACCGACTTGGTGGCGTTCAACCTAGAACGTGTCGGCTGCCGAGTATTGAAGGCGTATGATGGACAAGTAGGATTAGAAACTGCTCAAAAAGAGCGGCCTGACATCATCGTGCTTGATCTCATGTTGCCTACTCTCAATGGATTGGGCGTACTCAAGGGATTGCGCCGCGATGCGCGCACACAACAAATTCCTGTAATTCTTCTTACCGCCCGAGCACAGACAGAAGACCGCATTGCAGGACTAACCGCGGGTGCCGACGACTACGTGACTAAGCCCTTTTCGCCGAAAGAGTTGGTTCTACGAGTGCAAGCCGTACTTAAGCGCATGCAAGTCACCTCAGGCTCTACCGAGTTCCGTGTCGGTGATTTTTCCTTCGATAAAAATTCACTTAAATTCTACATCGAGAACGAGCCTGTAGAACTCACATCCACCGAGTTCAAACTCCTACTGTTCCTCTGTGAACGGGCCAATCATCCACAACAACGCAACGATATGCTGCGCAGCGTATGGGGTTATAGCGATGATGTGATCAGCCGCACTCTCGACACGCACATGAAGCGGTTACGACAAAAACTCGGTTCCCATGCGGATCGAGTTGAAACGATTCGCGGAGTAGGGTATCGTTTCGTCAGCCCGAATCCATGAACTACGTCGTCCTCGCACTCCCCGCCATCGTTTGCATTGCTTTCGTATGGCTGTATGTGAGCAGGAAACCAAAACAAAAAGCACAAATAGACGAAATGGCACAGCTCACGCAAAAAATCGAAGCAGCAACAAGGGAAGAGCAACAACGCCACGAATTCTTGCTCGATGGACTAAGTGACGCCTTGTTTCTTGTCTGTGACGATGGCCAGTTCTGCTATGCAAACATCGCAGCGCGTACCATGTTTGGTGATCGTTCCCTCATCGGCCTTGCGCCGCAAGAGGTCTTCGCCAACGCGCGCTTCATGGAAGTCATCCGCGAATGCGAGACCACCCAACAGCCTGTGGTCAAGCGCATTGTGCTTACACAACAATTGTCACCACTAGGATCGCGCGAGGCGCGCGGTGTGAATGCTTGGCTTCTCGATGCCGCACCCTTGCCCGCCGATTTTTATCCCCATGCACGCATTCGAATTCTACTACGTGACCTCACTGCCGAGTATCAGAGCGAGCAAGTGCGCAAAGACTTTGTCGCCAATGCTTCGCACGAACTCAGGACACCATTGGCAATCATTCAGGGCTATCTTGAAAATTTGTTAGAAGATCATGGTTTGCGTGATGCAGAGCAAGCAAAACGATTTCTCACGATCATGTCGAAGCATACCGATCGTGTATCACGCATTGTAGAAGACATGTTAGTTATTTCGCGATTGGAATCAGGTGAAGCCGCGGCATTGAGTATCGAGCCCTTTGAGTTTGTGCATTGTGTGCACGATGTGTTAGAGCGTCTTGAACACTTGATCGAAAGCCAACAAGCGAAGATCGATCACTCGCGAGTCGATCCTAAGCTGGTCATCGCCGGCGATCGTTTTTACTGGACGCAGGTGCTTTTCAATCTAATCGAAAATGCCCTCAAACAAAATCCACGAGCAGGTCTCAAAGTCACGGTGACAGCTGAAATCGTCGATGATCAAATTCAAATCAGCATCTGTGATGACGGCATCGGCATCCCTTCCAATCACTTACCTTTTGTGTTCAAGCGATTCTACCGCGTCGATCAAAATCACACCAATAGCGCCATCAAAGGCACTGGGTTGGGACTCTCGATCGTCAAGCGTGCCATCGAAGCTCACGGGGGAGACATTTCGGTCAGCTCCGTACCCGGTCGAGAAACCAAATTTCTCATCGTTCTGCCCAACCCACAGGGCTAGCGAATATCACTGAAGGAAAAACACAGCATCTCCCGTATCTACCTCATCATGATCACGCGAACGCTTTTTTTTCTCTCATTACTAACACTTTCTCCACTCCATGCCGATGTAGGAGTCGGAGCAGCACCTGTCGAAGGAGCTACTGTTCTCTTCGATGGCAGTCGCGAGTCACTCGACAAACTTTGGAGCTACTGGGAAGGGCCTGCATTTGCTTCGGCACTGCCCATCAAGTGGAAAATCGTCGATGATCCGGTAGACCAAGGCACCGTCTTGATGACCGACGACCCCGCCGCGGCTGGTGGAAAATACGGCCATGCCGATGTCGTCACCAAGGAAACCTTCCGTGACTTCCGCTTACACATCGAATTTCTGATCATGAAACCCGGAGGCAACAGCGGGGTATATTTGCAAAATCGCTACGAAATCCAAGTGCTCGATGGCGACAAAACCAAGCATGGAATGGGAGCCGTCATCAACGAGACCGAATCACCTTACCATGCCTATAATGGTGTCGGTCAATGGAATAGCTATGACATCACCTTCCGCGCCGCTCGATTCAGCGATGGCAAACTTGTCGAAAAACCGCTTATTACGATGTATTTCAACGGCATCAAGGTTCACAAAAACCAAGTGATCAACCAAGTGTGGGGTGGTCCACGGTCCGGCGTAGATGGTGGCAACGATGATGGAAAAGGCATCACCGATACACCACAAGGTCTCAAGCTGCAATGCGAAGGCCACGATGTCCGCTACCGCAACATCTGGATCCAAAAACTCGATCTTGCCAAGCCTGCGACGGATTTTACTGAGAAGGTGATAGGCGAAGTTAAGTAAGGGATTGCAAATCACTTCTCCTAATTAGATCTGAAAATCCGACTGGTTGGATTGTTCGTGGAGGCCGCATTCGTATTTTTCGCCACCGTAGCGGGTGGACTCGGCTTCTACGCCTTGTTCGGCGGGTGAGGTGCTGTGCCAGTCGCCCATGGTTACGTAGGAATCAGCTAACGGATGGCGCGGAATGTTGTGCTGGGCCATGTAGGCGTAGACTTGAGCATCAGCCCAATCGAGAATCGGATAGACCTTAAGCGTTTTGTTTTGCTGCTCGGCAAAGGGTCGATTGAGTCGGGTAGAGCTTTGGCTGCGGCGGAGGCCGGAGATCCAGACATCGGCACCGAGTTCCTTGAGCGCACGGTTCATCGGCTCGATCTTATTGATCAGCGCGTATTTTTCATTGCCCTCTTTGCCCTGTTCCCAGAGTTTGCCGTAGATGGTTTCTTGGCGAGCGGCGGTGAGCTGGGGGGTGTAGGTGCGAAGATCGACCGGCCATTTTTCCATCAATTCATCGATGTATTGGTAGGTTTCGGGAAAAAGATAGCCAGTGTCGATGAAAACCACGGGGATTTCTGGCGCGTGGTAGTGGATCAGGTGCAGACTGACAGCAGCCTGCAAACCAAAGGAAGTCGTCGCCACAACGCGCGGCCCAAAGACACCGTGCAGATGCTTGAAGCGCTCCGCGGCCTTCATGACGGCGAGTTCGGTGGAAAGGTCTGGGGCGGTGGAGGTCATCGGTTTACTGGTCACTAGTCACTGGACTAGGAATTGATCTTATGTCTTATCTCTGGCAATCTTGAGTCTTTACTTGATATTTCTATGGAAATCATCGCCCTGGATGGTGGCGGCGACGATGCCAGCACGGATCACGAAGTCGCCAAATTTTTCGCCCTCGTTGCGATCTTTGGCGTAGCTGGCAAAAATCGGAGCTAGGAGCGGCTTGATTTCGGGGCTGGTGACATCGGCTTTGTAGAGTTTGCTCAGGCGCTGACCGGCATGGCCGCCACCGAGGTAAACGTTGTAGCGATCGGGACCGCGACCGACGAAACCGATTTCGGCGATGTAGGGGCGGGCGCAACCATTCGGGCAACCGGTCATGCGGATGGTAATGGCGTCGTGGTTCAGGCCAACTTCTTCGAGCGAGCCCTCGAGCTCAGTGATCAGAGTCGGTAGAAAACGTTCGGCTTCGGCGAGCGAAAGCGCACAGGTCGGCAGAGCAACGCAGGCGAGGGCATTGAGGCGCAGCGCACTGCGTTTTTTGCCGTCTTCCAGACCGTATTGCTCCACGAGTTTTTCGACCAATGGCCGCTGAGCAGGTGTCACATTGGCGATTATGACGTTTTGGTTAGCGGTGAGACGGAAGTCGCCGGTGTGAATTTTGGCGATTTCTTTCAGACCCGTACGCATCGGGTAGCCTGGTCGATCGATCACGCGGCCGCCTTCGATGAACAGAGTGAGGTGAGAATTTCCTTCGGGATCGGTGACCCAGCCGTAGCGGTCGCCGTTGTTTTCGAACACGAAATCGCGCACCGGCTCCAAGTCGCAACCGAGGTATTCGTTGAGTTTTGCCAAAAACCATGCGGGACCGTGGTCTTGCACGGTGTATTTAAGGCGAGCGTGTTTACGATCGGTGCGGCAGCCGAAATCGCGCTGCACTTTGACCACTTCTTCGGCCACTTTGACTACTTGCTCGGGTGTGCAGAAGCCGATGACGTCAGCAATGCGCGGAAATGTCTCCTCGGCACCGTGCGTCATACCCATGCCACCACCGACAGCAACATTATAACCAACTAGTTGGTTTTTTTCTACGATGGCGATAAAAGAAAGGCAGTTGGCGTAGATATCGACGTCGTTCGACGGAGGAACGGCGATCGTGATCTTGAATTTACGCGGCAAATAGGTTTTTCCGTAGATCGGCTCCTCTTCTTGCTCGGAGGAAATGACCTTTTCGCCATCGAGCCAGATCTCGTGGTAGGCTCCGGTATTAGGCGTGAGGTGGGTCGATATGTCCTGAGCAGCCTTGAGCGCTGCGGCGTGCACGTGAGAAAGGTGAGGATTGGGATTGCACATCACGTTGCGATTGACGTCACCGCAGGCTGCGATGGTGTCCATCGCTGCGGCATTGATTTCCTGCACCGTGCGCTTGAGGTTCGACTTGATCACGCCGTGAAGCTGGTAGGCTTGGCGAGTGGTGAGCTTGAAGTCGTGATTGCCGTATTTTTCGCAAAGATCATCGGTAGCTAGCCACTGCGCTGAGGTTGAAACGCCGCCGGGCACACGGATGCGGATCATGAACGAGTAGGCTTTTTCCAATCGATGCTTGCGGCGGTCTGCACGCAGGTCGCGGTCGTCCTGCATGTAGGAACCGTGGAATTTGATGAGCTGTTGGTTGTCTTCCGAGATCTCGCCGGTGGAAACATCGGCAAGTTCCTCGGCCAAATTTCCGCGCAGATAGTTCGAGCGGATTTTGATGTATTCGTTGGCGGCTAATTTTTGTTCGGACATGACTTTTTAAGTGGTGAGTGATCAGTGGAAAGTGATCAGTGTGTGAAGTGGTTGATGAGGAGTGAACATTTCCGGTGAATTTTTGAAAAACACTGATCACTGCTCACTTGGCACTAGTAACTTTTAGTATACGTCACGCTGGTAGCGTTTGGCTTTTTTGAGGGCTTCGAGTTCGGATTCGGCAGCTTCGCGGGTGAGGCCGCCATGGTTGATGTAAACTTGGGTCAGGGCTTCGTGGACATCGGCTGCCATGCGTGAGGCATCGCCGCAGACGTAGAAGTGCGCACCTTCTTGCAGCCAGGCGTAGAGGTCTTTGCCTTTTTCGGCAATGCGTTGCTGCACGTAGATCTTCTCGGGCTGGTCGCGGGAGAAAGCAACGTCGAGACGGTTGAGGGTGCCGTTTTTGAGATGCTCTTGCCACTCGAGCTGGTAGAGGAAATCATACATGTAGCGTTGATCGCCAAAGAACAACCAGTTTTTGCCTTGGCTACCGAGCTCGGCGCGGTGTTCGACGAAGGCACGGAACGGCGCGATGCCTGTGCCAGGGCCAACCATGATCACGGGAGTGTCACCATTTTCGGGCAGGCGGAAGTTTTTATTCGTGTGCGTGTAGACATTGACCGACTGGCCGGTATGCGCAGCGTCAGCGAGGTACGTGGAAGCAACGCCTTTGCGATCGCGCCCATGGCTGTTGTAACGGACGGCAGCTACAGTGAGATGGACTTCGTCGGGATGCGCCAGCAGGCTGGAGGCGATCGAGTAAAGGCGCGGCGGCATTTTCCGCAACAAGCCGGCGAGGGTTTGAGCGGGTAAGCCATTCGGAGCGAAATCGTTGATAGCATCGATGATTTCGCGACCGTAGTTGTAGTCCTTGAGCTGGTCTTTTGCTGATTCGTCGAGTAAGGCGGCGAGTTTAGGATTCGGGCTGGCTTCGTGGAGCTTGGTCAGTACTGAGCGAGAAAGGCCAGTGATGTCGAGATCATAGGTGAGGGCCTCGGCGAGCGATTTTTTGCCCGTAGCTTTCGTTTCGATTTCCTCGTCGCCTTGGAGTTTGGCTGCTTTGAGAAGGTCGGAAACATAGTCGCTGGCGTTTTGCGGGATCACGGCGAGAGCGTCGCCGGGTTCGTAGGTGAGACCGGAGTTGGCGAGGGAAAGCTCGACGTGGATCGTTTCCTTGGCGGTACCTTTGCCGTTGAGGAGAATGTTTTCGAGAACTTCAGACGGGAAGGGGTTCTTCAAACCGTAGCTGGCAACACCTGCAGGAGCAGCGGCGGGAGCTTCGATGACGGTAATCGTGGTCGGTGCGAGCGCGGCTAAGGTGGTGCCGAGCCATGAGGTGAAAGCGTCTTCGTAGTCAACGTCGCAGTCCTGACGAGGAGCAATGCGCTTGGCGCCGAGTGCTTCCAATTTGGCATCGATGTCCTTACCAGTTTGGCAGAACTTTTCGTAGGAGGTATCGCCCAGCGCGCAGACCGAGAACGATAGGCCGCTGAGTTTTTCTTCAAAGACCATGAAGTCCTTGTAAAATTTTGTAGCGCCGTCGGGCGGTTCGCCGTCGCCCCATGTGCTGACGAGCACGAGCAGGTTGCTGTGTTTTTTCAAGTCAGCAGGAGCGATATCCGACATATTTTTTACGGTCGCAGTGATGCCTTTTTTCTTCGCTTCCTTCGCGGCGCGGTCAGCAAGTTTTTCGGAGTTGCCCGACTCGGTTCCATACAAAATCAAGGCCTTCACAGCTGGGGCAGCTGGGGCCGCAACGGCGCCGAGTGGTGCAGCGAGATAGCCCGAGAGCCAAGCGCGCTGGGTGACATCGAGCCCGACCAGTGCGGTTTCGATGAGTTTTCGGGCGGATTCAGAGAAAGGAGCGTGCGCGGGTAACATAACCTTAGTTTGTTGATAAAGATACTAATGTCGGCGCAGATGTATAACACCAGTATGGGATTTGTGCAAGTTGATTTCAGCGAAAAATTGAGAAATGACATCATTTTCGCCGTAAAATCGAATTTTTAGCGGAAAAAGCATGTTTTTGCAGCTTGGAGTGATTCGTGCTGTCGATTACGATTCGTCTATTCTGCAACAACCCCTGTTCAAAGGACAACTGACAGCGCCGCAGTGATGATGCTTTGTTCCAAGAGTCGCCTTTACTACGTTACAGCGATTGTTCACGTGGACGTTACGCAACCGATGGATCAATCATTATTCAAAAACGCTGGCGCCATGTCCACTCGTTCGTAAGCGACTTTGTGGCGATCACAGAGTAAATTGCTCGAGATACGACCACTTTCATAAATGGTCGGCAGTCCACTGCCCGGGTGCGTGCCACCACCGACGAGATAGAGATTTTCGTAACCTTCCATCCGGTTGTGCGGGCGGAGGTAGAGCATTTGATCAAGGGTGTGGGCGAGATTGAAGGTAGCCCCCATAAAGATATCACCTTCGTCGCGCCAGTCTTGCGGAGTGAGAATGCGCTCGGCGATGATGTGTCTGCGCAGGTCTTTCATCCCTGTTTTTGCTTCAATCCGCGCGAGAACTTTATCGCGATATTCTTGCTTAAAGGTATCCCAATCAAATCCATGACGGGTGTTTATGGTGGGCACTAAAATATAGAGACCTGATTGTCCGGCAGGGGCGACCGCAGGATCGGTGATGGAGGAATTTCTTACGTAAACCGACATATCATCGGAGACGATTTTTTCGCTCTGAATGTCTTCCACATTGAGGCGATAGTTATCTGCGAAAATGATGTGGTGATGCGGTTCGTCTTGATAAATTTTATCCAGCCCGAGGTAGAGCATGAACGTCGAGCACGAATACTTTTTCTTTTCGAGTAGTTCCTTGGGCTTGGATTGACCGTTGAGAAGGTGAGTCACAGCATGTGCATAGTCAGCATTCATGATGATGTCATCACATTCGATGACCTCGCCGCTATCAAGGATTGCGCCAGTGACTTTCGTGCCCGTGAATTTCAATTCTTTCAAAGCGGTATTAAGACGCAAGGTGCCACCGTTTTTCTGAAAAACTTGAGCCATGGCCTCAGAGATTTTACACAATCCGCCTTGGACGTGATAGATGCCATAGCGATACTCGATGTAGGAAAGAATGCTAAACAAGGCAGG
Organism: Akkermansiaceae bacterium UBA956; assembly: GCA_002293145.1. Classification (GTDB taxonomy): domain Bacteria; phylum Verrucomicrobiota; class Verrucomicrobiia; order Verrucomicrobiales; family Akkermansiaceae; genus UBA956. The sequence goes on along the minus strand of DBCO01000010.1, from coordinate 49,351 downwards.
GCAGCGCCATGGGGACATGCCGAGATATTTCGCCTGAAAGGTGAATGCAAGCTTGAGTCGATCATCCTCAAAATAATTTTCTAACACATCAACAACGCTTTTTCCCGTCGCCACATAGGGGATCGCTTTCATCAGCGAAGTACTGAGAAAAGATTTCAGCTCATGATACGGACGCTGCAGGCAAGGATAAATGGCAGAGAGTTTGACGGCATGATCCGCCATGAATCGACGGTAACCTTCCCCGTGACCCGGGAAGGCCTGCTCTACATTTTTCTCCATGAGCTCGCGATCACAGGTCGTTTCCATCGACAACTCACCCCACGTCAGCTTGGTCATCGGGTCTAGCAATACCAGGTCCATGAAATCCTCTGGCTTAGCTCCAGCTTCTGCAAACACCTCATCAAGTGTAAACTTCTGATGCAAAAACGTAGGGCCTGTGTCAAAGGAAAAGTCACCAACCTTGAGTTCCGCGTTGCGACCACCCACGCGACCCTGTTTCTCTATGATCGTCACATCGAATCCCCGATGCGCTAGAATCATGCCTGCAGTCAAGCCTCCTGGGCCTGCACCAATAATCGTAACCTTTTTATTCGTCATGCGCTTGCGTTCTCATGTATAGCGCAGTTTCTACTGAGCGCGAATGATTTTTTCACAAACCAAGCTTTGATCCAAGAAAATCCAACACCGTCCACCTCCACGCTTGCGCTTTTGACCAATCTCGCCCATGATCAACGCGTGAGAGGTGCTCCCTTACTACGTACCCTTTTTGTGATCCTAGGACTCGCCCTCGCGATTGTTCCCTTGTGGAAAATTACCCACCGCCCTGCGAAAGTAATCGTCCCCACAACTGCACCACAAACCCTCGCAAGCGAAAAAAAACAACTTTGTCTCTTTACTCTGACGCTCTCTCACACAGCAGCATCCATTCAAATCAAAAATGCCGCAGGCACTGTGCTATGGCAACAAATCGAATCGCCAAACACCACCGAATTCTCCGCTACGCTGACGCACATTCCCCCGACCATCTTCTTGTCCATCACATGGGCGCCACAGTCCTCACCAGCAGGCCGCTATTTCGCCAAACTCCGCCTCGATCCACCCGCGCGCGCCTCATTGACGCACACATTCGACTCCTCGACCGACATCGACGACATCTGGGAACTGCCATGACCGACCATCCCCACCACGACTGCTGCGCGCACCACCATCAGCACCATGAGCTGATTGTGGAAAACCTCAGCGTTTCCTACCGTAAAATCATCGCCCTCGAAAACATCTCCTTCGCCACCTCCTGCGGCACCCGCGTTGCCCTTATAGGACGCAATGGCGCAGGGAAATCCACCTTGCTCAAAGCCATAGCGGGCCTGGTCCCACGGCGCAGCGGTACGATCACCTGGCGCGGCACATCCGTCAAACGCTGGTCGCGCGAATTTGCCTACCTGCCGCAACGCGAGGAAGTCGATTGGTCATTTCCCATCACCGTGCGCGGACTCGTCGAAATGGGACGCTACCCGCAAACTGGATGGTGGCGACCCTACGGTAACGAGGATGCTGCTGCCGTCGATGCAGCATTGCACGCCCTCGACCTCGAAAAGCTCCAGCACCGCCAAATCCGCGAACTCTCCGGCGGACAACAACAACGCGCCTTTCTCGCCCGTGCTGTAGCTCAAGAAGCCCACGTCCTCTTGCTCGATGAGCCCTTCACCGGACTCGACCGCTCTGCATCACTGCGCCTCAGTAAGCTCCTCGAATCCCTGGCTCACGAAGGCCGTCTGATCATTGCCTCCCACCACGATCTCGCCACGGCACCCCAACTCTTCAACGAAGCGCTCCTCCTCGACAAATGCTCGCTCGGCTTCGGTTCAGTAGAGGATGTGCTCACACCCGAACTCCTCGATCAAGCCTTTCACTCCGAACCCAACTGAAAAAATCACGCCCTACCATGCACTACCGCGCCATAATTTTTGACTTCGACGGCACCATCGCCGATACCCTCGAACAAACACGCCACATCTACAACCAACTTGCTCCCGAATACGGACTGCGCAGCGTTGAGTCCCACGAAATGGAAACCCTGCGCAACTTCTCCTTGAGCGAGCTCCTCTCACACCTCGAAATCTCCACCTTCCGCGTGCCCTCGCTACTCGCCCGCGGCACCGCCATGCTCCGCGAACGTATTGCCCAAATCCCGCTCATCCCCGGCATCGCCGAAATTTTACCCAGCCTTCGCGCCGAGGCCCAAATCTTTGGAATCCTCACCTCTAACGCCACCGAAAACGTCAATCTGCTTCTCGACGCCCACGGCCTGCGCTCCCACTTCACTTTTGTTTCCTCCACCTCAAAGCTGACTGGAAAAGCCAAACACCTCAAAGCCATCCGCAAAACCTTTTCGCTCCAATCCACTGAAATGCTCTACATCGGTGACGAAATCCGCGACGTCAAGGCCTCCCACAAAGCTGGCATCCCTTGCGCCGCCGTTACCTGGGGCTTCAATTCCCGCGCCTCACTCCACGCCGCCGATCCCACACATCTCATCGATTCCCCCCACGAATTGCTCAGCTTACGCCGCTCCTAAATACCTGCGATCATTTTCCGCAAGAATCGCCCAACACATTTCGTAGTTCTCTCGCACCAAAACACAAAGCCTCAAAAATCCGTCCCATCCGTTTAATCCGTCGTTAAAAAAAATCCATCAACAACCCACACCACCATCTCATGAACCGCCGCCACGTCCTTAGCCTTCTTCCCGCCACCGCCCTCGCTTTTAGCAGTCGCAGCTTGGCAAAAGCCCTCGATCCCGCCATCCTCACCAAAGCGGGCTTCACGATCTCCGTCCAGTGCTGGTCATTGAAAAATTTCACCCTCTTTGAAGCCATCGAAAAATCCGCCCAAGCTGGTGCTCATGGTGTCGAAATTTTTGCCGGACAAGTTCTCAGCCCCGAGCACAAAGACCTCAAGCTCGGTCCCGATCTCTCGGCAGAAGCCATCGCCGCACTCCAAGCTCATGCAAAAAAACACAACATCGCCTTCGTGAACTTTGGTGTTGTCGGCATTCCCAATAACGAAACGGAAGCACGCAAGTATTTCGAATTTGCCAAAACCCTCGGCCTCTATGGTATTACCACCGAGTCCCTCGATGCAATCGATGTCCTCGAAAAACTCAGCAAAGAATACGACCTCAAAGTCTGCTTCCACAATCATCCCAAACCCTCCGCACTTTGGAATCCCGATACCATCAGCAAGGCCATCGAGGGGCGCCATGAAAACATCGGCTTCTGCGCCGATCTCGGCCACTGGGCTACTTCCAGCCTCAATCCGCTAGACGTCATCAAAAAAATCGCCCCACGCGTGCATTCGTTTCACATGAAAGATCGCGCCTCCATTACCGGATCCAGCCACGACCAAATTTTCGGCACCGGCATCATCGATCTCAAAGCCATCCTTGACGAAGTAGGCAAGCATGGCTTCAAAGGCAACGTCACCATCGAATACGAACACAACTGGGAGAACAACGTGCCCGATATCAAGGGCTGCGTCGATTTCCTTAAAGCTTACAGCAAGAAAAAATAACGTGGCGGCGCACTGTAAGCGTCATGCCCAGCAAGATCACCATCCTTCTCCATGCCGCCATCACCACCACGCGCTTGGGCAGAAATCAATCTCTCCGCCCTACGTCACAATCTTCGCATCGCCGCTGAGACCTGGCCTAACATGGCCCTGATGGCCGTTGTCAAAGCCGGAGCCTACGGTCATGGCCTCGAAGATGTTGCCCGAGTTTTTGCTGCCGAAAAAATCGCCTTTCTCGGTGTTGCCAACGTTGGTGAAGCTCGCCGCATCTCCCAAGCTGGCATCACCACTCCCATCTATCTGCTCGGGGCAACCTGGTCCGAGGAACGCGAGGAAATTGTAGGCCATCACTGGGTGCCCTGCATTTCCTCTCTCGAAGAAGCCCGCCATTTCCATCAGATCGCCACGGCGCAAAATACCGTGCTCGCCGTTCACCTCGCCGTCGATACCGGCATGGGCCGCGGCGGATTCGTTGCCGAAAATCTCACCTCCACCCTTCACGCACTGCGCGAACTCGCCGGCATCCGCATCGAGGGCATCGGCTCCCATTTACCCTCTGCCGATGAAGACGAAGACTTCACGCGCGCGCAATTTCAGCAATTCACCCACATCATCAATCTCCTCGGCGGCCCCCACAGCTTTCGCTGGCGTCACCTTGCTAACAGCGCGGGCCTGCTCGGCTACGATTCCCACACCTGCAATCTCGCCCGCCCGGGCCTCATGCTCTACGGCATTTCACCCTTGCCCCAGCATCAGCTAAAATTGCAGACCGTCATGACCCTCAAGTCGCGCGTCACCCTGATCCGCACCCTCCCTGCCGGACACGGCGTTTCCTACGGTCGCAGTTTCGTCACCACCCGACCCACCCGCGTTGCCACCATCGGCATCGGTTACGGCGATGGCTACCCACGCCACGCCTCCGGCCACGGCCCAAGCGTTTTTGTCAGAGATCGATTTTTTCCCATCCTTGGACGCGTCACCATGGACCAAATGATGATCGACGTCACCGACGCCCCCGAGATCCAAGAAGGCGATGAAGTCGAACTCTTCGGACCCCACATTTCCGTCACCGAACTCGCCGAGCAATCCCAAACCATCCCCTGGCACATCTACACCGGCATCACCCCGCGCGTGCAACGGATCTATCTGCCTATAGCTCAAGTGTAAAAAAACGAGGCGTCTGCAAATCACGCCTTACATTTTATTTCACAATAATAATTGTGTGTAATTTCATCACCAACCTAACGTATTTTATTTTTGCGGATCAGCCTTGTCGGCAGATTCCGCCCCACTCTGAATTTGTTTTCTCAAATCTTTGGTAATTTTGAAGCGACTTTGTAACGGTTTGGTATTGGGAATAATTCTCAATTCTGTCACCTCAATTTTTCTCGACTTTAACTTATCAACGAATGCCGTCGTTGCAGCAGGTATCATTAACCCTTTTTTCTTAGCTTCAGATTCGGCCCGCATACGCAAATCAGCTCGGATTCTCATGTTTTCAATGTGTGCCGCATTTTCTCCCGACCACCAAACTGAACGCATAGTAAAAAATCTATTGCCATTATCATCGATTGAATAAATTTGCTTAGATTCTTCATCCATCTGCAATCGTCTGTGAGCGGAACCATTTTCTATTATCTTATGACGAGTGTCAGTGACTTCTGTTTGTGTTCCTTCAATTGTCCAATTTTGCTTAAACTGAATTTCATAGCTTAGCTTTCCTGCTATGGCGACTCCAGAAACTTTTTCTCCCAAAATATCGCCCCAAAATGTTTGGATGTGAACAGAAACTAGCGTTTCCCATGTATTTTTCTCTTTGAAGTACGATACCAAAAGTAGGTCTTGTTCAGTATAGGATGGTTTTGCATAACCTCGTGAAACATCATTCGCTTGAAAGATTTGTTGCTTACCATTTTCAAACGCATATAATACTAACAATTCATTAGACTTATGATCGGCTGCTATAATAGAGCATTTTTCGTAAGGCTTGAGACCATGCGACCCGTTAGCATAAATTTGATGCTCCGCAAGCAACATGTTAACGACTACTTCTTTATCGTGAGATTTCAGATAAAGGGTCTGAACACTTTCGCCTGTCTGTGACATAGGATTATATTCTAGCCGAAGGGACTCACCATCACGCAATTCAAAGACTCCATTTGGAATATCAACACAATACGAATTAAAGCAACTAATTAAGGAGCATGCCGTGTAAAGGAATATTTTTTCATAAGTTTCATGAGCGGAGAGAAATTGGGGAGAAAATCCGCATAGGTGGGCGGGGAGTGAAAGAGTTGCACAAAGACAACTGCAACGGCCTTTCACTGCCACCACGGGAGCAACAGCTTTGGACATGCGCCGCTGCCTCCCCGGCCTTTCGACTGGTTTGGCAGCAATGTTTGGCGGTCATTGCTAACCGCTTTGTGAGAAGTCTTTCAAACTTCATCCTCTTGCGCGAATGAATAACTAACAACAGATGACTCAAAAACGGCAATCCATTTCTTGATAAAATTCCAATAGTGCTTAGAATAAAGCGGATTACAATCGCTTCACCACAAATCCAATCACCATTCCCTACGTTCTTATCATTCACGAAGTTGCCGATAATGCGGCATGGAAGATCATTTTTGATCAAGCATCGGCCATTCGCAAAAATGCAGGCGAACGGAGCTATCAAGTCCTGCAGCACGGATCATCGTTGGCTCACCTTTGAACGCAGCAAAGCCCACATAAACTAAAGAAAAAATGATCGGCCAGGACGCGTTTACCTTAAACCATCCTAACCAAAAACCCTGAGTTTTTAGCCCTGACCATTCTTCAATCCGGTCTTTCTTCGCCTCAGAAAATCCCTTCCTTATGGAGTGGAAAAGCTGTGAACATTTCATACCAGTGACCAGTGAACCATCAAACCAGCATCAGCGCTGGGCTCTCGATGAGTTTTTTCACCTCACTGAGGAATGCGGCAGCGATAGCGCCATCGACAACGCGGTGGTCGCAGCTCAGGCCGAGGTTGATGCGTTGGCCAACGACAATTTGCCCGTTTTTCACCACGGGTTTTTCGATGACCGCGCCTACCGAAAGAATCGCGGCCTGTGGTGGATTGACGATGGCGTCAAAGGACTCGATGCCCCAAGCGCCGAGATTCGAAATGGTAATCGTACCACCGTCGAATTCGTCCGGACGCAATTTGCGATCTTTCGCACGAACGGCGAAATCTTTCACCTCGCGAGAGATTTGCAGCAAGGACTTGGTTTCGGCATTTTTTACTACAGGAGTGACGAGGCCGTCTTCGATGGCGATAGCAACGGAGAGACCAACGGAACCGAAGCGCACGATGTGATCACCAGCGAAGGAAGAATTGATCGCAGGCACCGCCATCGTGGCATTGATCAAGGCCTTCATGATGAAGTCGTTGACGGAATACTTGTTGCCGGTGGTTGTCGATGCTTGATCGTTGATTTGCTTGCGCAGGCTCATGAGCGGCGCGGCATCGGCCTCAACATGCAGATAGAAATGAGGAATCGTTTGCTTGGAGGTCAACAAACGGCTGGCAATGATTTTGCGCAGCGAGGAAAGCTCGATGATTTGATCTTCGGCTTTCGCAACGGGAAGAATCGCAGCAACTGGGGTTGGAGCAGATGCAGGCGACGTTGCACGTGATTTCGATGCAGCGGCAAGAGCAGCTGCAGCGGAGGCTAGAACGCTGGATGACGCAGCTTTGGGGGCAGATGCAGCAGCCTGAGTAGTGGACTGCGATGCGGCTTCCACGTCTTGGCGCACGATACGACCACCAGGGCCGGAGCCTGCGATTTGATTCAGATCAACATTCAGAGTAGCCGCGACTTTGCGAGCTAGTGGAGAGGATTTGATGCGCTCACCAGCGGCATGAACGACGGGTGCGGCGGCGGCGACGACTTGAGCGACTGCAGCACTGGCGACAGCGGCAACCTGAGCACCTGTAGAAGCAGTCGCTGATTCGGCGGCGGGTGAAGAAACAACATCATTACCATCGAGCACGGCAAGCACGGAACCAATTGTAGCTTTGCCACCTTCGGGAATGTTGATGGCCGTGAGAACTCCGTCATCGAAAGCTTCCATTTCCATGGTAGCTTTATCGGTCTCGACCTCAGCAATGATGTCTCCGATTTCGACGCGATCTCCGACTTTTTTGTGCCACTTAAGGAGCGTTCCTTCGGTCATTGTGTCCGAAAGTTTGGGCATTTCAATATTTACAGCCATGGTATCTAAAAATCTGTTGGAAGCGGGTGGAATCCTAGGCGAAGATTGGGAGTTATGCCAGTTTTTTCTGTGTCAAAGATCAAGCGCTGGCGATTTTTTGTCTGGATCAAAAAACGTGCTGTGAAGTATAGCGCGTAAATTGAGGAAAATCCCATGATGAGAGTAATCTCTCCATTTACTCAAGGCACGAGCGGGCGCATGCTAGGAACCAAGGCAATATGCGGACTAACAGTGCAACCTTGATCGGTTGCCATTTTCATCACAGCTTCCTTATAGGAAGGGGTTTCTTCCGTGACAGTCTTCGTGAGCATGCAAGCTTTGGAGCCTTTACCGGAAACTTGAACTTCTTTGGTCACAGTTCTATGGCCAACCAGTTTGGTCTCTTTAGTTTCATAGCGCTTGTTGTTGTTGCTGAACAAGCAGCAGCAGCAGGACAGACCGAGAGCGGTTGCGGTAAGTAATGGGGACAGCAAAAGTTGATTCATAACGGGTATCACTCGAAGCGATAAGTGGTGCGGTAAATGAATCAGAAAATGATTTTTGCAAAAAAAATTCTTTTTGTTTCTTCTATCTTTTAGGCAATCGTCAACACTTGCTGAACGATGCGGCGCGGGTTGGGCAATTGCTCGTTTTCGACGTAGGGTGAGTAGATCGCCGGGGCATCGATTGAAGTGACTCGCTTGATCGGAGCATCGAGCTCATCAAAGCAATGATCTTGGATAAGCGTGGCAACCATGGCAGATACACCGCCAAAAGCTTTGGATTCATCGACCAATACTACGCGATGCGTTTTGCGCACGCTATCAAAAATCGCTTCTTGGTCGAGCGGGCGAATGGTCCGGAGATCAAGCACATCGCAAGATATCCCATGCTCGCGCTGCAGTGTTTCCGCGGCTTCCAAGCAATGGATTACCGAACGGCCATGAGCGATGAGCGAAAGATCTTTGCCTTCGCGTTTGAGATCGGCGACGCCAAGCGGGATCACGAAATCGCCCTCGGAGGGATCAGGCACAGGGCCAGTCGTTCCGTAAAGCAAGGTGTTTTCCATGAAAAATACGGGGTCGTTGTCGCGAATGGCGGCCTTCATAAGACCTTTAGCGTCAGCAGGTGTCGCGGGTGCGACGACTTTAAGACCGGGAAATGCAGCAAACAATCCTTCCGGAATGTGTGAGTGTGTCGCACCCACTGCGGTGCCGCCATTGGCAGGACCACGCACCACGATCGGGCAATTGATCAAACCGCCGGACATATAACGCACACAGGCAGCGTTGCTCACAAGTTGGTCAAAAGCTACCGAGTGGAACGACCAGAACATAAGTTCCATGACGGGGCGTACGCCTAGCATTGAGGCGCCAATACCCATGCCAATAAATCCAGCCTCGGATATCGGAGTATCGACGATTCGCTTGTCACCCCATTTTTTCCAAAGTCCCTCGGTGACTTTGTAAGCACCGTTATACTGGGCAACTTCTTCGCCCATCAGCACGACGTTTTCATCGCGGGCTAATTCTTCGTCCATTCCTTCGCGAAGTGCTTCTCTGTATGTCAATGTGCGCATAGATCAGTGTGAAAGTGTAAAATAATAAAAGTGCATGTATGATCAGAAATTACTAGATTTATAGTAGTGCGATCAGTCGTTGAAAAAATGGCGGCCTGTTTGACCTGCGATGGTTTTGTTATCCACTTCCCAGTAGACATCATCCATGATCGATTCAACGGAAGGGGCGGGAGATTGATCTGCAAAGACAACAGAGGCAGCTGCTTCTTCTTTAGCAGATTGCTCAATTTGATCCGCTTTCTCTTGCGTCAAAACACCTTCTTGGAGGAGTCGTGTGCGGAAGGTGTTGATAGGATCGTGGTTGTTTTTATAATTCTCGATTTCCTCAGGTGAACGGTACTTTTTCGCGTTTGCATCGGCTACACTGTGGCCGTAGTAGCGGTAGGTGGATATCTCCAACACGGTTGGGCGGCACTCTGCGCGCGCACGTTCCATGGCAATATGAGTTTTCGCACGCACTTCATAGATGTCCGAGCCATCGATCAAATCCCACTCCATGTCATAAGCTTCTGCCCGTTGTGCGAGACATCCGCGATACGCCGAGGAACGCTTTTGTGATGTGCCCATCGAATAACCATTATTTTCGATAATATAGACAACAGGCAGTTCAAGCAGCGATGCTAAATTCAAGGACTCATGGTAAGCACCTTGGTTAACGGCACCATCACCCATGTAGCACAGCGCAGCACCTGGGAGGCCTTTGTATTTCAGGCCATAAGCAAGACCAAGGCCAAGAGGAGTTTGACCAGCGACGATACCATGACCGCCCCAGAAGTTTTTGTCAGGAGCAAACAAATGCATCGAACCACCTTTGCCTTTCGCAGACCCCGTGGCCTTGCCAAAAAGCTCAGCCATGCACTCGTTCATGTTCATGCCACTCGCCAGAGCATGGCCGTGACAACGATAAGCTGTGATATTGTGATCGTTCGCACCACATAACGAGATAGTACCCGTAGCTACCGACTCTTGTCCGATGTAGAGGTGAAGAAATCCACCAATCCGGCCTGCGTTGTAATATTTCAGTGCCGCTTGCTCGAAACGACGAATTCGAATCATCGTGGTGAGCAATTCGATCTTATTCTCTGAACTGAGCGCGCGATTGATAGGCGATGTGGCAAAGTCCAAACGATTGAAAGTAGAGGCAGAAAATGACATAACGGTGTGATGGGAAAATGAAATATTCAGATCAGCTCAGAGGCTGGCACGCGAACCGAGAATTTAGGGAAAAGAGGGCGAAGCGCAAGGAGAAATATCGCGGAGAACACAACATTCGATAGGCAAGAATTGCGCAGGAAAACCCACGTAGGACCCAGCCCAGGGGGGCCCGTCCATTGAGCCTGTAAAAAACCCTCCCCGCTGCGTGCATAAAACTGAGGCAGCGTGAAAAACGAAATTGTATTAGCGATAAAATAAAATAACACCGCTGCCATCAGGCTACCGAGCAAGCCTCGTAACCATGATGCATCCCGCTGCATCCATGGAACCAATACCAACATCGAGGCCAAACCTGCAACGATCCCAAGATGATCCCATGTCAACATCGGGTAGCCATAGAAGGCATTCAACAATGGATCCGTAACCACCCAGGCAGCCAGAGGAAACAACCACCGACCACGACCCGGTAAAAACACGAAGCTCAAGAGAAACAATGCGGGCAGGGGAGACAAAGCCCATCCCTGCCAAGCTCCGATTAACCGAAACAGGACCAATACCACAAAAAGACCTACGAATGGAAACCAACGACGCATGAGCACTCAATGCCATAGAATTGTCATCATTGCGAGCGAAATTTCATCATTTCCTTTTTCCATAACGTCATGCTATGCTACCACCATGACTTGGGACACTCTCATCAACAAAGCCTGGATTGCCCGCGCGAATGCCTACGCACCCTACTCCAAATTTCAGGTAGGAGCCGCCATCGAATCAGAGTCCGGAAACATCTACAGCGGGTGCAATGTCGAAAACCTATCCTTCGGGTTGACCAATTGCGCTGAACGTGTAGCAATCGGTGCAGCAATAGCTGAAGGAGCAAAAAAAATTATCCGCATCGCCATCGTTGCCGATACAAATACCCCGGTCTCACCGTGCGGTGCCTGCCGCCAAGTGATGGCGGAATTTGGCATACAGGAAATCCTCCTCTGTAACCGAACAGAACAAATTCTATTCACGCTCGATGAGTTGCTTCCACGGAGCAGCGCAGGTATTCTCAATCGATAAAATGTTCCACGTGGAACAATCGAACCATAATTAGCTCTGGCACGCCTGCCTCAATCGTGCTATACCATGTGCCCACTCACTCTATGTTCGTTTATCCCAAATACTACGATGTCCTCGTCATCGGCGCAGGCCATGCCGGAATCGAAGCCGCATTAGCAGCTGCTCGCATCGGATGCCAAGTTGCCATGCTCACCCAGAATCTCGATACCATCGGGCAGATGAGTTGCAACCCCGCCATCGGCGGCCTCGCCAAAGGGCACATGGTTAGAGAAATTGATGCGCTCGGTGGAGCCATGGCGCTCAATACCGACGCCACCGCCATCCAGTGGCGAATGCTTAATGCCAGCAAAGGCCCCAGCGCTCGCGCTCCGCGTGCACAATGCGACAAAAAAGCCTATCAGTTTCGCATGAAATGGCTGCTAGAAAACACACCAAATCTCGATCTACACCAAGGCAACGTAGGATCACTGCTCGTCGAGAACGACGAAATCACTGGAATCACCACCAGCCTCGGTATGCAGTTCCGCACTAAATCAGTAATCCTTAGCGCAGGTACTTTCATGCGTGGACTAATGCACGTTGGCCTGAAAAACGAAAAAGGTGGACGCATGGGTGACGCTAGCTCCACTGTCAGCGATAGCCTCAAAGATCTCGGATTTACCGTCGAACGCTTCAAAACCGGCACCCCATGCCGACTCAATGGCCGCTCTCTCGAACTCGAGCACTGCGAAGTGCAGGGCGGAGATAACCCAGTCCCTCACTTTAGTTACCTCTACGATACCATCGGACGCGAGGAAAACGATATCTTTACCCTCAATCCTTGGGCAGATAAAATGTTCCACGTGGAACAAATGCCCTGTTTCATGACCTACACCAATCAATCTACCCACGATATCATTCGCGGCAATCTCGATCAATCGCCGATGTATTGCGGCATCATCGAGGGGGTTGGACCTCGCTATTGTCCTTCGATCGAGGACAAGGTCGTGCGTTTTGCCGAAAAAGAGCGCCACCAGATTTACCTTGAGCCTGAAGGTCGGCACACCAACGAGTTCTACGTCAACGGCGTATCCACCTCTCTTCCGTATGCGGTGCAACTCGCGTTTCTGCGCACCATTCCTGGGCTAGAACGCTGCGAGATCATGCGTCCTGGCTATGCCGTAGAATACGACTACTGCCCACCAACCCAGCTTTATCCAACGCTCGAAACCAAAAGAATTTCTGGATTGTATTTCGCAGGACAAATCAATGGCACCTCTGGGTATGAGGAGGCAGCAGGGCAGGGGCTCATTGCCGGAACCAATGCCGCATTGAAAGTTCTCGCTCAACCCGCCTTCGTGCTCGGACGCAATGAAGCCTATCTTGGCGTGATGATCGATGATCTCGTTACTCGTGGTTGTACCGAACCCTATCGCATGTTTACCAGTCGTGCCGAATATCGACTACTACTCCGCCAAGACAATGCTGATCTCCGCCTAACGCCACTCGCCGCCAAAATCGGCCTCGTTACTGAAGAACGCATCACACGAACGGAGGAAAAAATTCGTCAGCTCGATGAAGCTCTTGCCTGGATTCCTAAGACCAATCACGAAGGAATTAAACTCGATCTCTGGTTCCGCCGCATCGAAAACACTTGGCAGACGCTGCCCGAAGAATGGCAAAAACGCTATCCGCTCGACCTCTGGCCGATCATCGAAACCGAAGTAAAGTACGCTGGTCACCTTGATCGCCAGCAAGTGCAGATTGATCGCATGCAGCGCCAAGAATCCAAAGTCATTCCAAGTTGGGTCGATTACGCAGCCATTCACGGCATGAAAGCTGAGGCAAAATCACGTCTGGAACAAATCAAGCCACTAACCCTCGGCCAGGCGGCACGCATCAGCGGACTGACCCCCGCCGACATCGCCCTGCTAGCCATCTGGATTGAGAAACGCGAGCAACAAGCCAGCGCCAATCTACCCGATTTGCCTTAATTATTTCTCCTTGCCATCCATCTCTTTTTTCGCTAATGTGTAAATGGATACAGGAAAAACGGTATCCACACAAAACACCATGAAAAACACCATTGCATTGATCCTGCTCTCAGTCTGCACCATGAACTATGGGCAAACTCAAACCGCAACTGTACGCAAACCCGTAACCATCACGGATCTCTACGCACAAGGCATCCACGCAATGAACGAAGGCGACGTCGCAAAGGCCGAGCGCAACCTGCGTGCCATCCTCAAGGCCCAACCTCAGCATCCACAAGCTCGTTATCAACTCAGCCAACTTACGCTCAATCGCGAAAAATATGCTGCGCGCGCTCGTCAACTGAAAATGCAGCGTACTAAGATCGCTTCAGTAGACTTTTCAGGAGCAACCGTCGACGAATGTCTCGATACTCTTACCACCTTAATCGGTGATGCTAGCGGAAAATTATTTTCGCCAAATTTCGTGATCAGCGATAAAAACAAAAAGCTCGATAGCAAAACCATTACACTCAAGCTGGACAACGTTCCTGCATCACAAATCCTCAACTACATCGCCAGTAATTCCGATTGCAGTATACGCTACGAAGAGCACGCCATCACTGTTTCTGCACGATAAAACTCTTCATGGCTGAGCGTATCATCATCACTGGCGGCGACGGATCACTGGCAAGATCTGCTGCCGCTTTTTTCGCGGAATCCACTTACGTTTCGGATATTCTTACTCCGTCACGAAAGGAATTGGATGTCACCAATTTCGCTCAAATAAAAGAGTATTTCCGCGCGCATCCGTGTGACTTTCTTATCGCTATGGCAGGTGCCTGCGACGACGAGCTGCTTCTCAAAACGACAGAACAGCAGTGGGATGTGCTCATGCAGAGCAATCTTACCGGTGCCGCTCTTTGCGCACAACAAGCGTCACGTGTCATGCTCAAGCAGCGTAGAGGACATATCATCTTCATCTCCAGCTATGCGGCCCTGCATCCAAGCAATGGCCAAGTAGCATATTCCAGTGCTAAAGCCGGACTAATCGGACTGGGCAAATCACTCGCCCGAGAACTCGGACCAGCAAATATTCGCGTTAATATCCTGATTCCAGGTTTTCTCGAAAATAGCATGACGGAATCTCTTTCCAGCAATCGCAAGAACGAGATTAGGCGCCTCCATAGTCTCCAACGCTTCAACACCGATACCGAAGTATGCTCATTCCTTGCAACCTTGCATTTCCACTTGCCCCACACCTCTGGGCAAGTCTTTAACCTCGACAGCCGCATTCTCTAATCTATACTCGACGCCGATGAAAAAAATCTCTCTTCTCTCCTTGTTCCTTGCCATGATGACTCTGTTTTCTTCCTGTGGCCTCGCACAAAGTGCTGCAACTACAGCCGGCAGAACCTTGCAAAGTGTCGGTCGAGCCGCATTCTAAATCAATTAACAGTACAGAACTTCGCGTCCTTTTTCGCAGACCATGATGCGGATCAGCCGGTCATCATCATCAAAAAGCTCAGGAAAAAGATCACCCCATTCAGCAAGTATCACGCCACGCTGATCGAGAAAATCATCCCAGCCCATCGCGATAACCTCGGCACTAGATTTGAGCCGATAGAGATCGAAATGAAACAAAGGTAAACGACCACCATGATATTCTTGCACTAACGAAAATGTAGGACTTGTCACCTCGCCTACAAATCCTAAGCCGCGGGCAATGCCTTTCGTTAAGTGTGTTTTTCCAGCACCGAGTGGACCAACTAAAGCGATTACCACCGACTTAGACAATTCTTGGCCAAGTTGCTCGCCTAATTTTTCCATCGCCTCCACCGATTCTATATTCCAAGTGCGTGCTTCCATCATCGTCGCCAGGACATTAGCACGAATGCCAGACACGACGCTACAAAATGACTAAAAAAAATTTCAAAAAAAAACTTGCCACTGACACTAGTTTGTGATGAACTTCGCGCCCCGCTCGTAAGAGCATAACCTTCTTTATATCATGGGCTACGCAGTCATCAAAACAGGCGGTAAACAATACCGCGTTCAACAAGGCGACAAAATCGATGTGGAAAAACTTGCACTCGATGTTGGCAGCGAAACTACTTTTGACGTTCTCCTTATTGGTGAAGGTTCTTCCGTAACCATCGGTCAACCACTCGTTGCAGGCGCAAGCGTTACTGCGAAAGTAGTAGAACAACACCGCGGTGAAAAAGGCGTCGCCTTCAAATTTAAGCGCCGCAAAGGCTTTCACAAGAAAATCGGTTTTCGCCGTCATCTGACCAAATTGGAGATCACTGGTATTTCAGCATAATTTCACACACCCAACTTACTACTCGTTATGGCCCATAAGAAAGGACAAGGATCTGTCAAAAACGGACGCGACTCACGCAGCAAACGTCTTGGCGTAAAAAAATTCGGTAGCCAAGCTGTCATTGCTGGCAACATCATCATTCGCCAACGTGGCACGCGCTGGACTCCTGGCGTCAATGTTGGCATTGGCAAAGACCACACTCTGTTCGCTCTCAGCGATGGAAAAGTGCTATTCGACAAAAACGGCACACGTGTCAACGTTGTCTCTGCTGCTGCTAACTAACTCACCAAGCTTCATTATTTTACAAAAACCGTCCGCTTCATCTGAAGTCGGCGGTTTTTTCATATGGTAGTGGATTCTATCCATCAAGCCGGTAAAAAATCTACACGCTACCTGCATACCTCGATGCGAGGCCCACAAGGCCAATGCCTGAACGACCAGAGGAAAATTACATTCACATCCAACTCATGCATACGCAAGCCTCTGGAGAGTGACTGCAGTGGACGCACCATATTTTATGAATTACGATTTATCCAAGAAAATGATTTTGGTCGGTCATAGTTAAATTATCCACATACTCTAAGAATAGTTTTTAAAAAAAGTAAAATAGATCATCATCATCTAGATGTGAATAAAACAACGAAATCGTAGTTCCACGCCTGTTTAATAAGAGTTCCACGGGTAGAATAACCTGTGAAACAGCACGGGGCATCTTCAGGAGAAATATGATGGTAACTTTTCGCGAAAACTTATTACGGTGCACTGAACAAGTTATTCCCAAAGAATTGCCATTTGTTGTGGGTGAGCTTTAGTGCTCAAGCATTTTCTATAAGGTTATTGTCGAACTCAATATGCTCATCGATGAAGCAGGGCTCACTAACGTGCTTGGCGGACACAATTCATGAAGCAAAGGTTCGGATGCTTGATTCCGAATGGGACTGCGCGTGGAAGTGCGCTCAGACTACTGACTAGAAATAATGGGATTCTGTTGACCGATTACTCTTACGATACGCTCCCAATGCTCGCAGATGACGACGACGCGTTCGCGGATGCTTCTACTGCTTCCAATAGTATAACCTCAACCACAGCCTGATCCATACTGACAGTGCCAGCACCTCCTTGCAAGTAAAGCTGATTTTCGATCAGCAAAAGGGGACCAGCAAAAGGAAAAAAAAGGATCGGTGTGAACGATAAAGGGACTGTGAACGATAAAAGGGACAGACAAATAGTATAGACACTTAGTATAGTTATTTAACAAAGGGACAGACACTTAGTATATTTGCCCATCTGCCTGACTTAAAGGTTATTACTTGCAGCAGATCGGCCTTACAGAAAATCACGTTGTCAGGCGCAAAATTCCCTGCTAACGTTTGCTTGTGATAAAGCACCTACTTTTGGTCCTGCTCCCGGCGATGTTCCTTTCGTCTTGCGCTACGTGTTGGCGTGGTGGTGAATCACTGCGACCCACGGAGATGGCATCGCTCAAGGCTGTGAGTGCGGATTTGAAAAAAGCCCATAATGCGAAAATCTATCATGGCCTAGAACATCCGCAGCGCAATACAGAAGTGTATCAGCAGCAACTCAAAACGGTGCCTAACCGCGAGTTCGCTGGCTTTCGTTTCAATGAAAAGCCGGAGGCTGTTTCACCAAAGTTAATTCACGATCTCATCGTACTTTACACCCATGCGGATTCTCATCAAGCACTCGCGTCACCAAAGACCACCTGTGCAGGGTTTCACCCAGACTATGCTCTGGTGTGGTCGGATGCCAAGGGACAGCGTGTGTTACAAATCTGCTATGGGTGTCATGAGTGGAAATATTTTGGGCCTGGTGGAGTCTTGCATACCGATATCAATGAGCCTGCATTTTACGACTCGATTACGCAGTGGCTACCGCCAAAATCATGAGTGCTCGTGCTGTCAGGCGAAGCTTCATCACGCAACAAGGGGCTATTTTTTTCGCCGTAGCATTCGTGCTCTTGTTGCTTGGTTTCGTTCGCATTGATGGTATGATGGCGGCGATTGGCCTGGGGATGTTACTTGTATTAGGTATAGCACGTTGGGTGGGTCGAGTGAATTTGGCTGACCTCACAGCAGAGATTCATGCGGCAGGAAATGGCTATGCGGGGAATCGGATGCCAATGAGATTTTCGTGCGAGCCGATGCGCGGGTGGCCAGTACGCTTCGATTTACGGTATCGCTTGCTGCTCCAGGGAAGTCCTGTGCATGAGGGCGATTTTGCGCGCTTGAGTCGTGAAGAATGGCATACGGTAGACGCGACCATGGCATTTCCCAAGCGAGGATTTAGCAAAGAGCTGCAGTGCCATTTTTCCTCTCACTTTCCGTTTATGCTATGGGAGCACACGAGCGTGCAATTAATCGCTCATGAACTAACTGTTTTTCCGCGTCCGCTATTACCACGGCAATTGGCATTTATCGGACTCCTGCGTGATGCGAACCCAGAGCAGGGTGCCTCGCATGGTGCCGCGGCAGGTGAGTTGCGGGGGCTGAGACCATGGCGGGCGGGTGATTCGATGAAAGCGATGCACATCGCGGCGAGCGCGCGGTCCTTTGCACGCGGTGATAGTTGGATCGTGGCCGAAGCAGATCCGCCGGGATATTTCCCGAAGGCCATCACTCTGATGTTTCACTCGTATGCGAGTGATCGCGCGATCATCCGACCGGAGTTGTTTGAAAAATCCTTATCGCAGTTGTGCGGAACTTTGCGTTACTTGGTGGGGCGTGCGATTCCCGTTACGCTTATGGCAGACTTTGATGACTGGGTAGAACACCCGTGCATGAACCGAGCGCAATTGCATCACGCCTTGCATCGATTGGCGCGTGTCACGCGATCGCAGCACACGGAGAGACACGATTTTTCTAAGGCCCAGCAGCTAGTCGAGGCAGATCACTCGTTGTGGATTTTTTCTGATATGCCATCGAGTGGCTGGTTGATGCATGTAGCGGCGCGTCAAGTGTCCGTGGTTCATGTGAGTAGCGCCGATGATATCAATCGGCAGAAATTCAAACGCAGTGCGGCATGAAAACGATTTTTATGTGGTTGAGCAGTTTTGCGCTGCTGTGCTTACTGCACTTTCGAATCATTCCGATAGCGGACAGCACAGTGCGCGCTTTGTGGATGGGTTTGATTTTTGCGTGCACATCGGGCCTGCTTTTGCCACAAGGATTTTATCAGACAAGCAAGCGACACTGGTTATGGTTGGCGATGTATGTGGCAGGCAGCTTGCTATTTTTTCTGCATGTTCCCCCCGTGTTAGAACGCGGAGCAGATGCTGTGCAGGAGCGTTGGTTTCCTGAAAAGCGGCGCACTTTACCGTTGATCGAGCAGCAAACTGGGACGCCCAAAGCGCAGTCGGGGAACTGGTTGTGGAATGATCAAACGATTCGAGCTTTGCCACGCCGCGCGAATCTACGTCCTGGCACGCAACCAGAGGTATTTGTGCAAATGGACTCGCGCGCGGATGCGGCGGCATTGCTTACCGCACGCGCTTATGTGAGCGCCTTCGCGCTTGGCACCTATCAAAATGCGGCATGGTCGCTAACACCGAACGATACCTCATCCGCGCCACGTTTCCCACAACGTCCTAGCCGTTTGTATTCCTACGAGATCTTTCACTCTGCTGATCCCTCAGGGCAATCACTTCTGCTCTCCTTGCAAGGGATGCGTGACGTGGCGATCGAACCACTATCGTATCGAGGCGATGGCGTATTGGTATTGCCTGCCCTAGCCGCAGGTACGGGTTACCGCTATCGTGGACGTTCCCAGCCATTGCACATTGATGATCTAACTGATGATGTAAAAGCTGCACCACGCACATCGGTCCCGTCTCCCTGGTTGGCATTACCAGTGGAGGAAAACATTGAAATTGGCATTCGTGGCTTGAATGCAGAATCCATTACCCATGGGACGTTAAAATCGCAACTCAAGCAAATCCGTGATGCCATCCGGCAAGAGTGCGCGTATTCGCTCGATATCGAAAACCCAGAAAATCTAGATCCGTTAGAAAATTTTCTCTTTCATGAAAAACGTGGTCACTGTGAAATGTTTGCTACGGCTGGTGCTGTTTGTGCGCGTGCACTAGGCATACCCGCACGCATCGCATACGGCTGGGCTGGTGGGACTTACTATGAATCTAGTAATTTGTTTGTTTTTCGTGCGCGAGAGGCGCATGCATGGACAGAAGTATTGATTGATGGCATTGGTTGGGTCGTAATGGATTGCACACCGGCGGCATCGATTGGCAACAGTCAAACCGCGCCGCCTGACGCATCACCATTGACCGATATGCAACAGCATGAGCAGGCGACAGAGGATTCCTCATCGACTCTGCCGGTTGGACCCCTGAGTAGCGTGCTGTTAGGTATCTTTGTGCTGTGTATGAGTGTCGTGATGTTTTTCGCATGCCGAGCGGAACGCAAACAGCCATCTACTTTATCGTGGTCGACAGCTTTACCAGATCCTGGCTATTACCAAGCATTTCTCCAATATTTGAGAGTGTATAAGCTCGTGCATTCGCCTGCGCTGACCTTGCGTCAGCTTTTGGCACGGATGAAATCGACACCGCAATTTGCGAAAAAACTGTTAGCTTATCACTACAGCACGCGATACGGCACAAGAGAACCTGATGCCTTGGTGGAAAAAGAACTCGAACATGAAATCTGCGCAGAACACCGGGGGCGAGACTGATTGTGATGTGATCGATTTTTTCTCCTCAGACCGGATCAGCTTGCCCTTGCGATGGCGATTGCGGATCTGGTTCCGACTCGACTTGGCGAATCACTTGTCGATAAAAAATCATCCCTAGAGCGTAGAGCAAGGCTGTGGTGACGAAGATGGCGTAATAGGGAACATCCCAGGTGCGCAATACTTGAAAAACTCTTGCTGCCAGCCACCACGCTCCGCTCCAGATGGCACCATTGCATGCGCTGATCAATTCGCGATTGCGCTCGCCGACGTAGGTCATCGTGAGTTCGCTGATGGCTGGACCAGCCATGCTCATCAAGGGTTGACGGACGATAAAACAAAAAACTGCGAGTGGCATCGCCCACCACAGGCCATGGCCGAGTTCAGTGAGGCCCATGATGGCCAATAACAAAACCGCGGCTCCTTGCACACCGATGATCGAACCATGCCAACCGAACTTGCGCTTGAACTCGGGAACCAGCAATCCCGCGAAAAGCACCAGCACATTGCTCAGGGATCCATAGGCCGAGTAGCTCGCAGCGCTGACATGGTGCACGCTATGGAAAAACAAATTCATAAACTGAATGCTCAATCCCGCACCAGTGGCTATCGCTAGCGTAGGCAGCAATGAACGCAGCAATACCGGATAGTCTTCTCGATGTATATGCAGCCAATGTTTTTCGTTAGGTTCTTCCGATGGCGGATCGGGCAAACGTGCGTAGAGAAAGGGAGCGCCAAGTCCAGCAACGGTTAGCAACAGCAATGTCGCATACTCGTCTAACACCACGTGATGCCCGAATACATGGCACTCGCCGATGCTTTGAAGCAAGCTCGAGACCACGCCGCCGCAAATACTCGCTGCCGCCCAAGTGGCAAACAACAAACTCAACGCTTCGCTGGTTTTTTCCTTCGGCACAATGCGCATCGCCATCGGTAGGCTCGCGACATTGAGGAGCAGTCCGGCAAAACCCATCAGCAAGAAGCACAGCGAAGCAAGATTCATCGCTTTATACTGTACCGCCTCTAACGCAGCCAGTGCCATCAGCGGAAACAATACCGCGCTTATCACCAGTGGCCAGCGCAGGCGTTTCTTGCGAAGCCATAAGCCCGCAGGGATTGCGAGAAAAAACGTGGCCACAAAGCGTTGCGATGTGAGTGCAGCGATCGCTGGATCATCGAGATGCTGCGCCTTCAAGTAAAGATTGAGCAACAAGAACTGTGCCGTGTTGATCAGGTTGATCAGAAACTGCCCGACGGCGAACAAGATGATGCTCCGTGGTAAGCTCCCATAGCGCGCGAGCCAAGCAGGCAATCGTAGGATTTTTAAGTTCGCAGGCACGGCGCATAGCTGTGCCAGAAACGATGCCAAATGCAAGCAAAGCGAAGATTTTTTTTGCTGACAGCGAGTATTTCATCGATAGCATCAATGGCAGGCCAATGATGAAAAAAACCTTCACTTTTCCTCAAGTTGTGGCATCGGCTGTGCGCGACGCTGCTCTGCTGATCAGTGTGCTTTGCGCAGGTTCTGCCTCAGCATTGGTAAGCAGCCTCGGCGGCACATCGATCTTTAATGGCGTCTACATCAATGAGGTGATCGGCGCAGACGCTTTTTACAATCAGGGATATTTTGGACAAAATGCTGTGGTGGCAAACATCGAGGCTGGTGCGGTATGGGGCGCTCATGAATCGACAGTGGGGCGCATTACACAGACGATTTTTGATCCATCGATCTCTGCCAGTTCCTTGGGACAAGTAGACTGGCACGCGACCATGGTCGGTCAAGCGCTCGGCGGTAGTGGACTCTACACCTACCAAGACGGCATTGCTTCCGCAGCAACCATTTGGGCCGGTTCCATTGCGACGCAGTGGGTGGGTAATCCGCTCGATCAATACGTCGGCGGATTTTCCATCACCGATGCGAGCGTCAGCTACGCCTATCGCACGGCGATGCAGACGGGCATCAACGGAGTGCGCGCCGATGTGATCAATAGCAGCTGGGGCTACGATGAGTCCACGGGAGCTGACGCGCTGACGGTGATGGTCGATGCTTTGATACGCAACAACAGTGTGGTTGGCGTATTTGCTGCGGGAAATACTGGACCTGGTGCCAATACCGTAGGTGCTCCCGCCACAGGCTACAATGGCATCAGTGTGGCGGCGCTTACGAACAGCACAGGCAATCTAGCATATGATCGCGTGGCAGATTTTTCGAGTCGTGGCATGAGTGATTTTTATAATCCGCAAACCCAGACGATTACGCCCAATGCCCGAGCTACCGTGGACATTGCGGCCCCGGGGGATAATCTCACACTCGCATTTTATGGTGGCATGAGTGGCGGACACATTGCCGGCACTGACTCAACGGGTGGCACTGGGGAATACTACATTTCCGACATGGCAGGCACGAGTTTTGCGGCTCCGATTGTTGCGGGTGCAGCGGCCTTGATGATCGATGCCGGAAAGTCGTACGGCGCAGCGGAAATGACTCATCCTCTCGTGATCAAGTCCGTGATGATGGCGAGTGCTACGCCCCTCCGTGGGCTGGGACAATGGGCAATTTCAGGATGGAACGGTCACCCGAACCTTACAGGCGCTCGATCTCGCAAGCGGTGCTGGTGCGCTGAATCTCCAACAAGCGCACACCATTTACCTTGGCAACTCTCAGCTGATCGCGCCGACAGTCTATGCTACGGATGGCCTAACAACTCTAGGCGTTGCAGGTAATGGTGGTTCGTCTGCGATTGCTTCCGCAGGCTGGGATCTCGGTTCGATCCAGAGCTCTGCGAACATTTACACCTTGGCTCAATATCTCGCTGCGGGGAGTCAATTTTCTGCCGTGCTTACCTGGTTTGCGGAACGCGACTTCACTGATGTTCTCGATAGTGCGATCGACCTTGCATTGAGCAATCTTTCGTTAGAGCTGTGGCGTCTTGATGAGTTGTTAGGTTATAAAATGATCGGACGTTCGGAAGCGCCGATTGGCACGACCGAGCACTTGCGCATGAGTCTGAGCGATTCGGGTCAATACGAAATGCGGGTCATTTGGGAGGGGCAAAATTACAACGTCAACAACACCAGCACGGCGACGCCATACGGTTTGGCGTGGTCCTTTGCGTCGATCCCGGAGCCGAGTGTCGGCATTCTTGCACTAGTTTCCTTTTGCGTTGTGCTGCGCCGCGGACGCTGAATTTTCAGCAAAAAAAATCCCCGCACTTGCATAACACGAGGCGGGGATCATTGAGTTTTGTTTTTTCGGAGAATGATTAGGCGACTTGATCTTGACCGATCACGCGAAGTGGCACACGCACAAGCACATTGCCATCGAAGCGAATATCGAAGTGGTAGATGCCAGCTTTTGCGACAGTGCCGTTGAGTGGAGTGATCAGGTTCTGCGTCGAGAAGCCTGCGGTGCCCTCGGGCATATTCACTTGCATGTCGGATTCTTCCTGCGTGGCGTTGGCCACTGGCTCGGAGTCATCGACCAACAAGATCGAGAACTTGTGCGTGCCGTGGTCAGCAGCGGTAAAGCAGAAACGCAGCGCAAGATTGCAGCTGAAGCGGGCTGGGAAATTTTGGGCGACGATCGCGTCGAAGGCTCCAAGAACATTCAATTTGCCTTGGTTCTCCATGGCAGTATCACATAGGGTTGCAACGAGTAATTCCATACGAGCGCCAGTTTGATCGATCCTGCGTGGGGATACAATGGAAAAAGTCTAACGGAGTCATTTTTTTTATTTCGAGCACCTGCCCTTTGCTACTTTAGAGAATTCCCCACGAAAGTATAAGATAAATCGAGGGGGATGATATTTTTTTCGAGTGACAGAACCGCCGCAGTGGCAGGACTTTGTCCGAGAATCATGAACTCCGTCTCCATACGAAACGAGCCGTAGGCAATGTGCGAACTGGAAACGCAGACGGGCAACAGCAGATTTTCGACCTGCTTCGGATCGGGCAGAACGTGCCATAGGATATTACTTACGTGGCCTTCAAATGCAAGCCAATGTCACCCACGTTGGCGACGGCCCCTTCGGCGATGATGTAGCGTTGCACATAGTGCGAGTCGATGGCGTAGCTGCGCATGCCGATGGATTCGGGCGGTGGGATTTTTTTCGTCAAATGGTTTTCCGTCATCGCCATCGAGCCAATCATCCGCCGCGCTTCACGAATCTAGAGTTGGCGTGACCAGCCGCCATTTTTCGAGAAATTCATCCTTTGGTAGAACCCATTGCTGCATTTCTTTGCGCACCGCTAGCGGCACACGCGGATCATTGGTGAGAAAATACAACCATCCTTTTTGGTAGTCGCGATGCTGTTGGATGACGTCGCGACGTTTTTTATACGCACATTCGGGATACCCGTAATTCAAGCCAATGAAGCCAGTGCTTGTAGGACATTTGTGCTCGGATTCGGTTTTACGAAGTGAATCAAAGCCGTTCTTCAGACCCAGATCCACTCTTTTCCGATCCATTGCACTTCCGGGTTGAATCCAAGCCCTTCAAAAACATTCCATATCAATGCCTTATAACAAATGTTACGGGAGACCGGCCTTGCAGCTATCGCAACCATCTGAATTTCTTCATCTAACAGTTATAACAAAACTGACTTGTTCATATTTTGGTGCACGAAAGCATTCGGAACTTCATGACAACAAAGCAACCGTAGCGGAACGAATTACTACAAACATAGTTTTATTTTATCTTCCCGATGCATCATTCTTGCATCGCAGGGATGCGCAGTGTGGCACGCGCGCCACCTTCTGGCCGATTGGCTAGTGCAATCGATCCGTGATGCAATTCGACGGCTTCTTTCACCAAGTTTAAGCCCAAGCCCGTGCCTTTCCGCCCTGATTGATGATGTCGCAGCGAATAAAATCGATCAAAGACTTTGTCCTTCGCGTAGTCCGGAATGCCCGGCCCACGGTCGTCGACGGTTAAGACAATCTCACCCTTTTCCACAAAAATATCAATACATACCACTGCCGAAGCGGAGGAGAAGTCCACAGCATTTTCAATCAAATTCGTTACCGCTGCTCGCAGCACAAAGGCATCCCCCATCACTCGCATCGGCTGATCTGGCAAATCCGCCTCGAGCGATACTCGGGCAATTTCTGCCATCGACTCTGCCTGCGATAGCGCTTGGCGTACGACCTCACAGAAATCGATCTCCTTCACGCTATCCAGATGCGATTTGCTTTCCACTGCCGATAACTCTAACAGACGCGAAATCAAACGTTCGGCGCGTGCTGTTTCGCTGCGAATGTTCTCCAAAAATCGATCGCGATTTTTTTGCGGCATCTCTTCATGGAGTAACTCCGCAGCCCCGCGGATCGCGGCCAAGGGACTTTTCATTTCGTGCGTCAAAGTCTGTGTATAATGCTCGGCATAGCGGCGACCTTCCAGCGCCTCACGCATCGTTTCCAGCGCATGGTATAAGGTGTTAACCTCACGACCAATGCCCAATTTCGGTTTGGGTGGTCGCTGTCCTTTTTCCACCGCTCGAGTATATTCCGTGAGCAATCCCAGAGGTTGATAGACCCACCAAAATACCGCAGCGATGAGCAATAAAATCCCCAGCGCAATGCTAATGATCGAGCGCACAATCACCTTGCGACGCTCATTGATCATCGGTATCGCATCGAGCTGCTTTTTGAAAACAGTCAGCACACCTAGCGGTTTTTCCCTAGCGCCAATCGGAGCACCCACATACATGATCGAGCTTGCCGAGTTAATCTCATCCTCGCGTGTGCTGCGTGCGCCGTATTGTCCTCTTAGGGTAAGCCTCACATCACGCTTATTAGAGTAGTTTTGACCTTCTCGCCTGCCATCATCCGAGTCAAACAGCACGATGCCCTGATTGTCGGTGACGTAAACATTCAAACCCATCTGCGTTTTCAGATGATCAAAAATTTGCGCATCGACCGGATGCTCACGTGCCTCGGCAAACAGTCGTCGCAGCCCATCTGCATCGGGCTTGCCATCGCGCATATCATTTTCCACAAGTTCTGAGAAAACATGCGCCGCATCGACCATCACTTCTTCCGTCGCCTGCAATACCTGCGGCTCGACATCATCCAAAAGATAACGCGCGAGTTGCAAGAACCCCAACGCTATCACAAAGGTGATCAAAAGCAATGTGATGCGAGTCAATCTCATACTACCAATTTTCTCAAGCCATCACAAAAACATAGCCCAAGCCGCGACGCGTCTGGATCATATCTTCCGCCCCCTCGTGCACCATGCGGATCTTTGCACGCACGGTCTTGATGTGAGCGTCTACCGTGCGATCCGTCACCGCGCCCGGATCATACCAGGCTTTTTCTAACAACTGATCGCGCGACATTACCCGTCCTTCATTTTCTAACAGAACCAACAACAACTTGTATTCGTGAGCCGTGAGGTCAAGGCAAACACCATGACAATGCAAGCGCATCGCAACAGGATCATGTTCCATTTTTTTCGCCGATTTCACAACTAGGCCTTTGGCGTCGGATGCCGCATCCTTGTGGGAAGCTATGTCATTCGGTGCGGATCGGCGTAAAATCGCTCTGACACGGGCACTGATCTCACGCGGCGAAAACGGCTTAGTCACATAATCATCACCACCGATTTCCAGGCCAAGAATCCGGTCAATTTCCGCATCACGTGCGGTCAAAAATAGCACGGGAATGGTCCGATCTTCGCGCAATTTCCGACAAACATCAAACCCCGTCATGTCTGGCAAGCCGACATCGAGAATCACAAAATCGAATGACTCTTGCGACAAAACATGGAGTGCATCGCCACCAGTGAGCACATGTCTCACCGAAAAGCGATCCGTTTCCAGCGCATACACCAATGCATCCGCGATCGCAGGTTCATCTTCTACCACCAAGACTCGGGTCATGCCCCTAGCCTGCACAGCTTTCGGTATTTTCCAAGCAGGAAAATGAGCTCATAAATAATAGCCTCAATTTTTTTACAACTCTAACAAATCTTCTGCTCGCTGCACGATGGCATCAGGCTTCATCGCCTCTAGTCGTGCCCGATCATGGTAGCCCCAGGTTACGGCAATGCTAGTAATCCCAGCGTGCAGAGCCGTTTCGAGATCTACCGTGCTATCGCCAATCATTCCACTTGTTTTAGCGATCCAGCTTTCATGTTCTAAAATCTCACGTAGTCCTGCTGGGTCGGGTTTGTGAGGTACGCCGTCGCGTTGACCAAGCACCACGTCAAAAACCCCGGGAAACAAGGACTCGACGATTTCAACCGTGAATCGATGTGGTTTGTTCGAAAGCACTGCAAGCACCGCACCACGCGTCTGCAGTGTCTGCAGCACATAATCAATACCCGGGTAGACAACTGTTCCCAAGCGCCAGCCATTGATATACCAGTCTCGAAATCTCTCAAAAACCGCAGCGCGGCCTTCGGGATGATCAGGCAATGCCCTAGCAATCAGCATCTCGATGCCATCGCCAATAAACGAACGCACCGTTACTTCTTCATACACAGGATGCCCTTCGCTTGCCAATGCATGATTCAATCCCATTGCAATCGCAGGCAACGAGTCGACCAAAGTGCCATCCAAATCAAAAATCCATCCGTCCACGCTGTGGATGCTATCAGTAACTGATCAAGCTGACCAGTTCCGTGTCAGAAAAATCATTCAAGTGGTCGGTGGCCGCAAGCAGCAATTCTTGGTTCGCCACTTCTTCCAGTGAAGCAAACTCATCCACATCGTGCTGCTCTACCCGGCTACCCTGAGGTTCTGGCACAAGCGTTACAGCGACGTAAGAACCCAGCGCAATGGTAGCGGCAGTTCCCAAAGACCATAGCACTTTGGACGCGAAAAGGCTTTGCCACCAAGTAGCCACAACACTCAAAGCAGTGACGTCTTGCGTGCGAATCTGCCGCATCACGCGATCCGCAAACTGCGGACTGGCAGACACTCCTGGCGATTGACGCAGCAAATCCCAGATCGCATCATCGTGCAAATCAGAATTTGCCTCTGATGCATTTTGTGCCGAATGAGACTGTGTGTTTTCGCTGTGGTTTTTCATGGAATTATCTCCTACAGCGATACAAACACATCGATGTGTAAAAAGTCGCGGAATTTTTTAAAAAATCGTCGATTCGTTTACGCCGCCTGCCGTAACAAGGCAACCAAGACTCCCTGCACAATCAACTCACGCGCTGGTATCAAATCGGGAAAGTTCTTATTCTCCGCATGCAAAAACGGTTTCCCATTTTCTACAACATAACGTTTCAAAGTCGTTTCCCCATCGATCAATGCTGCGACAATGTCACCATTACGCGGTTCTCGAAACTCCATAATGACCACGTCGCCATGACAAATGTGGGCATCCACCATCGACTCCCCTTGCACTTTCAGGGCAAATGTTTTGGCCGAACGTTGAATTCCCAGAGAGCGCACATCGATCGAAAGACAACCTTCTTTTTCCGGAGTGGTATCATCGCCATAACCAGCGGCAATGCGACCGTAGATCGGAATGTCCATGATTTCCTCGCGATCGAGTTCATCAGGGAATGCCACGGCACGCGCCTTACCAGGCAAGCGTTGAATCGCGCCTTTTTTCTCTAAAGCACGTAAATGACTCATCGCGGCCGTCTGACTGGCGAAGCCAAAAAAGTGCTGAAGTTCCCGCGTTGACGGCATAATGCCGGTCTTGCGTTGCGATGATTTCAGATACTCGAGTATCTCTTGCTGGCGTAGCGTTAGTTGGTTTGAGCTCATCTGATGAACAGTGTTCGACAGAACAAAACGAAAAAATATAACATCTGACAAGAAAAAAAATAAGAAAATATGAACGCACAGTCAGAGTATATTGTCACATCATGATTACCGACTACGCTTTTTGGCTTCGCGCCATACTCTCCGAATTTTCCTGTCAAACGGGCACCATTCACCGCTGCACGTACGATGGCGCGCATCTTGATCTCGTCACGCAGATTGGTGTGCCAGAGTTTTTGCTGGATAAAATTGCCAACATCCCCTTTGGCAAAGGCATCGCTGGCGCTGCTGCGGCCACACGAGAGCCTGTTGAATTGTGCAATTTGCAGCAAGACTTAGGGAGTGTCGCTCGGCCCGATGCGCGTCAAACAAAGGTCTCAGGATCACTCGCCGTGCCGATTTTTTCCACCGATGGTAGTGCCGTGCTCGGCGTCCTCGGGATCGGTATGCAAGATCCGCATGACTTCAGTGATGAAGAAAAACAGCGTCTCGCTCACTTCGCCAAAATCCTGTGTGAAGATTTCTCTGCATAGGGTTGACCCCCTAGGCCTATGCTGCTAATCTTACACTTATGAAAGCCGAAGACGCTGCAAAAAAAGTTCTCGATACGATGCTCGGACACCTTGGCTTCACTGCTACCATGGACCTTGAGCACGATGCCGAAGGTCCATGCTTGCAGATCAAAACCGCACAGCCTGAGCTACTCATCGGCGATGATGGTGATCGTCTCGATGACTTGCAATATCTCGTCAATCGACTCTTGCGCAAGCACTACGAAGACGCACCTCGCATCAAGGTGGACTGCGCGTACTTTCGAAGCATGCAGGAGGAAAAGCTTCGTACTGAGGTGCTGTCACTCGCCGACAAAGTAAAACATAGCGGCAAGCCTTTTCAGATGCGCCCGCTGAATGCCTACTTCCGTCGCCTCGTCTACCAAGCCGTTCTCGATGATCCTCTCATCGAAGCGCATTCGCCTGAGGGCGCCTCACGCCTCAAGCGCATCACGCTCTCTCTCAAATCCTAATAACCCCCTCTCACACCATGAAAAAATGGCTTTTTAGCAACGGCACCAAAGACCTTACTGCATCCTTCGCAGTGCTCTTTCTGCGCATCGCCATCGGTAGCATGATGCTACTGGGTCACGGTATGGGCAAATACCAAAATTTTTCCACACTCAAGGAGAAATTTCCAGTGCCAGAGATTAGCATTCTCAACTCATGGATGAATTCCGCGACCTGCCTCGTGTGCACGATTTTTGCCGAAGTGATTTGCGCAGCACTCTTGCTACTCGGACTAACCACGCGACCTGCGGCTCTCGTTTTTAGCTTCACCATGGTCATCGCTGCTTTTGTCGTGCACCAGGATGCTCCATTTTTCTTCGGTCCTGGTGTCGCAGAAGCGAAGGAATTGGCCGTGCTTTATCTCGTCGGCGGACTCACTCTGTTCATCACCGGTGGTGGCTCCTATTCTGTCGATGCCAAATTAAGCGTTCAAAAGCGCCGCATGTTTAGCTAAACGATCACTGATTTCAGCATCATGCAAACGCAACGCCTCGTTCTA
The DNA here is from genome assembly GCA_002293145.1 of Akkermansiaceae bacterium UBA956. Taxonomy (GTDB): domain Bacteria; phylum Verrucomicrobiota; class Verrucomicrobiia; order Verrucomicrobiales; family Akkermansiaceae; genus UBA956. The sequence continues at coordinate 18,504 of DBCO01000010.1, read as the reverse complement.
CCCGCCGATCTCAATCAATATGGATTCCTTTTCGGTGGTCGACTGCTAGCATGGATCGATGAAGCTTCATGGATCGCCGCTAGCATGGATTTCCCCCACTGTCGATTCGTGACCATCGCGATGGATGATGTGCAATTTCACCACAGCGTGCGCGACGGCACCATACTTAGCATCGATTCGACTCTGCTGCGCACAGGCAACACCTCCGTCACCTACCGTGTGCAGGTCATCGATCACCGGAATCCACAAGCCAATCCGCTATTTGCTACTGCTGTCACTTTTGTGAATGTGACCGAGGCGGGTGAGAAATCCCCCATCGGTTTCTCAAAACAGTGAGTTCCCCTCTTTTAGTAAAATATTCAAGCACTTGCCAAGACTCAGGATTTTGTATACAATGGTAGTATGGATGACTATGATCGTCGCGAGTTCCTTCGCACCACAGTTCCCGGTTTTCTTGGCGTGCTGCTGGCTTTGCCGACCTTGTGCGCGACAGCCACACGTGCAAATGCACAAAACGGCCGACTAGCCAAAAACCAAGCCATGCATTGGGATGCATTTCTGGAAGCCATTGCCAAGGAAGCTGCGACCCAACATCTAGATCGCTGGGACCAAGAACTCTATCTCAAAAGAATATCTGCGTTGGCGCGCAACCTTCATCGAGATGACCCCGTCCTAGTCAAGGGACTTGCCCAGATCAGGACGAAATTAGAGCAAGGCAATGTGGATTTTGAATATCTCGAAAAACGTCTCGATTTCGCGATTTGCCTCGTCCAGTTCGAGAAAAATCAGATCATTTCTGCACACGACCATCCCGGTATGACGGGTATGATTCTATGTGCCAGCGGAAGCATTCACACTCGCAACTACGATCTCATCAAAGAAACCACCAAGAAGTTACCCGATGGTAAGGAAGAAACCACATGCCAGCTCCATTTATCAGCTGAGCAATTGTTAGAGAAAAACGCCATCACGACACTCACGGCAAAAGCTCGAAATATCCATACAGTTAAAGCGCTAGCAACGACGCAGCTCATCGATATCTTCACACCTCCTTACAATGATCAGCGAAGCGAAGATAGCCGCTGGTTTACTCTCGATGAAATGCCACGCAAAGGCACGAAAAACATCTTTGATGCCGTGGTGCGCTAGATCGATCTGCCATGCTTTTGCCCTAACGAAAAAAACGATCTGCCTGCTCACGAGCCTTTTGTTTGTGCGGATCCTTGATGTACATCGTAACCGTGCCTAGTGCCGCAGCCAAAGCTCCCCAGTCATCAGTCAAACCAACAACGGGAAGAATGTCGGGCAAAAGATCAGCTGGTAAAATGAGATAGCCGAGAGCGCCAATGATGATCGTCCTCGCCCATGCGGGAGTATCAGCATCCTGCAGGCAGTGAAAGAGAGTCAGGGCAGTAACGATGAGCTTATCGCCTGCGACCTTGGCAATGCGCAGAAGCTTCGAGCTCAATCGTGAAGGGCTATACAGGTGATATGTGTTATCGTATTTCACGCAAATGGTATGAAGCTCGTGCTATTGACTGTTTCACACTAACGCTAATTTTGCGCCATTGCAACCTTCAATCGCAGATCGCGAGCTGACCATAAGATGCCTGCGGCAGCTTCAGCGGCACCGCGCATTTTGCGAGCTCCATCTTTGCGATGGGCGCTGAACTTTTCACGAGCCAGCGCGAAGGCTTCATTCACAAAAACCTTGCTACCAATCACCGCACCATCGCTGAAGTAGCGGATGCGATGTCCTAACATTTCGGCCATTTTCAGCTCAGGTAGCACGCTGTCATTGACTTGTTTCTGCGCGTGATTCGAATCGGGTTTTTGTGGTTGCTGCAAGGACTTTCGCGTTACTTCGGCGAGACGCTGTGCCTTATATGCACTCACTTGCGTGTGTGCCGCTCCGCTTTTGCGTTCTAATGCTAGGCCTAACAGTTTCCGATAGGTTTTGGCGACTTCGCTCCATTTTGTGGCATCAAACTCAACCCCGCGATGACTCATGCAGGCTCTCACAAGTCCTTCGCGCGCCTTTTTGCCGTTACCTTTCTTGCCTCCGCCAATCGCTTCCCCGTAACTGCTCCAGTGATAATCGGCGGGGTCGGTGACCATGCCGGCGCGCACGGGATTGAGGTCGATGTAGGCAGCCATCATGCGCGCGGCGATGCCAATTTCCACGATCACGCTCTTAAATCGTTCTTCCCACAAGGTGCCGCTGCGTTCGTTTTGGCGATTGTACCATTGAGTCATTCGCTGCATGACGGTTTTCATATACTGGCTCAGGTTGTGCATGCGGTAGGTATAGCGTTGGTGAATTTCATCTGCCATTGTACTGAGGCCTTTGGTGCGTGCGGCTATGAGTTGTAATTCTACTTCTGCCACGGTGGCTGTGTTGTAGATGGCTCGCAAGCGTTGGAGCAATTGCTCGTCGGACAACCCGCCTTCCGGCATCGGCGGGATCTCGAGAAGCAGGTGAATGTGATTGGACATGACGCAGTAGGCCAGCACACGAATCCCTGAAAAATTCTCGTACATCCGCATATATGAGCGGAATTGTTCTCGCTCGATGTCGCCAAAAACAAATCGCCGATCCACAACGCGGGAAATGCAATGATAAATCGCAGGTTTTACCTGCGAATCTTTCCAAGGTGCTAGCCATCGTGCCTTACGCATATGCTGATACTAGGCAGGATATCAACCTATACAAGGAAATAATCTACAAAGGGACAGTCACTTTGTAGAATTTCGGATGGTGTGGAAAACTCTACAGATAATTCACAGTCGTCCCATAGCCCTTCCATCAAGGGCTGTAATGCTTGATTTCAATGGGGTTACTGTTGATTTTCGTTTTGTAATTTTTGATTTCAAGGATTTTTTGTCGGTGTATCAGGTGATGAGCTAACTACACGCCGCGGTCTTCATATAACATTCGCATCGAGCCCATGGCGTCCGCAGTGTCGGGAGGACCTCTCGGCGTCAAACTAGGGGGCCGCAACAAACCGACATTTGGCCGCCGATTCCCCATTTTTTGCTTGCATTCTCAAGAATTCTGTGTTGTAACAGCCTCCGAAGAAGCTTCCGACGAAAGAAAGGAGTGGGTACCATACCCACTCTTTTGTGTCTCAGGATGCCTCATTGTTTTCCCATTTTTTTAACCGTAACAGCGCATAGACAGCCATGACAAATGATATCGTAGCCTTGATCGATTACTACGAAAGAGAGAAATCCATCGACCGCAATCGTGTTGTCGCTGCGCTGGAGTATGCCTTCTGCGCGGCTTATCGAAAAATGGTGCCAGGTGCGGATCACATCAACAGCCTGCGTGCGGAAATCAACGTGAAAAAAGGTGATGCGAAAATTTACGCATCCCTCACCGTTGTTGCAGATGATGACTACGTCGACAAGTTCAATGAAGTGCCACTCGCCGTGGCTCAGAAGAAAAATGCTGAGGCTTTGGTTGGTGAAACTATCGACTTCAATATAACGCCGAAGGACTTCGGGCGTATTGCTGTGCAGACCGCGAAGCAAACGATGCAGCAGCGCTTGCGCATGGCGGAAAAGGAAATGCTTTTCGAAGAATTCAAGGACCGCGCCGGCGAAATTGTCTCGGGCGTGGTGCATCGTTTTGAGCGCTCAGATGTTTACATCGACCTCGGTAAGTTCGAGGCAATTATGCCCTCTCGCGAGCGGGTGCAAACCGAGGAATACAACGTGAATGATCGCATCCGCGCCTACGTGGTAGCCGTGGAAAATGAAGGCCGTGGTCCCGAAGTGATCCTTTCTCGCAGCCATCCACACTTCGTGCGCCGTTTGTTCGAGGCAGAAGTTAGCGAAATTGCCGATCGCACAGTCGAAATCCGAGCCATCGCTCGCGAAGCGGGGCATCGCACCAAAATTGCCGTATGGAGCAAAGACGATAAAGTCGATCCCGTCGGCGCCTGCGTTGGTCTTCGTGGTGCTCGCGTCAAAAACATCGTGCGCGAGCTTAACAACGAGAAAGTCGACATCATTCGCTGGAGCGATGATCCGAAGCAACTTGTCGAAGAGGCGCTTAAGCCCGCGACAATTCGATCGATCACCCTCGATCACGAGAAAAAGATTGTTCACGTCACCGTCTCGGAAGAAGATCTGAGCAAAGCCATCGGTCGCCGTGGTCAAAATGCCCGCTTGACCTCTCGCCTCATCGACTGGGATGTGCAAGTGCGTCGTGATGAGTCGCAGCAAAAATTGTTTGATGACCGCATCAACAATGCTGCCCACGGCCTGGGTGAACAACTCGGCCTCAACGACGACCTAGCAGCCAAGCTTTTCCGCGCAGGTGGTATTACTCTCGATCTCGTGCTAGAAATGCCGGCCGACTACATCGCCGCATCCTTGGAGATATCCGAAGATGACGCTGCCGCCATTCTGGAAAAGGCGCAAAGCCTCACCACCGCATAATTTTTCTCCTTTCCGCTTTATTTACCTCCTCCGCCTTACCCTCCCTCCGAAACGCCGCCATAACCACTGATGCCATCCGATAGCGAAAGCAAACCACCAAATAAAAAAGTGTTGGACCTCCTCGACGACCAACCAAAGCCCTCGCGCCGTGAACGGCAGCGAGAGACTGCTGCTGCCAAAGCCCCTGTGGCTCCTACTCGGCCAACCGCCCCCGTCAAAAAGGCCGCGCTCGACATTTTCAGCGATGGCGACAAGAAGATGAGCAGCGGCGTGCGCAAGACAGGGCGCTCGGGGAAAGCCGTCGTTCCTACCATTTCCAAAGTTCTCGACAAAGAAGACGCGGATTTCGCATTGCCGCCGCTTCCTCCCTTGCCAGACATTTCTACCATCCTGCCAAAAATTGCAGCCGTTGCGCCTGCTCCTGCGGCAGTCGTCGTCGAACCCGAGCCCGTTGCCAGCAGTGAAAACAACAAGCTCATCAGCATTAAGCCACCGATCATCGTCGCAGAACTCGCCAATCGTATGGGGCTCAAGGCCTTCTTGTTGATGAAGGATCTTATTGACCTGAAAATTTTCGTCTCACCCAATCAAGCAATTGAGCCTGATATCGCCGCCAAGATTTGTGAAAAACATGGCTTCACCTTCGAACGCGAAAAACGCGAAAAAGGCGCTGGCGTACACAAGACCGAAGAGGTCATCGTTGAGCCCGAGGCACCCGTTGAGGAGCCTGAAGAATTGCTCAAAACCCGGGCGCCGATCATTACCATCATGGGTCACGTCGACCACGGCAAAACCACTCTGCTCGATACCATTCGCAAGAGCCGTGTCGCCTCCGGTGAAGCTGGTGGCATTACCCAACACGTCGGAGCCTATCAAGTTTTCCATAATGGCCAACCAATCACGTTCTTGGATACTCCAGGTCACGCCATTTTCTCAAACATGCGTGCCCGTGGTGCTGATGTGACAGACATCGTCGTGCTTGTCGTAGCAGCCAATGATGGCGTCATGCCACAGACCAAGGAAGCCATCGCTCACGCGAAAAAAGCCGGCCGCACCGTCGTCGTCGCCATCACCAAGTGCGACCTTCCCGCCGCGAACGTCATGCGCGCCAAGAGTCAGCTTGCCGAAAATGGCTTGCAAACCACCGATTTTGGTGGAGATACGGAATTTGCCGAAGTCTCCGCCTACACCGGCGAGGGCATGGATCATTTGCTCGAATTACTGTTACTGCAAGCAGAGGTAATGGAGCTCAAGGCCAATCCCAAAGGCACCGCCCGCGCGAACATCATCGAAGCTCGCGTTGTTGCAGGCCGCGGTGCCACCGCTACCGCCATCGTCGAGAGCGGCACGCTTAAGGTCGGCACTCCCTTCATTTGCGGCCCCTTCGCCGGCAAAGTTCGCATGCTTTCCAATGACCTCGGCAAGCCGATCAAGGAAGCAGGTCCCGGAACCCCTGTCGAAATCATCGGTTTCGAGGACATGCCTCACGTCGGTGATGAACTCGTGGAGATGGAGAGCGAACGCGCTGCCAAACGCCTTGCAGAAGACCGCCAGGCTGAACGCCGTTCTGCGCGCCTCGTCAATCCGCTCAAAGCGCGCATGGAAGACATTTTCTCCATGGTCAATGACGACGCCAGCAAGCAGAAACTGAAGATCGTGCTGAAATGCGATGTGCAAGGCTCCGTCGAGGCCATCAAAAATGCCCTCGAAGCGGTAGAATCCAAAAAAGTCGAGTGCCAAATGCTCGTCGCAGGTGTAGGGCCTATCACCGAGTCCGACATTCTTATGGCCAGTTCGGCTAATGCCATCGTCATCGGTTTCAACGTCAAAGTCGAAGGCAAAGCCGTTAAGTCGATCAAAAACGAACATGTTCAGGTGAAGCTCTACTCGGTCGTTTACGAATTGATCGATCAAGTGCGCGATGCCATGAAAGGCCTGCTCGATCCGCTCAACCGTGAGATCATGGTCGGTTTGGCCGATGTCAAAAAAGTCTTCAAGCTCACCAAAGGTGTGGCTGCTGGTAGTTATGTCAAGCAAGGGAAAATCCTCCGCAAAGCTCATGCTCGCGTTATGCGCAATGGCATTCCGATCTTTGACGGTAAGATGTCCACTCTTCGCCACTACCAAAATGAGGTCGATGAGATCAAAGTCGGCAGCGAGTGCGGTATCCGCCTCGGAGACTTTGATGAATATCTCGAAGGCGATATCATCGAGTGCTACACCTTGGAAAAAGTAGCTCAAGAACTCTAATCCGCATGTCCCAACGCCAAGACCGAGTCAACGAGTTGCTCCGCCGCGAAGTCAGTGCCGTCATCGGCAAAGATTACGAATGGCCCGGACTACTCGTCACGGTGATCGAAGTCGATATCACCCAGGATTTCAAAGAGGCTCGCGTGTGGATGAGCATCCTCGGCGGCATGGCCCAGCCGGTGTTAGACAAGCTCAATCGCGACCACGGTCGCATTCAGAGCAAAATTATGAAGCGCGTGGTCCTTAAAACCACACCGATTTTGCAATTCCGCCACGATAGCTCCGCCGAACGCGGTGTCAGCATGGTAAATTTGTTAGAAGAAGTCGACAAGCTTCCCAAAGCCCTCGATGAGGTTGAACCTCTGACTTAGCCAGAAATTACGTCAAAGCTGGAATTCGGTGTCAAGTTCAGCAGTTAGGCGCGAGACCTCACAAAAGGTGACTTCCGTGCCGCAGAGATTCTCCATAATCCACCGATGGCCGAGCACTAACAAGCTACGAATTTAGACCAAAGAGTGGGCGGCGACCGGCACATTGACCGATTCCGCTGCAGCGCCATGGCACAATGTGCCGGCTTGCTTGTGCTATGGACTTTTACAGATGATATGGCGCACTCACTTTTTCAAAGATGAACTTGCGAGCGGGGTGGTTCACATTTAGCATATTTCCAAATGCATACGATATTTGTCTACGGCACCTTACGACCAGGCGCGTCTAACTCGTGGCGTATGCGTGGTGCGAAGTACCTTGGCGAGTCGCAAGTGGCTGCGAGGCTGTATCGCATCAGCTGGTATCCCGCGCTACGCTTAGACAAATCGGAAGCGAATTGGGTGCACGGAGCGATTTACGAAGTGAATGATGAATTGTTACGAGAACTTGATCTTTACGAAGGAGAAGATTATCGTCGAGTAAGAACACAGGTTAAGACGATGCAGACGTCGTTGAACATTCAACTTTGGGAGTATGCGACATCTCCCAATCAAGGAGAATGGATTCAGAGTGGTGATTGGCTTAAGTATCTGGCTGAAAATCCTTTGTGAAATATTGCCACAATCTTAGACTCTTCCGCTTGCCTTTCTCGACAATCTACTCTTAATTACCCGCCGCTTCCCGAAACCATGGCACTCATTGTTCAAAAATATGGCGGCACCTCCGTCGGTTCTCTTGATCGTATTCGTAACGTAGCCGCGCGTCTCAAACGCACGCGCGATGAGGGAAACAAAGTCGTAGCCGTGGTTTCAGCTATGTCAGGAGTTACTGATGGGCTGTTGAAGATGGCTCATGAACTCACACCGAATCCTTCTGAGCGTGAACTCGATGTTTTAGTATCAACAGGCGAGCAACAATCGATTGCGCTTGTCGCCATGGCTTTGCAAGATATCGGTGTGTCATCCGCATCCATTACAGGGCGTCAAGCGGGTATTTTTACGACAGGATCTCACACCCGAGGGCGCATTCTGGAAATGGATCCGACCTTGATGAACGGGTTGCTAGCAGAGGATAAAACGCTCGTCGTTGCTGGATTCCAAGGCGTCACTCCTGAAGGTATGATCCATACGCTCGGTCGTGGTGGATCAGATCTAACAGCCATTGCCATTGCTGCTGCGATTAAAGCAGATGTCTGCCAAATTCTCACAGACGTCGATGGCGTATACACCTGCGACCCGCGCATCGTAAAAAATGCTCGCAAACTTCCCGAAATCTCATACGACGAGATGTTAGAAATGGCATCATCAGGATCGAAGGTGATGCAGTCCCGCTCAGTCGAATTTGCCAAAAAATACGGGGTCGTTTTTGAAGTACGCTCCAGCCTTAACAATAACCCAGGAACTCTAGTTTTAGAAGAACATCCCGCTATGGAAAACGTTGTCATTCGTGGAATCAGCATTGAGCGTTCACAAGCTCGCGTCACCGTCACCGGAATCCCCGATGCTCCAGGGATGTCGGGTGCCATCCTCGGAGCGCTCGGCGATGCCGAAATCAACCTAGACATGATCATCTCAAACATCGCCAACGATGGTTATGCGCGCCACTCGTTCACGATGCATTCCAATGATCTCGGCAAAGCTCAAGCTGCTCTGAAGCCAGTACTAGAAAAACTGAGTTCTTCAGCTAAAATCGAAACGGAAGGTGGTATTGCCAAACTTTCCGCTGTCGGCATCGGCATGCGCTCGCACTCGGGTGTGGCGGCGACGATGTTCAAGGCTTTAGGTGATGCAGGCATCAACATCGGCATGATTTCCACATCAGAAATCAAAATTGCCGTCACCGTTGATGAGCGATTCATCGAGGATGCAGCGCGTGCCGTGCACGATGCCTTTAAGCTTGATCAAGAACCAGTCTAACAGGTTTCTTCTGGCGAAAGTTTGAAATGGTGGCAACTAGCTGGAGTTTAGGCATAATTGCGGGGTACCTGTTCGGTGATAATCAACTGGATAAAGACTCGGAAAAATTGAGCAGCGATTTCATTGCCCGCAGGACTGGTCATTGAAATTTGTCATTTGATCACTTTTATTATCAGAAATTTTCCTGCGAGCTTTTGCTTGGAGGATGATAAGAGAGAAGAATGCGATCATCAGCAGTATGATCGAGAGCATTGTTCCTTCGAGGAGGGTAGTAATAAAGACGGCAACGGGCTTACTCGACGAAGCATCGTTCATGACGCTGTTTCCATAGCCAAATTGAGTTGCGATCCAGTTTACCGAGGACATGGAAAACAATCCGCACCAGAAGTCGGGAACGAATAAAAGAAATCCTTCTCCTATGCAAACAAACGGGATGGATAGCCCTGCGATCCACGAGCGAATCTTGGCGCCGAGGCGCATGGATCGGCTGGTGAGGCTGTCACTTTCATTGATGGCAAATGGCAGCGAGGTAAGACTCGCGTAGGTGAGCACGAAACATAGGATCGCCAGCAACATGGCGAAAATGCAGGCGGGATGCTGATACATTTTCATCCATGCGGCGGCGATGATGAAGCTGGGAAGAGCATTGATGGTGCAGTGAAAGCCCCAGTGCTTGAGTTGTCCGGGAAATCGGTTGAGGAATGGTTGGTTCATGGGCTTTTTGATCTATCCTAGTATTGTGAAAGGCGGATGAAGGCGAGGTGAAATTTTTTATTGCCGCAAAAACTCGCAGAACTCGCATAGGTGCATGGAAGTGAAAATGCCATGACTGCGTTGCGGTCATGGCATGGGGACAAGGATTGTATTGAGCTTGGCGGATGAAATCCGCCACACGCTATGAGTAGGAAGATTCTACGCGGGTGGCGACGTCGCGATAGCCGTAGTCGACTTCGTAAATTTGCTTGAAGCAATCCAGCGCGGAGGCTGAGTCGCCCATTTCGTCGTGAATTAGGCCTTTTTCGTAGAGGACTTCTTTTTTGGTGTTGTCCATGCCGTGGAGGTCGGCGAGGGCGTCGCTGAGCTGCTTGAGGGAGAGGTCGAACATGGATTTTGCCTTAAAGGTGCGTCCGAGCAGCAGCAGAACTTTGGTGCGAATGTGCGGGTTGGTCTTGGCTTGCTGAAGGTGAGGAATGGCGGCGCTGTGGTCGCCTGCGTTGAAGAGTGCGGTACCGAGTTCGAAGCGGAGTTGTGGGTCGGTCGGGTTTTCGTCAACGCGTTGTTTGGCGTTGGCGACCATTTCCAGTGAACGGGCATGCAGGATATGGTCAAGCTGGGCGCGCAATTCGGCGTTATTAGGATCGGCATCGACACCAGCTTGCAGGGTGGCCATTTGGGTGGCGATGTGTTTGTCAGACATCTGGCGACCTTTGCTCTTGAGTGCTGCGTCGCCATTGCTGAGGGTGAATGCCCAGTCGTAAAACGTCATAGCGTTTTCCCAGTCTTCCATCTGTTCGAAAACATTGGCGAGCTCTTTGGCATTGCCTAGGTTGTTGGGATCCTCGTTGTAGCGGTTGATGAGACGATCGCGTTTTTCGATCATCTGGTCTTTGGTCATACCAGCACGGGAGGCGGTTTCGAGGTCTTGGAATTCGGTCTGATCTTTCATCAGATCGCGAACGCTGGAATTCTCGTCCCATTTTTGGCGTTGCATCGAGTGTTTTGCCGCGCAGTCTTTGGAGCCTTTGACGGCGATGGAGTCGGTGGGCGTGGCTTTGAGGATGTCGTTGTAAACATCACCGGCGAGGTCGGCACGCTGGCGCTCTAGATAGAATATAGCAAGCTTGTGCATATTCTTGGTATTGTCGGGATGGCTCTTACGCAGTGTCTCAAGGGCGAAAGCGGCGCTATCGAAGAGTTCCATTTTCAGGAAACATTCGTGGAGCAGATCGTTGAGGCCATCGTTGAACGGGTCCTTTTCGAGTTCCTTCTCGATGAGTGCCACGGCACCCGCGGGGTCTTTTTTGACAGCGCCTTGGAGTTTCATGCCAGGGCCACCAGACTCCATGCCGAAGATCTTTTGTTTTTTCTTAGGACCGCCGGTAATAATGCCTTCGCACTTGCGCAGCAGTTCGCGACCTTGCAAGAAGCCAGGATTGTCCTTGATGACGGCTTGCAGCAAGGTGACGGCGTAGGCGTGATTTTTGACTTCGATTGCGCTTAGTGCTTTGAGCCAATAGGCTCTTACATTCTGAGGCAGTTCTTTATCGGTGATTTCAGGCATGATCTTGTGATGGTTTACGAGAGCTAGTGAGGGGTGACACAGTGTGCAAGGGCGCGGGCGACTTGGCAAGCTTCGGTGAAAAAAATGTATGGCATTTCTGCACAGATCGCTCAAAGGACGTTCTCGACGCGGTTGACGTGAGGCTTTTCGCCCTCGGTTAGGATGATTTCGATGACATCGAAGCGCCAGGGCATGCGGCGGTTTTTGAGGAGCTTGAGCCACGAGTTTGCCCCACGTTCGATGAGTTCGAGCTTGGCGCTGTTGACTGCATCGAGCGGGCGACCGACTCCGCCAGCGCGGCGGGTTTTGACCTCGATGAAAAGCAGCAGATCGCCTTGGCGGGCGACGATATCGACCTCACCACCTTGGGCCGCGCGGTAGTTGCGGTAAAGAACTTTGGTGCGTTGGGCGCGCAGCCAAGCGCAGGCAATGCGTTCGCCGTAATTGCCGACCTCTTGGGGTGACCAGCGTTCACCATTACGATGCGTCAAGCGGCAGCGAGAGTTGAGATACCGGCTGAAATGAGCGACGATGAATGCGACAAGGGCCATGGGCGTGGAGGGTTGCGAGGTGTGACTTTGTACCATAGCCCATGTGTTTTTCAAATCCGTATTGGGGAAACTCTTGGGCGTATTGTTTCATGACGTGATCGCGGCTGACCTTGGCGATGATGCTGGCGGCGGCGATGGAGAGCGAGTGCGAATCGCCCTTGACGATGCCTTGGTGGGACAGTGGAAAATTTTTGACTGGCAGGCCATCAATGAGGCAATGATCGATGGTGATGCGGTATTTTTTTTGCAGCGCGAGGGCGGCAGCGGCCATGGAATCATGGGTGGCGCGGAGGATGTTTTTGGCATCGACCTCGGCGGCATCAGCGAAGACATGAGCCCAGCGGACTTGGGAATCGGCTAGCAGCGCGTGATAGAGAAGTTCGCGTTTTTTTTCGCTGAGTTTTTTGGAATCGTTTAGTCCCTCAAGGGAAAAATCAGCAGGCAAAATGACAGCGGCAACGGATACCGGACCAGCAAGTGGGCCGCGACCTGCTTCATCGATGCCACAAATCAGCATGTGACCTTGGGCCTGTGCCGCGAGTTCGAACCGGAGATCAGGCATGAGAAAAAAGTTCGTCGGGAGAAAAAATGGAGCCGCTGGTCGGAATTGAACCGACGACCTATTCATTACGAATGAATTGCTCTACCCCTGAGCTACAGCGGCATTTGGTGAATGCGTGAGGGGATTTATAAACAAGGAACCGCGTGGTGCAATGGAAAAATACGAAATTTCGCGGAATTTGGGGGTTTCCGATGCCCTTGGTGACACAAAACTTCATCGCCAGCGCTGTGGTTTATGATAGTCTGAGGCTATGAAACATCGTGCCAGCCTTATGCTGAGTTGGATTTTGGGATCTCTGGGATCGGTAGCCTTAGCGGCAGAACTTTATCCTGTGACGGCGCCACCAGCGGAAATGAAACTGGATGCCTTTTATGAAAAATACACCAGCGCGGGTGGCTATCCGGTGGTGGCATCGGGCAAGGTCAACGATTATGCACTGAAGGAATCGGCGTATTTGATCGATCTGATGCTGGCAAAACGTCCTGATCTGAGGAAAGCGATGGTTGCGAATGGCTCGCGGATGGTGGTGATAGGATCGACCGAGTTCACAACGGACATTCCTGAATACAAATGGCTCAAGCCGAAATTGTATTGGGACAAACGGGCACGGGGATTGGGTGGTTCCGAAACAGATCCCGTGTGCTCATGTGCGGAGGAAAATATGTTAGCCTTCGAGGGCGATCCTTATAGCACGGAAAACATCATGATTCACGAGTTTGCGCACAACATTCATTTGCGCGGGCTCAAGAGCATCGATCCCAAGTTTGATGAAAAACTCAAGGCGTGTTACGATCAGGCTCTCGCAAAAGGCTTGTGGAAGGGCACCTACGCAGGGAGCAATGATCGTGAGTATTTTGCCGAAGGTGTGCAGAGTTGGTTTGACAACAATCGCGAAAACGATGGCATTCACAATCACGTCAATACACGCGCAGAGCTTGAGGCTTATGATCCAGGTTTGGCTGCGATATTGAAGGAAATTTTCGGTGATACAGAGTTGCGCTACACCAAGCCACAAACGCGCTTGAAAGGACATCTCGCAGGCTTCGATCCGAGCAAAAGCCCGAAGTTCGCGTGGCCTGCGCATTTGCTCAAAGCCGTCGAGGAGCCGAAGGAGTAAAACATTTTGTTAGGCAGAAAAAAACGGGCGCAACCGGATTCGGAAGTTTCTTGCCGAGATAGATTTTTCCGCTATGGTGAATGTATGAAACGAATTTTTCTAGTTGTCGCAGCGGCCTTGGTGCCAGCGATGATGTGGACGCTGATGATTTCACCGGGGCTGATGATGGTGCTCTCGATGCTGGTGTTTTTTCGCGCGCTGCGTGGTGTCTCGGTAAAGGTCGGTCTGCGCTTGGGCTTCCTCTATGGCTTGATGCTCTATGGCGTGAGTTTGTCGTGGATGTGGCAAATTTTCTCTGCGACATCGATTGCATTGTGGATGGTCTTGGCGATCTTTCCTGCTGTGGCAGGTGGTGTGGTGGCTTGGCTCTCGGATCACTGGAATCGTGCTTGGTGGCTGCCATTGTGCGTGGCGTGCTGTTACTCGGCGATTGAGTATTTTCGTTGTGAGTGGTTTTGGTTGCGCTTTCCGTGGATGACGGCAGGAACGGCGATGGGTCCGAATTTTCTGACTCCCGTAATCGGGGTCTACGGTGTTTCCTTTCTCGCAACCCTTGCCGCAGCGATGTTTTTGTTAGAAAATAAACATCGTATGGTGAGGCTCATGGTGGTGGCGAGCATCATGGTGCTTTTTCAATTTCCCGCGCATGTGCCATCGGGTGATGGCGAGGCGGTTCGTGTGCGATTGCACCAGAGTGAAAATTTGGATTTTTACACCTACTTTGAGGAAGCGCAGAAATCCGAATTTCGCGACGGGGTTTTTCTTTGGCCTGAGGCCTCGACCTCGGCAGATGTGCGGTTAACGAAGTTTGGTCGTGATGAAAACACGCAGCTTGATCGGGTGAAACAACTTGCTGCGGAGAGAAATGCGATGTTTGTCTTTGGGCAATATCGCGAGACGTCTGAAGGCACCGTCATCAATGATTCATTGAGCGTGGATGGATTGGGCGTCATCGGCACGCATCAGAAAAATCGACCGGTGCATTTCATGAATGATGGTGAGCCCGGAAAAATCGCAGCCGCGCACGACACGCCATGGGGACGCATCGGCACGCCGATCTGTTTTGACAACGACTACACGGAAATCGCGCGACGCATGGCGGCAGATGGTGCGGAAATGTTTTTGGTTCCCTCGTTGGATGCCGAGCGTTGGACGCGACGCCAGCACTGGCAGCATGCGGAATTGTTTCGCTTGCGTGCGGCGGAAACAAGACGCTGTGTGGCGGTGTGTGCTTCGTCTGGATTGTCCCAAATCATCGACCCCTCAGGCAAACGCATCGCCACGGTGCCGATGATGGAAGATGCGATCTTGGAAGGAACCTTGCACCGACGTACGGATCAGACAATCTATGTCCGAGTGGGCTGGCTCTTTCCGTGGCTGATCACCACGGTGGCACTGTTGTGGTTGGGCTTTTTGTTTGCGCGCAGCCGCCGTGATCAGGCGCGTCTTTGAAGTTAGCGCAGAAGTTTTTTCAACTCGTTTTGGAAAACGGCGATGTCTTCGGGTGTCGGGTGATAGTCTGGGCTATCCGGATCAAGACCGAGGCGACCTGTTTCATCGACATACCACATCGCACGGGCGCCATCGCTGAATACGACCTTGCCACTGTAAAGCATGCCAGGAATGACGATGGCATCGCGATCCACTTGGACACTTCTGAAGTTTTCATCGAGTGTCGCATCGGCGGGCTCTTCTTTTTTGGGCTCTTCTTTGAGCTCTTGCTTGAGCGTGATGCCCAGATCTAGAATCAGAAAACGGGTATCCATGTAGGTGATGCGGATCTCCCAAGTCTCGTTGATGAGGCGCTGAATATCGGCCATGGTCGCACCATCCTCTGCCCATTGGTGGATGGTGGCTTTTTGTTCTTCGCTAAGTTGCTTGGTCTGAAACATCGGGCTCGATCAAAGCAGCCTCCGCTGAAATGCCAAGCTTAATCCTTATTAGGAAAATAGAAACGACGGATTTGACGGATTAGACTGATTTTATGAGAGGAAAGAAGCGATCACTCATTAACTTTTTCACTGAGTCGAAAATTTCAAATATTAGTCATAGTCTTATCCGTAGATCCGTTAAATCCGTCGTTAAAATGGCTGTATTTCACCATTCCCTTTTCTGCTATAGAATTAAGCGCTGCATAACACCAAGTCACGCTCCTCTGCATCGAGTTCTTTCCACGTGCCACTTGGCAGATCTCCTAACAGAAATTTTCCAATGCTCGTGCGAACGAGGCGCAGCGTTGGTAAGCCGATGGCAGCGCTCATGCGGCGGACTTGGCGGTTTTTTCCCTCGATCAAGGTTAGGGCAATCCAAGTTGTCGGAATGGCTGCGCGATAGCGGATTGGTGGCACGCGTGGGCCGAGCGGTTCTTGTGCTATGACCTGCGCTGTGGCTTTGGCAACTCGGTGTCCTTGAATCACCAGGCTGCCATTTTGCAGATCGCGCAACTGCGTTTCGTTCGGCTCGCCCTCGACTTGCACCCAGTAGGTGCGCGGATGTTCGTGACGCGGATGAAGCAGGCGATCGACTAAATTTTTTTCATCGCTCAGTAAAAGCAACCCCTCAGAATCGCGATCGAGCCGACCGATGGGATAGATTTCTTTCGGCAAGCCAAAATCGGCCAATGTGTGATGCTCTGGCAGCTCGCGAGTGAATTGCGAGAGCACATCGTACGGCTTGTGAAATGCGATCAGCATCCGTGACAACAACGATTATTCTGCGCTCTGTTCTTTCGGCTTGATCACCAACGACAGCACGATCGAAAGGAACAGCGCCAAGACCACCACCCCGAGGGAAATATTGATCATATTTTGTTGGAACTCATGGTTTGCGTAGCGTTGCACGAAGTGCATGAATCCCGCGTTACCGACAGCTCCACCCCAACGCAATACACCTGCTGCGACAAGAGGAAGAAGCATTTTCACACCAATGAAGCTCAGGATGAAGGCGAGGCCGAACTTGAGCAAATGGAATCGATCCGCTAGATCGGCGAGCAGGAAAAAGAATGTCCGTAAGCCAAGAATCGCAAAAATGTTCGAGGTGTAGACGATGAATTTATCGGTGGTGATGCCGAAGATTGCAGGGATGGAATCGACAGCAAACATTACGTCTGAGAGCTCGACCACGATGAGAACCAGCAGCAACAAAGTTCCTGTGCGAACGCCATCCATGGTGACGAAAAATTTATTGCCTTCGTAGTGTCGTGAGATGCGGACAAAGCGTGTGATCCAAGTGATCATGCGGCTTTCCTCAGGATTGAAGCCATCGTCATCGGAGCCGAACATTTTCAATCCTGTCCACAAGAGGAAGGCGCCGAATACATAAAGAATCCAGTGGAAACGCTCAACCAACTCGGCACCTGTGAAGATCATGATCATGCGCATCACCAAGGCTCCGATGATGCCCCAGAACAGCACGCGGTGTTGGAACTCCTTCGGCACCTTGAAGAAACCAAAGATCAGTAAGAATACGAAAAGATTGTCGACGGAGAGCGACAGCTCAATCAAGTAGCCGGTGAGAAATTCCTTGGCCTTGAGAAATCCAAGCTCGGGTCCGTTAGCATGACTGACGGCCCAGTAGACAAAGCCATTGAAAAGCAAAGCGAGTGAAATCCAGACGGTGCTCCAGATAAAAGTCTCCTTGCGCGAGGGCACGTGAGATTTTCGATTCGCGATGCCAAGATCGACAAACAAGGCGAGGAAAACGACGACAAAAAATGTCGCCCAGCACCAATACGGGTAATGCACTTCAACAGCAGTCATAGAGTGGGAAAGAGCCACTGTAAGGTTTGTCGTCCATGCTGGTAAAGCGCAATCTGTTTTTCTAAGAGCCCTCGGCCTCGCGGCGCATGTCTTCGAGAGTCTGAGAAACATCATTTAGGCTGTGCCAGAGCTCAGCGACGACGTAAATTGGAGCACCGACGCGCACCGAGAGCGCGATGCAGTCGCTGGGGCGCGCATCGAGCTCGACGATCTTTTTCTCCTGCAACTCATTCTCGACCTGGAAAATCACCCGCGCGTAATAGATTTCCTCATGCATGCTGACGATCACCGTGCGCTGAAGCTTCGCACCGAAGCTGTCCATGGTCAGCAAAAGTAAATCGTGCGTGAGTGGTCGCTCGGGTTTCTCTCCCGCGAGCACAGCATTGATCGATGAGCCGATCGAAGGATCGATGAAAAAGGAAATCACCTTCTTGCCATCGCCCAAAAACACCGCACAGCCCGCCGGCGTGGGCATCAGAGCAATCGGTTCGACTCGGACAACATTCGGCACAGCGCGAAGGTAGCATAGCCGAGAGCTGGGACAAGACGGAATTGTTTTTCAGGAAATTCTCATGCCACCAATTTCATGCGCTAGGGGTGCATGGCTCTCTGAGCGCGTTGTTCGGGTAAGTACATGAAGATCGGCATGTGTGATTATGACTTCCTGCGCTTCGTTTGCCACCTTAGCCATGCAAACAATGCGGCACATCCTCCGAGCAGGATCAACCAACGTTGGGCAGGGTTGCCAATCTTCGTTGGGTTATTCACGATTTCGCCTGACGCACCGTTTGTGATGCGCTTTTGCGCTCCATCGCGGGAGAGTGCTTCATAGCTGCCATCCTTTCGGAAGCGGTAGTCGACATCTTGTCCCACAAAGGAAAAGGTTCGGTTGCCGGCCTTGATGGGACCCCACCACAGTTTCCATGTAGCAAGGTTATCGGGATTTTCACCTGCCGTGGGTGGCAAAGGGGCATTTTTTAAGCCGATTTTTTCTAACGCACTGCACGCTAAATAGGCATTAGAATTACTATCAATCCAATCTTGCCCGGGCCTGATTGGTGGGGGGGTATCGCGCTCATCATAAAGATAGCTTCCCAGTAATTGCACAACCTCAGGGCTAGGGAGATGGCAAAGAGTATCTCGAACGGTCATGACGCGTAGGGATTGGAAACTGTTATGCTCACCCGAATGCCA
>DBCO01000014.1:143406-143563 GCA_002293145.1 Akkermansiaceae bacterium UBA956 | reverse complement strand
GCAAGATGCACTGGATCTCAAGGCACCTTTGGCTAGCCCGACATTTACGGGAACGGTAGGCGGTATCACCAAGTCGATGGTAGGCCTCGGCAGCGTGAACAACACCAGCGATGCGAACAAGCCAGTCTCATCTGCGCAGCAAGATGCACTGGATCTC
>DBCO01000014.1:143128-143381 GCA_002293145.1 Akkermansiaceae bacterium UBA956 | reverse complement strand
CAAGGCACCTTTGGCTAGCCCGACGTTTACGGGAACGGTGCGTCTGCCAACGGGAACGGCATCGGTCGCGCCCCTGCGCTTGACCGCCGGCATCAACCTGACGAACCCAGTTTTCGGTTCGGTGGAGTTTGATGGAACCAATCTCTTGCTCACGAACAACTCCGGAAATCCGTCCCGCAAGACGATCGCGTTCACCGACGGTATCACCAAGTCGATGGTAGGCCTGGCTAACGTGGACAATACCACGGATGCG
>DBCO01000014.1:142975-143104 GCA_002293145.1 Akkermansiaceae bacterium UBA956 | reverse complement strand
GTCTCCACGGCGCAGCAAACAGCACTGGATCTCAAAGCGCCTCTTGCCAGTCCGACATTTACGGGAACGGTAAACGGTATCACCAAGTCGATGGTAGGCCTGGCCAACGTGGACAATACCACGGATGCG
>DBCO01000014.1:99800-142950 GCA_002293145.1 Akkermansiaceae bacterium UBA956 | reverse complement strand
GCCAGTCTCCACGGCGCAGCAAACGGCACTGGATCTCAAAGCGAATCTGGCTAGCCCGACATTTACGGGGACGGTGGTTCTGCCAACGGGAACGGCATCGGTCGCGCCCTTGCGCTTGGCTACTGGCGTCAGCCTGACGACTCCCGCTTTCGGTTCGGTGGAGTTTGACGGCACGAACCTTTTCCTCACCACCAATTCTGGAAGCCCCACCCGCAAGACACTTGCTTTTACTGACTCGGTGCCGCCTTCGGTCCCGACAAGCAGTCTCACCGCAGCTCCGATGGTGCCGGTGCTCGCCTGGGGCAACAATAGCAATGGCCAGACGACCATGCCGGCGCTGGCGAACGTCGCCGCAGTTGCTGCCGGCGAATCCCACAGCCTAGTTCTACTCGACGCCGGCACCGTGATCGCCCGCGGACTCAATACCAGCGGTCAGGTGACGGTCCCCGCCAGTTTGACCGGGGTCACGGATATCGCCGCCGGCACCGCGCACAATCTGGTCCGGAAATCCGATGGCACACTCGTCGCCTGGGGTGACAATTCCTACGGTCAAACCACCATCCCCAGCGGGATCACCACTGCCACCCGGGTCGCCGCCGGTGAGAAACACAGCCTAGCGCTGCTCGCCAACGGCAGCGTCCGCGCTTGGGGCGACAACAGTTTCGGTCAAACGAACCTGCCAGCCAGTCTGACCGGTGCGACCATCACCGCGATCGCCGCGGGATACGATCACAGCCTCGCGCTCAAGAGTGATGGAACGGTGATCGCTTGGGGGCGCGATGATGCCGCACAAGTGACCCTGCCATCCGGACTTGTCAATGTGGTCGCCATCGCCGCGGGCGCCTTTCACAGCCTCGCGCTTAAAGGCGATGGCACGGTGATCGCGTGGGGATGGAACGATGCCGGTCAGGTCACGGTTCCGGCGGGACTCAGCGGGGTCTCGAAAATTGCCGGTGGTTATGCGTTCAGCATGGCCTTGAAGAACGACGGCACTCTGGTGCTTTGGGGAGACAATTCGGACGGCCAGACAACGGTTCCAGCGACTGCTACCCAGGTGACGCACATCGCGGCGGGTGCTTCGCACGCGATGGCGTTGCGGGCTGACGCCATCCCGGCTCAAGTCGCCCGCCTCGATCAGGACAATGTTTTCACCGGCAAGGTTGGCATCAAGCGCACGCCGGCCGTCAACTCGTTGGAAGTCGAGGGCTCCGCCAGTAAAACCACCGCCGGGAGTTGGTTATCCAACTCCGACCGCCGGATCAAAACCGAGATCGAGTCGATCACCGGGGCTTTGGAAAAACTGGATCAAGTGCGCTTGGTGGATTTCCGTTATACCGACGAGTATCGGGCGGCCCACCCAAGCATCGAAGACGTGCGTTACCCGAACGTCATCGCTCAGGAATTCGCGGAGGTATTTCCTGCCGATGTGAAAAGCAGCGGTGAGGTCATGGCGGACGGTTCTCCGATTCTGCAAGTGGACACCTACCCGCTGATCATTTACTCCGCCGCCGCTGTACAGGAGCTCAATCAGGAGAACCAGATGTTGAAAAAGCAGCTCGCCGATCAGGAAAAACGTCTCCGCAAACTGGAGGCGCTACTGGGAGAATAAAATGATGATCTCTCGCTCTATCATTCTAGCAGGATGGCTACTGCCGCTCACCGCTTGGTGCGGCTCCAGCCAAAATTATACGCTCGAACATGACGCCATCGACAACGGTGGTTCCCTGGCCGTCAGCGCAAACTACGTCGCGAACTTGTCCAGCACGCCCGGCGCCGCCGCCGCATCGGCGAACTACGCCAACCGGACCGGATACGCCGGGCAGCTTGCCGATGTCGTTGCCATAGAAGTGGCAGCCGCTTCTGCTGGCCTCACCATCGCCGAGCGGGGAACAAAGCAGTTGGTGGCGCTAATCACCTACGACGACGCCTCATTCGCGGCGCCCGCCGCAGGGATGGTGTCGTGGAACACCTCCAGCACTGCGCCACTCTCCGTGAGTAGCACCGGTCTAGTCACGGCCGGCTCCGTCTATCAGGACACCGCGGCGGCAGTCAGCGCGGGCTATCTGAATTTTTCGGACACACTCAGCCTCGTTGTCCTCAATTCGGGAACAGATGACTTCGGTTCCTATGCGGCGGATGGACTACCCGACTTGTGGCAAGTGCAATATTTCGGTGAATCCGGCATCCAGACCGGCGCCAGCGCGGATGCCGATTCAGACGGATTGACCAATCTCCAAGAATACGCCTTTGGCATGAATCCGAGCCAGAGCTCAGGCGGAATGCTGCGGTGGAGCGGTTCGAATCTACTGGAGCGCGGCCTGCCCGTGCCCTATGCCAGCGGCACGGGGGGCGGCTTCACCTTCCGCGCGGTGTTCCCTCGCCGCAAGGATTTCGCTGCTGCGGGGCTCACCTACTCCGTCGAGTTCAGTGGTGATCTTGCCACCTGGAAGACCTCCACCTCCACCCCTACAGTCTTGGCCGATGATGGCGAGATCCAGGTGGTGTCCGTTCCCTATCCATTTTTCGTGAATGGCAAAAAGGCCGCTTACTTCCGCGTGAAAGTTCAAACCAATTGATCCCATGAAATTACTCCATCAAAAGTTCGGCGATTGGGGTAGGCCTTCCCCGTGGCGCTTGGCCCTCTGCAGTGGCGGTGCTGCAAGCCTCGTAGCAGCGGGTGATGCCAGCGCCGCCATCGTTTACAGCGGACAGAAAAACATCGGCATCACCAGTGATTTCGCAGGCGTATTCATCAATGTTACCAGTCTGCAGAGCGCCACAGCGGAGAATGGTTCATGGGATCTCAATCCATTTTTCGGCGGTCTCGGCATCGCCAATTCCCCAGCATTCCAACCCGTGCGGATCGGAACCGGTAGCGAAGACCCGATCCTTGCTCTCACCTTGGGTGCGTCCGTCGGAGGCACAGCGACCTATTCATCCAGCTGGGGCGGCTCCGGGGCGGAGGACGACTCCGGCCACATTGGGCCGGGTGCAGGACAATTCACCGACGGTCAAACGAGCTACCTCGGATTCAAACTCCTGCGTGGCACCGCCGTGAACTATGGCTGGATGCGCGTGAACCTCACCCGCAACGGCGATAACGGCTCGATTCTCGACTGGGCCTACGACGACTCCGGAAGCTCGATTGTCATAGGTGCCGTGGCCGATCTCGGAGCCACGCCGATCGTGGGCAGTGCTGGCACCGAACAGACCCTCAGCGCCAATGAGGCTGGAACCGGGCTACTGATGGAGGAAGGTGCGAAAATCACCTTCAACGAAGGGATCGCAGGAGGCACCTACAACGGTAAAATCCAAGGAGACGGGGAGATCCAGATCACCGGGGCCGGTGGCCTCCGCCTCGCCGGCGTCAATGCCTTTTCAGGGACCGCGGCGGTGCTCGAAGGCAGCCGCCTGACGGTCGGTGAGGCCGGCAATTTGGGCAGCGCGCAAATCAAGATCGGCTCCTCAGGTTCGCTAGAATTCGACTCCCTCGCCGCGAACAACGGCAACGCCAACACCTTTGCCAACGCCATCAGCCTCGATGGCCAAGAAGCCACCCTCAACAACAGTGGCAGCGGCAAGGTCGTCCTCACCGGCCAGATCGTCTCCGACGGCGGACTTCTCGCCTTCACTGGTGGCTCCTTCGATGTCCAAGGCGGCATCACCGGCAGCGGCTCGCTGCGCACGGACAGCGCAGGCAAACTCACGCTCAACGGCACCTCCACCTACACCGGTGCCACGCTCATCTCCGCAGGCACCATGCTCGTCAATGGAGCCCTTTCCGGTACCTCCAGTGTTTCCGTCTCCAGCGGTGCCACCCTCGGAGGCACTGGCTCGATCGCCAATGGAGTGAATGTAGTCTCAGGTGGCACGCTTTCACCCGGCGCCTCCATCGAATCCCTCCAGCTCGGCAGTGTCGATCTCGATGGCTCCCTTCTCATCGAGTGGGACACGACGGTCTCGCCAAGCATCGATCAGCTCAACATCGCCAACTCGCTCAATCTCGGCAGCAACTCGTCCGTCACCTTCGCCAATCTCGGGACAGGCACTCTCGATCTGAACACGCCCTACATATTCATCACCTATGGCTTCGGCGGCCTCACAGGCACCTTCAACGCGGTCAACAATCTGCCGGTCGGCTTCATCCTCGACTACAACTACGGCGGCCTCAATCAGATTGCCGTCGTTCCGGAGTCATCAAGCCTGTTGCTAACTGTCATCTTCTCCCTCCCCCTTCTCTCCCGGCGCAGGCGCTCTCATTAGAACCTAAAATCCGCAGTTGAAAAGCGGATTGAGAGTGCTAGTGACTCAAGTTACTGCTAAAAGTATTGCTTGGGTGGGATCAAACAGTAGCCATAGAGAAATCTTCCCAGGCTTGGATTCAACTGCGGGAGATTGGCGAACTTACTGCTAACTGCTTCTTTGACAATTTTGCGCAAAGACCTAAAAAGAATGACTAGCCCCATTTTAGAGACTTCCTTATTGATAAAAAGATATTCATCATTGCGTCGCAAAACAAATGAACCAACGAAATAGCAGCCCTACTTCGCTCTGCGAGCTACGAAGGGCATTCTTCGCATCCTTCTCCAGCTACCAATGGCTTGCAATTCGTAGCTTCCGCAGGAAGCGAAGAATGGCGGAGCTGTGGAGGGTTCGACCAATCGCATCAAAATTCCTGCCAACTCTACTTGGTCGTTCACGGCCACGATTGTTGCACGAGAAACAGCAACGGCTAACGCCAAGACATTCACCAGACGCGGCTTGATCGGCAACAACGCAGGGGAAGTTACAATCTCGGCTCTCGACACCATCGGGACGGATCATGTGTTGGGAACGCTGAACGCAACTATCGCCATCACAGCTGATAACACCAACGACGCGCTCAAGATCGTCGGCACTGGGGTGGTGGCAAAAAACATCAAGTGGACAGCGCAGGTCAACATCACCCAAGTCGGGTAACAATTTATGGACGATGTCATCCGCAAAGACTTCGACTGGTATTTCTCATCTCTCAGATACTGATTCTTCAAAACCATCAACAAAATACGACTATGCCACTACTAGCACCGACCGAAAACCTTCAGCCTACGCAGGAGGACAAAATCGACCGTCAGGTTTCCCACCTGATCGCAATCCCCAACCAAGTCAAAGGTCAGCTCATCGCTGCCTACAAGCAGGCACACAGCCTGATGTGGGGCAACCAAGGCGAGGTGACTCCAGCACAACGCATCGCAAAGCTCAACGAGACAGCCGCAGCCGCAGAATTTCTCGCTATCGAGGGAGTGCTGTTTGCGTTTCTGACTCAAACCCTCGCCCAGCAGGATGCAGGTGCGCTCGCTGAGGTCACTGCCCTGCACGAAGCCATCCCCGCACACAGCATCTCACAGGATGGGACTGTAACGCTGGACTAAATCCATGACCACCCAACCGCAATATCCGCAACGACCCCGCGACACTGGCAGCCTCGTCGGCGCACTGGTCGTCGCGGTGATTGTGCTCTGCATTCTACTGATCCTAACCAACTGATACCCAGCCATGCGCGCACCGATCAACATCGACATCGACTTCATCACCAAAGCCATCGTTGGCATCGCCTCGCCGGTGGTGGGCGTGATCACGTCGTTCCAAGAGCAGATCGAATGGCACCTGCGTGTGTCGTCGCTCTGCGTCGGCCTGGCTGTCGGCGTGATGTCGCTCGTGAGCATGTTCAAAAAACTTCGCCGTCGTTGACATCACCCCGGTTCACCATGAAAGCACTCAAATACCTAAGCCTCGCAGGGAAAGTCGCCGGGTTCGTCACCGCCCTTGGATCCATCCCGTTTTTGGATCCGAAGTTGGGCGTTCTCATTTTCGCCGCCGCCTCCCTGCTCAAGGACCCGGTGAATCGGATCGGGGAGCGACGATCTTCCGAGAGGGAGTTTTGCTAGTGGAATAGAAGCTGGCTAATCTAACGTGTTAATTCGTTTAATCTGACCCTATTCATTGCGTTTTTCCGGGATCCGGTCTGCGGCAAAGGGCAAACACTTGCTGGCTGCTATGGCGCGAGATTTCGCAGTCGGTCTCGATTCGAAGCACTCCTAGGGTCATACTTCTGGTGTCGCGCGGTGTAACATCGATTTCATAGTGCTTTCCGGCCTCGATGGTTCTCAATTTGTGTGTGTAGACATCAGACGAACATCCTACGGCAGTGACATGCACTGGTTGGGAATGATTCATCCGAATTTGTATCGTTTTTGTGTGAGCATCGCCATCAATGGGCCAAATGAGGGTTTTCGGTTCCACTACGACAATCATGGGAATTTCGAGGCGAACCAGCAGAGTGATGGAGGGACGACTATCGGGATCATCTTCGAGAAATACGAGGACTGCTTTTTCGACCTTGCCCGCCAGATTGCTGAGGTCGATGTCAACTTGGATGGCACCATGTTCACCGGGAGCATAGGCAAGTTGATCATTGGCCATACTCGCCTTCATGCAGGCGCAACTCGCGTGGAATTTGCGAATTTTCGATGGCTTGCCGCCGCGATTACGAAAGCTGAAACTTGTCGTGGCCGTCTTTGCGTCTGCAGGAATTTTCAGTTCATGAAGAATATTGTCAAATGCAATGCCATCTGCCCTTGCCCATGTTGCCAACCAGATAAAACACAAGCTTTGAAGAAGAATCGTAATTTTACCATCATAGAGGAATTGCAAAAATAACGGAATTCTCAAGCGGATCATGGGTGACATGGGTGACATGGGTTTTCAGGGTCATTGACGCAATCGAAGCACAATGCGGTAAAAAGTGCTGGAAGCTGTGGCGGCTGTGGATGGAATCGTGGCGCGAAATTGGTTGCCACTCACGAGGGAAACCGTCGATCCTGCCACGGCGGTGAAGCTGCCCGGGGTCAGCGAAGATGAGGATTCGAGAACGAAGTCAAATTGACTGCGATAGGCAGCAGGGAAGGAGAAGTCGAGTAAGAATGCGTGACCTGGCGTGGTAGCTCGTTGGAGCGCGGCAGATTGTGGACCAAGTGCGACAGGCGGACCTGCGGGTGATACGCCGCTGCGTGGATCAATGCCATCGAGAAAATATTGGAGTAACTGGTAACCGCTGCCGTGAGGTGTGGAGAAGGGGAGTTGGCCAGTCGAACCATAGAAATAGCGTTCCCAATCATCGTCGAGCAGATTGCCGTCGCTATCATTGTCAGAGGATGATGGCGCGAAGGTAAGCGATGCAAGAGTCACTTCCATCGTGTCCATGCCGTTTTCGTCGGCAGTGTCGGTGAATCCTGTCACCGAAAAAAGTGTACCGGGACGTAAGCCGAGTCCCTGTTCGAGATAGATTCGTTTGCCGTAACGGTCGAGTAAGACGATAGAAGCCGAATCACTGGTGCGGCGATAAACGCCCGCCGAAGGTGGAGATGTTACGATTTCGATGGTCCATGATTGGGATGGACGATAGGAATCGGCGATCGCGCTGATGGCCTGATTGTAGGCATTGCGTGCATTGTTGATGTCCGTCGTTCCGACTGCTGTCTCGTAGCCCGTTGACAAGGTGCCGCTGCGAAGCAGTGAACGAAGCGCATCCAAGGGCATGGCTATTCCGGGATTGGCATCGGAAGTATTGGCATGGCGGGTGTAAATTTGATTGGCGGCGTTGGACATCGCAGTTTTTTTCGAGTCAGCGAGAATGAGTGCGAGTCTTGGGTCGAAACCGGCGTTGCGGAGAAGCTCCTGGTCTTCTGACTCCAATGATGTGCAAGTGCGGTCGCTATCGCGATCAGGAAAAAATGTGAAGCTGCTGAGAGCTGGTATGGGATCGAATGCAGGTCTAACAAGAGATGCTGCACGGTGCACAAGGTCTTCGATGAGTATGGCTACTGCGGTATCGGCAGGTCGGATCAAGGTGCGGGCGGATGCAATTGGCATCGTTGCTGCTGCTGCCTGTGCGGCAGTGACCCAACCCGCGGCGTCGGCGGAGAGACTCGTTCCCGACGGAGTGAAAACTGGCGAAAAACTAAGGGGCTGTGGAGATGCTAGGAACGCGCGCAATTCACGACCAGTTCGCGTGCCGCCGGTGCTGTTGAAATACAGTGGCGTGCTGAGTGCGACCAGTTGATCGGCGGCGACGGCGGTGCTGGAAGTGAGTATCGCTCCACGCGTGCTACCATCGGGCAATGCTGGTGAGATCGCGGCTACGGTATTGCGATCGAGCAATGATCCATGGGTAGCATGGACCAGGATTTCCTCACCATTCGCAATTTCTGTGCCAGAGTGGTTGCTTGCTGACACAGCGATGCGGAAGCCTCCACTGGTGGCAATATTTTTTGATGTCCCTGCAACTGGACTTGATGTCGCGTTGGCAGGGTTTGTGCCATTGAGGATCTCATCCAGATCCGACCATCCATCAGCATCATGATCGGGGCCACCAAAAGCATCGAGGCCGAAGTGCTGTTCGACATAATCGGGGACTCCATCACCGTCGGAATCCTGATCGGCGAGCTGAGCTGCTGAAAAAGTATAGCTTCGTGATTCGATAGGACCCATTACGCCCGTCGCGATTGATCGCAGCGAGAATTGGATGGATCGAGAATAACTGACCCCGATAGGCCCGCTCCAGGCTGTCCAAGCTCCCGAACCGGAGTCCCGCCAAAAGAGCTCTTGACGTTCCGCATCGTAAATCGCCGTCACTTGGACGCTATCAGTATAAGCGCCCGATGGGGGATTGATGCGCAGTTCAGGACTGAGCAGGTCGTTGGTGCCTCCCAGTGCTGTGATGCTTACAGCAGCTTCGAGTTGGTTGGTCATGATATAACTTGCTCCTGCGGGAGCGCTGACCGTGTGGTTCGCAGTGAATGACAATCCTCCTGATGTGGAGCCGAAGGACTCACGTTTGATAGTGGCTGGAAAGGGCGCGGGATAGGATAGTGGACGTGTCCAGTCCGCTACCGCTTGGATGCCAATGAGTGATGCCGATTCATCGACAGAGGGGTCGGCGCTGAAAAACAGCAAGCTGGCTGGAGACAGGGATGTCGCGCTGATGCTTGGTAAAGAGCCGGATGCTTGTTGCACCCAACCCGAGCCATCCCAAAGAAAGGAACGGAAAGTCGAACTGGTTCCGGAGGCCGTTGTGCCTTCGATTTGCAATAAGCCAATCCCCGGCAAAGGAATTGCTCCAGTAAGTGCCAGTCCCGCGCTGGGTGTGAAGGATTGTGAAGTGGAAATGAATGCTGTGCCCGCGGTATTGATGCGGAACCAATCCGCGCGGCTACCGTCCGCAGCGATTGCAACAAAGCCGTCGGTGAGCGGACCGTAGCCGCCGCCGGAAAGCGGCACGACAGCTCCGATTGCTCGGGGAAATGTGACGGACGCAGAAGTGAAAGTGCCCGAGCTAGCGATGGGTGTATTGACTTTGATGATCACCGCTTCGTTGGTTCCCGGACGAATGCCGAGAATGAGAGGAATGCTGGCCGCTCCCGCCACGGTGGTGATACCCGGACAGAAGCGGTATGACCCGATATGGCTTGTCTGGCTGAAGCGTTGTATGTTAGATCCTGAACGCACCAGCACCCCAGTAGTGGTGCTTGAAGAGCTCGAAGCGCTATAAAACCCGGCGAAGTTCGAAGGTGATGTAGGATTGGAAAGTGGTTGCAGGCTGTTGTAAGTGAGCGTCTCAAAGGTGGCTGCATTGAGGCCGGCGGTAGTGGCTGGATTGGAGTGGGTTTCCGCCTTGCCGGCGTTGGATCCATTTTGGGATGAGACCACCATGAGTTCGCTGACTCCGCCGTTGACCGTGAGGGCAAGGCCACTGGGGCCGATGCCGGAAAGGTTTGGCATGACGCGCGCCAAGGGAACGGATGTATCAATATTTACCAGCATCACGCGGTTCGCCTCGATCGATGTGACAGCAATTGCCTCGCCGCTTGAAGCGGGAACAGCGGCGCAAACTGCGGAGACATTCGATACGCCTGTGGCTATGGGAGAGCGCCATTCCACAACGCCACTCGGTTTCATGTAGGCAGGTCGCACTACGCCTGATGCTGTATCGACGAGCGTGAAAGCCTGTGGATCAGAACCGTGGGGAATCAGCCACTCTGCGGCGAGCTTCGACACCGGCTTTGTCGCATGAGCTGATGCAGTAAGCAGAAGCGTTGAGATGATCAATCGAATCTTCATGGGTGTAAGGATTGGAATATTAATGTTGGATAGGCTGCAGAGGAATGATGCGCTTGATCTCGCCACGCTCTTCAAATTGAACGATTAGATGTCGATATTTCGCTCCCTGCGTCACAGGAAGATTATCCTTCACAAAAATCATACCAGTCGAATTAGTAAGATAATTGGGTCGGTTGACTGAATTGAAAGGATAGTCAAGATTCGGCGCGACGGTGTCAGTCCAGGTTCCCGAGTATGGCACTTGAATGCTGGTTTGTGAGTTTGAGACAAAAAGCAGAAAAGGATCGGAAACCTCGTAGCCTTTTTCTTTAGCACTATTGATGTAAATTCCGGAAATGCGGTCAATCATCGGTGTGCATTGGACGAGGTTGGCACGCGCACTGGGGAATCGCGTGCTGGGCACTTGGTAACGATAGACCATGAAGGGCATCAGGTTGGTCAATTGACTTGAGTCACCTGACGATTCGCGCACTTTGAAAAGCCAGTTGTCGGCAGTGGTCGTTGTGTCCACAAGAGTACTGCTGGTTCTGCTGGTGCGCAGAATCGTCTGACGAGTCAGACCAATGAGGATGCCTGTGGGAAAGCCGTAATCCAATGGCATTACGGTCGGCCACAGGGGACCTTCACCGTAAGCGTATGTTTCGATGGGACGACGATGTTCGAAGTCGCCCGGCATAGGTCGTGCGGGCCACGGGATCACGGGTTGCGGTCCGGTCACCACAGGCTTCCAGCGAGCGGTGACGATGTTGCTGGCCGAGCCATGACTGCGTGGATATTCTCCCGGTCCACAGGCACGCACGACGAAAAAGAGCGGCTTGTCGGTGGGTGCCGTTATTTCCATTCCGAATCCCGGGCCACTGCCGATGGCTCCTCCCACACGGGGTGTTTGAAACGCATAAAATTCCAAGTCAGGGCGCTCCGCTGAGAGACCTGTGATCGCGGTCGTGTCGAGCACCTCGGACAGTCCCGTTAGACTGGGAATGCCGCCGCCATCAGCTGCACAGAGCACTTCAAAACGATCGACTCCGACGGGATCGCAGAACCACTCGAGTTTTATGGTCACCCGGTCGGTAATCTCCGAGAGAATTTCAGCGTCCGATAGCATGGGGGTCGGAAGATCGGGGTTTGCCAATGTAACGCAACCGATGATGCTTAGCGGACTTGGATTGGCATTTTGGTCGAGGATTTGGCCGTAGTAGCAAACTTCCACACCGTTTTCGGCGGGAAGGGCATCATCGACCCAAGTGCCGGGGTTGGGAATGGTGCTGCCCTCCGCCTTGGCAATGAGCGATAGTGATCCATCTGGCCCGACCCGGCGGTAGACGCGCCACTCTTTAACGCCTTGGCCAAGTGGAAATGTGATCGATCCACTGATCACATTGACCGTGCCGTCCGGCTCGGATGATTCATGGACGGGTGGCGTGGCCGATGAGACATCAATGCATTGTTTTGTGGCATTTGCCGTAAATAAGTGGATGACGTATGGGGTTTCCTTGGAAGCAAAAGTGGTTTTCGTAGCCGGACTGGATGTCAGCCCGTTGGCACTGATCGCCCGTACGGTGATTGTCATGGGGGAGTTGTCCGAGCGTGGTTCGCGATAGGGGAGGTCGATACGCACTTTATTACCCGTTCGATAACTGAGCCGTCGTTTGCAAAGTGTGTAACTTGCTCCGCCGGCATTGGGCACAGATACCTCGATATCAGCTTCGACGATGGTAGGATTGGCACGTACCACCTCGATTGTCATTCCCGTGTAAGTGGAAGGCAGACCATTTTCAGTTGGAAGTTTTTCCTCGCGTCGCGTCCAGGATACATTGGGAACGCTGCGGCAGACGAGAAAGGAACCTGTGGGGCCGTTGGGTGCTTTGAAGTCGCGAAGAACTCCCGACATGGGAGCGCTTTGCCCGCTCAATACTTCGCCCGCACATGCAGAGGCGCCGACTGCTCGAACGGTATACCATACGGATCGGTTTGCGTGAGTCGCGAGAGTGGGAGCCCCCGCACCATTGTCGTTGAATGTGATGAAGGTGGTTCCGGGAACATGAGGAATCATCGCGCCGATGCGGTTGAATGTAGGATTGCCGACATAGTCGAGGTGTTGCTGCGAACTTTCCCAACGGTAAACATAGTATCCAATCGCTCTCTCGGTATGATCATCCTCGGAAACCTGGCGAATTTTTACTTGGAGAAATTGCGATCCTCCTTGAATGGCCCAGTCGGCAGGCGCAGCAGGTCGAACAAAATTGCTCGTCACCGAAAATACGGAAGCGGGTTTAGGTGGGATTCGGTCGCACATGGTCACCAATGTGCCCGGAGAAAGTAGCCCCGGTGAACCTGTAATGGTTCTTGCCGCGACAAAAAAGTAGAATTGTTCACCGTCGGTGTAAGGGCGTCGTATGAGCGCACCATCAGCGCCGGTGTGCCATACACCATCGTCGGAAAAATCGATCCGTTCCTGATTGGCGGGATCCGCAGCCTGAGCTGGCGTCAGTAGATCGGCCACCAGGACTGGGGTGTCGTTGGCTGCAGCGGCATCAGGGTTGGGATTGGCGGGATTGCGCGCGGCGATTGCGGATACGATCTGTGCAGGTGTCGGCGGGGTGGTATGCCATCCCAGGCTTTCTGCAACGGCGCGCTTGACGCGAAAGACATCGAAACCGAATGTGTGTGGCATGTGACCTCGCAGTGCTGTTCCTACGCCCCAACGCAGGCGCGCATTCAGATGATCCTTTGCATTGATCGTATATTGAGATCCCGTCTTTACAGGGTGAAAGATCTGCACGGGTGCCGCAGGCGCTGCGGGAACGACAGGCGATGCCGTATCAAGTGTGACACGGCCGACGACACGGACGTCGTTGTCCGATAGATTGATCTCGCGTATTTCAAAGGTGCGAACCCCTGAGGTGATTCGGAGCGAAAATCCATGTCCCAGTGCCTGCATGACTCCCGGGTGTGCTCTGCCGAGAAAAAACAAACGCGCCAGCAATCGGTTGTCCGTTACGGCGGATTGGATGATGAAGGCAAGTTTGTCAGCAGCGTCGAGTGATACATCGCTCGGTGTGGACGGGGCCGCATTCGATTGCAGGGTAAGGTCGCGGTAAATGCCATCAATGCGCACATAGCACCCTGCGGCCGCGGCATCGAGCGTCTCGCCGAGTTCAAGCAGAGCGCGAATGGTATTGGGACTGGTTTGCAGTGTTTGAATGCCGTGGCGTGTGTAACTGCCTGCCGTGTCTGCCGTGCCCGACTTTGAATAAACCGCGAAACGCTTGCCCAAGGTGCTGCCGGCATCTCCCGGTTGCCAAAGCACGTATGCATGGTGATTTCCGGAAACCTGCACGGTAGTACCTACAGTCGTGAGCAGCTCACTGGCCGTTTGAGCCATGCCCAGACCGATGGTGAATGTCAAGGTCGCTAGGGAGATAATGATCGTTTTCATGAATGGTGGAAGTCTTGAGATGATTCTTGGGGGACGAGCGGGTATTAGAAATCGACGGACCAACTGCCGTCCTGATAGGTGATGTTAGCACTCTCGCTAAACTCTAGACAGACGGGACACCATCCCGCCCTGCCGGTGAGTGTGCCTGTGCCACTGAAGCGGAGACTGCCGCCGGACATGACGCCGATCATGGAAACTTGTCCACCGATGGAGACGGCGCACAGTGCTTCGCCACTGATGCCTAACATCATCTTGCCACCGTAGGTGGGACCTTCCGCAAAATAGAATGCTCCAGCTCCCACGCCAGCCGAGATGCGGAAAAGGCAACTCGCTGGAACACCTAATACCACTTCGGAGATCGGGATCCAGACTTCTCCGTAAACATAAGCGCCTGTGAACGGGGCGGGACCGAGCAAAGCCGCGACATCTGGATCAACGAGCTCCAGCGGCTCGATCGAGCATGTGCGGCCAAAAAATATACCGCCAGCCGCCTCATAACTTGAAATAATTACACGTGCCGTGGCAGCCAAATAGCACTCGTCGATTCCCACCGCCATAGCAGCCGCGAATTCCGTGATCTTGAGGCTCTGGAAGTCGAGTTCACCTCCCGTCATTTCCAATGCACCGCCAATACCTTTGGGGTAAACCGAAGGCGCTGTTTGCATGGAGAATTTCACTTCGAGATTCGCGCGAAGGTCGGGACTGATCCAATCAAGCGGCACGTCGAGGGCACCAATTTTTACTTCGACTTGTTGCTCGCCTTCTGCCAGGCAACCAGCGGATCCGACATCAGTTTCCGAATCGTAGCAAAGCATTTCAAAATAAGCCTGAAGCTCCATTTCTTCTGGCATCTTGAATTGCACCTTGGCGTCGATTCGCAGTCGACGCAATGTATCACCCTGGATGTGCGCGTAACCGTCGATCGACCCTGCTCCCACATAATCATTCACATCGCCAATCAATTCGTTGATCGCATCATCGATTGGGCCCAGTGCCTCTTGAATGAGCTGTCGACACATCCGGCTGACCTCGCCGAATGCGGAGTCGATTGCCGAATTCATCGCCATCTCGAGCTCGGAAATATACTGTCTCAGGGTATACTGAATCTGCTGAATAAAGCTGGCTGCCAACAATTGATCGCGCAATTCGTTTCGGATCAGCGCGACAAATTCCTCGCGGCTGAATTCGCCCATGAGATCATCTGCTGCTCCGAGAGCAGTAGTAGGCCCGTAAGTGGCGGCAGCTGCGATTTCATCGATGAATCCGTAAACCGTGGCACGTAGGCCATCGACGATGGCATCAATCTCCGCACTGGCTCCCGATACGATTTGCTGGAAACTGATAAAAATATCCTGCCCGGCGGCAAGCTCGCCTCGGATGGTCACCAGATAAGCACGCGCCTCGAGAAGCGCTTCGCTAACGCGGTCAAGTGTCGGATCAAAGTCCGCGAGCAGGGCGTTGAGCTCGGCATTCGCTTCTGCGGTGAGTTCACCAGCCAGTGGCGTAAGGATGGCAGCAAGGTCAGGCGGGGCGAGTTCGTTGATGAGTGCCCCTACGAGACTCTGCACAATCTGGCGTTCCAGTTGCCCCGTGGATTCATTCAGAACTTCTGCCAGAATACCGTTGACCAATTGTGCCGTCGGAATACTGGGAACGGTGGGCGGAGTGAGGTTGAACTGGGTGTTGCCGCCTACGACTTCGATCCGGCTGGTTACCGCATCAATCGCAAGGATTCCTTGATCGATTGCTCCTTGCACCTGGGCGATCAAATCGATCGCGTCACCGCTGATATTGTGGAGTTGGTCGAGGCGTCCTTTGATGCTCTCGGAGGCGGGACCGATCGAACCATCGAGATAACGATCAAACTCCGACTTGAGGCTGCCGGTGGAGGTGTTGACCCACGCTGAATAGGACGAGTTGGCTGCTACCGCATTTTGATAGGACTGATCGACTGCATCATAGAGCGGATTGATGATATCCGCTTCCATTTCATTGAGGATGCCGTCGAGCACCGTTTCAAGGGTGTCGCTGGCCAGGTCGCCAACGGCATCCACGCCGTCATTGAGAGTATTGGTGATGTAGCTGCTGGCAGCTTGTGTCAGTGCTTTCGCGGCCCCGATCTGCTCGTCGGCTGCTTCGATCGCGGTGCTGACAAGATTGATTTGCGGCAAGCCATCATATTGGGCGCCGAAGGATATTTCCGCATTGTCAGCACTGAGGTAATCCACCTGATGTTCGACGTTGAGAACCAATAAATCGTTAGAGATCGTGCTCCATGAATTGAAATACCGCCCTGAGGGGCTCCATTTCAGCGGGTATGTCAGAGGAACGATGCCGAAGAGCGACTGCGTGGCATTGGGAACGTAGGCATTTTGAACTGATGGGTTGCGGTAGTCTTCTATCGCTACCGCTGCGCCGGGGAACCCGCGGTGTGTGGCATCGAAGTCGGTCTGTGTAAAGAAAGTCTGTCCTCCCTCGGTCCAGCCTGAGGTGAGGTATACGGAGGCAGGCACGCCAACTTGGGCGCTGGTCATGACGTGCACCTTCAGGTCTTCAAAAAAAGGAACGTTGCAGCGCGCGGCGAAGCCGACATAGCCCGTGGCGGCTGCGCCTGTGGCTTCGGGATTGTTAAAGTAGAGCTTGCAGACCGGAGTCAGTTGGTAGATTTCGGTGCCGGGCCCTTCAAGCGGCAGTGTGCCGGGCAAACCGAGCCGGCTGTCCACTCCTTCAATCGAGTCAGCAATGGTGCCGATATTGCCATCGGGCATGAACGCGAGACTTCCTGCGAGCGGGGTATCGATGTTCGCCGCTCCCGAAACGAGACCAAGCACGAGGAACCTGTCGCCATAGCATCCTCCTCCCGTCTGTGGATTGAAACTCACGGCGAGTGGCGTAAATGAGCCATTCCAATACGTGAGTGGTTTTACCGCGGCATCATCTGGATCAATTTCTGCTTGGTCGAGCGCTCCAGTACAGGTGAGCGTTAGCTCTTCGAAGGCTTGGGTAAAGCCTGAGGGATTGGGAACCTCGACACTGCCATTGATCCATGAGTCTTCATTTTCGTTTGATAGATAGGTCAACTGAAAACGGGTGATCTGGAACTGATAATCATACATCGTGATTTCTCCGTCGAAGCTGCCCTCCACAGCAACGTGACGGCCCGATACACCGCTGGGCCTAACATAATATTTCGACACAGTTTCCTGCAGAGTATAAGGGTAATCGACGGTCATATCCGCCAGACGGGATGCTCCGATCATGCCTCCAGCCGGCACGCTCATCGTGGCTCCCGCATACCAGCCATTGCCGCTCTTGTAGCCAGCGGTTCCCGGATAAACAGGGCTGGTGTGTGCGGATGAAAGATATCCTGCAAGCAGAAGGCTGCCGGGCGAGAGTATCGAAGCTTTTGCAGCAAATGGACTCGACGTGGAGGCGAACGGATTGTCCGCTTGATAGAGTTGATGGCCGGGAGCATAAAATGCTGCCGCAGTAAAATCGTCGGTTCGATGTGCTGTTGCGCCATCACCGCGAATGCCCCATTGCAATTCTGTGGGGCTCATTGAGGCATTTGTATGAATGCCGCCGTCGGCGGTAAACTCGAATTTTCCGGCCAGGGGAGATAAGGTCACGGTAGCAACAGCGCTGCCCGGTGGTGGGCCGCATGCATCACCTTCACAGGATCCGTCATACGATACGGTGACTGCCGCGGCGCCATTCAGGTTACTCGCTGGATCGATGTCTCCTTCATTGATTTTTACTAGACCGGTTCCCGACCATGAAACAGTCGATTCCTTGGGAAAATGTGTTTTGTATGATCCGGGAGTGACATCGATTTCGCCCGTGCGCATGCGAGCCGATCCATCGGATGCCGCCACGAAATTCATGGTTCGTGTAGAGGTGAGATGAGCGTGACGAAGATACCCATCGTTGCTCAGACGGAACTGCATGTTGGGAGTGGCGTGTGCGCCGGCAGCTTGATTCGCGTCCAGGTCGTCGTATGCGGCTTTGTGAACCCAGCTTGTGGCAGAAGTGGTGAAGCCGATCAGCCCACTCTGTGACATGCTGAAGTTGGTGACGGTATGGAGCATCGGGCGTGCCTCATCGAAAATTCCGGCAGTCACCGGCGTCGTTAGGGTGAGAGTGCCAGAGTGTGTGAAATTATTGTTGAGACCGCGCGCGCCAAGAGCCATTTCGGGTGAGTAACGACCCGCTGCGGTTGAGGTGTTAGCCGCGTAACTCAGGCCCTGCGGGAGATGAACGATGGTTGAGTAAGTATATGCACCCCATTGGTCGAGAATGGTATCAGGATAGGTGACCAGTATCCCACCATAAGTCGCACTGACTTCTCCACTGGCAGCCGTCACGTTGCGCGAACTTGCTGTGAGTATGGCATCGCCATCGCTCTCCAGCCGAACACTCAGATCGCCTCCAGAAGCAACCGAATAATTGGCAAATCCTGTGATTGCCGCAGTGGGTGGGTTGATGATGGTGTTGATATAATTCACCCCCGTTGTGCCGGGTGCGGGAGTATTGGTGATTGTATCATAGGTGGTGGCGATTCCACCAAAAAACAAGCGACCATTAAAGTGCAGTAACCTCTGCAACGCGGTGGCAGTTGATGTGCCGTTATCGCGATATGTCAAGGTAGACGGCGTTTCGAGATGCTCAAACATGACTGCAACACGATAAGTTCGATTCGCGCTGTCGAGCTGAGCACTGGGGGAAAAAGACAGTGTGTAAGTCGAACTGATGATGTGCGGCACGTTGGGCGTTCCTACTGTGAACGCACTTCGAGTGAATAAGGATGTGCTGATGCCACCACTTTCTAGATTTGTAGTATTACCAAGATCATCGGTAACAATCGCTGTGAACCTGACAGGAATCGCGGCACTGACACCGCCGATGTCGTAGCGGGCAAGAGAGTAGGGGATGGTGAGGGTTAGTTGTTTTTGTGTTCCCGTGCCACTCGAAACAGCGTGAGTCTTTGTCCATGTCGCCGCCCCCCGTAGCCAACCCCGCGCATTACGGTTGTTGGTATTTTCCGGTGTGTCGTCAAAGTGGCAAATGGTAAATGCTGCCGTCGAAGAAGACGCGGCGGATGTATCCTGCCACCAGTAAAAGGGGAATCCTCCGAACATGCCTGCGTAAACATAGGCCTGCACCTTGTATTCGACGGTATATTGTGAGCCAGCTCCCAGATCGGTCGTCGGATCAATGCTCAGAGAAAATGTTTTGCTCGTGCTCGCACCGGCGGCAAGATTAGTCACGGCTTGACTAGCGCTATAAGCGGGACCGGCAACCGCAGTGCCCAAAGCATTTTTCAGTGTGGCTGACAAGCGATAGGTGCCCGATGCCACCGATGCCGATGTGTTATTAAGTAGCACCACGCCACCGCTGGCGATCGTATCGCGAACATAACCCGCGTCCGTATTGTCAGCATCCGAATCAATCACGTAAAGTGGAGCTGTAGCAGTGCCCGTGGGGCTCGTAATGCTGCTGATGCTCGATTGAATGCCTTGTGCTTTCAGCTGTGAAGTCATTGTCAGCAGAAAAATACTGATCAAAATCGATTGCCATGCACGCATCAGAAAAGAGAAAAAATTCATATATTTGTAATTTGCATTTAATGAGTAGTGTTATATCACCTTCTTTTAGTCAAGCGATATTGTGTGAAAAATTAGCTGCTAGAAATTTATTTTCTGCGGAAGGCTCTTGAAACAGCCGTTGGGTCGGGCCGGCCTGCCTGTCGTAGCCTTCTTGCCTTCGTAGCTTCAGCGAAGTATGCGGCGAAGACCGGAGGGCGGGGAAATGGGGTTTGCGGGGGCAAGAGGGGGCGGAGCCGGTGGTTCGGTGGGCGGTGTTTTTGTGAGGAAACCTCCGGAGTTGGCCGGTAAACGGCTGACTCGGGAGACTTCACGGCGGTTTTCATTCGCCGCGAGCGTAGTTCTCAACGCCGCTGTGCCAAGATTTCTTTTGGCTGCTGTTTTTCGGCGAGTCTGGCCGGATCTTCAGGTGGATTCGAGAACCAGGATGCGGCCGTCGTCCAAGAAGATTTATGGAGCTTGCCATTTCGGGCGTTGGTCGATGCCATCCGGGGCGGGGTTTGAAGGATTCCGGGGACGGTTGAACCCCTCGAGATCGGTTTCTTCGTCGGGGATCCACTCCTTGATCGCCTGCCAAGGTGGTTCGATAGGCTCCATGGCTTGGATGTCGAAGGGCGGAGGCGGCGGGCACCTGCGGGTGTCGTCGCTCTGCGTGGGCCTCGCAGTCGGCGTCATGTCGCTCGTGGCGATGGTGCGGAAGTGGCGGGGGAACTGAGCGCGTGCAATAAAATCCCCGGATGGCTTTCACCGTCCGGGGGGGGGGTTGTGTTCAGGAATCAGGATCGAGCGTCCACCTGATAGTGCTTTTTCAGGGCGGCGAGAACCGCCTCGAACTCAAACAGGTAGAAGCGCGGAGTGATTTGGATGTAGGCGATCACTCTTTTGGCGACCCAGGTATCGATGGATCGAGTGCTCACCGACAGGCGCTTTGCCAGTTCCTTCTTCTTGATCAGGGTTGGCTGAATGAATCCCGAGCTTCCACCTCCTTCGAGCGGTTGGCTTGTGTTGGAGGTCCGGGCGGGATGTTTGAGGATTGTGGCTTTCATGGTTGCGCATCGTTGGCTGTGTCAACGCATGGCTTGTCCTGACGACTGGACAAGCGCTCCAATCGCTGCTTGATCGACCATTTGAGTTCCGGAGGCACCCATCCTTCCGGGGGCCGGATCGACCACCACGCCTTCGCCGCCTCGCCGTCCACAATCTCCCGGTAGTGGCGGAAGATCATTTTCGGCGAGTTACCAGCCTCCAGAGAGGTCCGTGCCACGTCGCCGGTCTCAGCTACCCGATAGCTGATATATGAGTGTCTGAGGGCATTCTGACGCCATCCGCCGAGAATCTTGGCTTTCACGGCAGTATCGCTCAGAGCGCCTGAGTAGTCGGTGATGGAGATGATCTTGCCAGTCTCGCCGCGCCAGGGAGCAATCCATGCTTTCAGGTTGTCCGATAGCGGAACGAGCCGCCGCGCCGCTGTCTTTGCCTTTTTTCCTGCGATCTCGATGTGGCCGCGATCCCACTTGATGTCTTGCCAGTTGAGGCGACATACCTCGGCTGATCGGATACCGGCGAATCCACCGATGGCGATGAGCGGCAGGATGCGTGTTTCGCGCCTCAAGGTTGGTGGAATCCACCGGCGATCAAAGAGCATTTGCTCAAGAAAGATGTGTTCCCCGTTCACGGTGAAAATGCCCGTTACATCGCCATCGAAAGCAATCCCCGGACCCGCGACATGTATGCCAAATTCTCGATTCCCTCATTCTGGGTGACCAGCGAGGGGACTTGCCTGACCGAGGGAAAGCGCATCGTCAAGAGACTGCCGCGTTGACACCCAGCACGTCGGCATGAGGGATACGCATCGAGACGAGGTGATGCCGCGCGGAGCCCTTACGAAAGCAGCCCGAACTACAAAGCACAAGACAAACACCAGACCGAACAAACACTACCATCAACTTCAAAACTCTAGTTTAGAAACTGACCACTTTTAGGGGCATTGATATGTATTCTTTATTTTACTTATAAACAGCAAGCTGCAGCAGCTGCAGCAAAACTCATGCCACCACATCCCTCGCTTCTTGCTGCCACTTTGTAACCAGTCGATCCAAGGTAAATCTTATCCCCGTCAATTCTGCCGATTACATTGTAACCACTCGACCCGCTATAAATTTTGTTGCCTTCGACTCGTGCGATCACGGTGTAACCGCTGGATCCTGAGTAGACTTTCCCGTTTTCAAATCTAGCCACTACATTATAACCGCTGGATCCCGAATAAACTTTTCCGTCTTCTACTCTTGCGGCAACCGCATACCCAGTTGATCCCGAGTAGACTTTGCACTGCGCGTTCGCGAAGCCCAAGTTCAGGAATAGGATTGTTAGCATCCATTTCTTCTTCATGGAGTTTACTAGGAAGCTCATGCATGAGTGAGAAATATTGAGCCATTTATCAAGCTGACGAGAGATCGATGCTGTAATTTCATGAGATGTCATAAGCGCATCGTAAAAGAACGATCCTCTCAGGTCAAAATGAATTTTGCCGCCCACTCGGTCGCGATTGACGCGGATTGCCATTGTCAAGGACAGTCGAGAAAAGACAGGCGTCCACAACTATATCGATTTTGCTTGGATTGATTCGTCATGAATGTAATTTTTGACATTGTTGGCGCAGTTAGGTATTCGATCGTGCTGACTAGAACTTGAAAATTCCATGCAAGTATCCAATTCCAATTCCCGAATTCGCATCATTTCGGTTCATTCAATTGCCGATCCTGAAGCTTTATGCCAACAACTGATGAGCCGATGTCTAAAAGGCGAAATAAGAAGGTCATACGATCTTGAATGGAAGGACCATCAATACCGGTTTGGTGGTGATTGGTTGACGGGACAAGCGTTAGACCTGATTCGTCTCGATGGATTGAACGCCAATGATATGGCTAACAAGTTGCAGCAATTTGAAACTTCTCTCAATTCTCCAAGCACAGAAAACCCGCTGGGGCTCGATCTTAGCTTTGGTTACTATCATCGAAATATCTCGAAATACAATCCCGGGATACCTATTCGATTTCATAAATGCGGCCTGGTGTATTCAGCTTCTTCCGTCGTTTTGTGCTGGGTCGATGTATCACTGGAATCAGAGGATCCCGAGTGTTGGACCGATTTTATTTCTGTTGTCGGCAAAAGGCAGGGGGCGGATTACTTGAAGAACTTCCTTGATCGTGAGGGCACAAGATGCACTCAGGCGGAAATTTTTCAAAAAATCGAAAATTGGTTTTTTCGAGATCTTAACCCCTCGGATATTCTTTATACATCCAGAAATTTGTATCGTTTCGGGCGTTTCAAGTTGCAAACAGAATCAACACTGGACGCATTGAAGTTTTTATATCTATCTACGGGTGACAGTGAAAACTACGAAGCGCTTGCATTAATGGCGGAAGAGAATACGAAAAACACAAATGATATCCGATGGTCATGGTCGATGGATGCCGTATCAAGTGTCTTGCAGATCTCTAGCGTTCACCTGCAAACAAAAGGCGCGGCGCGATTTCAGAATTCA
The DNA here is from genome assembly GCA_002293145.1 of Akkermansiaceae bacterium UBA956. Lineage (GTDB taxonomy): Bacteria > Verrucomicrobiota > Verrucomicrobiia > Verrucomicrobiales > Akkermansiaceae > UBA956. The sequence goes on along the minus strand of DBCO01000014.1, from coordinate 120,206 downwards.
TTTCGCTTCGCAGATAGCTGGCTGACGTATGTAATTTCCCTGACGCAATACCACTTGATGATTGATATGGAGAGGGATATTGTTCGCACCATGATGACCATGCATCAAATTAGGCGCAAAAAAAATCCATTTTCTGTGCTCTTAGGCGTGATTCGTATGAAGAAGTCTTACGAGGAAATTATGGATCGTTTTATGGACTCATATTGGAAACTTGGATTGATCCAGATTCATTCTCATGCCGAGAGACATGCTTTATTTCTTGGGCTTCAGACGACTTTAGGTTGCCAAGATATGGTTTCTAGATTTCACAGCAAACTATCCACTCTTGGTGCTTTTTTGCTGGAGAAACAAAAAGGAGTTGTAGGTTGGTTTTTGATCTATGTGCCTTTCGTTTCTCTTCTCCTTGGATTGCTTGGAATTAACGTAAAAGGTATTACATCTGAAGAAGGTCTCAGCCTGTTCACCCTGATATCTACATTGATCGCCATCACGGCTACCTACCTGCTCGTAATCGCTGTCAGTCGAAATTGGTTAACATCGAGTAAACGCGCGCATTGTAAACGATGAAAGACGGAGATCTTTTTGACGCAACATCCATGAATCTTGTATATCCCATGCAACACGAACTTTATGTTCATTCGAATTTCTGCTTGCTAAGCATTTGTCTGCCCGTATGCTAACGACTGTTTACACACTATGATTCAGCTAGAAAAGACAGCAGACGGTTATGATTTTTTGATTGGACGAAAAGCCGTCCAACTTAGCTTTGCAGACGTAGAAAGGCTAAAAACATTAATGGATGCTCTTTATAGTGACGGTTTTGACCCATCGGTGAACGAGGGATCTGTGGCTCCATGGACAGTCAAGCCTGCAGGAGAATACGATCACCCTTGGGAAAAACGTGGCCGATCTGTATTGTATTATGGCTCCCTCAAATGGCATTTTACAGAGGCAGAAATGGAACTCATATGCGATTCCTTGCCAGAATGAATGATTACCATGTAGAGCATCTAAAGATGGTTTGGCAGCGCATGAGATGCCCTCATGGTGACGCAATCAAGCGTAGTTTACCCGTTGGAATCGACGGAATGCGCGCGGAAAACTGGGAAAAAAATCTGGACACGTATCTCGGTGAAATTGCTCGACGTATTCATCCTAAATTTAGTAGCGATGCAAATTTTTACAATTTCGGCACGATGCTCATGCTGGAGCAACGCAAAAGCAGCGCGGGTCATCGGACGATATATATTCCGCGCCTTAGAGATCAGCTCGTTTTGCGCGCTATGCATGAAGACATTTGCAGAGCTGCGAAGGAAATGGGAATTTGTCTCAAATTGCCTGCCCCGACTTCTTTTGTTAGTCAATTTCGCGAGAGTCTAACACGTTTTCCTGAACCATGGATTTTCCGAACTGACATCGTTTCATTTTACGATTCGATTCCACGTGATCGTGTGATTGCTGCAGCGGAAATACTACCTATATCCGAACGAACCAGAAGGCTTTTGCATCAATGGTCTACGAACTGCCGCGCGCGTAGAACTGGAAGAATTCACGCCTCAGGAGATCAAAAAGTAAATGGACTGCCTACAGGTCTTAGCATTTCCTCTTCGCTATCGGAACTGTGGGCGCACGAGATTGATCGTCAAATTGATACACAATGGTCATATTTTCGTTACGTTGATGACATTGCTGTCGTCTGCGGATCGAGAGCAGAAGCAGAGGCGGTCCAGGCGCAGGTAGAAAAAATCGTTCACCAATTTGGGCTTGCGCTCTCTGATAAAAAAACGGAAATCTCCTGCCTGACGAATGGGGTCACGTGGTTAGGACTGAACCACGAAGCCCATCGTTTCACGATGGATCCAGAGCGTGTCGAACGTTGGCTGCGCCAATTTTCTCGACTAAGAAAAGAGACATCGAAGCTCTTGCGGGAGGTAGATTCAGACTCAGATCAAGAGCAAATTGTGAGAGAATACCATAAACAACTCCAAGATGAAATTTGCGGTCGTACCAGCTATCGTCCAGCTTGGTATGCCATGGCCGATGAGTCGGGCGAATGGCGAGCCATGGATCGAATGATTCACAGCATGATTCGTTCGATTCATCGCCAAGCTGGCATGGAGCCACCTAGCGGAAAGCGCTTGCCGTCATTGCATCGTGCGATGCTGGCAAGAAAAAAGCGCCAAACAATTTCCGCCCCGTCAAAAGCCGAATAAGGGCTATGCGCAATCTTCTCACTCGTGAGAACCCAATGCCGACTAAGGGCAAATAGCAAATGACGGGGCGGATTCATGGGGAGGAATCTGCCGCGCGCACGCTGAGTGGTGGATCTAATAACCCAAGAAAATCTTCGTTGGCATCAGGATTCTCGTCCATCTACAAAGCGCGCGTAGACGTAGGAAGATGAATAACGAACTTTTGTAGAATCCAATCATGGTTAGAATTATCTGCGTATGCGTCTCCAATTTTTTGCTAGGTCTATCTTACTATTTTTTAGAGCAATTATTCCCAGATGCATTGTTTTTTGAATGGTTTACGAAATTTCAACTACTTTTTTTTTGACAAAATAGAACCTAGTTCATATAAAAAGCCGTCCTGTATGATCCGTAATCATTTTCCTCACAATGTCGCGACGACATCGAGCTTCCCGCAAGTGTTTCAAAAACTGCGGAATCGCATAGCTGCCTGTTTTATCGCTCTGGCGGTCTCTTTGCCTTATGGGGCTTCAGCGCAAAACGATCCAGCGGAAATGATTCGGAAGGATTTTCCGGGGCTTTGGTCGTCTTTTGGACTGGCGGCCATGGAGCAAAAGGCTGATTACATCATTGCGGTGGATGTTTCGGGCTCGATGAAGCGATTTCGCGAGGTTGTGGTGCCGAATGTCGCGGCCTTCCTCGAATCGCTGCCGGATGGCGATTACGTGTCCATCGTAGCCTTCGGAACAGGCGTTCGCTTGGTAGGCGTTCCTGCTCAGGTCAACGCAGCAAGCCGACCACTGATACGTGGCTCGCTTGACTCGATTGGATTTGCTGACCAAAATACCGATTTGGCGGCCATGGCCCGCCAGGTTCTCGATGAGTTGAACCGCCCTGCGGGAAATTCGCTGAAATTCGTATTTGCCTTCACCGACTTCGATCATGACCCCCCAGCGGCCACCAAAGGAAAAGAAGAATGGGATCGGTTGAAGGACAGGTTCCGCGCCGAGAATTCCAAGAATAAGGTAGAGTTTTACGCCATGAAACTCGCCCTGACGGAAAAGTCCGGTCGCGACCTTCAAAAGATCGAAGGAATTTTCCCGGGCCTGCAAATCATTCCCGTCAACCCGGCAACACTGGGTGGTTGGTTTCAGCGACGAAAGGCGGAAATCCTGCGGGATCGCCTGAAATATGTGGTCGAGAAATCGATCAACGGTCCTGCTCCGTCGCTGGCGCTCAGCGCCTCCGGACAGGATCTTTCGGCCAGTCTGAGCCAAGGCACGGGAAATTTGCTCAAGGGTTTACGCATCGATTCGGTCCGCGATGGCGGCAATCTGCCCATGGCGATGCAACAGCTGCCAATGAGCATCAAAACGGGTGATACGGCTGCACTTGCCCGCTACGCCGGCGGTGCTTGTTTCGAAAAGGAAATGAGTTTGGGGCAATTCGAACTCGTCACCTCCTGGGAGACCTCGGCGGAGTTATCGGAGATTCAGCGGCTTGGGATCACCTTGCCAGAGGCTCCATCCCGCCAGGAAGTTAGCGGCACATGGAGCCCTCCCGGCCGATTGGAGTTCCGAATGTCGGGAAACATTCTTGAGGGTCGATTTGAAGCGCCAGGTTATGAGGCAAAAATCTCCGGGGTGCGCTTACCCGATGTTGGAGAATACATCTCACTGTCCCCTGAGCCATGGTTTGTAAGCCGTGAATGGCAGAAATTTGGTGAAGTCCCCGTCAGCGGCATCCTCGGCAGGGAGTTTCCTGCCGGACAGTTGGAGGGAACGATTTCGTTTGTGACAAACCGTGAACAGAACGCCGAGGCTAGCGCCCAGTCCCTCTCGGTTGAGGGAGATGTGGTTCTTGGGCGCTTCGCCTTGTGGCAAGTCGCCAGTGCGGCAGGATTGCTCGGACTCGTTTTACTCTACATTCTCTTCACCTATCGCCCGGGTAAGAAATTTGGTGGAGTGATCAGAGTAGGTGAAAATGGGAGGCCAGTTAGGCTCGAATATTCTCACATCAAACTTGCGCAGGGCGTGGGAGGTCCTTTTCAGAACATCTGCGCAGACCCAGGTTTTCCCTCCAATTTCACAGTTCATTTCAAGGTCAAGGGTGATCTTTTCCATCCCATTCGCGGGCGCAGGGTGGTGTATCTTACTCAGGGGAATGCCAGTGTCCGACATCGTGGGCCTGGAGGAAGGGAAATCAACACGAATCTGAGAATGGCAGGCGCGCCCTTCAGTCCCACGCGTAATCTCACTTCCTGGACCTTGTCTTCGGGACAAACGAGCCTACGCTGGAGCACCAACTAATCATTGATTCGATCTCGAAAATTCAATTCATTAATCAAATAACAAAAAATACAATTAACTATGAAAAAAGCACTATTCGTTGGCCTCGGGGGATCTGGAACAAAAACTTTGCTTAGCATTCAAGAGCGTCTTTGGAAGTCTTTCATACATGATGTTGGGGCAGGCGATAAAAGAGATCAATTCAGTCAGAATTACCAATTTGTGACTGTCGATACAGACCGATTAGCTTCATCCGAAGCACATATGAATTTGGACGAAAATCTTTATCGAGAGTTACCGAGGCCTATTCACATTGATATGGGTGAAGCCATGCCACGGATCATGGCACTTAACGCAAAGAGAGATGGGGGAGAGCATAATCAGCGACTCAAGCAGTTTGTCGGCAGAAATGTTAAGAGACTGCCAGCGCGCAGAATAAACGAAGGCGCGGGGGCATATCGTATGAACAGTCGTTTGGGTCTTCATCACAAATATGATTATGTTGTTGAATGTCTCAACAACGCGATTAGAAAATTAACTTCTATAGATAACAACCAAGTTAATCCAGAGGATATTCATTCTTATGTGATCTCAAGCTTGGCAGGCGGGACGGGTAGTGGAATTTTACTTGATATTTTGTATCTAATTGATCGTCTCAATCTGACCAGAAGTATTAAGCCTTTCCCCATACTTTTTGCGCCCAATGGTTACTTAAGCACTAGTACTAACCCAAATGTGATTCTTTCAAATGGTTTCGCAGCTATGCAGGAGATTTCCTATTTTAATAAAAGCGAAGAAAACGAATTTAAGCATGTGTCCGTGCAAAAGGACCAGGCTGGCTGGGAGCATGATAATTTACGTACCTTTACCCCCTACAAAGCAGCCTTAGTCGTAGACACTGAACTTCAGAATGGTTCAAGTGTCCCAGAAGGAAATCTTTATCCGGTGATCGCTGACATGGTTGTTAGTGCAATTTTAAAAGATGCTGGGGCTCAAGCAAACTCAGTGATTGATAATATCGTGCAGGATGCAGGAGCGAGCAGCGACAAGATCGTATCTTTTGGCTGCCTCACCATCAAGAAACCCATAAATTACTTCCGAGAATATTTGGAGTCTCGATGGAAATTACAGGTTATCAGTGCCATGGTGGGCAAAGAGGGTATCATTAAGGATGAAGATAAAATTGATTGGATCAGCAAACTTGTCGAGTCATTGGTTGGAAAACTCTTTGCATCCACAAGCGACGAAGAAAGACTGTTGAAAAATCAAGCACTATGCTCAGACTCCTCTGCGGTGGATTGCTCACGCGGACTTGATCTTCAAAAAATTTATAACTCAAATGGTGTCGAAATTACCAATTTGCGTCAATGCTCGCATACAGCCTTTGCTAGTAATGATGCCGCAAGCGCGCATGCCCGGATCGGTCAGAGTTATGGAGAACAATTCCTCGATGAGAAAGGTAAGTTTAACGCGCCATCCGACCTTGGCGGATTTCGTGCAGAATGCTACGCGGCGATCGAAAAAGCTGTAATTCAATTCAAAGAACAGATCAATCTTTTAAATCCTTCGGCAACATTTAAGCTAGAGTTGAAAAAATGGCTTGGTCGATCGATTGCTGAGAAAGGAGTGATCGCCACTCACGAATTGGTGGAAGCTGTCGATGTATATTTGGACTCTCACGTCCTCGAAAATTTATACGGTGCGGCGGAATTTTTGAACGGCTTCCGCAACAATCTGAAGAATCAAATCGACTCAGTGCTACCAGATGACATCAAAAAAGGGAGGCAGTCGGCTGCTGATTCTTTACTTGATCAAATGAGCTTGTATGCAGCGAGCGAGCAATATCTTTCCCTTGTGGAGGCCCAGATCAACTTTATCCAATGGCTTTGCCAGGCAGAACGAGGTTGGTTGGATCAAGAAGTGGAATATCGATTGCTAGGATTGCGGGGTCATCTGAGCGCAATGCTGCAAGCAGTAAAAAAAGAGTATGAAATTACTATTCCAAAGAAATTCTCTGATTCGGCAAGAGATGCAACCACCCGTTTTATACCTGACATTAAGACTTACGTGGATGGTCATGGAAAATGGGTGGATGATCGTGATTGCCAATTTGCATCGTGTTACTTCGATCTTCTCAAGGATCCTGAAAAAGCCGCAGTTAGTCTTCTGAATCAAGTGAATGATTCAGCATCAGATCGCACCGACGCACGTGTGGCGGATGCTTACTATTTTGGAGACATTTTGGAGGAAAATGCAGGTGGCCAGATGCTAGGTGCCGAACGCGTAGTTAATGTTGTAGTTGCAGCAGTAGCAAATGACTTGGCTTTCAAATTGATACAACACCCCAATTCGCTTGCTGGTAAATTTCTGGATATACCTTTATGGGATCTATACAAGGAGGCTGGTAACACGAAGAAGGATGAATTGAAGCGATGGTTCGGACAGGAAAATTTCCAATATTTTCCTACTAACCCAACTGGTCCTAAAAAGACAGAGCTTATTTTCACTGGCGGCAATAAGGAATTCGCCAAAGAAGTAGCAGACATGGCAGTGCAGGAAATTAAACATTATGCACATGATTCAAATCAATTGGTAAAATTCACCTTTAAGGGAGGATATAACTTCAGCGACTATCGTCACTATGCAGGTTGTAAGGGTGAGTATCGTGCACTACTGGAAAATCAAGAAGAGGATAAACACAACCCTCATATTTATGCTGGCTTTTTCTGCCAAGGAGAAGTTGGTAAAAACGTCGAAATAGCGATGGAATCTCTCACTGGCGGAATTTTGCAATTTGATAAGGGCGTGGAAACGCCTTACGACGACTTTAAGCGAACATTCTCAACACTATGGCTATATCATCTTCTGCCACAGTATGTTTCCCCTGATGATTTGCTGCTTGTTTATAAGCAAGCTTTTATTGCGCGCAAGACGATGTATTCACCATTTTCGATCTACATTCAGAACAATAGTATGCGCGCTGGATGGCTCAATAGATCTAACGCAATTGAAGTGATTGACGGACTCATCCATGTTCCAGAGCGTGCTTTTGAACTCCAGTTTAGAATGCTTAGTGGAGACTATATTGATTGTTATCTTGACATCACGAAACACGCTGATTCACTGCAAGACTTGCTTAAAGATTTTGAGATCAAAATGATAAAATTGCCGCACCGTAACCTATTGGCAACTGGTCTGGAGCAGGCCTGCCACAAAATCCAAGAGGAAATGAGTCTGATTGCGAACCGACGTGACGTAAACAATGAAAAGATGGAGTTAGCAGAAGAGATAGCAACATTGTGCGATCCCAAAAACAGAGTTGGTATTATAGACCATATCGGCACAAATATTTTTGGTTCATAAAATTATCCGTATTGGCAAACCTTCGATTTGATAAATTATGGGCCTCAAACCAACATGGATTTACGATTTAACTGGTGATTCTTCCCATCACCAGACGGCGTCCGCAATCAAAAATCTTCTCGATGGATTTACTGATTCGCTTGCTGCAGATCGTGATCGAAAAAAACCAGATTGGTGGAGTCTAATCGGTCTATCTAATGATATCCAACCTGCAGATTTAGTCAATCGTAATCCCATCTCCTCGCCCGAAAATACAGAACTGTTTTTGGAATTGGATAATACGGAAGGATTCGTTGTTTTGCTCGGCTCACTGGACGAAGAGAGTCGTTTGCCGATGCAACGCTTTCTCGATTTTGCAAATAAACTGCGACAGGAGGACGCTGCCGACCGATTGGGTGGTCCCGGTAGCCTGTTCCGTCTCGGAATTGTGCGCGTCCCTGAAAGGGTGCTCCGGCAGCAGGATCAAAGGGCGGAAATTGCGGGTTACCTGACCATGCTTCATGAGGCAATGGAAGACCCTCGTTGCTTTGATACATTAGTCCTTGTGGCCGATACAGTGACTTCGCCGGACAGATCGGGAGATATCACAATCGCGGAGGAAGACCGTGGGGCGCAGGTAGCCCAAATCATCCAGCATTTTGTGGCATTAGGCGGGAGTTCTCAATCATTGCCAAAAGGCATCTGCTCGGCAGGTGCATTTTGCTTGCACTCCCACTGGCCAAATTTTCAGAAGCATTGCTCCTGGCTAGCGGCAGGCGATATATGGAGAAAGTTTCTCACGGAGCATCGGCTACCTTTCGCTGATGCGAGCGCTCTACAAGACAGAGAAATTGGCTTCAGACAAACCACGGTCAACTGGGGCCAGAAACTGGTCAGTGAGGTGCAGACGCTCGACAAGCAATTTCCCGGGGACATACCGGATGTCTCACTGACTCACGAACCCTCACCGTGGAAATTCTGGGACAGCAGATTACTGGATGTTGGTAATTTTTATCATGAATTTATCCGTGATCGCCTTCATACACTCAGTCAGGAACTGAAGAAAAAATCTGATGTTACAGTGACAGCCTCGGTTCAAAAGGCCGAGCAGGCAGCGAATCAACTGGAGAGAAATGCGCGCATTGCGTTGCGCGATGCTTTCAACCAATTGTCTGGGCGCGGTCAGACTCCTCGTAGCAAGCGTCATTTCGAAGCGTTTCTCGAGCAGACTCGAGCCATAGTGGAGCGGGAGGGAATAAACATCCGCGCGGAAGCCACACCTTTTTTCAGCTTTCCACCAGAAGAGAAAAAACTCAATGCGATGCTCGATGCGGCTCGCAAAGAAGTGGAAGCCGGCAATGCCGAGCGGGCGGAGGCAAGTGAGTATCTGGGCCTCTTGAACCGACTCAAATCATTCCCCATTTTACTTGGGATGATTGCTCGTGTTCTGCTCTTGGGCGTAATGATTGCATTTCTAGTGCCACCCTTTGTCGGCTATTTGACGCATGAACATCCTGATTCTCCGCTTGCCGCCATTCCCCCTGCCATCTGGAGTCTATTGGCGTTCGCATGCCCATTTCTTATCATGCTTTTTTCACTGATGTTGAGAAAAAATCACATAGTGCAACACGGGCGAATTCTTACTGCCCTCGCGCATGCACGCATTGAGCATGAGATACATGACCAGATACGAACCATTTGGCAGGATGCGCTTGCGGTGGTGAAGCGTAGCGTTCATCGAGCGTTATCGGATTTCCAAGAGTTCTGTGGGGAACTTCAACAGCACTTCGAACCCTCCCATGCCCCTCCTATTTCCCATGCGCACATGCCACGCACCGCTTTCCAACGACCCTTGATGGGCAACGAAGGATGCCTTTCAGGCAAAGACATGCCTGGTCCCCGTGAAGCATTTCGCCTTAAAAATCGAGACAACCTCGTGCACGATCACCTGTCTCTTCAAGATGCGGATTGGATCCACCATCTGCAGCAGATGATCCGCTTCGATGGATATGAAGAACCGAAGGGGTTTGTTCGTCCGCAGGACATGGTCGTCAGTTTTCTTCCGGAATCTTATCCTGAGGATTGGAAAGACGGCGAGAAGGCCGCTACGGCAAAGTGGCTTGCTGAGCGCGCTCTGGTTCACACGCGACTCTTCTGCCTCGATAGACCCGGTATTATTGAATTTACTGATCCGGAGCATCAGCAATTTTGGCAAGATTCATCCCAAGGGTATGAACCGTATGGTCCTGAAATTGTGATACGCTCTCAACCCAGCGTCGAACGAAATCAAGGTTTCGATACCAAAGAAAACGATTACGGTAAATGCAGTAAAGATGTGATCCATACAACGCAACTTGATGGTTTTGAGGATTCGATCGAATTGAAGGGGCTGACTTCGTGGATGAAAGCCTACGAATTCACCAAGCTATTCCACGCCATTCCGCAGCAACGGATGATCCAAGATGCGTGCGCTTGGCTGATGAATAAACTCTCAGCTTCTGCGAAAAGTCAAATCCCTGTCGAATCGACTCATGCTGGAATAGTTCAGATTGAGAGAGAGCCTGACACGATCGTGCAAAAAGATGAGGTGCTGATGAAGATTGGCAATCAGGAAATCAAGGCTCCAGAGTTGGGACTGTTTCGCGTGAGAGCAGACCAAGAAATTCATGGAATGGAAGTGAACGTCGGTCAACCTCTCGCACGCATCATCACGCTCCATCAAGCTCCTGACCCACTCCTTCTATCAATCATCCGCAACAAGGGAGCGAACGCATGTAGGACTGCCATGAACGGAGAGCGGATCAGAGTGGATGAAGATGTGCTTCGATATTACGAAGCGCTTGCCGAATCGGCCCAACACGAATCAGAGAATTTTTATTTATGACAACAATGGCATCAATTGACACGATTTCCTGGTTGAGCATGAGCTCGATCATTTTTCTGCCATTCTTATGGTTGCTGATTTGGTTGTTGCGATTGGCGTTCTTTCGCAAAGCAGTGGTTTATCTGGGAGAACTGCATGATACGGATCACCCGTATTGTGAGGCGCGCGGCGGATGGACGTCAGCGAAGCGGGCGACGGAACTGACCTATCCCGGAAGCTGTAAGGGAGAGGCTAGAATGCTGGAGAGTGCGTCAGTCGTGATCCACGTAGACAAGAAAGGACAAGGCAACGGAGGTGAGCCAATCGGGCGTGTCGATTGCCTTCAGAATAATCCTGAACATCATGAAGTTTTTCCTCAGGGCTCTGAGGAATTCCTATATCAAGTGCCCTCGGGGGGGGAGCGGACTTGGAGAGATCTTTGGATGGGTGCGCGCAACCCGATTCCCGGTGGAATGTGGGTCAAGGAGACCGGCCTACTTTTCAGAAAACAGCGTGGTGGCAGTCAGATCAGCTTGTGCGCGCGATCTGCGGCTGCGGCTTTGCTCTACAATGAAGAACAAGCAGCCCAGGAAGAAGAGCCTATCATTCCCGCCAGAGGCCTAGCGGACCTTCTGATGCTCTCCGTGTTGATTTATCTCGCATGCTATCCCTGGCTGTTGGCAGCATCTCTAGATCCGCATGTTCTGTATGCCGTTTACGTAGGTATCCTGCTCATTTTGCACGTCGCAGTGACGGTATTGGAGTCCGTGCAAAGGGATCGTGTCAGGCGATGGCTGGAAATGTTGAACCGCAACACCGGCCTTCATAAGTGGAATGCCGCCATCGTTGTTATTGGAGCGTTTTACTCATTGCTGTGTGTTTCTTCGGGGAATTTTTCTTCCTTGCCATTTGTTTTGGTCACCTTAATCGCCGTCTTGATCAATTGGTGTCACGCAACCTCCGCCCTCTGGAAAATCAAGCCAAGGATTCAGCCATAGACACTTTCATGCTAACCTCCACCGGATGATCAAAAAACATACAGGCAGGTCTGTGCATTTGCGACGGCCGATATCGGGAAAGGCAAAACCCAAAAAAAGATTTGCGCACCTCGAAAAGTGGCAAGTCTATGCTCTGTTTTTGATCGGATTCGGGGCTTTGGGAGGAATCTACCAACTAAACCAAGTAAAAAGGCATTCCGAGAAGTGGTCCCAATTTCTTGATGAATTGGAGCGCTCTCAAATTGTTTTGCGGATTGATCGAGAGGACCCACGTTTCCCTGGAATGCCCTACGGTGTTGATGAAAAGGGCAACCATCGTCCCCTGCACGAATACATGGGGGTGTTTCCCTGGAAAACGGAGCAGGGTGTGGTGACGAAGCGTTCTTCAGCGGTTGACCTGTGGTTGATTCAATTGGCGAATTTTACCTACAATCATCAGAAGATCGCAAGAAGGGACCCAATCTGGCAAAGCGTTCGAGAGACTTGGCTGACCAGCACCGGTGTGTGTCGGGATTCTGCCACTGTGCTGGCCGACATGCTTGCGGAGTCCGGGCATGACGCTCGAATGGTGCTGGGAGAGGTTTCTGGACCTGGCTGGCCAAACGGTGGCGGTGGGCATGCATGGGTCATCTTAATCGATCCTACCAACGGTCACGAGTATCTATTGGAGTCGACTGGGGAAACTCAAGAATCCCACATGCGCACTCCCCCGAGAGTCGCTGTCAAAACCGACTACACTGCGCAAATGCAAGTAGTAAAACGGGGGTATTACGTCCCAGAGCCTTTCGCTGGCAAGTCGATGACTCGCGGGTGGGTATATCATGAAATTAGATAAAATATACAACTATGGATATGGAATTTGTAAAAGCGTCCGCATTAATGCTCGGAATTAACCTGCTCTACGCTGTGCTGGGCTTGGTTTTAGCGATCATCAGCGTAAAAATGATCGATCATTTTTTCCTTCGGAAATTGGATCTGGAAGAAGAGATTCACAAAGGTAACATGGCCGCTGCGGTATTTGCGTCGTCTCTGGTTTTAGGAGCAATGATGGTGGTGGCCGCTGTTTTGGCAAAGTAGAATTTCTACTTTTACTACCAGAGCCTATTGCCTTAGACGATCACTCTCCTATCCACATTTTCCCGTCTTATGAAATGCTTTCTGATTATGCCGTATGGCAATTTGGGTGATCCGCAGAAAAAAGCGGATTGGGATGCGTTGCATGAGCTGATTCGCGAAGTCACGGAGAGCGTGATTGCCCCAGATGGCTTGCGTCTGGAGTGCATTCGTGGTGACCATGAATTGAATCCTGGCGAGATCGTGTCAGGGATCGTGCGCGATCTTGCCGAATCCCCTCTGGCGATTGCGGTGCTCACCGGTCACAACGCCAATGTGTTCTATGAATTGGGTGTGCGCCACGCGCTTGCCAATCGCACGATACTGATGGCCGAACGGGAGTCCGACGTGCCGTTCGATCTGAGAACCCAAAGAATGCTACTGTTTTCCACACAAAATCTCGCTGCGACACAACAACTGAGAAGGCAACTCAGCGACACATTACGCACCATTATCGCTCAATCATCCGATGAACCCGACAATCCAGTGCAGCGCTACCTGGCAAGTCGCACTAAAATGGTTTCGCAACCGCAAAATGCCATTGACCAGGTCGCGGCTCTGCGTGATGAAATGAAAGAAATGCGCAATGCACTTTCCGATTTGATTTTCTCCAACCGTCAAAATACGGCGAGGAATGAGCAGACTGTCACGGCAGAAGTAAGCTCTGTTCACAAGAAAGCGATTCAGTCTTTCGATGAGAAGCGGCCTACAGATACGAATGATCAATCAAATTCTCTCGATTTCGCTAAAGAAAATTTAATTTTCGAAAACTTTGTCGGCGCATGGCTGAACAAGCAGACGCAATCTTGTGCATACGCCCAAATGACCGATCGTGGACTTGAAGTTGTATACTGTTATAGTGGAGATTTCGAAGCGACGGGAGTGTATCAAAATTTCCAGATGGCAGGATCTAGAATTTTCGCGCGCTTTCGTTGGATCAATGAACCGCAGATTCACGGATTTACGATGCTGCGCGTGCTAGGAAATGATTGCCTGCAAGGAGGATGGTGGTATGCGGATTCTGTTGCTGAATCTACCAATGGGGCCATCCCCGAACTCGACGAGCAGCATCCCGAGATGTTCCCCATTAGGTGGCAAAAAATTCCCAACAAACCTTTTCCTGAGTGGGCGGAAAATTGGTTTCGTCAACCAAGGTAAGAATAGTTGGTGATGGAGTCCGAGTATTGTGGGGTGGCATCATTAGTTCAGCAAATGAATATTTTCATATAGAAATAAAACGCTAACTTTTAGAATCCATGATCTCTTCATCCCGCACTGTCCGCGTCTTCCTGAGCTCCACCTTCCGTGACTTCGCCGAAGAGCGGGATCTTTTGGTCCGGAAAGTTTTTCCTGAATTGCGGCGCAAGTGCCGGGAGCGCCAAGTCGAGTTGGTTGATGTGGACTTGCGTTGGGGCATCACCGAGAAAGAAGCTAAGCAGGGCAAGGTGCTACCCATCTGCCTCGCGGAAATCGACCGCTCACGGCCTTATTTCATTGGCTTTCTCGGGGAACGTTACGGCTGGGTGCCGGAGGCCGGGCAATACGATCTATCCCTTCTCATGGAGCAACCCTGGCTCGAGGAGCACCGGGGAGGCACGAGTGTTACGGAGTTGGAAATCCTTCACGGCGTGCTCAATAACCCCCAGATGGCCGGGCGGGCCTTGTTCTATTTCCGGGATTCAGCGTGGTCGTATCGACAGGGCGACGCATATGCGAGCGAGAGCCCTGAGGAGAAAGCAAGAGTATCAACTCTGAAAGACCGAATCCGAAAAAGCGGGTTTCCCGTGGTTGAGGACTACCCCGACCCCGAGGCGTTAGCAGAGCGCGTGCGGGAAGACCTTTGGCAATGGATCGATGAGACTTTTCCGGAGGATTCCGTGCCTGACTCGCTGACACGCGAGAGGTTAAAGCACGAGGCCTACAGCGCACCCCGGGAACGTCTCTACATCGGTGGCGAAGAGTATTTTAAGGCATTGGATAAGGCGATGAATGCGGAGAATTTTCTCCCCGTGCTAGTAACGGGACTGTCTGGTGGTGGCAAGAGCGCCTTGCTTGCCAACTGGGTTTCTCGCTGGAGCAATCTAAACCCGAAAACCGCGGTGATCCTGCATCACCTCGGCGCCGGAGCTGATGCGGCGGACCCGGTGCGGATCGTGGTGCGTCTGATACAGGAAATCGCCTGCCTGACCGGAGATGAATTCAAGCCGGAGAGCGATCCTGAGAGACAATTGGAGGAATTGCCGCAATGGTTGGCGCTGGGCAGTGCCTGGGCAGAGCGGGAAGGGCGTGAACTGCTGCTCGTGCTGGATGGGTTGGACAAGGTATCAGACCGGAAAGACCTGCGGTGGTTCTCGTCATTCCTGCCGGCAAAGGTGAAGCTGGTGGTGTCCTGTCTTGAGGGGACTATTCTGCAGGCTGCGAAAGGTAGATTGGAATGGTGGGAAATCGAAGTTAAGCCCTTCACACCCGCCGATCAGGTGCGCTTTATTGGTGAATACCTGCTACGCTTCCGCAAATCGCTCACGCCAACACAAACCAGCATCCTACAAGGACATCCTTTGAGTGGTAATCCGATGTTTCTGCTGACCGTGCTGGAGGAGTTGCGGGTGTTCGGCATGCATGGGCAGTTGGACCAACGCCTGCAGAAACTGCTATCTCCGCCACTAAGCAAGGGCAAAAGTGAGGCGCCGACGGTGGACGACGTGTTTGAGCATGTGCTGGTCCGGATTGAGGAAGACCTGGGCAAGCACGTGGTTCAGTCGGCCGTGGAAGCGATCTGGGCCAGTCGTGGAGGATTGTATCGCGACGAGTTACTGGGAGTAGCACAGTTGACGCCAGCCGCCTGGGCGTCGCTGCAGATCGCGCTGGATGAAGGGCTCTACGAAAGCGGCGGGCGGATCAGCTTCGGCCATGACTATCTACGCAAGGCGGTGCAGGACCGCTACGGCCTCACGGGCAAACGGAAAATAAATCTGCACCGACGCTTGGCCGAATATTTCGCCACCCCTCCGGTGGATGCGCGAGTGGCCGAGGAGCTCCCGTGGCAGTGGGAACAGGCAAGTAATCGAAAGAAACTCAAAGCGTGTCTGACTGACCTCGAGCTGTTTGCGGCAATGAACATGCGCAACGAATATGAGTTGTTAGGCTATTGGCTGCGCTTGGGAGAGGACGTTAACGCGGCTTACAAGGAGGCATGGGAAAAGTGGCACATGTTCCTCAATTCAGCTAGTTGCACTACAACATTTCCGATTAAACTGAAAGAAGAAATGCTGCGGTTGAGGTTAGCGGCTGCATCAAACTTAGCCATTTTTCTCAACACCGCTGGCTGCACTACAAGATTTCCAATCGAACTGAATGAAGAAGTGCTGAGTTTGAGGCGCGAAAAGCTGGGACTGGAACATCCCGACACGCTTACCGCAATGAACAACTTAACCATTTCCTGTATGGCTGCCGGTCGACTGAAGAAGGCGCTTGAACTGAGCGAAGAAGTGCTGAGTTTGAGGCGTGAAAAGCTTGGGTCGGAGCACTCGGATACACTGCGCGCGATGGGCAACCTCGCTGTTAACTACAGGAATGCCGGTCGCCTGAAGGAGGCGCTGGGTTTGAATGAAGAAGTGCTGCGTTTGAGGCGTGAAAAGCTTGGGTCGGAGCACCCGGATACACTAGTCGCGTTGGGCAACCTCGCCAATTCCTACACACAAGCCGATCGTCTGGAGGAGGCGCTTGGGTTGAATGAAGAAGTGCTGCGTTTGAGGCGTGAAAAGCTGGGATCGGATCATCAGGATACACTAGGGACGATGGGTAACCTCGCTGTTATCTATAGCAAAGTCGGTCGCCTGAAGGAGGCGCTTGGGTTGAATGAAGAAGTGCTGCGGTTGAAACGTGAAAAGCTGGGTCCGGAACATCCGGATACGCTGCGGGCGATGGGCAACCTCGCCGGTTCCTACTCGGATTCCGGGCGAAAAGAGGAGGCGCTTGTGTTGAATGAAGAAGTGCTGCGTTTGAGCCGTGAAAAGCTGGGGTCGGATCATCCCACGACACTGACCGCAGTAGTGAACCTTTCCCGTTTCTACAAAGATGCGGGACGATGGGAGCAGGCGTTCGGTATGCTCAAAGAAGCTGTATGTCGATACGATGATAATCGCGAAGAAATACACTTGTGGATCAATAGTTCAGAGATTGCTGATATAATATCTGAAGGCCGCAGACTGCTGAATGAAGAAGGTGAACTTTGTCTTAATGTTATGCGGGATCTTGACTTGCAGAAATCAAGCCTAAATCTCCATTCAAAAACGGAAATTAGTCTGGATGTTACCGAATTCTATATCGGTTTTGGTTGGGAAGAAAATGAATTTGATTATATCGATTGTGATGTTGTGGCTTTTTTATTGGCGAATGCAGGAAAGTTAGCCTCCGAACGCGATTTTGTTTTTTACAATAATCTCGAAGCGAAAAATGGATCCTTAATGACTTCTCTCGAATCAATGAATGATTTTGATTCATGTGACAATCAGACCTTCATGATCGAGACTGGAAGTTTGGATTCTAGTGTTCATGAAATTCGTTTCTTTATAACATCTTACCAATCGGATAATAAGGATAACTATTTAAAAATAGACAGTTATTACATGAGAATTTATTGTGCAAATTCAGGTGTAGAGATCTGCCGTTTTCATGAGAATATTAAAGATAAAAGATTTCATGTGATAGAAGTTGCAAAATTGTATCATGATGGAAAAAAATGGGCATTACAAACAAGTGGAGAGCCTCTAGGTATGGATCTGCCTGAACTGGTGAATTTTTATTCGCGACAATAGCATGAATACCACCGCTTCCATAAGCTCCCACAAACCCCGCCGAGATCCACGATTGGATTTCTGAACTTGATGTATAGATCGAACCCACCTGCCACCATGCCCACACCATCCCGCACAGTCCGCGTCTTTCTTAGCTCCACCTTTCGGGACTTCGCCGAAGAGCGGGATCTTTTGGTCCGGAAAGTTTTTCCTGAATTGCGGCGCAAGTGCCGGGAGCGGCAGGTCGAGTTGGTGGATGTGGACCTGCGCTGGGGTATCACAGAGGAAGAGGCCCAGCAGGGCAAGGTGCTGCCGATCTGTCTCGCGGAGATCGACCGGTCGCGGCCTTATTTCATTGGATTTCTAGGTGAGAGATATGGCAGCATACCGGATGTCGACCAATACGACTTGTCTCTTCTCATGGAGCAACCTTGGTTGGATGAGCATCGGGGGGGGAAGAGCATCACCGAATTGGAAATCCTTCACGGTGTGTTGAATAACCCGGACATGGCAGGACAAGCCTTCTTCTATTTCCGTGATCCAGAGTATTCATACTCAAAAGGTGGAGACTACCTCAGTGAAAGCCCGGAGGATCAAGTAAAGCTTGATCTGCTTAAGCATCGAATTCGCGAGAGTGGATTCCCTGTAGTTGAGAATTATCCGGATCCTGAGGTATTGGCTAAACGTGTCATGGATGACCTATGGCAATTGATCGAAAGTGCCTACCCCGAAAACAAAGTTCCTGATCAACTCGACCTTATGAAGCGGCGTCACGAGACCTACAGTGCATCCCGCCAAGGGTTGTATATTGGAGGAGAAGAGTATCTTGCCACTCTCGATCAAATCATGGGTTCCACCATGCATAAGCCAGTCATGGTTACTGGTGATTCTGGTGGAGGCAAGAGCACACTCTTGGCCAATTGGGCGCGGTCTTTTTCCCATCAAAATCCGGACGCATTCGTTTTGGAGCACTACCTGGCTACGGGTGCAGATAACGCCGAGGCAACGACTATGGTCACCCGTTTGCTTAGAGAGATTGCGCGATTTACGGGTGAAGATCTTTTATTGGAAGGCGATCCTCGTAAGGCTTTATACTTGCTCCATGAGTGGCTTAGTAAAGCCGGTGCTTTTGCTCGTCAGCAAGGCGGAAGGTTCATTTTGGTTCTCGATGGTCTAGACAAAATGACAGGTGGAGGTGGGCTCGATTGGTTTCCTAGACATCTACCCGAGGGCGTAGGCCTTGTTGCATCTTGCTTGCCCGGTCTGGTCTACGATGCAATTGCCACTCGCATGGCTTTTGAGCAGGTGATCGTCACACCTTTTTCTCGGACGGATTGCGAAGTGTTCATCCACCGCTACTTGGAAAAGTTTCGCAAACCCCTACCTCAAGAGCTGGTTGAGCTCACACTCCAGCATCCCCATTGTGGCAATCCCTTGTTTTTGCGTACGCTACTGGAGGAGATGCGCATCTTTGGAGTGCATGAACAACTTCGGCAGAAGCTTGAACATTATCTTGAAAGCATTACGATCGATGATCTTTTTGAAAAAGTCCTTGAACGAGTGGAAGCTGACAATCGACCAGCCGACGTGAAGGCTGTGCTCGAAGTATTGTGGGCTGCGAAGGAGAGCTTTGCAGAAGACGAGCTTCTGGATATCTCGGGAGTTCCCCCAGCAGTATGGGCCGCCATCCATATTGCGCTTGATGATTCTCTCATCGGAGACATTGGGCGCGTATTATTTTGCCACGATTACATGCGCAAGGCGGTAGAGGATCGTTATCTTGCTACGGAGGAAGATCGCGCACGCATCAGGATCTGCATGGCTGAATTTTGTGCTCATGCAATGCAATCGAATCGTAAGGACATTTCCAACTATATTCGCCGGCATGCGGTAGAACATTTCCTTGAGGTCGAGGATTGGGACAATGCCGCCGCTGCGCTTTCTGATATCGAATACATAGAAGCACGCGCGCGCGCGCAAGAACTGTCGTCCATGCTCATCGACTATAGCGCGGCTCTGCATCTACTACCCGAGGGTGAGAGTGAACGTCAGGCTGAAGATGCGAGGCAGGCAGAACTGGATCGCTATGCCCGGGAGATGCATGACTATGCAGCTACCTGGACGCGCATCCGTGAGGGTAGCAGTGAGGCTCAGCCAACCTTGCCTCGACCCGTGGAATCTGTGCGGTTTTGGTCGGAAGAAGAAATCGCCGCAGAGCGTAAGCGCATAACGGAAACCCCTAACCGCTTAGAAATTGTCAAGGCATTCCGGTTTTTCGTAGCTACAAACACCGCCCCGCTCCAGCAATACTCCACGCAAGAAGGCTTCGCAGCCAACCATGCACGAAACGACGCTCCTGCTGGACCGGTGCATGACGAAGGCAAGCGCCGACTCGCACATCTGAAATGCATAAAGATAATCAAACAGTTTGCTCAAGACGAGATTTATAATCCGCTTCCAGCATCTCAGGCTATTCTTGAAGGGCATACGAAACCAGCTAGATGCAATTTTGATGGCGAAGAATGGCAAGAAGCCATTAAATGTTCATTATCAATCTGCGGCATTATTGTTTCCGGTAATGAAGATGGAACATTGAGAGTATGGAACTCTTCCACTCATCAATGCATAAAAGTCATTGTTGTTAATGACCGTATAACTGCTGTCGATATAAGCGCCGATGGTCGTCTTATTGTTGCAGCCGGAGGTAATAATACATTGTCCGTATGGGATGCGGGGTCCGGACTGTGTCTCCAGACAATTGTGGGGCATGCAGCCTGCGTATACTCCCTTGCTCTGAGCGCCGATGGTCGACTC
>DBCO01000014.1:67474-99650 GCA_002293145.1 Akkermansiaceae bacterium UBA956 | reverse complement strand
CAAAACACTGCGCGTATGGGATGTAAAATCCGGACAGTGCCTCAAGACGATTGAGGGGCATGCAGCCTGCGTATACTCCCTTGCTCTGAGCGTGGATGGTCGTATAGCAGTTTCGGGGAGTACGGACGGAACATTGCGCGTATGGGATGTAAACTCCGGACAATGCTTGCAGACGCTTGAAGGGCATACAGTCTGCGTCGACTCCCTAGCTCTGAGCGCCGATAGTCGTATAGCAGTTTCGGGGAGTGAGGACGGAACATTGCGCGTATGGAATCTCCAGTCCGGACGGTGCCAAAAGGTCCTCAAAGAGCATATGGGTTTCCATTCCTCTCTAATATTGAGATTGAGCGCCGATGGACGCACTGCAGTTACGGGAAGTGTAGACAATGTCTTAAAGGTTTGGGATATCAACGGGACGTGTTCTAATAGAAAATCTCTAGGTAAACAAATTACCGCAATAGACTTCTCATGCCTAAGCAATAGAGTTGTAACGGGAGGAGCAGATAAATTCATTTCAACTTGGATGCTAAAAGCAAATAACTGCCAGTTATCGTATTGTGCAGAACAAGGAGTTATCCGCTCTGTTTTTATAGATGATAACCATGGTCGAATCATTTCAACGGGTTGGGATAATAATATTAAGATTTGGAATATTGATACAGGTTCATTTATACATAGCATAACTCACTCCCCAGAGAGTAAAATTGTATGCGAGGCACTAAGTAATGATTCCAATTGGCTTGTATTAGGAATATCAAATGAATCAATTGACTGTTATGATGATGTTATTGAAATATGGAACACCAAAACAGGTAAGGTAGAAACAGAATTAAACTATTGGATGAAAATGTTTGAAGAAGGCGGGGTTTCAGCAGTTGCGATAGATGAGGAGTCAAAGTATATAGCCGCCGCAAGCCATGACGAGAATGTAATAAGATTATGGGATTGGCAAAAAAAAACCTCTGAGTTTTCGGGCGACTATCCTGATCATACCGGCCAGTTCATGTATTCATTAGATGGCCACAACGATCCTATTTCACGTTTATTTATTAGTAATAAACTAAATAAATTAATCTCAGGAGACCACAAAGGAAATGTCAAAATATGGGATTTTAAAAAAAATTCATGTATATCAGATATTCTAGCACATGAAGATGAAGTCATTCTTGTCACAATATTTAACGAGGATTTTTTTGCAACTGCTTCACGAGATGATACGCTAAAATTATGGAATTTAACTACAAAAACAGTTTGCGGAATGATTCATCTTCGCAACTCGTCATGCTTTATGATTGACTGGAATAATCATTCTGCAATAATTGGGACAAATTCAGGAATATGGCATTACTATAAAATAATAAAATGAAAAAAAGCATAAATCAGAAAAGGCCATTAAAGCAAGAAGAGCCCGCAATCCCTCACCCTTCCCACATCATGAATGCCAACCGCTGGACCCTTCTCCTCACTCTCACTGCATTCGGCACTCTGGCCGCAGGAACCCTCGGATTCCATCTGCTCGATCCCGGGCCTGGCTGGCAGGGATGGACGACCGCGTTCTACAAGGCGGTCCAGCTCTTTTCGCTGAATTCCGGCGTCGTCGAGGTCGGACCCACGCCTTTACTTATCGAGATTGCGCGATGGATGGCGCTCGGTTCTTTGATCGGCGTGGTCTGGGTTACGGTGAAAGCCCTTCTCGGCAACCTGAGGTCTTCACTCCGGCTCACCTCGATGAAGGGACACCTGATCGTCTGCGGCGCGGGCAAGCGGGGCGCGCTGATCGCGCGCGCGGAAAAGAAGCGGGGTAGGCGCGTTGTCGTGATTGAAGCCGATGAAAATAATGCTGCGGTCGGGGAGTTGCGGAAGGAGGGCGTCCTGATCGTGTCCGGCAACGCGCTCGATGCCACCGTACTGCAACGGGCCGGTATCGGGCGGGCCGGAAGACTTGTCGCCATGACCGGTAGCGATGAGAAGAACCTTCGCATCTGCTCAGAGGTTCACGATCTTCTGAATCCTGATTGCCCGTTGATAGCCGGGATCGAGTCGTGGGCGCTGCGGTCCTATTACCGGGACCGCCTCCCTTCCAGTATCCGCCTCGAGAGCTACCTGAGCCGCGCGGCCCGGAAACTCATGTGCGAGCTTGGAAAACTGGCCGCTGCGGATACGCAAATGCAAACCCGGGGTGTGCGCATCTTGATTGAAGGTTCGGGCGAGGCACTCCAGGAAATGATCCGTGCCGCGGGCACGCTGCTTCAGGTCTCGGCCGACAATGGGCCGGTGATCCACGTTGCTTCCGCCCTCGACGCCGACAGGGATTCGTTCACGAAACGCTTTCCTGCAGTTGACCGCGCTGTTGAGATTCATTGGCATGCGGAAAATGGAAACCAAGTCTTTCCGGAAGGCGAATCTGAGCCGGACTTCGCTGTTTTCACTTTTTCCGAAGACCTCCAGAGCTTCGAGGCTGCGGACCAATTCGCGACAAGGCACGATCTGGCCCCGGAGCGTATTTTCGCCTGCTTCCACGGGGAGGAATTAATGCCCCAAAAGACTCAAAAAGTCCAAGACAGGCCCGTTTTCAAGTCCATCGATCTCCTCTCTCATGGCCTCGTAACCAAAAACCCGCTGGAGTCCCCCATCGAGGAAGCCGCCAGAAAATGCCATGAACAGTATCGTGAACGGGAACGGAAAGAAGGGGCTTCCAATCCTCTGGCTTGGGAGGATATCTCCGAAGGGGACAAAGAAAGCAATCGCCTCGCCGCGATGCACAACGAAATCAAGAAGACGGCGTGGGAGTCGCGGGGTGAAATTACGGAAAAGGCGATGCTGGATCACCTCGCACGCTGCGAGCACCGGCGATGGATGGCGGAAAAGGTGATGGATGGCTATCGATTCGGTGAGCATAAATGCAAGAGCAAACGGAAGCATGACCAACTCAAGCCATTTGAAAAGCTCGATATACCCGTTAAAATGAAAGACTACGACACCTTTCTCTGGTACCTCGAAGATTCTGCAGAGGAACTGAAGCGATTAGAGCTCTCCGTTAGATGAGAGGAACTCCGAAATGCATGAACAAAATTTCTCTTCTATTCCGACATTTCACTGCTCAAATCACCTCCCGATTACAGCATCCCGAATTGAAAACTCTCGACAAAAATAACCTAAAATATTTGGATTATGATTTTGCATTATTCGTCGGAGATCTTGCTATTTCAGATGAGACGTGGAGTGAAATAGGGATGGAAAAACTTCAGAAAATCGTTGAAATAAATAGGGATTGAACATGTATTTTTGGATAATATGCAATTCACAAACAATACAGAAAGAACATCAAGATCGGTTCAGGAAACGAATATTGATCTGCACTTTCATTCCCGCCATTCTGATGGTGCCCTATGGCCTGCCGAGCTCGCGATTCGATTGCAGGAACAATCTGTCGGAATCGCCGCTTTGACCGATCATGATACATTGCAAGGCGTGCCCTGTTTTCTCGAGGAGGCACGGAAACTGGGAATACGAGCCATTGCGGCGGTGGAAATTGATTTCACGGACACAGACTATGGCTTCGAGTCCGAGATTCTCGGCTACTTCCCTAAGTGCTCGTATGAAAACACTCAAAAATATCTTGAAGAGTTTCAAAAAAATCGAAGTAACCTAGCCCATGCCGCTCTGGAAAAAGCCGCAACGCGTTGGAAGAATCAGAGCATTTCCCACGAAGGATTGATTCTTTACAAATCTGGTGGCCATGGCGCGGTGGATGTCAGAGATGCCGCGGTTTTCTCCATCTCAAAGTATGATATTTTCGGCTACCTTCATTCATTGGGTTTGGTGTCCGATGATTACGGTCCGTTCAAGACGGAATTCTTTTCCGATGCGGAGTTTGAACGCTATGGAGCAAAGCCCGAGTTTTCCCGATGCATCGAGGTCATTCGCCAGGATGGTGGGTTCCCGGTGCTGGCCCATCCCGGTTATCAGTGGAAAAAAGATGCTTCAGCTATGTTTGCCGCATCAAATGTCGTGGTCCCCAATCTACGGAAAGCCAAAGAACATGGCTTGTGGGGCATCGAGTGCCATGCCTATCAATCGCCTGAATCAGCTATCACAATCAATCAGGTCGTAAAAGGCTGGGCAACCGAGGCGGGACTTCATCTAACCTGTGGCTCTGATTTTCATCGGGACAACGAGAAAAACTATCCAAATGTAGGTTGTTGCTGCGAGGCACTCCCAACAATCCATTCTGGAGATTTGATTAAACATATTGAATTGGCTCTTGCCGAATGGTTTTGAAATGCTGTTATGCAATCTCTTACCCCATCCCGCATCTTTCGCAATTTTGCCGAAGAGCGGGATCTTTTTGTGAATCACTTATTTCAGGAACGGATGCACCATAGAAAATTTTTTGAAGCTCAATAAAAACTCAACAAAATTTTGAGAAAACGCCTTGCCTAGAACTCACCAAATAATGTATTTCGAAACCAGAAAACGGTTTCACTTTCATTTTGAAGCTACTTTTTGTAAATCATTATATTCCCTAACCTTTAGCTCTATGAGTAATAAATATAGATGTTCGCACTGTGGAAGTCCCGATTCGTCAAAAATCGGAATCTTTTATAATTTTTGTGGATCCAAATGTTCCATTGATTTTTTTAGCACCAGACCAATACGGCGAAAGGTCAGAACAATCTTCAGATTTATTTTCTGGTCAGTTTTAATCTTGATTGTCATTTATTACATCAATCAATAAATTTCCAATAATAAAAATGTTAGATTTTTCAAAATCGGCATTTTTTGAAATAGATTTTTGAACTTTCATCAAGAATCTGATGAGGGTTCGTGAAAGAGATGTAGTGAATCAATTAGTTCTTTGAGTAACATGGGCACAGGCCAAACCTTTTCGCGTATCATCCCATCCAGTCATGAATTCAAACACTCTTGCCCAAATCCTCGAAGCATGCGGACATGCGGGATATTTATCGCTCTTTGAAGAACACGAAATTTCCATCACCCAACTCCCTTCTTTGAGTCTCGATGACTTGAAGGAAATGGGAGTCGAAAAACTCGGCCACCGAAAGGCGATCTTTTCCGCCATTGCCGAAGCTTTTGCTTCCGCTCCGCTTGCCGCCACGACAGCAACCGAAATCATTTCTCACGTTACCCCCAACCAAGCGGAGGTTGATGCACCTCAGAACCCGCAGACCAGACCGAAAATCTTTCTCAGTTACGGTCGCAAAGACGCGACCGAGGTGGCTCGCCGTTTGGAGCGGGATCTGGAGGCGGCCGGCTTCGAAGTTTGGATGGATGTCAAAAAGATCGGTTCTGGTTCTCTTTGGTTGGAGGAAATCGAAGAAGGTTTGCGCGAATCGCAAGTCGTGGTCAGTCTGCTGAGCCCGCACGCCGTGCGGCGCGCTGGTGATACCGATGCCATGGACAGCGTGTGCCTAGATGAGATCACCTTCGCCCGCACCAGCAGTCCGCCGACTCCGGTGGTGCCTGCCATGGTCGCCCCGTGCGAGCCTCCGTTCATCATTTACCGACTCGACTACGTGCACCTCATGGGATGGCGCGATTCCGAAGAGGATTACCGCCGTGGCGTTGAACGGTTGGTGGCGGGTATTCGCGATGCACTGGCCGGAAAGGTGAGCTATCGGGCGTGGGAGGATCGGTTGCGACCTTTGGATTTCTCGGACTATATGGCACGCAAACGGCGCGCATTTGTGGGTCGTGAGTGGTTATTTGAAGAGATAGACCTTTGGCGATTTGAAGCGGAAGAGCGCGCCCTGCTGATCACGGGTGATCCCGGTGCGGGGAAGTCAAGCATCGTGGCCCAGCTTGTTCATGCCAATCCCGGCGGGCAGGTCATTGGCTACCATTGCTGTCAGAGCAATGAGCTTGAAACCCTCCGCCCGGCGAGGTTCGTGCAGAGTCTCGCGGCGATGCTCGCCAGTCGTCTGCCCAGCTATGCCGAACAACTCGAGATCCCTACGGTCAAGGAAGCTCTGACGGACAAACGCTGTGAAGTGGATCCCGGTGGTGCTTTTCTGGAGGGCGTTATCCAACCCCTGCATAAGCTCCCCGCACCCGAGGAAGGGGTGCGCTACCTCCTTGTCGATGCGCTCGACGAAGCGCTTGGCCATGCCGGAAACACCAACATCATCGACATCCTCGCCAGTCGACTCGAGCGCCTACCTGCCTGGCTGCGGGTCGTGGCCACCACCCGCAACGAACCTGCCGTGATCCAGCGCCTCAGCGGTCTACGGGCCAAGAGTATCACCGCTTCTGATCCGCGAAATTTGGAAGATTTGGGTGTCTACGTACGACTGCGGCTCGAGGACCCTGCGTTAGCCGAGCGACTCATCGCATCCCGCACCACTGCCGATGTTGCCGTGGAACAAATCTCGCGTAAGAGTGCGGGAAACTTCCTCTACGCTGTCAACGCGCTGGATGGCATCGCACGCGACTTCTATGCCTTTGACGATCTCGAATCCCTGCCACGCGGTTTGGACGGACTCTACCTCGAGTTCTTCCGGCGGATTTTCGGCCGCGAGGGCAGCCCGACCACTGAGGCCATCTACGCCAAGGCCAGTCCTCTTTTGCAAGTGCTTGCCTCCGCCATCGAGCCTCTCTCCCGCGCCGAGCTTGCCGCAGCCAGTGGTCTGGATCCGGACGAGGACCTGCCTCGACTCCTGCGCCAACTCGCCCAACTGCTCACCCCTCGCAATCGCCCCAATGGGGAGGAAACCATCGCATTCTACCATAAATCCATCATCGACTGGCTGGTTGCCAAACCCGAAGTCAATGCGTTTGCCGTCAGCCGGACCAAAGGGCGCGCGCGCCTCGCCGACTTCGCTCGCACGGCGCTTGCCACGAACAAAGCGGCACCATGCTGGTATGTCCGCCGACACGCGGTCGAACATTTTCTGGAGTCCGGAGACTGGGATAGTGCTACGGTTGCGCTCTCTGATTTGGAATTCATCGGCGCGCGCGCCATCGCACAGGAGCTTTCCGCTATGCTCGGGGACTATGCCGAGGCAATGAATTTGCTCCCCGAGGGGGAAACAGAACGCCAGAGGGAATCCGCGCGCCAAGCGGAGTTGGATCGCTATGCCAGGGAGATGGGTGAATATGCCGCCGCATGGGCGCGCATTCGGGAGGGCTCGAAGAAAACCAAGCCGCCCCTACCTCGTCCCATCGAATCCGTGCGCATTTGGTCGGCGGAGGAAAACGCTGCTGAAATCCGACGCATCACCGAAACGCCCAACCGCTACGACTTGGTCAAAGCTTTTCGACACTTCATCGCGACGAACAGTGCAGCGCTCGAAACGCATTCGCAAAACAAAGGCTTCGTGGCCAATCTCGCCCAAAACAAAGCCCCCGCAGGACCGGTGCATGAGGCAGGATTTCGTCTTCTGGCTCCTTTGCAGGACCTCAAACTGATCAGGCAATTTCCAAGTGAAGCGATCTACAACCCGCTGCATCCATGTCGCGCCGTCCTCGAGGGGCATACTGACTCGATCGAATCTGTTGCCCTGAGTGCGGATGGCCGGATCGCTGTCTCGGGGAGTAGTGACAACACACTGCGCGTGTGGAACCTTGAATCCAGCGATTGCCTCAAGGTTCTCGAGGGGCATAGTGATTCTGTTACATGCCTTGCTCTGAGTGCGGATGGACGACTCGCTGTCTCAGGGAGTAGGGATAAAACTCTGCGGGTGTGGAATCTATCTTCCGGTAAGTGCCTCAAGGTCCTTGAGGGACACTTTAGATCTGTCACCTCACTCGCCCTGAGTGCTGATGGTAGATGCATTGTCTCAGCAAGCTTGGACGCAACACTGCGCGTGTGGGATCTTGAATCCAGCGATTGCCTCAAGGTTCTAGAAGGACATACTGGTTCGATCAACTCCATCGCTCTGAGTGCCGATGGCCGCCTAGCCATCTCAGGGAGTGGTGATAGAACCCTGCGCGTGTGGAATCTTGAATCCGGTGAGTGCATTAAGGTCCTGAAGGGACATACCGACGATATCTATTCTCTGGCCCTGAGTGCCGATGGCAGACTCGCTATCTCAGGAAGTCGATTCTCGACCTTGCTTCTGTGGGATCTCCATTCTGGTAAGTGCCTCAAGACTCTTGAGGGCCATAACCGTTCGATTATCTCCGTTGCTCTGAGCGACAACGGCAGACTCGCTGTCTCGGGGAGCAGGGACAGCACCTTGCGTTTGTGGAATCTTGAATCTGGCGAGTGCCTCAAAGTCCTCGAGGGCCATACCCAATGGGTCAATTCCGTCACACTGAGTGCCGATGGCAGAATTGCCATCTCGGGGAGCAGTGACAAAACCCTGCGCGTTTGGGGTCTTGAATCCAGCGAATGCCATAAAATCCCCGATGGGCATACTAACTCTGTCATCTCGCTAGTCCTGAGCGCCGATGGCCGCCTCGTAGCTTCGGGTAGTTTTGACAACTCCTTGCGCCTCTGGAATCTTGAATCCAGTGAGTGCCTGAAGATCCTGGAGGGGCATATCGACGGGATGACCTCTCTTGCCCTTAGTGCCGATGGCCGCTTCGCTATCTCGGGTGGCAATGACACAACCCTGCGCTTGTGGGATCTTGAATCCGGCGACTGCATCAAGGTCCTCAATGGGCATGCCGCCACGGTTAGAAGCATAGCGCTGAGCGCCGATGGCCGCCACGCTGTCTCAATAAGCAGGGACACAACCCTGCGGATTTGGGATCTTGAATCCGGTGAGTGTCTCAAGATTCTCGAGGGGCATGGTGTCAGCGCTTCCTGCCTCGCTCTCAATGCCGATGGCCGCCTCGCTGTCTCAGGTGGTGGGAGTATGGACAAAACCCTGCGGGTTTGGAGGCTTGAATCGGGGGATTGCCTCAAAGTCCTCGAGGGGCATGCTGGTGGCATCAGCTCTCTCTCCCTGAGTGCCGATGGTCGCCTCGCGGTCTCGGGGAGTAGGGATAAAACACTGCGGGTGTGGGATCTTGAATCCGGCGACTGCATCAAGGTCCTCGAGGGGCATACGAACTCTGTCAACTCGCTTGTCTTAAGCGCCGATGGCCGCCACGCTGTCTCGAGCAGTAGTGATAACACCCTCCGACTGTGGGATCTCGATTCAGGAGTTCCCATCGCCGTTTTTTTTCTTCGTGGTGCAACAACTTTCACAATCAACTGGAATCGTCGCCGCCTTGCTGTCGGCTTCTCCGACGGTCGCGTCGAATTCTATCAAATCCACAACCTTTCCCTAGGCCCCCTGATCACAACGGCACAGAGGGATCTCATTTCCGAAGATCTTCCTCCCGGCCCTGTCACTGCTCGTCCCGTCTGTTGTGGTCAGATCATCACGATCCCAGACAATCTGACGGAGCGCATCGAGCACTGGCATCTCCTCGGTCACAACCGCGGTGATCGCGCCTACACTGACCCAACTCTCCTCATCGACTGTCCCAACTGCAATACTCTGCTGCGTATGAATCCATTTTTGGTAGACGTTAAGTCACTAACAATCTAACGACTTTATGTCCACTCCATCCCGAACTGTACGCGTATTCCTTTCATCCACTTTCCGCGATTTCGCCGAAGAGAGGGATCTTTTGGTCAGGAAGGTTTTTCCCGAACTGCGTCGAAAGTGCCGGGAGCGGCAAGTTGAGTTAGTGGACGTGGACCTGCGCTGGGGCATTACCGAGGAAGAAGCCCAGCAGGGCAAGGTGCTACCCATCTGTCTCGCGGAGATCGACCGGTCGCGGCCTTATTTCATCAGCTTTCTTGGGGAACGCTATGGCTGGATTCCTGATCAATCAGAGTATGACCTCTCACTCCTATTAGAGCAATCGTGGCTGGAGGAGCACCGGGGAGGCACAAGTGTCACGGAGTTGGAAATCCTTCACGGCGTGCTCAACAATCCCCAGATGGCTGGGCGGGCCTTGTTTTATTTCCGCGATCCAGCTTGGTCGGAAGGAAAGGGCGAGGCATATGCGAGCGAGAGCGATGACGAAAAAGCAAGAGTCTCCGCGCTGAAAGACCGGATCCGAAAAAGCGGCTTTCCCGTGGTGGAAAACTACCCCGACCCAAATGCATTGGTGGAGCGTGTACGGGAAGATCTTTGGCAATGGATCGATGAGACTTTTCCGGAGGATTCTGTGCCGGATACGCTTACACGCGAGAGGTTAAAGCACGAAGCTTACGGTGCGCCCCTGCAACGCCTCTGCCTCGGTGGCGAAGAATATTTCAAGTTATTGGATGAGGCGATGAGCGCACAGAATTTTCTCCCTGTGCTGATTACCGGCAAGTCCGGCAGTGGTAAGAGCTCCTTGCTCGCCAACTGGGTTCCTCGCTGGAGCAAGCTAAACCCTGAAACTGCCGTAATCCTGCATCATCTAGGAGCCGGAAGAGATGCGGCGGACCCGGTGCGGATCGTGGTTCGACTCATAAAGGAAATCGCCTGCCTGACCGGAGATGAATTCAAGCCGGAGAGTGATCCGGAGAAGCAATTGGAGGAATTGCCGCAATGGCTGATGCTGGGCAGTGCATGGGCAGAGCGGGAAGGGCGTGAACTGTTGCTGGTGCTGGATGGGTTAGATGGGATTCAATCAGATGATTATGGATTATATTGGCTGCCGTCGTTTTGGCCAAACAAGGTGAAGTTAGTGGCATCCTGTTCGTATTGGATGTCGATACATGATGTTAAATATTCTCCACAATTGATTGAGGCAAAAGAGCGTATGAAATGGCGTGAGGTAGAAGTGACTCCCTTCAGTCCCAGCGATCAAGAGCGATTCATCATCGAATATTTAGACCGCTACCGTAAATCACTCACATCATCACAAATTCGAAAGCTGCAAAGCCATCCCCTCAGCTGCAACCCTCTCTTCCTGCTCACAGTGTTGGAGGAACTTCGGGTATTCGGTGTGCATGAGTTGTTGGATCAACGCTTGGATACGTTGCTTTCTCCACCGCCGAGCAAGGGCAAAGACGAAGCCCCCACGTTAGACGATGTATTTGAACATCGATTGGCGAGGATTGAAGAGGACCTAGGAAAAGAAATCATACAGGCATCCATGGAAGCGATCTGGGCGAGCAATATAGGCTTGCGGCGTGAAGACCTGTTAGAGGTGGCGCAACTTTCGCCTGCGGCTTGGGCCGCGATCCAGAACGCATTGGATGACTCACTCCATGAAAACAGTGGAGAAATCAATTTCCGCCATGACTACTTGCGCAAAGCAGTTGCTGACCGCTATGATATCACCAGTGATCGGAGAAAATCTTTGCACCGGCAATTGGCTGTGTATTTTTCCAAACTCCCCGTGGACCGAAATCTAGCGGAAAATCTTATTTGGCAATGGACGCTAGCAGGAGACGAGGAAGAATTTAAGGCATGCCTGACAAATCTGGATGTGTTTTTGGCGCTCCAGCAATCTATTAGAAATTTTCCGTCTCACTATGACTATCTCAGTAGCATGAATATCAGTGAAGCCTATGAAGCAGCATGGTCCCAGTGGGATTTACAAGGGGAACGACTCGCAACGGTCGCTAACGAATTAGCTGAATTTCTTCAGAATATTGGATGCTATAACGCTTTTACACACGGTTTAAGAGAAGAAGTGCTATGCTTGAGAAGGGAGAAGCTGGGTAGTCAGCACCTCGAAACTTTGGATGCAATGCACAGCCTTGCCAATTCTTATTCGCACAGTGGCCGAATGGAGGAGGCACTGAAACTGAGAGAAGAAGTATTACGCTTGAGGCGGGAGGAGTTGGGCGCCGAACATCCCAATACCTCGGATGCTATGCACAACCTTGCTGTTTCATACCATGATGTCGGTCGACAGGAGGAGGCACTGGAGTTGAGAGAAGAAGTCTTGCGCTTGAGACGAGAGGGGTTGGGGGCCGAACATCCCAATACGCTGTTAGCGATGCTCAACCTTGCTGTTTCATACTCGGCTGCCGGTCGACCAGAGGAGTCGCTGGAGTTGCTAGAGGAAGTGTTGCGCTTGATGCGTGAGAAGTTGGGCACCGAGCATCCCGACACACTGCGTGCGATGCACAACCTTGCCCATTCTTATGCGGAAAGTGGCCGTATGAAGGAGGCACTCAAACTAAGAGAGGAAGTGTTGCGCTTGAGGCGGGAGAAACTGGGCAACAAACATCCCGAAACTCTGAATTCGATGCTTGGCCTCGCCATTAGCTATGTGAGAGAATTTCGCTGGAAAGAAGCGAAATCATTATTTGAAGAAACGAAACGGCTTGCCCTTGATCAACTTGGACCGCAGCATGCTGTAACAAAAAGCGCCATAAAGGGACTTGCTGGTTACACTAAAATCAAGCGTATCACCATCGGTGTATTGATAGGCTTGTTCGTCATCATTCTCATTCTGGCTTATATAAGCGGATCATTCTTGATCAGAAAATTTTTCTGATCCAAGTAGCGATGACATACACCTCAATTCCGAGCTGAGTCGTGATTTAATAACGCATCCAGTTGATGGTGGTATGTTATGGCGGCGCAATCGAAACGATTGCGCCAAAAAAATGCTACGAGATGCAATGCGTTGCATCCGGCAAAATAGGGCAACCGGCAAAATCCCTCGTTTTTGGATTTACTTTCGAGCTACTACAGGCATATAGAGATTCATGAATTTGCCTTCCGAATTGCCACGCAAAATCTGGCCAATCTTAGGACTTTTGTTTTTGATTTTTCTTCTGCTCGGCACCGTAGGTTGGTGGCGCACTCTTGAAGAGGCTACAGGTCATGCCGAGATTGATCGAGTCTTGGAGAATGTGGCAGAGATGGTAACGGGGCATGACGTTGTAGTTGTCGATCACAGGTTCGAAGAGAATTGGATGCTCCTGGTAGGAAAATGGGGCATCAAAGCGGTTCTGGGTATCGCTCTGCTCCGCTCATTTTTTGTGGTGTTTCATCGACAAATTCGATCGTGGCGATTTCGCAAGGTCCATGATCACCAGGTGTTCGTTGGCCTCGGTGGTCAAAATGCCGATTTGGCCCTGCAGCAAGCGAATGCTGGCAAGAAAGTAGCAGTATTGGCTGAAGATGAACAACATCCTCGAAGGTATGAACTGGAAAAAGCCGGGGTTTTTATCATTAGTGGAATGACAGATGACAAAAAATCTCTGAAAATCGTGGGGATCGAACGTGCAGCGAGAATTGTCTTAGCGGTTCATGCCGGTGATGATGCATGCATCACCTCCGCGGAACTTATCACGTCCATGATTTCGACCAGTCAAAAATCGCCCGCCGCGCGCGAAATGCTCGTTTGCATGGAGTGTCGCCAAATCCGAGACCTCTTTAACCAACGATGGAAACTGGTCAATGATAAGGTCTCAGGCATTACGACAAAGATTGTCAACTTTGAATCCGTTGCATTGCGCCAGATGGTGCATCGGATGGCACTTGAGTTGGCAAATCATGCCGATGCATTGCAGCATACGCCCAGCATTCTGGTCGTAGCTGATCCCACTTTCGCAAAGGAGTTTCTCCGTGCGGCCATATCCATTATCCAAGTGTCTGGAGAAACACTACCCGAATACTGGGTTGCCATTGAAAATCCACAGGAAGGCGCTGAATTCATGGAATCATACCCGGCTGTATGCCTGGTGGCAAAAATTAATTTTTTCGTATCTCACTCGTCCCTGGCTCCGATCGCTAGCGATTTGTCCGAAAGACACTTTGATTTCGCCATCGTCAAACAGCGAACAGAATCAGCAACGATTCACCTCGCTTCACGTGTCATCGACTCCCCAATTTTCACAGTTGAACGAGCAGAAGCAATAGTGACGGAACCAATGAAAGCAAGGCTGCAGGAAGACGATCGACTGCGCGTGTCC
This sequence comes from Akkermansiaceae bacterium UBA956, assembly GCA_002293145.1. Classification (GTDB taxonomy): domain Bacteria; phylum Verrucomicrobiota; class Verrucomicrobiia; order Verrucomicrobiales; family Akkermansiaceae; genus UBA956. Next base: position 85,819 of record DBCO01000014.1, on the reverse strand, counting down.
TCTCTTTTTGAACTTGGCCTGAAGTCACCAGAATTTGGTGACGACACACTAGAACTCGCGGCGCGTGCCAATCATGAAGCCTACTTATCAGATCTTCCGCCCGATCAAAAGGCACACTCTACCGAATGGTTGGACCTACCCGAAAACCTCAAAGAGTCAAATCGCTTGGCAGTCCTCCACCGCACAATCAAACAGGCAATGTGGAAACGATTCTCGCAATCAGAGACAGAATCGCTACTGGAGCATCTCTCGATATCCGAGCATCAACGCTGGATGGGGGAAAAAGCCATGGATGGTTGGCGATACGCAGACATCGCAATACAAAACCGTATGCGTCGCCTTCATCCTTCACTAGTTTCATGGAAAAAACTCGAAGATAAAGAAAAAAACAAAGATCGTTTGCAGGTGAAAAAAGCACTGGGATTACTTGAGGAAAAGTAAATTATAATTCACGCAAACAAGAATCGGATCAGCCCATTCACAAAGATAGCGTTAAAATTTGCGGAATGGATAATTTCGTGTGCTCATTGATACTAAAAAGCGTGCGGGAAATTTGCCTAGACGATGACTAATCCAAGATGTGCGTAGACGTGAAAATCATGTTAAAATAATCAATGAAGATGAAAAAATTGCCAACATTTTTGATGGAATCAGAGCTTTATGAACAACTTTCTCAGATAGTCGCCAATGGCTCGCCTATGCACATTCAAATCACACCGTGTTGTGGAGAAATTGATGTTGAAATCAAAAGCGAAGTAGATGATGAGATTCGTTGTGATCTAGAAGAAACCGTAGCTGAATGGTTTTTGTATTATATTCTAGCAGAAATAAAAAGTGATATTCATCTCTATTTCTCACACTGCGAGACGATCGAATTTGTTTTTTCAAGCTTCGATAATAAACTTTGCGCGCGTGCCAATTGTGAAATTTTTCTTGATGAAGAATATTTCGAAGATCACCCTTTACTAACGAACTGGGATTCCGATTGTCTTTTGGAAATCGTCACCAAACATATCAATACGCCAGCCAGTCCAAAATTAAATCCGTGCAAAGAATGGGCTTTGTCGTTTATCGCCGAAAAGAAAGAGGGTGAATCTGCAAGAATAAGTGATTTCTGCATCTACAATCCAATAGACGGCGAAGAAATCTCTCTGAGAAAAAACATTCTTGATGAGATTCAAAAAGATATCAGTATTGCAATTGATGCATATTTCAGCAAGGCCATAGATCATGAATTGAGCCAAAATTACTGTCGCATCGAGGTAGTGAACACTGTGCCTGAATCCATTGAAGAGCATGGTTATTTCGATATTTTTTTTGCAACTGAATTGAAAAATTAGCAACTATCCGGTGAAACATTGGAGCGTCCCCGCAAGGACTCAATCACCTCCCCCGCATCTTCTTGACCATATTGATCAGGGACATGGCTCCGACCATGAGGCCGACAATCAGTGATGCCACTCGCTGCTTCCACTCGATCTGTTCTTGAAATGAGGTGATGACACCGAGCACGGGAGAAGCAATGCCTAACGGAATGCAGGTGACATTTTCATAAATTTAGAAAACTTGCACAAACGTCGTATTTTTGTAGAGTTTTGCCCATGCACGAAATTAGCTGTCCACACTGCCACAAAGCATTTAAAATCGACGAAGCTGGCTACGCTGATATAGCAAAGCAGGTTCGCGATCGTGAATTTGAGAAACAGTTGAATGATCGACTTGATTTAGCCGAGAGGGAAAAAGAAAATGCCCTCGCGCTACTCAAGGAGAAAACGCTGAATGAGATCCGGTTAGCTGCTGCCGAGAAAGATCAATCGATTGAAGATCTTAAAGCTCAACTTAAGGAGCGAGAATTCGCTGAGAAGCTGGCCGTGAGCGAAGCCGTCAAGGCGATCGAAAAAGAGCGCGATGAACTCAGGAATGGACTAGAAAAAGTGAATCTTGAAAAAGATTTGGAGAAAAAAAATCTCAAGGATATCTACGAAATCAAGATCAAGGATCGTGAGGAGCAAATCGAGCGGTTGCGCGACATGAAGGCGAAGCTCTCCACAAAAATGTTGGGAGAAACCTTGGAGCAACATTGCGAGAACGAATTCAACCGTATCCGAGCCACGGCATTTCAGAGCGCTTACTTCGAAAAAGACAACGACGCCAGCACAGGTAGCAAGGGGGATTACATCTTCAAGGATCTCGACACTTCAGGACATGAGATCGTTTCTATCATGTTCGAGATGAAGAACGAGAGTGATACGACTGCAACGAAAAAGAAGAACGAGGATTTCCTCAAAGAACTCGATAAGGATCGGAATGAGAAGAAGTGTGAATATGCCGTGCTCGTTTCATTACTTGAACCCGAGAGTGAGCTTTACAACACCGGAATCGTAGATGTTTCCCATCGCTATCCCAAAATGTATGTAGTGCGGCCCCAATTCTTCTTGCAGATTATCTCTTTGCTGCGCAATGCCGCCATATCATCACTCCAATACAAAGCAGAATTGGCACTCGTCAAGGCGCAGAGCATCGATGTCACCAACTTTGAGAGTAAGTTAGAGGATTTCAAATCGGGGTTTGCGCGGAACTTCGAACTGGCTTCGCGCAAATTTCAAACAGCCATTGATGAGATCGACAAATCAATTTCCCATCTGGAAAAAACCAAAGAAGCGCTCATCAACTCTGATCGCAATCTCCGGCTTGCCAACGACAGAGCTCAGGACGTAACTGTGAAAAAACTCACTCGTGGTAACTCAACCATGAAAGCGATGTTTGAACAAGCTGGCGGGGAATCTTGACGCATCCTGGAAATTTGAGTCGAAAACCAGCTTCTATGATCCTTTTGCAAACCCAAATGTATATTCTCGAAGTATATGGGGGGTATGAGCGCCTATCTACAAACGCTGTCATTCTCTATTTTACGATGATTCAGTTGAGAAATAAGTCACCGGAAGCGTCGATGAATTCCAGATCTTCGATCGCTTTATCAATCTAAACATATTTTCTATTGAGATCATGGCGAAGGCAAAGATTCTTACCAAACAAGTCGCAGAGGAGTTTATCAAAGGCAGCGGGAAAGTCGATTTGAGCACTTACACTTCGATCGAAAACGACGCCGCAGAGGTGCTCGCACTTCACAAGCGAAGACTTGATTTACACGGATTGAAGACTCTGAGTGATTCTGCCGCGCTTGCTCTATCCAAGCACAAGGGTCCGATTTATCTGGTTAATCTCACTCATTTGTCTGATGCCGCTGCGTCGGCTCTGGCATGTCATGAGGGGCATCTCCAGTTGTGGGGTTTAAGCGAGATTTCCGACGCAGGTTTAACCGCTATGTCGGCAAGGTATGATCGCGGTCATTGTCATTGGTCCGCAACTTTGACGAAGCGTCTGAAACATTCGGCGAGAACTTCATTACCACAATCTTACGAAAATTGTCCCGCAGAATGGGTTGATGATGCTGTCGTCCTGTCGCCGCCTGCTTCGGAAGTTCGATGGATCAGTCAGACTTCGCTGTCCAAACACAAAGATATTCCCATATCTCTCTTCCGATGGTTTACGCCATTTCTTCCAGCATCTCATGTCAGTAAATTGGAGATCTGGAAAGCCTGCGCGCAGATATCAGAGCAGGCTGCCGATCTTTTAGTCAACAACAGGGCGTTCTTTGAATCAGTCAGAGCGAGATTGAACCAGAAAAAAAGGCTGAAATCGAACGAGGTCGTCAGCCATCAACTGGAGAAATCAGCATCGCAGGCGGGATTGTCGAGAGCTGAGCTGGAGGCAAAGCTGAAACGTTTGGGTGATTTGGACAAATCTGGCGAATTGGATTTGGTGGCAGAAATGATCGCCGGATTCGGAGAAAAATGGCTTTATGAGGCCCTGTTGTCTGATTCTGAAGTCACCGAGGAAGGTGCACTCAAGCTAGGCCGGCCTCTCAAGCAGTTTGGCAGCAAAGGACCTTTGATTCTTCTGCTTGCGATCGCCTACATGCCAGCTGAAACCGAGAGGCATTGCAGTTTGAATCGGGAGGCTGTCATGAGAATCAATGTAGGATCTGATGAGATCGATGTAGTGGCAGCCATGCTCAGCCCTCGCCTCAGCGGTTTAACGGCTACATGCGCGCATTTTTCGAACAGCAAATTGCCTCTTGAAACGGCTGTTTTGCTCGCTCAAGCCCGAAACGATCTCGACTTAAGCACTGTCGTTGAACTCGACGACGCTCAAGCTGGTGCTCTTGCGGATCACGAAGGAAGACTTCAATTGGATGGTCTCACTTCTCTGCAGGCAACGACTGCAAGCTTACTAGCCAAAAATAAAGGCGAATTATCATTCGAGGGAATCACATCTCTGGATGAACCTACTGCTCGTGCACTAGCCGATTGTCACAGCGGTCTGTGCCTTGGCTTGATCGACCTGCCGGAATCCATTGCGGTGTTCCTAGCCAAATGTCGGGGAAAATTGCAATTTCCTAGAATCCATCAACTCACCGCAAGTGCCGCATCAGCATTGGAGCAGCACGAGGATACACTCATTCTGGGCTATTACGCCCACTCATTGAAAAATGGCTGTGAACTGGATGCTTCCGCAGCTGATTGTCTCAGTCGCCATCGAGGACCTGTGATCCTTCATCAGAAAAAACGGCTGCATACGAAAACGGCATTGGCCCTATCGGCCTGCCAGTATGGATTGGGATTGCCTGATCTTGAGGAAATTCCACCAGGCGATGTCGGTGTCAAACTCTGCAAGGCTCTGGCTCTGGGTCTACAAGGCGAAAGCATGCTGTCTCTGCGGCTTAAATCCTTGCAGGCTGATTGCGCTGAGGCTTTATCAGCCTATCGCGGTCATCTGAGTGTGCATGTGGAGCAGTGGGAAGAATCAGCCTTGATAGCCCTCGCGGCACACCAAGGATATCTTGACATTGACCCCAAAAAACTCACAGGGCCAGTTGCGCGCGCGCTGAGCAAACGTGCGTCATCCACCTCACTCAAGATCCACCAGTATGGCACTGTTTCGGTTGACGATGATGCCGCCGAAGCACTGGCGACTTATCTGGGGCAGTTGACTTTTCACGGGAGCCTCAACCTCTCTATGGAGGCTGCTCGACATCTGTCAAAAAGAGCATCGATCAAAATTCTACGATCGAAAATCAAACCGATAGTTCGTGTGATTTTTGAGCAGTTAGGATCATGGTCTGAGGGGGAGTGGAAAAGAACTGCCGCGTCATCATGAACTTTCAAACCGCAGATGACGAAATTTCGCGCGCTTCCTTTGACCTCCTTCTCAAAGAGCCTTTTTACGCCCACGTGATGGCAGGCTTGCCTCGGGTTTTATCTGAAGAGGTTGAAACGATTGGGCTGGACTGGAATGGGCAACAGGTTGTGCTGACCGTTCATCCGGAGTGGTTCTGCAAGGTGCTTGCATCCCCTCATCGCAAGGTGGTTCTCAAGCATGAAATTCTCCACATTGTGTTTCGGCACCTCTTTCGTCCAGCAGATCGTTTTGCGCCAATCTACTCGATCGCAGCGGATTTGGTGGTGAATCAGTTGCTTGATCCTCTGAGCCCACTCGTAGGCTGGCCGACATGGGAAATGTTCCCGGAGCTTGGCCTTCAGCCCGACCAAACGGTGGAGGTCTATTATGTAGCCCTGGCGCAGTTGTTTCGCAAGATGCAGCAGGCAGGGTATGAAGTAGGGATTGATCGTAGTTCAGGCGATTGGGCAGAAGCGACCGGATCACCCCAGAGTGCGAAAGCAATGGCTGCACTGCTGAAAGGTCGGAGCAAGCGTGGTGATGACGCCGGTTGGCATGATGGTCAGGATGGAATCATTGCTGCAGCGGGTCGATATGCCGTGGGCAGTCTTCTCATTCGGGCCAAGGAACGAATGCCGCCTCACCAGTGGGGTAGCTTGCCTGCGGCTTTGCTCTCCGAGTTGAATTTGATCCTCGCGGAGCGCCAGCCCAAGCTCGACTGGAAGCGAGTCGTTAGGATTTTTTGTGCATCCAGCGGTTGCACCAAGATCCGTCACACCATCAAACGGTTGAGCAAGCGCTACGGCACCCGCCCCGGCATCAAAGTCCAGCGCTTGCAGCGATTGTTGGTAGCGATCGATACCTCAGGCTCCATCGACCAAGAAATGATTCAGGCTTTTTTTGCCGAGGTCCACGGGGCATGGAGGGCGGGAGCCACCGTTCATGTCGTGGAGTGCGATGCCGAGGTCCAGCGGGACTATCCCTACGACGGCCGACTGCCTTCCTTCGTTGCGGGCGGCGGCGGAACGGCATTCGAGCCGGTTTTCCGCTGGATGCTGAATCAAGCAAAATTCGATGGCTGCATTTATCTCACAGATGGATGCGGGCCGGCTCCAAGCACCCGACCCCGGTGCAAACTCTTGTGGCTGATTACAGGCAGCGAGGTGGATGAACTGCCCTTTGGAGCAAACCTCAATTTAGAAATCAACCAATCATAAAATAAACAAGATGAGTAAAAAAAATATTCTGACCCTAGAAATCGCCGAAAAGTTTTTAAATGACAACGATTCGGTGGTTTTGAAAAAATTTACATCTTTAGAGGATGCCGCTGCTGAGGCGCTTTCAAAATGCAAAGGCAGTCTTTATCTAGATGGTCTCACGACTTTATCCAAAGATGCTGCTTCCTTATTGGCGAAAGTGGCGCCATTGCCGGGCGAGTTTAATTGTTTGAAATTCCATTCACTAATTCCCTCGATCGATGTTGCAAAGCAATTAGCCAAATACAAAGGTGAGCAGATTTGCTTTGGATTGAGATCGGTTGACTTACCTTTCGTGAAGGAAATGGCTCAATTCCAAGGACACCTCTGGCTGGGCGAAGTGTCCCAGCTTGATGACGATGTCGCCGGGGAATTGGCCACGCGCGGTGGTGGAGCGTATTTTGGTGGAGCGTATTTTAATGGAGCGTATTTGGATGGAGTCCAGGAATATAAGGATGGACCGGGACATCTTGCGTTGGTACGCGCACTGGTTGAGTGGAACAAAGACCACTGGCTAGGACTGCGTGGATTGAAAAAGATTTCCCAAAGTGCCCTTGCCGTTCTGGCTGAATATGAAGGGCCAGAGTTGCTGGCCGACTCGTCAATCAAGAAGCAAATTTCGGCTCAGAAACGAAAGCATGCGGCTCTGAAACGAAAGCAGGTCATTGCAGCAATCAAGGAAGAGAAGTTGAAAGAGCCTGAGGAATGGCAGAACGGACGCATCGTGCTCTCAAAGCCACCGCTCAAGCCTTTGAAGGGGCAGAATTCCGAGCGAACCGCTGCTAGAGATTCGAGTTGGTGGCTTCCCCAAACGGTTTGCAAGTGGTTCGAAGAGAAATTAGAAGAACTGCATAAAGCAAGATTCTATGAGGAAGGGACCAAAATTAGTCCTGAAGCGGCCGAATTGCTTCGATCCAAATCCACGGAGTGGCTTTGGCTTTTTGAACAAGAGAAATCATTGGAAAAAGAACGCGCGAGCATGAAGCTTGAGTCTCTGGCGTCCGTGAAGGCTCCTCAGGAATTCCAAGGCGGTCGAGTGGTATTGCCCGCACCGAAAAAACCACTCGAGGAAGTGTATCAATCGAAGTCGGACTTTGAGGGCGAAAATTATGCAGCCGTACTGAATTTCTATGATTATTTGCAAGAAGATCATCTCGGCAGTATGGTTGATTCATCGGGTTATCCGGCAAAAATCACGACCCCCGAAGCTGCGGACTTGTATCGGAATCATCGCGCATTTTGGGAAGGAAAGCATGCCGAGGAAATGGCAAAAGCCAAAGCCGCAGCAGTAACCCGGAAAAAAACAGCGAAGGAAAATTTTGATAAGGCTGCAGCAAGCGCTGGGCTTTCCCGCAAGGAATTGGATGCCAAGCTGAATCGAATAGGCGAATTGGTAGAACAAGAAAATTTAAAATTGGCGGCTGATATGATCGCAAGCTTTGGCGATGCTTGGCTCTACGAGGCTCTTTTGGCTGGAGCAGTCGTGACAGCGGAAGGTGATTTAAAGCCCGGCAAAGTGCTAAAGCGTTTTAAGAGTGAGGCGAAACTCATCATGGCTTTAACCATGGCATATATGCCAAAAGGAGCGAAGGTGGACTTGTCGATCAGTACGGATACGCCCATTCATATAAAAGTAACGGGCGATAACATCGATGTGGTGGCTGAAATGATTGCGCCCCATTTTCCTAATCTGAAAGCTAGTGTAGAGTCCATGTTTTCTCTTAAGAAACTGCATGAACTGACAGCTGAATTTTTAGTCAAAAATGAGAAAAATTTGTATCTATCCAATATTAATACAATTCGCCACAAAGAGGCTATGATCCTATCCAAGTTGGAGGGAGATCTCACACTCGACGGACTGAAGCAGATCGATGCTGACGTCGCCAATGCGTTGGCGCAAATCAAAGGTAAGTTGAACCTAGAGGGCGTTTCTTCGGTCTCAGAAACTGAAGCCATGGAGCTTAGCAGACATATGGGCGGTTTGGCGTTAGGCATCAAGGATTTGAAAGCACCCATCGCTAAAGCATTAGCAGCAACACGAGGAACCCTAGAGTTAACAGGATTAGAAACGATATCCCCTGAAGCGGCAGCGGCACTGCAAACTCACTCTGGAGAGCTCTCTTTCGGGAAATATGAATATTTTTCTTCAGGTAAAGGCTTTGATCTTTCCGTTGACTCCGCACGCCACTTGGCACGGCACAATGGACCAATCGTCATTCGAGAATTGAAAAGAGTCGACGCAGATGCAGCATTGGCTTTGTCTGAGTTGAAGCATAACCTCGCACTAGAAAGCATCAAGGAATTTCCCGATGGTGTAGCTGGAGTAAGGCTGTGCAAGAAAATGGTGAATAGTTCGCCGGATGGTCTCGCTTTAGAATTAAAGCGTCTTCAGCCTGATTGCGCTGCAGTCCTGGCTGAATGCAGAGGGGATCTCCAGTTCCTAGTGAAAGATTGGAATGACGACGCGTTGCTTGCATTAGCATCCTATCAAGGGCGCCTTGAGATTAACGTCAAGCAGATTTCAGATGCGGTTGGCCTTGCTCTCGGCCAGCGAAGCGCCCAGAGCAGCTTACTCATCAAATACGCCTCAGTGACTCTCACTGATGGTGCCGCCGAAGCTCTGGGAAATTACCTGGGATATTTGTCTTTTGATGAAGACATTGAGTTATCTAAAGAAGCTGCCACACACCTCGTCAAGCGAAGTTCAATGGAGTTATTTCGTTCCAAAATGAAGCCTGCCATTCGAAAGATTTTTGAGACTGCGGGCTCGTGGTCAGATTGGACAACTTGGACTCGCAACCCCTGAATGCCTAATGAACTCAACCTAAAAAACAATCATCATGCAACACACTCCAACTCAAGGTCCTAAACTCGATGCAGTTAGCTTAAATCAAGTTTTAACCCACATTTTCCAACGAAACGACGAGGTCGCAAGCCATGGTCGCCGTGGCACCCCGGTTTGCATCTGGGGCACGCACGGCCTTGGTAAAACCGAAATCGTCAAAGATTTCGCCACCAGTCGCGGATGGCATTTTGCCTATTGTGCACCGGCTCAGTTTGAGGAAATGGGCGACCTCCATGGCATTCCCACGATCCACGACCGCACGCCAGGTGAGTCAAACAGTGGCGATGAATATACAGTCTTCGCGCCACCCGAATGGGTTCCAACCGCCAAGGGGCCTGGTATTCTTCTGTTAGACGACATCAATCGCGCCGACGATCGAATCCTGCGCGGCATCATGCAGCTTCTCCAAAACTTCGAGATGTTTTCTTGGCAACTTCCTGAGCAGTGGCAGATCGTTGCCACCGCGAATCCCGAGGGCGGCGATTATTCGGTGACTCCCATGGATGACGCCATGCTCACGCGCATGCTTCACTTCACACTGACTTTTGATGCCAAGGCATGGGCCAAGTGGGCTACTAAGGCAGGCGTGGACCCTCGCGGCATCGCTTTTGTTTTGAACTACCCGGAAACAGTCACAGGTAAGAGAACTACTCCGCGTACGCTGGTTCATTTTTTCGAGCAGATCCAAGGAATCAAAAATCTCAAAGCAGAGGTTGCTTTGGTTGCGACCTTGGCGGCCGCTTGTCTGGACGAAACAACGGTGGCGGCGTTTGTTACTTTCATTAATGATGAACTTGCCGAACTGCTCCACCCAGAGGACATTCTTAACGCCAAGTCCCCCAAAGACTGGCAGAAACGGTTCGGCGAATTAGCAAAAGGCAAAAACGGTGGCAAGAGGGTAGATCGCATTTCGGCAATCTGCACACGTCTGTTCCTCTATGTGACGGCTGAAACATATTGCGAACAGGCCGATCACTCCAACAACTTCGTTGAGTTTCTTATGCAGGAAAGCATTCCGAATGACCTACGAGGCAGCTTGATGATGGATCTCCGTCGACATGATTCCGCAGCGGCTAAAAACTTGCTAAAGAACAAGAAGCTAGCCAAACTCCTTTTCGAAAAACTCTGATTTATGAAATACGATGTCTTCATTTCCTTCAAGCAATCCACGGCTGAAAAAAAACTTACACCGGAGGCATTGGTTGCCGAAAAAGTTTACAAACTTCTCCGGGAAAGAAGAATTAGTGTTTTCTACAGCGAGGAGTCTTTGGCTGAGTGTGGTGCGGGCCAGTTTTCCAGAACCATTGAAAAAGCTCTCGATGAATCCAAAATCCTGATTCTGGTAGGTTCATGCAAAGAAAATATTGAATCGCAATGGGTCGAAGCGGAATGGGATTCATTTCTCAATGACATCCGAAGTGGGAATAAAACAGGGGAGCTTTTCATTGTGAATTGTGGAGAAATGAAACCAGCGGATTTGCCCCTTTTCTTGCGGAGGCAACAAATGTTTAGAGAAAATGAATTGGAAAGATTGGCTCAATTTGTCCAAAATGCTTTACCGAAATCAACGACATTAAGTGACCTGGTTGTTTGTTCGCTCCACTGTTTTAGACCCGAAGAGAATCAAGATAAAATTTACCTATGGACGGTTCATCCGGATGTGAACGGAAATCGTTTCATCGTAACAGCTTTCTGGGGGCCGCGCATGGCAAAACGATTGAATAGCCAAGTAAAAAAAGCTCATTTCGCCAGTCAGCAGGCCGCGAGAGACTTTGTTAATTCTGAGATGAGGCCTAAATTGACAGAGAGCGCTGGTTACAGAATCAAACCTTTTAGAAAACTTCTCACGCGCGAGGCTGAATCTCTTTTATGTGTGACTTTTGGGCTTGACGTTCCGTCATTGAAGCAAAAGTCCCAATTAAAAACCCCGCCAAAGACTGCAAAAGCAACAACTTCAAAACTCAACAAAGTGTCAAAGCCCTCAAAAGCTGATGCTAAACGAAATGGTAAGTAACCTACGGATACTTAAGTCAGTCTTGAAAATCACTAAAAATGAAAAATGCGCGTGTTCTGAGTCTGGAAATAGCCCAGAAGTTTTTGAAACTTGGTTCATCGAAAGATTTAGCTCGATACACAACGATCGAAGAATCCGCCGCTGAGGCGCTTTCAAAATGCAAAGGCAGTGTCTCTCTGAGTGGGATTACAACTTTATCCCAAACTGCTGCTGGCTTCCTTGCAAAAGTTGAGCCGACACCATTCTCCGATAACTGTTTAAATTTGGAATCACTAGATCCCTCGATTGAGGTCGCCATAGAATTGGCAAAATATCGAGGTGATCAGATCAAACTAGGTGTAACATCGATAGATCTGCCGTTCGCTAAAGCAATGGTTTCATTTCAAGGATCTCTCATGCTTCGTAATATCTCCCGAATCGAGGATGACGTTGCAGCGGAGCTAGCCAAGCGCATTGGTGGGCTCAATTTGGACGGACTGGAGGAATTCCATGATTGGCCGGGACACATAGCTTTGGCACGCGTGCTGACTAATCATGAAACTTTATTTCTGCGGAGATGGAAGGAAATTTCTCCTGGAGCTTTAGATCTATTTGCCGAATTCAATGGCAAGCATGTGGAAGCCGAGCCGATGATGAAGAAAAAACTATCGGCGCTGAGAATCAAAAAAAACAAGGAATGTGTATTCACCAAGCCCGAAGAATGGAATCGTGGCCTCATCGTGCCTTTGCAACTGCCCGCCAAACCATTGAAGGGGAATAAGTCAGAGCGCGCCGAGCCAGAATGGGTGAGTTGGTGGTTGCCGAAGAAAGTATGCAACTGGTTCGTGCAGAAGCTGGATGACGATCATAAATGCAAGGTATCCCAACAAGTCTGCATCAGTCCAGAAGCGGAAAAGCTACTCAGAGAAAAAGCAGATGCATGGCTTTGGTTGATGGAAAGCGAAGTTCAGGAAGCCCAGGCAAAGGAAGCCGCCAGTATCAAATCACTGGGAGAAATGAAGCCCCCCAAACAGTTCATGGATGAAAACATATCTTTGCCACCACCCAAAGAACCTGTGGCACGCGCCTACTGCTGGAAACCCGACTTCGAGGGAGAAGACTATCAGTCAGTTCTGCATTACTATGGCTATTTGTCGGCAGATCATGTCGGCAGCATCATCGACTCCAATGGTTATCCTGCCAAGTGCATGAGTCCCGAGGCTGCGAATTTGTATCGTGAGAATCGGGCTTTTTGGGAGGCAAAACATATCGAGAAAAAGTTGCAGGTTAAAGCTGATAAGATGGCAAGAAAGCAGCAAGTCGAACAGAGACTGGACGATACGGCTCAATCCGCAGGACTTTCTCGCAAGGAATTGGAAACGAAGCTGGATCGTCTCAGTGCGCTAGTTGATCATGGAGATTTCACCTTGGCCGCTGATATGATTGCTGGTTTCGGTGATCCATGGCTCTACGAAGCTCTTTTAGCAGGGTCATGCATCACGACTGAGGGTGACCTGAAACCGGGAAAAGTGCTAAAGCGCTTCAAGAAAAACGACAAAACCATCATGCTGCTGGCTGTGGCCTTCATGCCTGAGAACATTCAGGTGGATGCATCAATCCATCGCGGTCGCGAGATTCAAATTGACGTTGAGAACGAGACAATTGCTTTGTTGGAAGAATATTTTTTCCCAAACATTCCCAATCTAATGCCTCGAACGGTCTGTTTGTTGAGTTTGGAAAATTTGTCGCATGAAATCGCAAAGTTTTTAGCCAAGTGTTCGGGTTCCTTTGTTCTGGATATAAAGCAGATGCCAGACGCTGTTGCCTTGGCTTTGGCTGATCACATAGGATCGCTTGCATTATCGGGTTTCTCAACTCTCACAGATGTCGCCGCTGAAGCTTTTTCCCGGCATCGTGGAGAACTCGAACTTTGGGTGAGCGAGTTAAGTGAGCACCATGCTTCTCTGCTTGCAAATCATAGTGGGGCTCTTGTGTTCTCTTCTCTGACAACAATCACCGCTGCCGCGATCAGGGCGTTAGCTGATCATCAAGGGACGTGTTCGATGGATTTGCATGGGCGCGCGCTATCAGATTCTCAAGCTCGTGAGTTGGCCATGTTTCGAGGAAATTTACGTCTACATTGTGCGAAACTATCGACCGTGGCTGCCAAATATCTCGCGCAGAAAAGTGGTGATTTGCACCTAGTAGAACTGAAGTGTCTTGACGTCGAGGCAGCAGGATATCTGTCACATCTGAAAGGTTCACTTGTGATTGGCGACAGGAGACGTCAATGCAAAGCGAGCAGCGATGCGATTGAAGCGTTAGTAAAAACACTCTTTGGTGGAGAACTTAATTTCGATGAGTGTGAACTCACTGATACGGCCTGTGAGGCCTTGGCAGGCTTTACTGGTGATGTGGCCTTCAGAAGGAATTCCGGCGACACTAAGATGGCAATGACTCCGAATGGAGCTTTAATGCTTGCAAAAAGAAAAAGTTTGGGCGTTCTGAGAACCAGAATTCCCAAAGCCGCCAGAAAAATCCTAGAAAATTACGGTTCATGGCGTTATGAAACTTGGATCCGTAACCCTGATATCCCCTTAATACGATGACTACTCCATCCCGTCTTGTCCGTGTCTTCATCAGTTCCACCTTCCGCGACTTCATGGGAGAGCGGGATGAACTCGTGAAGCGTGTGTTTCCTGAATTGCGACGTCGTTGTCGCGCGCGCTTTGTGGAATTGCTGGAAGTCGATTTGCGTTGGGGCATTACGGAAGAGCAAAGCAAGAGCGGAGCCACACTGAAAATCTGCTTGCAAGAGATCGATCGCTGCCGACCCAGTGAGCCGGTGTTTTTTATCGGTCTGCTCGGTGAGCGCTATGGCTGGGTGCCAGAGCGAGATTTTTACCCCGCAGATGTATTGGATGATCCGGAATTTTCATGGGTCAGAGAGCATGTGGAAGGGCGAAGTGTGACCGAATTGGAGATTCTTCACGGCGTGCTGAACAATCCCAAGATGCATGACCGGGCTTTTTTCTTTTTCCGCAATGACGGCTATGCGCAGCGACACTGGCCATCGATTCAGTCAGTGTATCCTGATTTGAAACCCGGGGATTTCACCAATGATGCGGAGAAGGATCAGGCCCTGGCCATCGCGAGGCAGCAGTCGCTGAAGCAGCGAGTGATCGATGCAACACTCAAGCACCCTCCGCGTTCGTATGAGACACCGGAAGAACTCGCCGATCTGGTCAAGGAGGCACTCTGGGCTCAGATTGACGCGACGTTTCCCGCGAGTGAGGTTCCCGATGCACTGGAGCAGGAGACCATGGATCACCGGGTGTTCTGCGATAGCCGCACCCGTGCGTATGTTGAACGAGAGGGGATGTATCATGCTCTTGACCAACACGCCGAGGGCGAGGGGCCGATTGGCCGCGTGGTGCTTGGCGAATCGGGCGGCGGTAAGAGTGCTCTCTTAGCCTCCTGGCTGAATCGGCATCAGGAAAAGGTGGTGTTGTATCACTTCGTGGGATCCACCCCACAGAGCGCCAGTGCGGAGTCGATCCTGACCCGATTGGCAGGAGAACTCCGGCGGCGGGGCGTATTGCCGCGCACGATGGAAATTCCACATGATCGCTCGACCTTGATCAACTCCGTGCCTTCTTGGCTCGAGCACCTGTCGCAACAAGGTGGCGGCATCATTCTATTGGATGCACTGAATCAGCTGACGAGTCCGCTGGATCGGCAGCTCGATTGGTGGCCGCAAGAGTGGCCCGAGAACATCCGAGTGGTTTTCAGCACCTTGCCCGGCGATGCCTGGCGCGCGATGCAAGGTCGGGGTTGGACGGCCGATGACTGGTGCATCACGGTGCAGCCTCTGCAGCCTGGAGAAAAACGCGAGATCATGAAGCTTTACCTGCAGCGCTTCTCACGCGCGCTGGAGCCAGCCCTACAAGAGCGGATTCTCGCCGCTCCACAAACGTCGAATCCATTATTCCTGCGCACCGTTTTGGATGAGCTGCGATTGCGCGCGCGTCATGAAGATTTGGGTCACCACCTCGATGCCATGTTGGCTTGTGAGAATCCGGAAAAATTGTTCGTGCACATGCTCAAGAACCTCGAGCGTGATTTCACACCAGCGGAGTATCCTGGCATGGTCCACGATGCCATGGGGCTCATGGGTTTGGCGCGCCGTGGCTTGACGGAGAGTGAAATTCTCGAGCTGCTCTCTACCGCAGAACGCCCCGCGCGTGAGCCCTTGCCCCGCCACTACTGGGCGCCGGTATTTCTGGCCTTGGAGGATTCTCTTGTCAGTCGCGAGGGACAGCTCAGCTTCTTCCACGACTACCTCCGCAAGGCGGTTTGGCTGGAATATCTCGATGAAGACCGGGAGCAGGAAAAAGCTCATGGACGACTCGCCGAGACCGTGACGCGTTGGCAGGATGAGCAGGCTGTCGGCGCCTCCTTGCGTTCCTATGGATTCGAGCATGGGATCAGTCATTTGCTGGCGCGCGCGAGGGTGAGAGAAGCGCTGGATCTGCTGCTGGCAGATCACTATCGTCATGCCGCTGCGCTTACGCTGCGTCGGTCCGCGCCTGTCTTGCGCAACGTGCAAGACGTGCGCCGTGCTGCGGCATTAGAGCATCTCTGCCAACCGGAAGAAGCGGCGACTTTGACCCAACTGGCACTCACGGGCCGAAGCATGCTCGAGGCGGACTTGCGCCAATCCTTGGACCAATCGGCGCAAAAAGAAGATTGGGAAACCGTCATGGGACTGGCCGCAGCGGGCGAGAATGAATCCATGTCCATGCTGCTCGCTTGTCGCGCACTCCTTCAGGGTGGTGTGCCAAAAAATGACAGCGATGCCGTGCAACTGCGCGCACTGATGAAACGCTGGTCTGCTGGCAAAGAGGAGTGGGAAGAGCTCGGCTCGCTGCTCATGCCTGGAACCGCTCTACTTCACACTTAATTTATATATGATGGAAGAAAAGAAATACATAGATATAAACGTCGATTCGCACAATATGTCTTATGAGGCTATTGATGAAATTCTTGACTTTCTTCAATCGCTAGGACTTAGGCGTGATTGCAAAGAAAACCAAGAATTGTTACATAAAGAATCTTACCGAGTAAATATTTTCGATACATCTTTTGAGTTGAATTTTAATGATACTTTTCTATTGGATTGGATTGATGAAAAAGACCAAAATTTCTTCTGGGAGCTTTACATTGAGGAAAATGAATTTTGTCATATTTTTATGATAAATGGACGGCAGATTGCCGCTAAGATTAAAAATTTTGACTGGAATTGGGAGGAGGCTGATAGCCCATACGTAGAAACAGGAGAAGAATATTGGACTAAAAAAATCAGCGAAAGAAATTCTGAAATACAATCTCTTCCTCAAGAAATTAAAGTAATAAATTTAAATGGTGAGATAAATTTTAATGATATATCTCATCTAAGAGATGTGTTATGTATGCGGATAAATGATGTCAATAACATATCTATATTATCGAACTTTTATTATTTAAAAGAATTAGAGTTGCATTCAATCTGCAACGACATCCCTTATTTATCAGAACTTACTTCACTAACTTCGTTAAATTTGAGTAGTTGCGGAACCCTCACAGATCTCACCGCTCTCTCAGGCCTTACTTCGCTGAACTCGTTGGATTTGAGTGGCTGCAATTCGCTCACAGACATAACGGCTCTCTCAGGCCTTACTTCGCTGAACTCGTTGGATTTGAGTGGTTGCAATTCGCTCACAGACATAACGGCGCTCTCCGGCCTAACTTCGCTGACTTTGTTGAAGTTGAGTAGTTGTGAGCCTATCAAGGATCTCACTGCGCTTTCAGGACTGACTTCGTTGGAGTTGAGTAGTTGTGAGTCTATCAAGGATCTCATCGCGCTCCCATGTATCAATTCGCTCACTTCGTTGAGTTTGAGTTGGTGCAACTATCTAACGGACCTAGCCGCTCTCTCAGGTCTCACTTCACTAACTTCGTTGAATTTGAGTAATTGCAAATCTCTCACGGATCTGACCGCCCTCTCAGGACTCACTTCGCTCACTTCGTTGATTTTGAGCAGTTGTGAATCTCTTAAGGACATCACACTCTCAGACCTTACTTCGCTGACTTCGTTGAAGTTGGATAGTTGCATATCTCTGACTGAATTAACACTTTTGAACCTCACTTCGCTTACTTCGTTGGATTTGCGTGATTGCAAATCTCTCACGAAAATCAAACTCTTGGACCTCTTTTCGCTGACTTCCTTGGATTTGCGTGATTGCAAATCTCTAGTGAAGATCACACTCTCAGATCTCACATCGCTGACTAGGCTGGATTTGCGTAATTGCTACTCTCTCATGGACATCACTGCGCTCTCAGGTCTTACTTCCCTGACTTCGTTGGATTTTAGCGGGTGCAGATCTCTCACGGACATCACGGCGCTCTCGGACCTGACTACACTGATGTCGTTGGATTTGCGTGATTGCGTATCTCTCACGGACATCACGGCGCTCTCGGACCTCGCTACACTGACTTCGTTAAACTTGAGTAGTTGCAAATCTCTCACGGATCTGACCGCCCTCTCAGGACTCACTTCGCTCACTTCGTTGATTTTGAGCAATTGCGAATCTCTCACGGACATCACTGCACTCTCAGGCCTCACTTCGCTGACTATGTTGAATTTGAGTGGCTGCAATTCGCTCACGGACCTCACGACTGACCCAGGCCTATCTTCGCTGAAGTGGTTGGTTTTGGGTGATTGCAAATCTCTCACGAACATCAAACTCTTGGACCTTTATTCGCTGACTTCCTTGGATTTGCGTGATTGCAAATCTCTAGTGAAGATTACACTCTCAGATCTCACTTCGCTGAAGTGGTTGGTTTTGGGTAATTGCTACTCTCTCATGGACATCACCGCGCTCTCAGGTCTTACTTCCCTGACTTCGTTGGATTTGAGTAGGTGCAAATCTCTCACGGACATCACTGCGCTCTCAGGTCTTACTTCCCTG
>DBCO01000014.1:0-67400 GCA_002293145.1 Akkermansiaceae bacterium UBA956 | reverse complement strand
GTGCAGATCTCTCACGGACATCACGGCGCTCTCGGACCTCGCTACACTGACTTCGTTAAACTTGAGTAGTTGCAAATCTCTCACGGATCTGACCGCCCTCTCAGGTCTTACTTCCCTGACTTCGTTGGATTTTAGCGGGTGCAGATCTCTCACGGACATCACTTCACTCTCAGGTCTGACTTCGCTGACTTCGTTGGATTTGCGTGATTGCGTATCTATCACGGACCTCACGCTCTCAGACCTCACTTCGCTGACTTCGTTGAATCTGGTTAGATGCCAATCTTTGAGAAAAATCACGCTTACGGGACTCACTGCGCTATCCGAGTTGTATGCTTTGTATTGTGACTCTCTGAGTGAACTATCTTTATCAGGAGTGACTTCGCTGCGAGAGTTTTGTTTGGGTTCAAATTCATCTCTGACCGAAATGTCGCTCTCAGGATCAGAATATTTATCGGAATTGGAACTTTCTGGGTGTGGGCGCTTGATGAGTCTCTCCAAAATCACCAATGCAACCAGTCTCAGAAAACTAAATATCTCTGATCTGAGACGTCTCCATCCAACGGACACACTCGAGCATCTTCGCTCTTTTATGGCACTCGAAGAACTCGATTCGCCTTTCCACCCTTCGATGGTAGCCGAGCTGCTGGCGCACACGGCGGTATGCCGCCACGATTTGAACAAAATTTCAGGGTCAGCAAGGGAATGGCTTCAAGAATCGATCAACTTCATTGATCGCGGTTTGGCAGAACAAGAGCAATTCGCCGCGACTCTCGGGTCGGCATTCTCTCTGCTGGGGGATCATGAGGTCGTTCCCGATTACGAAGCATTCCTCGATATGCGAAGCGACTTTTCGGCTACTCCTTGGAAGGCGTGGTTGGGCGGATTGAAAAAGAATCAAGGGCATGCCGCATTGGTTAGAAGTGTCGAACGTGTCGATCTTGCCCAACGATCTGCCGGAGCGATCGGGGGTATTTGTGCATCATTGCCATTCAGCGAGGCTCCTGCTGAGGAGCAAGAGTGGGCGCGCGACTGGTTGGCGCGGATGGAAACGGCACAAGCAAACAATGCTAAAAATCTGATTAGCGTGTGTGCGGAAATCTGTCTTGCCCACGCCCGACTCGGATTGCAGGAGGCGCTCCAGCGTTGGCTCGGTCGCTTCACCGATGCCTCGGACCCCGAGGCTCTCGATCCCGTCCACGAGGCCCTCGGTCATTGGCAATTGCAACAGGGCGACACCACCGCAGCCAGCGAACACGCCTGGAGCATTCGTGCCTCACAGGTTCGTGATCCGCTTCTCGGAAAATTGGTGGAGTCCTGTTATGAAAATGACCCCGCACTCGCCTGCAAGGCGTTGCTCTACATCGTTTCCCTCAGCCTACGCGCGAATTTGGCCATTCATTTGGTTTCCCAAGAAACCTTCGCCACCGAAGCCTGGAACATGCAATGCCTGATCGTCGCCTGTGATAGCTCCATCGAAGCGATGACCCAGCTCATCAAGCAAGCCCACCCCAAAGCCGACCCGACGCACCTCCGCGCCCTCAGTGAAAAACTGCTTCAACAGATTCAACACGTTCCTGAGAATCAGGAGAATTCCCATCATAACGAAATTCGGTAAAATATCGTCTTGAAATCATTGGCGATCATTTTACCTGACAATACCTCATTTTTTTATTAGTATCAGAATCATCTACAAAATCTCCACACATTCATGAAAATTCCCAAATCTCTCTGGCTGCTCCTTTTCACTTCTGCCGTATCGTTTGTTGCTGCATGGCAAGGGTTTGGCGACGTGCCGGAAGATTACAGCAGCACGACGCGTTTTTATATGGCGTTACAATTGTTCACCTTCCAGGGCGGTGATCTGGAGGGCAACGTGCCCATCGGTGTCGAGATCGCGCGCTGGCTTGCTCCGGCTACGACCTTGGGCGGCGTCTACGCAGCTGCTCACGCTTTCTTTTCTCGCCTCTGGGGCGTCATGCGTTTGCGTTGGATGAACGGTCATACGATCATTTGCGGTGCAGGCGAAAAAGGCTGCACCCTCGCGGACGAAATTCAGCAGCATCCAGACGAAACCGTAGTTGTGATTGAGCCGCAAGAAGGAGCGACGATTGAATCATTGCGCCGTGCCGGTGCTATCGTGATGAAAGGATCGGGCGGTGACGAAGCATTGCTCAGGCAGGTAGGGTTGAGTCGCGCATCACGCCTTGTTTGCATGACGGGTGATGACCGCACCAATATTGGCATGGCCCTGGCTGCCGCAGAATTACTGCCTGCCGATCGATCTACCAATCCCGTAGACATTCATGTGCATGTGTCCGATGTAGGCAGGCGCAATGTGCTGCAGAGATCTCCATTGCTGAATGCCCAAAAAGACGGTCGATACGGCATACGATTGTTCAACTGTTACGCGAATCGCGCACGACTAACCTTAGAACAGATTCCCCTTGAGTGGGATGCCCAAAGTGGTCTTCACGATGAACTGCATCTGGTGGTGGGCAGTTTGGCTCCTTTTGAAAAAGCTCTCGTGGTTCATGCCGCCCACATTGGGCATTACCGCAACGGTGGGAAAGTGCAGATCCATGTGGTGTCGGTCACGGCTGATGCAGATGTGGCACGGATGCTAAAGGAATATCCGGGATTCCAGAAGTGCGCGACGTTGCGCGCGCACCGCATTGATGAGAGTGGGGAATTTGTTTTGAGGGTCGCTGAGCTATCAACCGATTGGAGCGCAGAATCACTGGTCACTGTCCTGCCGACTGGGGATGCTGAAGCGGCGCTGGCTGATGCTTTATTGCTGGGAGAAAGAATGAAAAACGGTCCGAAGTTGCGGGTTTTATTGGATCAACGAGGAGAACAAGGCACGAGATCCTTGGTGGAGAAAAATCCACAGGTCGGACACATTCGTTTTCTTCCTGACTGGAGTCAGGCCGTTGGATGTGAAGCCGTGTTCCAGCAGCGACTTGATGCCGTCGCGCGCCGCATCCATGAAATCTGGAAAAAGGGAACTGACGAAAGAATTCAAAAAGCTGAAGCCGCGGGCGACTTCAAAAGTGTGGCGAATCACCGTGCCAAGGCAACCTATCGCCCTTGGAATGAACTCACGGAGGAGCAAAAAGACGGCAATCGTCTCGCAGCAGACCACATCAGCATCAAAATCCGTGCGGTTGGGCTCGATCCGCAAATGGTTGCGTCATCTCTGCAAAATGCTTGGGCCCATCTTTCAGAAGAACAACTCGACATGCTTTGCCGAATGGAACACGAACGCTGGGAGGCCCCGCTATGGATGGCCGGATGGACGAGCGGCGCGCGCAAAGATGATCTAAAAATTCACGACAATCTGGTTCCCTATGACGAATTGAATCAAGACACAAAAAATTACGACCTGGAACAGGTGAAACAAGCCGTAAAATATCGTGCCTTAACTTAAATACAGGAGAGTAGAAGTGAGGGGGTAATGAAAATTATTTTCAGCAAAGAAGTAAGGGATATTAATCATTTTCCACACACATTGGAAATATGTGTGGGAGATGCCACGAAATGCTCGGCTGACGAATCAGTGGACATTTTGGCGATATCATCTTTCAAAAATAACTATGCTCCGACACCCGGCACAATGATCGAGTCTTTGTGGAAGCAGGGAATTGATGTGGATCAATTCGCTGCAGACAAGGAAGTGGACGAACGCGATCGGTGGCATTGCTGGATTTCTCATTTGCTTCCGCAGCATATTCCATTTCGTCGAATTTTGTGCTTTGAACAAGGATGCGCTATCGATCCGGCAAGCGTTGTTGGAAATGTTTTTCGGATGGTTACTGAATTTTCTCTCTCGAAAACCTGTCAAAATTTCAACACACTGAGGATTCCTCTTTTGTCAACAGGAGATCAGCGCACCAGCAAATCAATCATGCTTGAAGCAATCATAAGACAAGCATACAATCATTTAAAAGGATCATTGCCCGTCTCCAAAGTGCAGATCGTATTACATGAAAAATCTCATGATATTTATCAGCTCGTGTTTGAGGCTGGAATTTTCTTCGAGCAAATAAAAAATGAATGGGGTGCAATGAAAAATCATAACGATCCTCAATATGATTACTTCGTGAGCTATCGTCGCAAAGATTATTCGTATGCACAGACAATGATCAACTTGATGCGTCAGCGCGCGCCAGGGATTAGAATGTTTATTGATGAAAATTCGATTCAAGCCGGCTCTTATTGGAAGCCATCCATCATTTCTGGATTGCACGCTTCACGTAAAGCGATCTGTCTGATTACCGATAGTTATGTTGATTCGCAAGAATGCATCGATGAATTTCACGCCGCGTTGTGCTGTGCTCTTCATCGGGATCATTTTTTACTGCCTTTGATGAATCTCAAAAACAGAAAAATTGAAACCTTGCCTGGCACATTTAGAAGTTTGCAGATGATTGATGCTGCATGTCCACCGAGAAAAATCGATGATATTATTTCAGATATTTTAACAAAATAATTATTAGCAAACCGAATATAAAATTAGAATTAAGGGAATTTAATCCGCGACAAACAAATTTATCAATAGCCATATTATGCCGATGAACTTAATGGAACAACTTCAACTGATTGGACAAGCTGCAACAGTAATTTCAGTCATAATTGCAATTTGGACAATTCGAGAAAACGGCAATATGAATCGTAGAATGATGAACATGGAAGTTTTCACTCGATACACTGAGCGTTATGAAAAAATCATCAAAGAGTCCGAAAAAGTTGATAGCTCATTTCGCCTTGATCCGAATAATCAAAAATTTGCTAAAGAAGCCAAATTCGAGATTTTTGTGATTTCGTATCTGAATCTAGTATCTGAAGAATACTACTTAAAAGAAAAAGGTTATCTAGACATAGAAGTTTGGAACATATGGGAATCCGAAATTGTTAGAATGTTGAATACGCCATTGTTTGTCAATCAATGGCAAAAAAGGAATTCCGAGTTTCATGCATTTCCGGGATTCACCAACTGGGTTACCGCTGTTCAAAAAAAGAATTTAAATCTACCAAAAATTGATAAGAAGCCAGCTCAATGATGTATTGACCAATTACTCAAAAACTAACTATGAACACAAATTCATCTTTCCCCTGCAGAAAAGTCACTACCTCGAGATTGTCCTGCCACTTTCTTGCGGGGATTGTATCTTGGGCGGTCTTTTTGGTAGCCTTGCCATGCTTCGCCGATGAGCCAGCCACTGTGCGCATCAACAATGGCAGAATCGAAGAGCGGGTGAAGGGAACTTTACGCCGAACTTACGGCAGCAATTTGGTGGACGCTGATACAGATGGAGTCACGGTGGCAGGAGTCACGAAAGATGGCAGAATTGTGGAATACAAAAATGGCACTTTACGCAGGACATTCGGCAGCAATGTCAATCGTGTCCAAGTCCAAAACGGCAAAATTTACGCACAATTGAAGAATGGCAAGACAGCCGAATATGAAAACGGAACATTGAAAAGAACATACTAAATCGAAACATTTATGAAAAAAATCTTATCACAAAAAGTCCTACTCATTGCAATTCCCTTTGCTCTGATTGCCACGGCATCCGTGATCATGGGAGTAACTGACAAAACACGCGGAAACAAATTGGAAAACGGTCAAGTTTACGAAATCTGGATCAAACAAGCAGAGGTTGCTCCCATGAATCGCGAGGGTAAATCATGGGATATGGATGGAAACGCGCCGGACTTAATGGCGATGTTGTCATGGCAAGATCAAATAGTTCTAACCACCGTTGCATCCACTGATAGCCTCATCGCTCAATGGGATCAAACGGCGGTGGAAGCTTCCCAAATCCTGAAGGGTGAACTCGACGCCAAGTCCTTGCAGAAAGTCGGCAGGTTTCGCATGAATCCGGAACAGTCGCTCGAAATTGGCATTTTTGATGATGATTTGGTCAGTCGCGAATTCATCAAAGGTCTGAGGATCCCCATGACCTCTCTGGGGTTGGGAAAAAATGAATGGAGAGGATCTGGAGTTCTGAAAAATCTGGTCATATCCGTGCAATCTGCAGAAGAACCGGCAAAAACATCAACCGATCTCACGCTCTGGGATTCATCCGTAATCGAACTAGATACCATTCCGGAAGCGATGATCAGTGCACAAGATCAAATTGCGGATCAATTTGGCAAAGCTGCCGAAAAAGCGATCAATGATGCTGAAAAAGTCGTGGAAGATGCCAGCAAAGTCATGGAAGAAGCGGGAAAAGAAATTCAGCAAGGCTTTGACCGATTCATGCGTGATCTTGAGAAAAAATGAATACTCGTCGTTTGATTTTCATCATTGCGGTTGTCATCAGCTCGCTTGCGTTTGGCATCGCCTTGAATCTTCCCTTGTTTTCTATTGAACCCGCAGCAGGACGCTGGACAGGCGTGGCGAAGTTGCTAGCGGATGATGAATTCAAGCCGATTTCTGTGACTCTGTTGGGAGGCATCAAAACCTTATGGCTGGAAAATGAAAGAATACTTGCGGTGATCATGGCTATATTTTCATTGGTTCTGCCAGTCATGAAACTTACAGTGTTATGGTCAGAGGGACTCGGTATCGCACCCGTATCGCGACCCATTTGGATGGCGGTGCGCTGGAGTTCTAAGTATGCGATGCTTGAAGTCATGCTGATCGCTCTGATGCTTTTATTGCTGAAAAAATTGCCCGGAGACAGTGAGGTTCGCATTGAGACAGGAGCTTGGTTTTTTACCTGTTCTGTGATACTCAGTTTAGTGGTAAGCGGCGTGATGAAAGCCGAGAAATAACAACTCGTGCGGCCTGTAAGGAAGTCAAGCAGTAGACAACATCCCTTTCCTGAAGGGGCATTAGGGTCAATTCCAAATAGTCCAAAACATTTTTTTGGGGAGAATTGTCATTTTTTCGATTTTTTTCGCAAATGGTGGGGATTTGAGCCATTTCATAACGAACTTTAGTATAATCGACGTCAAATCGCCATCTGACCCATTTGTTCATAGGGAGCAGTGAGTCGGGCGACGGCAAAATCGAACCATGCATCTTTCCTCGCGCGCGTCATGAATCCTCTTGCAGGCAATTCTCTCATGAGTCGAATGATTCGGTCTTTGGTCACTGAGTTGATCGGGCCGATTTCGCCTCAACACGCTCCTCGCGCCATCGGTCATCAGGCAAGCTCATTTGCCAATGGCAACTCGATTTCTCTGATGACAAATTGCTCATGCGGATGCAACATTCGAGTTAATCGAGCTGCCGGCCAGATCCTCTGTCCTACGTGCAAAAATGCCCTCGGATATGCATGCCCCAGTTGTGGTTCGACACGTTTGAGCCATGGTCATGGAACCCAGTGCACATCTTGCGGAAAATCGGTAGCTGCTACTCGCCGCGTCGCCAAGGCCAAGTCACCCTCAGTGGCAAGAGCCAAGCGAAAAACAAAACACAAGGAGATCAGCTCGCAAGCAATCCAGGGAGTGTGCGATGTACTAACTGGCTCACCGCTTACCCAAGGCGATCCCTTATACCAATGCTCGAAATGCACGGCTTTCGCGAAAAGGAGCAGCATTGAAGAAATCAAAAAACATTTCAGAGCCCGATGCCCAGCATGCAATTCGGCGAAAAGCTATCTGCCCATCCAGATCATAACGGAAGAACCATCGTGCAGACTACCAAATACAGCGGCTATGCCCATGGCCCATTCTCACCATTTCACCATTGTCGAAGTCCAAAGCACGCACCCCAATCGCTCCCTGTTGCTCAAGCTCCATTGCTCATCGGGTGATGCTGTGCCCGCTTTGATTCAACCTGCCATGGTGCGAAAACTCGGTGGTGTGCGATGCATCAAGCAATGGGTGGGACGCAGGATTTCGTGCAAGGCCACCATGGCCTATGTTCCCGTATGGGGCGAAGTTCGCATGGTGCGCACGATCGATGACATTAAGGAGGTGACCTCATGAATCTATCAGCAAAAGAAACAACGCAACGACCTAATGACCGCTACGATCGACATCGATTGATTGAGGGCTTCGATCAGGAACGCCTTGCTCTTGTCGATGCAATCGTCATCGGTGCTGGTGCTGTGGGAAATGAGGTGATCAAAAATCTCGCTCTTCTCGGCATTGGCAGAATTGATATCCACGACTTTGATCTGATCGAAATTCACAATCTTACCCGCAGTGTATTATTTCACGAAGGCCTCGTCGGCAGATCGAAAGCCGAGGCTGCTGCCGATGCCTGCAGAAACATCGATCCGAATGTCACAGCGCAGGGATTCATGGGTGATTTCAGAGATCGACTGAGCGTTGAGCGAGTTCGTGCTGCTGATGCCGTTATTTGTTGCGTCGATAATCACGAAGCACGCATCGCGCTCAATCGTTTGTGTCTTCTTGCGGGAACTCCTCTGCTGAATGCCGCGATCGACGCCTGGGAAGTATCTGCGGAAATTTATCCTCATACCCCTACCGATGCTGCCGCATGCTACGAATGCTGGATACCGTCGGCGATCTACGAATCCATCAGCGCGCGCTATTCCTGCGGTGGCCTGCGAAAAGCTTCCATCGAACAACGTCGCATTCCTACCACGACACTGACATCCAGTATCGCCGGAGCAGCTCTCGTTTCACTGCTGTTGCAGCACGTTTGTGATTTGCCAACGCGTCGTAAATTTTCCGTGCAGTCGCGATCTCGCTTGCTCAGTCTTACCGCGGAAGAACGTATGATATCACGCAACCCTGTATGCCCAGCATGCGGAATCTACGGGAAATTACCTGTGATCATACCTTGCCGCGCGGAATCATCTCCCGTTGGTATCTATCCAACCGCGCAAGATGAAGAAAGCGAGTTGATCTTTTCCGAACCGATCATCACCGGGTGGCACTGCTCTGGCTGTCATCAATCCCATGCCCTGCTTGCAAGAGCGCGTGATTACGACACAAGCCTGACGTGGTGCCCAGAGTGCCAAGCCGCTTCACGCAGCGTGTCGATTATGGATTCGGCAACTCCATCGTCATTGCGCGCGCTCTCAGCAGGCAGAAAACTCCCCTTGCAATTTCTCTACTCACCTGACTCTCGCCCACCCTTTCTGCTGTCATTAAGCAATCGGCTGAATGATGACTCCTAACAATCATTTTCAACAACAAAACAACAAGCAATACACCATGAATATACCCGTAATCCTACGCACCGCCGATCAAACTCGTAAAAGCGAAGTCAACATTCCTTACGGCATGACTGGCAATGAGGTCATTGAAAACGCCGTCGATAATTGGAAACTCCCCAAGGACGTGACCTACACTCTCGTCAATGCGACAAGCAATCATGTGCTCAACTCATCGCAGGCAGTTTCCGATCAAAATGTCAAATCCGGCGATCTCCTGAGCCTCGACAACACCCTGACGGCAGGATAACCCCCATGAATCCTTCCAAAGAACGAAGACAAGAAGACTTGCGACGACTGCGCGCCCTGGAGGCTCAGTCGAACGGCAGAATTCGCATCCTCAAAGTCACAGGAACACCCATGCGCAGCGTGGAAATGATCATGGCGGTGCCTACCGCGCGCGATGCCAGTTTCCCGCAACGACGCCTGCCCGAGGTGACACTGCGCATCGATCTACCAACAGACTACCCTTACGTTGCACCGAAGTGCCTGATCACATCACAAGTCTGGAATGTGAATGTGTTTTCTAACGGAACGGTCTGCATGGGATCCAAGTGGATGCCGAGCCATCAACTCACACTGACCATCGCACGCCTGTGGCGCATCCTTTCGCTCGATCCGGAAGTGATCAATCCCAACAGTCCGGCCAACAGCCAAGCTCTCGAATGGTGGCAGAATCTTTTGCAAAATCACTCCCACATTTTGCCCACTGCATCACGACTGGTAACGGAAGAATCCGTCAAGCCGAAGCTCGAATGGAAACCCATCACATGAACAATCTTGTCTGGAAAGAAACCACGCCGGATGGTGTGGCTGAGTCATTGGTCGGCACGGCCTCTGCAATGGATTGGTATGAAACATGGGAACTTATCCATCACCACAACCTCGGAATCCACATGCAGCACCATGCCATGAGCATCATCAACGATCATGTCAGAAGCAGTCGATTCGAGGTCGGTGGATTGCTGTTAGGCCGATCCTATGAGTGGCCAGCATTGAGAGAATGTTATCCATTTTCTACGGTAGTCACGTGCGCGATTCCGGCAAAACAAACATCGGAATCCCCCGTATCGCTCACCATGGAAAACAGCGTGTGGAGTGAAGCACGTCGGATCGCACCAGAACTCAAGGTTGTAGGCTGGTATCACAGCCACCCGGACCTAGGTGCGTTTTTTAGTGGGACTGATCGACGCACGCAGAAAAACTTTTTCCGCCTGCCTCATCAGATCGGTCTTGTGATTGATCCTTACCGCCATGAAATGGCATGCTTTGCTGGACCAGATTCGATCGAAGTTACCACCTGCGTGAGTCATTCTTCTTGCAGGAATCCTTACATTTTGTAGACGAAATCATTGTCATATGTCCCAACCAAATCATGCTCCGATAGCGATGGATAAGATCACAGAATTTCTCAAAGAATCATTGTTTTATCCATGCTCAGGCCTGGACGGCGCACCGATCAAATTTACGGGGAAGCATTTTAAAAAATTCATTTACGTCGACTACACAATCGAACGTGATCAATTTTTGCAGCAATGCGCGCATCCGGGTTTCCGCGGATACCGCATGACAGATGCACATGACTTGAGTGTCGAATCTGTCTTTGGAGCTTCGTGGGAGGATGTGGGTCATCAGTTGCGCGCAACAGTCAGCGATCGCGATTTTGATTGGTCGCCAGAGAGTGCTTTTATCTTGGCCACACACTTCGAGCGTGTCGATGGATTCGATGATGAACACGGCCCCGAGCAGTTTGATCTGTGGTTTATCCAATGCGAAGCCATCACGACCTACCGCGCGATCTATACGAGACGCGGAATCAAGCCGAAGTGCGTGGCGCACATACGCTCAGGGATCGCGTTCGGAGGGAATTTCTCAGGCTACATTAGGGTTCTTCAAAAAACTCTTATCGAGAACCCCAACGGCCTTCCCGATTACATTCTTCACGACAAAATCGGAGCCGATCCCCAATGCGGAGACAACCTCCCTCTGGTTCAGTTCTATCAAGCGCGGGCCAGGTGGACTTACAAAACCGCGCATCATGGATTTTCGCATTTGACTCTCAGATCCAGAGATGAACGTGAATTGCCCGATTTTTTTAGCTTTGGTTGTGATCGACTGTTAGCTCTTTGATCATCAAAATAAGTTCACTTTTTCTACCGTCGCTCTTTGACAGGATCACATTAATCGTGATTGCCATGTCTGAAATCAAGACCTCTATCTTCTCCATCATGCGAAACATACGTCGCACTCGGATCTTGAAATCGGCAGGCACCCTGCCAGATTCTAGCGGAATGATGTTAGATCTAGGTTCACAGTGGGAGTTCAAATTTCCAATTCGCGACAGAAATCGGTCGGATTTCCAACGGATTTCCAACATTTACGCATGTCACTATGCATCAACATGCGAAACAAGCAAAAACCAGAAGCACAACGAAGCCCATGATTACGAATAAAGACGCAAAATCGGTTCTGATCAAATGGATGGCGGAGAGGGTGGGATTCGAACCCACGGTAGCTTGCGCTACTTCAGTTTTCAAGACTGACGCCATAGACCACTCTGCCACCTCTCCTTGGTGATTTGTGCTTAGTGCGCGCTATATATGAGGGATTTTGCGCAGTGGTTCAAGAAAAATCTTTTTCAGGTCACGTCCGCGGATTTTCTGTTCAGTAGCGCTGGTGGGCACTTAGGTGCTAGGGAAATCGCTCGACCTCCTTCGGCCTTTGTGCTTTTCTTTTTGGCATGGAACCGCTGGTGAGTGATGAGGGCTATGTGTTTACGCCGTATCGGGAGAGTCGGTTTTGGCCTTGGTTGCTGGGCCTGTGGCTGCCGCATCATTTGAAGAAAACCTGGGGCATTGAGGAGGTGCGATTTCGTGGGGTAGATCGCTTGCAGGCATCGATCGCGGCGGGCCATGGGATCATGCTGACGCCTAATCATTGTCGCCCCTGTGATCCGCTTATGTTGGGGGAGCTGCGCAGGCAAATGGGTGTGGCGCCAACGATCATGGCGAGTGCGCATTTGTTTCGCTCGCGCAAAATGGGCTGGTTGTTGCCGCGGGTGGGGGCTTTTAGCATGAACCGCGAGGGGATGGATCGGGAGTCGCTGAAAATGGCGATGTCGATCCTCACGGAGGCGAAGCGGCCTTTGGTGATTTTCCCGGAGGGGGTGATCACGCGCACGAATGATCGGGTGATTCATTTGCAGGAAGGCATTTCGTTTTTAGCGCGAACGGCAGCGAAGGCGCGGGCAGCGCAGGGCGGGCAGTTGGTGATTCATCCGTTGGCAATGCGCTATGAATTCCTTGGCGACTTGGAACGGAGTGTGAAGCCGGTAATAGAGAATTTAGAGAAACGTTTTGGCTGGAAGCCGGCGAAGTTGCCGTTGTTGGATCGGGTGGCTCGACTGGGTTATGGTTTGTTAGGGTTGAAGGAAGTCGAATATTTTGGCGTGGTGCAGGAGGGTAGCTTGGACGAGCGCCTGGCACGTTTCATGGATTGGGTGTTGTGTCCGATGGAAAAGGAATATGCGACATTGGCAGGTGAGGAGAGCGTGGTGATGCGGGTGAAAAATTTGCGCAAAGCGATTTTGCCACGCTTGATGAGCGGAGGGCTGGATGAAGCGGGGCGTGAGCGATGCTGGAAGCAGTTGTTCGATCTCGAAGTGACGCAGCAGGCCTATCATTTTCCGCCAGATTACATTCGTGAAAATCCGACGCCTGAAAGGATCATCGAGACCGTGGAGCGCTACGAAGAGGTACTGGGGCGAAAAAACCCGACAGTGCATCGGCCGATGCGATTGACGGTGAGTGTGGGTGAAGCGATCGTGGTCGAGGGCAAACGTGAACGCGGTGCGGCAGACCCGTTGATGGGACAGGTGCGCGAGCAATTGCGAGCGATGTTGGCTCATCGTGAGTCAACAAATTGAAGATTGGGGATTTTTTATCTCTGAAAAAAAGCGCAAAAGTCGCGAAAAATGTTTCTGAGGAGTCGAGGATGATCATTTTTTTCTTGGAAGTGAGATTTTTTTCTTGCGGTTATTTTCTTTTGTATGAGATGTCTGATATTATAAAATCATTGAGTTTATTTGGTTTTTCAGGTTTTCCCTCACAAATGTCGTCGTCTCTGAGGAAGTAAGGCGGAAGAGGTATTGGAAAAGTTTTCGATTTTTTTGAGAAAAAACAAAAAAAAGAAAGTTTGTGGCGTTATTAAAGTATAAGTGATTGACATTGCGATCGAGATTTGTCTTGCGAGCAAAGTCACATACGCTTTCGGGCTACGGTCCGTAGTTGCAGAAGCTATTCGTAGCATCTCAGCTGGCGGTCCGATCGATATTGTTAGGTTTTGGGTTTTTCCTGCATTCATCGATTGGGCCGCTTCTTTGTATCTGAATGCAAGCAGGCTACGGCGGTAAATCTTTCCCTTTCAATCCAGTAATTTCTGATATTCCTTCGGGAAAAAGTCATCATCATCATTGGCATCCTTACGTCAAGGACAGCCGCAAAAAAACTTCGCGATTTTCTCTGCGCGCTTAGCATCTTTTTTTTTCGCGCTTGTTAGGTGAGTGGATTGGTTTAGGTTAAATGCATGAAGTATCGTGTAGCAGTTGCGGGTTTGCATATCGAGAGTGGGACATTTTCGCCACTGCGATCGCGGGCAGAGGATTTTCTGACTTTGCGTGGGGATGAAATGTGCGAGCGTTATCCGTTTCTTTCGAGTGAATCCTTTGCGGATTTGGAGCTGGTTCCGTTGGTGCATTTTCGGGCGATGCCCGGTGGCTGTCTGGTGGCAGCGGATTACGATCGGATGAAAGAAGAAATCATCGAGAGACTGCGTGACGGTGCGGAAGGGGTGGATGCCTTTTATTTTGATGTTCATGGCGCCCTATCGGTTGAAGGATTAGAAGATGCGGAGGCGGATTTGTTAGGTTCAATACGAGCAGAACTTCCGAGTAAGGCATGGGTCACTTGCAGTCAGGATTTGCATGGAAATGTTTCGGAAAAATTGTGGCGCATGACGGATGTGATGACGACTTATCGGACCGCACCTCATGTGGATTGGATGGAAACACGCGAGCGTGCGCTGGCTTTGCTGCTGCGGGGGCTGCGATCGGGGCGTAAGCCGCATCGGGCCTATGTGTCGATTCCGGTGATCGTTTCGGGTGAGATGTCGAGCACGGAGTATGAACCTGGAAAGTCCTTATATGCGCCGTTGGCGGAGGAATCGCAACAAGCGGGGATCTGGGATGCATCGTTGTGGGTCGGCTATGCATGGGCGGATCAAGAACGCGTGGGGGCTGCTGTGGTGGTCATTGGCGATGATGGTGATGCTGTGAAAAGCATGGCGGAGCTGGTGGCGCGACGCTATTGGGAGCAGCGCAAAAATTTCACCTTCATCACCGAGGCGGCTGAGTTTTCGAAGTGTTGGCAAGAAGTAATCGCTGATGACGCGGGGCGATTTTTTCTGAGTGATGCGGGTGATAATCCAACGGCGGGTGGAGCGGGGGATGTGACTGATACCTTGGAGCGACTGTTGTGCGCGCAATCGAATGGGCCGCAAAAAAAGTCGGTGATATTCGCGTCCATTCCCGATGCAGCGGCGCTGCATGAGATGGAACAAAAAGGGGTGGGATCGATGGTTAGGGTGAAATTAGGTGGTAAGCTTGATCCGCTTCATGGCCGGGAAATCGAGGTTACTGGTGAGGTGCGATTTTTGTTAGGTGGAGAAAATGCGCAGGGAGTTTTGCGAGTGAATTGTGTGGATGTGATCGTCAGTGAAAAACGGCGGCCGTATCATCTGCGTGCGGATTTTATCAAGCTCGGCTTGGACCCTGAGTGTGTGGATGTGACAATTGTCAAAATCGGCTACTTGGAACCTGAGTTGAAAGCGATGGCGTGGCGTCATATGTTGGTGCTCTCGGCGGGAGGGGTGCGCGCGGATTTTTGGGAGCAGAAGTATGAAAAACGCAGACGTCCACTTTTTCCGTTTGAGCGTGATTTTTCGTGGGAACCTGAGGCGAAGCTGATTCTGGGGTAGTGATTTCTTAGACGAGTTTTGTTCTTTTTCATTGATTTTATGCGGGAAAACTGTAAGCTTTGAAGCGTAAACAACGTTATATTCGACTGATGAAACCGATTCCACGCCGTGCATTTTTGAAGGGAACTGGAGCAACTTTGGCATTGCCTTGGTTGGAGGCGATGATGCCCGCTCATGCTGCTACGCCTGCTGCTGAGATTCCGCAGCGCATCGCGATGCTTTACATGCCGAATGGAGTGCGTCCTGATCGTTGGACGCCGGAGGGTGATGGTTCACGCTTTAAGCTTTCGCCGATTTTGAAATCGCTCGAAGCGCATCGTGAGGAAATCTTGATTTGCACAGGCTTGCAGAACAAGGCCTCGTTTACGGGAGATGGACACTATGTCAAAACGGGTGGTTGGTTGACTGGGACGACGATTACTAAGACGACGGGATCGGACATCAATGCGGGCGGTATTTCCATGGATCAGATTGCGGCGGCGCAGTTAGGAAAATTTACCAAGCTGCCTTCGTTAGAATTAGGCACGGAGACGACGGCGACGGGTGTGGATACCAATGTCAATTATACTCGTCTGTATGCCTCGCACATCTCTTGGAAAACGCCGACGGTGCCTTTGCCCTGTGAAATCAATCCGCGCGTTGCCTTTGATCGCTTGTTCCGCAAGCCCAGTGCGAATGGCCAAAAGACCCAAGCTGATGAAAAATCAGTGCTCGATTTGGTAAGCGAGGATGCGAAAAAACTTCAGTCGAAACTGGGCGCTGCGGATCGCCAAAAGCTCGAACAGTATCTGGAATCGATCCGTGAGGTGGAGCGTCGCATTGAGCAAGAAGCGAATAGTTTGGGTGCTGGAGAAAATCTTGCACCCGAGGTGTTGAAGGAAATGGATGCCCTCGACAAACGCATTTCGAAGCTGATGGGCAAGGCCTCGCGCGAAGAGGAGCTGAACTCGATGCCGCGCTTTGATTTCAGCGAGCACTCACGCTTGATGCTCGACATCATGGTGCTCGCGTTTTGGTCTGATAGCACAAGGGTTTCGACCTTTATGTTTGGCAATGATGTGACGAATCGTAACTTCTCGTTCATCGAAGGTGTCAATGGTGGGCATCACTCGATCTCTCACCACCAAAATAATGGCGGTCAGCTTGATCAATATGAAGCGATCAATCGTTGGCACGTGGAGCAATATGCTTACATGTTAGGACGGATGAAAAACATCAAGGAAGGCGACGGCACCTTGCTCGATCACTCGATGGTGGCCTTTGGCAGTCCGATCCGCGATGGCAATGCGCATGCGCCGCAAAACGTACCGATTGTTGTGGCAGGAAAAGCTGGTGGCAACTTGCGCACGGGGCGTCACATGGTCTTTGATGATGGCACTCCGCTGTGTTCATTGTGGATGACGATGCTTGATGCTGCTGGCGTTAAGGCTTCGAGTCTGGGGGATGCGAACACGGGCTTGCGCGGCGTTTGATCGGACCATGCTCTATCTGTTTTATCGTTCGTATCGGCTCAGTACAGCGGTGAAATTTTTCATCTTCCGGCGGATTTTGCCTGCTGGGTGGATGGCGCTGATTGCCGCAGTGGTCGTTTCGACGATGCTGGTTGGCTCGCCGATTTCACCACTTTATCAAGCATTCGCCTTGGTGGTGTGTCTCACGAGTGTGGCCTTGCTATGGGCGTTTTCGCGTCGGGCAAGATTGTCCGTAACGCGCGAGGTGCCCGCATTTGGTTCGGTAGATCAACCCTTTCGCTATCAAGTGATGGTCGAAGGAAGTGAGACGCGCGATTGCCGCTTTCAAGAAACCCTGCCGGATCCGCGACCTTCGTGGGAAAACTTTGCGCTATCGCGTGAGCCTGGTGAAGCGCAACGCAATGGCTTTGATCGGTTCTCGGCCTTCAATCGTTGGCAGTGGTTGTTAGACAAACGACAACTTTTTCAAGGCGGTGACAGCCTCGGCTTGGTCAGCACCAAGGCAGAAGGAAAAACGCGGGTCAGTATGGAGATTACCCCGAAAAAGCGCGGGATGATCGAGCTGAATGATCTGCGCGTTCTCTTGCCTGATCCCTTTCATTTTTTTCAGCGTGCCCGCAAGGTGTCAGCTCCCGCGGCGCACATCGCGATCCTGCCGCGCCGCTATCGTTTGCCAGCGTTGCGATTGCCGGGCGAAGCGCAGTTCCAAGCTGGTGACGATGCCACATCAAGGCAGCATGGAAGCTCGGGCGAATTCACATCGCTGCGTGAGTATCGACTCGGTGATCCGCCGCGCTTGATTCATTGGAAATCATGGGCCAAAACGGGTCGACCGATCATCAAGGAAGTGGAAGATGTATTTTTTCCTCGTTATGCATTGGTGCTCGATACCTTTGCGCAGGAATCTAGCGAGTTAGCCTTCGAAGAAGCGGTATCGGTGGCGGCGTCGTTTGTCTCGGAGATCGATACGGAGCAATCGATGCTCGACCTGATGTTTCTCGGTGACAGCGATCATGTGATCACAGCGGGCAAGGGCATGGCGGACTCGGTGAAATTGCTCGAAGCCCTCGCGGCGGTTGATTTATCGGAGAGTGAAAATTTCGAGCAACTCACGCGCTTGATTTTACGGCATCGCGCCGACCTCAGCGCCTGCATTTGCGTGTTTACCGGCTGGAGCCAAAGTCGCCTGGATTTCTTGCGAGGCATACAAAGCCAAGGCTTGGCCTGCGTAGCAGTTGCCGTCTTGCAAGGAACGGAAACAGAATTGCCGCCCGGCGATGTGGCGCGGATTCACGTGACACAGGTGCAAGAGGACCTGCTGAAAATGACCGTAGGGCGGTGATCAGCGTTGCTCGATCGGTGTGACCTTGCTCAGCTCGGAAGGGCCGGTGTAGAGGGTCAGCGGACGATAGAGGCGGTTGTCGCGCAGCTGTTCGAGCACTTGTGCGGTCCAGCCTGACATGCGGGCGATGGCGAAGATCGGGGTGAAAAGATCGGTCGGGATGTTGAGCGAATGATAAACGGTGGCGGAGTAGAAATCGACGTTGGCGTTGAGGCCTTTGCGCTCGCGCATGATTTGGGCGATGCGCTCGGACATTTGGATCCACTTAGGCTCGCCGAGTTCTTCGGTGAGTTCGATAGCGAGCTTGCGGAGATGCGGTGCGCGTGGATCGAGCACTTTGTAGACACGGTGACCGATGCCCATGATTTTTTCTTTGCGCTCCAATTTTCCTTCAACGAAGGCTTCGACTTGATCAAGGCTGCCGATTTTTTCGAGCATGTGGATCACTCCCTCGTTAGCACCGCCGTGAAGAGGACCTTTGAGCGTGCCAATGGCGGAGGTCATCGCGGAATAGAAATCGGAGAGAGTCGCTACGGTCACACGAGCGGAGAACGTCGAGGCGTTCATGCCGTGATCGGCGTGCAAGGTGTAGGCGACGTCGAGAATTTTCGTAGCGCGCTCGGATGGAGCCTCGCCATTGATGAGGTAGAGAAAATGAGCTGCCTCGGAGAGATCGGTGCGAACAGGAGGAAGTTCGAGGCCTTGGCGGAAGCGGTGGAAAGCTGCGACGATGACGGGAGTTTTGGCGACCAAAGAAATGGCGATAAGTGCATTGGCCGCCATGTCGGGTTCACCGACTTTGGCGCGTTTGTCGTAGAGGCCGAGCATCGATACGCCGGTGCGGAGAACATCCATGGGGTTGGCATCCTTGGGTGCGGATTTGAGGAAATCGAGCACGCCTTGAGGCAGTTCGCGTTGTGTGCGCAGCTCTTGATCCAAGGCGTTGAGTTCCGTTTGGTTCGGCAGATGACCGTGATGCAAGAGGTGAGTGACTTCTTCAAAGGTACAGTGAGCGACCAATTCATCGATGCTATAGCCGAGATAACTCAAGCGACCCTCTGCGCCTTCGACGTTGGAGAGTGCGGATTCATTGGCGATAACGCCTTCTAGGCCTTTTGCGTAAGTGGTCATGAGAATGGAGTGGAAAATTTTTGCGTGGAAAAAGTTTACGGGGAAAAGAAAGCGTTTGTTATGGCACTAAGCAAGGGAGAAAAGCGCAAAAAAGGAAAAAGCTAGAAGTTTGCCATCTTTGCAACAATCTGTCACACTCGGCGCGGATGAACGAGAAAATGACAGCACTGATCGAGACCGCTACGCCGCTTGGCAGCGTGGGCGTTTTTGATGGAGCGTGGAGAGGTGCTGAATTTACAAGTGATCGTAGTCACAATTGTGCGATCTTTGGCCCATGGGAGGAAATTTCTGGCTCGATTTCGCCAGGGGACATCGGCTGCATTGTCGTCGGCACGGGGCCTGGCAGCTACAGTGGCACGAGAGTGGGAATCGCGGTGGCGCAGGGCTTGGCGATTGCTCATGGCTGTTCGCTCGTCGGGTTGCCATCGATTCTGGCGACGCCCATGGCGCGTTCGTTACCAAAATGCCGAGCCATTGGCGATGCGCGGCGTGGCGATTGGTGGTGGTGCGAGATCGAGGAAGGAAAGTGCTTCACTGAGCCGCAGATGGGCAGCAAAGAGGAGCTGATGGCGCTTTTGGCGGATGAAGTGCCGACGTTTTCGCTGGATGAAATTCCTGAAGAGCAACTTGGCCGGGAAATCCTGCGCGAGCAACCTACGGCCGCGCTTCTCTGGCAGGCGTGGGACAATTTGACCGTTGAGGAAAAAGCACGCGTTGGTGCCCAAGTGGTGCAACCCGTGTATTTGAAGCCGCCGCATATCACGATGGCGAAAGCGGGGCATCCGCTGTTGCGAGGGAAGTGAATTTTCATGTAAGTCTTGGTAGGAAGTCTTACGTCTTATGTCTGAAAGTCTGATGTCTTCTCACTACAGCTCGACCCGCTTGATGCGTGGCGGAGTTTTGTGAAGAAAGCGTTTGGCGAGAATTTCAAATTGCTCGGAAAGGTCGGTCAGCCCGATTTCGAGGCTGCCCGTCTGTGAGCTGTCGGCCAACATATCAAGGCGTGTCAACTCTGATTGCAAATGCAGTGCGCAGGTGGTGGCAGAGTCAACGATGCGCACCCGATCCCCGACCATTTCCTTGAGAATCGGAATGAGAAGCGGGTAGTGAGTGCAAGCGAGGAGCAGGGTATCGATGCCTTTTTCAAGTATCGGCTGGAGGTAGGTTTCGAGGATCGAGCGAGTGGCTTGGTGGTCGAGCCAATTTTCCTCAATCAAGGGCACGAGTAATGGCGTTGGTTGCGCGACGATCATCATGCCGGTGCGGCGCAGCGCCAAGGCGTGTTGGTAGGCATGAGAGGCGATGGTGCCGCGCGTGGCGATGATGCCGATGCGCTCCGCTTGGGGATCTGCGAGCACGGCTTCGACGCCAGCTTCGATCACACCGACCACGGGGATGCGGTATTGCTGTTGCAACGCGGGCAAGGCGTGAGCGGTGGCAGTATTGCAGGCTACGACGATGGCTTTTACGTTTTTCGTCAGCAAATATCGCGCGTCTTCATCCGAAAATCGTCGAATGGTTTCGGGAGACTTCGATCCATAAGGAACGCGTGCGGTATCGCCGAGATAGACGATATTTTCTGCAGGTAGTAGTGCCTGCACGGCGCGCACGACCGTTAAGCCGCCGACACCCGAATCAAAAATTCCTAATGCACCATTGTTCACGCGCCTGTTGTAGCGAAGAAAAGTGAGGGAGGGAAGTAGTTTTCCTCCCAAGAGACACAAGATTTTCAGACATAAGATGTAAGACAAGAAGGCATCGTGCCGCGAATCTTATGTCTTATGTCTGGTAGTCTTACGTCTTCTTTAAATTCCGACACAACTCTAACAGCTTCTCGCGCAAATCACCGCCGCTGCTCTGAGGATCGTAGCGCAGTTGGTGATGAATTTGCACAGCTTCCTCGATGAGCGTGGGGTCACCGTGGTTTTTCAATTGTGCGACCCAGGTGCCGAAGGGCATTCCGCAGGGACGAGGCCCAATTTTTTTGGCAATCCACTTTTCGAGTTCGCTCAGCGGTGTTTTAACAACGCCGATGCTGCGTTTCTGCGAGAATTGTTTGCGAATGCGCGTGCGGGTTTTCCAGAGCCTCCAAGCGACCCATGCTAACACCGCACCGCCGATGCTATAAAACACCGTTGCCGCCATCGCTTGGTTCTCGGGTTGGGTTCGCCAGACGGTGAAATCTTCTCGCCAACGTTGGAGGGTATCTGTGATTTTTTGTCGCCAGTTGTTGTTCCATTGCTCGGCATTGATCCAGCTAGGCGGTGTGGTATCGACATCGATCCAGCGCTTGTTTTTCTCATCCCAAGCGCGACACCACGCATGGGCGTGAGTGCCGCGCAGCACCAGTTCGCCCGTTTTGGGATCGGTTTCTTGTATGGAAAAACCGACGCAGTAGCGCGCTGGCACGCCTGCTTGCCGCAGCAGCAAAGTCGTGGCCGTGGCGAAATACTCGCAGTGACCGCTTTTTTCTTCTAACAAAAATTGAGCAAGGAAACTATCGCGGCCGGTCATGCTCCGATAGCGTTCATTTTTCTGCTCTTTGCGCCATTTTCGATTGAGTTGCGTATTGATGCGCAGGTAGGTCGAGTAGGTGAAATTCTCCGAAAAATAGCTACGGATCGTCTCGATTTTTTGTTCGATCGGCATCTGATGCAGTTGCAATGAATCGACAATTTCACGGATGACGGCCCTTTCTTGAGGCGGCACGAATTCATCAAGCGAGTGATCATCGTCGGTTTGAGGAGGAAAAGGGGCTTGCTCGCGATCAAAGGGGCCATCCCAGCGAACGATCGTATCGATCACAGCATGACGCGGCGTGATCCGAATCGAGCCAACGCTGTTGACCTCTAGGTCCTGCACATTGGCATACATGGTGTAAAGTGAACCGGGTAGTGGTAGCAGCGCATCGGTATCGGTTGCTCCTCGGATGCTGAAACGCGGCAGATCATTGCGAGCTTCTTCGCCCACCTGAATGATACCATTTTTGTCGGGAGTGTAGTAGAGTTTTTCGTCCTCGGCCTGCGCATTTCCACGATCCAATTTTCCGACGGCCGCGACACCGAGGAAGTCCTCTTCTTGGGTGAGTTGATCGGGAGTATCGTAGCTCCATTGTCCGCTTGGCACATACTTGTTGTAGGCCGCAGTCATCAGAAGAGCGGGAGAGGGGGCTTGCTCCGTGCGAATCCTCCAGAAAATTTCCGCCGATTGCTTGATCTTGCCGACCTGGCCGATGTTGGTGTTACTGCGATGCCATCGGGTGACGTCGCCTCCGTAGTGAGAGGATTGCTCGCCGATGCCACCATTCAGCCAAGCGTGAGCCATGATCAAGCCCCACTGACCGATTGCCGCGAGTGTTACAGTCAGGATCATGCTCAAGGCGAGGGCGCTTTTGCGTCTGACGCCCTTACCGATCAGCGCCCATAAGCACCACAGGATCAACACCAATACGCCCGGAAAAAACATCGGATGGTAGGCATTTCGCCCTGCTGCGGTGAATAGTAATGTCAGTGTGAAATAGACGGGAGTAAAGGGAATGAGCAACTGATGAACGGTCATGCCCAGCGCGTGGTCGAGCGCCATTTTTTTTCGTGAAAAATACGAAAACGTCGACAGCGGCATGCGATCCGAAAATCCATAGACTTGGGTAAACTGCAACGGCGCGAGAAACACCGGCATCCATGAAACAAAAATGCGCACGGTTTCGGGTTCGATTTTTCCCAATGCCAAAATGATCGCGGTCAGCAGCATCATCGCCACCGAGATCGACCAAGCGCGCACATACGCTTTTTCGCCAAAGTTCCAGCGAATCGGAATCCAATGTGGACCTTCCATCAAAAACGCCAAGATCAAACCGACCAATGGTTGATCGGTCATCCAGCCCCAAAAAATCAACGTCACTCCCATCAACATGCGCGGAAACGCCGCAGAATTGCGTGTTGTAGCGGGTTGAGTAGAAGCAGAATCCATCACCAAGAGATTGCCACAGAATCCC
The DNA here is from genome assembly GCA_002293145.1 of Akkermansiaceae bacterium UBA956. GTDB lineage: Bacteria > Verrucomicrobiota > Verrucomicrobiia > Verrucomicrobiales > Akkermansiaceae > UBA956. The sequence continues at coordinate 44,288 of DBCO01000014.1, read as the reverse complement.
TGATGGCACAAGCGGGAAACGTTCGCCTCTTTGCGGAATAAGCTCCGCGATCAGCTCATGAGCGAGCTCAAGGCCAATAACGATCCGCGTTTGTTAGACGATGCCTTCGATCGACCACCGTATTGCCTAGGGGCGGGGGAGTAACGGGGGCAAGCCTTTCGCTTCAATCATGGCATCGCGTGAAGATGGATGATCTGAAATGGCGACCCACGATTGAAATCGTGGGTTCACGACTTAGTCTTTCTTCTTCAACTGCGGGAAGAGGACTACGTCGCGGATGGTGGGGGCGCCCGTGAGCATCATGATCAGGCGGTCGATGCCGATGCCGATGCCGCCTGCGGGTGGCATGCCGTGTTCGAGAGTTTCGATGAAGTCGTAGTCGACTTTTTGCTCTTCGCCGCCGGATTGGTGCTCGAGGCGTTGGCGTTGCACATCGGGATCATTGAGTTCGCTGTAGCCTGGGGAAATTTCTTGGCCGTTGATGATGAGCTCATAGACCTCCACGGTTTTGCCGCCGGGGGTGACTTTGGCGAGCGGCACGAGCTCGGAGGCGACGCGGGTGACGAAGCAGGGATCGAAATTTTTCTCTTCGACGAGTTTTTCGAAAACCTGTTGCACAACCTCGTAGTCTTCCATGTTGCCGGAAATTTCCACACCTTTTTCGTGGCAGCGCTCGCGGCGTTGCTCGGCGGTGATGTCGAAAAAGTCCTCACCGGCCGCTTCTTTGATCAAATCGTGATAGCCCGCGCGTTTCCAGGGGCGAGTCAGGTTGATGGTGCGCAGAACATTGCCTTCTTCGTCTTTGTGGTCGATGTGCAGGCCGCCGCAGAACTTTTCGGCGAGAGTGCAGGTCAGTTCCTCGACGAGGTTGGCCATTTCTTCAAAGTCAGAGAACGCCCAGTAGGCTTCGAGCATGGTGAACTCGGGATTGTGACGACGGGAGATGCCTTCGTTGCGGAAGTTGCGGTTGAGTTCGAAAATTTTCGTAAAACCGCCAACGAGCAAGCGCTTGAGGAAGAGCTCGGGCGCGATGCGCAGGGTGAGTGGCATGGCGAGCGCATTGTGATAGGTCTCAAACGGGCGAGCAGCTGCGCCGCCGGCTACGTCTTGGAGCATCGGCGTCTCGACTTCGAGGAAGTCACGATCTTGGAAAAAACGGCGAACTTCAGCGACCATGAGGATGCGTTTGACGAAAATATCGGCAGACTCGGGGTTGCCCATGAGGTCGAGATGGCGCTTGCGGTACTTGATTTCGCGGTCAGCCACGCCGTGCCATTTGTCGGGCATGGGACGTAGGGACTTCGAGAGCACGGTGAAATTTTCGACCTTGATGGTCGGCTCGCCGGTGCGGGTGAGGAAGGTTTCGCCCTCGATGCCGATCCAGTCACCGCGATCGAGGCACTGCCATGCGGCGGCCAGTTCTTCGGTGAGTGTTTTCAGACCAACATAGCCTTGGATCGAGCCGTGGATATCGCCGATCTGGCAAAAAACGGATTTGCCCATGTCGCGCAAGGCGGTGATGCGACCAGCTACCTTGACCTTGAGACCTTCGCTGAAATTGTCATGGAGTTGAGCGGGAGTGGTGGTAGTTTCATACCGTGCACCGTAAGGATCGATGCCGAGTTCGCGCAGCTTAGCAAGCTTGTTGCGGCGAACGGCGATCAATTCTGCCTCAGTGGAGTGATGTGTGGTGTCTTCGGACATGGCGGGAAATGGCTTACGTCAGGAAATGGGTTTTGAAAACAGGGAAATGCACGGATTGCAGGAAAATCGGAATTTTTTTTTGCGAAATAACTCAAGGGAGGTCGTCTTCGTCGCCGGGAACGGGTGGGATCAGGTCCTCGCGCTGGAGCAGGCGTTCGAGATCGAGGTCATCGAGCAAATCCTCGGGTGTGCGTTGGACGATGGCGGCGTAGGGGGTGATGCGATCGAGTTCGGCAATGGTGCAGTGGACCATGGAGGTGACGATGTCAGAGTCGTAGCGTTCTTTCTCAAACATATTGGTGATGCGGAACACGAGCATGTGGCGCTCAAGATCGAACTCGAAGGCGCCAAGATTGAGAAATTTGTTAGCGCGGCAGAGCAGTTCAAGCATGAAAGGGATGTGATCCTCGGAAATCTGCATCGGGCACTCACCGACGATGGCGAGCGCATTGATCGGCGTGTAGGACTGGGCGTGAAGCTGAATGCGGGTGTGATGGGCATTGAATGCCGCGCGCAACACATCGCGGCCTTCGAGGATTTCGCAGTGCCAGCCATGGGCACCGAAGGTGGTTTCGACGGAAAGAATTTGTAATGACGGTGCGCGCATGATTTTCGAGATGTAGGGAAATTTTGGTTAGGTAGCTGTGCTAGCGAGTCGTTTCTGGCGAATGGCCGTTACGGTGTGCTGAAGGAGTTGGCGTTGGGCGGGAAGGATAGGGGAGAGAGAAACGATAACGCCAGAGGTTTTTTCCACATTGTAATGGAGAGAAAGTCGCTTGCTGGGCAGATCGGTATCGATATCCTGAATCTCCTGCCAAGTGACCAGTGTCATCTGCTTTTCGGGGCGAAATAACGGAAAAATTTCGATGCCAAGAGGCGTGAAGATTAAGTAGGCGTGGCGGACGCAACGTTTGCCTAACAAGAAAAACCAGGCCATCAGCGGCAGCGGTAACAGAGCGGTCCAAGCGTAACCTTCGAGGCGTGGCCGCTCAAACTGTGTGCCCGAAGTGGCGAGAGTCCAAAGGCCCATCGAGAGGGAAAACATCATCACCGCAGCGATCAAAAACAACAATCCCTGAGCCGCTCGAGTGAAGCGGATTTCCTTTTCGGGAGATGCAATTTTTTTCGGATAGGCCATGAGGCGAGAGGCGGACGACCAGCATCCACAATCTGAGCGCGGGGTCAATGGCAATCAAGTGGGGTATTATGGTAATGAAAAGCAAGATATTCTCAGCATGACAATCAATTCAATGTCCGATTGAAGGGGGTATATGCAATTTCATAAGCTCCTCTTAAGAAAGAGCAGGTAGCTTGCAGGAAATTTCCCCGTATAAATCTCATTCATGATCAACGCTTTTTTTGTAGGTGATGAAATTTCTAAAAATATTAACATGATTTCATTGACGCGTATCAATGATTTGTTAGTTTCCGGACGTCAACCGTGACATTCCCCTCCATGATCCTCCCCAACTTAGCATCCTGCGTGCCTGCAGCATCGTCATCTCTGACGATGCCAACACTTTCCGTTCAACACTTTCTGTTCAACACTTTACCCGTTAGTCCCGCGTTGGCCTAACGGTTTTTTGTGTTGCCGCTCCTGATAGTTTATGAACCTCTCCTCAATATCCTCTTGGCGCATTCTGGGCATCGCCGCGTTGCTTATGTTAGTCGCAGTTTTGTTAGTCGCAGTTTTGTTGTTCTTGCAGAATCCAGCACGCCAAGATCAAGCTCACTCAGCACCTAGTAACGCAGAAAAGAAAGGCCTCCATGAACTTTCTTCCCTATCCAATTCAGATGCAAGGCGAAAATGGGGTCAGTCCTTGGAAATGAGTATTTTTACAATACGTTAGATGAGATTCGGCTACTTATACAATTTTGGAATCACCTCATCACCGACACATCATTACCAATATGATGATGTTGGTAACCGCACTTCGGTGCTTGACCTTGGTGTAACGAAAAGCTACGGTGCCAACAGCGTGAATGCTTACACCTCCATCACCTCCATCACGATGAAAGGTTTTCTAACTTTCTTGAATTTGATATTACTTCTCAGCTTGATGAATGGGTGCGATAAAAAGTCGAATCAGTCAATAATTGGAGTGGAGAGCCTCCGTTTGGAAAAAGAAGAGATCGAAGATCTCAAGAAGAAATCCGAAGAAGGTGATGGAGGCATTTCCGCTCATAAATTGGCTAGGCATTACCTATATTTTGATAATGACCGTGGAACAGGAGAGGATTGGCTTAGAGTGGCTATTTCTCAGGGTAACGATAAGGCTAAAAAAGAGTTGGAAATCATGTCACGACATTGATATCACTAGTTGAATCTTGATAAAGGGGATCAGATGCGGTGATGAAATCAAGCGCTTTTTTCATGTTTTTTTAGATATTCTGGATCGAATGGCTTTTGATGCTTTAGCACCCCGTAGACTGGAAGCGTATTAAGCTTCAAAAATAAATGGGGTCCTTGGATATGAGTATTTTTCTCTAGCCAACGAACCGCTCCACCCACGCCTACTACTACGATCTCAATGGCAACCGCACATCGGTGCTTAACACAGGTCTCACCCCCAACCAACTATTCCAGTAATAGCGTGAACACCTACACCTCCATCATCGGCAGCACTGCACCCACCTACGACCTAAACGGTAATGGACGCAGACGAGCGACCAGAAAAAATCGATTTCTTTTTGTAGAAGGCATGGCCGCGACCCTGATCTACGACAAAGAACACGCCCGAAGGCTTGTAGGGTGGGCAGACTGCACGGAGTGTAGCCCCGAGAGGGGTGATTTTTCCGTGTTGGGGAAAAATCATCAAAACCGCCACCGTAGCATCACCCGCAATAGCGTCAGCACCAGCCACCGTTACGATGCACTTGATCGCATCATCGAGACCTCCTCAAACGCTAGCACCAACAACCTTAAGCGCTACACCTGGTGTGGTTGCACACTTCTTAACAGAGAACTCTTTTCCGATCAATTGCACTTCCGAGTTGAATCCAAGCATGAAAAAACAGCTTGATTCGATCACCGGATCTGACCCTATTCAATTCAAGTTTTCGTAGCGCATGGGCGAATCAAGATTTTGCGTTGCGGAACAGGTAGTGAGAGACGATCCATTCGTGGCCTTTGTTGTAGCCCCAGAGCTCGGCGCAGGCCATATAGAATACGCGCCAATACGACCACCATTTCATCGCATGTTCCGTGCCGTATGTTTCACTGATCAGCGGGAAAAGTTCAGGTTTGTGGGCGTCCATGTTGCGCAGCCAGGCCTCAGAGGTTTTTTGGTAGTGTTGACCGTTGACTTGCCAGTGATGTTCGATGCGGAGGTGATCTTGGAAGTAAAGCAGTAGATCGTCGGAGGGCATTTGGCCACCAGTAAAAAAATATTTTGCCATCCAGTCGTCATCGTTCACAGCGATGTAGTGGTAGGCGTTTTCTCGATGGGTGAAAATGTGGACAAAGAGTTTGCCATCAGGCTTGAGCCAACTCGAAATGCGTTCTAACAGAATTTGATAGTTTTTCATGTGCTCGAACATTTCGACGGAGACACAGCGGTCGAACACAGAGGTGCCGACGCCCTCAAAGGTGATCATGTTTGCGGTGATCACAGTGACATTTGTTAGCCTTCGTTTTTCCGCTTCTGCCATGATGTATTCGCGCTGGGTGCGGGAGTTAGAAACCGCGGTGATTTTCGAGTCAGGGTAATGTTTTGCCATCCACAGGGTCAGAGAACCCCAGCCGCAGCCGAGTTCGAGGATCGTTTGACCATTGTTTAACTCGGCGCGTTGGCAGGTGAGGCCGAGCATGCGTGCCTCGGACTCGCCGATGTCGGTGACGCCTGGGTCCCAGTAGCCAGAGGAGTATTTCATGTGTGGACCGAGGCAGCGTTTGAAAAAAGCCGTCGGCAGCTCGTAGTGCTGTTCATTGGCTTCCTCGGTGGCGATGGCAATGGGCATGGCTTTCAGCTCTGCGATGTGGGCCATGAGCTTTGCCTGGCGGTCTTCGGGGTCGAGCTTTTCGAATGTGGCTATGGTGCCAGCGAGGCGCTGGCGGATGCCGTGGCGGATCGCGAAGTCGGGGAGCTTGCCTGAGGCGATGAGGTCGTTGGTGGTCATTTTAAGTGATGAGTGTGGAGTGATCCGCCGGCTCTCTTGAGCTATGGCGGGACAAGTCAGTGATCAGTGGAAATAGAGTGCAGGGAAGGTTTTGTAGGCAAAGGGATGAAGGGGGAGGTGGTTCGTTGGTATTCGCGGTAGGCGTCGCCTTTGCTTTTGAGGGCAGAGGCTTCGGTCGGGGGGATGCCGGTGACTTTTAGTAGGAGAAAGGTGATGATGGCGGGGGCATAGAAGGTCGTCCACCCCCATGGCGAAGCGGTGGCGAAGAGAAAGATGCCGATCCAGATGACGGATTCAAAAAAATAATTTGGGTGGCGCGAGTATTTCCAGAGGCCACGCTGGCAGACGGATTTCGGGTCGGGGTCGCTGGCTTTGAAAGCGGACATTTGCCGATCAGCGATGGTTTCCCCGATGAGTCCAGTGACGCCTACTAAGAAGCCGATCATCGAGAGCGCATTGAATGAGGGATTCGGGTCGGCGGCGATGAGGTAAAAGGGCAGTGCTAGTATAAAAACCGAGAGTGCCTGTGCTTGGAAAAACCAGAAAAACGAAAGGTTCTCACGGCCTTTCCAGACTTCACGTAGTTTGATGTAGCGTGAGTCTTCCTCGGGATGGTGATTAGCGATGCGTCTCGCTAGGTGGTAGCCGAGGCGCGAAGACCATGCGATAATCAGGGCGGCGGCGGCGATTTTTTTTCCTACGATGGAGTGGCTGGAGAGCAGGAAGAAAGAGGCAGTCAAGCCGATTCCGAATGCCCAGAAGGCATCGACGGGAGAAAAATTTCTGATTTTTACACACCATGCCCATGCAGCTGTGAAGAATAGCGATACCCCTAACAGCGCGCTGAGTAGAAAAAGTGAGGAGTTCATGGAGTCACCTCCTTTTTGCGGATTAGCTTTTTCAGTAGAGGTAAGGAAACCATTCGAATCAGGGGAATGAGAATGATCGCAGCGATGGCCCAGGCCTCGATACCGTGGAGTGCGGCCATGCCGAAATCACGACCGAATTGCAATGGGCTGTCCTTGAATCGCGTCATCATCTCCGGGACAGATAAACTGATCAGCGGAGAGCCGTTGAGTTGCTGACCAAGGCGGATGAAGACCAGTATGAGGGCGAGATGCAGTGGATAGCTAAGTGATCGAAAAGTGTGCAGGATCGCTTGATTCAGTTTCAACAGCCAGCCGAAAAAGAGACAGACAAGGGAGGTGGATCCCATGATCGGAAAGATGCCTAGAGTGATGCCCAGCGCGATTGTCCAAGAGAGTTTTTCGGGCGTGATGCCGCGTTTCAATTGGTCCAGAATCGGGTTCACGATCCAGCTCCGGAAGCGGGACTTCCATGTTTTGTCGGGTGTTTTTCCGACGGCTGGGTCAACGATGGGCAACGACGGCACGATTTGTTAGAGTGGGATGCTGGTGTTGTTAGGTCGGGTATAGACCGCTTGCACGACAGAGATATTGCGGGTCACGAAACCTGCTTCGCAGTATTTCAGATAGTAGTTCCAGGTGCGGATAAATGATTCGTCGAAACCGAGCGGGCGGATTGCGTCGAGGTGGGCGTTGAAGTTTTCATGCCATGCGGCAAGCGTTTTTGCATAGTCGGCACCGAGGTCTTCCAAGTTGTGAAGAAAAAGGTTGCCGGTTTTGTTGACCACCTCGTTGATGCGTCCGACGCTGAGCAGCAAGGAGCCAGGAAAGATGACTTTCTGGATCCAATCGACACCCTTGGTGAGCGACTTGTAGCGGGCATCGGGCACAGTAATGAACTGCATCCCTAGTAGCCCGTGTGGGGCGAGGACTTCGTTGCATTTCTCGAAAAATGATTCGTGGAATTTATGGCCGACTGCTTCCAGCATTTCGATGGAGGCGATCTTATCAAATTTCCCCGTGATGTGGCGGTAGTCCTGAATACGGATCTCGACGAGGTCGCTAAGGCCGGCTTTCTCGACGCGTTCGCGAGCATAGGCGGCCTGTGCCTCGGAGATGGTGACAGCCGTGACCTTACAGCCGTAGTTTTTTGCTGCGTGGTGTGAAAATCCGCCCCAGCCGCAGCCGATCTCGAGCACGTGGTCGCTGGGTTTGAGTTGCAGTTTGCGGCACAGTGCGTCGTATTTTTCCGACTGTGCCTCGGCGAGGGTCTTCGTCTGCGGCGTGAATTTCGCAGAGGAATAGGTCATCGTTTCATCCAGCCAGAGTGAGTAGAACTGATTGCCGAGATCATAGTGCTCGGCGATATTGCGGCGCGATGTCTCGACGGTATTGGAGCGTTTGAGATGACGGAACCAATTGACGATTTTCAGCAAATTCACACCTGGTAGCGTTGAAGAATCTGAGTCGTCACCTTGCAGAGCGTGCATGTTGGTGGCGAACCAAGAGATGACTGCGGCGATGTCAGGAGTATCCCAAATGCCATCAGTGTAGGCCTCGCCCATGCCGATGTTGCCATAGAAAGTGCAGCGTTTGAAAAATTCCGTAGGGTCATTTAGAACGATGCGCGCGGTCATCACTGCGCCTTCTTCTCCGAAATGCAGGCTGCGCCCATCCGGATACACGAGTGCGATTCCGCCTTGGTTAAATTTTCCGAATAGGGAAAGCACAATGCGCTCAGGAAGAGAGGCGGGTATTGCTGCGCTCGCGGATTTTTGAACTGCTATGTCGCTGTGTGAAGAAGGTATCGAGTTCATAGAAAAAGTAATGGATTCAATCTGCTGCCACGGGTGTGGATTTCGGGAAGTAGGGAATTTTTTTGAGGAATAGAAAAAGGGCGTGAAGATGAATTCCGAAAATGATGCGCAGCGTGAGCAGAGGGTATTTCAACGCATACCAAGCGAGTCGGGCTGCGGTCAGTTCACGGCGCTCTCCGTGAATGGCAGAAAGTAGCGTGGGGTTGCCGTCGGTAAGATTGTCGATATGGACGATCCAGTTTTTCTCAGGAACAGCAAGGCGGAAGTGGAAGGTGTCGTTAGGATCAGAGAAAGGGGATACGTAGAAATTTTTCGCAATAACTCTGCTCAGATTATTGTTAGAGTTTGGAGCCACTGCATAGAGTTTCATTTCGCGAAAGGTATTGGTGACCTCTGCGACTGCGGTGATAAGCTCTCCAGAATTACTATGAATGTAGTAAAAGGAAACGGGATTGAACGAGTAACCGAGGACTCTTGGGAACGTGAGCAGTGTGATACGGGCGTCGGTGGGGACTTGTGTTCCGTTTTCTGCGAGCCAAGTGCAGAGGTTTTCGCGGGTGTTTTTCGCAGGGTCAATTTGGATGTGGTCGCGGTCGTCAATCGAGAATAGATTGAAGCGATTCCGTGAGAGAAATCTCGTTTTCGGAAAGTGATCGAGATCGATCGCGAGCATGAAGACGCGGTAGCGAAACGCGTGCTTTTTGGGAAAAACACGGGTGTGGTTGACGCTGCATTCGTAAAGGCAAGGTGCGTTCATGTCCACGGATCGCGGTTAAGAATTTCTGCACAGAGGCGATGGGCGGACCAGATGCCGTCCTCATGAAAGCCATAGCGCTGCCATGCGCCGCAGAAGTGGCGGTGGGTGATATTGGCAGCTTGGTGGAGTTCGGTGATTCGCGATTGGGCGCTGATCGCGGCTTGGGTGAAGAGTGGGTGCTCGTAGTCGAGGCGGTGGATAATTTTACTCTCTGGAATGCCTGCGGGTGGGTTGATCGAGACGAAATAATTTACATTTTCAGAAACGCCCTGAAGGCGGTTCATCCAGTAGTGTGTGGAGTGTTGCCCAGAGGGATCAACGCGGTAATTCCATGACGCCCAGGCGCGGCGGGTGCGTGGCATGAAGCGGTAATCGGTGTGGACCACTGCTTTGTTCGGTTGGTAAGCGAAAGGTGCGAGGATTTCTTTTTCGAGTTGAGTCGCTTCGGAAAGCAGGGCGAGCGATTGATCGCCGTGCGAGGCGAAGACGACCTTGGCAAAAGTCTCTGATGTGCCGTCCGCCAAGGTGATTGTGGTATCGACAACACTGCGCACGGGATTGTAGCGACGGATTTGATCGGCGAACGGCGCGGAGATTTTTTTCACATACTCGCGCGAGCCGCCGCAGACAGTGCGCCAAGGGTGCTGGGTATCGAGGCCGAGGAAACCGTGGTTGTGCCAGAATCGCATCAGAGTTTTCGCGGGAAAAGAGTCGATGCGTTCGGGCGGAGAAGACCACACGGCAGCAGCCATTGGGGAGAGATACCAATCGAGAAAATCGCGACCGTATCCTCGCGCATCGACGTATTCTGCTAGAGTGACATCGCCGTATTGTGGATTCGCGAGTTCGGCGATGGTCTCCTTGTTGAAGCGGTTGATCTGCAGCAGCATTTTCCAGAAGCGCGGGCGCAGAAGGTTTTTGCGTTGAGAAAAAAGTAGATTCACTGAACCACCATTGAACTCGATTCCCCCCGGGATGTGCTGAACGCTGAATGACATTTCCGTCGGTTTCGTCGCGACATCCAGCTCTGCAAAAAGGCGGGTGAGGTGCGGGTAGGTGACCTCGTTGTAAACCATGAAGCCCGTGTCGAGCGGTAGCATGTTGCCGTTTTCCGGAACCTCCACCGTGTTCGAATGACCGCCGATGCGATTGTCCTTTTCGAAAAGCGTTAGATCGTAATCCCGTTGAAGAAAATGTGCGCAGGCAAGGCCGGCGATGCCAGTGCCGATGATGGCGAGCTTTGGCTTATCTCTCATGGCGCGTGAGCGGATTGTTGCGCGCCTCTTCCATCACCGCTTCGGGCACCGGTCGCAGATCCCAGACGAGACGGAATTTTTCTAAAATACGAAGGATATAGTAGGTTGGGTCGATCTCATGAGCGAGAAAACCCTGGCGGGTTGAGTGCGGAAAACGATGGTGGTTGTTGTGCCAGCCTTCACCGAGAGTTATCAGGGCGAGGAAAAAATTATTGCGCGAGTCGTCTTCCGTTGCGAAACGACGTTTTCCCCAAACGTGAGCGAGAGAGTTGATGAACAAAGTGCCATGGAGCAGGATCGTGGTAGAGATAAAAAAGGTCCACACGAAAAACTGCCACATCGTGGTGCCCAGTGAAGGAGCGAAAGTTTCGAGCGCCCAACCGATGGCGAGCATGATGACGCCGAAGGCGAGAGGAACCACCTGGTCGAAGCGGTTCAGCCACACGAGTTCTGGGTATTTCACCAGATCTGGGATGGCTTTGTAGTTGGTCGGGAAATTTCGTTTCGAGGTTAGCCAGCCGATGTGTGACCAAAGGAAGCCGCTGACGCGTGGTGAGTGGATATCTTCCTCTTCATCCGAGTGCTTGTGGTGGTGACGGTGGGTGGCGGCCCACCACAATGAGCCGCGCTGCATGGAGGTGTTTCCTAGGATCGCGAGAAAGAACTGAAACGTGCGAGATGTTTTGTAAGAGCGGTGCGAGAAATAGCGGTGATAAAAGCCTGTGATCGCGAACATGCGAATGAAATAAAGCGCTGCCGCTGCAATGACCGGCACTGGACTGATACCGACCCAAAATACCGCGAGGCAACCGAGGTGGAGGAATATGAAAGGAATGGTGCGTTGCCAATCCAATTTATCAGGAAGCGTCGATGGGTCTGGCGAGCCGGGGGCCCGGTAATCGGAATCCCACCAGTGACCGATGAGTGTCGTGAATGCCTTGATGCGTGAAGTCATGGATCAAATAGTTTATTTCTCTAGGCGGCGTCTAATGGTTTCAATGAGCCCGCCCACGATAGGAATTTGGCCGTAGATGTTCAAGCCCGAATCCCAATAGTCTTGGTGCATGATGACTTGCCCAACCTTATTAAATCTTACGTGGCTCATCCCGACCGATTCTACTGGTTTGCCTCCGTTGAGTTTGGGCGCGCTGAAAATCATCGTCCATCGCACATAGTGCTCGTTGCCGGCACTCGCGGTGTCATCGATGGTGACCTTATAGGATGTCATGGTATCAGCGGTTTTGAGGAAATAGGCTTTAATTTCTTCTGCTCCGTGGTGCGTGACCAATGTGTCGTTGAGATAAGCATCGGGCGCATAAACGACACTAGTGTTTTGTCTCACATATTCCTTGTCTGAAATTTTTGTGAGAAAAGTGCCGAAAGCCTTGAGTCCCTGAGCAGCCTTTTGGTTGTCGGTGATGGGAGCGGTGTCTTTGAGCACCTTGTTGTATTCCGCGACGCGCTGTCCCGTGTTAGGATTTGGCGTGCAGGCGGGAATGAGAATGCAGACTATTAGGATTACCAAGAGAATGCTTGGGAAGAGTTGCAAGGCGAATTTCAAAGACATGGTTCATCATATCACAGCTTTTGAGAAATGCGAGCGTATCGGATACTCTTTTTTCGTCGATTGGCGAAACATAGACGAAGTAGCTAATGGAAGTATGCTCAATAGTTCTTGAATTTGAGTATTTGTTTGTAATCATTGCCGTCCAAAGCAGCAATGGCTCACTTCACTTCTTTTGTCACGTTCACAGGACCACGGAAGTTTCGGGAAAAGGAGATTTTCGGCCATTTTTCTCTTAGCCGCCAAAGTTATCGTCTTTTGCCGCCGATGTTGCCGAAGCCGCGTTTCATATCGCCGAGTTGATCGAGGCTGTCGGCGCCGCCGGACATGGCTTTCATCATGTTTTTCATTTTGTGCGGTGAGCGCATCATTTCGCGCATTTGACCGAACTGTTTGAGCAGGGCGTTGACTTCTTGCAGGGTGGTGCCGGAGCCTTTGGCAATGCGGGCCCGGCGGGTGCCGCGGATGATCTCGGGGCGCACGCGTTCGTCCTTGGTCATGCTGAGCACGATGGCCTCGGTGCGTTTCATTTTCTTGCCGTCGAAGGCATTCGAGGGAAGTTGTTTTTTGATTTTGCTGAAGCCTGGGAGCAAGCCTAACAGGCCTTCGAGCGGACCCATGTTCTGGATCATTTTCATTTGATCGAGGAAGTCGGTGAAATCGAATTTGCCCTCGGCCATGCGTTGAGCGCTGCGCATGGCATCGGCCTCGTTGATCTTGTCGGCCACTTGTTCGACCATGCCGACGATGTCGCCCATGCCGAGAATCCGGTCGGCCATGCGGACGGGATGAAACTCGCCGAGTTGGTCGATTTTTTCGCCTTCGCCGATGTATTTGATCGGTTTGCCTGTGACGGCGCGCATCGAGAGTGCGGCACCACCACGGGCATCACCATCGAGCTTGGTGAGAATGATGCCGGTGAGGCCGACGGCGTCATTGAAGTGCGTGGCGACGGAGACGGCTTGTTGTCCCGCGGCGGAGTCGGCGACGAGCAGGGTCTCCTTGGGGGCGAGGAAGGTGTGGAGTTTTTTAAGCTCAGTGATGAGGTTGTCATCGAGTTCTTGACGTCCTGCGGTATCGAAAATGATGACGCTGTGGTCTTGGGTCTCGGCCCATTTCAGTGCGTCCTTGGCGACCTTGACGAGATCTTTTTCTGAGGCATCGGGCGTGTAGCAGGGGACCTCGACTTGACGAGCGAGGGTGGCCAATTGCTCGATGGCCGCGGGGCGATAGAGGTCGATGGCAACGAGCACGGGGCGCCGGCCTTCTTTTTTCAATCGATAGGCAAGTTTCGCAGCAGTGGTGGTTTTACCGGCACCGTTGAGACCGCAGAGCAGGATGCGCGCGGGGGGATTGAGATCGAGCGGGGCGTTGTCACCGCCTAACAGATCAGCGAGTTCATCGTGGAAAATTTTGACAATTTGCTCGCCGGGTTTGATCGACTTGAGAACATCGACACCGACGGCTTTGTCTTTGATGCGATTGATGAAATCGCGGGCGACCGAAAATTCGACATCAGCTTCTAACAGCGCGAGGCGGATTTCGCGAAGGGCATCGGTGATGTTGGACTCGGAAATTTTTCCGACACCGCGGAGGTTGCGGAAGGTCTTGTCGAGAGAGTCAGCGAGAGATTGGAACATATTGGGTCGGAAAGTCTGAAAGTTTAAGGTCGGAAAGTCGGGATGCTTAAAATCCGTTAGAGAGCGAGAGAGTCGCGGAGGATTTGGATGGCGTGTTTTATGGGGACGGGGCGGCCTTGGGTGGTGGCGAGTCCGGAGAGGTGCATGAGGCAGGACATGTCGCCGCTGATGAGGAGGTCAGGATGTTGTTCGAGAACGTGGTCGAGCTTGAGCGTACCCATTTTTCCGGAAATGTGGGGAAAGGTTACGGAGAAGGTGCCACCGAAGCCACAGCATTGCTCGGACTGGCCGAAGGGCATGAGGGTGACATTTTCGATCGAGGAAAGCAGGGTGCGAGTGGATTCGCCCGAGCAAGAGCCGCGTGAGTGGCAGGAGCGGTGGAAGGCGATCTTGATGGGTTCTGGCAACTTGCCGGGCCAGGTGGTTATGCCAAGGCCGTGGACGATGAAGTCCATGATTTCCCAGGTGCGGTTGGCGAGAGAGTCGATCGAGGGATCGGGGCATTCTTCGAATTGCAGCGGATTACCGTGGAAACACATGGCCGCGCAGGAACCGCTGGGGACGATGACCGGAAGATCGCCAGCGAACACTTTCGCGGTGTGCATAGCGACCTTGCGTGAGGCATTCCAATCGCCCGAGTTGAAAGCAGGTTGGCCGCAGCAGGTTTGGTTTTCGGGGAAAACGACTTCCACACCGAGATATTCTAGCACTTCTACGGTAGCGCGAGCGACGTCGTCATAGAAGGCGTCGCAGAGGCAGGTGCCCATGAGGAGGACTTTTTTTCCGGCGGGTCGTGTGGTGTTAGTGGCCATGCGCTGGAAAGCTTCGTGTTTTTCCAGAAAATTTCAACCCGCGATTGAGCCAGTGGCGCGATTTTTGCCGATAAAAGGCAGAGTGAGTAGAAAAAACAGCGCAAGACCTATGATTTCGAAGGAAACGATGTACCATGGCCAGGGACCGAGATGGTCGATCAGGCTGGGATTGATTGGCGGATGTGCGAGGAATCCGAAGTTGGTTCCTAACAAAAAATTCAGCGTGCCTGCAAAAATCAGATAGAGATTGATCCACAAAAACGCTCGCAGCGGGCTTTTGTAAAAGGGCTGCTGCGGACGCCAGCTATCGCATATGGGCAAAAACAAGGCCGAGCCGACGATGGCAAAGTGATGGAGAAAGAAGGTGAAGAATGTTGGGTGGGGGAGATCATACGCGAGAGCGGGGGTGATCAATCCTTGCAGTGTGCCAGCGAGGCCCCAGTAGAAGGTCAGTTCGCGTGCTAGGGGTTTTCTACTTAACAGCGCATAGCCCGCAAGAAAACCTGCGAAGTCACAGAGATGAAAGGGCAAAATGCTATCTAGCGAGGTCGGTTCTGTGCAAGTGGACCAGGCCCATTGCGAATAGCCATAGGCGGCGAGACAGAAAAATGCGAGCAATCCTGTGACGATGGTTTTTCCGCGTGCGGAATATCGGGCGATGATCATAAATCCTGCCAATACCAGAAAACCCAGCATCACAGCGATGCCATGGGTGGCAGAGAAAACAGCAAAGGATGTTGGCATGGGAGCGATGGTAAACGAAGATCGCGCAATCGGGCTAGTGAAAATTGTGGTTGAATTCTCATCTTATCAAGCGTTTCGCGACGATTTTTTTGACGTCACCTGAAATTGCTTTGTGAATGAATCACTATCGAGCTTAAGCCACCGTTGCAGTGATGGTATGAAAATGTCCTGAGAATTTTTCTTCTTGCTATGGCAAACGTTCAGTTGTAGGGATTGGGCGCAATCTTGACAGGGGGGCGGTGTTTTATCACGAGAGCACGGCTGAGACTTCATACGAAGGACCCTTGGAACCTGATGCGGTTCGCACCGCCGTAGGAAGTCGAGAGCGAGAGATCTATTGTTCTATTTTTCTGCTGGCGAAAATGCCTGCGGACTTTTTACAGTGGTGATCTTTCTCTGGCTGCTGAGTGGTGTGAATGTTTTTCAAACACACTACCATTATGACTTACAGCACATCATCTTACACGCGTAATTTTTCGTTGGGATCCCTGAGCCTCTTATCGATGGCCTGCGGATTTTCGCAAGAGATCGAGCAGAAAACAGAGGGACAACCTCCGCAAACTGAGGAACTCAAAGAGATGGTCGTCACCTCGGACTTATGGCAATCACTATTGAGCGATATTCCAGCCAGTGTTTCTGTATATGATGCGGAAAGCTTGAAGAATCCGAACATTCGGCATTTTGCGGATTTGATCGAGCGCACGCCCAATCTGACATCCACGGGCGGCACCTCGCGTCCGCGGTATTTCCAGCTTCGCGGCATGGGGGAGAATTCTCAGTTTGAGGGGGAGTCTCCGGATTTCTCCGTTCGCTTCGTTGTGGATGATATCGATTTCACGGGCATCGCATCGGTGGCGAGTGCGTTTGATATGGAGCAAGTTGAGGTGCTGCGCGGACCGCAGGCGGGAGCGTTTGGCGTGAATGCAGCTGGTGGGATGGTGCGCATGACTTCTGCCAGCCCAACGCCACACTGGACAGGCCGCACCGAAGTGACGGCTGGGCAGGATGATCTATTTGCAGCAGGTATGGCCTTTGGCGGTCCTTTGTTGCAGCGCGATCCCGAGGAGTTGATGTTCCGCTTTTCGCTTTATCGGAATCAGAGCGATGGCTTCCGCCGCAATGTGTTTTTGAACCAAGATACAAACGCACTGGATGAATGGACTTCGCGCCTGGGCTTGACCTGGAATCCGAGTTCAGACCTACGTGTGGATGCGACGACTTTTCATGCATATCTCGACAATGGCTATGATGAATTTGCTCTCGATAACAATGGTTCGCATACTTTCAGCGATGAACCAGGGCGGGACTTTCAGCGATCACTTGGCGGTAGCGTGCGCGTGACCTATGATGGTTGGCAGGGAGCTAAACTCACTTCGATTACTTCAGGCACTAACACGGACTCTTTTTACAGTTATGATGAGGACTGGACCTCGGCGTCCTATCAAGGTATTAGTGAGTTGGATCGTGAGCGCAAAAATTTCTCACAGGAAGTGCGCTTGGATTCGGCACCTGATGCAGAGCGAGTGTTCGGGCTGATTGATCGCTGGACGCTGGGGGCCTTTGTGGGCGTGACTGACGAAACGAGCGAATATCTGCGGGGCGAGACGGATCGGGTGCCGCGCTTAGATACGGATTACACCTCGGAAAACTATGCGATCTTTGGTCAGGCAGGGCATGATTTATCCGAACGTAATCGTTTGATCATGGGGCTGCGTTTGGAGCATGTGGACACTACGGCGGATAGCTTGAACCCGCGAAATGGAGATTCGTTTTCTGCGGATTTTACCGATACCATGTTTGGTGGGAAGGTGACCTATGAGCACGACTTGAATGATCGTCTGTTAGGTTTTGCCTCGATTGCGCTTGGCTATAAAGCAGGTGGTTTAAATTTGGACGCGCGCGAAATCGATCCCGCCACAGACCCGCTGACTTTTGATACGGAGGACCTGTGGAATTACGAGGTGGGAATGCGCGGCAACTGGATGGATGGTCGCTTTACCTCTGCGATCACCGGATTTTATCTCGAGCGTAACAACACTCAGGTGCGGTATTCTGATGGTGTGGGCGGCGAATTTAGCTTTGCCGAGGAAAATGGTGGCGATGCCTACATAACTGGCGTGGAAATCGAGTCCAATTTGCAAGTCAACGACGAGCTCTTTCTCTTCAGTAGCATCGGCGTGATGACGTCATCGATCGATGAGTATACTTTATCAAAAGGCGGCACCGGCGGTGGTCGTGAATTAGCTGCGACTCCTGCGTATACATGGTCGCTGGGAGGTCGGTATCAGCACGAATCGGGATTCTTTAGCACGCTGGATCTCACGGGGCGCAGCGAGTTTTTTGAATCGAATGATCACAATGAAAAACGCGATGGATTTTTCAACGTCAATGCCAGCATCGGTTACGCCAAAGATGATTGGACGCTGAGTCTGTGGGCAAGAAACTTGTTAGATGAAGATTACACCCAACGTGTATTCAATTTTGGTAATGATCCCGATGTGGGATATGCCACCCGTCGCTATGAGTCGCTTGCTCAGCCCCGTCAGATCGGTATCACGGTGCGGCGCGATTTCTAACATATTTTTCGTATATGGATGAACAGGGATTCTTAGCAGGTCAGGCACCAGAGTACATCGGCACCGCGTTGGCGGTGGTGAGCGTGATTCTGATCGCGCGGCAAAACATCCTTGGCTGGCCGCTGGGAATCCTGTGGGCTCTGATCTCAGCGTGGCTGGCATTTACGCGTTGGAATTTAGTTTCTGATGGGATCCTGTATGTGTCGTATGTGCCGCTGCAGCTCTATTGCTGGTTCACCTGGCATCGGCATGGCAGCGTGGAGGAATCGTTCCGTCCGAGATGGCTAACACGACGACAGCAAATGTTCTTGCTGATTGGTGCGCTGGTGGCAGTGTTGTTGTGGGGAAGTAGCGTTAAGCTTTTCTCCGAACATGTTTCTTGGATGACGCCACCGGCCTTACTTTGGCGTGATGCAATCACTACTGTGTTAAGTTACTTTGCGCAACTTCTTCAAGCGAGAAAGCGCATGGAAAACTGGCTTGTTTGGGTGATCGTCAATGCCTTAGGTATCCATATTTACCTCCTTAAGGAATCGCCCATATATGCCGCGCAGTATGGATTTTTTCTGATCCTTGGTGTGTATGGATGGTGGTCATGGCGGCGCACGATGAGGGAGGGGATGGCATGAGAAGAATCGTAATCACAGGGCCAGAGTCATCGGGAAAAACGACACTGACTCTCGCCTTAGCGGAACGGTTTCGGTTGCGCTACGCGCTCGAATACGCCCGTCTCTATTTGGAGAAATACGGGCCACAATATGATTGTGATCTTGTGCACGAAATCGCGCGAGGTCATTTATTGTATCAGCAAGAGCAAGTTCCATCAACGACCTCATTGGCGCTCTATGATACCGATTTGCAAAACTATCTCGTCTGGTGCGAGGTAGCATTTTCACGATGCGAACCATGGTTGCGAGAGTCGGCGGCTGCCGAGCAGGATCATGTCTATCTCGTTTGCACGCCTGACCTTCCTTGGGAATTTGATCCTCTCCGCGAAGCTCGCGATGACAGGGGCGAGCTGTTTGAAAAACATCTAGCTGCCGTGCGGGAAACAGGAAGGGACTATCAAGTGATTTCCGGTAATGGTCCTGAGCGCCTAAAGCTGGCGGCGGAGGCAGTGATGAAGTTCTCATAGAATCTGACTTGCAAACATATGCTTCTTGTCATCGATGGCTTATTTATGGTCGCTTTGATGTGAATAATCCGCAACTGATCGGTTCAAAGTTGGAGACTGTTAAGTTCCACCTGAACGCGGGGCGAATGGGGGAGGGTGACGGAATGGCGAAGCTCGAACTTTTTTTGAATCAGGCTAAATCAGTTAGCTCGATTGATTTCCAAGTGAATCAGAAAGCCAATGCATCGCGCATGACTATGGGCCAAGAACGCGATGCAATCCCGCACCCTGGTCAAGAATCCTTCGACGGCGAAATCGCTCGTTTTCTCATCTGGGATCGTCCGCCCGGAGAAGATGAATTGGCAATGGTCATGGAACTACTGCGAGCGACATATTTCAACAAGTAGCAAATAGATTGACTATCACTTCGTCACCTTCAATCGCAAGAACAGTCGGTTTGTCGGTTGGCTTGGTGGCGGAACAGCGATTCCAATGAGTTCGATCGAAGCACCGGTCGCAACGCGTGATAGGATTCCGCCGTTGTTGACTGTTTCCCATGAGATGAGATCGGTGGAACGCTCGATCTCCACCATCGCTTGCGCAAGCCTGTCACGTTCGAAGGTGAAGACAAATCCCCCGTCCACGGTTGGTACCGCCGAGGGTGAAGCACCATTTCCTAGTGCGTAGTCTAACAAATCTGCGCGATAATTGCCGTTGCTGTCCGCATGCGTCTCCCCGGTAAATGCGGGTAGACTGTCGCTAGTGCCCGGATTCCCCGACGTGGTGGTACTCGCCCTCCAGTTAAGTGGGTTATTTGGATCTGGATTCGATGAGGGCGAGATCAACACAAGCGAGGGGCCTGCGCCGTCCGCCTCCAGAGGCCATGGCACGAAGTCGTCGTAGGTGAAAGATTGGATCACCTGTCCGTTTGCAGCAAGTAGAGTGATCATCTCTCCGCCGTTGCTGAACTGGTTTGCTGCCGGATCGGTACTGTCATAGAACTGCCCTGCAAACGGAATATTCGGGTGTCGTCGGGCAAAAGCTGCGGCAAGGCGAGGCAACACAATTCGCCCGCCTTGCGGCAGGATGATGGTGTCCGTGAATTCGTAGGAAATACCTTGGTCAAAACGGACATTTGTTAGGTTCACCGGCTGAGTCAGACTGAGGTTCATTAGCTCGATGTATTCAAAGTCTCCTGTCGAAAAACCTGCCGCATTATCGGCGGATGTGGCGGTCAGCGGATTGTAGTGAAGCTCGCTGACCACTAGATTCGAAGAAGAGGCGGGAACCGATGTCGCGGAGCTAGTCACCGTGATCTGGTCGGTCCCTGTGACCACATCCTGAGGATTCCGTGCTGTCAGTGAAATCGTATTCAGACCTAAGTTCAAGGATACTGTTACGGACCAACTCGTGGGTCCAGTCCAGTTGATCTGGAGCGGTGTGGAAATTCCATCCCGCGAGATAGTCGCCACGTCGCTCCAGCCATTTCCTGTGAGAATGACCGTATTATTGGCCG
The DNA here is from genome assembly GCA_002293145.1 of Akkermansiaceae bacterium UBA956. Classification (GTDB taxonomy): domain Bacteria; phylum Verrucomicrobiota; class Verrucomicrobiia; order Verrucomicrobiales; family Akkermansiaceae; genus UBA956. Next base: position 23,803 of record DBCO01000014.1, on the reverse strand, counting down.
TGGAAAATCCGTTGCCGCCGTTCGTTGTGATCGCGAAAGGCAGTTGCGCTGGCAAGGTGCTCAGTGCGAAGCTGGAGCGGCTCCCGACATACCCTGGCAGCCCCGCGAACTCGGCAGACTCGCCGGCAACGAGACCGAGGTGGTCAATCCACGATGTGAGATAGTCCGTATTGAAGGTGGTCCTCACCAGATCGAGCAGATGAAGATCGAAGGCACGTTTGTAGGCAGGAACGGCAAAAAGATTGGTAATCTTAGAGTCGGTCGCCACCAAGGACGAATTCGTGCCGAGGTTGAAGGCGCGGTCGAGGTCCCATGGCAAGGCGATCAGTCGGCCGTCGGTAGGCCGTTGATAAAGCCGCCAATTGTGCGCGTAAAGTCGCCCGAACTGATCGTCATTGCCGTAAAGTCCCATGATCGCCCAGGTGCGCATCCATTGGTCCACGTCGATCGTTTCCGAGATCTCGGCAGTGAACGCCGAACCGCTGAGCGCGAAGGCGCGGTTTAACCGCACAATGCTGTCGTAGTTGTCGTTGCGCCGCTTGCTGCGGATCTGCCAGCCCCAGCGGTAAGCCTCCTTGTCGGTGCCGCGATCGGCCAGATCGTAAGTTCCGCGGTTATGATTGTATGGATTGTTCAGCTTGAGGCTGCGCTCGTTGCCATCAACGGTTCCGTTAGGTTGATAGAGCAACTCGTGGTTGAAAACCGTGCCAGTGGAAAGCTCGGGAAAGAGGCTTTGGAGAAAGGCATTAGTGGTTCGGCTGGAGGCGATCAGAGCGATGCCGGAAACGCCCGGGCCGTTTACTTTCGCTACGTCGTCGTATTGACTCCAGTAGCCGCCGCCCGCGCGGTTGAGAAGGTGTTTAGCTACGATCTCCTTCATGTTTCCTGCCCGCTCGATGCTAACGCTATCGTGCACGCCGCGGAAGAGGCGACCTGTGGGAAAACCGATGTTGTAACCGAACTCGGTTCCGCTGTATCGGCCGAATGCGCTTCCTTTGAGTCGCATATTGCAAGCATAGTAGATCACTTTTTCGTCCTCGATCACCGTCGCAGGAAAGCTGTCGTTACTCATTCGGTTGGTGTTGGTGAACAGTAAGAGCTCGCTTTCTGGAGAAATCAGAACACGCAGGTTGCCGCGTATACCACTCGTGTCCGCATCGCCGTTGGCAACACGATAAAAAGCCCCGCCACTCTCACCACCTGCTGGATAATCGGAAACCCCGCCGGAAGCATCTGCAGCTCTGACATGAAATGCCACTAGGCTCCCAGCGGACTGGCCGGGCAGCGTAGCTTGATAACTTCCAGAACTGTTGAGCGACATCGTCACCGATTGCCACGACCCAGAGCCAACCCGATACCGGACTTGAGGCGTTGCTAGTCCCTGTGGGTCGGAAATTTTCGCCGATACAGTGACCGATTCTCCTGCAGTTGGCACCGCGGGTTGATGGGTCATAGCCTGTATTGCAGGTCCGGCATTCGCTGTGACGATAGAGTTCTCGACGCCCGGCGTTCCCCACAGATTGCCCACACCGAGAAGCGAGGTTTTCTGGAGGAAATTGAAGTAGAGCCGCGTGTTAACCTGATTCGACCCAGACAGCCAACGAGCAAGGAACGAGATTTGATACGTCCGACCGACCACCACCGTCTGGCTGTTAAGGAAAGTAGTTTCGATGCGGTTGTGCTTGTCCTCGGTCTGGCCAGTTGCCACCACTTTGAGGCACTTGTTAGATGGATTATCAGGATCCACCACCACTCGGGTCCTGCCTTGGCCGTGAGTGCCCAGGCAACGCCAGCCAGCTGGCGGCAGACCGATGGTATCGGATTCGAAATTACGGAATTCCAAGAATTCGACGTTGGTGCCCGTGGGGCTCTCACGGACGCTCAGGTCGTCGATCAATACTTCGCCTTGATCTAGCATGCCGAGCATGAAGTCGCGGAAAGCATCGTTGCCGATTCCATCGTCGGTCGCGACGCCCTGATAGACGATGTTCTGCCAAGCCCCGAGGTGCCCGGTCGTGCTGTCTCCCCATGCCTCTGGCGTGGCATTGTCTGAGGCAGCGTCACGGAGTTCGATACTCGATCCACCGCGATCCGCATTCACGGGCCATGGGGCATTTTCGGAGTAGCTTACTTCGTCCGCGAGATTTCGATTCGTGTCTTCAAGTAGAATCCGCTCCGAGCCTCCGAGTTGGCCGGAGTAGTTTCCGATCACTGGGCGACCGGGATATTTCGACAACAATGCCGTCGAATTTTTCGCAACCACCAGAAAGTCGCCTGCAGGAATAATGGTACTCGCAGGAAAGGTAAATGAGATTCCGCCAGAGAGCCGCCAGCCGCCGATATCAATCGCCGTTAATCCTTTGTTCTTTAACTCCAGCCACTCCTCATCGCCGCCGTCGAAAGGGGTGTGAAGGACTTCATTGATGACAATGTTTTGTTCGATCGCGAAGCTATTCGCTATTCCAAAGTTCGGTCCAGTCGGCACCTGCCAGCGCCCACTCGCCGTCAGCCTTGCGCGCAGATTTGTTTCGACTCTCGCCCCATCTGCGAGCCGAGCAGGGGACAGCAAAAACAGCGGTGTTCCTGCAACAGGGCGGAATCCGAGTTGCGTCTCGTCGATCACTAAATAGGCTCCTGCCGCCAGGGATGCAGCGGGAAACGTGTAAGACATTGCTTCGCTCCGAATCATCCATGCCGCTAAATTCACGGAACTCGTCCCATAGTTGTGTAGCTCCGCCCGAAACACGGGATCTGTCGCACCGGAGAGTTCGTGAAACGCCACCGATGGTCCCACTGCATCGCTAGGACTGGAAAAATTCAGCGCGCCGGGCGTACCATTCACTTGCATCGAGGTCGCCCAGTTTTCGAAGCCATTTCCAGCGCGCGGCTCGATCTTTGCCAAGGTGTAGCCCGATCCATCGGGACCCACTGGCCAGTCGCCGCGATCACCGTAAGAGATTTCGTCCATCAGCCTCCTGCGCTCTAGCCCCGTGTCATGGCTACCCAGATCAAAGCTCGTGCCTCCGCCAACCGCTGATACGAATAATTGAAAGCCGGACCAGTTAGTTTCTCCATCAGGCGCGTCGGCATTACCGATGATCAACCCAGATGCCTGCGGCACGATGCCGTTGACCCGAACGCCGCCACCAGCCGGCGCGATAACAGCGACATCGTCTGTGAGCGTGCCATTCCCGTTCGCATCGACTTTGATCCGCACACTTCTCGCCGAAGAGCCATAGAGCCACATCGAGTAGGTTTTCCCCAATGGTGCGCCACCGATCTGCCAGGTGATACTGGCGGCGCTATTGCCCGCATTGAGGAATAGGTAGTCGTTGTAAAGATTCGTTGACCCGCCAGACGAAGCGTAGGTAAATCCGCTGATCGTACCGGCGATGCTGAACGAGAGTGCAGTTGCCGCACCACTACTATTGACTATCGAGCTAATGCTCGGATTCACGGATGTCGCTGGATGGCTGGCGAGGGTCAGAGCATTCCAGACATTGCCGATCCCGCTGGCCGATTCTGCGCCGCTCATCGTAGCCGGCGGTACTTGGCCGAAGACTCCGCCTACTCCGTCCCCATGAATGTCTAGGCTCCACAACTCGTTCGCAGCAGGCGGGGAAGGCGGCGCGGTTTGCGTTCGTAGCGCGCCGTTGTTGTTCCAGAGGCGGAGCGTTTCCCCTTCGTTTGCGAGGGCACCCTCAAACGGTCCTAACAATCCACTAGCTCCGGTAGCTGCCGCGAGTGCTGCTGGTTCTCTGGCCACCACCCGATAGCCTCGCGCTGGAATCACCGTGCCTTCGGGGAAAGCGTAAGTGAGTCCGCCATCGAAACGCCAGCCGGAGAGATCGACATTCACCGAAAGCTCATTGTGCAGCTCTACATATTCCAATAAGGGATTCGCTGGGTTATAGTGGATCTCGTTGATGACCACCACGCTGTCTCCCGCAGCAAGTAAACGACTCGAGAGCAACAAGGTCAAAAAGAGACGTGAAAAATAATCTCTTATGAGTGTAATACCAGTATGCACAGCGGGCACTCTATCATTATTAACTCACCAGTTCAAGATGTCCTGCTCCACATTCGCTTGTTCAGGATACACAACGGGAAAGTTACTTTCTACTGCAAGATTTCTCATGCATTTCATCTGTGGTCGGAACTTGTTTTGTGAAAGGCTACCGTATTTGCACAAGATTGCCTCATGCTTCATCAGAAATTTTGTCTATCACGACATTGCATCAGAGTAAATAAGAACCACGTTCTGTCGTTCTTTGGTGCTGAATTCCCTCTGCGAAATCAACTTAAATGGGAAAATGGCATGTTGTATTAACGTCATTTCACCGACGGATTTAACGGATGGGAGGATTACCAAGAAGAATTTCCGATCATATAAAAAGTAAATGAGCGGCCACTTAGCTAGTCTCATTAAATCCGTTGTTTCTATTTTTCTATGAAGGATCAAGGCTTTTTGAGAAAACTACAGTTCCTTGGTTTTTAGGCGTGACTCAGCGCGCTCAGGGTGTCACAAGCGTGTGCCGCGAGGCACTGAACGCAATGTCGGGAAAATTGACTTATCAACAAGCCGGGGTCGATACGCGGAAAGCCGCAGCGATCGTAGGAGACATCAAGAGCCATGTGAAGCGCACGCAAAACGAGCGCCAACTGCTGGGGGCTTTTGGCCTGTTTGCGGCCTGCTATGACCTGAGCGCCTATACGGCACCAGTGATCATGACAGGATGCGATGGCGTGGGGACTAAGCTCGAGTTGCTCCTCGAACGTGAAATGTATGAGACTGCAGGCAAGGACCTCGTGGCGATGAATGTCAACGACATCCTCACCACTGGTGGCGACCCGTTGATGTTTCTCGACTACATCGGCATCCCAGCGCTGGATGGTCACAAAATCGAGCGTCTGATCGCCGGCATGGCCGATTATTTGGAGAGCTGCGGCTGCATTCTTGCTGGTGGCGAAACGGCAGAAATGCCAGGCATCGTGCCCGAGGGCATCGTCGAGCTTTCAGGCTTCTGCATCGGCTGCGCCGAAAAACCAGATCTCATTGATCCGACTACCGTTAGCGAAGGAGATGTGCTCGTCGGCTATGCTTCCGACAGCATCCACGCCAATGGCTGGAGCCTGGTGCGTCGCGTATTGCGTGAGCATCCCGAGCTTGCTACGGAGGAAGAGCTGCAACATTGGCTCAAACCGACACGGCTATACCATGACGTCACCCGCGGCCTGAAAGCGTCTGGTGTCAAGCCACGCGCCATGGCTCACATCACTGGCGGTGGATTGCCAGAAAATCTGGAGCGCTTATTCCAGGGGCTCGGTGCCGATCTGACCATTCCTGCTTGGGGCTTGCCAGGCATTCACAAACTATACGAGCACATCGATTCCGAAGACCGCTTCCATACTCTCAACATGGGCATTGGCTGGGTAGCGATCGTGGCTCCTGGCGATGTCGAAAAAGCCTGCGCTGCGGGTGCAGGCGGCATTGTGCTCGGAACCATGCGCCAAGGCGATGGCGTGCATGTCAAGGTGATTGGCGAGTGATTTCCCTGTGTTTTTAACCCTTCTTTTTCATGAGTGATTTTTTGAAACACGAGTGTGGCATTGCCGCCGTCCGCCTGAGGAAGCCTCTGGAATACTACCAGGATCGTTACGGTTCCTGCCTCTGGGGCTTTCAAAAGCTGTTCCTGTTGATGGAAAAACAACACAATCGTGGCCACGATGGCGTCGGCATTGGTTGCGCCAAGCTTAACATGCCGATGGGTCAGCCGTATATATTCCGTCGTCGCGATGCGGAAAAAGATTCGCTCGCTAGTTTGTTCCGCGGCGAAATCAAGTGGTTCAACAAAATGGCACGCAAAGGTGTGCTCGATGTCAACGTGCCTGCGAGCGTGAAGAAAAACTTCGACTTCGGTGGGGAAATTCTCATCGGTCACTTGCGCTACGGCACCTCTGGCGAATTCGATTCTGGCTCTTGCCATCCGTATCTGCGTCGCAGCAACTGGCCAACGCGTACATTGATGGTGATGGGTAATTTTAACATGACCAACACCGCCGATCTCAATCGCAAGCTGATCGATCGCGGTCAGCATCCGGTTTTTGGTACTGACACACAAACCGTGCTCGAAGAAGTCGGCTTCCATCTCGATGAAGCACACACGGATTTGTATCGTCGCCTGCGTGATGAAGGCATCGATGGGAACTTGATTCCTGACCAAATTTCTGCCCTGCTCGACGTGGAAAACATCGTGCAAATCAGCGCGCAAGCCTGGGATGGCGGCTATGCGATTGTAGGTGTAATTGGCAATGGCGACATGTTCGTCATGCGTGATCCACACGGCATTCGCCCCTGCCACATGTTAGTCAACGAGGAAGTTATTGCATTTGCTTCCGAGCGAGTGCCCTTGATGACAGTGTTCGAGACCGAGGCCGATAAAGTGCAAGTGGTTGCACCTGGCTCGCTGGTCGTGATCAAGGCGGATGGTAGCATGCGCGTCAGTCAATTTGCTGAAGAGAAGCCCTACACACCTTGTTCCTTCGAAAAAATTTATTTCTCGCGCGGTAATGATCCCTCGATCTATCGTGAGCGCAAGGCGATGGGTGCTGCTCTAGTTGATCAATTGGTGCATAGCATTGGTCACACCTTCGAAAATACCATTTTTTCGTTTGTTCCGAACACCGCAGAAACGGCCTACTATGGTATGATGGATGGCTTGCGCATGTATCGTCGTCAACAAGTGCGGGCGGAAATTCTCGAAGGATTGGCGCAAGGAACCCTCACTTCAGAAAAAGTTGATTCGCTCATTTTGAAAAATTGGCCCTGTGGGGAAAAGATTGCGCACAAGGACATTAAGATGCGCACTTTCATCACGCAAGAGCGTGGTCGTGAGCAGCTGGTCTCGCACGTTTATGATATTACCTACGGCGTAGTGAAGGAAAATGACAATCTCGTGGTTATCGACGACTCCATCGTTCGCGGCACCACGTTGAAAAAGTCGATCTTAAAAATTCTCGCTCGCACCAATCCGAAAAAGATTGTCGTTTGCTCGACTGCACCACAGATCCGCTATCCCGATTGCTATGGCATCGATATGTCAGAGATCGGTAAATTCATCGCATTCCAAGCTGCCGTAGCCCTGCATCGCCGTGCAGGTCGTCAGTGTTTATTAGATGAAGTTTACGTAGCATGCCGTGCCGAGCTAGCGAAGCCCGCGAACGAAATGTGCAACGCTGTGAAGCTTGTATATGAAGACTTCACGCAAGAAGAGGTTTCGGCAGAAATTAGCCGTATGGTCTATCCTGAGGATCTCAATTGGCATGGCGATGTGGTGATCATTTTCCAAACTATTGAAAACCTTCACGCCTCGATCAAAGGGCCTTGTGGTGATTGGTACTTCACTGGTAACTATCCTACCGTCGGTGGTTATGCTACGGTAAATGCGGCTTATATGCGTTGGTATGATGGGCTAACAGGACGTGGCTACGAGTTGGCGCTTTAAGATGAATAAGGAGAAGCAATTTTCAATCTATTTCACAAGCCCAACAAAGTCATTTTCTCAAAAATCCTTCATTTGGTTCTTCACCCCGAACCATCTCGCGCAAACTCAAGTGTATGAAATCGAAGCTAGGAGAATCCGTTATTGAGTGTGCCGAGCGCATCATGGGCAAAGCTGCCAGTGCAAATCTAGCGAAATGCCTGAGAGAATTGGATGTCCTATACCGTAAAGAAGTTAGTCGCCTACCATTGTTTCAATTAGGCCACATGATTCGGTTGCAAGGCGTTAACACTTATCACAACGTCCAGCTTTTTCATGAAAATGATCCACCCAAATCGGCTTATGAATTTCTTGGTGCGGTCAAGCTAGCGACGATGAAGGCTGAGGCGAAACATCATTCCGAGATGAAAGTTTTTTTTGATCTCGTTTTGTTAGATCCAGTTCAGCAAAGCCAGTATCATACATGGGAAGCCGCGCGTTGGGAGAAAGCTCTGGAGGCATTGCTTAACATACAGGATAACAGGCCGAAATCTCCCGTATTCCGTCTGAAACTTTTGCCACAAGCAGTGTTGGTTGAGATGGCATCAGCGCAAGGCGAATTATTTCGCAAAGCGTCGCTGGCAAGAATGCGCGACATCTGCCGCGAATTGAGTTGGAAGAAGTTCATCTTTGATGATGATGCCTCCGAGATCATTTTCCGCGCCTGCATAGATGACTACGGAACGGTTCGGAAAGTTGACTTTGCGTATGATGATAAAAAATTTCAGCAAGTCATCGGCAAACTTTTGCGCGATCAGGAATTGTTATCCATGTACGTTGTCGATGAAAATGGCGATCCAGTCAAAGTGCAGAGCGAGCCTTTGGAATGGGTGTTGATCAGCGGTGAAGAATCCGATAGTTACAGCTCTCTTTCGCTCCGCACTACTGATGGTAAGGCGATTCGCAAAATTACCAGTTCCATTCCTGGAAGCAAGCCGCATGTTTTGATCGCGGCGTGCATTCATCCTGTGCGCTCATGGCCGCTGGGGCCTGATGTGCTGGAGTTTCCGGTGAAGATCCCCAAGCGAGCTTTACTTACTACAATCGGCTACAAATTACTCAAGACCCTAGCGGTGCCGATCCCTGAAGATATTGCCAAAAGTGTGCAAGTTCTCGTCCCGACGATTGATGTCAAATGCTTCATCAAAGTGCAGAAGACTGGCAGCAGTGATTATCTACAAATGCAGGCAAGTGGACGATTTTCTAACAAAAATAAATCTTACTCCTGGCGCAAAGATCACTGGGATGACAAGAGGTTACAACTTCCTGTCACAAATGGCATCATCGAGATAGATCGGTCTCCACTTGAGAAGTCCGCCGATTGGCTCGGGCTGTTAGATTTTAAATTGGATTTGTATAGTCGTGAGGCAATCCACGAATTCCGCGTGACCAAAGCATTTCCTGAATTGTTTCTTGATTGGATGAATGCCAAGCCGGAGCACGTGGAAGTGACCTTGGATCAGGATCTCAATGACTTATTCAACGGCGTTGTCTCAGGAAATGTGATGCTGGAAATCGAGCCGAGCAGTTCTGGGATTGATTGGTTTGATATTCATGTAGACGTCAGTGTTTCTGATACCACACTTACCCAAGAAGATATTGCATTACTTCTGAAAGCCAGAGGTAGATGGGTTAGAATAACGGGTAAAGGTTGGCGTAAGTTGGAATATAATTTGAGTGAAGAAATGGAGCGCGAGCTTGCTGACATCGGGCTCAGTGCTCATGACTTCACAGGAGAAAAACAAAAACTGCACGCGCTGCAGCTCGGCGCTCTCGCGAAGAAAAATTCCAAACTTCTGCCGCAAGAAGCATCGCAGCAGATTACGCGCCGCATTGATGAAATTCAAACGCGAGTCGTTCCAAAAATGCCCAGTGCCATCGAGGCGACACTACGCCCCTATCAAACGGAAGGTTTTCATTTTCTTGCCTACCTCAGCACCAATCAATTCGGCGGTGTGCTCGCTGATGACATGGGCCTCGGCAAAACACTGCAAGCTCTGACGTGGCTCGCATGGCTGCGTGAGAAGCAGAAAAAACAACTGCCGTCTTTAGTAATCGCTCCGAAATCTGTGCAGGAAAACTGGGGGGCTGAAGTGGCAAGATTTTACCCAAAGCTACGAACACTCACTTGGAAAACGGGGGAGATCGAGGACAATATTGATCCGAAAAAATTTGATCTTCTCATCATCAACTACGCGCAACTTCGCAATCGCAGCGAACACTTGAAAGCTCTTGCGTGGAATGCCGTGATTGTGGATGAAGCACAAAATATCAAGAATCCCACATCGCAAAGTGCGCAGGTGGCGTGTGCGCTCAATTCCAATCATCGACTCGCCCTCACCGGCACGCCGATCGAGAATCGATTGATGGATTTGTGGTCGATTTTTGCCTTCGCAATGCCTGGTGTGTTAGGTTCGCGCGCGGCATTTGCAAAGACGTTTGATAATGCCAAAGATCCTTTTGCTCGTCGCCGATTGTCTGCTCGCACACGCCCATTTCTGCTGCGCCGCACCAAGAATGAAGTTGCGAAAGATCTTCCTGAACGCATTGAAGAAGATCTATCAATCGAACTCGAAGGTGTGCAGCAGAAACTTTATTTAGCAGAACTCAAGCGCGCCAAAGCACATTTGCTCAAAGCACAAATTCCTGGTCAGCTCGACAAATTGCGTTTTCATTTGCTCACCAGTCTATTGCGTCTGCGTCAAATATGCTGCCACACCGATCTTGTCGGTTTAGAAAAAGACGAAGAAAAGTCGGAGGCTAAAACGAAAAAAGTGGCAAAAAAATCTTCAAAGAAAAGTGCGAATGTTGAATCTCTCAGCACGGGCACCAGTGCCAAGTTAGATGCTCTTATGGAGTTGTTAGAGCCGCTCATCGAGGAAGGGCAAAAAGTTTTGGTGTTCTCGCAGTTTGTCACGATGCTCGATATTATTCATTCTGAAGTCAAGCAACGTGGCTGGGGAAACTACTTGCTCACAGGTCAAACCAACGAGCGCGGTACTTTGGTGAAAGAGTTTCAATCGGCAGAAGGTGCAGCGGTTTTTCTCATTAGCCTCAAAGCGGGTGGAGCAGGTTTGAATCTAACAGCTGCCAGCTATGTCGTGTTGTTTGATCCTTGGTGGAATCCCGCTGTTGAAGCGCAGGCGATTGACCGCACGCATCGCATTGGACAAAAGTCTACCGTCATCGCCTATCGTTTGGTGGTCAAAGATACTATCGAGCAAAAAATTCGCGCGCTTCAAAAACACAAGTCAGCGATTGCTCAAGACATTCTCGGTGAGGAAAATTTCGCCCGCGCTCTAACACTCAATGATTTCCAGTTCCTGCTAGGTGAGTGAATCTATTAAAGTTGACGCAGTAGATCTAACACCTCTTCGATTTTTTTGTTAGCTTTAATCGATTTTAAACGTGGATGGCGGTTGTCGATTGTGATCGGCAGCCCATTGCGGGTTAGGACGAGTTTTTGTCCTTGGACTTCAATCAGCGTTATTTTTTTCGCCGCGCCACGGATCTTGGCGCGGTGCATTTGATGAAGATGGGCGACGGCACCTGGAAAGCGTCCGAAGCGATCGCGCCAGGCTTTTTCAAGGGCATCGAGTTCCTTCTCTGTGAGGCATTCAGCCAATTCGCGATAGGCATGAACTCGCAATCGAGTTTCCTCCATGAAATCGACGGGTAAGTATGCGGGTATCATTTCATGATCGCCATGACCACGATGGAATTCCACTTCACTCATGGCGACGAAGTCCAACTTAATTGTCGTTTCCGCGCGTTGGGGTAGGGCGTGACCTTTGAGTCGGTCCACCGATTGACGGAGCAATTTGCAATAAAGATCAAAGCCAACTGCCGCGATGTGGCCTGATTGTTTTGTGCCTAACAAATTTCCAGCGCCGCGGATTTCGAGGTCGCGCATCGCAATCTTGAAGCCGGAGCCAAGTGCCGTATATTGGCGAATCGCTTGAATGCGTTTGCGGGCATCACCTTGCGTCAGCATATCGCGCGGCAACAACAAAATTGCGTAGGCTTTTTCTCCTGCACGACCAACACGACCCCGTAACTGATAGAGATCGGCGAGTCCAAAGCGATCGGCGCGATCAATCAGAATGGTGTTGGCGTTGGGGATATCGATACCCGTTTCAATGATCGTTGTGGCTAACAAAACATCTGCTTCACCTTGCACGAATTGTTTCATCACCACTTCCAAATCATCCTGATGCATTTGCCCATGGCCAATGAGGATGCGTGCTTCGGGCACTAAGCTCTGGATTTTCTTTCGCATCATTTCGATCGTTTTGACGCGATTATGCAGGAAAAACACCTGGCCGCCGCGTTTCATTTCGCGACGGATGGCATCTCTGATCACTCGTTCATCGTAGGGCGAAATCGTCGTGTGAACAGGCACACGATTCGGCGGTGGGGTATCGATGGTGGACATATCACGCGTGCCCATCAGTGCCATGTAGAGTGTGCGCGGAATGGGGGTGGCAGAGAGTGTTAGAATGTCGATGTGGCGAAAGATTTCCTTGAATTTTTCCTTATGCTTGACGCCGAAGCGTTGCTCTTCATCGATGACTACAAGACCGAGATTGTGATAGACGACATCGCCGGAAAGCAGTCTGTGTGTACCGATGACGATATCCACTGAGCCATCGGCGATGCCTTTGATCGTATCGCGTACTTCGGCAGGAGTGCGGAATCGATTGAGTAGATCGACGCGGATCGGGTAGTCGCTCATGCGTTCGCGAAATGTGCGGCAGTGTTGTTCTGCGAGAACGGTGGTGGGAACTAAAATAGCCACTTGTTTCCCACCAGTCACGGCCTTGAATGCAGCGCGAATCGCCACCTCGGTTTTGCCAAAGCCGACGTCGCCGCAGATCAAGCGATCCATCGGTTCGGTGCTTTCCATATCGCGCTTGGCTTCTTCGATCGCCCTCTTTTGATCCGCGGTTTCGGTGAAATGGAACGAGTTCTCAAACTCCCACATCCAGCGTGTATCGGGTGGATGCGCATAGCCTTCTTTGGATTGTCGGTCTGCCTGGATACGGAGAATTTGCGCGGCGTAATCGAGGATCGATTTCTCTGCTGTCTTGCGCGTGTTTTTCCACGAGGCACCACCGAGTTGGTTGAGCTCTGGAGTTTTCCCGCCCATGCCGACGTATTTGGCGACCAGATGTGCTTGATCGATTGGCACTTGCAGCAGTGCGCCGTTTTGATACTCGATGACGATTTCCTCGGTGAAGGCATCGTCTGATGGCTGAATGCCGCGAAATCGACCGATGCCGTATTCGTAGTGAACCACGAGGTCGGCGAGCTGGATTTCCTCCAGATTGATCGCGCTGGTTTGTTGGCGATCGAGCAAATTTTTGCGCACTCCCGTGGCACTGCGATAGCGGCCAAAAAGCTCGGAAGAAGAAATGACTGCGAGCTTGATGGAGGGAATTAAAAAGCCGGCATGGACCTCGCCGCGCATGATCATAATCTCAGGCATTTCCCCAGCGAGTTCAAGGAAACGTGCTTCCTCCCCTTGATTGGCGAAGCTCATGGCTACGGTCCATTTCTCGGAATACCAGGTAGAGAGTTGTGAGAAAAATTGTTCGCGTTTGGATTCCTGGAGAATGAAATCACCGGCCTCGAAGGCGCCGAGCGGACTGGGAAGAATACCGAGAGCCAGTCGCGTGTGCGACACTTCATCGATGCCTTCTTGACTCAAATGTAAGTGCGTGCGAATTCCTATGGGTATAGTATCTGTTAGGCAAACGACGAGATGATCATCGGCGATGTAATCCTGGGCAATGGCGGATTTATCAGGCTCGCGCAAAAGGATCTCGGCAATGGATTTTTTTGCGGTGCTGAGTTGAGAATCGGGATCATACTCGCGGATCGATTCGATTTCTTGATCGAAAAATTCGATGCGCAAAGGCATCGCAGCGTGCCAGGGGAAAACATCGATGATGCCGCCGCGTGTGGCGAATTGACCTCGTCCGTGAACGATCGAGGCGCGCTCGTAGCCACAATCGACGAGCATTTCTGTGAAGCGAGCAGGGTCGAGCGTGAGGCCATTTTTCAAGGCGATGCGAGCCTGAAGAATACTCTCTGCCGAAGGTGCTGGACCGTGAAGTGCAGCTTCCTGTGTGTGAATCACGAGGCGTTTTTTTTGCGCGAGGGAATCTAACACTGCAAGGCGCTCGGCTTCGGACTCGGGATCAGCTATTGCGCCATCGGAGAGTTCGGCAGAGACCTCGGGCAGTGTGGTGCAACCCACTGACCATGTTTCCATCTCTGTTGCAATTTTTTCTCGCAAGCGAGGCAACTCGTGAAGAATCCAGATTGTTTTGTGCGGATGTGCCTTGCAGAGTGCCGCTAAAATGAAGGCATACGCGTTGGGGTGGCATTGGTCGATGACAAGGGTATCCCTCTCTTGCCCAAGGCGGGCAAGGTAGGCATAGAGTTCGGCATGGTGCTCCAGATGTTGAAGCAGCGTGTGCACAGGATTCGCTTTGGGCGGCACGAGTTGAGTATAGGCGGTAAATGTAAAATGGCGAACGGATTTCGCTGTTGTATGCGGGAAAGAGCTGGTATATCTCCATTGTAAGTAATGAACAATGAATTAGAACGGGGCTGAGTATGAGAGAGGTTGATCGAAAACTGGATACCTTGCAGACCATCGAGTTGGCTGAGGGTATGGAAATACGTTTGCGCATCGCAGGTCCTTTGTTGCGTGTTCTGGCGTGGTTGTTGGATTTTTTCTTTCTCGTTGCAGCGATCGTAGTAATCAGCATTGTCACTGGGATATCAGGAATTGTGATTGGTGGCAATGTGGTGAGAGGCTTGCTAATGCTTGCGTGGTTTGTGCTCTCCTGGTGGTATCCGGTATTTTTTGAGGCGAGCAAATGGGGCGCAACCTTTGGTAAAAAAATCTGCGGCTTGCGGGTAATGCAGCCTTCTGGAGCTCCGATTTCTTTCTCTCAAGCGGTGGTGCGAAATTTCTTACGCGTGGTGGATATTAATCCTCCGTTTTTTGGCTTGATTGGTATGGTGAGTTGTCTGGCCACTCGTCGATTCCAACGCCTCGGTGATCTCGCTGCGGGAACTGTGGTGGTGTATGATCGGCAAGATTTGATGCCTGCCTCGCAAGGCCCACCGCCCTTGTCACCCGTGCGACCCAGTGTGGCGATCAAGCCCGAAGAAGCACGGGCGCTAGCGACGTTTCGAGATCGATCGGTTTTCTGGTCTGATGCTCGGCGGGTGGAAATTGCAGATCATTTGGAGGTTCTCAGCGGAACGCGCGGCATGCCGGGGGTGAATCGATTGCTCGCCATGGCACACTGGTTACAGGAGCGTCGATAACTGTGAAGTGGCTGAAGATGTCCTAAAGCAATTAGTCTTGTTTCTTTGCTGTTGTCCGATTAAGCTCACTCCGCGAAAGCAATTCTGTAGTCTCTAACAGAACATGTTACTAGATGCGATCGCGCCGATGATCCGTCATCAGCTAGCTCGCAGGAGATTTTTTGTATCAGGCATTATTATGGATCTTCATCACGCAACCATTCACACTTTTACCACGAAGCCGTGGTCGATAGATCAATGCATTGATGGCTACGCTCGTCACGGATTTGGTGGCATTTCTGTCTGGCGCGAGACCGTAGATGGCCAAGATTTGGGACGAGTCCGAAAAAAAATTGCAGACGCAGGATTGCAGGGAGTATCGCTCGTTCGTGGAGGTTTTTTTACGGGCGCATCGCTAGAAGCAAGACTGGCGGCGATTGTGGAAAATCGTAAAGCCATTGATGAGGCTGAGGCTCTTGGCTTACCGATGATCGTTTTGGTCTGTGGTGCGACGTCGGGGCAGATTCCTTCGGATAATTTCTTGCAAATCGAGCAAGGCATTGAGGAGATTCTACCCTATGCCGAGGCCGCGGGTATTAAGCTCGCTGTGGAACCGCTGCATCCGATGTATGCGGGCGATCGTTCCGCAGTTTGCAGTTTGCGCGATGCCAATGACATGGTCGAGCGTCTGCACCATCCGCTGTTAGGCGTAGCTGTTGATGTTTTTCACGTCTGGTGGGAACTGGACTTACAAGAGCAGATCGACCGTTGTGCAGATGAGGGAAATCTTTTTGCTTTTCACGTTTGTGATTTCAAGCCTGACATGGAACATGTTCTGTTAGATCGCGGCTTGCCTGGTGAGGGCGTTGCGAATGTAGGGGTTATCGACGGCTGGGTGCGCGATACAGGATTCGATGGAACTACTGAGGTGGAAATATTTTCAAGCAAATACTGGGCAGGTGACCAAGATGAGTTCTTGAAAAAAATTGCCCGCAGCATCAGCGATTTGCGTGATCCGTATTTTTGAGTAGGCATCTGCGGCTCAGCGCGAGAGTGCCTCGCACAGTTTCAACAAATCACTATCAATGCGATACTTCGAACTGGTCACGGTTTCGATCGGCACGGAGCCAAAGCTACCATCGCGGAATGTCATGATCGCGTTCGTATTGCCCGATTTGAGCGAATCAATGGCGGCTACGGAAAATTTGTAGGCCATAATACGGTCGTGAACTGTGGGCGATCCACCGCGTTGAACGTGGCCTAATACTGTGAGACGGGCGTCCATTTTCATGGTGTCGCTCAGCCAGCGTGTAAAGTGCTCAGACATGCGTGTTCCTTCAGCAACGATGGCAAGAACGTAGGTGCGACCATTTTTCTTTTCATCGATTAGGCGAGCGCCGATCGAATCGAGATCGTAGGGGAGCTCTGGTATGATACAAACTTCTGCACCGCTGGAAAGTGCAGAGACCATAGCGAGGTAGCCACAATGGCGTCCCATCACCTCGATGACGAAGGCGCGCGAAAAGGAAGTGGCGGTATCGCGGATGGAGTCCACAGACTGGCGGATCATATTGAGTGCTGTGTCCACCCCGAGGCAGTAGTCAGTGCCTGCGATGTCATTGTCGATCGTTGCAGGAATGCCTGCGAAAGGAACTTCGAAATCGTTGTAGAATTGGTTGAGCGCGCTGAATGATCCATCACCGCCGATGACAATCAATTGGCCGATGCTACGTCGTTGCAAATTATCGTATGCTTGTTGGCGATATTCTAGCTCGAAAAATCGTTTTGAACGCGAGGAGCGCAAAACGGTGCCACCGCGGTGCAAAATACCTGAGGTGAGCTCACGAGTCGCCTCGACGATGTGGTCATCGATCAAGCCGCGTAGTCCATCATAGACGAGATAGGGGGAGTATCCTTGTTTGCGTGCGTAATCGACGCAGTACTTGACTGCGGGATTCATGCCGGCGCTATCGCCGCCGGACGTCATGATTGCTAAACCTTTCGACATTTCGAAGGTAGAAAACTCGTTCATGCCGGAAATAGCAAGTACATCGTGTGCTAAAATGCGGAAAAGTTTCGGTTCGTATGCAAGTATAATCTGGCTCGATGCTTCGGGTGAATATCACTCAGCCTTCGTTGATTGGAAAAGCTCATGCATTCGATTCAACTCTATGTTTGTCTCGTGTATTGAGTCCGTTTTTGTGCACACAACAATTGTTTGTTTCCATCAAACGTTCGTATGATTTTTGTGAAAAAGCGCATGAAGAATGTCGAACTAAAATGTTTGTTTAGAAGAGCTGTGTGCAAAATCAAACGTTTGCCTAAACCTCGAAAAGTTTTGTGAATAACCTGTCAAATTCTTGTGAATGGATTTCCGAAAGTATTGAGGTTCAGTTTATAGTATTCACATTTACGTAATTTTAAGGTGCAGTGTTTTTTGCCAGCAATTGATTCAAGCAAACGTACGTAGTCGTAAACGAAGCATGAGAATGAGGCCAACGAGAAAGATCCCCATACCAATGATGCACGCTCACATGGGGTCGGCCGACTTGAATTTCACATAAAATTTTTTGGGCTCTTGGGGATGCTGGCAGATCGCCATAGTGTCTCCGTTTTTCAGCTTTTTGAATTCGCCGTGCGAAACACTGACTTTTTGTCGCGGAGCTGCATTCGGTATATCGAGATGATCGCGTAGCTCTCGTGTTTGTGTTTTTCCACCCGATGTCCTCTTTCATCTCCGTGATGAGCGCAGTCGTGTCGACGCCTCCTTTTTCGATGCCGAGAAGCTCCTTCGCGGTGAAATGTGACTATACAAACAATGCGGCACCGATGCCGAAGAAAAGGACTTTGATGAAGACCGATTTGAACATGTCCACTGCCAGCAAATGCATCGCGTGAAGCCAATCAGAAATAAGCAACCTGACGGAGCCATGCTAAGAAATTGGCAAAAAAACCTCGGAGAGAGCATCCACTCTCTCCGAACAAGCTAGCAATCCTGACCGTAATTACGCTGATAGTAGCAGCTGTTTACTCTTGCATGAAAACGGCAACTTGCGTTGCAGTCTTCGTAAATATAGCCCGCGAGAGTTAAGAATGTTCAAAGTTTTTTGTTTTTTTGGTGCTTGGAAAATTTCTTGAATCAGCAATGATTTCCCGGCATGACGGAACGGGAAATTCGCAAGGTATTGGATCAGCATGGTGTGTTGCCGAGCAGACAATTGGGGCAAAATTTCTTGACCGATACCGAAACGGCACGGGGTATTGTCGATCACCTCGATCTGATGCCGGAAGATACCGTCATTGAAGTCGGGCCCGGTACTGGCGCACTTACGCAACATGTTGTGGGACGCGTGCGGAAAGTGATTTTGGTAGAATTCGATTCTCGCCTCGCAGCCGCGCTGAAGGAAAAATACGCGGATCGGGATGATGTGGAAGTTTGTCATGAGGATGCGGTGAATTTTGATCTGCGGCGGATTTTTGCGGAGCGACCGGTGAAATTTCTCGGCAATTTACCTTACGCCAGTGGTGGGGCGATTATGAAAAATTTCCTTTCTGTACCTCATCCCTTCAAGCGGGCAGTGATCATGTTGCAAAAGGAAGTGATTGATCGACTCAGTGCCCTTCCAGGTCATGGTGACTACGGAATGCTATCACTGCGAGTGCAAAGTGCATGGCATGTGGAAACGGTCATGGAAGTGC
Source organism: Akkermansiaceae bacterium UBA956 (assembly GCA_002293145.1). Lineage (GTDB taxonomy): Bacteria > Verrucomicrobiota > Verrucomicrobiia > Verrucomicrobiales > Akkermansiaceae > UBA956. Next base: position 5,237 of record DBCO01000014.1, on the reverse strand, counting down.
CGCCCGAGGTGTTTTATCCGCAACCGCAAGTGGATTCGAGTGTCGCGCTGCTGATTCCCCGTGAGGATTTGCCGTGTTTCGACCGACGATTGTTCGATGAATTGCTGCGTCGAGGGTTCGGGCAGCGTCGTAAGCAATTGCACAAATTGTTACCAGATTCCGTGCCTTGGCAGCATGTGATCGGGGCGTTGGGTGTGCCAACGACGGTACGCGCTGAAGAACTGGATTTGCACCAGTGGCTGACGATTACGCATTTGTTCGATAACCATCCGTTGAAAGAAATTCCGCAAAAAGGGGCGGAGATATTTGATCGAGTCGATGAAAATGATCAAGTCATAGGGCAAGCTACGCGATCTGAGATCCATGAAAAAGATTGGTTGCATCGCGCGGTGCATATTTTCGTTTTTAACAAGCGTAAGGATTTGTTGTTGCAGTTGCGTTCTCGATTGAAGGACAAACATCCTGGCGTTTGGGATTCCAGTGCGGCAGGTCATCTTGATGCGGGTGAAGACTATGCCGCTTGTGCGCTGCGTGAATTGCAGGAAGAAATGGGAATTGAAAAAGAATCGTTGGTGGAGGTAGGTAAGATCGCTGCCTGTGCGAATATGGGCTGGGAACATGTGGTAATTTATGCGGCCCGTCACGATGGAGCATTGCGTTTTCCATGCTCGGAAATCGAGAGCGTGCAGTGGTTTCCTCTGGAAGTGATTGAGCGATGGATCGCTCATTCTCCAGAAGATTTCGCGACTGGATTTATCGAATGCTGGCATTTGTTCCGTCGCAGCGCGATGTGATTTGCTATTGTGATCTAGAGAGATCGCAAAAGAGGTTCAACAATTACGAAAAAACTCCGCTTCGATATGAAGCGGAGTTTTTTGGTTGAACTGATAATATGAAATACAATTACTCGATTGCTGCGCGAATTTCTTTACGCAGTTCCTTGGCCTCTGCCTGAAGTTTTTCAAGAGATTTTTCGGCTTTGGCGATTTCGGAAGAAACAACTTTCAGGCGATCAATCAATTTCGCAGGATTGCGGAATTTCTTGGTAGATTTCCCAGCCTTTTTCGGCTTCTTAGCAGATTTTTTGCTCCATGCGGCAAGTGTCAGTGGGGTAACACCATACTTCTTTACGGCGGCGGTTTGACCGCCACGGCCGTTCTCTGCATTGAACTTTTCAATAAACGCGAGGATATCGGTTTTTTGATCTTCTGTGTATCTTTTAGCTGTCTTTTTAGCGGGCATGACACGCGACTGATACTGCTGATTTTCTAAGAATGCAACGATTATTTTACAAAAAATGATATGTTTTTTGTAAGTATTTTATCATATCGCGCCGGATTCATGACAAAAACACTACGATTTTTTCCGTTTTGAGCATTGCCAGAAGCTGCCAAACCTGCGATACCGCGCGCGCACCAATTAGAAATTATGATGGAATATACAAGCATTATCGAAATTCGCGGGCGTGAAGTGATCGACTCTCGCGGCAATCCAACTGTGGAAGTGGACGTTACTTTGGAAGGCGGCGCCGTGGGCCGCGCTGCGGTGCCCTCGGGTGCTTCAACTGGCGAGCACGAGGCTTGCGAACTACGCGATGGTGATAAATCACGCTACCTCGGCAAAGGTGTTCTTAATGCCGTGAACAATGTCAATGAACAACTCGCGCCAGCTCTTTGTGGCATGGATGCCACACAACAAGCAGCGATTGACAAAATCATGCGCGAAGTGGACGGCACCAGCACCAAGCGCAACATTGGCGCCAACGCGATCCTTGGTGTCTCGATGGCTGTTGCCAAAGCATCCGCAGCACAACTTGGCATCCCTCTTTACAAATACCTCGGCGGTCCAAATGCCAAAGTACTTCCCGTGCCGATGATGAACGTCATCAACGGTGGCGCTCACTCTGATGCCCCGATTGATTTCCAAGAGTTCATGATTATGCCCGTCGGCGCTCCTACCTTCCGCGAGTCGCTTCGCTATGGTGCTGAAGTTTTCCACGCTCTGAAAAAAGTTCTTCATGACCGCGGACTCTCCACCGCCGTCGGTGACGAAGGTGGCTTCGCTCCCAAGCTTGACAGCGCTGAAGACGCTCTCGCTGTAATCGCGAAAGCGATCGAAATGGCTGGCTACGAGATGGGCAAAGACATCTGCATCGCTCTCGATGTGGCTTCTTCCGAATTCTTCGACGCCTCGAAAAACGCCTATGTTTTTAAAAAATCCGACAAGTCTGTGCGCAGTGCCGCCGAGTTGGTGGACTTCTATGCCGACCTCAAAAAACGCTACCCGATCATCTCGATCGAAGACGGTTGCGCCGAGAACGATTGGGACGGTTGGAAGATCCTCACCGACAAACTCGCATCGACTACACAGCTCGTTGGCGATGACTTGTTCGTGACCAACGTTGATTTCCTCTCCAAAGGCATCAAGCTTGGCGTGGCAAACTCGATCCTCGTGAAAGTCAACCAAATCGGCACACTCACCGAGACCTTTGATGCCGTAGAGCTTGCCAAAGAAAACGGCTACACCTCCGTGATCTCGCATCGTTCTGGCGAAACCGAAGATGCGACGATAGCCGATATCGCCGTTGCCACCAATGCAGGCCAAATCAAGACAGGCTCAATGAGTCGCTCGGACAGGATTGCCAAATACAACCAACTTCTTCGCATTGAAGAAGAACTCGGCGAAGAAGCCGTGTTCGGTGGCAAGCTCAAGGTGAAATACTAAATTCCCTTCCGGCTACCAGAATCATTCTCATGGCCGCATCCAATCGGGTGCGGCTATTTTTTGTATGTGCATGTCAGCTTATCTACTTTTTCCCTTGTGAAAAATGATCTGATCCACACAATGATCTGCATGTTACGATTGATCGTTTGTGTGTTGGGTTATTTGCCGATGATGCTTCGCGCCGATGATGCTTCGCGCCCGAATGTCATTTGGATCACTAGTGAAGACAACTCCGCTTCGTGGTTGGGTTGTTATGGTAATACACAGGCGAAAACCCCAGCATTGGATGCGCTTGCGGTCCGCAGTGTGGTATTTGATCGGGCCTATACCAATGCTGCGGTGTGTGCTGTGGCGCGATCCACCATACTGCGAGGGATGCATGCAGTAACACAGGGCACGCTGCACATGCGCAGTCGACCGCAACTGCCAGCCTCGATCATCCCTTATGTGACGGCCTTGCGCGGCAGTGGGTATTTTTGCACCAACAATGCGAAGACCGATTACAATTCCGTAGGCAACGATGCGGCACTTTGGGATCAATGCAACGCCCGTGCCCACTACAAACATCGTAAAAATCAACAGCCATTTTTCGCAGTATTCAATTTCACGGAAACTCACGAGAGCTCATTGTTTGGAAAAGAGTTAGGCAAGAAAAAATCTCGATTAGATTCAGCGAAAGTTGTCTTGCCTCCCTTCGTGCCCGACCTTCCAGAGATGCGAAGTGACTTTGTGCACTACCACGATAGTGTCACGCGGATGGATGCCCGCGTGAAAGAGATTCTCGATGAACTGGAAGCCTCCGGTGAGGCGGAGAATACCATCGTATTTTACTACAGCGATCATGGTGGCGCGACACCACGCGGCAAACGCTATCTTTACGAATCTGGCGTGCGTGTGCCATTGATGGTGCATGTGCCAAAACGCTGGCAGCAGTTGAGTTCCTTTCCGATGGGCCAGCGCAGTTCGGAACTGGTCTCGTTTGTCGACTTCGCGCCTACTTTGCTATCGCTCTGTGAGGTGAAAATCCCTGCCTCCATGCAAGGTCGTCCGTTTCTCGGAAAAGCCCGGCGCGAGCCCGCCAAGGACGATGTCGTATTTTTCTACGCTGATCGTTTTGACGAAATCCATGGCATGCGTCGCGCGATCAGCGATGGCCGCTACAAATACATGCGCCATTTTACGCCAAGCATGCCGACCGCGCCGTATAGCTTCTATCAGTTTGGTCAAGCGGGTTGGCGGGCTTGGCATACAGCGTGGAAAAATGACACATTGAAGCCGGAACATCGCGCGTTGTGGGAGCCACCGACTTCGTCCGAGCTGCTGTTTGATCTGCAAAACGATCCTCACGAGATGAAAGATCTCTCGCAAGACCCTGCGATGAAAGAGCGATTGCTCGCGATGCGACAACGTTTGCAGCAGATCATGATCGAAAATTTCGACACGGGATTGGTGCCTGAGCCGATGTTTGATGAACTCGGTGCAACGACGATTCACGAACATCTTCACCAGCCGAGCTTTGATCGCAAGGCCATCAGTAGTTTGGCATTTGCCGCGACATCGCGCAATGATGCCGATCTGCCAGCATTGCTTGAAGCCATGGCAGCGGATGATCCCGTGAAGCGCTATTGGGGTGCACAAGGTTGTGTAAATTTAGGGAAATCGGCGAGCAAAGCGCAGGATCAATTGAAAACATTGTTAGGCGATAAGCATCCTGCGGTGGCAGTTTCTGCGGCACATGCCTTGTGGCGTCAGGGCGATGTTGAATCGGCCCGCGGCTTTCTCATCAAGGCTTGCCAGTCCATGCAGCGTGAGGATTTATTGCTAGCCCTGAACTTGGTGCGTTTGATGCACAGGGATGGACAGCTTTCTAATGAATGGATGACAATGCTTCCAAAAGGCAAGAGCAACGAGTATGTGCAACGGCTGTTGGGAGAGCTCAAAGCTGGTTATTAAGCGTTGTCGCCGCGTGCGCTCATTTTTCCACGATACTGCGCCTGAGTCATACCGGCGAAGCGTTTGAAAACTTTGCCGAATTGGCTTTGATCATAAAATCCACAGGCGCGGGTGATGTGGGCGAGATCGTGTTGGTCGCGCTCGATCATTGCACGCGCCGCGTGAATGCGCACCTGTTGCAACTATTGCGTTGGCGATTGTCCAATGATTTTGCGGAAATTTCGCTCGAAGCTACTCAAGCTCATGCCGATGGATTCCGCACGCTCGCTGATCGAAAACTGCTGTGAGTAATCGCGAAGAAATACCTGCACCACACGTCCAAGCGGGCCGCAAAGATTGATGAAATTACCCTGTTGTTCAATCTTGCGCATCACCCCTGCAATCCCGATTACCTCACCAAAGCGATTGCGCAGAGGTGCTTTCGATGACAAAACCACTCGTGAATGCCGCGGTGATTGACCACGGTCCACAACTGATCAACCACAGGTATTGCCGTGCCCATCACACGACGATCCTCATTGACATAAGCAGATGCAATGAGGTGCGCTAAAATTCTGGAC
>DBCO01000004.1 GCA_002293145.1 Akkermansiaceae bacterium UBA956 | reverse complement strand
AGAAGACGAACGCAAGCAGTTTGAAGACTGGTTTGGTGTGGCGAGAGTAGTAAGAGGAAGAGCTGTAGAGGCAACTGCCCTCCCCGTAAAGCACATCGTTTCCGCCACGCTGTTCTGGAAACACGTCAATATCGCTGACCCAGAATTGCCGCTGCCAACTCGGGAAATGATGGTGGATGCCAAGCGCATGGGGCTAGTCAAACGCTTCGCTCCATGGAATAGCTACGTCGAACCACTGCTCCTGCACAGCAAAGCAGCGATGGAGAAACACCCGCATGTCACCTTTCGTCTTTATCTGGCTGCTGACTTGGATTTTCTCATCCCTGAGCTCACGGCATTGGGCTGGGAAATTTACCTGATGAAAAGCCCGAGCATCCGCTATTCTCCCGGCGGCTTCTGGCGCTTTCTGGCATTAGAAGATGATGCGCTTGTCACGGTGATCGATACCGATCGCATGGGCGAGGTATCTGACGAAATCCAGCGCACCGAGGGCATGCACCGCATGGGCTTAGGGCTGTGGCGGGTGCCCGGCTACTACAATTCCGATCTCACGAAACAAGTGCGCTATCGCCCAATTCTTGGCGGACATTTCGGCGCTCATGGTGGCGGCATGCCCGTGCGGGAATTGATCGAGTGCTTCGTCTGGCACTGGCGTCACCGCAGCTTGCCCGATACCGCGAACATCCCCGGTCTCGGCGTGAGGCCGATCCAATTCAGTGAGTGGCCGAACTATGGCTTCGATGAATGGTTCCAGCTCGCCGCGCTCTACCCACGCCTCGTCGAACGCGGCACACTCACCTTCATCCCCAGCGATGCCAGGTCACTGCTTCTACCCATCGATATCGAATACTGCATGTGGGCTAACCCACGCAGTGAAGCGGTGTATTTTTAGGAAGACACAAGATTTTCAGACCTAAGACCTAAGACCTAAGACTTGAGGCTACAACCTACATTACGACGCCGACGGCAGCAGGCTGCCTCTCTGACAATCGGCAGCTCGGCTGCCGCAGTCCAAGGTGAAGGCTCTTCACCCCAACTTCTCCAACGCCGCGAGGCGTTGGCTGAGGGGCGGGTGGCTGTAGTCGAGCACGATGCGCAAGGAATGTGGCGTGGGGTGTGAGAGATTGTCGGTGGTGAGTTTTTTCAATGCTGCGATCAGAGGCGCGGGTGAACCAGTGTGCTTGGCAGCGTAGGCATCGGCCTCAAATTCATGACGGCGTGACCATTTGTTCGAGAAAATTCCTAACAAGCGGGAGACGGGTGAAAACAACAAACCGAAGAGCACGAGACCGACGTGGGGACTGATGGTTTTCACGCCGAAGGCATCGAAGAGCATGCGGGCAAAGGTGCCTTGCGGATCGGTGGCGAGGCCGATGAGGAAAAAAATCACTGCGGACTGAACCATCGATGCCACGAGCCGTTGGGGGATGTGTTTGCAGCGGAAATGACCAATTTCATGCGCAAGGATCGCGACGAGTTCTGCGGTGCTGTGCTTGGCGATGAGGGTATCGAAAAGTGCAATTTTTTTCGTTTTGCCAAGACCTGTGAAGAAGGCGTTGGCCTTGGTGGAGCGCTTGGAGCCGTCCATTACAAAGAGCCCGACGATGGGGAAATTGCAGCGCTTGGCCATGGCTTCGATGGCTGTGCGCAGTTCTCCCTCGGGCATGGGCTCGAATTTATTGAACAAAGGCAAGATCACTGCGGGGGCGAGCCACATCATCAGCAATTGAAAAGCAGATACGCAAGCCCAGGCCCAGAGCCAGGCCTGAGGGACGTTTTGGAAAATCCACAACACCGCCGCCATCAAGGGCAAGCCGATGATCGCCGCGAGCAAGAGTCCCTTAAGCTGATCGATGATATAGAGCTTGGGCGTTGTTTGATTGAAGCCGAATTTTTCCTCGATGACAAAAGTATCGTAGATCGCCATCGGCTGCGAGATCAGATGTTGCGCCGCAAAAAGCACGCCAAGAAACAACAGGCCGATGGCAATCGGCGAATCGGGAAGCACCGAGCGAGTCCATTGGTCCAACCAGCCGAAACCGCCGAGTGTCCAGAAGGCGAGAACGATAAAGAGCGAAAACGTTGACTCGACGATGCTAAACCGCGCCGAGGTGGTCGAGTAGGCGCGGGCTTTTTCGTAAGCCTCGTCGGTCCAGAGATCGCGCAATTTCGCGGGCACCTCGGGATTGAATGCCTTGATGTTGAGTATGGTGGCAAGAAATTCCAGTTTCCACATCAAGAAGAAAATGATGAGGATGCTCAGCCCCATGAATGTGACATTGATTTCACCTAAAATAAGCATTTCTGTGAGTTCGATCATCATAGCACGTGGCAGCATCATCGCCATGGCGTTGATTTTGTCAAACTGTGAGAGCTTAATCGCGAAAAAGAATACCTATGCCGCTGCGGGACCATCGAGCAAGGTAAACGGAGCTGCGGTGCGCATACAGGTCAACCCGCAAGGAACAGCCCATGGGGCCATGGCCTACAGCACCGATCGCAAAACTCTAGCGTATCCCATGCGCACTATAAAATTCCCGACCTGCTGCAAATCACCTCGGTAAACGATGGCAAAACTTGGGAAGAAATCGAGAATCCGAGTTGGGACTGAACGTTTTGATTTATTGGCCGCAAAGAAACATAAAGTTCACAAATTTCTTCTTTTTGCAAGTTTTGCGTTTTTTTGTGGCTAAATTCTAGCATCGAAAAGCATACAGGGGATGATTTTGTCGCCCGCGTTCGACCTAACACATTCTCATGACTTCACCAAACTGGCAATCAATTTCTCTGCTGCGGGCGTGAGTCGAGAGCGACGCAGCTTGAGCAAATGGACGGGGCGCTCCATGCCCTTGCCGGCGAAGGCGCGGCAGACGATGTTACCGTGAGGGATCGCGCGCGATGCAAGTTTCGGCACGATCGTAACGCCCATACCAGCAGAAACCATCGCTAATGCAGTGGAGATTTGATCACACTGCAGGCGATAGTCTTGCTTGCAACCGCGCCAGATTCTCCGCGTGCGATCTGCCAAGCAATGCCCCTCGCTCAAGTGAATCAATTCGCTCGGATCAATCTCCTCCGGATGCGGCAAGTTTTTTTTCACGGTCAGGGGATGCCCCACTGGTGCGGCGAGTAACAAAGGCTCGCGAAATAATTCACGCAATTGCAACGTGGCTTTGCGGCGATCTTCTGCCGAGGCTCCGCTCAAAATCGCGAACTCAATCTCGCCCGAGATCACCATGGGAATCAATTGGTCCGTGCGCGATTCCCGCACCGATACCATCACGCCGGGATGGGATTTGCGGAATGGCCCCAGTAACTGCGGCAATAAATACGGAGCCAAGGTGGGAATAATGCCAAAGGAAAAACTTCCACTTTCCAGCTCACGTCGCCCGTGAAATTCACCCTGCAAACGCTCGGCCTGCGCCAGCATGACCCGTGCATGTTCGAGCAGCAGCTCACCCGCCGCCGTCGGCATGATCCCCCGTGGATGCCGATGCAGCAAGGTTTCTCCTAGCTCCTGCTCCAATGCGTGGAGCTGCTGACTTAGCGCCGGCTGAGAAAGATGATGCCGCTTGGATGCAGCACTCAATGAGCCTTCTTCCACGATCGCTACAAACGACTCCAGTTGACGCAATTCCATGCATCCATCTTACCGATTTTCCGCTATAAGTCAAACCAATAGCTCCAATTGTAAAATGCAGCTTTGCAAATAGCTCGTCGTGTACTAGAATAAGAATGTGAATGCACCGCATTCCCCCACAACAACATCGAGAACACACATACAGTATGCAAGGAATGGAAAACAGCTCTGCCGGAAAATGTCCGGTCATGCATGGAGGTCACACCTCTGTCGGAAAATCAAACATGGACTGGTGGCCAAACGCGCTAAATCTGGACATCCTCCATCAGCACGACACCAAGACCAACCCGATGGACCCCGATTTCAACTATCGTGAGGCAGTCAAAACCATCGACTTCGAGGCCCTGAAAAAAGACCTGCACGTGCTCATGCACGACAGCCAAGAATGGTGGCCCGCCGACTGGGGAACCTATGCAGGCTTCATGATCCGCATGGCTTGGCACTCCGCTGGCTCCTACCGCAGCGCCGATGGTCGTGGTGGTGCCAATACTGGCAACCAACGCTTTGCCCCGCTCAACTCATGGCCTGACAACGTAAGCCTCGACAAAGCCCGTCGCCTGCTCTGGCCGATCAAGAAAAAATACGGCAACAAGCTCAGCTGGGCCGACCTTTTCATCCTCGCCGGCAATATCGCCTACGAATCCACCGGCCTCAAAACCTTCGGCTTCGGCTTTGGTCGTGAAGACATCTGGCATCCCGAAAAAGATACCTATTGGGGCAGTGAGACACAATGGCTCGCTCCTAGTGATGGTCGTTATGCCGATTTGCAAAATCCCGCCACCATGGAAAATCCCCTTGCCGCTGTGCAGATGGGTCTGATTTACGTCAATCCACAAGGAGTCAATGATCAACCTGATCCGGTGCGCACCGCCGCGCACATTCGTGAGACATTTGCGCGCATGGCGATGAACGATGAAGAAACCGTAGCCCTCACTGCAGGTGGCCACACCATCGGCAAGTGCCACGGCAATGGCGATGCCAGCAAACTCGGTCCTGAGCCTGAAGGGGCAGACATCCACGAGCAAGGCCTCGGCTGGCACAATCCCGATGGTAAAGGCTGCGGCCGCCAGACCGTATCCAGCGGCATCGAAGGAGCCTGGACCACCCACCCCACCAAGTGGGACAATGGTTATTTCACCATGCTTTTCAATCACGAATGGGAACTGAAAAAATCCCCCGCTGGTGCTTGGCAGTGGGAGCCCGTGAGCATCAGGGAAGAAGACAAACCCGTAGACGTGGAAGACCCTTCCATCCGCTACAATCCGATCATGACCGATGCCGATATGGCAATGATCAAAGATCCGATCTATCGAGAAATTTCTGCGCGCTTTCTTAACGATCATGCGTATTTCTCGGAAATATTTGCCCGCGCATGGTTCAAGCTCACCCACCGCGATATGGGACCGAAGGTTCGCTACATCGGACCTGAAGTTCCCGTCGAAGACCTCATTTGGCAAGACCCCGTGCCTGCGGGATCAGCACAATATGATGTCGCCGCGCTCAAAGCAAACATCGCCGCTTCTGGCCTGAGCAACGGCGATCTCATCGCCACAGCATGGGATAGTGCCCGCACCTTCCGTTACTCCGACATGCGCGGTGGTGCCAACGGTGCCCGCATTCGCCTCGCTCCGCAAAAAGACTGGGCTGGCAACGAACCCGTTCGCCTCGCCCGCGTAATCTCCGTACTCGAACCACTCGCTGCTGCCGCTGGCGCAAGCGTTGCTGACGCCATCATCCTTGCGGGCAATCTCGGCATCGAGAAAGCTGCTGCTGCCGCTGGCGTATCAGTCAACGTTCCCTTCACTGCTGGTCGTGGTGATGCCACCGCAGAACAAACCGATGCAGAATCGTTCGATGTGTTAGAGCCGATCCACGATGGTTTCCGCAACTGGTTGAAAAAAGACTACGCCACCAGTGCCGAAGAACTCCTGCTTGATCGTGCACAACTCATGGGCCTCAGTGCTCGTGAAATGACCTGCCTGCTCGGCGGCCTGCGCATGCTCGGCACCAACCACGGCGGCACCAAGTATGGTGTTTTCACCGGACGCGAAGGTACACTCAGCACCGACTTCTTTGTCAACCTTACCGACATGGCAAACCGCTGGGAACCCGTAGGGCGCAACCTCTACGAGGTCCGCGATCGAAAGACCGGCAACGTGAAATGGATGGCCACCCGCGTCGATCTCGTCTTCGGCTCCAACTCCATCCTCCGCGCCTACGCCGAGGTCTATGCCCAAGATGACAACCAAGAAAAATTCGTCCACGACTTCGTTAGCGCATGGGCGAAAGTCATGAACGCCGATCGCTTCGACGTCATCGGCTAATATAACACCAAAAGCCCTTCATCGGCATCGGGAGGAGTTCGCTTTCACAGCTGCGGCTCCTCTCGTTTTTGTTAGAATCCATGCCAAATGGGAGGGAAATCCCCGATCATGCCGCGCTTGCACCCTTTGATTGATCGCTAATAGCTAGCACATGATGTTCGACTTAAGATTGTCGGTGGAGAACCGCTGACGCACAGGGCAAGACATCTGGGTCAGATCCGACGTGGAAGTGGAGCAAAAAATACTCCCATCTCCTGACAAGCAAAAAACTTAGCGTCGCCGTCGATGATCATGCACCAGAGCAGATCAGTCAGAAACATTTACATGCTCAAGGTATGCGGAAAATTTTCCCGCAAGAGGGGTCTTTCGCAAGTGAACCCGAGCGCAAGCCGCGAACGTCGATCACGTTGTAAGGGGTATAGGGGCTCAATACTTCACCGCGTGTGCTCGTGGTCTCAGCATAAGGATAATCGCTTCCACTAGGCGAACCAAGATTTTGCTGCGGCTTAGGATTTCCGAAGCGGTCATGGCTCTGCTGATTTTGCGCGCTATTGCGCTGATTCTGTTCTTGCATTTTAGAAATCACAGCGCCGAGACCTGCACCGATCGCCGCGCCCTTCAGGGTCGAACGACTATTGCCACCTGCGATTGCGCCGAGAGCACCACCAGCCACACCTCCTACGGCTGCGCCTTGTTGTTGATATGGGGTGCAAGAAACCAGCAAAAGGGTCAACGCCATTCCGGCAGAGATCGTGTATTTCATACGCAGTCTATGACACACCAAATGCCCAAAAGATTCAATAAAAGATTCCGCGCCAAGCACGATTCTTTTCCTGTTGTCCTGATCTGTGAAATAATCACCACTCGATAGCAGCAGCCGCCCAAGTCAAACCCGCGCCAAAGACAACCAACACGATGTTCTCACCACGTTGAAAAGCACCACCACGATGGGCCTCATCAAGCGCGATTGCCACAGCTGCTGCTGAGGTGTTGCCATACTTGTGAAGATTGACGAAAACTTTCTCGTTAGGAACAGTGAGACGATCAGCTATCGCATCGATGATCCGCAAATTCGCTTGGTGAGGGATCACACAAGCAATGTCCGACGCTTTTAGCCCCGCCTGCGTGATCACCGACTCCGCTGCGGCTTTCATGTGATTGACCGCATGCTTGAAAACTTCCTTGCCGAGCATCGCCAGAGTGGCAAGATGTTCATCGGCATTTTCTCTAGTAATCGGCTTCGCAGAACCACCTCCTGGGATGTTGAGCAAATGCGTCAAGCCACCATCTGTCCCGAGATCCATCGCCAAAATGCGCCCCTCACCCGGTTCAGACTTGCGCAGCACAGCGGCGCCAGCACCATCACCAAAAAGAATGCATGTGCCACGATCGTTCCAATTCACAAAGGCCGAGAGTTTTTCAGCGCCGATGATCAGCGCATTTTTCACGGTGCCTCCCGAAATCAACTTGCGAGCGATTTCCATCGCATAGAGAAAACCCGAGCACGCAGCGGAAATATCAAAAGCAATCGCGCGTCGTGCACCAATGTTATCTTGCACATAACAGGCCGTGGCTGGAGTAAGCGTATCAGGCGTGATCGTTGCCACAATAATCAACTCGACATCCTCAGCCGCTAATCCCGCTTGTTCCAGTGCACGGAGTGCCGCCTTTGTCGCCATGTGTGAGGTGAATTCATCGTCTGCAGCAATACGGCGCTCTTTGATTCCCGTGCGAGTCGTAATCCACTCGTCCGATGTCTCAATGCGTTTTTCCAGTTCGGCATTGGTCAAAACTTTTTCGGGCACGTAGCTGCCAGTTCCGGCAATCGTCACAGCGGGTTCGCTCATGCGCGGAAGCATGGAGACAAAGCCCACCAATGTGAAGCCTGAAAATCAGCTGTTACCAGAAAAAATACGCGCGAAATTTCTCGCCTCAAAGCCGCAACTCACTCATATATCGGCGCGTGACGAAAGCCTTTTTACTCGGTGCCGGTCTCGGCACACGCCTGCGCCCGCTCACCTCTCGGGTGCCCAAGCCGCTCGTGCCGTTTTTTCACCGCCCGCTCATCCTGCATGCCTGGCAGGCTTGCCGCGATCTTGGCTGCACCGATTTTGCGATCAATACCCACCACTTACCCGATGTCTGGCAAGATTCGATGCTCGGCCTCGGTGCCTGCGATTGGCGCACTCTCGATGAATTTGGCGGCAATGGTTGTGCCGTAAAACAAGGCATACTCGATGGCTCGCAGATTCGTTTGTTTGAGGAGCCGACATTGCTCGAAACCGGAGGTGGACTGCGAAACATCCGCAAGTGGATTGGTGCCGATTCCGTGCTCGTTCACAATGGCGATATCTTCTCGACCATGGACCTTCGCGCTCTCGTCGATACACATCAGCAATCAGGACTTCCCGTAACCCTTGGATTGCGCAGCGATGGAGTAGCCAAACACATCGCGTTGGATGAGACCGGCGAACGTGTCGTCGACATCCGCAACAAACTCGGAAAAGCCGACGGCTCTCATGTCTTTAGCGGTGTGTATTGCGTCAATGCGACACTATTTGACTACTTGCCCGAGGAAGAAATCATCTCCGTAATCCCCGCCTTCCTGCGCCTCGCAGAACTGGGCAAACTCGGCGCCGTCCTGCTCGACGAAGGCCATTGGTTTGACCTCGGTGAACGCGAAAGCTACCTCGCTGCGCATCAACTTTTCGGCATTGGTCCGATGATCCATCCACTAGCAAAAATTACCGCTGGAGCCATTGTCGAAAACAGTGCCATAGGACCGGAAGCCATCATCGAAGCAAGTGCCATCGTTCGCAACAGCGTCGTCTGGCCTCATGCGCGTATCGGCGCGGATGCCGTTCTCGACCGCTGCATCGTCTACTCTGCCAACATCACCAACGGCACCCATCAAAACGCGGATATTTGAGAAAGAGGCTCCAGATTATCAGACATGAGACATAAGACTTGAAACGCAATTCTGAAGCACTTCGTCACTGCTTTTGCGATTCTTGCGCTATCTTGTGGCTAAATGAGAACCACCGCCGCCACCTCACTCCTTGGCAACAAACCCGTAATCCATAGTGAATGCATTTTGGCAATAAGGGAGTTTGATCATTTTCTGCTAGGACGGTGTTATTTCTCGAATAGCAATCTGTCGGCAGTGGTGATCGATGTGGCGGAAGGCGGCGGCAATGTGGACGGCAGCGGAGAGCGATGTGGCGCAGGGGGGAGGCTATAGTGACAGGACTTGAGGGTGATCTGACGAGGGGTGGCAGCTAAGAGTTTAGCAGCGAATAGCGCTGAGTCGGATACGCGTCATATTTCCCTCACTCACAAAATCCTCTGTCATCATGAAAAAATCGTAGCTTTTTTACGTATCTTCAGTTGCGATTCTCCCCACAACGCGTAATATCAATTTGTAACTACATGCACTCACGCCGCACTTTCCTCAAAAGCATCGCCTCCACCATCGCCCTGCCGATGCTCGAGCCCCTTCGCGCCGCCACTGCTTCCGCTGGTGCCAGTGCTGCGCCCCTGCGACTCGCTTACGTGTATATGCCAAACGGCGTGAATACCAATCTATGGTTTCCCGAAGGCTCTGGGAAAAATTACAAATTTTCGCAGTCTTTGCAACCACTCGAAGGCATGCGCGAGCACCTACAAGTAGTTCGCGGTCTCGCTCTCGATACCGCCCGTGCCAATGGCGATGGTGCTGGCGACCACGCTCGTGCCAATGCGAGTTTCCTCACCGGTTGCCAAGCGCGCAAAACAGCAGGAGCCGACATCCGCATTGGCGTATCCGCCGATCAGATTGCCGCCAAGCAAATCGGTCACCTCACGCGCCTGCCCTCGCTCGAACTCTCCACCGACGAACCACGCCGCTCTGGCAATTGCGATTCCGGCTACTCCTGCGCCTACCAGTTCAACTTAGCATGGCGTTCAGAAACGACACCCGCACCGCCCATTCGCGACCCGCGCATGGTCTTTGAAGCCCTTTTTGGCTCCAAAGATACCTCAGGAAATGCCGAACGCATGGCTCGCAAAAAATCGGTGCTCGACTTCGTTATGCAAGATGCCAAGCGTCTCCAATCTCGCGCCACCGGTGCCGATCGCAACAAAATGGACGAGTATTTCACCTCCGTGCGAGAGATCGAGCAACGCATCGAGCGCGCCGAGGAACACCGCCGTGTGCAACCTGAGATCGATGTCCCCAATGGTGTGCCTGAAAGCTACCGCGAGCACATTCGCGCCATGTATGACCTCATGCTCGTCGCCTTCCAAACCGACTCCACACGTGTGGCATCGTTTTTGTTAGCCCATGATGGATCAAATCGCACCTTCCCCGAAATCGGCGTCAATGAGTCGCATCACAACCTCTCGCACCACCAGCGCGACGAGCGCAGACTTTCTCTCATTGCAAAAATCGACGAATACTACGCTGCCGAATTTGCCCGATTCCTACAAAACCTCAAGAACACCAAAGATGGCGACGGCACCCTGCTCGATCACTCGATGATCGTCTACGGTGCAGGCATTTGCGATGGCGATCGCCACAACCACGAAGACCTGCCAATCATCCTCGCAGGTCACGGCAACGGCACCCTGCAAGCAGGCCGACTCTTCGAAGCCAATGGTGAAGTCCCAATCACCAATCTTCACCTGTCACTACTCGATCGCATGGGCGTCAAAGCCGAGCGCATCGGCGACTCGACTGGCAAGCTGGACATCTAAGCCCAGGTCCTTCTTTCTATCCTCCCCCGTCATTCTTATCCTCTCCGGCTTTTCCCGCGACAGCTGCACAACCAACGGCACAGCCTCATACGACGTTTATGGCTGAAACGGCAGGAGCACCTCATTGTGGATCACTAACAGAAATTTATTTCAGCAGTTTTATCATGCCCTCACCCAGGGCTTGGCCGACGAGAAAGTAGCTTTCCGCATTGCCGAACCAGTGGTGCCCGTGGCCGGGGTTGGGGGACAGTTCCGCGGGTCGTGCAAAGTCCGTGGTTTTGATGAATCGCGCGTTGTTGATCCTTTTGGTTCCGTTTTCCTGCGCTTTTCGGAAGTCATGCATATCGCCGCTGTCCACTGGTCCGCCATTGCCCAGTTGTCCGACCACGATGGGCATGTTTGGTGATTGAAATTCTTCTCGAAGATCTTTGGCCAAATTGACGAGGTTATTAGCGTATTCCGCAATCGCTGGTTTTTCACACATGTCGTTCCAACCCTGCTGCCAGACAAAACCTGCGATCTCGTATTTCTGATCTCCCAATGCCGCGAGGGCCGCGCGCACTTCTTCAATCATTTTTTTGTAAAAAGGCCCCACCTGACCGCCGGAACTCGGTGGTCGAAAATCGACGAACAGACTCTTACCGCCCCAAGCGGTTTTGATCAACAGTACCGGTTCCTTGATGTGATCGCCGATCACGAATCCGAAGCCCAATTCAGGTCCGATGTGACTGCTGTTGCCATAACCGGTATAGCCAACTGTTAGTCCGCCCGTGCGAACAGTCTCGTTCACTTTGAACGAAATCTGCACATCGTCACGCACGACCCATTCGTCCTTATCGTTCTTGAGTTTTTTCATTTGGTCGGCGCTTTGAGAATGTTTCATCGACCAGACTAAGTTGCCCTTGCCGCCGTTGTAGTTTTTCTCGTCAGCCATCGACACGACTCCGTGACCTTCCATGTTCGATTGACCGGCGAGGATGAATACCTTGAGCGGTTCGGCGGCGTTAGCGGTAGCGATGAGTGCTGCGATAATGAATGAGGTAAAGGAGTTCATAGGTGCTGAGAGCGATTGGTTAGTTGATTATTTCTCTAAAGCCAGCAAGGCCTCCGCAAATGCTTTGCCCATTTGCGCGAAGATCTTTGCGCTGCCAAAATAGTGATAACCACCGTTTGAAGCGCCTTTGAGTGCTTCTCTGTCTTTAGGGGAAAGCACTTCCTCCAAAGCGAGGTCGAGCTTTTCTTGGTCGGCCTTGGTGATCCCTTCCATCCGCATATCGATCGCGGCATAGCGCTCTGGGGAATTTTGATCATATTGATCATTAGCATAGACCGCTAATACGTTCTTCCCTTTTTTCAAGTGCTGGAGCTGTTCTTTTTCGAGGACGATGGAGCCGTAACCGGGCTTGTCCTGCCACCAGATGTAGGTGTGAATTTTATGACCATTCAAGTAAACATGGAATCCTTGTCTGGCAAAGTTCGCAATGCGATATGATTCGGAGGTGAGGTCATCGACTTCAAACGTTGTGCGCATCAGCAGGAATTCGCCCTCACCCCATGAAGAGGGAAACTTATCCAGAGTGATTCCACTGTGTTTCCAGACGCCCTTGCCGATGGGAGCTTTGCCGTGCGTCCACTTGCTGTCATCGAAGTCGGGCATGAACCAATTCTCCATCCCAGCAGGCAAGGTGATGTCGCGGAATCTCCTGTCGGTGTATTCCTTCAGCTTGTCATTTTTCTCAGTGGCATTCACGGTAGTGAATCGCCAGGTCCGTTCCTCTGGAAGTGGTTTGCCAACGGGCTTCCAGTAATTTCCCCATTTCCACGCTGTGTCGAGAGTGCCATCAGCTTTGAATGTGTGCGAGGTGCCGACGATGTTGTTAAACTCGTCCCGCTTGGGTTCGGCGGCTTCGATGTCTTTATCCCAGAAAGGGGCGGTATCGACAGCAACCACATTGCCCATAAACTCGGGCATGTCAGCTGGCGCGGCCATGGCCTTGCGAAAATGCACATTTTTATCACCGTCGACACCCAGAACTCCGATCACGAAGGGCATTTTCGGGGCGGAAAGCTCTTTGCGAACATCGCGAATGAAGTGTGCCAAGAGGCGCGAGTATTCATCGTATTTTCCCGGTTCATCGGGGTCGGGATAGGTCGTGCCGTCGACTAGGTCGTTGAAACCCTGAAGCCAGACAAAGCCGGCCAGTTCGAAGCCAGCCTTTTCGTCATATTCTGGACAAACCCGCTTGGGATCTGCTAGCACCATTTTCACATGATCGATCATCATGCGGTAGAAGACACCCGAGGCAGCATCCTTGTCGTCCTGCCATTTTTTTCGCTCCTCGAGTTTGGGGATTCCGTGCGCGCCTTGGGGATGTTTGTCCCACTGTTCTTGGATCTGCTTGGGCAGCTTGTAGGGCCCAGCACTGGGCGGACGGAACTCGGTGTTGAGTGACCGGCCGCCCCAAGCGGTCTTGATGATCAGAATGGGCTCATTCAGCTCTTTCTCCATAAAGATGCCGAAGGTAAACTCAGGACCGATTTTACTGCATAACTTAGTGGGTTGATCATCACGCGCGCCAAAGCCGGCCGTCAACTTGCCTAGGCCCTCGCCATTCGAACTGCCATCATAAGGGCCGGTCAAGTAGGACATCCAGACCTTGTCACATACCCGCGGAGTTCCATCGGGATTGCGCATTTCTTTAAGAAGCGGTGCTGTCAGCGGATCCTTGCCGATGTAGTCAAAGGTGCGTATCTCCGCATGACCTTCCATGTTGGACTGGCCCGCTAGGATGAATACCTTGAGCGGTTTAGCAAAGGAGATCGGCGAGAGGACGCAGAGCAGCGTTGCGGTAAGGATTGCAGTTGGTTTCATTGTCTTTTGATTGATGGTTAAGGCTATTTTGCTGGTGGCGTGACGAACTCCTTGCGGCTGACTTTGCCGTCGCCGTCTTTATCGAAGCGCTTGTAACGGGGTTCGAGATTGGGGCCGTCCTTTTGGCCGGCTTTGAATTCTTCGAGTGTGAGAAACTCGTCTTTGTTCGTGTCCCAGCGGGTGAATGGCACGTTACGGGGATTCTCAGGAGCTTCATTTTTGGGCTCGGCCTTTTCCGGTTCGCCCTCTTGTGGTTCTGCCAAACAGCTTGGATCTGCCTTGGTGGGTAGTGTCGATTTCCAATCGAGTGCCAGCTTGGTCAGGCGGGCGACGATTTCGGGATGATCTTTTGACTGATCTTTGGCGATGTCTTCAGCGCGGTTCGATTTCAAGTTGTGCAGTTCGACCTTCCGGCCGTCGAAGATCGTCACCAGTTTCCAATCGCCGTCGCGCACCGCCAAATCAGGCCAGAAGTCAGGATCCTTTTTGTTGCCGTTGTTCCGCCAGAAAATGGGGCGGGTGCGCAGGACGGATTCGCCCTTGAGAGCCGGGAGCAAATTTTCGCCATCGCCATCGCCATTGGCATCGGTCGGCGGGGTGACTCCGGCGGCGGCGCAGAAGGTGGGAAGCAAATCCACCGCCGTAAGGACCGTGGCGTCATTTTTCATGCCGGCCGGAGCACGGCCCGGCCACCGCACGATGAACGGCACGCGCACGCCACCTTCGAAGAGACTAGTTTTTCGTCCCCGCAGGCCGCCGGTTTCACCGATGCTGTAGTGGCTGCGATAGCTGCCGGGAACGCCTTTGTCGTTTTCCCTGGACTTCGCCGGGCCGTTATCACTGGAAAAAACCACCAGGGTGTTCTGTGCGATTCCGCACCGCTCCAGCGCATCGAGAATCATGCCGACCTTGTTATCTCCGTCAGTGATGACCGCCGCATAAACCTGTTGTCGAGGGTCGAGATGTTTCCATTTCTCCATGGATTCCGCGGAGGGAGTATGGGCCAGATGACTCTCATGCAGCCACACGTTTACATAAAATGGACGGTTTTTATTAGCCTCGATGAATTTCACCGCCTGGTTGGGAATATCGTTCCCTGAGGGGCCGACTTTCGGCCCTGGTCCATGATAGACAGCCGACTCGTCAATGCCGTAGTCCGCCATGGTCGGTTTACCCACGCCCAGATGCCATTTGCCGAAGTGCCCCGTGCGATAGCCCGCTGCTTTGAGCAAGCGTGGTGTGGTGGGGGCCTTGGCATCCAACCAGTCCGGCATCTCCGAAGGCTTGCCGACACCGAAGACCGTATTGATTCCGAAGCGCCCCGGAAAACGCCCCGTCATGGCCGCCGTACGACTGGGCGAGCAGACCGGACTGAGCACATTGAACTGCTGGAAATCAATGCCCTCGCTGGCGAGCTTGTCGAGGCGCGGTGTTTTCAACCAGGTGTTGCCGTGACAGGACAGATCGCCCCATCCCCAATCGTCGGCGTAGATGAATACGATGTTGGGTTTGGTGGCATCAGCAGCATGCAGCGCGGCCAGCGGTGCGAGCAGTAGAGCGATGAGAAGGATGAGCGTGTGTTTCATGATGTGTACTACTTCCACTCGATCTCGCCGACCCCGTTCTCGATATCCAGGCGCACCTTGGCGTGGGCGAATTCACGGGTGTAGATGTATCCGTGCCGGACGGCGGGGCCTTTTGGCGCCCCCAGCGGACGCTCCAGATCCGGATTGGGCTTCAACCAGACTTTGCTTTGTTCCGCGCCGTATCCATCGTGGGCGAGAAAGTAACTGTGTTTTTCGGCGCAGGTGAGAAACAGCGCGAGGAGATACTCAAAGCGTTTGCTGTGATTGTCTTTTTCACTCAGCCCTTTGCGGATTTCATCCGTGCGCTGCGGATTCAGGTCGCCCTCCTCTTCGTTCAATTCGGAAAGCCCGGCGGTGAATGCAATCATGAACCCGTCACGGGCCGCTTTCTGAAACGCCACGATTCCCTTGGCCAGATTGTCCTTTTTCTGTTCCTGAGTCGCTGCGAGTTCGAAATTCTCAATGTAGGAGCCGTCGAATCGCTTGATCGCCTCCAGGCCGTCATCCTTGCTTTGGCCGACTCGCAGGACATTGGCCAGCATGATCTTGTCCGGCCCCAAGGCCTTACTGGCCTCGACCATCATGGTCTCGTATCCGGCGAGTTGGGCAGCTTTTTTCTCTTTTCCGATGTCACGATTCAAGTATCCCGGCGACAACACCTTGATATTCCCATCGAAAAACAGACCATCGATCGCGGGATCGGCACACATTTTCTTGGCATGGCCGACCCACCAATCCCGCACCTGAGGGTTGGTCAGGTCGTAGGCCTCGCAAGCATTGCGAACCAGCTTGGTTTTTCCATTGCGACCCACGAGGAAGACACCCGGCATCTTCTCGATTTCGGCGTTCGCCTTGTAGGTGCCGTAATGCACGATCACATTGCGATAGTATAAAATTTTCGTTAAGGGATTTACCGCCTTCACGGCCTTGGCTGCGGCGAGTGTGCCAGCCTCCGTTGTTTGTAAAGCCTTGTGTCCTGTCGTTTTCTCAAAGGTCAACAAGGGAAAAGACGCTAGGTATTTGATCTCAGCATCCGTAAACTTCTGGGCTTTGCGGATATGCATGTATTGTGGCACGCGTTCCCAGGAGAATACAGGCAACTTGTCCGTGCCAGTTGGAGATTCAGCAGCGGGGAACGATGCCAGCGGCGCGAGCAGCAGGGCGTTGAGTAGTAAGTGAGCGCATTTCATGGGTTTCAGTAATTCGTTGGTGCGGTCTTTAACAGCGTGGGGTTCACTATTTTTTTCCCGCTTTGATCCGAAAATTTAAGGTCATATTGGTCGTTGGCATAGACCACCAATACGTTCGTCCCCTTCTTTAAAAATTTGATCTCTTCTTTTCCGAGGACGATGGAGCGGAAATACGGATTATCCATCCACCAAATGCAGGTGTAAATCTTTTTGCCATTCAAATAAACGTGAAATCCTTGTCTTGCTATAATCGCGAGACGATACGAATCGAAGTTCAGGTCTTCGACTTCAAACGTTGTGCACATCAGCAGAAATTCGCCATTCGAACTGCCATCATAAGGGCCGGTCAAGTAGGACATCCAGACCTTGTCATATACCCGCGGAGTTCCATCGGGATTGCGCATTTCTCTGAGAAGCGGTGCTGTCAGCGGATCCTTGCCGATGTAGTCAAAGGTGCGTATCTCCGCATGACCTTCCATGTTGGACTGGCCCGCTAGTATGAAAACTTTCAGCGGCTTTGCTTCCAAGCCACTGGCGGCGAAGAGGGCGATGGCGAGGAATGTGATGATCGGTTTCATTGTTTTCCGGGAGTAGTTTATTGTAAAAGTCCGAGGTGAGCGTGCTAAGCTCTCAATTTTAGGTGAAATTTGCAAAATCAGATATCGACTCGTAACATCGATAAAAAGTTTAGCAGACAAATGAATCTGGTATCTAGCTACGAGCGAGACATCTCCAAACTTCCAAAAATTGGCGAACTTCTGGCGGATTGCTTGGTAGTATCATTTTTCTTGTCTCACTCAAAACTTGATTGATCCACTAGGTATTGCTGAAACCAAAAAAACGCGGCCCTGTGAAGGATCGCGTTTTCTGTGTCGGATATCTGATCGCAGAATCAACGACCGGTGCGGCCTTTTTCGACGCGGCGACGCTCGTTAGGATCGAGGATGCGTTTGCGCAAGCGGATGTTGAGCGGGGTGGCTTCGACGAGTTCATCGGAGTCGATGTATTCAATCGCACGCTCCAAGGAGAAACGCAGTGGAGGTGAAAGCTTCGAGGTCTTGTCTTTGCCAGAGGAACGCATGTTATCGAGGTGTTTCTCTTTGACCGGATTAACCGGAAGGTCACCCAAGCGTGGGTTTTCTCCTACCAACATGCCGGTGTAGATGGCATCGCCAGCACCAACGAACAGCACGCCGCGGTCTTCGAGAGCCTGGAGCGAGTAGTTGGTAGCGACTCCATTGTCCATGGATACCAAGGTGCCCGTGCTACGGTTTTGAATCTCGCCAGCGTGTGGGCCGTATTCCTTAAAAAGGTGGGACATGATGCCGTGGCCGGATGTCAAATTGACAATCTCAGTTTCCAGACCGATGATGCCACGGGTGGGGATCACTGCTTGGATGAGCGTGCGTCCGCTGGCTTCGGTGTCCATGTTTTCCATGATGCCTTTGCGGTTGACCAGAGCTTTCAAAACACCTTGCGTGTAGTCGCCGGGAGCCTCGATGTAGAGGGTCTCAAAAGGCTCAAGAAGCGAACCGTGCTCATCGCGACGGTAAATCACCATCGGACGAGATACTAGGACTTCGAATCCTTCGCGGCGCATGGTTTCGACGATCACGGCGATTTGCATCGCGCCACGAGCAGAAACGAGGAAGATGCCAGAGGTATCGGTGTCTTCGACTTGAATCGAGATGTTGGTTTTCAACTCGCGCATCAAGCGATCACGGATGGCACGTGAGGTCACGTGCTTGCCTTCGCGACCTGCAAGAGGGCCATCATTGATGGAAAACTGCATCTGCACGGTTGGAGGGTCGATTTCCACGAAAGGAAGTGGCACGGCATCAGGAGTGCCGGAGAGAGTTTCGCCGATATCGATGTTCTCGATGCCAGCTGCGATGCCGACGATGCCGCCTGCGCCGCAACCTTCGGAGTCTTGTGTGGCCAAACCAGAGTAGGTGAAAGTTTTCATCACCTTGGAAGCGACTTTGCTGCCGTCTTTGCGGATGAGCCAGATGTTGTCGCCTTTTTTGACGGAGCCACCGAGCACCTTGCCGACGCCGACACGGCCTACATAGTCGTCCCACTCGATGTTGGAAACCAACATGGAAAATGGCGCTTCAGGATCAGCCGTTGGCTCAGGGATGTATTCGATGATTTTGTCGAGTAGCGGCGCGCAATCGACGCGATCGTCATCGGGATGATTCATGAAGTAACCATCGCGGGCGGAACCGTAGAGGAACGGAGCATTGAACTGCTCTTCAGTGGCATCGAGGTCGAGGAAAAGTTCGAGCACCATGTCGCGCACCTTGAGTGGTGTGGCGAGTGGACGATCGACTTTGTTCACTACGACGATCGGCGTAAGGCCTTCTTGCAAAGCTTTGCGCAGCACGAAACGTGTTTGTGCTTGGGGGCCACCGGAGGCGTCAACGACGAGAAGAACGCCATCGACCATTTTCATCACGCGCTCCACTTCGGCACCGAAGTCGGCGTGGCCTGGGGTATCGACGATATTGACGGTGTAGCCTTTCCAGAGAACTGCGGTGTTTTTCGCCTTAATGGTAATGCCTTTTTCCTTTTCTAGGTCCATGGAGTCCATGGCGCGCTCGGTGACGGCTTGGTTCTCGCGATAAGTGCCTCCGGCTTGCAGAAGTTGGTCAACGAGAGTGGTTTTGCCGTGGTCGACGTGGGCGATGATGGCAAGGTTGCGGATATTGATGGACATAAACGAATGGAGTCAGTGAACGTGAATCGAGGGGATTGGGGGCGGGGCTATGCACTGATTTTCCGCTGATGGCAAGGAAAAGTAGTGGGAAAGACGATTATTTTCTGGTTTCTGTGAAGATTTTGTAAAAAAAGTCAAAAATGACGCATTGTTAGATTGCATAAGAACCGAAATTCAAGTAATTTTTTATCGTTTACGGTGCTCCCTGCGTAGCAAACTCAAATCCCATTGACTAAATTCATGAAATGCGCACCAATAATTGTTAGTATAACCCTGCTTTCCAGCGCCACGTTCGCTACCGCTGCCACTGGTATTTTCGGCGGTTACCTTACCATCGCCGGCACTAAATACAAAAGCAATGGCAGCTATGGCGGCCCAGAGCCCACCTTCAACGGTCTCAATCTTGGTACGCAAAGCGCTGGAGGCACGCTAAACTTGACACAATTTGAGACTCTCGCTTTTGCGGATAGTGGACACTCAACCTTCGATTTTGCGTTCGCTTACCGCATCCGCCTCAATTCCCTACCCACCTCGACCAATCCAGCTGACTATGCATTTGTATCAGCCAACAATGGCGGCACACCGCACGGTGTTTCGATTGGAGGAAACAATGAAAAAGCCGAGTGGACAGGAGCAGTCAATCTTCTCTCGGGCCTCTCCAATGGAGCTTACGCCATTGACGTCGTCCACAAAGCTGGTGCCTGGGAAGGTGGCTCCAACTTTGAGCGCTTGGCTAACGTAAACAACACCCAGCCAGGATCCACATCGTGGAGCTCCGTCTCCCCATTTTCTGCTACCTTTACCGTCGTCCCTGAAACGACAACATCATTGCTGGCTGCTTTAGGGACGCTAATTCTGCTGCGCCGCCGTCGATGATCGAAGGTAAAAGTCGAACAGCAACGCGCCATCGGAGTCCGCTCTGATGGCTCTTTTTTTAGACAAATATCGCTCGCATTGAAAGATCAATTCAGCTGTTGCGTAAATACCAACCATGATTCGATTCTTTAGCAAATTGTCCGCCGTTTTGCTCATTGCCTGCCAGACTCTTCCCGCCGAGGGTCTTTCGTGGATTTGGAGCTCCAACCAACCGGGCAATGATGAACAGGTTTATTTCCGTCGCGATTTTGAGGTTCCAGAAAACCTCACCAAAGCTGCCGTCTCGTCCAGCTGCGACAACATTCATCGTTTGTGGGTGAATGGACAACTTCTCGGCGAATATACGGAATGGCAACAAGTAGCTGTGAGCGACGTGATGAAGCACCTGAAGCCCGGCCAACGCAATGTGATCGCCGCAGAAGCCCGCAACCAAGGAGGCTCCGCCGCTTTTGCACTCCAGCTCAACATGACCCTTAATGACGGTCGCAATGTCCGCATCAATTCCGACACCACTTGGTCCATGGCCAAAGAGGCGCCACAAGGCTGGGAGACGGCTGATTTTGATAGCAAGTCATGGGCCAAAGCAACGCTGATTGCTCCGATGGGTCATGCTCCGTGGGGAGATATCATCGATCAACAAGTGCCGCTAACACCGCAATCACTCGCCGAAAAATTCAAGATCGCCCCCGGATTCCAACTCGAATCGCTTTATCAAATCCCCAGCGACCAAGGGAGCTGGGTGGCAATCACCCTCGCTGAAAATGGCAATTTTATTTGCGCGGATCAATACGGCAAGCTCTACTACGTCAAGCCTCCCGCTTATGGTAACCCGAATGAATCAGCTCAGGTCAAAGCGATCGATGCCCCCATCGGCGGCGCACACGGCCTACTCTGGTTCCAAGGCTCGCTCTACGTTACCGTTAACGAAGATGTTGGCAACAATGCCGGCGTCTATCGCCTACCCGATGAAAACAAAGACGGTGTGTTCGAGGCTCCGATTTTGCTCAAAGAGATACAAGGTCGCGGCGAACACGGTCCCCACGCTCTTGTGCCTTCTCCCGATGGCAAATGGATTTATTTCATCGCCGGAAATCACACCGACCTCCCCTCCATGGACGCGAACATGCCCGCCACCACTTGGCAGGAAGATCAACTTCTGCCACGCCAACCCGACCCGAATGGTCACGCCCGCGAACGCATGGCGCCCGGTGGCTACATCACCCGCTTCACACCCGATGGGAAAAACTGGCAACTCGTCAGCATCGGCTACCGCAATGCCTATGATATCGGCTTCAACCTCGAAGGCGAATTATTTGCCTACGATGCCGATATGGAATGGGACTTCGGCACCCCATGGTATCGCCCCACCCGCATCAATCACGCCGTCGCAGGCAGCGAAATGGGCTGGCGCAATGGCTCGGGTAAATGGCCTACCTACTATGAAGATAGTATGCCCGCCGTGGTGGACATAGGTCCTGGCTGCCCAACTGGTGTCGTTGCAGGTAAAGGTGCCAAGTTCCCCGAAAAATACCAACGTGCGATTTATGCTCTCGACTGGACATTCGCCACGCTTTACGCCATCCACCTGCAGCCCAAGGGCGCAGGCTACACCGCTACCACAGAGGAAATGGTCGCAGGCGCGGGCCTACCGCTCAGCGATGCCGCCATCGGCGCCGACGGCCACATGTATTTTCTTACCGGAGGACGCCGCACCAAGTCTACCATGTGGCGCTTGAGCTACATCGGCAAAGAATCCACCGCAGCAGCAACTCCACTCCTTCTCAGCGCAGAAATCCAACAACGCCGAGTACTCGATGAACTCATCCTCTCACCTGATCCCGCGGCACTTCCGAAAATCTGGGAACTTCTCGGCGCCACAGACCGCACCATGCGTTTCAGCGCCCGCGCCGCACTCGAAAAACTTTCCGTCACCGCATGGCAAGACAAGCTCAGCAGCGAGAATGACCCATGGCGCATCATCCACGCCTCCATGGCCCTCGCCCGGATCAACGCCAAAGACCAACGGCCGAACTCGCTCGCCGCGCTGGATCGCCTCGACTGGACCAAGCTCTCCAGCGATCAACAAATCAATTGGCTACGCTCCGCCGGGCTATGGGCCATCCGCGCTGGTGCATTTTCACCTATCGAACGAGAAAAAATTCTCACCAAGATCGATGCGAAATTCCCTGCTACCAATGACGATATCAACAGCGAACTCTGCCGCCTCCTCAGCTTCCTCCAGGCACCAGGAATCGTAGCACGCACTCTCGCACTCATGGACCAAGCAGCGCCCTCGCCTCTTCCCAACTGGGCAGAACTCGCCAAACGCAACGAAGGATACGGCAGCGCTCTCAAGCGTTTGTTAGAAAAATTTCCTCCCCTGCAAAACACCTTCTACGCCTATTGCCTGCGCGAGGTCAAAGGCCCTTGGCAAGCAGGAGAACGCGAGCGATTTTTCACTTGGCTCGGTGAAGCTGCCAAACGCAGCGGCGGCAATTCTTACGTCGGCTACCTCAATGCCATCCGTTCTGATACTCTCGGCAACGCCACGGAAGACGAGCGCAAACGCTTCGGCCAAGAAGGCACGATGAAAGCCACCGACTACTTCGCCAATCTCCCTGAAATCAAAGGCCCTGGCCGCAACTGGACCGCAGACGAAGTGGAAAAACTCGCTACCGATCTCAAAGGACGCAACATCGAGAATGGCAAAAAAATGGCCCAAGCTTGCCTCTGCGCTGCCTGCCACGTCATGGGCACTGAAGGTGGTGCCGCTGGTCCGCAGCTCAATGCCCTCGCTGGACGCTTCTCCGTCCGTGACCTCGCCGAGGCCATTATCGATCCAGGCAAAGTTGTATCCGATCAATATGCCTTCGAGCAAATCGAGAAAAACGATGGCACCACAATCGTCGCCAAAATCGTAAATGAAAAAGACGGCAAGCTCATCATCGCCAGCAATCCCTTCGACATGCAACAGCATAGTGAAATCCCCCGAGCCGATGTCAAATCCATCGCCCCCTCAAAGGCTTCGCCAATGCCACCCGCTCTCATCAACCGACTCAACGAAGACGAGCTCAAAGATCTCCTCGCATATCTGCTAGGTAACTAATTGAGCACACACGTATGGCAGCCCGAGCCCGCAGCGATCATCGCCGGGCCACAGGTTTCCCCGTAGTCTCCGCATCCCACTCTGATCCATACGGTGGCGTTCCACCCAGCGCCATTGATGGCAAAATCTACTTCGAGGCAACTCCCGCCAACCGTTGGACGTCTTACTCCTCACCCAATCCGACCGATTGGTTAGAGCTTGAGTGGGACAAAAAAATCACGGTCGTAAAAATCGTGCTGCACATCTACGATGACCGCGGAGAAGTCAAAGCACCGCAGAGCTACCGCATCGAAGTCTGGAAAAAGTGATTTCGCAATCCAGCATTTTCGAACAAAAAAAGCACAACTACATGGGTTGTGCTTTTTCGATAATGCGGTGACTTGATCCGCATCAAATGCTCACCGGCTTACCGGATTGGGCGGAGGCGTAGATCGCATCGATGACTTGCATCAAGCGCAGCGCTTGCTCAGGAGTATTGAGCGGCGCCGCTTTGCCCTCGATGGCTTCGATGAAATTCGCGGCGCTGAGGCTGCGACCCATGTCTTCACAGGCGGGCGTGACAATGCTGCGGTTCACGCTGTTGCCATTTTCTTGCACGTAAAGCTCACAGGTATCAATGGCGGTCTCATCAAGACCATCGCGACCAAAAAGTCGCTCGACCTTGCCACCGGCTTTCGTGCCTTGGAATACCACGCTAACTTCCTCACGCTTGATCATTTCGGCCCACGAAACTTGTAGGCTCAACACTTGACCCGACTTGAAGGTCACGAAACCATGAGCAGCGTTTTCCACATCGGTGATACCACCCACACGGTCAGGAATGCCCCACGGACCTTTGAAGTTTTTGTCCTCGATGAGATCGTTGAAGGTCTGGCCCAAGACGTGTGCTGGCTCAGGATAGCCCATGAAATACATCGCTAGGTCCACCATGTGCAGAAGATCGATCAAGGGACCACCGCCGGAGAGCTCCTTAGTGGTGAACCAACCACCAAAGCCCGGAATGCCCGTACGGCGAATCCATTTGGCTTGCGCAGAGTTGATTTTTCCGCAATCCCCCGCGTCGATGTATTTCATCATCGCTTGGGATTCAGGACGAGCGCGGTTGTTAAAATTGAACATCAATTTCTTACCCGACTTGTTTGCGGCGACGATCATCTCTTCGACCTCTGCCGCATTCAAGGCAGGTGGTTTCTCGGAGAATACGTGCTTGCCGGCATTCAAGCACTGAATGGCGAGTGGCTTGTGAAATTTGTTCGGCACGATGATGCTCACAGCATCAAGCTCTTGGCACTCAGCGAGCATCTCTTCTACAGAATCGTAGGCATTCGCAATGTTCCATTTTTCCGCAGCACGGGCAGCAGCATTTGGCGCTGCATCAGCTACGGCTACGATTTCGGCTCCAGCCTGACGAAAACCTGCTGCGTGATACTGCAACATTCCGCCGGCTCCAATAACTCCTACTTTAATTGACATATGAAAATGTATGTTGGGACGTGGGTGAACTTATTGATTCGATTTATCAAACGCGGCATCGAAGGCCACTTGATTGACGGGGAAATCCAGCTTGCGCACGTATGCGGCACTCTCGGTAGCACCGTGGAAACGATCCATGCGGCCATCCTCCCATTCCACACTGAGCGGACCGGTGTAACCGATGTCGTTGAGTGCCACGATGACGTCTTCAAAATTAATATCGCCACGGCCAACGCTGCGGAAATCCCAGAAACGACGAGCATCACAGAAATCCGTGTGACCACCGAAAACACCAACGCTGCCATCGCCATGACCCCACCACACATCTTTCATGTGTGCGTGGTGAATTTGTGCGGCAAAAGTGCGGATGAATTTCACGTAGTCCACACCTTGGTAGCCGAGGTGGGAAGGATCGTAGTTGAAACCGAAGCGCTTGTGATTGCCTACGGCATCGAGAGCACGCTGTGCAGATACGATGTCAAAAGCAATTTCCGTTGGGTGAACTTCCAGAGCGAAATAGACATCCTCTTTTTCAAACACATCCAAGATCGGCGCGAAGCGTCTGGCGAAATCATCATAACCTTTTTGCAGATAGGCTTGATTGGTGGGAGGGAAGGCGTAGAGTGCACCCCAAATGCTCGAGCCCGTGAAGCCATTCACCACCGTTTTTC
The DNA here is from genome assembly GCA_002293145.1 of Akkermansiaceae bacterium UBA956. GTDB lineage: Bacteria > Verrucomicrobiota > Verrucomicrobiia > Verrucomicrobiales > Akkermansiaceae > UBA956. The sequence continues at coordinate 50,921 of DBCO01000004.1, read as the reverse complement.
CTGAGCCAGCGGGTTTGCTGGCAATGTAGGATTTTCCCGCATCGAAAAACTTGCGTGCGGCGCGTCCGGTGTCTGCCATTTCCGCAGCAGCACGTTGGCGCACTCCTTCCGCCTCACCATCGCCCCACACGTGTGGCGGCAGAATGCACTGATGGCGTTCATCGATGGGATCACAAATCGCCTGACCAACAAGGTGTGCTGAGATCGCATAGCAAGCAAGATCATGCTGTTGCAGCAATGCCCAACGTCCTTCGACATAGCCTGGCTGCGTCAATGCTGCCTGCACATCAAAGTGGTCGCCCCAGCAGGCGAGTTCCACACCATCATATCCCATTTGTTTAACGCGTGGGAGAAGCTCTGCAATTGGAATATCAGCCCACTGCCCGGTGAATAAAGTAACTGGTCGTGCCATAGATCGTGTCAAGATTGAAGTCGAAGCATGAGGGAATATACGGCGTCTGACTACTGAAAATTGCGTCACCCGAAAGAAATCTAATCAGCGCTTAGGAATCGTTTCTTTAGACTGGTCAACTAATTTTTTAAACAAAAGCAATCGGATGCTCCGTTCGACTAGAACACATGAAATTCAAACTTCCCTTCGCTCTAATCTGTCTCGGTCTCGGCTTTGGCAGCGCCTGGATCCTGCGCGCGCCTGCCAAGCCCACTGCACCCGAAATCACTTCAAAAGTGACCGAAACATCATCCCCCGCGAAGATGTTAGGGGCTGCCGACAACATCAGCAAAGAATCTCAAAACGCCGAACTTTCGCGCAGCGCGCGCAAACCTGGTGCCGAAGCCGATGCTGAAAAATCAAAGGCACAGGCCAAAGCCATGACTCTCGATGGCAAAGAAATGATCAAAGCAATCCTGAGCAAAAAGCATCAGAGCCTGCTCGAAAAGGCCGCCCGCGAACTCAAACTCAGTCCCGCACAGATCGAAACCATGCGCAAAGCCTTGGATGAGCGCTTGGCAAAATTCATGGATATGGATGGTGACTTCGACACCGAATCCAGCGATGAAATCAAGAACCTACTCAATCCCAAGAAAATTGATGAGCTATTGATGGCGGAAATGACTGAGGAGCAAAAAGCCGCATTTACCGAAATGCGTGCCGCAGAACGCAAATCCAAAATCGATTCGAACACCCTCAAAAGCCTCGGCCAAATTACCGAGGCCGTCTCTTTATCGGATGAACAACGCAGCGCTGTCTATGAGACTCTCGCGGAAGAGGAAGAGAGAAAACTCACGGAAAAAGAAAGCAGTGCAGACATCAATAACGTGATCATGGATTCCATGGGCATGGGCGGCCAAGATGACTTCGGGATACACGACGCATTGACGGACCCAGAAATCCAAAAACAAATCACTGAGAGTTCTGACTCGGAAAATTCCTCCGAGTTGATGACCACGCTCATGCGTGAGTCGATGACCAACAAAGTCAATTCTAAAGTAAACTTGCTCTCGCCGCATCTCACACCCGAGCAAACCATACAATATCGTCAGAGTCTGGAAGACAGAGTAAACACCAACATGGGAATGATGGAATCGATCAACATTCAGCGCCTCGGCAATTGATCGTCTTACTCATTCGATTACTGGCTTGAGGAAGATATCCAGCAAAGGATTTGGTTGATTCTGATCAAACGGCGAGATTGGCACATCAGACGTGAATGGAGGATTACGCTCGTCAGTTTTTTTAAACTCACTGGGTAGTGGCGGAGAATCCATTATTTCTGCCTCTTGCGCTGGCTCTGCATAAGCTTTTTCGTCACCCGTGTAGGTCAACATGTAGGATCCACTTGCCGTTTTTTCCAGCAAAATATCTGGCAAGACACCACGCATCAAAACTCCATTTTTTCCGATCACAAAGATGGTCTCGATGAACTCTTGATCGCGCTCCTTATGCAGAACCCAAGAACCATCTTTCAGGAAAGGCGCGAAAAGTTTTTTCGCATCTCCTAGCGAATACATCGTCACAATCATCGGCTTCTCCTCAGTGGGCTGTGCTGATAGTATCGCCGCATACAACCCCGCGCTGATTACCTCGTGGGATTGCTCAGAAAAATAGCAAGTGAGATGCGTTACCGTAGCTGACTCGTGGATTCGCCATTGCAGTGGCTCGCGACCCTGCTGCAGAAAATTTACCTGATTTAAAGTCGGAGCCGCAGAATTGAAACGATCATAGCACAAACTATAGGGCTGCGCAATTACCTCCAACGGTGAGATCACCGTATCCCCCACCCACTGCGGCAAGATCACAATGCGAGTATCATCGGCATCGCCACCAGCCAAGGAAACAGGAATCATGATTGGCTTCAACGGAGTAACAGAAGGCACCATTTTCACCTGAGGAAAAACCACATGCGCCACGCCGTAAACATCCACCTCAATCTTGGTGCCCGGTATCTCCGTGAACTCAATCACGTCCCCTTCCCGATCAGGACGATTCACATATTCGGCAGGAAATGTTTTGATCCAATCTTGATCGCTCGCATTTTGCGATACGATCTGTACCCGCAAAGGCGACTTCGGCGTAGCATGCACGCTGCGGAGTAGGCAATGCAAGGTCGCAGCAACTACCTGCTGGCGCTGATAAGGACTGTAAGCAGGACGTGCTTGATTCCGGAGCACTAGGCGCACGATACCTTCGTGGATCTGTGTGTCGTCTTCAATTTCTAACGAAATACCAAACGCACTGGCCAGATTCTGATTCAATTCCAGACCACCCTTCCAAGTCATCGCACCACGCAGGCAAGGACGCGGCTCGACGATCACGGCATGCGTGCCGTAGCCGTAATTGCTCTCGATTACCACTGGCCCCAAGGGAATGCGCGAGGGATCTGCCGCGGCGCATAAATTCACCGGCTGCTCAATGGTACCCAATCCCACCACCGTTGCCCGCGCTGATGCTCCAGCCAGACATACCCAAGACATCAAACCCAGCCCCAACGAGCAGATTTTTTTCATGATGTCATTACAGCAAACATCATCAGTATGTTTCAAGAACATTGCATTTTCCAATCAAGGAATCATGACGGGAAATGGCTGGCCCGAGAGTAGCCGTTGATCGAGGCTCTGCGCCGGAACAATACCGCGCAAAGCAGAACTGACGAAAACTTGTTCGGCCATAGCGAGTTGAGCGCGGGTAATGGCCGCTTCATGAATTACTCTCCCCTGCTCACGTGCGACATCAATGATTGCTGAGCGCATGACTCCAGGAAGGCAGCCTGAAGCGAGCGGTGGGGTAAAAATTTCACCTTCAATCTTAAGAAACACATTGGCCATGCCGGCCTCGCAAAGTTCATCACGAGTATTGAAAAACAAGCCTTCGTCCGCGCCTTGCGAACGAGCATAGCGTAAGGCTAACAGATTTTCAGCATAGCTCGCGCACTTGAGCCCTATGAGAGGGCTTTGCTCATTGCGCCGCCATGGCAACGTAATCAGATGAGGTAGGTCCGCCGATGGCACATATGATTGCACCTGCACAAAAATTTTCCCATCCTCACTACTCGTGATTGCATCCATCGCTCCATGGCCAGCCGTGAGCGTCACACGCGCCCTTGCCTTACCTTTGACACAATGATTGTGCTCACAAAGCTTGGCAACGATGTGATTTAGATCAAGTTCGGCAAGATCCGGCAAGCCCAATCGATCCACGGCATCTTGCAAGCGAGCGCGATGTCTTGACTCATGCTGCACCACGCCATCCACCGCAAGGATTGTCTCGAAGGCGCCCAGCCCGTGCAGTAATCCACGATCTGTTAGCTCAACCAAGCCACTGCCATCATCCAAAAAATTTCCGTTGCACCAGATCATGGGACTCAGAGTCAATGCATTCACCAAAGAGCTCAAGGCACGGCCTCAGCTCCATTGGCTTTTTTTTCCTCTTTCGTATCGAGCTCGTAGCCGATCTTATCCTCGGGCACCGCCTTGAAGGCGATCGGCCCTAGCCGTGGGTCCGTGCCCGGAACAATAATGCAAAGTGTGCGCGCATTCGCATCGTATTCCCACACCGCAGAATAGAGCACCTTTTCGATTGACTCCGCCAGCGCAACGCGTGCACCAATGCCGCGCGTCTCGCCACCGAGATTCAGATCTACGGCTTTCCAGCCAGCGGGCACTTTCACCGCCTTCCGCTCCATCTGCACGACGATGTCCTTGGGGGTGGCATTCAAAAATCGATACGAACCCCATGCAAAACCTTTCACGTCATCGTTGATGACCAGAGGACGAAGACCTGTAGGATGCTTGGCATCGGGCATCAACAAAATCAACGGATGCTTCATCTCATCGGTGAGCGGAACTTGGATCTGAATCGGCTTGCCATCAGCTGCAGGTGCTTGATCGATTACGCGAACGAAGTATGGCCCGGCGCCCTTGAGGCGCAGCGCAAAGGTGCGTTTCGCAGGGTGCATGCCGGTAATTTCTACCTGCGCAGTAGAGGAAACGAGGGCCAGTTTTTTTGAAGCAATCTCCTCATCCCAGGCGAGCACACGTGGCGGTGCCGCATGAAGCGACATAGCAATCAGCAAAAAAAACAGCGATACAAAACGATGCATATTTAGGAAGTGGATGCGTGATCTTAGACGGGATTGCCTTCCTTGTCACTGAGGATTTCACGCACGGAAAGAACGATGAATCGACGGCCGAAGACCTGGTTGATCCGCGATTTGAGATCAGTGATCGGTAATTCCGCTTCATCGATGGATTCAAGCCAATTCGAAGTGCGCTGGACAACGGCCTCCAAACGAACTGTGGATATGACCTTACCCTGAGAATCCTTGGCCTCACCGAGGGAGCGCACCGTAAAGGTATCAGAACGCGCTGTGATAAAGGGTGCCATGGCATGCAACAAATCGGCCTGAGAAAGCCAACCGGGGGTGTTCGTGCCGGTGTTAGCATTCAGCAAGGCGTCGCGGTTAGGATATACAGAGGTATCGATGGGAGCGTAAGTGAATTTTTTGTTCAGACCACTCTTGTCTATGGCAGCCTGAAGGGCTCCACTTGAACCCAGGCTGCGATCACGATTGATCTGACGATTGACAAATTCGCCTAACGAGAGAAATGGGCCACGCAGCCGAACCTCGACGACGATGTTTTTCGCCAATGTTTTCACCTCGGCATCGGTTAGGGTGCGGAAGCCTGACCAAGGATCATTTTCAGACATGTTCGTCGGCGCCGAGGTCAGAATGTGGCGAAAGCGCGACATCGCAGTCTTCGTTGACGATGCTGGATCTGCACCTCGTAAACTCGAAAGCACAGCCGTCCACGCTTCCTCACTGGTAGCATTGATATTAAAGCCTCCCTCGACTAACAAATGCGCAGCGATACGCAATGATTTCTCAGGACCATTGAGTCGAGCGCTCAACTGCGTATCGCTGAGACCTGCGCGATAGGGCATCATGCGTGGATTGCGCAAGGGATTGTTCACCGGATCCTTGAAAAACTCTGCGAGCACAGCATTGGCGTTTTGCGATTCAGAAACTTGGCTACTGTCCCAGACACTGGGGCTACCTGCCGCTGTTTTGCGCGAACCAAATTCGGGAGCGACACCCGAGAGGAAGGTCGCGTCAAAAAGTGCTTCATTAGCCAAATAGGAATGGTCATAAACGCTCAGTGCCGGAGAAATCGCCTCTCCATTAGGTGCAGATGTCACACTCTTGTAGACGCTATTTAAAGCCATGTAGGGAGAAGCCCAGGAGTTCGCAATCTGGCTGGCTGTGCCGAACGCCGTAGCGGTGATATCGCAGTGTTGGAAGGACCCGAGCGACAAAGTAGGTGAACGAGGGATTTCAAAAAACGCGAGATTGCTGCGCCCCGTCGAAGCACTATGCGACGGACCATAGAAGGCCTTTTGCCCGTTAGATGTCGTCTCCATCAACAAACTCGCCAATGACGTGCCACCTTGCAACAAGCTCTCATAATGCGGGGCCGTTTGAAATTTTGTGCCACCTGCATCAGTTCCACTCAGGTATTGATTGATGTGTGGTTGTCGGGGATTGGTGGTAAACATCAGATCGCTGAGAGGCATTGAACTACTGAGCGCCACTCGGTGATAGGTCAGCAGACTACCAATGATTTTCGGATTTTCGCGAATTTCTTCAAAACGAAATGGAGGATAACTGAAGGAGTCATTGCCTTTTCCTGTAGCCCGATGACTATGAACTTGAGCATAGAAATTCAAATTCCGCTCCATCGGCAATGCAGGCAAGCTTCCAAAAGAAGAGCGCGCCTCGACCATCAACTCGACATTCGAATTTTTAATCTGATAGGAATCTGCCATGCTTACAATGTAGGGGTAAGTGCTGCGATCAAATTCCACTCTCGCGGCATTAACCAGATCTCCCGTTTGCAATTTGTAGTTGAAATTGCTCGTGCCGCCAATTGACTTGGTCATGTTGAGAACAATGCCCCCTTTGATCGTGCTCGAAAGGTCGGTTGCCGAGCTAATTGGCCTCATGCGCCAAGTGCGCTGTGATGCTGTTCCGAGAAATTCCAGATCACGTCGCGAGGTATCTGCTAGACCAAATACACGAACTTCTCCTGGTGCGAGCTTGATCGTCGGTGCAATGGTCCGCGTTCCCGATGCGACAGCATTTCCTGCTTGCGTCAGATGCAAATAGAAATACGGGCGCGAGGATCGACCATGCCCCTCGAATCCTTCACCCACAAAGCGGGAAAGCGATGAATTCCAAGCAATGGCATTCGCATTGGCAGGTTTCACATTCCAATTCCAGAAAATCGCCAAGTCGATCCACGGGTAAACCACAAGGCCTTCCGTTTCTACATCCACATTGTGCGGATTCCAAATCGTCACAATCGGACTCATGAGGATGCACAAGGTACCGTCAGGCTTCGCATAAATGCTGAGGATGAAATTGATGCGATCCAACACCGGTGCGATCGATGGGTGACTCTTCACGCCAAAGGGCCGACCAGGAACGATGTCGCTAGCAATGTGGGAATAAGGGCGCTCAAAGGCAGTCGTGCCGCCTTGGGTGGAATTGTACAGATGCCGGTAACTACGATAGTAAGAACGAAGTGTGTCAAATGTAGGCACCCCATTAACGACAAATTTATGATTCACGGAGGCGGGAGGAAAGTCCATCAAGACGCGAGTTTGCGCCGATAATTGCAAGGGAAACCACAGCGGTTTCTGCCCCTTGTACTCGCGCGCAGTCGTGCTCCGGAACGGGTTTTTCAAGCTTCCCCATGTAGTTGACGCAAACTCTGAATCGGTCATGTCAAAGCCAGTCGTCAAGTCCCACTTAAGACCGCCCTTGACCGAGTTCGTCAACAGCGATGCCGCGGTAGTCGTGTAGTCGAGCGCCAAAGAGCCAACGGTGCTCGGCGTAACGCTATATTGCTCATCGAGCAAGGTTTGTCCTAAGTTGAGAATTGTGCTTGGCCGATTCTCCCATTTCTTCCCGTTACTCTCGCCGTCGCTCGTAGGGTGCTTGAGAAGAGCTGAGATGCTGAGATTGGGGCGAGCAGGAGCTTGCATGCGATCGTCGCGACTAATGCGCTTCGCATCATTTGCACCAATGTTGATGCGCGCCTTGGTATTTTCCTGAGTGACAGCCCACGCGAAAGAACCGCTTCGATTTTTCTGCGGAACTGGCACTTTTTCGGCGAAGAGATCGAAGCCTGATGTCTGCTTTTTGAATAACTCCGCCAAATCGCCCGACGTTGACTGAGCGCGCCAGCTCAAATTGCGAGGAGTCAGCTCCGAGGGATGAGATACAAGCCACGCACGGAATCCCGTCTGAGATTTTGGGGCACGATAATCCACCGTTACTGTTCCCGAGCGAGCCCGTGTCGCAAGGTCGGGAGACCAACCGTTCCACACACCGACAGCGGAAGAATTCACAGTCGGCGCAGTACCAGCTGCGGCAGCAGGGGTAAGTATCGAAGAATCTGCGGTGATCCGACGATCATCACCGACTTCCATTTGCAAGCGGTTTAATGCCATCATCAAGCCCAATCGAGCATTAGCCATAGCCACAGAGCGCGTCTCCAAGGTTGATGAACGACGTAACTCAATCGCTGAGAGACTTAGTACACCCACGGCGATGATGGTGAGCAAGACCAACAAACTGATGGTGATGATCAAAGTAAAGCCGCGCCGCCTGCGTGCGTGCGAGTGGCGTAACCGATGTGGAGAGGCAGCAAAAATGTTATCGAACAGTCTGGAGGTATTTCGATAATTACGCATAAGCCTGCTTTACATTAGCAATGCGTAACCAAATGTCAAAGAAAAAAATATGTTAGATATCCGAACTAATCTTGTAATAGCGCTAGCGACATAGAAGCATTTCTATAATGAATTGAGGATACCCAGAATGCCGTAAGCATTGCTACAGAAATTTTACGCGCAATTTCAGACGAATCGGCCGATTCAGTTTCTGACAGATCACTAAGCGCACGCTGTAGCGCTGAACCTGAGGCGAAGATCACGGTAATCGGATTCAGCAGCAGCATCCCGAAGCTCATCCATTTGATCCAACACCACAGCTATTTTTGCCACGCTAGAAGTCGCGCTGCTTCGCTGCACTGCGCTGCACTGTGCTGCTGTCGGTGGGCGAAGGTGGATGGTGGATGGTACACTTCGAGGATAAAAAATGGTAGCCAAGATCTTCAAACGCCTGCATCCCGATAGAGTAGGCCCAGGCGTGACAGGCCATCTTCTTCCTCGCCGAAAAGACTGTGCGGCTTACCTTTTCCGGGTTCGAAGTAAGCATAGCGCTCGATCGATTTGTCACGTTCGAGAAATTTCAGTGCCTGCTTGAGAAAGGCATAGTTTTCCCGCTCGGTGCCGCTCCATCCATTAAATTCCGTGAGCCACACCGGCAATCGATGTTCCTTGGCGAGGCCTTTGAGGAAGTTTTCGAAGTCATCAGCATCGCGACCGCGATACCAGTGCATGGCGATAAAATCGACGCGGAGTTTTTGTTTTTTCGCCCGGCGCATGAACTCTTCCAACCATTGCACCCCCTTGCCATCCGACGATGGAGCAGGGCTGCCTAACGGAGTATTTTTCGCCTCGGCGATGGCTTGGAGCTTGGGCCAATGCTTGAGAGCATCATCGATGGAAAGATTTCCCTGATCAAAGCGCTCAGGTTCATTGTAACCAAGCAAATGTTTGATATTTTTCATGTTTTTCAACGCAGCAAAAGAGTTACCCCCCTCGACATCCTTGCGGTTTTTGATCATCGGAACAAACTCGATGTCCGGGTTATCATTGCCGCCATGCCACCAGGTATAATACCAATGAACACCGAATTTCTTGTGCGCATTGCGATCACCCCCAGCCCAGCCTTTTTTGGTCGTCGCTTTGGAGCCCAGAGCAAAACTCGGCTGTAACAACAAGGAAGGAGCAAGGATGCGGAGAGCAGTGCGTCGATTCATAAAGGAAATATGTCAGATTTCACACGCAAATCAAGCACGACTGGCTATATCAAGAAAGGATTGCATGATCGGGGATGACCTGTCACTGAGGGGGGGGTGGTGCATGCATGGGACATTGTTGCGGTATTTGTGGCAGCAGCTTCGGGAGCGATTGGAGCTCGACGGGCAGGCATGGATTTTTTCGGCATGTTTGTGGTAGCCTTGGTCACCGGCGTCGGCGGTGGCACACTACGGAGTATTTTGATTGGTGACCTACCGCCGCTCGTGCTGCGGCATCCGGCCTTTGTAATCATCGCGATGGTAGCAACGCTGGTGGCTTTTTCGGGTGATCGCTGGTGGGGCAAGGTGCGACGTCTGGTGTCGTGGGTGGATGCCTTGAGCATTGGAATTTTCATGGTCGTGGGTATGGAAGTGGCGCGTGATCACCATCTGGCATGGTGGGCTTGCCTCGGCATGGGGGTTGTCACAGCAACCTTTGGCGGCGTATTGCGCGATGTATTGCGTGCAGAAGTGCCGCTGATTTTCCGCAAAGAAATTTACGCTTCGGCCTGTATCGCGGGTGGTTTACTCTATTATCTGCTAGAGCATTTTGGCCTCGGTGCAGAGATTTGTAAAATTACTACGATCCTAGTAATAACTGGAATTCGCTTGCTCGCATTACGCTATGCATTGCATCAATCGGAAGGGTGATCGCGTTCTCAACTAAGAATTGGATAGATCACTCGTCGCTGTTTTCTGCGGAGGTTTTTGTTGGACGATGATGTTGGCGACTGTGATGAGCAGGCCACCGCCGATTAAGGCGTAAGTCCAGGTTTCATTGGCGATGGGATGGCCGATCATTCGACCGATAATCGCGGGCAAGAACATCGCCACGATGCTGGTGAAAACGGGCTCAGTGCAATAGATTAGGCCCGCTTCGACAGAGTGAACGAAGCCTTGCCAGTGGTTCATCAAACCGAATGCGGCGATGCTGCAAAGCAAGGACATGGTGGCGACGAGCAGCCAAGATGACGTGGATTGCATAGCTGTAGTGAGATCGCTCGGTTGATCTGCTATGATATAGGCGCAGGGCAATGCAAAGGCCGTGATGCCGAGAAACATGATCCATGTGATCGGCAGGCTGCGATTGTTTTGATAGCGCGGATTTTCGAGGCACAGTATCTGCAGTGTGAAAATGGCAGCGGCGAGTAGTGTCTGCGCCTCGCCTCGGCCCATGTGCAGATCGCTAGGTTTGACTCCGGATAGCCAGGCCACGCCTAAAAGCACCATGATCATTGCGATGATGATTCGCACGTTAGGCATACGGCGCTGTTTGATTGCATGGACAATCGGAAGAAAAACGCAATAACCTTGAGTGATGAAGGCACAGGTGGAGGCTTTGGTGTAGGCGAGCGCATCGGCCTGCAACCACATGCCCACGCCACCAAACAGAGCGAGACTCAGACCCTGCTCCCACTCGCGAGCGGTGAAATTTGCCATTTTTCCCACGACAAAAGGCAGCAACAAAATCGTCGCAATGCCGAAGCGTGTGGCCATCAGTAAAGTCGAGAGAAAGAGTGTTGAGGCTCCGGGGAGCAAAGATTTCTGTTCGACGTAGAGGATCTGAACGAAGGGAAAGCTAATGCTCCACAGAAATGTCGCAACGAGCAACCAAAGCAGCGCGCGATGATGAAGTGGATGAGTCATGAGAAGCAGCAATCTGCCAGTGCGTAATGGTTCTGGCAAGATTGGTTTTTTTTCTCGTTGCATGAAGCTGATTTCCGCTTGCGGGCAGGAAGAAATCAGCGATAGTCAGAGCAATGGATGTTTTGCCCACACCGCCAGCATTAATTCGGCAGTTCGAAAGAGGATTACTCACGCGTGATGAATTGCATGAGAAAATGGCAATTCATGCTCGCGCTTTGATCGAGGAAATGGAGGAAGATCATGCCAATCCGCTAGGCAGTTTGGTCGATCGGTGGCGCAACTGGCATCATGCATCGCGCTTGATTGCCAAGCATGGCGAACGTCGTGTGCGCGAAGTTTTTCATGCACTTTCGGAGCTGGATGATTTTTTTCCAGCGACTTTGTTGTGGAATGCCTCGCATTTTCACGTGCCGCTGCATTGCTTCATACGCATGCAGCGCGCGCCGTTGTTTCGGGTGAAAAAAATGTCGATTACACCGAGCAGTGTGACCTTGGAGATTGAATACACCAAACACGCTAACGACTTGCGGCATCGGGAAACATTTCACCTAGTCCGCAATCGTCGTTGGCTGTTAGAAGTCGTCAAACGCAGCAATCAGGATTCCATCGGATAGGCATTCTCACCGTGTTCGGCGCGATCGAGCCCTTCATATTCCTGCTCTTGCGTGACTCTTACACCAATGGTTTTTTTGACCAAGAAAAACAAGATCACCGTGGCCAATGCCGACCACACAATCGTCACACCGAGTCCTGTCAATTGGATCAGCAATTGTTCGCCCACGGGCTTGACGATGCCAAGACCGCCCAGTGATTTCTGCCCAAAAAAGGCTAACAGAATGGTGCCTAGAATACCCCCGACTCCGTGAACGGCAAAGACATCAAGCGAGTCATCGATGTGCCATTTTTCACGAATCAAACTCACCGCAAAATAGCAGACTACTGCAGCTAAAGAACCGATCGCGATGGCGCCCAGCGGCCCGACATCGCCGGAGGCTGGAGTCACCGTTGCGAGGCCTGCTACTAAGCCAGTCACCATACCAACAACTCCGATTTTGCCATTGCGAACTTTTTCTAACAACATCCACACCAATGCCGCAGCGCAGGCGGAAAGATGTGTCACCAACATCGTCATCGCAGCACTGCCACCAGCTGATAGTTGACTACCGGCATTGAAGCCAAACCATCCGACCCAGAGCATCGCGGCGCCGATGAAAACCATCGCCGGATTGTGTGGGGGATGTGGGTGTTGCGGAAAACCCTTGCGTTTGCCTAATAAAATCGCCAGTACTAAGGCGCTGACGCCTGCTGTGGCATGGACCACGATGCCGCCTGCGAGATCGCGAATTCCCATCTCAAACAGCCAACCGCCACCCCAGACCCACTTAGTCACGGGCGTGTAAACCAGCGCCAGCCATAGCGCCGAGAACAGCATTACTGCCGAAAATTTCATCCGCTCGACCACCGCTCCAATGTAAAGCGCTGGCGTGATGATCGCGAAGGTCATCTGAAACATCACAAACAGGAGCTCGGGAATGGAGGTATTTACCGCTACCGCATCCGTGCCGATCCCGTGCAAAAACGCAGCGCTCAGGTCACCGATCCACTTGCCATCGCCCTTGAAGGCCAGACTGTAAAGCCCACCGACCCACAGCAGCGATGCCACAAAAGCGATGCCTGCACACTGCCCTAGTACCGAGAGGAAATTTTTTCCCCGCACCAGTCCGCCATAAAACAACGCCAATCCTGGCATTGTCATGAACAGTACCAGTGCCGTCGCGGTGAAAATCCACGCGCTATTTCCGGAATCGACTGCAGCTGCGGCAGTCTCCTGCGCCTGCAACAACCCACTTCCCATGCCCCAGATTATCAATGAAATTAGGGCTTTTTTTGTTGTATGATTTTGACTCATGCCCCATCATGATAGCACAAAACATGCCAACTATGAAATTTCCTCATGAAAAGGTGTCGGTTATTTCAAACGCCAAGACTTTCAAATACGGAATAGAGGCGAGGCGCTTGGAAAGCGCCGCCACAACATTACATCCGCTCCGGCACCGCTATCCCTAGCAGCTGCAGACCAGTGGCGAGCGTTAGGGCGGTGACATGGCACAAGGTCAGTCGACTATGGCGCGTGATGCCATCGGCTTTCAGCACGGGGCAGGCCTCGAAGTAGCTGTGGAAGGCACGAGCAACCTCTAACAGGTAGCTGGTAAGAATGTTCGGGCGGCAGTCATCAAGCACGGCGGGCACTACTTCAGCGAAGCGAGCAAGCAATCGCGCGAGGTGAATTTCTGCATCTTCGGTAAGTTCGATCGGGGCACCGGCGACGAAGGGCTCTTCGAGCTTGCGGAAGATCGATCGACTGCGAACGTTGCTGTAAAACAAATACGGCGCGGTGTCACCCTCGAGCGCGACCATTTTATCGAGATCGAACACATAATCGGACAAACGATGGTGAGCCAGCTCGGTGAATTTCACGGCGCTGATGCCGATCAATTCTGCAAGTTCAGCGCGTTCTTCATCGGTATCAAGACGGCTGCGTTCATTGACGGCAACGCGCGCGGCGGCGACGGAATCATCGAGCACATCGGCGAGCTGCGGCAGGTCACCAGCGCGGGTTTTCAGCGGCTTACCATCAGTGCCGAGAATGGTGCCAAAGGCGATATGGCGTAGGTCCATGGATGCGAGCCCGAGACGTCCAGCAACAGCGAAAAGTTGTTGGAAATGCAAGGACTGGCGGTGATCAACCACATACCAAACAGAATCGGCGTTCCATTCGTTTTTGCGGAATTCCAGCGTGGCGATATCAGTGGTGGCGTAGTTAAAGCCGCCATCGCTCTTGCGAATCATCATCGGAAAATCCGACCATTCACCATCACGGCGAATGAGGAAAGGATCTTTCGTTTGATCAGCGACGGAACCATCCGTGAAAATGCACACAGCACCATCGCTCTCACGGGCGAGATTTCCTTCTAACAATTTCTGCACCAGCGGCGCGAGGGCATTGTTGTAGGCGCTCTCGCCGAGCCAGTGATCGAAGCTGACGTCGAGACGTTGGTAAATTTGTTGCAGGCCCTGTTTCGAGAGATCGAGACAGCGCGTCCAGATGGCGAAATTTCCGGCATCGCCTTGTTGAAGCTTTACCAACTCGAGGCGGCAGGCTTCGCGAATGCTTTCATCAGCCTTCGAGGCATCGCTGGCATGACGATACAATCGCAGCAATTCTGCAAGTGGATTGGCGAGCAGAGCTGGCTCATCGAGACTGTTTTTCCATGCCCACGTGACCATTCCAAATTGCGTACCCCAATCGCCGATGTGGTTGTCGGTGATGACCTTGTGTCCGAGAAATCGGGCGATGCGCGAGAGGCTATCGCCGAGGATGGTCGAGCGGATGTGACCGATGTGCATCGGCTTGGCAACGTTAGGCGCGGAGAAGTCCAGCACGATGGTGCGCGGATGAGCAACGGGAGAAACCCCAAGGCGCGCATCGCTGGCAGCACTTTGCATGCGTGTAGCATAGACTTCTGCTTTGACGCGGAAATTGATGAATCCTGGGCCGGCGATTTCCACCGTGGCGATGGCGTCAGCAGGCCACGCGCCCACAATTTGCTCGGCAAGAGCGCGTGGATTCATCTTACGCGATTTCGCCAAGACCATAGCCGCATTTGATTGGTAATCGCCGAAACGCAAATCGTTGGCAGGGCTAACGGCCGCTGTGATGGATTCGCCCAATACCTGAGCGAGTACAGCTGTGAGTGTGAATTCGAGTTGTTGTGCGAGAGTCATACTCTAACAAAAAGTTGATATTTCAGAAAAAATTAATCGGCTCAGAGGGCGATGGCGGTAGCAGCTTTGGCAACGCGCTCGAACAAGACTGAGCGCAGGTGATCGAGGCCAATTTCTAGCTCTGCGGAAATCGGCACAATTTCTACCTTGGCAAATCGTTGACGGAAAATTTTGAGATTTTCCTCTGCAGTATCCGAATCCATTTTGTTCGCAACCACCATCCATGGAAAGCGCGCGAGTTCTTCATCATACTCGCGGATCTCCGAGCGCAGCACTTCGAGATCGCGCACAGGATCGCGGCCATCAGTACCAGCCATGTCGACGACGAAAAGCAGCAAGTTGCAGCGTGTGATATGGCGCAAGAACTCGTGGCCGAGGCCTTTGTTCATGTGTGCGCCCTCGATCAAGCCGGGAATATCCGCAATAGTACAGCGCTTGTATCCCGGAAACTCCGCCACACCGACGACAGGTTGTAGCGTGGTGAATGGATAAGACGCGACCTTCGGCTGAGCGTGGGAAAGTTTACCAATGAGGGTGGATTTTCCGGCATTCGGGTAGCCGACAAGGCCCACATCAGCAATGCGGCGCAGCTCCAAATAAAACACGCCGAGTTCACCATCTTCACCGAGCGTGTGCTCGACGGGGGCACGGTTTGTTGGCGTCTTGAAATTCCAGTTACCCTTGCCACCTTTACCACCGGCGCAGAGCACAAATTCTTGACCAATGTCGGTGAGGTCAGCGATGGGCTCCATGTCGATCCCCTCTTCGCTGCGCTCCATTTCAACGGCTTCTTGCACGTGCGAGGCGGGGGTGCGGTATACGACTGTACCGGGAGGAACCAGGGCGATGAAAGGCTTGCCACCACGGCCCGTTTTGCGGACGCCCGCACCATTTACTCCACTATCTGCGACCATTTTAGGATCGTAGTGGAATTGGCGCAAGTTATCAGTGTGCGGAGAAACCTTTAGGATCACGTCGCCACCTTTACCACCATCGCCACCATCGGGGCCACCGCGCGGCACGTATTTTTCACGGCGAAAACTCACCGCCCCATGGCCGCCGTCTCCCGCTTTGGCAAAAACTCGAATGTGATCAATAAACATAATATCCGTTACCGGACGGCAATCCTAGCACAGGCGCAACGGAGAAGTCAATGCAAGGATTTTTTGGCATTATTGGCGAAATTGAGGCAAGCTTTCAATCAGTCGAAACATTTCCGTGACGAATCATCTGCCAAAGAACTTGCCATGTATCTCTGCGTGTGTGGCGAAATGTCATGAAATCCACATGCTGGTCGGGCTGCTGAGGATTTACCGAAATCCCCCACAGCGGTTCTATGGCATCGGGCCGCAGAGCATAGCGCAGATCCCCGAGCACTTGAGCTTGCTGCGGATGCCATGCGAGCCATTGATCTGAAAAATTTGCAAAGAGCTGAATGTCTCTGGCTAGAACAGAGTCGGAGGGAACGCCAGGGACCTCCTTTGAATCAACCAATGTCACATCGCTTTCCCCCAAAACTTGAACTTCAGTGCTAGCGCGCAAGCACATCACGTAGGCACGCCCATCGTGTTGATACAAAGCCCGCCAGACCATGATGTTGCCAAAGGATGGCTTGACTGTGAGATTACCTGCTTGATGAGAGCGTTGCGAAGCAAGCGATGATGCAGCAGACAGAGCCCGTTGTTGCTGAAAAAAACACAGTGATAGATATGCGACAACCCAGCCAAGAGCGATAGCCGAGAGCGGGCGCGAACGTTTGATCACCGCAAAAGGTATGAGGATCAGCAAAGGCAAGGTAAATAGCGGATCGATCACAGAAATCAAATCCCATGCCACGCGTGTGTCTGCAAACGGCCAATACCAACGGGTACCATAGCTGGTCCAGACATCGCACAAGCCATGACTCAATGCGGCCGCGGTGCCAGCTAGTATCAGAACGCGTGCATGGAAGACATTTTTTCGCCATCGCTGCCACACAATCACAAGGTAAGCCATCGCCAAACCAATCAACGGAGCAAACAACAGCGAGTGGGTAAAATGCCGGTGCATCGCGAGACCAAATAATGGGTCATCCGCCGAGCGTAGAAACAAATCGAGGTCAGGAAATTCTCCAGCAAGAAATCCCACCCACGCCGCCTGCCTCCGTGATTCGCGCGGCGCGATGCAAACAGCCACTGCCATACCGAGAAGTCCGTGTGTTAGGTTATCCATGAGGCGCAGTTTCGCGCAGATGATTGATTTTTCCAACGAAAATGTCGCCGTGACAAAAGCAATTTCACTTCTCTGCGTCGATTTTCCTTCGCAGTGACTTGAGATTCACACTTCAGCTAGGCATTGAGAATGGGACAGACTGGAAAAAACAAAGCATCATTGGCAAATTTCTTTGCGGAATATCATTTCGTTTGTACGATCATGGTGACCTATTCTAAACATTGTCAGAATACCGCGCTCATTTGGCGCTGTCCAGACGAATCGAGACTGAGCGTCCGTGCGCATCCAAGCCCTCGACCCGTGCGAATTCCTCGACAATCGGCAGCGACTTCTTCACCGCGGCGAGATTCATTTTCACGATGCTGGTGCGACGTTGAAATTGATCAGCGCGCAATCCAGAAAATGAACGACCTGCTCCACCTGTTGGTAGAGTGTGGCTCGGACCAGCAAGGAAATCTCCCACCGCTACTGGCGAATGATTGCCGAGATAAATGGCGCCAGCTGTGCGAACTTTCGCCAGCCATTGGTCTTCTTGCTCGGAGATCAAGGATAAGTGCTCTGGGGCAAAATCATTCACCAACTGCATCCCCTGCTCCATGCTTTTCACATGTAGCAAAAATGTACCTGTACGCAAAACTTCGTGAATGATTTTCGAGCGAGAGAGACTGGCCAATTGCTTCTGCACGGCTTTCACGACTTTACCGAGAAGCGCCTTCGAGTCGGTGAGGAAGCCGACCACGCTATCTCCGCCGTGTTCTGCCTGCGCGAGGATGTCGGCCGCAATGCATTCTGCATCACCCGTTTTGTCAGAGAGAATCAAAATCTCGCTGGGACCAGGGAGTAAGTCGATCGACACTGCACCTACGAGTTGACGTTTCGCCTCGACGACGAAGCGATTGCCCGGGCCAAAAATGCGATCCACAGGTGAAACCGATTTGGTGCCGAGCGCTAATGCGGCAATGGCTTGTGCACCACCGATTTTCAATACTTCCGTCACGCCAGCAGCGCGCAGAGCGTAAAGCAATGCGGCGTTCACCGTGCCATCCGCACCAACTGGCGTGGCGGCAATGATTTGCGGAACACCTGCTGCTTGCGCAAATCCAGCAGTCATCAAGGCCGTAGAAACAAGTGGTGCTTTGCCGCCTGGAACATAGACGCCAACGCGATCAAAGGGAGTGAAACGCTCACCGACGACGGCACCTTGAGCATTGCGACGACTCCAGTCTGTGCGCATGCTGCGTTTGGCAAATTCGTGGATGTTAAGCAAACTCGCTGCTACGGCGACGCGGGTCGAATCCTCGACGAGCGCATCGGCTGCGGCGAATTCTTTTTCGCTCACAAACAAATGCTTGAGCGGCAGATCCACGCCATCGAAGCGTTTGGTGTAGGCTATTAGAGCGGCATCGCCTTTCTCGGCGACGTCAGAAATGATGGCGGCAACAGTATCGCGCAATTCCATCGTAGGCACAGCCCGGCGTTTCATCTTGGCCGCAACTGCAGCAAAACCGGGATCTTTAAAACTTAAAACTTTCATGGGGTAACAAAATCAATTCAATAATAGGGACGGAGCATCAAATAGCAAATCGGACCCGTCACCGCTACGTAAAACCATAGCGGAAAGGTCCACTTGGCGAGGCGTCGGTGTCGCTGCCGCTGGTCCGCCCAGCCCGCAAGATAGGTGAAAAGAATCATCGGAAAACTCACCGCAGCAGCGACAATGTGAGTAATCAGCAAGAAAAGATACACCATGCGTATCGCCCCTTCACCGCCGAACTTGGTCTCAACGTTGGTGAAATGATAGGCCACATAGCACAGCAAAAACACGGTAGAGAGAAGCATAGCCGTGGACGTACAGCGACGATGCAGCGCGATATTTCCTTGCTTGATCGACACAATCGCCATCGCCAATGAGAGCGCAACAAGCGAGTTGAGAATGGCATGCACCAATGGCAAAAAGGCCAGTGCATCACCCACATCAATGCGCAGCTCAGGCCGACGCATCAGGCCGACTAACACCAATACCAACACAGTAACGACCCAAATGGTGAGACGCCATTTGCGATCTGCCTGTGCAGAAATTTTTCCGGTTAATTCGTTCATATCTCGTTGCAATTATTTTGCCAATTCGCGGCGGATGGTTTCATACATTTCCTGCTTCCTCGTTTGATAAAGCGCAGGATTTTGCTTGCGAGCTTCAGCCAACGGCCATTTGCCCACGACTTCGAAATTTTGATTCACTACAGCCAATCCGAGATCGTGCATGTATTTGCCATTGCTCTCGATATCGAGCGGATCGGTGCGCAATTTCACTTTGAAAAACTTCATCGTGCCTTCCATATACTCATGAGCCGTCTGCGTATTGCCCGTCGTGAGGAACCACCAATTGGACGGATCTGCATTCAGCGCGCTGGCATACTCCTTGAGTTTTTCAACATCGTCGGTCTCAGGATCAATCGAAATGCATGTGAGATGAAATCCTGGTTGTTTGCCGAATTCATCAATCAGACCACGCAGCTCTTGACCATTGCGCATCGCGCAGTGAGGGCAGATTGCAAAAAATTCACCTACTACCCAGACCTTACCTTTAAGCGATGAGAGCTTGATCTGCTCGCCCGCTTGATTGGTAGCTTCCAGATCTTTATCAATCGCAAAAAGAACCTCCTGCTTTTCGGCGCCGCCATTGACAATCATCGGCTTTTCACGCTCGATCAATCCATTACGCACCCAAAATGCAGCTGCAAGAATGACAACCGAGACAATGGCGGTGAGAATATAAACGCCGATAATTTTTAGCTTGCTGTTCATAGATGTTAGAATAATATGTTAGGGCTCGCTCGCATTGACTTTCTCGTTGAGTAAAATGTCGATGGTCTTCTCTAAGAGTAGTATCATTTCCTCGACATTGCTGCGCTCGGTGCCCGTCTTGATCCCCTGCGCATCCCATTGGGCAGCTTTATCAAAATCAAAGCCGGTGACGAAAGGGGCTCCACCACGTTGCTGAGGCACTACAGCTTTGCGCAATTTCATCTGACGATCGACAAGCACCAAGCTGGTATCGTAATCCCACTTTCCCTCAACCTGATGAGGCAGAGTGCCGAGCTTGAATTTATCCTTGAGGTATTTGTGTAAAATGACAGGTTCCGTTGTGGCAAACCACCATTTGGGTAATGAGGCATTCTGCGCTGCTGCGGCTTCAGACAGCACTGTGGTGGCAGTCTCTGGAGCACCGGGATCGATGACCATGCTAACGAAAGCCACATCGGGATTGTCGCGATATTTTTCCTCCATCGCCTTGACCATTGATTGGGATAACGCGCATGACTCGGGCTGGGTAACACTCACCGAATTGACGATCCAAACTTTTCCTTGCAAAGTGTCCAATCCCGAGCGCTGCCCATCTTGACGAACTACGGGGAGATTGTGACGCAATTCGCCAACGTAAGAGGGACGATCTTCCCGATTGGCATTTTTAGCAAAACGGGCGTAGGCAGAAATAATACCAATGCCGCCCATGATCGCGAACGCCGTCAAGATCAACGCCGTCATGCGTAGTTTTTTTTCGTCCCGCTCGACCGGAACCAGTTGGCCTGTAAATTTTCCCATGGGCGGGAATAAAATAGCCAGATTCTGCCACAACGCAAGCTCCCACCGAAAAAAAAATCAAATCATCATATCGCGATGCGTTGATATATACTTGCCAAATGATCGACCATCCGCTAGTGTTTCGCCATGCCGCAACCTGATCCTACCGCTGAATTGACCGCCGCCTTAAAGGAACGAATTCTCGTTCTGGATGGAGCTATGGGCACAACCATCCGCAGCTATGGGTTGAGCGAAGAACAAGCTCGCGGCAAACGTTTTGGCGATAGCAAAAAGGACATTCTCAACAACGGCGACATCCTCACCTTGACGAACCCCGAAGTCATCGGCGACATCCACAAGCGCTTTTACGAAGCCGGTTCAGACATCGTGGAGACAAATAACTTCTCCGCCACCTCGATTTCGCAGTCGGAATTTTTCGTCGATGACCCTCGTGAGCACGGCGGAAAAAAAGATCCTGAATTTTTCCAAGGGATCATTGAAGACTCGTTCCTGCGTGATCTCGCCTGGGAAATCAACGTAGAATCCGCTCGACTCGCCCGCAAGTGGGCAGACAACATCGGCTCCGACACAGGTCGCAAACGCTATGTCGCTGGGGCGATCGGACCGCTCACGGTGTCGTTAACAAATTCCCCCGATGCCAATGACTCAGGCTTCCGCGTGATCACTTTTGACCAAGTGCTCGTCGCCTACAAAGAGCAAGTGCGCGCGTTGATCGAAGGTGGCTCTGATTTGCTGATGGTCGAGACGATTTTCGATTCGCTAAATGCCAAAGCCGCACTCGTTGCGATCCAAGACGTGTTTGCAGAGGACAAGATTTCGCTGCCCATCATCGTCTCGGCTGCTGTCGGCCGCGGTGGCGAAACCATGATATCCGCGCAGACATCGGAGGCCTTATGGAATGCCGTCGCCCACGTCAACCCGCTAGCTATTGGATTGAATTGCTCGCTAGGGCCCGACCTGATGAAGCCATTTCTCGAAGAGCTTTCGAACTGCGCCACCACTCACATTTCCTGCTATCCTAATGCCGGACTACCAAACCCCTTAACGCCAACGGGCTTTGATATGACACCTGATGACATGAACCGCTGGCTGGCCGACTTTGCGAACTCGGGGCTACTCAACTTTGCAGGTGGCTGCTGCGGCAACACGCCCGAACACGTCGCAGCCATCGCCAAAGCTGTGCAGCACGTCGCCCCTCGCTCCGTTCCTAGCATTGGCTAACAATTTTTCCCTAAGCGCCTTATTTTTTCTAACCAAATGAAAACCATTCCCCGCATTCTGCGCCTCTCAGGTTCACAACCTTACAATCACACGCCCGACAAAAATTTCCTCATGATCGGCGAGCGCACCAACGTGGCTGGATCGCCGGCGTTTGCGAAATTGATTCGCGCAGGAAAACTCGAAGACGCTCTCGAAGTCGCACGCCAACAAGTCGAGAACGGTGCCAACGTGATCGATATTTGCTTTGACGATGGTCTCATCGATGGCAAGGCGATGATGGCACGTTTCTTGCAACTTTTGCAAAGCGAGCCTGACATTGCCAAAGTTCCTATCATGGTCGATTCCTCGAAATGGGAGATTTTGGAAGAAGGTATCAAATACCTGCAAGGCAAAGGAATCGTCAACTCGATCTCGCTCAAGGAGGGAGAAGAACAATTCAAAGAATGCGCGCGACACATCAAGAAATACGGTGCCGCGGTGGTAGTCATGGCGTTCGATGAAAATGGCCAAGCCGCCACCTACGATGAAAAGATCCGCATTTGCGAACGAGCCTATCGGATCCTTGTCGATGAAGTCCATTTTCCGCCACAAGACATCATTTTCGATCCCAACATTCTCACCGTCGCCACCGGCATCGAGGAGCACAACAACTATGCGCTCGATTTCATCAATGCCACACGCTGGATCAAAGAAAACCTGCCATTTGCCAAAGTCAGCGGTGGTGTCTCAAACATTTCCTTTTCCTTCCGCGGCAACAATGTCATGCGCGAGGCAATGCATTCGGTCTTCCTGTATCACGCCTGCAGAGCCGGCATGGACATGGGTATCGTCAATGCTGGCATGCTCGAGGTGTATGACCAAATTAAGCCTGAGTTGTTAGAGAAAGTCGAGGACGTGATTCTCAACCGCCGCCCCGATGCCACCGAGCGTTTGTTAGATTTAGCCGAGTCGTTTAAAAACGTTAGCGGAAAGAAGATCGAAGAAGACCTTTCCTGGCGCAATGAGCCTGTCGAAAAACGCTTGGAGTATGCATTGCTCAAGGGCATCGACCGTTTCATCGATGAAGATACCGAGGCGGCGCGACTCAAGTATGGTGTTCCATTGAAAGTCATCGAAGGCCCCTTGATGGATGGCATGGGCGTTGTCGGCGACCTTTTTGGGGCTGGCAAAATGTTCCTGCCGCAAGTGGTAAAATCGGCGCGCGTGATGAAAAAATCCGTAGCTTGGCTCGAACCATTTATGGAGGCGGAAAAAGCTGCCAAGGCATTAGCCAACCCCGATGCGGAAGTCGAAAAATCCACAGCAGGAAAATTCCTCATCGCCACCGTAAAGGGCGATGTTCATGACATCGGCAAAAACATCGTTGGCGTAGTGCTATCGTGTAATGGATTCGAAGTCACCGACATGGGCGTCATGGTTTCTTGCGATAAAATCCTCGCCAAGGCCCGCGAAATCGGCGCCGACATCATCGGCCTATCCGGACTCATCACACCGTCACTCGATGAAATGGTACATGTCGCCAAGGAAATGGAAAAAGCCGGCATGAACACCCCATTGCTCATTGGCGGAGCGACAACCTCCTCAGCCCACACCGCGATCAAGATTGCCCAACATTATTCTGGCCCCGTGGTTCACGTGCTCGATGCCTCGCGCTCGGTTCCCGTCACCACCTCCTTGCTTTCTGTTGATCAACGCGCAGAATTTGCCCGTGCCAATCGGGTAAAACAGGACAAAATCCGCATCGACTTCGAAAAGGGGGTGAACAAAAAAGCCACGATTTCGTTAGAGAAAGCGCGCTCCTTAAAATACACCTGCGATTGGGACAACTACCAACCCGCCGTGCCAGAATTTCTCGGTACTCGCGTCATCGAAAACCAATCGCTGCGCGAGCTTGCAAACTACATCGACTGGACACCCTTTTTTCACGCATGGGAAATCCGCGGTGTCTGGCAACCCGACACGCAAACACTCAAAACCCAGAACGCAGGTGGAGCGGAAGAAGCGAAAAAAATTCACGCCGAGGCCTTGGAACTGATTGAACGCATCATCGCCGAAAAACGCTTCATAGCACGCGGCATTTACGGATTTTTCGCCGCCAACGCTGCGGCTGATGACATCATTGTCTGGAACGATACCCAACGGAGCGCCGAGCGATGCCGCCTTCACACACTGCGCCAACAACTCGATAAATCCTCCGGCAAACCCAACGTCGCCCTTGCCGACTTTTTAGCAGACAAAAAAAATGCATACACAGACTACATCGGGGGCTTTGTCCTAGGAATCCATGGAGCTGATGAATACGCAAAAGAGCTCGAACAACAAAATGATCCTTACGGCGCGATCATGGTCAAGGCGATTGCCGACCGATTCGCCGAAGCATTTGCTGAGCTACTCCATCACAGAGCACGCGTCGCCTGGGGCTACGAACGGCCAAACGAATTCAATCACAACGAGCTGATCAAAGAACTCTACCGTGGCATCCGCCCCGCTCCGGGCTACCCTGCACAGCCGGACCACACCGAGAAACCAATACTTTTCGATCTACTCGATGCCACCAACAAAATAGGTGTCTCTCTCACCGAATCGAACGCCATGCATCCGGCCTCGGCAGTCAGCGGCATTTATTTATCCCATCCCGATAGCCACTATTTTGCGCTCAGCGATCTCCAGCGCGACCAGATCGAAGACTATGCCCAACGCAAAGGCATGAGCATCGAAGAAGTCGAACGCTGGCTCGGACCGTGGTTGGGATATTGAGATTATATTTTTCAGTTTTAAGATTTCAGTTTTTAGTTTCCGCCCACGCACTTCATGGATTACTCTGCACTCATTGCCCAACGCAAACACCGCTTCATCGAGCTCGAACACGCAATCGGTGATCCCAATCTTTTTGCTGATCCGAAGCGTGCGACGGAAACCTTGCGCGAACATCGTCGGCTCAAGCAAACACTGGAGATCGCAGATCGATTGGAAAATGCCAAACGTCAGTTGGAAGAAAATATTGAGCTGTCTAAGAGTGACGATCCCGATTTTGCCCAAATGGCAGCGGCAGAAATCCCTCAACTGGAAAGAGAAATCCCACAACTCACCAGCGATCTGCAATACGCCCTCCTGCCCGCTGATCCGAACGAAGACCGCGATGCATTGATCGAAATCCGCGCGGGTGCTGGTGGTGATGAAGCCTCGTTATTTGCCGCTGAACTGCTACGCCTTTACCAGAGATATGCCGAACGGCGCAATTGGAAAACCGAGCACCTCGAGTCCTCGCCATCCGAAGTCGGTGGATTCAAAGAAGTCATTCTCCGCGTCACGGGCGATGAAGTATTTCGCTATCTCAAATACGAATCCGGAGTGCATCGCGTGCAACGAGTACCTGAAACCGAGGCACAAGGCCGAGTCCACACATCCACTGTCACCGTTGCCGTTCTGCCCGAAGCGGAAGAAGTGGACGTGCAGCTCAACCCAAACGATCTACGCATTGAGGTTTGCCGCTCCGGTGGTGCGGGCGGCCAGCACGTCAACCGAACGGAATCTGCCGTGCAAGTATTCCACCTTCCCACCGGCCTCTATGTCCGCTGTGAGGAAGGTCGATCACAAGGAAAGAACAAAGAAAAAGCTCTGCAAATCATGCGCACCAAGCTTTATGAAATGAAGCAACGTGAGGTTTCCGAACAATACTCCGAGCAACGCCGATCACTCATCGGCTCCGGCGATCGATCCGAAAAAATCCGTACCTACAACTTCCCTCAATCGCGCATCACCGACCACCGCATCGGCTACACCGCGCACAATCTCGCCGCCGTCATGGATGGCGACCTTTTCGATCTCACCAACTCACTGCAAAAAGAAGAAATGGTCGAGCGACTCGCCGAAGCGACTGGCCCCAAAGTCTGACGATGATGAAATGGTTCAAACGCCTCGCAGCCGCACAAACGATCTCATGGTGCAACGGTAGCGCTCGTGACAATCGCAACAAACTCATGCAATGGAAGCTCGATGCGATCGCAGACGCCCTGCGCCAAGAAGGCATTGATGTCGCCGAAATCTGGATCAGTAGCACAGGGTTGATAGAATTCTCCCAAGAAATTCCCGGCCATCTGCATCAGCGCCTACGCAACATGATCATCAGTTAGATGATCAGCGCGATACTTCAGTGCCGATACCTTTTTCGGTGAAAATTTCTAACAAAAGCGCGTGTGGCAAACGACCATCGATGAAGTGAACCTTGCGCACACCGGCATTCAGAGCATCGAGTGCACTCTTGATTTTGGGAATCATGCCGCCGGAAATCGTGCCGTCAGCAATCATCGCATCGGCCTCCGCACGGTTCACTGATTTGATCAAGGTTGACGGATCACTCGGATCGCGCATCAGACCAGGCACATCGGAGAGATAAACTAATTTTGCGACGCGCAATTCTTTCGCCAATGCCGCGGCCGCTAGGTCTGCGTTAATGTTGAGTGACTTGCCCGTAGAAAGCTCCGCAGCCAAAGGCGAAATCACGGGAACAATGCCCGCATTGTGCGCCGACTCCATACGCCCCAATTGACAACCGACCACTTCGCCGACGCGGCCAATGTCCACACGGTTGCCCTCTTTGTCGGTCACTTTCATTTTCTCGCCAAAAAAAACATCCGTTCCAGGAATGCCCACCGCTTTGCCACCGAAGTCGCGAATCATGCGTACTAAGCCTGGATTGATCTCTTCAGACAAAACTGTTTCCACAATCGAAATTGCTTCCTCCGTGGTCACACGAAATCCACCAACGAACTTGGCTTCGAGACCAGCTGCTGCCATTGCTGCCGAAATCGCCTTACCACCGCCGTGCACAACGATCGGATTGATGCCGACGACTTCCATGAAAACAATATCGCGCATCACCTTCGCCACCAGCTCCGGATCTTCCATCGCCGAGCCACCCATTTTCACCAACACCGTTTTGCCGCGAAAGGCTTGCAAATACGGCAGGGCTTCGATCAAGGCTTCCGCTTTGGCGGTCGGATGGGAAAGACTCATAGGAGCTCAGAGAATCACAATGAGTCGGAAAAAACAACCATCATTCATGACAAGTTTCATATTTTGTGACAAGCATACTTCAAGGCAAAATCTCCCAAATTGGGCAAAACTGGTATTTACGCCAAACCAGTTGATTCCTCTTGCTCTGACCATGATTTCGTGGAGCATCACAGCATGCATCGGAGCACCGAATCGAAACTTACTTGCCTCGTAGGCATCGCGACAGCGAGCGCGCTTGCCGTAGTCTCTGCGCAAGAAACTTCCGTCCGCGCCTTGCCCGCTCTTCCAGATGCCCACGGCTTCGCCGGGAGCTTTGCGGGTGTGTTAGGCGATACCCTTTTGGTTGCTGGCGGCGCGAATTTTCCTGATGGTGTCATGCCATGGAAGGGCGGCAAAAAAGTTTGGCACGATCAAATTTTCGCCCTCGATCTCAGCAAAAAAGAATCAACGTGGCGCGTTGTCGGAACCCTTCCTCAAGCGAATGGCTACGGCGTGAGCATTCAACGTGAGGATGAAATCATTTTCATCGGCGGAGGCAATATGACCGAAAACTTTAGCCATGTCGCCTCGATCCGATGGAACGAAGGAAAAGTTACGATCACTCCATGGCCAGCATTGCCGATGACCTGCGCCAACGCCTGCGCCGTGATTTGGAAAAATCACATCCATGTGATCGGCGGACTCGAAAAACCGGATTCAACGACAGCCAGCGCACGGCATTTCACCTTCGATCTTAGCAGTGCGGATGCAACATGGAAAGAGGCAGCACCACTGCCGAAACATGGCTTGATGCTTGCCACGGCGGGTGCAACAAATGAAGCGCTATGGGTGATCGGCGGATGCTCTCTGGCTGCTGATGCCGATGGCAAAGCGGTGCGCACCTATCAACCATACAGCTGGACATTTGATGGGAAATCGTGGGAACGAGGGCCTGATTTGCCTCGCTGCGCAGTGGCCGCCGTTTCACCTGCTTGGCAACGCAAAGGCGATCTTCTGGTCGTCGGTGGCGATGACGGCGCACAAGTCGGCAAAGACCCAGAAAAGCACCAAGGCTTTTGCAAAACGATCATGCGACTTGATGAGACCTCGCAAACATGGATCGAAGAAGATGCACTCGATGCCGTACTTCCCGTAACAGCGCCCGCCGTGAAGCATGGTGAAACCTATCTGCTCATCAGCGGGGAAATTCGTCCCGGTGTGCGCACTCCCAACATTCTCGAACTCACCCGCAAGCCATGACCACTGCCGAAAAACCACAGTCCGCAGCGTGGTTCTGCGTGCTCCTTCTTTTCCCCGTTGCCTTGCTGAACTATCTCGATCGGCAAATGCTGGCGACGATGAAAACCTCAGTGATGCACGACATTCCCAGCATCATCAATCAAGAAAACTGGGGCATGCTGTTAGGGATGTTTAAGTGGACTTACGCGATCGTCTCACTATTTGTAGGCATTATCGCTCTGCGCGTAGGTCATGTACGGCTGATCGCAGTATCCTTGTTTGTGTGGTCACTCACGACTTGGGCTACGGGCCACTGTCAGACATATCACCAGCTTCTGATTGTTCGCGGCTTGATGGGTTTTTCCGAGGCCTGTTACATTCCGACTGCACTGGCGTTTATCGCCACGATTCATATGGGAGACTCCCGCTCCAAGGCCGTAGGATTGCATCAAATCGGCATCTACTCTGGAGTGATTCTCGGTGCATTCAGTGGCTATGCTGCCGATGTCCCACAACTCGGTTGGCGCGGTGCATTCAGCGTGGCAGGATACATCGGCATTATCTATGCCATCCCTTTGTATTTTTTGTTAGGAAAATATTCACGACGACTTGCAACACAGAAAAAAGATGGCGAGATCAGCGACAACGGTTCGGGGTTTCAAGGACTAATACAATGGTCTTTTGTATTGATGATTCTGTATTTCACTCTTCCCGCGCTCGCAGGTTGGGTCATTCGTGACTGGATGCCAGCCATCATCAAAACACGATTCAACATGTCGCAAGGAGCCGCTGGAGTCAATGCGGTGCTTTATTTCCAATGCGCCGCGATCGCCTCGGCGATGCTCGGTGGCTGGATTGCCGATCGATGGGTCAAACGCAACATTCGCGGTCGCATCTACACCTCAGCCATTGGCATGTCACTTCTCGTTCCAGCGCTAATCGCTGTGGGCATCGCTACGGGTGAAGGTTCAAGCATGCCAATGTCCACAGCCCTGAGCTTGTGCATCGGCGGGCTGATTCTTTTTGGATGTGGCTGGGGATTTTTCGATTGTAACAACATGCCGATCTTATGCCAAATCATGCCAGCATCATCACGCGCCACCGCTTACGGCATACTCAACTTTTTCTCGATCTCCTGCGGCGGTCTCGCCGACTGGCTTTTCGGAGTTCTCAAGGATCGACAGGTTTCTAACGAAACGATATTCACCATCTTTGGACTCGTCTCGGTGATCTCAGTCGTTCTAATTCTTTTTGTGCGACCACGCACCGCAACGTCTTCCTTACAATCATGAAACTCCACACACTCGTCAGCGCCACCCACACGCCATTTCATGCTGATGGCTCACTTGCTCCTGAAAAAATCGATGCTCAGGCGGCCTTCCTCGCCCAGCAAGGCATCACCCATGTTTTTATTACGGGCAGCACCGGAGAAGCACATTCACTGACTCGCGATGAGCGATTGGAAATGTTTCGCACATGGGAAAAAGCTGCCGCAGATCACAAGCTTTACGTGATCGCCCATTGCGGCACGAATTGCCTCGAAGACGCGAAGATCTATGCAAAAGCCGCGCAGGAACATGGTTTTTCTGGTGTGAGCGCTCTTGCACCCAGTTACTTCAAGCCGTCATCGGTGGAAAGCCTTGTCGAGTGGTGTGCGGCCATCGCCGCATGCTGTCCTCATTTGCCTTTTTACTACTACGATATCCCTGCACTAACACAAGTGCATTTACCGATGGATAAATTTCTCGAAGCAGCCGATGCCGTAATCCCGAACCTCGCAGGAATCAAATTCACCAACACCGACCTCACAGCCTACCTCAAAGCGCGCCGTGCCTGTGGCGGAAAATTCGATCTCCCCTGGGGTGTCGATGAAATGATCGTCAGTGCCTTTGCGACCGGAGCACGGGGTGGCGTCGGCTCCACCTACAATTTTGCACCCAAGCTCAATCAATCACTCGTCGCCGCTTGTCTACGCAAGGACGAGGAAGAAGCGCATCGCTTGCAAGCCATTTCCATCCGTATGATCGATACCATCGCCGCCACCGGCTACCTTGGCACCGCAAAGGCACTGATGAAAAAACTCGGCGTCGATGTCGGCCCTGCGCGTCTACCTCTCAGTAATCCCACAGCTTCCCAAGTCGAGGCACTCTGGCAATCGCTCCAGCAACAAGGCTTCGATGATTGGGCTCTGCACACCTCCGTTTCCTCGTCATGAATCCAGCACCTTTACTTGCCGAGTTCTATCACCAACAACTCTTCTCTGACTGCATCCCGTTTTGGTTTCCTCGGTCTATCGATCACCAGCATAGCGGATTTCTGCACTGCTTTGATCACGATGGCTCACTCGTCGATGACGACAAATCTGTCTGGGCCCAAGGGCGCATGAGCTGGATGCTGCTAACACTTTATCTGGAGCATGAAGCTCGGCCAGAGTGGCTCGCCTGGGCGGAAAGTGGCCTGCATTTTCTGGAAAACAAATGCATCGACCCACGCGATGGACGCTTGTATTTTCATGTGACACGATCTGGCACGGCACTACGCAAGCGCCGCTACGCCTATAGTGAAAGTTTTACGGCCATTGCCTTCGCTGCCCATGCTGCGGCCACGGGTTCTGCATCTTCTGCCAACAAAGCACGCCACTGGTTTCAGCGCTTCGTTGATTGGAATTTTCTACCCAACTCCGCAGAACCGAAATTCACCGATGCCCGTCCACTCGTCGCCCTAGGTCCGCGCATGATCACTCTTGTCACCGCGCAAGAACTGAGCCTGCGCCTCGGCAGCAATGATTTTCTGAGAGGTTGGATCGACCGCTGTATCGAGGAAATTCGCACCCTTTTCGTCAAACCAGATCTCCATGTAGTCATGGAACTGGTGAACCCAGATGGATCGATCTCCGATCACTTTGATGGGCGAACGCTCAATCCAGGTCACGCGATCGAAGGCGCATGGTTCATCCTCGAAGAAGCCAAACGCCGTGGCAATGATCCCGATCTCATCGCGCTTGGTTGCCAAATGTTAGATTGGATGTGGCAACGCGGGTGGGATCAGGAACATGGTGGACTGTTCTACTTCCGCGATGTCTATGACCGCCCCGTTCAGGAATACTGGCAAAATATGAAATTCTGGTGGCCCCATGATGAAGCGCTGATTGCTACCTTGCTCGCCTATCAACTCACCGAGGATTCAAAGTATTTCGCCATGCATGAGCAAGTGCGCGACTGGAGTTTTGCACATTTTTCTGACAGCGAGCATGGAGAATGGTATGGTTATTTGCAGCGTGATGGTTCTGTTTCGAGCACGCTAAAAGGTTCGCTCTGGAAATCGTTTTTCCATCATCCGCGCGCTCTCTGGCTATGCCACAAAATTGCCAGAGAACTCAACATCTAACGCATTCACCTAATGAAACGTTCTAGCCCACTGCTGCCTAGCAAAACATCGCTCGCCGATGACTGCACCCGCGTGTTGGCACAACGCATCCGCCAAGGCGAATGGCCCCTTGCATTACCCGGCGAACGTCGTCTAGCAGAAATCCTCCAAGTCGGGCGCGATACACTGCGCCGTAGTCTCACCGAACTCACCTTGCAAGGACTGCTCGAGCCTTGTGCTCATGGTCGTAAACGACTCATCAAATCCCATCTCATCGCCGAGGAGCGACCTCAGCCCACAACCCTGCGCATCGGCATGCTGTCGCCGCACAGGCTCGAACGTATGTCACAAAACATGCTCACCGAGGTGGACCACATCCGCTCGATTCTCGCGAAAAAAGCCATCGACCTCGATGTATTTTCTCCCGCTTGGTATGATGCACCCCATCCCCAAAAACACCTGCGCGAGTTCTTGCAACAAGAGCCTTGCCACGCGTGGTTGCTCTATCGATCCAGTCTCGCCATCCAGCAAACATTCCAAGTAACGCAAGCTCCCTGCATCATCCGCGGCTATCCTCATGATGGCATTGCCTTGCCTTCCGTTGACATCGATTGGGCCGCCGCAGCCAATCATGCCATGGGCGAGCTTTGGCGAAAAGGGCACCGCCACATCGGCGTCATTGTCCCGCAGGATGGACTGCGCGGCAACATCGCGGCTCTCGAAGGTGCACGTGCCTTCACCGGCGCAGATACTACCGTGCGCGAAATCATCGATTATGGAAACACCGATGGACTGCTGCAATCGCTCGACATCGCCTTTCGCTCAAACAATCCACCTAGCGCCATTCTCACGCTGCGCCCGCGACAAGCACTCACCTTCCTCACTTGGTTCGCCTCCGCTGGCCGACAAATCCCTCGCCATTGCAGCCTGATTTCACTCGCCAGCGAAACCATTTTCGAGAGCATCGTCCCGCGCATCTCCACCTATCACATCGACCCAACCAACTTCAGCAAACGCCTCGCGAAACAACTCGAACAACTGGCCAAAGGCAGCCGTCTCCAGCAACGCAGTTTGCTGATGATGCCGGATTTCATCCGCGGCACCTCGATCAGTTCCCTCACGCGCTGAGTTTCTGAGCATCGATTCACCTGCGGCAATTTGCCACAGAACCAAAGGATTTTTCTCCTTGCCGCAGCGGCATCGCTACCACAGCATCAACGCCATGGGAGGAAAACTGCTCCAAAAACGAGAAATCATCAGTGCCGAGTGGATCTTGCGCATGCGCTGGATGGCTGCGATCGGCCAAATTCTCTGCGCCATCGTAGGGCAAAGCGCCTATGACCTCGTTGTGCCATGGGCCCCCGTTTTGGTCATCATCACCATCACGATTGTCTCCAACTTGCTTTTCCTGCGCAAGCCACACCTCGCCATCACCGGCACACCACTTTGGCTCGATGTGTTCCTTCTCACCGGACTCATCTATTTTACAGGCGGCAGTCACAACCCCTTCACCTCTTTCTATCTCCTGCACATTGCCTTGGCCGCCATGACGATGTCGCGGCGCGCCCTATGGTCGCTCGTCGCAACGACCATCATAGGCTACACCTTGATCTTTTTTTGGCACAAGCCTCTGCTCATGGGCGATATGGAAATTTCCAGCGGTTGTGCCAGCTACTCGTGGCACCTGCAAGGTATGCTTTACGCCTTTATTGTCACTGCTATCTTCATAGCCGCCTTTGTCTCGCGCATGCACCGCATCCTCATCCAACAGGACGCCGAACTCGAAAAGGCTCGCATCAAGGCTGAAAAAAATGCTCAGTTCGCCGCACTTGCCACCTTCTCTGCAGGAGTCGCTCACGAACTCGGCTCTCCCCTCGCCACCATTTCTCTCGCCAGCTCCGAGCTCGTTTCTGCCTTCGAAAAACAACCTGAACTCAGCCCTTACCGCGAAGATGCCCAACTCATCGCCCAAGAGGTCAAGCGCTGCCGCCACATTCTCGATCGACTCAACGAACGCCACACACAAAGCCTCGGCGACCTTCCTCGATCTACCTCCCTGCATGAGATCATCGATACCCTGCATCAAACCTTGCCCGAGGCGCTGATGAAACGCGTGCGCATTTCTGAACAGCCGCAGATCCGCGAAAAATTTATCCTTCCTCGCGACTCCGTTACGCAGGCCATTGCCATTCTGCTCAATAATGCCCACCAAGCAGATCCTACAACTCGCGAGATCAAACTCGACACCCAGCTCTCCGATACCACCATCAGCATCACCGTAGCAGATCAAGGAAACGCACCGTCTGCTGATATCCTTGAACGCGCCAGCGATCCCTTTTTCACCACCAAACAACCCGGCGAAGGCATGGGGCTCGGGCTTTTCCTTGTGAAAAATTTGGCCATGCACCTCGGCGGAGATTTTCAACTTACCCGCAGCTCCGATGGCTGGACGCGCGCTCATCTCACCATTTCACGCAATAGCGACGATCAAGAATTATGAAAATTCTGTTAGCCGACGACGATTCCACATTCCGCCAGCGACTCGCGCGCGCGATCCGTGAGCGTGGGCATGAGGTTTGTGAAGCCGAAGATGGTGCCCAGGCCATCACCCAAGCAGATGCCTTTGTTCCCGATGCCGTCATTCTCGATCTCAAAATGCCCCACATGAATGGCCTCGAAGCCTTACGCGAGATCATAGCTCGACACGCTCACGCGCAAGTCATCTTGCTCACGGGCTACGGCAGCATCCCTACCGCCATGGAAGCGGTACGCCTCGGTGCTCGCGATTACCTCATCAAGCCGACCGACGTCACCCAGCTACTCGCCACTTTGGAAAAAGACCCCAGAGATCACGAAAGCGAGCCAGCCCATGATCTGGAACCACCCAGTCTCGAACGCGTTGAATGGGAACACATCCAGCGCGTCCTGGCTGATTGCCAAGGCAACATCAGCGAAGCAGCCCGCATGCTCGGCCTACATCGACGTTCGCTCCAACGCAAACTCCAAAAATACCCACCACAGCGCTAACGCCGCTTCACTGCGAGTCGGAAAGTCTTAATGTCGAAACATCAGAAGACAAAAGATTCCCCCTATCACAAAACAAAAAAGCACAACCCGCAGGCTGTGCTTTAAATTTATCTGCACAAAAAAGATCTTACTCTTCTTCGATGTATTTGTTGTGACCTTCCTTCTTCAGCGCTTTGGCATCTTTCACCAACTTCGCCACATCCTCGGTTTTACCATCGATAAAAGCGGTCTCGATGTCACAGAAAACGATAAATGCCTGGGCCATCATCTTGCGATAATCAGCCACAGCCTTGGCTTTTTCCTTAGGATCAGGAATCATGTCCGTAATGAATACAGGAGTCAGCGGGATGCCCTTCAGGCTGGCCTCAGCCGCCTCACGCGCCAGAGCAGCACCTTTCACGGGATCAGTCTCCTTACTCAATGCCTTGAACGCATCATTCATGGCGCCCATTTCCTTACCGAGTGGGGTGTCGTCAGCCTTCACCAAAGCTGTGCTCCCCACCATCATCCATGCCAATGCAACAATTGTTGTTAGTTTACTCATAACGCAGATATTACTCACCCAAGATGGCTATTTTGTCAAATCTGATGAAAAAAATCCTCAAAAAATTCTCAGCGCAACAACCGCTTCGGACCTTCCGATGGCTTCGGTATCTTCCGCAATTGATCGAAATCTCCCTCCTCGCAGCAACGCACAAAGCCCTCGGCATAGCTCTTCAGCCGATCCCAGGAATCGCGAATTTCCGAGGCCTCCTTGCTTGTGATCGTATTATCCAAAGCAGCTAGCGAAATCATACTCAACATTTGCGAGAATTGACTGATGATCTCATGAGTCGCTGGGAGCACCTCAAAACCCTTCTTGCACGAACTATCAGGATTGCGCAAAAAGCAACCGCCGGCCTGCTGACAAAGCCACTCTACGACAGCCTCATCTTGGCTCAGTTCCATGATTTTTGCCAAGCGATCCAAGGGATTTCGACTGCCCGAACCATCATCGCTGGGCTTCTCCGCCCACTTGTAGACCAAGGAAAGCGAGATTCCTAACTCCGCAGCAATCGCCTTGGGGCTAACTTTCTCAAAAACATTGCGCAAAACTTGGTGACTTTCCATGGCATGGCGAGTCAATCAGATTCACCCTGCGGCGACAAGGATATTCCGACGAGGAAACGTGACAAGAGAACCGAAAGAGGTCTTCTCGATTTGCTTTGTTAAGCAATCGCTCGCGGTTTTTTGTGGCGAAAACAAGATGATATGTGATGTCCGTGTAAGTTGGCATATTGGAAATACAGCAACCCAATAAGCATCGGGCAACACCTGCGGAGTTGGAAAATATGGCGATTGCTAGCCGTAGGTTGCGTTCCTCAACCTACGGCTATTCACAGTTCATCCCTACGGGATGGTTGGAGGATGAATCATTTACCGATGAACCGATCAAAAACCGATCTTTTACCTAGTCTGATCATTCTTCTCCGTCAGTGGAAAATCGCGCATTCGTTTACGCTCCATCTTTGCTTTGTCGCGGGGATATTGGCCTGTTAATGCCGTATGCCAAAATCGGGCAGATGCATAATCTGGATTTCCTGTGATTTCTTTTTGATGATACGATGAAGCAAGGTAACTTGAAGAAGAAATACCGCTACCAAACACCACCGCAATCAAAGCGCGAATCGTCCAAGGATGCAAACCTCTCTGCCAAGGCATGGATGATGCAAGAAATGCGAAAACAAAAGCTAGATAAGAAGGTGACCTTCCTTCTTGGCACATGTGCATGCCTGATACACCAACGAGAATCCACGTAATGAAAAAGAGTGCGATCGAACTCATCGCACGATCTTTTCGATCCGATGTTTTCCGCAGATGCGTTGTCGTGACGAGGAGGACAACTGCAATGATCGCCAAAAGAATCAACATTTTGCCTAAATTCACGGAATGAGATGATGTGCGCTTTTTAGAAGCTGGGAGGCGGGACGCCTCCGCTACGGATTGGCTTGATGCTCTGCGGGGGCGGAACATGGACAACCCCTTACTTTGTCACTTCCTTGATGCGCTTTTGCAAGGCCTCGGCCCAGAGCGTATAGCTGGCTGGATTAAGGTGGAGCAAGTCGGGCATGATTTCTTTGGTGAGGGTGCCATCGGGTTGGAGGAAGGCGGGCGCCATGTCGAGGAGATAGACATTTTTGCCATCGATCAGAGGTTGGCAAAGGCGGTTGATTTCATCATTGAGGCGGCGCATTTCATCTTCTTTGCTCGCGGAACGAGGGAATACATTGTGGAGGATGATTTTGGTCTGTGGGGAACGCGTGCGGATGAATTCGACGATGGCAGCAACGCCCTGTGCTGTTTCGGCGGGGTTCTGCTTTACGTGTCCGGTATTGTTGGTGCCAATGAGTAGACTAACCACTTTTGGCTGAAGACCATTCCATTCACCATTGTAGAGACGCCACAAAACGTGTTGGGTGCGATCGCCGGAAAAACCGAGGTTGAGGATTTTTCCCGAGCCAAAATTCTTAGCCAGAGCATCATTACCGGGGCCTTCCCAACCTTGCGTGATGGAATCGCCGAGAAGCACAAGATCGGGCTGCTGCATGGCGCTGCCTTGCTTGACTTTTTCTTGATGACGTTTTTGCCACCACTCTTCTTTCAATCGATGGGCTGGGACAGTGGCGTCATTGACTCCGTAACGCGCGCGTTGCTCAGCGTAGGCTTTTTTCATCGCGGCAAGATCGTTAGCGTAGTCGGCTTGATCGTGCACCGATTTCATTTCTTGTGGGTCTTTGACGAGATCGAAGAGATTCCATTCCTTGGTCGCAGGAAAATAAATCAGCTTACGTGTCGCGGAGCGGACGCCATCATGCGCGGCGACTTGGTGGGTATTTTCGCCATAGTAGGCGTAATATATGAATTCTTGATGCACATCGGTTTTGCCTTGGAGCACGGGGAGAAAGCTTTTGCCTTGCATCGCTGCGGGGGCTTTTTCTCCTGCGATTTCGAGGAAGGTGGGGGCGTAGTCGATGTTTTGAATCATCGCCTTCGGTTTGGACCCGGGCTTGATGACACCGGGCCAACGGATGAGGAAGGGCATTTTCATCGACTCTTCAAACATCCAGCGCTTGTCATACCAACCGTGCTCGCCGAGGTAGAAGCCTTGATCTGACGAGTAGATAACGATGGTGTTTTTTGCGAGGCCGGAATCTTCGAGATACTGGAGGATGCGCCCGACGGATTCATCGACGGCACGCACGGTGCGCAGGTAGTCTTTGACGTAGCGCTGGAATTTCCATTCAGTGATTTGTTTTTGATGAAACTCACCGGATTTGATCTTGGCAATGAGCTCGGCATTTTCGGGCTCATAGGTGGAATCCCATTGTTTCTTTTGCTCCTTGGTCATGCGAGTATATTCGCCGTTCGGGAGATTGCTGCCGAAGTATTCGGGAAATAGATTTTCGCCATGGAACTTCATGTCATGACCCCAGAACATGTCGCGTGCGATGGTCATTTTCTGATCGCGCAAGCTGCTACTACGTCCCTCGTAGTTGTCGAAAAGACTATCGGGCTGTGGCATGGTAGCATTCTTGAGAAAATCGAGATGGCGCAGAGCGGGAGCCCAATTGCGATGAGGTGCCTTGTGTTGGCACATCAGGAAAAACGGCTTAGCGCTGGAGCGTGCGTTTTTGAGCCAATCTAGCGATTGATCGGTGATGAGATCGGTGACGTAGCCATCGTGCTTGCGCGTGCCGTCTTTGGTGATGAATTGAGGTTGGTAGTAGTTCCCTTGGCCAGGGAGGATGCTCCAGTGGTCGAAGCCTTGCGGTTGGCTCACGAGGTGCCACTTGCCGATGAGGGCGGTTTGGTAGCCAGTGGATTGCAAAAGTTTCGGCAAGGTCACTTGATGGCCATCAAAGGTATCGAAGTCATTGCTGAGGTAGCCGTTTTGGTGCGAATGCTTTCCCGTAATGATGCAGGCACGTGAGGGACCACAGATCGAGTTGGCGCAAAACGATTGCTGAAAGAGAGCACCTTCGCGCGCGATGCGATCGATGTTTGGCGTGGGCGCGAGTTTTTCATACAAGCCACCATAGGCCGAGATCGCCGAGAGTGCGTGGTCATCGGAAAAAATAAAAACAATGTTGGGACGCTCAGCGGCATAGAGAGTGCTCGAGAAGAGCGCAAGTAGCAGGGTTCGAATCATGATTGATTCTGTAATCTCGGGTGGATTTGGCAAGGCGATTTTCTGATTCGAATCACTAAAAATTTTGCCTTGACGGGGGGGGAGTGCTGTTCAAGGTATCATAAATATAAAACGCAAATATGGTATCGCAAACATCGACAAACGAAGATAAGTATATTTCCTCGGTTCTTATTTTGGGCGGAGGCAGTGCAGGGTTGTTGGCAGCATTGACAGTGAAGTGCATGTTGCCGCAATACCGAGTAGTGCTGGTGCATAGTCAAGAGATCGGAGTCATCGGAGTAGGTGAAGGCACGACAGCCGTTTTTCCTGCGCATTTATTTGGAACGCTCGGCATTCCCAAGGAGCGATTTTATCGAGAAGCACAACCAACATGGAAACAAGGAATTCGATTTTTGTGGGGGGAGCGTGGCGATTATTTTTACGATTTCGGATTTCAGTATGATCTGCAGTATCCGGGAATGAGCAAAGCTACAGGATTTTATTGCGATCAAGAGTGCACAGATCTTAACGATGTTTGCGCGATGATGCAGGATGGAAAAGCATTTGCAAGCGGTCCACTCAATAAGCCGCTGATCAAGGGTGAGTACGCCTTTCATATTGAGAATGAGAAATTGGTTCGCTGCCTGACGAATATTGCCATCGAGCAGGGCGTGATCATTGAGGAAGATACATTGCAACATGCGGAGCAGGATGATCTGGGAATCACAGCATTGCATTTTACGAGTGGACGTATTCACCATGCAGATCTTTACATTGATGCTTCGGGATTCCGCTCCGAACTCATTGGGAAAGCACTCGGTGTGACGCGCAATAGTTTTTCCAAAGCACTTTTTTGTGATCGAGCAGTGATCGGCGGCTGGACACGCGAGGAAGAACCGCTGCAAGCCTATACCACAGCGGAAACCATGGATGCAGGCTGGTGTTGGAAAATCGAGCACGAGAATTTTATCAATCGAGGTTATGTCTATAGCTCGAAGTTCATCAGTGACGAAGACGCTCTCGCCGAGTTTAAAAAGGCCAATCCCAAGATAAATGCGACTCGAGTGGTGAAATACCTAAGCGGGAGGATGGAGCGGAATTGGGAGAAAAATGTCGTAGCGATTGGCAATAGCTCGGGCTTCGTCGAGCCACTGGAAGCCACGTCATTGGCGCAAATCATATTCGCAAGTCGGTGGTTGGTGGAATTGCTCAAGCAGCAGCAGCATCGCGCGACCGCTGCTGGACGTGAGCGTTACAACAGGGAAATGGGGCGAGCTTGGGATGAAATTCGAGACTTTTTAGCATTTCACTACAAGTTCAATACCCTGCGCGATACCGCGTTTTGGAAACACTGCCAAGAGCACACCCACTTAGGTGAATTTCAGGAATTTTTTGAAATGTATCAAAAAATCGGTCCCGCGCCTGAACTGGTGAATGCGCTACCCTTTAAGCCCAATATCTACGGAATCGAAGGATACCTTGCCCACTTGATTGGGATGAAAGTCCCGTTTCATGCGCGGCATGAGCCCACTGCTGAAGAGAAGACATTATGGCAAAAACATCGTCGTAAGAGCCGCTTGATCGCATCGGCAGCATTGACAAGCGAAGAGGCTCTGGCGGCGATCCGCAAGCCAGAATGGAGCTGGAAGTGATGATCTTTCCTAAGCTGATCGTCATTTTTTGATTGTCGATTGTGCTGAGATCACGCAGTTTCTGTTCTGAACGTACCTTATCGCATTTTGAACCATTTTTCTCAAGCTATGCCTCAATCTGCCGTCGAATTGTTGCAGCATTTGATTCGCATCCCCTCGGTGAATCCTGATGATCAATCGGGAATCGCTGGTGATGGCGAACTTGCTCTTGCCCAGTGCCTCGCCCAGTGGCTCGAGGGCCCAAGCTGCGAAGTTTTTCTCGACGAAGTCAAACCAGGGCGTCCGAATTTGATCGCGCGCTTTGCTCCAATGGATGGGCGCCCACGAATTTTGTTAGGCCCTCACCTTGATACCGTTGGCGTCGCAAACATGACGATCGATCCATTCTCCGCCGAGATCCGAGACGGCAAAATCTGGGGCCGTGGTGCATCCGATACCAAGGGCCCGATGGCAGCGATGCTTTGGGCTTTGCGCGAAAATGCTCATCTCTTGCGTGACATGCCAGTTGCTGTCGATTTCGTCGCTTTCATGGCGGAGGAATCTGGTCAATGGGGCTCGAAACACTTTGCCGAGCATCACGCTCATCACTATGCTTTTGCGGTTATTGGCGAACCCACATCTCTTGATATCGTCTACACCACCAAAGGTTCGCTCTGGGCAACGTTAGAAGCACGAGGAAAAGCAGCTCACAGCTCGATGCCTGAAAAAGGGGAAAACGCAGTGATGAAACTCGCACGCGCTTTAGGTTCATTAGAGAAATATCTCCAACTCCGTTTACAAGCATATGAGCACCCTGTGCTGGGTCACTCGACAGTCAACATCGGAACATTTCAAGGGGGAACGCGCGCCAACATTGTGCCAGATTATGCACAGGCGCAACTCGACATCCGCATCACTCCGCAGCTTCACCAACAAGGTGGCGCATTGCTGTTGTTAGAAAATGCCATTCGCGAAATGGCACTACCGCTACAAATCGTCAATGCTCATGAAAACCCACCCATGGAAACCAGTCTGGATCATCGCGTGCTGCGATCGCTGCAAGACTCGCGCAAA
Source organism: Akkermansiaceae bacterium UBA956 (assembly GCA_002293145.1). GTDB lineage: Bacteria > Verrucomicrobiota > Verrucomicrobiia > Verrucomicrobiales > Akkermansiaceae > UBA956. The sequence goes on along the minus strand of DBCO01000004.1, from coordinate 9,506 downwards.
GGCACACGCACCGTAAGTGCACCGTGGTACTCCGATGCCGCCCATCTCAGTCGCGCGGGAATCCCCTCGATCTGCATTGGTCCAGGATCCATCGATCAAGCACACACCGAGGATGAATTCATCAAAATTGACGATCTTCTCGCGGGTGTAGAGCATTTCTCCCGCTTCATCAGCAAATTAGCACGATAATTTTTGCGCTGCAGTGAGCAAATCAAGCTGAGAAAACTTTCGCCACCTCACGTATTGATTGGGCATGAAAAAAACTCATAAGACCATCGCGAGTGTATCTTTGCTAGGCGCTTTGCTCTCCTGCCAACCTTCCGCGGGGCAAGTGGATTTATGGGATCTACCACCACTGCGCTACTCGGATCAAACTCCCACCGATGCGCTCTCAAAGCTCGCAAGAGATTGGCAAAGCGGCACCGCCAAGCTCACAGGCCACACACCATTGGCGCGCATGCATGAGGTACTTCGAGCATTGAAAGTGCCCGCGACTTCGCAGGTCTTAGTCTATTCCAAAACCAGCAAGCAAAATGGGTTGATTCATCCGGGCAATCCGCGCGCTTTGTTTTTTTCGCGCGACTGCTATGCCGGCTACGTCCCGGGTGGCGTAATGGAAATCATCATCAACGATCCCAAGCTCGGGCAGGTGTTTTATTTGATCGAACTCGGCAACGAAAGTCGCCCGCCCAAAGTCGAACGCGACACCAGCGATTGCCTTTCCTGCCATGGTACGGGTCGCACGGAAAATGTTCCAGGCGTTTTGATTCGCTCGGTGTTTCCCGATGAAGACGGGCATCCCCTGCTCTCGTTTGGCTCTGGTGTAGTCACGCACGAAACACCCATCCCAGAACGCTGGGGCGGCTACTACGTGACGGGAAAAATCGCCTTACCACATTTGGGGAATCGCACCTACGCCGATGGCCGAAAAGCCAAAGCCGCGACCTCAGATTTGGTGTCGCTAGACGGTCACCTCGATGCAAAAAAATACCCCGTCAACACCAGTGACATCGTCGCTCTGATGCTATTAGAGCATCAATGCCAAGCGCACAATTTGCTCACCGCGGCCTCGATGAACTACCAGCGAGCGCATTTTCTCAGCAAATCGATCGATCCCGATGGCGACCATGATCAAGGCGCGGCGGGACGTGTGGCTGAGCAAGCTGCGCAACGCATCGTCGAGTGGTTCTTGTTCAAAACAGAAGCCGAGATGGGCGATGATGGTGTCGAGGGCAGCGAGGCATTTCAGAAAGAATTTTCCGAATCGATCCCCCGTGCAAAAAATGGCGACTCGCTCGCCGATTTTCAGTTGAACACCCGACTCTTCAAAAATCGTTGCTCGTATATGATCTACTCGGACGCCTTTCGCAACCTGCCCACAGCCGTCAAATCGCGGGTGCTCACGAGACTCAAAACCATCCTAGATGCACCTACCTGCGATAACGAATTCACAAGCATGAAATTGTCCGAGCGCCGCCGCATCGCGACAATCTTGCGCGATACGGGAGTTTTGTGAGCCTCGAATTTTTCCTCAGCTCTCTGCACACGCAAACTTGAAAAGTTCCACGGTCTCACGCATTCTTTCCCCATGCGAGCAGTGATACAACGGGTCAGTGAGGCGAAGGTCGAGGTTGCAGGTGAATGCCTCGGCGCAATCCAAGGCGGGCTTCTCGTGCTCTTAGGCATCGAAGATCGCGATGAACACGAGGATCTCGATTGGCTCGTCAGAAAGATCAGCCAGATGCGCATTTTTTCCGACGAGGAAGGTAAGATGAACCGCCATGTGCTAGACATTGGTGGCTCCATTTTGGTGATCAGCCAATTCACGCTTCATGCCTCCACGAAAAAGGGCAACCGTCCGTCCTTTCTGCGCGCGGCCCGACCAGACAAGGCCGAGTCAATGTATCAAGAATTTTGCACCGCAATGACTGCTACACTATGCAAGAACGTCCAGCAAGGTCGCTTCGGTGCCGATATGCAAGTGTCACTGGTCAATGATGGCCCCGTGACCATTCTCATCGATTCACGGGACCGACAGTAAAAACCTAGGTCTCTCAACTGAAAAACCAGATAAGCTATTTCCTAACCACAAAAGTTACGAAATACACAAAATGGTTGAGCATTTCATTGGTGTGCACACATCACTTAACAGTGCATGAGAATACCCGTTTTTAAAAAATCAATTTTCGTGTATTTTGTGTATTTCGTGGTTCCTACTTCGGATTTCAGGATAACGATCTAACGTAGTTATTTCTTCTGATTGCTTTCCTCGTTCGGCAAAATCGGACTATCGAGCGATTGTAGGTTGGAAGGCTTCACATTACGTGCATAGCCATCGAACGAAAATGTTCGAGGCTGGTAAGGTCCGACGAAGGAAATATCCAGTGTCTTGGTGATCTGTTTTTCCATACCAAGCGCCCATAACGTGCCATTGATGATCATGCGACGGTAGTTATCGTCGATCATATCCTGAGAAGCGCCCTGCGTGCTATGAAAGGCACGGCCTTTTTTTCCTGACGTGGATGTGTATTCGCGTGTCCAAGTGCATGGCATGGGTGGCTTAGAAGCATCGACTTCCGCTTTGGGGTCCATCGATACCATTGGCTGACTATTGGCGATCACAGTAAAATCTGCCGCTGCTTTGCCCACATAGCCACCGCAATAGGTGAACGCCCCATCTTTCACACCACGGAGAATCGGATTCTCTTTTTGCTCAGGAATCAACTGAATGCGTGTACCTTGTTTGTGATTTTGACCATAGTGACCCACCCAGGTATTGCCGAGTACTTGATGGCCGAACCCATTTTCATATCCTGCAACCTTGGAGTCATAGCTGTATTTCGCCAAGGGACTCTTCGCATCAATTTGGAATGCGTGCGATGAAGTGCGCAGACCTACGACGGGACCAGCGCGCTCAATGTAATCGATAATCGGCTGCATTTGCTCCTGAGTCGGCGAAAGGAATCGCGCAAAAATGAAAAACAGGTCGCCATCTTTGAGGGCCTCGATCCCTGGAATGTTCGAAGATCCGGCTTCGATGTGCCCCGCAGCATCCACACCAAATACCACCGTGCAGCGGAATCCATGGTGCTTGGAAAGAATGCGCGCTAGAGCGGGGCAAGCTTCTTCACTACGGTATTCATGATCAGAAGCCAAAAAAACAATATGCTTGCCCTTACCTATGCCTTCGCCTCCTTGATAAATCAATTGAGCCTGGGAGAATAGAATGCTAGCTAGCGCAAAAACGACGGGGTAAATGATTGTTTTCATAGAAACAAACAATACCCCAAATATCGATCTACGATAAAGATAGTACTTTTGTCATTTTCTCCAAGCCTCGCATCATCTGCGTGCGCGGACAGGCGAAGTTGAATCGGATGTGCTGCGGCACCCCAAAGAATGCTCCGTCTGAGACAAAAAGTTGCGCTTCTTTTTCCAAATACTGCGCGGGATTTCCCCACGAATACGCGCGGCAATCCATCCACGTTAGATACGTTGCTTGGTTGTGGTTCACGACCAACTGCGGTACTGCGCATTTGAGATACTCGTGCATCAGCCGTTGATTTTCGGCAAGATACGCCAGCATTTGCTGACGCCATGGCTCACCAAACTGATAGGCTGCCTCGGCCGCGTAGTAACCAAAAGTACTGATCTCTGATTGGGTATGCCCACGCGATGCCGTAAATTTGCGCTTGAGCGAATCATTCGTGATCAGCGCATACGCAATGCCAATGCCCGCGATGTTGTAGGTCTTCGACGGCGAGAGCAGCGTAATGATGCGATCATGAAATTCTTCCGGTAAGGCGTGACCACAAATGTGAGGTGTCGCCGTTTCATCGAACACCAGATCGCAATGAATTTCGTCAGAGACGAGAACCAAGTCATGAGCTCGGCAAAATTCCGCTAGCTGCATCAACTCGGCACGGCTAAAGACCCGACCTAACGGATTTTGTGGATTGCTCAACAAAAAGAGCCGCGTCTGCGGTGTAATCGCAGCCTCCATCGCCGCGAAATCAAATGTCCACAGTCCATCCACCTGAGCATGAGGAATGCAGATCAACTCCACAGTAGCATGGTCGTGATGCACGCCGAGAAACGGCGGATACGATGGCGTGCAAGTCATCACCGCTTCACCGGGCTTACAAAAGGCCTTAACCGCGAGTGATAAGGCCGGCACCAGTCCGCCAAGCCACATGATCGACTCCGCTGTCACCTTCACTCCATGACGTTTTTGCAAATAATCCAGCGTCACATCAATCACGCCCTGGTGCGCTTGTGCGTAGCCATACACTGGATGCTGCACACGGCGAATCAGCGCCTCGGTGATTTCCGGCGCTGAGGCAAAATCCATGTCCGCCACCCAAAACGGTTCCAGATCCGGACGACGGTCATGCTTGATGTTGCCAGTACCACGGCGCGGAATGATGGTATCGAAGTCGTATGTCATAATTAGTGTTCTCATGAGCGATACTGCACGACTCATCGGAAAAAATCCAGCATCATAGAGAAAAATCCTCAGCATTGACTCGTCACCAAAAAACCATACAGTCAGCCCGCATGATCTCACTCCGTTTATTCCTCGCATATTGCCTACTGATTGCACCACGGACTCATGCACAAGAAGCCTCCAAGCTCAGCATCACACTCGATTTGAGCAAAGCCCCGCAGTGTCAGGAATTTGCAGACAAAGCAAAAACCATCGCCGAGGCATGGTATCCTAAAATTCACAACCTGCTTTTCGATAAAACCCGCGAGCTGCCAAAAAAATCGATCACCATGATTTTCGAACCCATGGATGGCGTCGCCTACGCACGTGGCAATGAAATCCATTTCTCCGCGGACTGGCTCAAAAAATCACCGCAAGACTACGGCATGGTCGTTCACGAATTAGTGCACATCGTACAAGATTACAAGAGCAAGGGAGAATTCTGGCTCACCGAGGGCTTGGCCGATTACATTCGCTATCACCACTATGAGCCAGGGAAAAACAACTCATGGCAGCTCGATCCAGAACGCAGTTCCTACAAACAAGGCTATGGCATCGCCGGCTCCTTTCTTGACTGGATCGATCAGAAAAAAACGCCCGGCAAGGATTTGATCCGCAAGCTCAACACCGCCTGCCACGATGGCTCGTATCAAGCCAACACCATCGAAACCATCTGCGGCGCGACGGTCGATGCGATGTGGAAAGAATACATCACCGAAAAAACCACGAAGCCCAAAAACTAACCATTTTTCCTCTCTATGAAAGACATTGCCTGCTTGCTGATCACCGGTGCGTCCTCGGGCCTCGGCGAAGAATTTGCCCGACAACTCGCCCATCGCTGCGAGACCATGGTGCTCGTCGCACGTCGCGGTGATCGCCTTACCACACTGGCCGGAGAGCTCGTGCGCGAGTATGGAGTACAGGTCCGCTGCTTCGAGGCAGACCTATCAATCTCCGCGCAACGCAATCAATTGGCGGCAGCCCTCGCAGAAAAAAAACTCCATCCCGATTGCCTCATCAACAACGCCGGCATCGGAGATTACGGGACCTTTGCCGATGCTTCCTGGGAAAAACTCGAAACCATGATGCGTTTGAACATGGAAGGGCTCACGCATCTCTGCCACTTGATCTTACCCGATATGATCAGCCGCCAGCATGGATCGATCATCAACATCAGCTCGCTCGCCAGCATTTTGCCGATCCCCGACTTCGCGGTGTATGCCGCCACCAAGGCTTTCGTATCGAGCTTTTCCGAAGCCCTGCGCATTGAACTCAAAGAATGCTGCATCAACGTGCTAGCCGTCTGCCCTGGTCCCGTTCACACCGAATTTGGCAAAGTCGCAGCCCGCGTGCAAGGCCAAGACTTCGATGGCATGCGCGAGTGGTTCTACGTCGACAAAGAACAAGTCGTCAGCGAAGCCATCATGGCCATGGATGCACGGAACGCCCGTGTCTATCCCGGTTGGAAAATTGCCCTCGCCGCCGCAGGCATTTCCCTGCTCCCCCTGGCCGTGCTGCGCTTGATCATGTCAACACGACCTCGCAAGAGCGCGTAGGATGGAGATACAGGGATCATTGTAGCGACTCATGGAGCTTGCCATAACATTCTTGGCCTACTTAGACACGACATGCGGGTTGAAGCAGTTGACTTCGGTAAATCGCTCCTGCAATCATTCCCTGTCTTCTTGTCATCCATCAATAAAACAAAATATCTGCAACAATTCGCTCAGTCCCGCTTTTTTCTTGTGAGCTTCTGCAAATCTGATAGCATATAGCAAATATTTCCCAAGAATCATAAGTGATTCGGATCATACTTGTGCATCGCATCGTGCACCGTTTTGTAATAGGCTTTCAAAACGAGTGCCATGAACTCGGTATCATGCTCGCTCTTGATCGCGTCCTCTTTGATTCCTTTCCTCTCAAGAAACTGTGCTGCCGCAGCGTGACTCTCTCCCCTGCTTGAGGTTTTCAAGAACCGCTTGAGAACATCCTTGCTCACGAACGGAAGTTCATTGTCTGAAAAATGTCCAATCAACCAAGGGTCATCTTTGGTCACTGCCATCTTCTTACAAACATCGTCACAGTGTTTGGCAAAGCCACTTTCGAAGACCGGCAAGACGTCATTTTGCAATCCTGTATGTCCATATTTCTCGTAGGTCATTTTCTGCTTTCGTGCATACGATGCCAACAAATTCCACGTCAGCACATAAGGTACTTCCCGTTTTCCCTGTCGAAAAACCTGCGCATCTGACCAACCTCCGAGCGAGTTACACTCGAGACGATCTACTAGCTGAGCATGAGTCTTTTGCGCCCATTCCTTCTTGCTTGCAATGGTTTTGGCAAAGGAGGGAGAGTGATCCGCCACTTCATCATGCGGAGCCGTCGAGCATACCCCGATGCTCAACTAGGGACAGCCATCTGGATCGACAAACATCCAGCCATCATCGTTTGTTATTGCATAGAAAAAACAGATTTCATAAAAATCGGAATTGGGAAAACGTATCCAAAACATCCATAATAGCTCATTCCTGTGCGTCACTGAGTTTGTCACCTCGGCAGAGAACTTGAACTGAGAATAACAATTACGTACTTTGGCTCAACCCATACCCTTAATCACTTCCACCTTGCCATTTCCCTCGCGGGCGAGTATTACTTCCCTCCTCTTATGGCTGTTTCTGCTTTCCAATCCCTGCCTGGTTTCCGCGATTTCCTTCCTCGTGATTTTGCTGTGCGCCAGTATTTGCACGAAACCTGGCGCGCCACGGCCCGGCGTCACGGTTTCGTCGAATATGAGACACCTCTGCTCGAAGACACGGGACTCTATCTGAAAAAATCTGGTGGTGAGCTCTCCACACAACTCTTTCGTTTCTCCGATCAAGGTGGTCGCGATATCACACTTCGCCCCGAAGTTACCGCCTCGCTGGCGCGCCTTGCTGCCGATAATCAACGCGATTTCCCCAAGCCGCTGAAGTGGTTTGAGATCGGTCAATGCTTTCGCTACGAGAAGCCACAGAAAGGCCGTGGTCGCGAGTTTTTCCAATTCAATGTCGACATCCTCGGCGAAGACAGCGCGGCTGCTGATGCGGAATTGTTAGCCGTTGCCATCGATACCATGCGCGCTTTTGGATTTGAGAAATCCGATTACCAAGTGCGCGTTTCTGATCGCCAAGCCTGGGCAGACTTTGCGAAAAATCGCGGACTCAATGAGGAACAACTCGCCACATTTTTGCAGATCGTCGACAAACTTGAACGCGACAAAACCGACGTCTTGCATGAAAAATTGGGTGCTCTCGGTCTAACACTCGATGAGGTCAAGGAGTTCATCGCCAATCCCGACAATGCCTCTACGACCTATCGTGATCTGCTCGCCAATCTCACGGCGCGCGGCCTGGGCGAATTCATTCGCTGGGATCTTTCGATTGTGCGTGGACTCGCTTACTACACAGGTCTCGTGTTCGAGGTCTTTGATGCCCGAGCTTCGATGCGCGCTGTCGCGGGAGGAGGTCGCTACGATACTCTCGTTTCGACAATTTCGGATGGCAAAGTCAGCTTACCTGCCACGGGCTTTGCGATGGGCGACTATGTGATTCGCAATCTCATCGAAGAAACGCCGCACACGCTGATGCAAATGGAAGTTTGGTTGCAACGCAATCAGGCAGGATGCGATGTGTATGTGGCGATTGATCAGGAAGAGAAACGCAACGAAGCGCTGCGTCTCGTTACCGATTTGCGCACGGCCGGACTCTCGGTGGACTACCCGATGACGGCCATGAAATTCAACAAACAACTCCAACGCTCCGATCAAGCAGGTGCTCGTTTCGCCTTGGTCGTGGGACAAGATTATCCGACACTGAAGCTGAAAATGCTAGCATCACGCGCGGAGACCACCGTTTCCGCCGAAGGCATTGTCGAAGAAATGATCAATCGCATCCATCGACCCGATGGGCCTTTGTTGGCCTAACAAATCAATCTGCCTACCATGCCAGCAGCATCCATCATGCAAGAAATGCCATGCAGCTCGGCGGAAGTATTTGCCCTCTTGCATGACTACTCACGGCGCCTCGAGTGGGACACATTGCTGCGCGAGGCACGATTGACTCGCGGTTGCACAATCGCACAAAAGGGTGCGACTTCATTGTGCATTGGCAAACATTTGGGCGGCTGCATCGGCATCGAGACCAAATATCTCACCTTCAAACCCGGTGAAGTAGCGGCCGTAGAAATGATCAACGATACACCCTTTTTCGAACATTTCGCAGCAAGCATCCGCCACACCGATACACCAACCGGATCTCTCGCGACATATCGGTTTCAATTCACCGCTCGACCTCGATATCTCCGCTGGATTTTGCATCCCGTGATGCGCTATGTTTTGCAATGGGAAACACGCAAACGACTCAAAGCCTTGGCGCAGTTTCTCGGAGAAGTAGGTACGCCGAACACCTAGCAAGAAACACTATGTATTTCATCCTTCAACATTTCATTCCGCTCGGGTTTTAGCCGCACTAACGCACTACATGGCTCTTTATATCTGGCGGAACTAAGTTCTGCAGAGAACGACCACCACGTTGCGAAACGAGATTAAATATGTAATCATTGCACATTTGGGGAGAGAGATTTTGTGTATGTGGTGTGATGAGTTTATGAGTCCGTGTATCGTAGGCAGCTGTATTTAGCTCCATGCTCCCGTAACGTTTGCTCGTGCATACAATAATCGACCCATCTACACTCAAATAAAACTCATCTGATTGTTGAGTCCATCCTATATCACCAAGATAGGCAGGTCTTAAGAATGTATGGGGCCAATCGCTCAAATACACAGGCATGGACGCGTCTGGGGAACCTATATTGTGTGCAAAAACGCGCGATCCAAAGTCGACGGCCAAGCTGAAATCAAACCTAATTTTCGGAAAAAAGCGTAAATATACAATCAATCCTGAAATGCAGAAAAAGATTGTGATAGCACATGCTGTGTATTTAATTTTTTTAATCATATCTTGGATTCAACCCGGAAGTGCAA
>DBCO01000021.1 GCA_002293145.1 Akkermansiaceae bacterium UBA956 | reverse complement strand
TATAGGCGCCGAAATTAATCCGATCACCAATGGCACTTGGCTCCCCGCAACGGGCAATGTCACTGGCCCTGGCTTGCTAGACATGTTAGGCGGGTTTACTTACAATACTTATGGTGGTCCAGGAGGCTTCCAAACTTACACTCTTAGCGGCTTAACAGTCGGAGAAACCTACAAACTCAAAATTTTCATCCGCCCTTGGGACCTTGTTGGAGCGAGTAGCCGTCCGATTGATTTTGAATTCATCAATGGTGCGACCACCGACACCCCCTTTGGTTCACTCGTGACTGATCGTCCCGGAGTCGTGCTCAACAACGGCAATGACCACTCCGCGTACTACGTCTGTTACACCTATGTGGCGGAATCGACGGATCTCATGATCAGAGCCACGGTGCCAATTGGCTCCCTCCCTGCCAGCGGCTCGTTCCACCTGTATGGTTTGACCAACGAAGTCGTTCCTCAGGTTTCGACAGATCTACTCGTCACGGGCACCAGTCGTGATGCCTCGAGCAATTTCATCATCAATTACAAAGGCGCTGCCAGCACTACATACAATGTCACGAAGTCCCCCGATCTCGTAACGCCCTTTGGCCCGCTGACCACTCCTCTGACCACTACCACCGATGCCGCAGGCGTAGGCCAAGCGATCATTCCCGCAACCGAAACCGCCGAGGCTCGCGAATTTTATCGGATCGAGGAATAGTCGATCACCTGCGTAACTCCCTACCTCGACTTGCGCGAGCGCCTTGTGTGCTCGCGTAGCTATTTTCTCCAAACCCATTTCATCCATGCGACGTCATCTGATCAAGCTACTTAGTTTTGGTATTGCCATTACCTCGCAAGTAATGGCTAACAGCCCTGATGCCGTAGTGACATTTCAGGAAATCCACTACAACCCCCCGCTCACGCAAGATGCCGAGTGGATTGAGTTGCACAACCAAATGGCAGTAAACATCGACATCTCCGGCTGGAAGTTCACCAATGGTGTCGAATACACATTTCCGCAAGGCACAATCATCAATGCGGGAGCCAACCTGATCATTGCCAAACTCCCCGCTCATTCCTCATGGAGTGGATTTTCAGGTGTTCTGGGACCATACACTGGATTGTTGTCAAACTCTGGAGAAACGATCGAACTGAGAAATTCGAGTAACCGATTGATGGATCGCATCAGCTACGGCGATAGCGGATCTTGGCCACTAGCCGCCGATGGTCTGGGCGCCACTCTCGCAAAAAGACGTCCCGGTCTCGCCTCAGAGCCTGCGGAAAATTGGCGCGCCAGCATCGAAATGGGCGGCACTCCTCAGCAGTCGAATTTTTTGTATTCGAATGATCCCATTGTCGTGGAGCACATCATCGCAAACCAATCGTGGAAGTATCGCGATACCGTTGTTGCCCCGCCGAGTGATTGGATGAATGCAGCGTTCAATGATGCAATCTGGACTTCCGGCACTGGAGCGTTTGGCTCGGCGGCTACTATTCCAGTTTTATCGGTCACTGCTTCATTGACTTCACGATATCGGGCAGGAGCGATCACAGGCTTAGTAGATAATACCATCGTCACAAGTTGGACCGATACCCATACCAGCGATGGCTCATCGCAAAATCTCATTAACACGGATGATCCTCGCTTTGAGACAAACTCCACACTTACAGGTGAACCTACGGTGAGTTTTGATGGCAACGACGCAATGCGAGCGACTCTCACACCAAACATCACCCCCACATCAGGCTTCGTATATTTTATCGTCTGCAAGGCCTCAGCCGTAATTACGAATGGCTCCATCACAGGCGGTGACGGCGCTTATATTTGTGACCGTGTCGCTACCGTTGATGCACCACTTGTTTCTTTGAAAGCCGTCAATGGTCGCTTCGGCTTTCAAAAGCGCTATGACAACTCAAGCGGACTCGGCGGCCCCGTATCCAGCACCTCGATCTCGACAAGCCAGTATCAAATCGTAACGCTTAGAAGAAATCTCAGCGCCGCACGATTTGAAATCTGGGTCGATGGCGTGATGGAAAGTTCCGAGACGGATACGGGCGAAAACCTCACACCACAACCAATTGTGTTAGGCAACCATGCCAGCCTCGGAGCCACAGGATACGCAGGAGATGTGGCAGAAATGTTAATCTACAAGAACGAGCTCTCCACAAGCGATTTCCAAGCGGTCGGCAGTTACCTCGAATCAAAATACGGCCTAACAACTGCATTTCCGAATTCGACTGTGAACACAACCATCGCAGCCTCTGCTTCGACATCCTATTTGCGAAAAAGTTTCACTTTCAGCGGAAATCCCGCGCGCACGAATTTGAAACTTCGTCACACACTCAGCGATGGTGGCGTATTTTATTTGAACGGTCAGGAAATTTCCCGTAGCAATCTCGCTGCGGGAACGATCACACACACAACAAACGCTCTTTCAGATCTCACAGTGCCGCAAAATAGCAACGATATCACCGTGCCCGCGACCGCACTGGTGCAAGGAACCAACGTGCTTGCTGTCTCGTTACACACAGGAGCTACTGACAATACGTGTTACTTCGATGCCACGCTGACGAGTTATGAAACGCCCGAAGATCCTGATGCGGCACCGGCATTTCGACTCAATGAAATTGCAGCAGATAGCTCGTCAAGTTTTTACATTGAGTTGATCAACCCAAACAATACACCCAGTTCCACGGCGGGTTATGGCATCGAGGTGCAAGGCCTTACCACCAACACTTTTTTATTACCCTCAACCACAGTTGCGGCAGGATCGTTGATTCACTATACCACGGCACAACTCGGATTCAGTGTGATCGATGGCGATAAAGTCGTCATCAAAAGACCAGATGGCACGATTGCTGATGCGCGCACCATCGACAACGAATTGCGCGGACTTTCCGATGCTTGGCCTGATCAGTGGCTACGACCGAGCAGTGAAACACCTAGTAGTGCGAACACCTTCCAGTTGCAAAACGACATCGTTATCAACGAAATCTGCTACCGACCTGCAGAAGTTAGCCTAGCGAGTAACAGCAAACAATGGATTGAATTGTATCATCGCGGCAACACTGCCATCGACCTTGGCAGTTGGTCTTTCACCAATGGAATTGCTTACACGTTCCCGCCTAACACCATCATGCTGCCGGACAGTTACTTACTCGTGGCGCATACGCCCGGAAATTTCACAGCAGCCGCCGGCGCAACAGTACTTGGTCCGTGGTCGGGAAGTCTAGCAGGAGAAGGCGAAACCATCACACTAACCGATGCCGTAGGAAATCCGGCAGATGAAGTGCAGTATCTCGATGGTGGACGCTGGACTGATCTTGCTGATGGGGCTGGATCATCGTTGGAGTTACGCGATGCTCATGCCAACAATCAGTCACCAGAATCATGGAGTGCCAGTCAAGAAAGCTCGAAACGAAACTGGCAAACCTACACCTACCGCATGACCGCTGCTGCAAGTAGTGTGGGCCCCGATTCCCAGTGGAGAGAGTTTATCTTCGGTTTATTAGATCGTGGAGATGTGTTGATCGACGACATTTCCGTCATCGAAAACCCCGATGGTGCGGCTACGCAAATGCTTGCCAATGGCAACTTTCAAAATGGAACTACAGGCTGGAGATTTCTCGGCAATCATCGACATGCCTCGATCGTCAATGATCCGACGAACGCTTCTAACCAAGTTCTTTTCCTCAGCTCGCTTGGAGCAACCGAGCACATGCACAATCACGTCGAAACCACACTTGCTGCGGGAAGATCCATCACCAATGGCTTAGTGTATGAAATCTCGTATCGCGCACGATGGCTCAATGGATCGAACCGACTTAATACACGTTTGTATTTCAATCGATGCGCCAAAACCAACGAACTGGCGCGAAGCGATGATCCAGGAACTCCCGGTGCCGCTAATTCGACAGCACAAAACAACATCGGACCGAGTTTTGCTAATCTTACGCACAGCCCGACCGTACCATCCGCGAATGAAGCCGTGACGATTACCGCACAAGCTAGCGACCCTGATGGTATGGCAACCCTAACATTATTCTATTCCGTCAATGGCGGCTCGTTCAGCTCAGTTGCGATGAATCTGATCAGTGCAGGTATTTATGAGGCCGAGATTCCAGCGCAAGCCGCATCCAGCGTGGTGCGGTTTTACGCTTCCGCTACAGACGCGGCCAGTCCTGCAGCCACCGCGCTTTATCCTGCCGCTGGAGCCCAATCGTATGCGCTCTATCAGGTCAATGACGGCCTAGCAGCGACAAATGGATTGCACAACCTGCGAATCATCATGCCGCCTGCTGAAGAAGCATTACTCTATCAATTGAATAACTTGATGAGCAATGAACGACTCGGTTGCACAGTGATTTATAACGAAAAAGAAGTTTACTACAACGTGGGTGTCCGCTTGAAAAGCAGTCAACGTGGTCGGCCCGCAACAGCCCGCGTGGGATTCAATTTGGGATTCTATGCAGGACAATTGTTTCGCGGTGTGCACAAGACCGTTTCGATTGATCGCTCTGAGGGTCAAATCACTGGGGCGCAAGAAATCCTATACGATCACATGATGTATGCCGGCGGTGGTATCCCAGCCGAATACAATGATTTGTGCAAAGTCATCGCCCCCGATCCCGCGCACACCAGCACGGCGATCATGCAACTCGCACGCTTTGGCGATGTTTTTCTCGATTCGCAATTCGACAATGGCAGCAATGGCACCGCATATGAATACGAATTGATTTACTACCCCACTACTGTTGATGGCAGCGGCTTCAAACTCCCTACACCCGATAGCGTTGTTGGTACAGACGTTGTTAGTCTTGGCGCCGACAAGGAAAACTATCGATGGAATTATTTGTTAGAAAACAATGAGGATGTCGATGACTATACGCGCATCATTGCCTTGGGTCAGCATTTCAGCAAAACCGGCACGGCCTTCGCAACCGGATTGGAAGACGTCATTGATGTCGATCAATGGCTCAGTGCACTCGCCTTCTCCTGCGCTAGTGGTGCGGGTGATTCATTTTTTTCGAATGCTAATCACAATGGCATTTTCTACGCTAGACCCGATGGACGTGTCTTGTATTTCCCTCACGATCTTGATTTTTCCTACAGTGCAACACGCAGCATTTTTGAAAATAGCGAACTCAACAAGATCATTGCACAACCACGTTATCGCCGATCCTATCTCGGAAAACTCCACGACATTTGCACAACGGTATTCAATCAAAACTACATGAGCCCGTGGGCCAGCCATTACGGCTCACTTCTTCCTAGCGAAAGTTTTTCTTCTCATCTGAGTTATATCAACACGCGCTCGAACTACATTCTCAATGCGATCAATACCGACATACCCACCACGTCCTTTGCCATCACAACCAATGGAGGCTCTAATTTTTCTTCCGCTGTGAGCCCCGTAACGCTTGCAGGTCAAGGTTGGGTCGATGTAAAAGACATTCGCATTGTCGGTTCCAGCGTCCCTCTGAATGTTACATGGACCAGCAACAACGCATGGCAACTCGCGGTCCCCTTGGGTGCTGGCGCGAATCTCATTTCGTTAGAAGCGGTCAATTACTCTGGACAAATCATCGGCAATGATTCGATCACTGTGAACAACACCGGCGGAATCGTTTTGCCTAGTGCAAGCAACCTTGTGGTTTCTGAAATCTATTACAATCCATCGGGAGCCATTGAAACGACGGAGTATGTGGAGCTCACCAACATTTCGAGCAACACGCTTGATATGAGCAATGTCAGCTTTACTCTCGGCATCACCTACACCACTCCAGGCGGGGCTCTGTTAGGCCCTGGAAGCAAACTCGTTATCGCCAAAGATCTTACAGCATTTGCGACCACATTTGGCAGCGGCATCAACGTTGTCGGACCATTTCTCGGTCAGCTCGACAATGGCGGAGAGATCATCGAAATGCGCCGTGCCGATGGTTCCCTGCTACTCAGTTTTTCATACGATGATGCGATTCCCTGGCCTACAATCGCCGATGGCGATGGATATTCGTTAGAACTGGTTTCGCCATTTTCCCTGCCGAATCTCAGTGATCCATTGAGTTGGAGAGCGAGCGTAGCGAACAACGGCGGCTCTCCTGGCATTGATGGAGCCATCACCTATGCCGCGTGGAAACTTGCCAATGGCAATCATGCCGCTGATCAAGATCTCGATGGCGATGGATTGTCTACCATGCTCGAATACTATCTCGGCGGCAACCCACAAATGGCGGAGCAATCACTGCATCCAACATTCCTCAAAGAACCCGCAGGAACATTTCTGATGTCGATCACACGCAACGTCAACGCACAACAGGCTGAAGTAATTCCTGAGGGCGCAAGCAATCTCATCAACTGGAGCAATGCCAATTACACGCTGATTTCCAACGATCGACTCACCAGCCCAGCAGGCGTGGATCGACTCACTTTCCGCATCACACCACCGCCGAACAGCCCTCGCTATTTCGGTCGATTTCGTTTTGGCATGTGATGATTTTCTGCTACGATATTCCGTAAGTTAAATGAATTTCATCCGATTCTCGTTACATGTTCGTTTGCCGATGCTGCATCAGCACGTGCAGCGGCGAAGGAACTTTTGGAAGCGAAGTTGGCGGCCTGCGTATCATTGTTTTCTAATTTCGACTCCCTGTATCATTGGCATGATATCACGGAGCGATAGCAGGCAAACTTGCGATTTGTGCACAAAAATACCGCCGAAGTAACTGCGCCACTTGCGTAAAATCATCGCTTGCCAACAGCGGCAAGGGCGCATGCAAGGTGAGCAAAGGCACTTTTTCACGAGTATGATCGGTACCCGCAAAATACGGATCGTTACCATGATCCGCCGTGATGCAGAGAAAATCTCCACACTCAACCATTGGCAAAAATTTTCCTAACCATGTATCGAACTCTCGCAGGGCCTGCGCATAACCTTGTGGATCGCGACGGTGCCCATACAGCATGTCAAAATCGACAAGATTCGCCACAATCACATGTGGCTCCAAACGTTTCTCGTCCCACAACTGGGCGATTTTCACCATACCCGCGGCATTCGATTTGGTCGGATGGCTTTCACTGATCCCCTGCCCCGCATAGATGTCGGAAATTTTTCCCACTCCGATCACTTGCACACCTGCCTCTTGCAACTCATTCCAGACCGTGCGCGGTGGCAGCAACGAGTAATCGCGCCGATTCGAAGTGCGTTGAAAATTGCTCACGGCATCACCCACAAAAGGTCGAGCGATCACTCGACCAATCGCAATGTCGCGCTCATCCAACACCAGCCGCGCCGTCCGGCAAAGATCTAACAATTTTTCAAGACCGAAGATCTTCTCATCCTCATGCGCAGCTATCTGCAACACAGAGTCTGCACTGGTGTAAAGAATCGGTCGCCCCGTCGCGATGTGTTCTTCGCCCAAGGCGCTGAGAATTTCCGTGCCCGATGCCACGACATTGCCCAAAAATTTCACGCCTGCACGCGACTCGATTTCTTGTACTAAC
>DBCO01000028.1 GCA_002293145.1 Akkermansiaceae bacterium UBA956 | reverse complement strand
GCCAGCGCGATCCCGCCGAGCCCGCCGCCGCTTTGCCACAGGAACTCGCGGCGGGCAATGCGGGGCAGCTGGCCGCCGCTAAGCGCGCGATGATAGGGTGAATTATTGCGGAACATGGCGTCAGTCGGCGAAGTTGAACTCGTTGAGGTTAAGAATGACGCGGCAGGCCGATACCAGGCCGTGGCGCTCCGCGTGAGCGGCTAGCGCCGCCCGTTCTTCCGCTCCGGCCTCGCGTTGGAAGACGATCCGATAGGCGAGGTTGATGCGCTCCTCCAAACTTCCGCCCGCTTGATCCAGCCGCCCGGCGAAGTGGCGCGACATCACCAGCACCAGTTGGTTGTTCATCTGGACGAGCGCTTGCAGCGGCGAGACAGAAGTATTGCGCTTATCCACCGCCATCGAGGGGTCGGCGCAGTCCAGCGTGGTCAGCCACGGCTGCGGCTTGCTGCGGACGATGAAGCGGTAAATCGCGCGACGGTGGAACGCGGGATTGTCGGCATCGGCGAGATGATACTGGAAGTGCGGCGAATGCTCGGGGCGCTCGATCACGAAATCCTGAAAGCCCGGGCCGCCCATGGTGAGATCGAGCTTGCCGGCCACCGCGATCAAACTGTCCCGCATCACTTCCGCTTCCAGCTTCCGGCGATTCATCCGCCACAGAAGCACATTCTCCGAGTCGGTAGAAGCAGCCGCGCCGGCCGGCGTGTCCGAACGCTGCCGGTAGGTCTCACTGGTCATGATCGTCCGATGCAGCGACTTGATCGATCCCCCGCCAGCGCGGAATTCCAGCGCTAGCCAATCGAGCAGTTCAGGATGACTCGGCGGCTGCCCCATCCGCCCGAAGTCGTTCGGCGAATCGGCGATCGCCCGGCCGAAATGATACTGCCACACCCGGTTTACGATACTGCGCCAGGTCAGAGGGTTCGCAGGGTCCGCCAGCCAGTTCGCCAACGCCGCACGGCGCTCGCCCTCGGTGGCCTCGGCGGACAATTCGAATCGACCCTGCGCATGGGCGACCGCCGGAATCGCGCCCGATCCAACTTCCCGGACCGGCCGCGTGACATCGCCGCGCGACAGCAGGCGGATCGTCCGCGGCTTACCACCCGCTGGACCGGTCCCAATGAAATTTCCCGCGCCGTGATGCACCGATCCGACATAAGCCTTCTTCATCTCCGGCAGGGCCCGGATCTCCGCCTCCACTGCGGCGCCCTCCCGCTTCAAGCTCTCCCACCGGGCCATTCCTTCATCTCCCGACACCTCGCGCAGCAGCTCTTCCCGCTGCCGCTTCAGCGCGCCAATTTCCTCCGACTTCCCCGGATAATAGCCGTCGATGAGATTAGCTCGGCTCCAGCGCGGCGGAACTTCCACGCTGTTTAGCGAAGTGACCTCCGTCGCGGTTAGAAGACGCTCCGACGAGTCGAACACCCGGACCTCGCTCAACGCGAAGTTGTAGTCGTTCTGCCGCGGCGCTAGCCGGACTGCGGTGATCCGCAGGTAACGCGCCGACCTGCCCTTTCCCTCCACCACCACCGGCCTGATCCCGGGGTTCGGAAAATCCGCCGCCGTGTGATCGAGCAACAGCGCAACATCGCGTCTGAACTCCGCGTCCGCCGAGGCCTCAACCCGGAAGCGGACCGGGAAGCCGAAACCATCGTAGATGCCGTTGAAATCATCGCGGCTGGGATGAAACCACACCTTGCCCAGCGGCTGCTCGCCACCCAGATCCACTTGGACCCACTGCACGGAATCTTGTTCTAGCGAGATCTCGCCGTGCCAACCGAACGCCGCCGCCTGTCCCTCACGCTCCTGCTGCAGCGCGGCCAGCTTGACATCGAGCTCCTTGATCGGCAGTCCCGCCCGCTCCTCCGCGACCGCCAGCGCGGCCGCAAGCTCCCCGTCCAGGGCCGACTTACGAGCCGCCAGCTCTTTCCTGCGACTCGCAACGACTGGGTCGGCATCATAACTCCGATCGGTCCGGTCGATCGCGGCGAACACCGCTTGCAAGCTATAGTAGTCCTCCGCGGTGATCGGATCGAACTTATGGTCGTGGCACTGCGCGCAATGAACTGTTAGGGAAGCGAAGGTCCCGATTGTGCTCGCTACCATGTCGTCGCGGTCGAGATGCCGCGCGATCTTCCCGTCGATCTTGCTCTCTGCCAACTCACTGTGGCCAATCATGTCCCAAGGTCCCGCCGCGAGGAAGCCCAGCGCCTCGATGCCATCCCGCGAGCCTGGAAAGAGCACGTCACCCGCGATTTGCTCCTGCACGAAACTGGCGTATGGACGATCCTCGTTGAATGCACGAATGACGTAGTCCCGATACGGCCACGCGTGGGGACGCGGCTGGTCCTTGTCATATCCGTGGGTGTCTCCGTAGTGGGCCACATCCAGCCAATGCCGCGCCCAGCGCTCGCCATAGCGCGGCGAGTCTAACAGACGGTCGACCAGTATCTCCCATGCCCGCGGATCGGTATCGCGAACGAAGGCGTCCACTTCTTCCGGCGACGGCGGCAAGCCGTGCAAATCGAAGTAGGCCCGGCGCACCAGCGTCCGCCGGTCGGCCTCCGGCGATGGAGCGAGTCCTTCCTGTGCCAGACGCACGCGAACGAACGCATCCACCGGATGAACCGCCCCGGCAACGGTCGGCACCGCGACCGGAGCCAGCGGACGCAGGCTCCACCAGTCGCCCGCCGCTTCCACCTTCGTGCTCGCGCTATCCGGCCACTCCGCGCCTTGATCAATCCAACCGCGTAGCACGGCGATCTCCTCCACAGTGAGAGGCTTGCCTTCGGAAGGCATCCGCATTTCCTCATCCATCCCCGCCACGAATTGGATGAGCGGGCTCTCCGCGCTCTTGCCGTGAACAATGTTCGGCGCATGGCTGTCGCCGCCTTCAAAAGCAATACGTTTATTGTCCAAGCGGTAGCCACCATCCTGCTTCTCCGCACCGTGGCACTCGATGCAGTGCTTCTGAAAAAGCGGCTGCACGTCTCGTGTGAAATCGATCTCACGCTGCGCCGGTAACGGTAGCTCTGCTGCCGCGGCAACGCTCACGCTTGCAATTCCGAGTAATTTTAAGTTGATGAACATAAAGGTGTGCGATGAACTAGATGACAATCAAGGACAGCCCACAACCACCACATCCAGATTCCCAAATTCGTAGTTGCCCGAGATCATCACCTCAAGCCCCGCAATCGCGCCACGCCGCGGTGGCACGCGCCTACCAGTTGCTAGGAATTTGCTTTGGGCGGGAGACTCTTGGGTCAGCCATTGGGAGGTACCGGAAGGAGGGGCAGTGGGTGTTGCCTTTGCCGGAACGCGAGCCTGAGGTTGCACTGTGCCATCCACCGTCACCTCGATTTCCATGTGATCCGCGAACAACTGCCAGATACTCCGCACAGCTCCCGGACCTTTGACGTTCATTATGTCAACGGACTCTCCTTTTTTCAAATCGATCTGGGTATAGACTCGCTGGGACTTAAAATCCATGGGTAACTGAATCATCGGCACCGCCGGGTCCTGGAAAGTGGATGCGACACCAGCAAGATTCCCCAGGTCTTGGGCAATGGCAAAAGTGCTGACTAGAAGAGTGGTAAGGAGTTGAAAAATACGCACGGTTTTCATAAATGATAATACTCTAAATGATGAATGGAGGAGATCTGCGATTTCAGAAAACGCCATAATAAGGTATACGAATACTCGCATCGTAATATTTCAGCATCCGCTCCAGGCATCGCCAGGTAGTTCCTTGATGATTCAGTTCGACGATTCCCCGCTCTGAGCACTCTTCCCAAATCCCCACTACCGCCCTCAATGCTCAATCGTCGTTTCGCCATGGTAATCTCGTCGATCTGGGGGTGAGCTGATCATCAGCAAGACTCGCTGCTGAAATTTCCCGGGCCTCCGCCTCCATGGAGCGCTGATGACTTTCGGCCCGCATCCAGGTTCCGAATCGTCAATGACGTGCTCATGGAGAAACAATATGCAATGCCAGCACAACTGTGCTCAGATGCGAAGTCATAGGTGAGCACGGAGTAAAAGGATGCATCATTTCGGTAAATCGCGCACCGTTTGATAGGCCTCGATCTCGGGACGTGCAGCATCGCCCCACCACTTCTTGGCGTCACGGATTTTCACTTGGTGCAACCGATTGATGATGTTTTGCGGTTCGGAGAAATCAGCGATCTCACAGCGCAGTGATTTCCGTTCAGCAGCGATCTCAACTTTCGCAACGCTATGCTTGCGTTTGTCATTTTCTGCCGAACCGTATTTGACCGAATCGGTGTAGGACCATGATTCAATGGTAAGTGCTGCGAGCAAGTCCGCTTGGCTCACAGATTCTTTCAACGGCACCGTGAAGTTTAGCAGAAATCCACCGGCCTCCGTTTTGATCGAGCGAATGTCTGCAGGCACAGTTTTCCCATCCCACACGACGTGTTGAAGACTCGCCTGACTGCCGCCCTTGGATTGCCATCCGCGACCCGTTTGACCTAAGAGCAACGAGCCATCAGGCAGAAAAGTCGGGCGCATCACACCAGACGCCAATTGACGAGCAAACATCACCATCGTGCCTTGATCGACATCGCCGACTTTTTCAAACTGCACGCGCATCAGAGTGGACAATGTTTGATCGCCGACGAACATTTGCTCGGCGAAAGGACCAAATTTTCCATCTGTTAGATCCCATGCCGGATTCCCGGGTGAGTTCGCCCAGCGGCCATGAGGGAACCACAGCGCACAGGCAATGGTTTTATCCTTCCATCGATCGAGGGCAATTTCGGGAGAAGAGGGCTTCATGCCAGGTAGCGAAACGAGACCTGAGGGATGTCCGTAAAAGGCGCCCTGTTTCAGGAATGACATCTTGGATGATCCATAGTATTCGCCTTGGTTATCGATGGCGAGCAAGCGTCCATCGGGAGACATGCCGATGCCAGCAGGGCTGCGCAGACCATTGGCATAGGGTTCAAAAACACCCTCAGGTGTGACGCGACAGGCCCATCCGCGGAATCCACCCATGCTGCCCATGAAATTGCCGCCCGCCTTGTACGAAGCGCGCTCGTTATTGTTGTGGGATAAATTCAGCGCAAAGTAATAATTCCCCTCAGCATCGCGCGCGGGACCGTGGTTGTATTCGTGATAATTTCCATGAAAACCGAAGTCATCGCAGAGCGTCTCGTAGCGATCAGCGAGACCATCAGCGTCGATGTCGCGAATGCGCGTGAGCTCAGGTTTTTGAGTGATCACGATCGTGTCACCAGCATCGTCCTCAATGACGATCCCGAGACATTCATAGGTACCCTCGGCAAAAATCTTCCATTGCTTGTCCTTCAAACGCCAGATCCCAGCGGTGCGTGTGCCAACGACTACGGTGCCATTTTTCGCGACCGCGATGGCAGTTGGTTCAAACAAAATTTTGCGACCGAAACCATCCAAGGGAGCCTGCCAATCCTCAATGCTATAGCCAGCTGGCAAATCTGCCTGGGCGGGTGTTTTTACGAGCGCTTGAGCGGCCAAGGATTCTTTTTTCGGCAACACCTGCCGTGCAGCGAGAGCATTCATCTTGCTCACGCGCAGTCGATGCGTTGCCTTCTCTCCTGCGGGGATCACCCAACGCTGGCCATCGAGCTTGCCGGACTCCGCTTGCCATTGACCCGTGGTCAAGGTGCGCACTTGAAATGCCTGCTCGGTTGCAAATGTGCCGCTGATTTCCACAACGAGGTCCCCTTCCGTGCTGAACGAAACGCTCTGCGCCATTTGATTTTTGCCGACGCGGAAATGAAATTGCGGAGCCTCCTTGCCGCGATGCGCGTAGCCGAGAAATGCTGCATCCCAGCTCGCCAGTTCCTTGAGAAAATCACCACCTTTTTCCAAGTGACGGATCGCGGCTTCGTCATCATTGACGTCAGGTTCCTTGAATTCAAAATCGACGACCTGCCCTGTTGGCGTAAGCGGACTCAGCAAAGGCTTGCCATCGAGCAATTGTTGCGCTCCATGCCCGCGATCAGAGCCCGGCGTGCTACGACCTTGTTGCTCTTTGGATAAATTCAAAAATCCGCCACTCCACACACTTCGCACCGAGAGGAAGCGCGGATCGAAACTGTAGCTCATGCCACTCGGCAGGCCGACATGAATCGCCCGACCACTCGATTGCATCAAGGGCGCGCGCAGCACTTTCACGCGTTCATCGACGAGGATTTCCGCTGGATTTTCCCACGGCTGCCCCTTTTTATCCACAGGCATTTCCCCCATCACCTTGGCTGGACCATTTTTGCCTTCTTCTGCTTGGTGACGAAGGTAATGCCAGATTGTTTCGAGTGCCGCATCGGAGACGATTTCAGGCACATACTTGGGCATGATCGGCGGATAGGCCGTGCCCTTGGTTGCGCCAACTTCCGCCACGGCCAAATCATCGCCAGGGTTGCGCACTGAGTTCATGAAATAGACCCGATCAGCCTTAATCGCACGTTTGTGCCCCTCGGCATCCGCGACCTCGCGCTGGCGAGGCTCGGTAGTAAAGAGATTGTAGAGCGAGGGACCCGACTTGATCGAGTCATCGCCTTTTGCCACTGCATGGCACTCGGCACAGCCCCAGACATGAAATGCCTCGCCGCCCTTTGCGACAAGATCGACAGGCTCCGCAGCGCCCCATCCTCCCCACAGCAATACCAGCAAAAACATAGTCAATTTCATTGGCGAAGACTGTCACGAAATACAGCCACGTCAAAGAAATACTACGCCATTCGATAATTGCCGAAGGTAAATGGTAGCGCGGACCTTCAACCCGATGTGACGCATGAACCGAGCCGATCACACTAGGCTGGCAACTCGAAGCCCTTGCGATATTCGCCTTTGAGGAAAGTGTTGGCTTGTTGGGCGAGTTGGCCGGTGAATTGCTCGGCTTTGGGATCGAAGTCGAGAGCGACACCGATGGTGAGCGGCGAGCCTTTGAGATCGACTTTGTTAGCATCGAGATGCTTCATCATGCGCTGTGTCGATTCATTGAACATGGCGTTTTTGCTAGTGGCAATCCATTCATCGAGCGGTTGGGATTTCCCAAGCGATAGGGAAATCCCGCCGAGGTGCGCGAGCGCGGACGAGTAGTGAGCGCTTTCGGCACCACGGATGGGGTCGATTTTCCCCGACTTAATCGAATCGATCCAGTTTTGGTGATGTCCGCGTGCGCCTTTGAACGACTTGATGATTTTGCCATCTTTGTCGTGAATGTGGCAGTTCTGGTTGTGTCCACCCGCGAGGTAGCCACCTTCGTATTGAATGATGTTGCCGATGTCTTGGCCGAGGTATTTGTCCATTCCCTTACCGTAGTCCATGTTCTCGCGCGGCAGGCCGCGGACTTCGAAGAGGATCGGAGCTTTGTCTTTGTGCTCAAGCCACAAAAGCTGAGTGTTGGCGGTATCGCCATCGTCATCGTAGCCGACGCGACCGCCCATCGATACGATTTTTTCGGGCAAATGCGGATCGCCCAGAGCCCAACGGCAGACGTCGAGCTGGTGCGGACCTTGGTTGCCGAGGTCGCCATTGCCATAAGCGGCTTGCCAATGCCAATCGTAGTGCAATTTCTTGCGCATGATCGGGTTTTTCTCGCGAGGACCATACCAGAGATCCATCTCGACGCTCTCGGGTGCTTGCAGAGGCTTATCTGCTTTGCCAATCGAGGGGCGAGGCTTGTAGCAGAAGCCGCGTGCGACTTCGAGCTTACCGAGCTTGCCCTCCTTGAGCCATTCAAATGCCTTGGCCCATGAGGTCTCGGAGCGGCGCTGGAAGCCGTGCTGGATGATGACTTTGTGTTTTTCGGCACCAAGAGCTAGCTGGCGACCTTCCCAAACATTGTGGGAAACCGGTTTCTCCACGTAAACATGCTTGCCATTCGCAGCTGCGGTGAGCGCGATGAGAAC
Source organism: Akkermansiaceae bacterium UBA956 (assembly GCA_002293145.1). Taxonomy (GTDB): domain Bacteria; phylum Verrucomicrobiota; class Verrucomicrobiia; order Verrucomicrobiales; family Akkermansiaceae; genus UBA956. Next base: position 13,340 of record DBCO01000028.1, on the reverse strand, counting down.
GTGGGTGTGGTTTGGCGTGGCGATGCTTACGGCATCGATGTCCTTGGACTCACAGAGCTTGCGGTAGTCGGTATAGGTATCGACCTTGACCCCCTTCTTCTCCAAGCGCTCTTTGCCTTTTGCGAGAACCGTAGAATCACAATCGCAGAGCGCGACTACTCGGCACCCTTTCACACGCAATAGGTCATCGATGTGATTGTTACCACGACTATTGAAGCCGATCACAGCAACGCGCACGACCTCATTGGCACCGAGGGCGCGGGCGAGAGGAGAAAGGAGCGACCAGGTGCCAGCGAAGGCGGATGCTTGAAGAATTTGACGACGGTTCATGTGGGTTGATGGGATGGTTGGAGAGTTTGATTGCGGCGGAGATGATGGATCAAAACGCTGCGTGAAATGGATGGATTTAAACTACGAATTAAACGAATGATACGGATTTTTGAGGAAGAATTATGGTTGTTTCTTCGCTATGCATTTTATGATACGAGCTCACTGGGCGTAAGCTTTCCACCATGACTCGATTTTTTTCTCATCGAGCTCGCCGCGATGCAGCACGAGACGGTAGCGGAAGGTCATGTGTTCGCCATTTTTCAGCGTGTGATTGCCGAGGGTTTTGTCCTTTTTGCCCTCGAAATCATGGATGCCAAAAGGATTGGCCGCGAGAAGACCGTAATCGCGCGCGTGCCACCAAGTCTCATGGCGGAAGTTGCTGGGATGCTCAAACATGGTGATGACGGCAGGTTTGCCTTGGTCATCGGGTCCGAAGAAGGTGACCCAAGCGGACTTTTTGCCCCAGCACTCGGCATTTTTGCGACCATGGTTGTCAAGAATCCCACCGGAAGCCTCAATGCCAAGATCTTGCCATTCTTTGGCGAGTTTTTTATCCGCGGGACCAACCAGACGCAGACTGCGATCGACACGGAAAGCACAGAAACCCTCTTTCGTATCGCCGAAGATCACATCGCCGGAAGTAGCGGTAAGGATGGAGGTAATGTCAAAAGCTCGAGTCGATTCATCGAGATCCGCGATGCTGTAGATGCGTTTTTCGCTGAGAATGGTCTTGTTGTCACCTTGCCATGCGAGCTTTACCGTGAAGGTGGCGCTTTTATCCTTGGCGACGACTCCTTCTGTGGATTCGTGGACGATGCGGGCATCCTTGTTGCCGGTCCAAGCCCAGAAATCGTAGCCATTGACGGCGCCGTGCGAGAGCCAGAATGAGCGATGATGTGGGTGGTCTTTTTCCTCGCCTTTGGCATCATCGGACATCGGCCAATGACGGCTGAGATTATGGCCATCGGGTGCAGACATCGGATAAAGGTAGGGCACTTTGGCGTCGCTGCGATACTCCGTGACGAGATCATTGCCAGACTTGATGGTGACAGTGCCGTCCTTGGACTTGATGCTGAACTGAGCGTGTGCGAGTGTCGTGATACAGAACAATGTTAAAACGTTACGCATGGGCGTAAAGATAAGGCAAATGGTGCTGAATGCACGAAGTATTTCATACTACTTTCGGGTGAGGTGCAGGCTGAGCGGAGTGGTTGAGTGCGGCACATTTCGCCGAGTGAAATGCATGCAAATGCGCTGATTGCCAAGCATGGCTGCGAGGATCCGAGGTAGCGTTTGATTGTCATCGCACGGTGCTTGCTTGGTCAGTGTTTGTGATCGAGATCTTTGTAGTGCTCGCCGAGTGAATCGCGAGCGAAGTCGTCTTTGTGGTCGCGCCAAACCGTGTGAATGTGGTTGGCGTTGTTTTGGGAGTTCGCGGCCTCGATCAAGACATCAGGACTTTGAATGCGGAAGTAATAGGCCTCACCGACGGCAAGACTTCCGGCCCAACCGAAACGGATTTTCGCGAGATCGAGTGCTTTGATTTTCGCGAGTTCAGCATCGGCCACAGCAGCGCGGTGACGATGAGCATACTCGGCGATGATCGACATGAGCACTTCTTGTTGCTCTTTGCTGAATTGATCTGCAGTGAGGCCAACAGGTTCGAGTTGTTGGGCGATGCGATTTTCGGCGGTGAGAATGTCACCAGGAGCCTTATCGGTGTAGACGACTTTTTTCTGCTGAGAAAGAAGTGATACGGCGAGCGAGCGAGCGAGATTTTCCTCGGCGGCGAGTGGATGCGTGCCTTTGAGTCGTCCGTCTTTCACATGAGCGGGACTAGCGCCCATGAACGTCGGAGCGGCAACGATTTTTTTCCCATCGAGCAAGGTCACATTGACCGCGAGGTGATGACCTTCAAAGCGATAGGCCCAGGTCTTTGTGGTCGATGGCAAGCCGAAGATCGAGGTGAAATAGGCCTGGTGATTACGGCGTATGGGGTCATTTTCCATCTCGCCTAGCAGCTGCTCCAGATTGATTATCGTCTCGGCCTTGAGCACGCCTTTTTCGCTGAGCACGCTGGCGAGAAGCTTCTTGGCAAGAGCACGCTGGGCATCATCCATGGCCTCCAGAGGCAAGCCTTTGCGAGCTTGTGGGGTAAACTTCCAGTTCTCCCGCTCATCAGCATCGAAGGAAAAAAGTGCTTTGGCTTTTTGTTCGGGCTGGAGGCTGGCGATCAATTGATTAGCGGCAGCAGTGATATCGGCAATGGCCTGAGCCTGTGGCACGAAAGTTTCCGCCTGACAAAGCAGACTGAACGAACCGAGAAATGCGAGGATTTTTTTCATAACCCGAATGCATACGCAGCGGAAATGGCAATTATTTCTCCACTTCGAGAAAATCAATGAGTTGCAGGGTAATTTCGTCAGGAGTGCCGTGCGCCGAAATCAGGTGAACAAAGGATTCGCCGACGAGAGTGAGAAAAATGTCGCGGCAACGCTTAAGGGAATCTGTTTTCTCAAAATGATTTGCCTTATCGCCACGATGGCCGATGCGCTGCAAGGCTGTTTCTACATCAATGTCGAGAATGAACAAATGATCAGGACGCGGGGCGAATTCCTCATTACGACGGCGGATTTCTGCGGGATCAAAACCACGACAACCTTGGTAGGCCATGGTTGAAAAATAATAGCGATCGAGAATGACGACCTTACCTCCATGCAGAGACGGGAGAATGAGATTTTCCACATGCTCTTTTCGATCACGCAAAAAATACTCAAGTTCCTGTTCAGCATCCAATCGCCCGATGGTCGCGGACTCGCGCAATTTATTTCCCCACGGTCCATCGGTAGGTTCTCGACTGAGCACCACTTCCCTGCCTAGCGCCGAAAAATAGCTAGCGAGTCGCTGTGTTTGAGTCGATTTCCCTGTGCCATCGATGCCTTCCAATGCGATAAACAAGCCGCTGTAATTGAAGTTCGTTGTCATGGAGATAAAGGAAAATCGACGAGGAAAAAAGCGTGCCCGGCAGGATTCGAACCTGCGACAATCCGCTTAGAAGGCGGGAGCTCTATCCAACTGAGCTACGGGCACGTGCAGAGGCAAGTTGTGAGAGAAATGCGTAAAACACAAGTCAAAATGTGCGTAGTTCCAACCAAGAATCAATATCCATCCGTAGATGAACGATGGAATCATTCTTTTGAAACAGTAAGAGACGAGATTATCAATATTCCAGGCTATGCCCATTATTTTTGCAGATGAAATACTTCGCAAACAGAAAGATGTCGCCCATATACCAATCGGGCCCGTTGGTGAACTTAGCAACTATGATCAAATGCGACAAGAATGCATCTGCATGATATTAATTCACTTCAATTCTCCCGAAACAATCTCGGTGCTGGGTGATTTTCTTTATGATGACAAAGATGTACCTAAGTTACCTAGACAGTGCGATTACTTTGCAAATAACGGCAAGGCTACGGCGGACAAGTTCCGGTAACGGCCTGAAACTTGTGCAAATCAGCTAGCTTTTCTATTAATCCAAACGCATCAACTAAAACTCTGTCGACTTCCCTGACACTACGTCCTCAGCCCGTGATTGACTCGGGCTCAATTTCCGCTAGCATAAACGCACGATTTCATGCCTGTCATTTTCCAAACACCTGAATGGTTTCTGCTGATTCCTGCTTTGTTGATCGCTGGGTGGTTTTGGAAAAATCTAAAATTGTTGTCACCGTTGCGCTTGTTGCTGATTGTGCTCGCGGCTACCTTGCTCGTTGATCCTACAATTCGCAAACAGCAGGACGCACTAGATCTTTACGTTTTGTTAGATCGCTCAGAGTCCACCGAAGATTTAATCGATCAAGGTCTTCCCGAGTGGCAGCGCTTGTTAGAGAAATCTAAGCCATCACGCAGAGATACATTGCACTTGATGAATTATGCATCAGAGATTGCCCCTGTCGGATCGGATGGAGCGGTATTTACTGGTTCGCGCAAATTGACTCGCACCAATCTCGCCCTCCAAACCATAGCAGCACAAGCGAAGGAAAATCATCCTGCGCGCGTATTATTATTCACCGATGGCTATTCCACCGAGCCGCTTTACGAGGCGGCATCGCAGTTGCAGGCCCGCGGCATTCCCGTCGATTTCCGCTTGGTGCGCGAGTCCACGGAACAGGACTTCCGCGTCGCGCGCATTGATTTGCCTGATCGAGTGCAATCAGGCGAACCATTTTTGTTAGGCATTACGGTGCGCGGCAGCAAAGACATCGAGATACCGATCACCATCTTTCGCAATCAAGAATCACTAACGCAAACGACCGTCAAACTTCTCAATGGAGTCGGCAAAATCGAATTTACCGATCGCATCCCCCGCACAGGTTCCTATGAATACAAGGCCAGCATTGCGCCAGAGAGCGATCAATATCTCGGCAATAATAGGCTATCGCGATGGATTGAAATCACGGGCGGACCACGCGTATTGCTCGTCACCCGCTACCAAGATGATCCTGTAGCAAAGATCCTTACCTCACTCAATTTCACCGTAGAGACTGTAACTGAGCCTGGTACTCTACTCCCAGCAAAGTTGAGCGGCACTCGCGCCGTCATTCTCAACAACGTTCCCGCTCATGAAATGCCCACACCATTTCTTGAGGCATTGAATTTTTTCGTGCAAGACCAAGGCGGTGGACTGATGATGGCAGGCGGCAATCGATCGTTTGGATCGGGTGGATACTTTGAGTCAGCGATTGATTCGCTGCTTCCCGTCTCCATGGAGTTGAAATCCGAGCACCGCAAGCTCGCCGTGGCGCTGGCCATCGTCATGGACCGCTCGGGCTCGATGTCAGTGAATGTCACGCAGGACCTCACGAAAATTGATCTCGCAAATCAAGGAGCTGTGAATGCAATTCGATTGTTAGGTCAAATGGATCAGGTCTCGGTAATGGCGGTGGACTCACAACCAGAGATCGTCGTGCCGATGACTTCGATCGGCGGCAAGCAGGCTGCCCTCTCCGCTCGTGTGCGCAAGATCACCTCATCTGGTGGCGGTATCTATGTCTACGAAGGGCTCAAAGCCGGTTGGAACGCATTGAAAAAAACCAATGTTGGCACGCGGCACTTGATTCTTTTTACCGACACAGCGGACACCGAGGAGCCTGGCGATTACAAAAAACTGATCAAGGAAATGACTGACAAAGGAGCCACCATTTCCGTCATCGGCATGGGCAAACCGAGTGATCCTGATGCCAAACTTTGCGAAGAAATTGCCAAGCTCGGCAAAGGTCGAATGTTTTACAGTGACAAACCTCTCGATATCCCCAAAATCTTTGCGCAAGAAACCGTTACGATCGCGCGTTCAGCCTTCATCGAAGACAAGACTAGCAGTAAGGCAACGGGGCGTTGGTCGGAGGTATCCCCACAACCTATGCAGTGGCTCGCTGCCGTCGATGGCTACAATCTCTCTTACGCCCGCGAAGATGCCACTGTGGCCTTGGTTTCCTCCGATGATTACTTAGCGCCATTGGTCGCCACAGCGCGGCGCGGTCTCGGCAGAACAGCGGCCGTTTCATTTCCGTTAGGTGGAGAGTTTTCTGACGCCACACGCAACTGGCCGCAATATGCCGACTTTTTGCAAACCACCACGCGTTGGCTCATGGGGCTGGATTTGCCTGCTGGCATCGGCTTAAAACATCGCACCGAGGGCACGCGCCTGACTCTCGATCTGCTGTATGATCCCGATATGTGGTCAGAAAAATTTACCGCCCATCCGCCAAAGATTCGCCTCATCGAGGATACACAAACGACCGCAGCCTATGATGTAGCCTGGCGTAGAATTGCGCCGGGGCAGTTCAGCGTGAGTCGCGATGTCGATGAAGGCAGTGTCATACGCGGTGCAATCCAAGTCGGCAGTTATGCAATTCCCTTTGGGCCCTTGACGCTTGGCTCATCCGTAGAGTGGGCCTTCGAGCCCGAATGCATCAGCGAGATCCGCAGCGTAAGCCGCCAAACAGGCGGTCGTGAGCTTTCCGATCTCAGCACCGCTTGGCTCCGTCCGCCCTTCATTGATGACACATCACTGCGCATGCCGCTGTGCATTTTGTTGTTAGGCGTGATGATTATCGAAGCCTTGTTGACGCGTACCGGATGGAAAATGCCTGCTTGGGCCTGGACAACGGCCGCGCCCAAAGCGAAAACCAAAGCCAGTATGGTGAAGCCTGCTAAGCCACTGGAACAATCGATCCTTGCAGAAAAAAGCAATATTCTATCAGCTACCGAGCTTGCCTCATTCCCGAGCGCCGATGAACAAGCGCGCCGCTCCCGCTTCCAGAAAGCCAAAGATCGCAAGTAATTTCCCAGCCGATTAACAACCAACTATGAGCCTCAAAATGACCTCATTTTGGCCACTGAAAAAAATGCAACGATGAGTTTGTCATTTTCAAAATCTTTGTTACGATTCTCCGCGTGAGCGACCCTCTCAATCCATCCAACCGTCTTCTCTCCGCACTCGATCTCGGCCCATCATGGGCTCGTGATGCTGTGCCGAGACCAGCAGCCCGTCCTTCTTCTCAAGCTCAAGCCGATGGCGTAGCCGAGGTGCGTGCACCGCGTCGCAATGATCGTCGCAGTGATGGCCCCCGCGATGGAGGCAGAGAACGTAGCTTTTCTTCTCGTCGTGATGACCGTTCACCCCGCGATGACAGTCGTGGTCCACGCGGCAATTTCCGTGATCGCAACATGGATGATCGCCCTGTGCACGAAGTTGAAATCGCGCCAACTCCTGGTGTGAAAATTGTCGTTCAGCCGAATGCTGATGCACTGCATTTGATCGCCAAGGAAGTCATTAGCGTCGCTCGTGTGTATTCGCTTTTTGACATCGCTAAAACTCTCATGAGCCAGCGCGAGCGCTTTCATGGAATTTTTTCTTTGGATGAATCCAAGGCCCCGCTCTACTTCGGACATCGCGATAACTCGCTGTGGGTGACCAAAGAAGAAGCCGTGCAGCATTTCTGGACGTCCGACTGGCGCTCTGATCTTTATGAGGAAGAAGAAGTCGAGGTCGAGGGCCCCGCTGGTAACTTCCAAGTTGTTGCGAAGTGCGGACTGAGTGGAATTGTTTTCGGTCCGCCGAACTACCACGCTTACCAATCAACCATTCGCCAAGTTCATCGCGAAAAATTCTCACACCTCCCCTTTGATCGCTACGCCGCGAAAATCATCACCGAACGCAATGAAGAAGCAGTGCAAAAATGGCTTCACAACATGAAGACCAAATTGCGCTGGAAGCCCGTAGGCCAAGAGGAAACATTATGGCTGAATGAGCGCGATGAAGTCGAGCAACACTTTCTCAATAACCGCTTCCCCGAGATGTATGTCGCAGTTCACAAGGTGGAAATCCCCGCCAACACCTCAGTAAAAAATTTCTCACCAGGCCTGCTGGTGCTCTTCAAAAACGCCGCGCGTCATGCAGGAAATCATCCCGCAATCATTATTCCTACGCTCTGCACCCTACTCGAAAAAGAGCATTTGCCCGTCTTCAAAAAACAAGGTAAACTGTTCGCTGGACCATCTCGTCCCCATCCGATCGCCGATGATACCACCTTCTCGGATCGACTCAATCAGATCGTGAACTGGATGCGTGCCAATCCTGAGACTAAGCTCAATAAACTCTGGAAAACCGTCTTGCCCGATGGGGAAACTGATCCTTCTGCCGAGTGGCTCGCCGATCTTTATTGGTTGCTTTCCCAAGGTCATCTGCTGTTGTTTGCCAATGATTCGCTGATCCTACCACTTCGCCGCAAAGTGGAAGCACCTGCTCCGAAGGGGAAATCGGCAGAGGTCGCAAACTCGAATGAGCCCAAACCAGCAAAAGCTCCGCGTAAGAAAAAACCACGCAAGCGCCGCAAGCCCTTGCTGCTGATTCTGGGAAAACGCGTGGCTGACATGACGCCTCTGGATCGCAAAAAGACCCGCGGTTTCGAGCGCACACTCGTTCACCGTCTCCGTCTCAAGTCGCAAAGCAAATTGCGTCATGAACCCGCAGATGAATTTGCTCTAGAAGGGATTGAAGACTAACATCCACACCCCATGTCCGCTACATCTTTTTCTCAAGTCACTGTCGACACCAAAGCCAACGTTTACTTCGATGGCAAAGTCGTTTCTCACACCGTGCATTTTGCCGATGGTTCGAAAAAAACTCTCGGCCTCATCTATGCCGGTGAATACCACTTCGGTACCGCTGCCGCCGAGCGCATGGAAATCATCGCTGGCTCCAGTGAAGTTACACTCGATGGCCAACAAGAGACCGTGCATTACGCATCCGGCACTCACTTCGATGTCCCCGCCAACAGCGGATTCACCATCGCCGTCAGTGAAGGCATCTGCGAATACATCTGCTCTTTCTTGAGCTGAAAAGATTGATCAGGTCCTCAAACATATCACAAAAGCCGCGATTTTTTTGCGGCTTTTGTTTTGTTCATCATCTTACTACACCAATGATGGCGCGAATCGCGCTTTGAATTGCTGGATCAGCATAGCAAGGACCCGTGCCACTGCCACCGTAAGTGTGTGTCTCTAACAAGCGCAGGTCGCCACCCTGAATCACGAAACTGGGATTGCCGCTATCGCCGGCAACCAGATTGCGATGATAGATCGATGAAATACTCGGATCAAAGGAAAAGGCGATCGATTTTCCTGAGTAATTGCGTACGCTGTGCAGCGAAACCGTTTTCGTTTGATCAGTGACGAATACGGCGCGGCTAGGCTGAAGATCATTCGTATTGGCAAAGCGATACACTTTGATCGATGAGGGCACGGGCAAGTTCAATCTACCAACGGCAACATCGGCCATCGGGGCGAGAGTGTGAACTTGTGTGATGTATCGCTCAATCGGATTACCGCTGCGATCATGAAACATCACCGCGACATCACCTGGCCTGATGTAGTGTGCTGCCATCACCACATGCTGAGGGTCGATCAAAGTGCAAGTCCGCGAGTCATTCCATGACACGCCCGTGAGATCGAGAGAATAGGTCCAGCTGCGTTTCCATTTGGCAAGGCCTTTGGGTTCGTAGTAATCAAACACTGTGCCTTTTTCGGGATTGGGCGGCAGCAATCCGCGCTCGCCTTTTAGCAGCGGGGCAGGATCATAGCTAGATCCACCGCAGCCATTCAACAACATCACCCAAAGCAATAGCACAAACACAGCGATTTCGGAAAATGGGCATTTCCGCTGGTTTGTCATCATTATCTGGTTGCGATTGTTTAAGTTCATCAGGCTTGGATTGTTGTAGTACTAGACAACGGGTTCACTGAGATTTCTCTTCGAGCAGCGAGGCTTTACTCTGAATCGACTTTGCACCGTCTTGAAAATCATTGCGCTCAAAAGCAGCGGCATCCAGTCCCTTGTCGAGCAATAGGGCCGCTACCTGGTTTTTCGTGAAACGATTGTTTGATAATTGAATGCTTTTGCCTTTTTGAGTTACAACAACGGCACCGAGCAAATTTTGCGAAAATTGATTTCCGTTGATTTCTGAGGCGCCAGACGATCGAACCACAAGACCGTATTCTCGATTCAAATTCAAACGGTTGTTCTTAATTGTCACAGCTTGATCCGTATCCAACAAAATACCGTTGAGCACATTTTCATTTAAACGATTGTTTTGAATTAACCCTGATGCGCCTTTCCAAATGTCGATCCCGTGATTCACATTGCCAGAGATTAAACAATTTTCGATCGTCACCTGAGTTCCGGAATCGATGGCCGAAATCCCATCCAATGCGTTTTCGATAATGCGACTGTCCACCACGCGAAGTTTCGCGCCGCCCATAGCCACAACTCCGTGCCCCACGGAATGTCTTACTGTGCACTCAGTGATCGCTAACTCAGCTCCATTTATGACAATTACGGAAAAACGATCACTTTCTGTTGACTGTGAGTTGTGAACTACTGTGATTCCATGAATTTTTGAGCCACTCGACCGAGGCCCGAACGAAAGTACACTGCCTTTCTGTCCATCGCACTCTAAAATCACCTCGCCGCCAGTACTTTCAAGGGTGATCGGCGCATCAATAAGCACGGATGTCTCATAACGCCCCGCAGCGATGACGATGCGATCTTGCGCCTTTGCAACCGCAAGTGCTTCCTGCAGGGTCTTGAATTCGCTTGGAACCCGCAGATTCCGCCCATAAGCCGCCACGCGATCATAGAGGGCAATGATTTCAGAATTTTGAGGATCCAGTTTGCGGGCCTCGCGCAGCCATTCGAGAATCTCTGCATCATACACTCCTTGATCCTTGCTCTGCGACTGATTCATAAGGGTTAGTGCTTTTTCTTGATTTTTACGCATTTCATTAATGCCGAGAATAGCGCGCTGCTTCCAGATTAATGCTTGCTCGGACCCTGGTTCCAGGAGTAAGAATTGCTCGCTGGCCGTGAGCGCGTCAAGCCAGCGCTGCTCCTCGATCGCTAACTCAGACGCATCGCGCCATTTTTTTCTCTCTCCCTCAGATTGGCCCAAAGCAATCCGTTGCTCAAGGTCGAGCATTCCTGGGTGGTTTGGCTCTTTCTGGCGCACCATCGAAATTGCATGCTTCACATCACTCCAAACACCCGTTTCAAAAGAAGCATGGGCGACTCCTGACCAATGGTTGATGTATTGCTCCTGCTCCATTGCCATTTCGATCTCAACACTTTGCCGACCGATGCGAGTAGCCTTGTTATTCGGTTCTTTTTTTTCCATCAACTCGTAAAGAGATAGCGCCTCGTCCCACTGTCTTTGATTGAGATACTCCGCCGCCTGAGCTTCCCACCCGACCATGAGCAGTCGCTGCTTCTGCACCTCTCGGCGCTCGTATTCTTGCCGGCAAAAAAAACCAAGGCCCGAGATAAGGATCAACATTACGACGGTGAGCAGCATGTAGCGTGCACCTGATCTTTCTGCATTGTTGTCAGGCTCCGCAGCTTCTTCCCTTTGTACAATGGCAGCAGAGGAAGGGTCGACAAACGGTTTAGTGCTCGATTCGCTCGGAATCACAATCTCTTGGCATTGCATCAATACCTCCTCACGGAACTTGCGCGTATCGGCTTCACGGAAAAAGGCCATGGCGCGGTCAAACTCCATCAATCCCTCTTGATATCGCAGAGCCATGGAATCCGTGGGTGCCATCCGTATAAGACCGACGATGCTCTCACGCGCCTCAGCAAAGGCATCGAGATGCTCATGCCAATGCTCGTTGCAAGCCAAGCCCAATACTTTTCTTGCCTCTTGCGTGTCCATACGCCAATACTCTATCCAAGCCGACGACCTAGATCCAATCAAATAGTTGAAAAAATCGTAATATATCTCACTCTGATGACCCACTTCATCGTCCACTACCACATGCGCCCCGGCGGCGTGTCACGGGTGATTCTTGCAGAAATTGCATACAATTCCCAAGTTATTCACAATTCGGTATTGATCAGCGCTGAATCAGCAGGCCTCGAGTTTGCAACGAAAATCATCCCTGCGCTCGACTACGCAAAACAAACATTTGCTTCAGAAGATGAGATTTTTTCCCAATTGATGGCAGCAGCCCAAGAATTTCCTCGGCCATGGATTTGGCACATCCACAACCCGACGCTCGGATGTCATCCGTTATTCACAAGTTGTTGCCAACGACTCGCCAAACAAAACGAGCGCGTAATTTACCACATTCATGACTTTGCGGAAGATCAGCGGCCGAGGAATCTCAAGCAACTTTTGGGCGTTGGTCGATTGTGCAAAAATCAACGACTCTATCCGGTGTCAGAGCGCATGCACTACTGTGTTCTGACGGGCCGCGATCGCGACATTTTGATGGCAGCTGGACTGCCGCAACATCAGGTATCCGTTTTGCCAAACCCGGTGCAAGCGCGAGCCCTTCCTCCAAGCGATCGTCTTGATCCATGGGTGCTGTATCCGGTTCGAGCGATCGATCGCAAAAATATCGGTGAATTTCTGCTATTATCAGCACTCGCACCCGCAGCGAGCCGCTTTGCCATCACCCGTGGTCCTGGCGAATCTCTCCACCAAAAGCACTACACTGAGTGGGTCCAGTTTGCACACAATCACTCCTTGCCGGTGGACTTTGCGCTCGCTGAAACCGAACCCGCCATCGATCTGGAACACTGGATCGGGCAATCGACCCACTTATGCTCCACATCGGCCCATGAAGGATTTGGTATGGCGTTCCTCGAGTCGATTGCCTGGCAACGGCCATTACTCGGTCGGGCGATACCGCACATCCAAGTGGATCTCGCAGAAGCAGGGATCGACCACCCCTACCTTTACCAAGCTCTGCTCTCCGAGCTTTTTCCTGGAATCGATTTCCCGCAGCTTAGCATCAGCGATCAGCAACAAGTGATCCTCGCCGCCCGCACTCGCCCCGCCTCGGTTGAGGTGCTTCTCAAGAATGGGCGTGCTTCTGCAAGCGAATGGCTAAGCGAAGTCCTGCAACATCGAAAGACCCCTCTCACCACTGATCAACTCCATGCCTTTTCCCCACAACGGCACGGCGACTTGCTGCGCCAACTCGCCGAACGACTCGCCTCAAAACCTGCATCTCCTTGCCACTACCTCGATGCCAATGCCATCAGGAAATTCTTCACGGTATGAATGAGTAAAGTTGTCTTGAACTGCATGTCAGCATTCTCCCCACAGCACAAAACTTTTCGCTTTTCATGCTGCATTTTTCTGACTATTATCTGCCCACCATCATGGCTATCACACGCGATCTTACCATCCAAAACAAACTCGGCATTCACGCTCGCCCTGCGGCGCAGTTTGTGAAAATAGCGAACCGTTTTTCCTGCGAAGTACGTGTGGAAAAAGATAGCGAAGAAGTCGATGGCAAGAGCATCATGGGATTGATGATGTTGGCTGCCGGACATGACTCGATCATCACGGTCACCACCGAAGGTGCCGATGAAGAAGCCGCGATGAGCGCGCTCTCCGATCTAATCGATCGCAAGTTCGAGGAAGATTGATTTCAGATCC
>DBCO01000029.1 GCA_002293145.1 Akkermansiaceae bacterium UBA956 | reverse complement strand
TGGTCGTAGTGGCAGCTTTAACGTAGTCCCAGCAAATGCGAAATTTCTGTTCAATCGTAGGCTGAACCAGTCCTGAATTGTAGGTAAAGGCATTGATCGAAAGCCCTAAGTTGGCATTCATGTTCGCACCCGCATTTTTCAGCAGAGCGAGGGCAGGAAGCGCGTGGGCATTGATGATATTGAGTGCTCCGGTGCCATTGTAGTGGGAATAGTCACCATGAACGCCACCATGGCCCATCCGCCCAATCCCTCCGCCGATGACGTGAGGAATGCCTGGATCATCGTATTGAGTCCAGTGCTGAATCCGGTGCGCGATGACCTCGGCAGCACGTTGCACAACTGCATTTGTCGTCGTGTCGCCCGTTTTGGAACGATAGATGGCCAAAAACATCGCACTAGCGCAGACATCCCAGTTTTCCAAACCCGGGCTCACATAGGAAGGGCTGGCGACCATATCGGTTCCATTAAAGTAATAAGCCTCCACAGGTTCGATTACCCGGGCGTTGATGTAATTTTCGCAGCGAGTCCGGAGTTTATTGATCGAGTTCCGAAACGGATTCGTTCCGCTGGTCAGATTCCAATCAGGATGAGCAAGTAAAATCATGCCAAACCATCCGCTATTGTATCCAAAATCGGCGCCGGAGCTGGCCTGAACTTTGGCGTGAATCTGATCGCAATTCCATTCAAACATCGCCGCCGTCTTGCCGTTGTTCGCCGGCCAGGCAGGCCCGAGGGCTCCCGCGGTATTGAGACTGAGATTGAGATTCATGCCACCAACGCCGCTGCGGATCACCTGCAGATTCAAAGCTCCGCTATTCCCCTCCGCACGATCCACCGCCATAGCGAGATCCTGGACGGCACCCAAAAAGCCAGTGCCGTCATCGGTGGATGTAGTAGAAAACGCAATTCCGTCCGCACCCTTGATCAAGTCTCCTCGTTGAAGTCCTGCCACGGCACCTGGACCACCAGCCGTAACCGAGGTAACGGAAACAAGCCCAGTCCCCGGGACAATATCTCCCACTCCTCCAATACCACCCAACGGAATATCAATCGCCCCTGCAGGCACAAAGGATAGAAGGGATATCAAAAAGACAGAAATGGCAGAGGAAAAAATGCGAGCGAATATCATAATAGTATGTATAGGTTAGGGGGTAAACAAATGACTATCTGTGGTAAATTACAATCCACAATTACGGTATTAGAGTCCTGCCGTCAATACAATTGCGCATAAACATTTCAGGGATCATGAAACAAAATTCGCGGTAAAGTGAGCGAAGACCCTGACAACAATCAAATACACGGATGATTCCTCGTTTTATCGACTAGACCCAATACTCGCTACCACCGGATCAGCCGCCCATAGGGAACTGCTCATAGCACACAAGATCGTGCAGACCTTCAAGGTGCGGAAATCATTGATATATGCAGCGAAAGGATTCACGCACCAATCGCGACGTTGATCGCGTAGAATGTTACTGGAATTTGCTTGGCGAGGGTCATCATGTACCTGCGCACGGGTCAGGTTCCCCGGCAATGCCGAGTTACTTTGGATGGCAGATAGATAAAAACGCGTCTCGAGATTCTCGCTGATTTGCCAGCCGAAGTTATGAAACAAACCAAAATTTTCTTGTTCCGCATGATCGCGAAAGCCATCTTGCGCTTGATAGGTAAAGGATGAAAATAGATCGCGCGATCCTTCACCAAAGCCGCCTGCCAATTTGAACCGTTGATAATCCCATGAGCCGATTTCCGCTCTTGCTGGTATGCCAGGTGCAGATTCGCCGGTGTAGGAAATGCAATCAATCGCCCCGCCCAAGGTGGATGCCCCATAAGCAAGTGCATTGCCGCCGCGCCGGACGTTGATGTATTCCGCCGCTGTCGGTTCAAGCGATTGCATAACAAATCCGCCATCGGCTAAATTGATGACGATGCCATCTTGTAAGACGCGGACACCACGACCATGAAAGGTTCGTTGCAAGCCAGAGCCACGGATGGAGAGTCTGGCTTCATCGGAGCCAAAGCGCGGTTGTGCTACGACTCCAGGAGAAAGGGAAAATGTATCAGCAAGTGTGGAAGATCGGCCGGTGAGGTATCTCTCAGCCTCAACGACTTCCGTGCCACCGGGGGTTTTTGCAAGTTCGTCACGGCTTGCCGCGGCACTTAGTACCGTAAGCGTAGCAGGTTCTTTTTTCCATGCACTACCATAGGCACAAGGTTTTGCGAATGATCCTCAGCATGAAGGGAGTTGATCAAACATGCGAGAGTCAATAGATGTGATTTACGGGTCATGAGGAGCCGATTTTACCATAACAGCTTACGCTGCCAATGTGGCAAAACGTCGCAGGCCCAGCAAAGCTTTCCGAAGAGGAAAAACAAACCTTTCCGAGTGCGGAGAAAGGCGCAGAATCAGCCACGCAGCACTTCGTCCATGACCTCGATGCAGCGGCGATTTTGCGCCATGGTGCCAACGGAAATGCGAACCCACTCGGGCAGTTTGTAGCTACTCATGGCGCGTAAGATGATTCCGCGTTGTAGCATTTTTTTGAACAAGCCATCGCCGTCACCGACTTTGACAAGAATGAAATTGGCGACACTGGGAACAAATTCCAAACCGCGATCTGCAAATGCCTGATGATAAAAAGCAAGGCCCTCGGCATTGACAGCTTTGGTTTGATCCATGTGCGAGTCATCGGTCAAGGCGGCTAAAGCCCCCGCTTGTGCGATGGCATTGACGTTGAAAGGCTGGCGCGCTTTTTGCAAAATATCGGCAACCGACTTCGGAGCGAGACCATAGCCCACGCGCAATGCGGCAAGACCGTGGATTTTCGAGCAAGTGCGCAGAATGCAGACGTTGCGACCCTCCCGCACATACTTCAAAGTATCGGGCGCGTCGTCGAGGAATTCATAGTAGGCTTCGTCAAAAACAGCGATCACATGCGACGGCAGGCGATCCATGAAACGATCAAGCGCTTCTTGTCCGACCATGGTCCCGGTGGGATTATTCGGATTGGCAATAAAGACCAATCGGGTGTTTTCCGTGATTGCATCGGCCATGCCTTCGAGATCATGAATGAATCCTGGATCAGCGACTTCGATATACTTGGCCCCGAAAAGGGTGGCCATCAATTTGTAAACCACGAAGGCGTGCTTGGCAGCGATGAGTTCGGCATCGCGATTGAGAAAGGTGTGGCAGAGCAGCTCAATGATCTCGTTCGAGCCATTGCCGAGGATCACATTTTCCCGGCCGAGGTCGAATTTTTCGGCAATCGCCGTGCGCAAGCGATAACCGCCGCCATCGGGGTAAATGTGGGCTTCTTCGAGCGCCAAACGCATGGCTTCCTTGGCCTTCGGCGATGGGCCGAGCGGATTTTCATTGGAAGCCAGCTTGATGATATCCTCTGGCTGCAAACCGAGCTCACGAGCGGTTTCATCGATTGGTTTTCCGGGCTCATAGGCTACCAAATCACAGATAAAGCGGTTTGCAAAAGTATCAATTGCCATAGCGGCGAGAATATTTCACTGAAGTTGGCTTACGTCAACCTCGGATTGCTGCAGAAATGACTGCAATCTGCGCCATGCAGTAAAATTTTCTGCACCTATCGACAGCACTGCTTGAAAAAACTATGTCATGAATCGATAACTTTGTTGTATTACATCGCGGCTTCTGTACTATTGCGCTCGAATGGAACTGAAACGCAAACGCAAAAAAAAATCGAATCCTATGGAAAATCTATCGCCCCACCTTGCTGGACCAGTGGAGAAGGATAGTCGCGTTTTGCAGGCAGAAATAGCGTTGCGTCGCAATCTACGCACGGGTAGTTGGGAAAAGTATGTACCTGGTATCCGCACCCTAGCAACCTCATTCGGCGTCAGCCCCGCAACCATGGTCAAGGCCGTGGACCGCGTGCGAGCCGATGGCTGGATCAGCAACGAAGGTGTGCGTTGTCGTTTTGTGATTCACCGCGATGTCATCTTGAAATCCAAAGGCAAAGAGGCCGTGCTCCGTACATTGCTGTTGCTAGCACCGAAGAGTGGCCGTACCGAACCGGCTCGTGGCACCTCACAAATCTTGCTCCAACTGTGGGAATTGCTCGCGCCGAAGGGCTGGAGCATTCGTTTTCATCTCGATGATTATGCTTCAGGCAAACGTCGCCAAAAGCATTGGGACGAACTCGTTCAACTCGAAAAACCACAAGCCGTGGTTGCGGTGTTAGGCACTCCTGCAATGGCAGCTTGGGCACGCGACGTCAAAGTGCCGACGTTTTTCTGCGGCGGAGCACTGGGCGATTTCTCCGTACCGATGGTTGGTGTGTCTTCCAGTATCATGCTCGAGGACGCCATGAGCTCTTTGATTTCGCTCGGTCACAAGGACATCACATTACCCCTTTGCGAACGCTCGCCATCCTTTGCTGCGAACCTTAAGTCCACGATCAGTCGCAAGCTTGTCGAAGCAGGGCACGATTTCATTTCAGAACTCAATGCGCCCGCGTCCGATGACGGCGGCGTTGAGAGCTTCCGCAACTGCCTCAATCGCGCCTTTGCCGTGCGGCCCCCAACAGCAATCATCTGCCTCGACTGGCGTGAATACATCACCACCCTTTGCTACGTTCAGCAAAAAGGACTTTCTGTACCACAAGATATTTCGCTGATTTGCCTCAGCCACGATCACTCGGTCGATTGGTTTTCTCCGATTCCCACCCACTTCCAGCACCCGATCGACAAATTAGCAATGACCCTCAGCAACTGGCTGGAAGACATTTCTACCTATAATGACTTTACGCTCTTAGCAATGGTGCGCGGCACGATGATTGCTGGGGAGACGATTGCGAAGCCACGATAGAGGAAAAATCTTCGATTGAAGAGTGCTAGGGTTATGAAACGAAGGGATTGAAAATCCCTTGTCCCAATTGCTATGCTCTTGTCATCCTTGGCATTGCTGCATAGTTTGTGGCTGCGACTATGTCTTTTTTGCGTTTTGAAAATGTCACCAAACGCTTCGGCTCTTTTACAGCCGTCGATCAGATTTCGTTAGAAATTGGTAAGAGCGAGGTCTTCTCCTTGCTCGGGCCATCAGGCTGCGGTAAAACAACACTCCTGCGCATGGCAGCAGGGTTTGAAAAACCCGATAGCGGACGCATTTATCTTGATGGCATCGACATCACCGATCTGCCGCCAGAGCGCCGCAAAGTGAATACCGTTTTCCAAAACTACGCACTTTTTCCTCACCTCAGTATTAAAGAAAATATCGCCTTCGGCCTGAAAATTGCCAAGATGCCGCGACCCGTCATCGATCGCGAAGTGGATCGTATGCTCGACCTGATTGATCTCAGCACTCATGCCGACAAAAAAATCTCGGAAATTTCCGGCGGCCAAAAACAACGCGTCGCCATCGCTCGCGCGCTGATCAACAACCCCTTGGTGCTATTGTTGGATGAACCGCTCGCCGCTCTTGATCTCAAACTGCGCCAGCGCTTGCTCGTGGAACTGGATGCGATTCACGATGAAGTGGGCATTACTTTCCTGTATGTCACGCACGATCAGGGCGAGGCGATATCGATCTCCGATCAAATTGCTGTAATGAATCATGGGCGGGTGGAGCAAATTGGCAAACCAGCTGAGATTTATGAAACACCGCGCAACTCCTTTGTGGCAGCCTTCATTGGCGACACGAACTTTCTGGAAGGAAGAGTCCTTGCGGGAAATCACGATCAATTCTCTTCCGCTGAAATTGAAGGCATGGGTGTGATCTTTGTAGAAAACGACAAACCACTGCAAGCCAACGATCGCATTCACGTATCGCTCCGACCCGAAAAAATTGGCGTCAGCCGCAGCGAACCAATACCATGCGAAAACCAGAACACACGGGCCGGCACGGTGGAAGACGTCATTTACTATGGCTCGCATACGCGTTACTGGGTGCGCTGTGGCAGCTACAAACTTTGCGCCGAGCAGCAGCATCGTGATTTTATGTTAGATGAAACATCGCCCACTTGGGGAGACCAAGTGTGGATTCACTGGCATGCCAAAGATGGCTATCTTCTCGAGCAATACCGCGAAGAAGATGAAAATCTACTGACGCTACCCGATGACGAATTGACAACTCAAGAAGCATCATGAATAAGCCCGAGCTCCGTGCGACATTGCCCAGTTTTCTGTGGTTGTTAGGCTTAGTACTATTACCCACCTTGCTGGTATTCGTGATTGCCATCAAGCCGGCGACGAGCAGTGGTGGGATCGGCGATGGTTGGTCGCTCGATGCTCTTCGCGCCTTGCGAGATCCGCATTTCCCAGCGATCATCTGGCGCACCCTTTGGATCTCATTGGTAACAACGGTTGCATGCTTAGGCATAGCGATCCCCGTCGCGTGGACGATGGCGCGCGCTACGCCGCCGACAAAAAATCGACTACTTTTACTGATCGTCGTCCCCTTCTGGACCAACTTCCTGATTCGCGTTTTTGCGTGGAAACAAATTCTTCACTCCGAGGGAGCGCTCGCCAATTTGCTGCGAAAATTGCATCTTTTGGAAGCCAACGACATGCTGCTCTATCAACCAAGCGCAGTGATTTTGGTTAGTATTTATACCTTTTTGCCATTTGCGATTTTGCCGATTTACGCGGCAGCGGAAAAATTCGACTTCACGCTACTCGATGCGGCACGCGATCTCGGTGCGACGGCTTTTCGCTCGGTGACTCAGGTCTTTATCCCAGGCATCCGGCGAGGATTAATCACAGCATGGATTGTGGTATTCATTCCGATGCTCGGTTCCTACATCATCCCTGATCTTGTCGGTGGTGCTGCCAGTGAAATGATCGGCAACAAAATTGCTCAGCGCAATTTCAGCGACCGAAATTTGCCCCGAGCTGCCGTGCTTTCCGCCGCCTTGACCTTGGTGGTACTGATACCGTTTGCCCTGCGGAGGAGGCCGACAGAAAAAACTGAATCAATGCCGTGAATCACTGCGACTTCTGCTTGAAAATCCCCCTTCCCTATGAAAAGCTCGCCTCAGTATGGAACTGAGCGTCAAAGCAAACGATAACCTCGCGTTTTCTGCCAAGGTAATTTTATTGATCGTCATCAGTATTGGCATTGCATGGGGCTCCTCAATCAAACTCAATCTGGGCGTAGTTCCTGGCATCGTCGTTGGAGCCTCATTTTGCGGACTAGGCATTTTTGCTTTGCTGCGTCTTGGTACCGCCCCGCGCGAAGTCTGGGTCACCTACGGTCTGAAATTGGTCAGCGTCACTGCATACAAAATTCTCAATTTCACATTAGCAGGTTGGCTAGCTAATGATCTCGGATTCGATAAACAAGCCGCGCTATCCATCATCGCCGCATGGTCGGTTTTCATGACTGTAGCCACCATTCTCTCAGGATCGATTACGGATGTCCTTGGCCTGCGCAAGACGCTCATCATTGGCGTTACATTGTGTGTGATCTCGCGCTTGTTTATGATCACCATGGATATCCCGTGGTTGATTTTTCTTTTCGCGATGATTCCCCTGGCCATCGGTGAGGCACTCTGTACTCCTGTATTGGTGGCATCGCTGCGCAAATTCACTGCACCGAGCCAACGCACCGTGGCGTTCTCGTTGTTTTATGCGCTCATGAATTTCGGTTTCATGATAGGCTATTTTGCCAGTGATGCCGTAACGAAAAGTGTGGTTGGCATGGAGGGAGCGGGCGTGACTTTGCTCGGGCTCAAGCTGAGCCAATACCAGGCATTGCTTTTCACCAGCATGGCTCTGGAGTTGTTGATGTTGCCACTTGTGTTGATGATGCGCAGAGCTGTGGTAGTCGAGGACTTGGGCTTAGTCGGACTGAGTTATTTTGCCGGCATTCGCCACACTGTCAGCAAGGCATTTCACGATGTCGTGCATTTGCTGTCCACGCTCTTTTCTACCAAAGGATTTTATCGATTACTGTTGTTTCTCGCTCTGATCGGATTGCTGAAAATCGTTTTCAATGTGATGGACTACGTATTGCCAACATTCACCGAACAAGAGCTTGGCAAGGGAGTGAATACGGGACGTTTTAACGCAGTCAATGGCATCTTGATTCTCATTCTCGCCCCAGCAATCGGGCTGATGACACAAAAGTTTTCCGCCTACTCCATGGTGATCCTAGGCGGGTTCATCACGGCGGCATCGTTCCTTTTCATCGCCCTGCCGCCCGAGTATTTCCAAGGTGCTGCGGACGGATGGCTGGGCAAAGCAATTGGCAACGGCTACATGGAACTAAAGGGTGCGGTGCATCCCTACTACGTGATGATTGTTTTGTGGCAGGTGCTCTTTTCCATCGGCGAGGCATTCTACTCGCCACGTGTGTATGAGTATGCGGCAGCGATTGCTCCTGAAGGGCAAGAGGCATCTTACTCTTCGCTCTCCTACATTCCTCTGCTGTTAGGAAAACTGATCACCGGAGCGGCCTTCGGTGGTTTGTTAGAGCGCTATTGCCCCGCGGAAGGTGAGCGCAATCCAGAAATGATGTGGACGATCATCGGCCTCATGGTGCTCATTGCGCCGCTGGGACTCTGGTTCTTGCGCGGTCAAATTCGTGTCAAAGAAGAAGGGCGCGAGTGAAGCGATTTTGCCACTCTTGATATTCACTTCACCGTTTGCTCAAACTCTATTTTAAAACTCTTAAGCAGGTTTGATGATCGCCTTAAAGCAGGTTGATCAGATGGCAATACAGAACTAGGCAATAAGAGAAAAGTCAGCCAGCGATGAGCGAGAACATCTCTTTCACTTCGCGCCTTCCACTACGGCATCGATTGTGGACTCTGGCGAAATCTCACCACGCAACAGCTTTCCGGCGGCACCTGTAACTTTGAGATAATGATCGCTAGGCAATGCAGGCTCGCGCAAAAATTTCAGATCACCTGTGTCGGGCGTATCGCTAGTGCATTTGAAGATTGCCGTGCCTTCATCCACTTCGTCAAACATCGCGACGTAAAGCATCGACGCACCATGTTTTTTCGCAGCTACACATTGCTCCCAGAGAAATGCGCCACCGCGCCGAGGAATGACATTGAAGGGCGCATCGCGATTCATGTTGCGCCAACTGAATCCAGGAAACACTACGGGCAAGTAATCGATTTCTTTCTGCTGACACCAAGCCACATCTCCAACCAAGTGCTCACGACTGTGATTCGACACACCAGCTTGATCCTCGTAACGCCCCACTGTCCACGGACTCAGTATATCGGCCTTTTGCACAATTTCTAACAAGTGCGGATCTTCGACCGCATCGCCACGCAATTGACGCCACCATGTCGGCACACCCAACATGACCGAACAGCCATCTTCGCGAAAAAAATCGATCAAGGTTTCACACTCTTTCAAGGTATAGGCTCTATCATCCGAAAACCCCACGCCCCAAATGGCAACGAGTGGTTTGCCGCGATGCCTCAAGTATTGCGAGTCTGCCGCGATCGACATCTCTTTGCGTAATCGCGTCCAATCCTCGCGCACGATCGCTGTTTCGCCTTGCTTCAAGCCTGACAAATCATACATCACTACGTATGCGCGACCGTGTGCATGAGCAGCAGCCCGACAATGAGCGAGCACAGTCGTGCGCGTGAACATCACCCACGGATCTCGCAAGTCTGCGGCAAAACGCTGCACGAAGGCCCCGTCGATGCCGTATTGTTTCATCCACGAAAAGTGTCGATCAACTGTTTTTGCATGCAACGAGCTAAATACCTCAGCTTTTCGGCCATCGGCGTGCACAAGATCCGTTGCGAATCTTTCATCAACAGCATATTCGCTGAGATCAGGCCACATTTCCACACTGCAATTTTTTTCGTTAGGAATCTTGCCATCGCGCGTCCAATGAGTCCAGGGCAACGGAGAGCCATCGCTGCCCGTGGTGAACCATCCTTGGTAGCCGCACATCACCTTGCCTTCGAGCGAATCACAAGCCACACCTTTCTCCGTTTTGCCAGAAAAAGGACGCATGATTTCGGCCAAGCTCGGCACCACAGCAACCAAATCTGCGCTTGCCGATGCGAATGCCAAAATCGTTACATAAAAAAGTCTGGCCATCTCAGCAATAGGCAAAGTCCATGAGTGGCGTTTCACAGATCTTACGCAGACTCCTCATAACGAGAAATTTTTCGCCTGCGCCAAAAAGCGCGCGGGATTTTCGTAAACGACCTTTTCGATGAATGCCGCGCTGTGCTCACGCTTCTTCATTTCGATCGCACACTTCGGCACCGCTAGTGGATCGGATATGCCCCAGTCGCAGGCAGAGTTCAGCCACAAGCGATCGGAGCCAAGCGTTTCTAACATATCGATCGCACGATTCGGCGTGCATTTCGATTCCGGATATAAGGTCATACCCGCCCAGTAACCTTGCTCTAACACCATCGCCGCCGTGTGTTCTTCGACGTGATCGATGATGACTTTTTCGCGGTTCAGTGCCGAGAAATTTCCCAAAGCATCGAGGATCAATTTGGTGCCTTTTTTCTTATCTTCCAAATGCGGCGTGTGAATCAAAATCGGCAAGTCATGCATGAGTGCGATCTGCACGTGTTCTTCGAAAATCGTGAGCTCGTTGCGGGTGTTTTTGTTGAGGCCAATTTCACCAATCCCGAGCACGGTTTTTTTCTCCAAAAAATCGGGAATGAGGCTCATCACCTCGCGGGCGAAAACCGGATCATCGGCTTCCTTCGGGTTGATACACAGCCAGCAAAAATGCTTGATGCCGAATTTCTCCGCACGCTTGGGCTCGTATTCGGTGAGTTGGCGGAAATAATCGTGAAATCCTTGGGCGGAGGCGCGATCAAAGCCAGCCCAGAAAGCGGGCTCGCACAATACTTCACAACCAGCAATGGCGAGTTTTTGGTAGTCGTCGGTGGTGCGACTGACCATGTGCGCGTGTGGTTCGATGTATCTCATGCTGCACCTCCTTTTTTCGGCATCGGAGCACCAAATGCACCTTGAAATGGGGCAGATTCGAGCAATTCAGTCGATTCATCTGACAAGAAATCCAACACCGCCTTGGCCCGATCCCCTCGGTTTTCCAACAAAATCGGCAAGGCCGCGCGCAGCGCCTGATCACGATAATCAGCGGCACCTTCGTGGCGGTCCATGCGATCAAAAAACGCAGCGAGGTCAATCAATTTGCAGCGCGCATCCATGAAATGCAGGTCGGCAATTTTTTTCTTATCGGGCATGGCTGCAATGTAAGCGATAATGCCAGAAATGTCCAAAAAAAGAATGATGAAACAGAAGAAACGATTCTTTAGAAAAATAGGGTGCACCCTTTTTTTATCGACTTCGTGATTTTTTTAAATAAAATTGAACAATCCCGTCACACAATGAAAACCAAACTACCTCTAAAAACTGTTGGTGCACTTGCACTCTGTCTGTCTTTTTCTCACACATTGCAAGGTGCCACCCTGCATTGGGATGTCAATGCCGTCGTCGCAGGCTCAGGAAATGCCGGCGGCACATGGGATTCCGGCATCACCTCAAACTGGAGTTCCGCAGCAACGGGCGATGTCGCAACGACGACGTTCACCGATGGCGACATCGCAGTGTTTTCCTCAGGAACGGATGGCACTGGATCGTGGACGGTCAATGTCTCCGGACTCGTGCAAGCGGGGGGGATCACATTTGAAGAAGACGGCTCCAAGAACATCAATGGCGGCACCATCGCACTTGCAGCCAACACTACGATCTCTGCAGCAGGTCGCGGCAATGGTAACAATTACACCATCAACTCTCTCCTCAACGGCGCGGGCAATCTGACCATTGCGGCCAATGGCGACACCTCGGATGGTGGCGGCGGCATTGGCGGGAATGTCACTCTCGGAAATTCGGCAAACAATTTTACCGGTAATGTCACCATCACATCTGGCGTGGTCAGTTTTTCCGACAACGGAGCTTTTGGCGATCTCACCAATGACATCGTCATCCAAGGTGGAGGCATTGTCGCTACGGGCAATAGAGCTCTTCCCTCCACGCGGGATATCGTCCTCTCCGGCGGTGGTGATAAAATTTTCCGCCTCTATGGTTCGGCGACTTGCACGATTGAAGGGGCCATCTCGGGAACAGGAAATGTGCGCCACACTGATGGCGGCAATTTAGTTCTCAATGGCTTGAATACTTTCACCGGCAACATCGATAACACTCGCGGAAACCTTACTTTGGGCAATTCGGCTCATGTCGGCAACGTCAACATGTTTACTGGAACGCTCGCGCTGACAGCAGGCAACACTTACACGGGCATCACTCACATGCGTGGATCAAACATCCTACGCCTCGATGCTGACAACGCTCTGCCAGATGGCACCTACAGTGTTTTCTGGGGCGGCACACGTTTTAACGTCAACGGCAAAACCGACACAACAGGTGCTCTTACCACAGGCTCATCAGCAGACACCAATGTCGTCATGGATCTCGGTACAGGAGCGAATCTCACCGTCACCAATAACAATCTCGTAGCCGATACTTTTGGTGGCTACGGCAACGCTACTTGGGATGGGACCATCATCGGCTCAGGCAATATTACATATGCACACGCCACAGCCACCGGAGGTGCCGCCCAGTGGGATGTTCGCAATGCAAACAATACGTTCACCGGCAACTGGACCATTGCCAACGGACGCCTGCGTATTCAACCTGCTACACTTGCTGATAGCTCACTCGGCAACGTCGAAAACGACATCATCTTTGACGGGGCGATTGTCGACACCATGAACAACGGCGGTGGTAGCGCCTCGTTGCAAGTCACCAACGGTCAATCCGTCACTCACCCAGCCACCCGCACCGTCACGCTGAACAACGGCAAGGAGGGCACCTTTTACGTATGGGGAGGTACTACGACCACCGTAGAAGGCATCATCACCGGCGGCGGCAATTTGCGCAAAGAAGATTCCGGCACATTGACACTCAACAACACCGGCAACAATTACACGGGTGAGACAAAAATCATTCTAGGCACCATCAACTTAGGTGCCAACGATGTGCTTCCCGATGCGACTTTACTGCGTATTGGCGGAGGCGGTAGCAACCTGAACATGAACGGTAAAAATGACAGCGTCATGGGACTAAGCTCGGTGCAAGTGTCGGATTCTTCTGTACTTACCAATGGCACCGTCTATGGTGCCGGCAACCTCACGATCACCGGATCGGGCAATTACGAATTCGGCGGCTCATACAGCCCGAACAGCAGTGGTTCGCTGGTGATGAATGGTTCGGGAACACAAATCCTCAGCGGCACAGGCGACAACGGTGGTGGATTTGCCACAGTCAATTCTGGCACACTAGTCCTCGCAAAAGCTAGTAGCACCAACGTCCACGCGATCGGTGCTAGCAACACCACGGGACTTACCATCAATAGCGGCGGCACAGTAAAAATAGCCGGTACGGGTGGCGACCAGATCTACATCGAAACCAACGTCACTGTGAACGGCATTTTTGACCTTGGAGGTCTGAACGAGGGTTTTCGTGGCATCGCAGGATCAGGAACCATCACCAATACCGTGCCAGAAACATCCAGCATGCTCACCATTGGACAAAGCTCCGTGAACGGCAACCAATACACCTTCGATGGTGAATTTGTCAATGGTGCCGCGGATGCCATCATCGGACTGAATAAAGTCGGTATTGGCACTCTGATTCTCACCGGGAATTCGACTCACACAGGCTTTACCGATGTCACCAATGGACTATTGATCGTCGATGGTTCACTAAGTGACTCGCAAGTCTATGTCATGGATACAGCTGTTCTCGCAGGAAATGGCAGCCTTGGTGAAAATCTAACAGTCAGCACCGGCGGCGGACTTGGCACGGAATTGCTCGATTGGGATGGCCCCGCAGGAACTGGCTACTCTGATCTCAGCATCACGGGATCGATATCCTTCGGCGGGGGTTCTCACACCATCCTTGTCACGGCCCCCAGCCTGAGCAATTTTACCGAAGCAGATCGCGTTTTCACCATCGCCACAAGCACCAGCGGCATTACAGGATTTAACGCAGCTGATTTCACGGTCAATCCCGTCAATTTCCCCGGTAATGGCACATGGGCTGTCCGCGTCGCGGGCAACAACCTCGAGCTGGTCTACACCAAAGTAGCAGCATACACCGAGTGGGTTGGCACTTACGGGCTCTCAAGCTCAACCGCCGCATTTGACTATGACTATGATGGAGATGGTATCGGCAATGGACTGGAGTTCGTGCTCGGTGGCGACCCTTCTCTCGCCAATGACATCAGTCTACCCGTGCCCGTCATCACCGGCAGCGGAGCTTCTCGTACCGTCACCATCGAATACCCGCGCCTAAGCACTTCTGCCTACCTCAATCCCGTTCTCGAGTTTAGCAATAACCTCGATACCTGGAATACAGCAGTCGATGGCGCAAATGGTGCAAGCATCGTTATCACGTCGAATTTCTATGCCACCGGACTCGACAAAGTCACCGTCACCCTCCCTGCGGAAGGTGCGCGCAGCTTTACTCGCATTTCCGTGACAAATCCGTAAAATCGCCTCATTGCTCTCCCATCGGCTGCATTCTCCAAGACTGCAGCCGATTTTTTTTACCCAAATTATTAAACTTTCCTGAAAATCAGGCTTGCGGGAGCACCTAAAGGAGTTCATGCTCACACCTGATCATTCCAATCATGGCGAAAAACGAAAACTTCAAGCGCGGAGAGACCCCCATCCCCGATAAACGCAATAGTGAAATCATCGGCATCATCCTACTGATCGTCGGAGTTGTTGCCTTGCTCTCTCTAGTTTCTTACAGTCCCTATGACAAACCAGTGGCTGAGATGCTAAAAATTTCAGCAAATGAAAAAAACCAACAACAAAACCTCATCGGCCCTGTGGGAGCTCTTCTCGGCGCATTCCAGATCATCTTGCTCGGTGCTGCCGGCTACTTGATTCCCGTTGCTCTCATCTGGTTTGGCATCGCTAAGTTGTTTTTCAACGCCCGCCTCTGGCTGCGAACAATGACTGGCTTCGGTATCCTGATTCTCAGCGCCGCCTGCATTCTTCAAGTGTCAGGCTCATTTTTTCAGCACTGGAAAGAACATTACATCATCGTCGGCCCAGGTGGACTGCTAGGCAAAGGCATCGGCTTCTACGTCTTCCAATTGTTACTCGGTAAAACGGGTAGCATGATCCTACTTTGCACGCTTTATCTCATCGCCCTCATCCTCATCACTGGCCTTCCGCCCATTCAATTTGTCCGCGCTTGCTACATCCTCGCCCGCCGCAAACTACGCGCCAAACGCGAAGCTAGGGAACAACAACGCGCCGCGGAAGAGCGCGAATATCTGCGCCAACTCGAGCGCGAGGCAGAAAAAGAACGCCGCAAAAAATCGCGCCAATTGGCCAGTGGTTCGTCTGCCGAGGAAGAAGACGAATCCGGCCGCGCCAAGCCGCTGTTCCATCCAACGCCCGAGGAAGATCAACAATTCCTGCCTCTCAGTACCACGCCGCCACCGAAGATCATCGATGCCTCAGCGCGCCGCCCCGAGGCTCCCAAGCCAGGAGATAAACCCTTCGAGCGCAAGCCGAAAAGCGATCTCACGCTCTCAACCACCGGATTTGAAAACTACGAGCTTCCAGGCTTCGACTTGCTCGATATCGACGATACGCCTGATGCTCCCGAGGCCGATAAGGACGAGCTGCTGTTGATCCAACGAAACATCATCGATACACTCAAATCTTTCGGCATCGATGTCACCCCCGGCGACATCACCCGCGGCCCGACGATTACCCGCTACGAGATTTATCCATCCAGCGGCCTGCGCGTCTCACGCATTTCCCAGCTCGAGGCCGACCTCGCCCGCGCCACCCGCGCCGAGCGCATCAACATCCTCGCGCCGATCCCCGGCAAGGACACTGTCGGCATTGAGATTGCCAACACCAACAAGGTCGCCGTGCCGCTGCGCGAGTTGCTGCAAGACCCCGAATTCCGCTCACCCAAAAAGAAAATCCCTCTCGCTCTCGGCAAGGATGTTTATGGCAAAACCGTCATTGGCGACCTCGCCGCCATGCCTCACCTTCTCGTCGCTGGTGCCACGGGATCCGGAAAATCCGTCTGCATCAACTCGATCATCGCCTCGATCCTTTTCAAATTCGGACCCGATGAACTGCGCTTCATCATGGTCGACCCGAAGGTGGTGGAAATGCAAATTTACAACAAACTCCCCCACCTCGTCGTCCCCGTCGTCACTGACCCGAAAAAAACCGTTGCCGCACTCAAATGGGTCGTCAACGAGATGGAAAAACGCTATCGCATTTTTGCCAAAGTGGGCGTCAGAAATTTCGATGGCTACAACAGCCGCCCACGTCCCGAAAAAACCGTCATGGGCGATCTGCCCTTGCCGGAACCAGAGCCCGAACCTGAAGTGGATCTCGAAGCCATTGAGTCCATCGCCGCAGCGCTCGAATCCGGTGAACTCGGCGCCGAGGAAGACGAAGATGACATCATCCCCGATGACGACAAAATCCCCGATCGTTTCCCCTACATCGTGGTCCTCATCGACGAGCTTGCCGACCTCATGCAGACCGCGCCCGCCGATGTCGAGGGCTGCATCGCCCGCATCGCCCAAAAAGCCCGCGCCGCCGGCATCCACCTCATCATCGCCACACAGACGCCACGCGCCGATGTCGTCACCGGCATTATCAAGGCCAACATCCCCTGTCGCATCGCCTTCCAGGTCTCCTCGCAGCTTGATTCCCGCGTCATCCTCGATACCAAAGGTGCCGATAAACTTGTTGGCAAAGGCGACATGCTCTACCTCCCACCAGGCTCGGCAAAACTCGAACGCTCGCAGGGCGCCTTCGTCTCCGATGCCGAGGTCGAACGCCTCGTCGCACACTGCTCCGCCTTCGGCAAACCAAATTTCGAGAGCGACATTCACAAAGCCATTGAGTCCGGAAACTTCGGCGATGATGAAAACGGCGAGGACTCCGACGTCGATGAGGAGCTCGTGATCAAATGCATCGAAGTCGTGCGCCAAGAACAAAAGGCCAGCACCTCGCTGCTGCAACGGCGCCTCCGCCTCGGCTACACCCGCGCCGCGCGCATGATGGACATCCTCGAAGCCCGCGGCCTCATCGGCCCCGGCGAAGGAGCCAAGCCACGTGAGGTGTTTATCACCGATTGACCCAGCCGAACGTATTCCAGCATATCTGCAACGCATTCGCTGATGTGCTCACCGAAGCTTTTGGGTAAGGCGAGTCCTGCGGATCAGTGGTCACGAGAAACAAGATTGTAGATTTTGCAACATGAATTCAGTATGGTTGGTTAGACCGTTTATCACGTTGTATTGTCGCAACTCGATTTTACCTATAGACTGTGGTTCAGAGACTAGCTAGCCATTTCCAATCAATCGAGTTACACGTTTTGCATCTTCCCCATATGGCTTGATCCGCTCGGCAATCTTTTCTTCAAGCTCATCGAGCTTTTTCCAATCTCGATTGCATATCCCATCCTTGACGATGTCCCAGAGTTTTTCCACTGGATTGAGTTCAGGGCTGTATGCGGGCAGTGTGATAATTTTATATTCTCGGGTGATGGCTCTTGGTCTTTTTTGTGGTTTTGCGTATTGGAGCTGCTGAACGAATATTCATTGCTGTGATGGGGACTGAAGTCCGCGCTCCCACTTATACTTGATTCACTCCACGATGACTTGCAGTTCTTGCTGAGCAGTGTTTTCTTGGGCGGGTGAGATGGGGCTGAGGGACCAGATGATCCAGCGGAATTTGCCTAGGGAGTCATCTGAGCGGGCTTCGAGTGAGGTCGCGACGTAGCCATCGACCGTGGCGCTCAGGGTATCGATCGATGCGAGGGCGGTGAATGTTTTATCATCCTGCACATTCCATCCAGGATCGCTGGCGGTGCTGCTGCCGTAGAGATTGAAGAGCTGATGACCGCGCACTTCACTAAGATGATGTGACCAAGTGCGGATCGATTTCACAGATTTCACCGAACCAATGTCGATCTTATACATCCCGTGCATCACGCCGTTGCCAAAGACCGGACCATAATTCGCTGCGACTTTGCCATCGACCAGAGTGCTGAGTGGATCATTGTTGGTTTGTCGACTGCTCGTCACGGCAAGTGCGGAAGCGGGTGCCAATTTGATGCGAGTAAAAGTGCCCTCAGGCGCGGACTCGATAACCGTATAAGGCGCATTTTTCACCGCGAGAGCAAGCGGTTTCTGGAAGCGGATGAGCTTCATTTGCAAAGGCGCATTGGCGATTTTTGTTAGAGCAGCGAGTAAGTCAGTGACATGGCGGATTATGTGACCATTGAGCTCTTGGATGAGATCATCTTTTTGCAATCCAGCACGCTTTGCAGCACTGGAATCAGGCACCTGAACGAGATGCACACCACCATCTTCTTTGCGGGTGCCAAAGGCTGAAAACTCTTCGCCTTCAAGGCTATGCAATCGGGCGCCGAGCCAATAGCGCGGTGATTCGACGGCATCGGCCACTGGTTGATCATCGGCTAACAATGCGGGAATTACGGGGGTTTTTGCAATCGATTTCAAGCTTGGTTTTTTGACGCCGAATTGATCCATCGGGAAATTTTTGAAGCCGATTTTCAGCGCGGCTGAGGAATCTTTGACGCGGAAATCGCCCTGCGCGGGATCGATAAATTCGGCATCGCCAGCAAGCGAGTTTTGATCAGCACCAGCTGCACGATGACTTGGCAGATCTTGAGCATTGGTGAAAAAATTCCGGTCCACTTCCCTGCCCCACTGCTCGGGCTGACCGATGGGCGCGTGTGCTTTCATGAGAATATTTTGCGTCAACTTGCTCGCACTATCATCGAACCACACATGCGGGTGAAAGCCGTTGTTGATGATGATGTTGTTGTAGGCATTGCGACCGTAGCCTTCGCGAAATTTCAGACCACCTTGCAAGAGCAGATTGTTGTAAATTTCGTAGTTGGAGGAACCATCATCGAGGTCAATGTCCCAGCCGTGATCACAGCGCCAACGACTGTTGCGAATGATCGTCGTTTTCACGCAATCGAGATACGGCAACTTCGGATCTTTCTGTACCTCCGGCATGCTCACGCCGCGATGATTGCTAGTCCAAAAACGATCACGGCCCCACGAATTGAACGAGCCATGGTCGTGTGTTTCGAGCACAGTATCAAACACATCACAGCCTTCGATCAAGTGCCCTCCCCAAGTGCCCTCGCTGATGTTAATGCCGGCACGCGCACAATCGTAAATCGAAACATCGCTCACGGTTATGCTCTGCGCCATCGAGATTTGCACCGCTGCTGGTTGGCGTTCGATGCGTCCGATGCCATGAATCAAGCAATCGTCGACGACGCAATCCGCAGGGAAATTTTGCCCAATCGGCCCTGGTGTGCGATCAATCTTGGTGAGATCCTGTGATTGGGCATATTCAAATAACGGATTGCGCACCGCTTTTGAGTCGCCAACGAAACAAACACCGCTGGCTCCCGCATTGTGAATGTGGCAGCCTTTGACCAATCCACTACGATTATAGTAATTGAAAAACACCGCATTGCCGCCGACTTGATCGAACTCGCTATCGAGCAAGCTGACATGCTCGGTGCCAGTCAATAAAATCGCCGCACCGCGATAAATCGCCCAGTCCGAGCGCAACAGCGGCTCCTTGCACTCCATAAAAGTCCGAGCCGTATGACGATAAGTGAAACCTTTCAGCGTGATGAAGCGCACAGGGGATTTTTCCGAGCCGCGGAACTCGATCAAATGCGGCAAGCGCACCACCTCGACAACAGATTCTGCAAGATTCACAGCCGCTTCCGGCTTATAGTAGAGCTCATTTTCTTTGGCATCATGAAACCACTCACCCGCGGCATCGAGCTCTTCGCGGATGTTTTCCACCATGCGAAATTCAGCATGCATACCCATCTGACGATTGTTTTGCCAGCCACCTTCATAAGTGACATTGCCTTGCGCATCTTTTCCTGTGATACGATAATGATAGCCGCCCCAGCGCCCCACATGCATCGCATGAATGAAGCCGCCGACGGGATCTTTCCAGCGTGCCGCACGTTCCTTGGAAAAAGCATCCGCGGCATAGCCTTGGTATGCTGCCGTGGTTTTCGTAGCATCAAAGTTCGGATAGCGCGCCATGCGTTGACGCACACCATCGATGAACAATTGATCGATCGCCAATCCGGCGGGTGTTTCAGCAACATATTGCCCATCGGCCTGGACCTGCCATTTCAAGGAAAGACATGCACCACCACTGATCACCGCCTTACCCTCATGCACGGCTTGATAGGTGATTGGAAATTTCTCCGAACCCGAATCCTCGGGAGAAAATGCCAGTGTCTCCGGCAAGTAGTAGATGCCATCGGCGACGTGAACGGTCACCGCTTCCTTTCCCGCAACTTTTCTAGCCACATCACGCGCCGCTGCGAGATCCGCCAAGGGCGCAGATTTCTCACCCGAGTTGCCAACTTTTCCTTGCGCAGAAACGTAGAGATCGAGAGCGTAGAGAGGGCAAATCAAGGTCGGCAGAGAGAGGACAAATGCGGTAGCACGGGAAAACATAGGTGCCATCGTATACGTCATTTACCGTGTCTTTCTTTCGCGTGAAAGGCCCGTTTTGCTGGCTACGAAAAGGCTTTTCAAATATGCACTTGCTTCTTTCGGAATCCCTGATAATTAAGCTTTCACCAAAGCACATGGCTCGCACCCGCAAGAAACTGGAACTGTCCAAAATCCGCGCCCGTAACAAAGCGCGTGATAACACGACGTTTTTGGCTGGCTTGCGACAGATCAATCGACAGGCTCTCAATAAAACCAATCGGCACGCCAATTTACGCGAGTTCAAGCACATCCGAGCAGCCCTAGCAGAAGGTCGCGAGTATGATGAATATGAGCTCACTTGGCCCACTCGGCTGCTGCGCTGGCTTTTTGCGCTGATCCTCATTCCCATCTGTGTGGTAACGACTCAGACCTTGTGGAGCCAGTTTTCGCACGAAACCTTGCAGCGCGGATTTTGGCGCACGCCCGAGTTTTGGTATTTCGGGCTCGGAGCTGTGATCATGCTCACCTGCCTGATGACGGGCCTGTGCCGCAGGAGTCTACTTTATTTATATGTATTAGGTCACGAATACACCCACGCCATGTTCGTTGTTTTCCACTTTGGTTGGGTCTTTGATTTTAAAGCTTCCACGAAAGGTGGCTACATCGCGACGAACAAATCCAATCTGCTGATCTCTCTGTCGCCGTACTTTGTGCCGTCGTGGTCGATGGCAACCTTGGCAGTTTATGGATTGATCGGCATCTTTACTACACTGCCTCCCTACACGGATCAGATTCTTTTTTTCCTCATTGGATCGAGCTGGGCCTTCCACATCTTCTGGACTTTGTGGATGATCCCCCGAGATCAGCCCGACCTCAAAGAGAACGACACTTTTTTCTCGTTAGTGATCATCTATATTGCCAACGTGCTGTTGCTTTGTGGCATGCTATGCATCTCCGCGAGGTCACTGACTTGGCATAATTTCCTCGCCTCATGGTGGATCAATGCAGAAAATTTCTATCGCAATTGTAGCGAAATCATCACTCCGATGTTGCAAAATTAAGGCCTTGAAAAAAAAATGCATTTTCTGTAAAAAATTTCTTGTCTTTTTTGGGAATTCTGCGAACTTCTGCGCCCCCAACCACTGCTTCATGACTCGTTCGTCTATCGGTTAGGACTCCAGGTTTTCATCCTGGCAAGAAGGGTTCAACTCCCTTACGAGTCGCCATTTTTTTGGCAAGATCTCAGAGGCGAAACTTCTCAGATAGAACACAACCACCGCAGTTCGGTGGTTTTTACGTGATGAGATGTTAGAGAGGAAAGACCTTCGGACATAAGACGTAAGATATAAGACTTGAAAAAAGAGCAAAAAGCAAAAGTGGGCTTCCTCGTGTTTCTTTTTTTCAAAACCCCTCTCTACATTTGCTTTTCTGGTATTACTCTGTATGCTCAGCGCCTCCATGTTCCGTTTGGCGCTTAAAATGCTTTTTGGTGACACTGCGAAATACCTAATGCTGGTGTTTGGCGTGATGTTTTCCACCTTTCTGATGACTCAACAAAGCTCGGTGTTTTGCGGTCTGATGCGCTGGACCACAGCGATTCTGAAAAATGCCCCCGCGCCGATCTGGGTGGTGGAAACTGAGGTGCGACAGGTGAATCAAACCATCGCCATGCGCGATACCGACCTCGGTCGTGTGCGCAGCGTTTCAGGTGTCGATTGGGCTATGCCGTTATATTCTGGCGTGCAAAATGTGCGACTCGAGAACGGTAGTCTCACGGTAGTGCAGTTGTTAGGGATTGACTCGACAACGTTTGCTGGGGCACCACCGCGGATGATCGAAGGCTCGATCGAGTCCCTGCGCCAGCCGAACGCCGTGGTGGTTGACGATCTCGCGCTCCAGCGTTTATCGCCAAATCCTGCAGTCCCTTTGAAAATGGGTAGTACTTTTGAAATCAACGACCAAGAGGCGCGCATCGTCGGCATTTGCCATGCGATGCGTTCGTTCACTGGCGGTCCTTTTGTCTGGACGACCTATGAACGTGCGCTCAGTTATTCCCCGCCGCAACGCAAGATGTTGTCGGCTATTTTAGTCTCCCCCGCAGCGGGCAAAAGCGTCGATGAAGTAGCCGCTACCATCGAGGCCGAGACGGGGCTGAAGGCATATGTCAACTTGGGTTTCAAGTCTTCACCGCGCGATTTCAACACCGCCACGATTTTTTGGTTTGTGAAAAATACCGGTATACCGATTTCTTTCGGTACTACGGTATTGGTCGGACTGATTGTCGGCATCGCGATTTCATGTCAGACGTTTTACCTGTTCGTACTCGATAATCTCAAGCACTACGGCGCGCTCAAGGCCATGGGGGCGACCAATGGCAAGCTCTGTATGATGCTGCTCACGCAGGTATCCGTCGTCGGTATGATCGGCTACGGCATCGGTCTGCTTTTCGCGTCTATATTTGGAATGGCTGCAATCAAGAACACTCAGCCACCCTTTTTTATGCCCGATATCATTCCCCTCGGCGTGCTGGGTGTGATTATATTCATCTGCTTGCTTGCTTCATTTCTCGGTATCCTGCGTGTCAGCTTACTCGATGCCGCCGTCGTTTTCCGTGGTTGATCTGCTCTACTTTTTATGAATACCACACCTGCCATCGCCGCCCGCTCCCGCGCCATCACCAAAAGTTTTGGTGATGGTAACTCGCGCATACAGGTGCTCCACGGCGTCGATCTCGATGCCTATGAATCAGAAATCCTGATGCTTCTCGGGCCTTCCGGCTGCGGCAAGACTACACTCATCAGCATCCTCGCAGGGACACTCACGCCAGATTCCGGCGAGGTCAATGTCTTTGGCGAAGACCTGCACCTGATGAAAAAATCCGCTATCACCCGCTTCCGAGCCAAGCAAATTGGCTTCATCTTTCAGCAATTCAATCTCATCCCCACCATCACCTGTGAGGAAAATGTCTGCGTTCCCCTGCTCATTCAAGGCTACTCGATGAGCAAGGCGCTGCCCTTTGCCAGGAAATCGTTAGAACAAGTCGGGCTGGGCGAGCACATGAGAAAACGCTCGAACCAACTTTCCGGTGGCCAGCAACAACGCGTCGCCATTGCCCGCGCGCTGGTTCACAATCCGCGTCTGATCATTTGCGACGAACCCACCGCTGCGCTCGATGCCGAGAACGGAAAAATGGTCATGGAATTGTTTCGTGAGCTGATGCGCCAACCGGGACGTTGTGCCATTGTTGTTACCCACGATCACCGTATTCTGCCCTACTCCGACCGCATCGCCACCATGAATGACGGACGCATTTTAGAGTCCGTGCCCACGTCTCAATTCGACTTCGATCATCACAGCTAACCTTTTTATCGTCATGAGCATCTTCCTCACCATCCTCCGCTACCTCACCATCATTCTTGCCATCGCAGGAGTCTGTGGCATAATCGTCGTCAGCAATACCATCAAAGCAGCGGAGTCTCCCATGCCTGATGCTCCGCCGCAGCCGCCTCCTGCCCGGCCCTATGAGGAAATGATCGCCGCCAATGGCCTCATCGAGGCCTTCGAAGAAAATGTCACCGTCGCCACACCCGCTCCGGGACTCGTCACTGTCGTGCCAATCAAGGTCGGCCAAGCAGTGAAAAAAGGCGATCTACTTTTCCAACTGGACGACCGCGATCTTGCCGCCCAACTCCTTGGTGCCGAGGCTCAAATCGATCAGGCCGATGCCGCCGTTCAGGTAACCCAAGCCCAGCTCGCCAGCTCGCAAGCGATGTTTGATCGACTCGACAAAATCGCCGACAAACGCGCCATCACCGCCGAAGATCTGCAATCGCGCAAAGACGAAGTCAACGTCGCACGCACCCAAGTCCTCGCCGCCGAGGCCCAGAAAAAAACCGCCCAAGCCGCGAAAAGCAGCCTCGAACTTCTGCGCGAACGCCTATCCGTCAAAGCGCCACGCGATGGCACCATTCTCCAACTCCACATCCGCGCCGGCGAATGGGCGGGCACCGATCCGAAAAGCCCGTCCTTGATTCTCGGTCGCACCGATCGATTGCAAGCCCGCGTGGACATCGACGAGCAAAACGCCGTGCGCATCAACAAAAACCAAAAAGCCATCGCCCACATCAAAGGCGACCGCGATCATGCCATCCCGCTGACCCTGGAATACATCGAGCCCTACGTCGTCCCCAAAACCAGCCTCACCGGAGCCAGCACCGAACGAGTCGATACCCGTGTGCTCCAAGTCATCTTCTCCTTCACCCCCCCCACCGACATCAACGTCTACGTCGGCCAGCAAGTGGATGTGTTTATTGAAGATGCGAAGTGACAGGACCTATGGGGCGAATAGATCCTATAAAAACTAAAATGCTTTATATCACAAATGCTTCAAGCACTTCGTCACAGCCTCGGCGGCGGTGAGTTTGTGGAGATCGCGCAGGATTTCTGGCTTGCCGTGCTCT
The DNA here is from genome assembly GCA_002293145.1 of Akkermansiaceae bacterium UBA956. Classification (GTDB taxonomy): domain Bacteria; phylum Verrucomicrobiota; class Verrucomicrobiia; order Verrucomicrobiales; family Akkermansiaceae; genus UBA956. The sequence goes on along the minus strand of DBCO01000029.1, from coordinate 9,015 downwards.
ACGAATTCATCAGGCCAGGCGATGCGTTCTACGGGCGTGTGGATGCCGGCTTCGTGCAGGAGTTCGATCACCGCAGCACCAAAACCGTGTTTGATGACGTGGTCCTCGAAGGTGCAGACGACGCGGCATTTTCTGCCGTATTCTTCAATCACAGCTGCATCGAGCGGCTTAATGAAACGTGGATTGATCAATGCGACCGAATAGCCTTTTTCTTCTAACAGAGCTTTCGTTTGCTCGGCCATTTCAAACATCGTGCCCAGGCCGATCAGAGCGACGTCTGTGCCATCAGCAACGACTTCGGCTTTGCCGATTTCGAGTTTGCTGCGCGTAGGCGAAATGGGAGTGCCGCGAATCGGTCCACGCGGGTAACGAATGACCGTAGGCCCAGCCTCGTAGCCCGCCATGAAATGCAGCATGTCGACCATTTCATTTTCATCCTTCGGCTGCATGAAAATCAAGCCTGGCACATGGCGCAGGTAGCCGATATCAAAGAGTCCGTGGTGCGTAGGTCCGTCATCGCCCGATAGGCCGCCGCGATCCATGCAGAGGCGCACGGGAAGATTTTGTAAGGCCATGTCATGAATGATCATGTCGTAGGCGCGCTGCATGAAGGTCGAATAGATCGCCAAAAAGGGACGGATGCCACGGGTCGCAAGACCGCAGGCAAACAATGCGGCGTGCTCCTCGGCGATGCCGACATCGTAGTAGCGCTCGGGCAGTTCGTTTTTGAAAATATCGAAGCGTGTGCCTCCAGGCATGGCAGCTGTGATGGCGACAATTTTTTCATCCGCTTTAGCGAGATCAGTGACAGTACGACCAAAGATTTCCGATGCCGTTGGAGGCCCACCCGCCGAAGTCGAGCCGTCTTCGATGTTGTAGGAGCCAAGACCATGAAATTTTCCAGGGTTGGCCAACGCTGGTTTGTAGCCACGACCTTTTTCGGTGATGATGTGCAGAACCACGGGCTCGTTGAGCGTTTTCAGATGTTCGAAAGTTTTCACCAACAGGCCAACGTCATGACCATCGATCGGACCATAATAGCGCATGCCAAACTTCTCGAACAAAACGTTCGGGAATAGCAAGTTTTTCGCACCCTCTTCGACTTTGTGCGCGAGATTGCGCACTGCTTTGCCTGCAACTTTCTCAACAAAATTTGCCGCTTTAGCACGAACGGTGGCGTAGGTCGAGTGCGTTTGCAGTGCGTTAAAATACTTCGCGATGGCGCCGACATTTTTATCGATCGACCATTCGTTATCGTTAAGCACCACAATGAACTTGCGCGTGGTCTCGGCGATGTTGTTGAGTGCTTCTAAGGTAGGACCGCAAGTAAATGCAGCATCGCCAGCGACAGCAACAACGTGGGAATCTTCCTTGAGTATATCGCGAGCAGCAGCCATGCCGAGAGCAGCCGAGAGGCAGGTGCCAGCGTGACCAGCACCGTAGCTATCGTGCTCGGACTCTGATCGCAGCAAGAAACCATTGAGGCCCTTGAAGGTGCGGATCGTATGAATTTTATCAGCGCGACCAGTTAGCATCTTGTGCACGTAGCCTTGGTGGGCAACGTCGAATACGAACTTGTCTGAGGGAGTAGCAAACACTCGGTGCAGAGCGATGCTCAACTCGACCACGCCCAAGTTCGGGCCAAGGTGACCGCCTGTTTTGGCTAGCGAGGTGATCAGCGAGTGGCGTATTTCATCAGCCAGTAAAGGCAATTGCTGATCGGAGAGAGCTTTGACATCTTCCGGGGAATTAATACCGGAGAGCAATGGGCCTAGGGCGGGTGGTTCAGAAGAGGCTGATGGAGTCGTCATCGTGATCGTAATCCGGACTTGCCGGCGGCGGAGGTTGGCACAATTTTCCGTCTTGCGCTAGTACGTTTTCATTTTCTTCGCGCATTGCGATGATTTCCAAGCGCTTGCGGGCACTTTTGAGGAAACGATCACAGTTGACGAGCAACGCGCTCCCTTTTTCGTAGCGGGCAATCATCTCGGAAAGACTCAGTTCTTCACTCTCTAGAGCGTCGACTATCGACTCCAGCTCCGCGAGCGAAGCTTCAAAGTCGGAGCCTTGCTCGGCAGCTTCTTCTTTTTTGCGACTCATAGGTTTATATACTGGGTGAGTTACTCCGGATTTTGCAGCGGTACGCTACTGTAGTAGAGCATGCCCCCCCAACCGACAAGACTGGCGCGGTAGCGATACTTCTGCGCGATAGTCGACATCTTGGGATCCTTATCAAACAAAGTCACGCCTGCCGGCAAGGTCGCGAAGTAAGCGCGGCCGTCCATGATCAGCGAGGTAAAATCACCATACTCAATGGCGATCTCGCTGAGTGAACGCTGGCCATAGGATGAAGGGGTAACCAGCATACCGACGATCGGTGTTTTCAGATTACTTGCGGCAATTTCCAAATCCTCGAAGCCCTTGACTTTTTTGGGTAGCCATAGAGAAACGCGGTCAGCATACCAAGCGATGGCCCACGGCTGATCGGTTACGATGATTTGATCCTTTTTCACCATGTCGAATTGATCATAGTAGGTATTCACAGTTTCGGGAAGATACGGAGGCCAGTGTGGCCAGCCTTTTTCACCGAGAAAAAGTCCAAGGCGCGCGGAATTGATTGAGCCCAAGATCAGCGGTGCCGCCGAGAGCAAAACAATGATGATGTGATGCACATTCTTCAGCAAAGGTACATTTGCCACAACTTCGAGACGACTCCACAAAATCGACAGTAACGCCAATCCATAGGCCGTCATAATCGGCGCAAAAAGAATGTGAATTTGGTTCGGATGATTGCCCTCGGACGAAACACCACAGATTGACATTCCTAAAGCAGCAAAGACCCACATAAGCAAAATACACCAGCGGAAACGCGCAATCGATGATTGCTTAAACGGGTGCAACAGCGCGATGAAAAACAGCGGCGCCGCAAAGATCGAGCCAAGGAAAGGAAGAATGTCCGCCCCTTGCACAATTGTAGTGCGTACGATGCGCATCATCAGCCCATTCAAATTCAAGCTCGAATCATCCGATGACAAATCAGTCACGCGCATCGCCGAGTCTTCGCCCCCGCCAAGACCGTTGTAGAGAACCATATAGGCCGTTCCCATGATCGATCCACTCGCTTGATAATTGCGATAAAGCGGTGCAAGTATGCATACCACTGCCAAGCCTAAAACAATAATCGACACCAAGCCACGCGGGCGAAATGCTACGGCCGCAAAGATCAGGTAGCCGAGCAAAACCCAGATTGCGATCCAGTGCGTCATGGAAAGCAGCACCAAACAAAATCCTGAGAGCAGTGCAGGCGTCATCGGCACACGGCCTTCCTGCGTGTATTTTACCGCTAGGTAGGCGAAATACGTTGCAGAGGAAAACAAAAACAACATCAACATTTGCGGCAGCCCACTCAGCGAGAAACTCCACATCAGCTCACAACATAGCATCAACAGGGCCGTGACACCGGCAATTTTGTCATCGAAAATCCGAGAAATGAGTAAGTAATTTACGCCAATTGAAAGCAGAAAAAACAATGTCGATACGCCTGCGATCCAGCGGTCCAGACTATAAATGCGCTGGTCTTTCTGGATCTTCCACTTGGCGTTGTTTCCCGCATCGATCATCTTAAATACCACGGCATTAACATAAAGATTCAGTGGTGCGTGAAAGGTATCGCGAAAACCCATGAAGCTCACGCTCGGGTCTGGTGCTGCCTTGCTCTGCTCGTAGGCGGCTGGTCTAATGAACTTCGTAGCCTGGCCATTGCCCCGAGAAATTTCCCGCGCAATCTGTGCCTGATCCATACCGATGTCCGAGTTCAGCCCCCGAAACAGCAAAAATACGTTGCTGAGAGTGAGAGTCACCATCAACAGGAAGAACAACATCTTACGCACTAACGCTGGTGCATCGATGGCGGAATTGGCTTTTTGATTCATATAGGTGGGAGAAAATTATTGATAACCGTATTCTTTAAGTTTACGTTGCAGGGTGCGTCGCGAGATTCCCAGTAATTCGGCGGCCTCTGTGCGATTGCCGTCGGCTTTCGTCAAGGCTTGTTGAATAACACGTTGTGCGAGCACATTCAAATTCAAATCATTGGTGCTAGCAAGCCCTTTTTGCACCTCCTTTGCAGGGAAAAGTAAATTCGGCAATTCTACTCGGGGCGCATTCTGCAAAAAATCAGGCAAATGCTCGACACCGATCTCGCGACCATTGCACATCACTACACCGTGCTCGATAACTGTTCGCAGCTCACGCACATTTCCCGGCCAGCGATAGTCGCGAAGCAGGCGCAATGCTTGATCACTCAGGTTCTGCACTGCTTTTTGATTCTCCTTGGCAAATTCCTGCAAAAATGCCGCCGCTAACAAAATCACGTCCTCACCTCGATCGCGCAGTGGCGGCATATCAATCTTGATCACATTGAGTCGGAAAAACAAATCCTCACGAAAATCTCCTTTTTCCACCAATGATCGGAGGTTTTTGTTGGTTGCAGCGATCACGCGCACATCGACCTTAATCGGCGTATTCGAGCCAACCCTCTCAATCGTTCGCTCAGACAGCACTCGAAGTAATTTTACCTGCGTTGCCGCATCAATCTCACCAATTTCATCGAGAAAAATCGTCCCGCCATCCGCTTGCTCGAAGCGCCCGAGCCTGCGCTGCGCAGCCCCCGTGAAAGCACCCTTTTCATGGCCAAAAAGCTCACTTTCTAACAACTGTGGGGAGAGTGCCGCGCAGTGGACAATGACAAACTTCGAAGCGGGACGACCCGATAGTTGATGGATCGTGTGTGCCACTACTTCCTTACCCGTGCCGCTCTCGCCCTCAATCAGAACCGTAGCGCGTGTCGGAGAGACTTGCTCGATGCGATCGATTGTCTGCGCAAGCGCCGAGGATTTTCCGATTAAATGTTTCAGGCTGCGTTTTTCCGCAACAACTTGCTTGAGTTCGCGATTCTCTTCTTCCAATACCCGCGAACGCAATCCTCGCTTAAGTAGCATTTCCACTTCATCAAGATTAAGCGGCTTGGTGACAAAATGCCAAGCTCCACGACGCATTGCTTCCACAGCCGTATCGACCGAGCCGTAGGCCGTCATCATCACCGCCAATGGGGGCTTCGATAAGGCCATTGCCCGATCTAACACCTCCATGCCATTGTCGCTGCCTAGGCGCAAATCGGTTAGCAAGACATCCACGTGCTCATTGTGCAGCACAGATTCCGCTTCCTTCAAATTCGCCGCAAGAAAAACATCGAACTCCCCTTCTAAAGCAAGTCGCAAGCCCTCGCGCGTCGGCTTTTCATCATCTACTATCAATAAAACAGGCTGTCGGCTCATGGTGTTATCTCGATCACGGTCTCAGGTTCAGGCAGCAATCTCGCTTTTTTCGCAGCGAGCGGCAAATAAAAGGAAACACGCGTACCGCTGCCCTCACGGCTTTCAATTTCCATCTCGCCGCCATGCTCACGGATGATGCGCCGCACAATCAACAAACCAAGGCCCGTGCCGCCTTCTTTTGTTGTTCGATACGGTTCAAATAAAACGCCCATTTGCTCAGGGGGAATGCCCGAGCCATTATCGCTAATTTGCACTTGCAGCTCGTAGTCATTGTGCGCCATCGCGACAGTAATACAACCTCCTGCATCGCTGCGAATCGCTTGAGCGGCATTACGCAGCACGTTGTGAAAGACCTGCTGAATCTGAACCGCATCAAGATCAAGAATCGGGATATCATCGGAAAAATCCAACGCCACCTGAATGCCGCGTTCGGCTAACTCGGGTTCTAACAATTTCAAGGTATCGCGACAAAGCTGGGTCACTTGCACTTTTGCGCGTCGCAAGTTCGAGGGTCGAATCGCTTGCAAAAACTGCTTCAAAATCAAATCGAGCCGCTGAATTTCCTGCCGTGCTGTCGCCAAATGCCCTTCCAACTGCTGCCGTTCTCCTGCCTCCAGTTTGCGGATTTTCCGATCCAACAATTGCAGATGAATGCCTAGTGAATTGAGCGGATTTCCGATCTCGTGAGCGACACCAGCTGCTAACATCGTCAAGGCGCCAAGACGCTCCGACTCAATCGTCGCTTCCGTTTCTGCGCGCTCACTGGTGACATCATTTACAATCATCACATAGCCCGCACGAAGCTCGCGATCATGAATCGGGGCGAGGTAAAAGTGCAAGTAACGGCGTTCAGGATAAAAAACCTCCATATCTCGGCTGACCACGGTATCCTCCTCCATCATCGCCTGCCAGTCCATCCCGCGAATGAGCTCTCCGAGGCGCTTGCCCGAGCTTTGTTCAGCATCCAATCCGAAAAATCGACACGCCGCTGCATTGGTGAAATTCACCAATCCATCGGCGCTCAACAAAATCACACCCTCGCGCAGAGCTTCGAAGACTTGCACAAAGAAACCTTTTTCCTTGAGTAATCGGTCGACGATCGACTGCACCACCGCCGGGTCCACACGGTCAAGTTTTGCCACTAATTTTTCGAGAAATCCTGCTTTCATGCGCATCTAAGCCGATTTTTTTGCTTGGAAGAACAAAGCAAAAAATCATCGGCGCGACAGATTGACACACTTCGTGAAAATATGCAAGTCCACAGAACATCGCAACACGCACAACGTCTCGAAAGCAATACAACGTTCACAAATGAAATCGAAATGGTAGTCATTACTTGAACTTATAAAAAGAATCGGTTTTACTCCCTTTGTTTTATTTACCTCGATTTTGCAATATTTTCGCTGATCACACGTAACAAATCATGCGATTTCCCCATCGCTTATTCCCCTGACATCACAATAACAAAACACGACACACCTATGAACGACCCAGAACGTATATTTGAAATGGACTTCCTACGCGCCACAGAAGGCGCTGCACTCATGGCTCATCGCTGGATGGGCCGTGGTGATAAAGAAGCAGCTGATGCTGACGCTTGCGATGCCATTCGTGGCATGTTTGATCTTATGGACATGCGCGGCGAAGTAGTCATCGGCGAAGGCATTAAAGACGAAGCACCTGGTATTTTTAAGGGCGAAAAAGTTGGCACTTGGGCGGAAAACAGTCCCCAATTTCACATCGCGCTTGATCCCGTTGATGGTACGACCAATGTCAGCAAGGGCATGGGCAATGCCGTGAGCTGCATAGCCGCAGCCATGCCTTCCTCGTGTGGTGAAAATGCGCTCGAAGACATTCCTGCATTTTACATGGAAAAACTAGCCTACCCTGAACCCGTGCGCAGAGCCTTTATGGCTGACTCCAGCTTACCGATTTCTGTTGAGGCACCAACGGAAGAAGTCATTAAGATCACTGCCAAAATTCTTGGCAAAGATGTGCGTGATGTAGTGGTAATGGTTCTGGACCGTCCGCGCAATGCTGGGTACATCGATGCCATACGTCGTATCGGCGCTAAGTTGCGGATGATTTCTGATGGTGACATTGCCGGCCGACTTAGCGGTCCGCTCGGTACCGCCCCAGATTGCGTAGCCCGCGCTTCAGGCATCCAGCAATGGATTACCTCGAACCAACTCGCTTTCCGCGGCGGTCGCATCCGCTTCCAACGCTCTGCGTCCGGGCCACGATATGACTGGAGTGGTGCAGTTCCTGGCTCAAGTGCAGCCACCATCGCAGCCGCAGCCGACATCATCGCAGCAGGTGGCATGAGAATCTCGTTTGACTACGTGCCGACAAACAATACGAGCGACAACTGGATTAACGTCTCCGTCGGCATGGAAGCCAGCTTCGATGGTCAGGCAATCAACGATGGCGGAACTGACTATGGGGTTCTTCTGCGAAATAACGGAGGAACACAACGGTTCAAAAACGGAAACGCCACGACGGGTGCGAACTTTCCCGCGACAACGACCACTCGCCATGTCGAATACCTCTACGCCTTCTCCAGCTTTGGCGATGGTTCAAACGTGCGAGCTAAAGTTATCGTGGACGGCCTCGAAGTTGCCACAGATACCTTCACATTGGGTGGCAATGCCAATGAGTTCTATTTTGTCGTGGAATGCGCTGAAGTGGGCACCTTAGTGGACAATCTCACGGTCACCACCATTCCGACGATTTATTCCTATGCGCTCACAGGAACATCCTTCATCTCCGGCATTGAAGAAGGGACTTCCATCGGTACAATGAGCAGTGAAACCTATGCGAAAGGTCCAGAAAGTTCCGCCTATACTTTGGTCAGTGGCACGGGTGACGAAGATAATGCAAAATTTACAATCGCGGGAGACCAAATCCTCGCTGGTAGCTATGACTTCACCCAAGATGCACACGGCACGCAGTATTTCGTTCGCATCCAAGGCACGGGTAATCTCACCGGCGGCACTCAGCAAAAAGAACTGGTATTGACCTTAATCAAAGATGATGATGCCGATGATCTGTTAGACTCCTGGGAATTAACCTTTGCTGATGAACTCACTGATCTCAATGGCCTCGGCACAGGCACTGGTCCCGGTGCAGGAACAGGCGATTTTGACGGTGATGGCATCACTGACTACCAAGAATTCCAATACAGCCGAAGCACCTACCCAACTATCAGCCCAATCCTTGCTGACACCGATGGTGACACGCTTGATGATAGCGATGAAATCGCTGGCGCAGGTTCGCGGCCACCAACCAACCCGATCCTAGCTGACACGGATCGCGATGGTCTTAATGACGGTGCGGAAACGAACACCGGAGTATTCGTCAGTGCAACCAACACTGGAACCAACCCCACACTTGTTGATACTGACTTGGATGGAGCGCGCGATAGTTTCGAGATTGAGAAAAATAGCAACCCTACGGATATCACATCGCGCCCAGCATTGCCTTCAGCATTTGGACTTTTCGCTCTTACCGATGACGCTAGCTCTGGTCTATCCACCGACATCACCTACACCCACAAAATCAGCGGCGGAGGTGCGGCGACAATCAATGGCGTCACGCTCGAAGAACTCAACCCAGTGCTCACACCAACCAACTTCACTTGGACAGTTTCCGCTAGTATAGGCGCCGAAATTAATCCGAT